>CAWATT010000005.1:0-537636 GCA_963785055.1 uncultured Pseudomonadota bacterium
CGCCGGTTTTGAACACACGCCGCGCGCAGGCGTACACTCTGCGGTGCTGGGTTGCACAAGTAGACTTGAGTGACCTTGAGCGCCCCCGGTTCATGGCCATGGAGGTCTCCACATGGTTGCGCTCGCACGCTTGCTGCCGCTGCTGGTGCTTCTCGGGATATCGGGCTGCAACTGGGGTGGCATTGGTGGGCCTGCCTCTCCACCGTCTGCGCTGCCGACACCCCCGCCACCCGCAAGTAACATCGAGTCAATCGGGGTGTCACCTTCCACGCTCACGCTGCTGGTGGGCGCTACCGGCATCATCACCGCCACACCGAGGGACGCGAGCGGCGGCTCGCTCGTGGGGAAGGTGATCACCTGGAGCAGCTCGATGCCGTCGGTGGCCACGGTATCCAATGGCGTGGTGACGGCCGTAGGCGTTGGCATGACAACAATCGGCGTCGTCAGTGAAGGCAAGGTGGCCCAGGTGACAGTCACGGTGACCACGGTTCCCGTGGATGCCGTGGTGGTCTTGCCGGCGAGCGCTTCCATCGAGGTGGGACTGACCCAGGCCTTTACGGCTACGGTCTTCGATGCCGCGCACCTGCCGCTCGCTGGCCGGAGCATCGTCTGGAGCAGCGCAGATCCGGCCGTAGCGACCGTCAACGGTGGAGTCGTGACGGGTGTGGGCGCCGGCACCACGATGATCACGGCGACCAGCGAGGGCAAGAGCAGTTCTGCGCAGGTCTCCGTGGTGTTGGCCCCTACCCTGGCTCATGGCCTGGTCGTCGGCCCCAATACCAACTGCTTCACTCGCAATGGCACGCGCGCGTGCTGGGGCAGGGCAGTGGAGCTCCAGATCGGCAACGGCATCACCACAAATATCGCCACTCCAACGCCCGTCGCGCACAATCCGGCGATGGCGATCCTGTCGCTCGGCTACTCACACAGCTGCGGTCTGAGCTTCTCCGGGTTTCCGTTCTGCTGGGGACTGGGTTCGCTACGGTGCCATCGGTGATGGCGCGACCACCAACGACCACACCTACCCGGCGGTCGTGAATACGCTGAAGGTTTTTACCGCGATCGACGTTTCGTTTGGCGGCGAGTCCACCTGCGGGCTCGAGGCCAATGGCAGCGCGTGGTGCTGGGGTCGCAACATCTTTGGCGGTCTTGGCGATGGCACCGTCGTCGATCGTATTTCTCCAGTCCAGGTCGCCGGATTGCCCCCGGTGGTCGAGATCGATGTGGGTGAAAGCTTCTCCTGCGCGCGCACCGGCAGCGGCGAAGTCTGGTGCTGGGGACGCGATGTATCCGGGGAGCTTGGGCGCGGCGCCGCCGGCAACAATCGGGTTCCGCAACAGGTGAGTGGTGGTCATGTCTTTGCCGACCTGACGGTAGGGGTCCACCGGACTTGCGGCCTCAAGGCTGACGGCAGTGCCTGGTGCTGGGGAGAGGCGCTCGCCGGGGTTGGCGGTGTATTCGGTGAAAGTCGCAATGTGCCATCCCAAGTGGTTGGTGCACCGCCCTTCGTGCAGCTGTCGATTGGGCGCGACTTCGCCTGTGGTCGCACCGCCGCCGGTGCTGCCTGGTGCTGGGGTGGCGGCAACAATGGCGAACTGGGCACCGGCAATACCGCTTCCACAAATGTACCCGTGGCGGTTTCGGGCGGGCTGATTTCAGTGACCTGCAATCCGGCATCACTTCACAGCTGCGGGCGAAGTGGTAGCCAGATTGGTGCTGGGGCGCGAATGCCAGCTTCCAATTGGGGGTCGGACCGGGCGTTACCGGCTCGACGGTCCCGGTGCAGGTCGTGGGCACCCCGTAGGACCCCCGATTGATTCCTGTTACTGCGCGACGCGCGCGGCGCGATCCGGAATCGCACCGCCTGAAGCTGCTCGGTTGTCAGGCCCGCGAGTCCCGCGTCTGCCGCGCACCTGCTCTCCCGGTCCTACCGGACCGCGGATAACCACGGCGCGAGCCTGCTGCACGATCTGGCCTGCGGAGTTCACGAGGACCGGCGTCACCGAAATGGATCCCAGTGGCACCGGCGACTTGTTCTGCACCACCAGCAGCGGCTTGCCATCGGTGCCAGCCCGCACTGCGGCCGCCACATAGTTGCCGGGATTGCGGGGCAGGTCGATCAGCACGGCTTCACGCGTCGCTTCCTGGCCGATGCTGCTCTGCGACGAGGCGGCCTTCTGGTAGAGCTTCAGCGCTCCCGGCGCATCGCCCGCGGTCGCGCGCCATGTTGCCGAGAAACAGCGCCGCCGGCGCCGTGGGCAGCAGCTCCATGCTGCGCGTGAGCCACTGGCGCGGCCTCGGTGCGGTTGCCCAGCCGGTACTGCGCCACGCCGGCGCCCAGCCATGAGCCGAAATAGTCCGGGTTCAGGTCCATGGCGCGCTGGTAGTGCGGCAGGGATTCCTGGTTGCGCTTCTCGTTCAGCGCGATGTCGCCCAGCAGCTGGTGGAAACGCCCTTCGCGCGGCACCAGCCGCGCGGCCTCCGCAGCCAGCGTTTGCGCGCGCCGGCCACGTCCTTCTTCTGCATGGCGCGCCAGCGCCTGATCGTACTTGTCGTAGGCCGGGCTTCATCTGCAGCAGGGGTGCGAGACGCGCGGCATAGCGCTCCACGCCCAGATCTCGCCACCCGCGCCCGAGCTTCGCGACGGTCTCGCGGTTGCGTCGCCACTCGTTCTGCCGAAGGCGGATGCGAGGCGAACAGCCCGTCCAGCCAGTTCTGCTGCCGGCCTTCGGACAGCCGCAGGAAGGTCTCCTGCAGGGTGATGGCGGCGCGCGGGTCGTAGCCGGCGGCCTTCATGTAGCCGCGTGCCGTAGAGATCGCTCTCCAGTTCCGCCTCGCGCCCGTAGCGGGTGGTGATGAGCTGCGCACCCACCCCTGCGCCGGCCAGCACCAGACTGCCGCAGCCTGGTCGTCGATGCCGCCCATCGCCGCGCCGATCTGCGCGGCCACCAGCCCGCCCTGCAGCAGGATGCCCCGCTCCTGCGACTTGCGCACCATGCCGCGCGGCCGCGTGCACGATCTCGTGACCCAGCACCGCCGCCAGTTCGGCTTCGTTCTTGAGTTCGGTCGAGCAGGCCGCGGTTGATGGCGATCTTGCCGCCCGGCAGCGCCCAGGCATTCGGCACCGAGCTGTTGAGCACGGTGAATTCGTAAGGCAGCTTGCGATCGGACACCGGCCGCGCCAGCTTCTGGCCCACCTCGTTCACGTAGGCCGTCAGCTCGGGCAGCACCCGTAGTCGCCGCCTTCGCTCTGGCGCATGGGGGCATAGTTCTGCGCGCCGATCTGGATTTCCTGGCCTTCGGAGACCAACTGCAGTCTCGCGCTTGCCGGTGACGGGATTGGTGCCGCACGCGCACAGCAGTACGGTCGCGGCGACTCCGAGTGCCCAGTTCCGGTTCCCGAAAATACTTGTCATCGTGTGCACCTGAAAATCCGCGCCCGTGCGGTCACGATGTGAATTTTATCCCCGCTGCAAGCAGATGGAAGGGCGTCGGATGGCCAGGTGGCGTAGTCCAGCTCCTACATCTGTCCGCGCGTCAGCAGGTTCTCGAGGGCGCCCCGCAACCCGGGAAAGCTGAACCGGAATCCGCCCTCCAGCGCCCGTGCCGGCACCACGTACTGGCCGTCGAGCAGCAGCTGGGCCATCTCTCCCATTGCGATTCGCATTGGCCACGCCGGTACCCGCAGCAGGAGCCGCCGTCCCAGCACCTCGCTCAACACCTGCTGGAACTGGCGCTGCGATACGGTCTCGGGGGCCACGGCGTTCACGGGCCCCTGCACCTCGCGCTGGTCGATGGCCCATTGAATCAGGCCAACTGGCGTCCTCGATGTGAATCCACGGGAAACCCTGGCGGCCGTGCCCCATCACCGCTGCCAGTCCCATTCGCGCGGGGCGCACCAGTGCCGGAAGGGCTCCGCCATCGGTCCCCAGCACCACGCCAAAGCGCAACGTCACCCACCGGAGACCCAGCCCGGAAACCTCTGAGACAGCGTCTTCCCAACGGCGGCACAGGTCGGATTGAAAGATCTGCTGCGGCCCTGCGGCTTCGTCCACGGGCTCCTCTCCGCGCACGCCATAGAAACCGACAGCGCTGGCGCTCACGAGTACTTCCGGCCGTTCCTCGCACTGCGCGAGCCACCGCACCAGCGCGGCAGTCGTACCCAGGCGGCTCTCCAGCAGCACGCGGCGTCGGCTTTTGGTCCAGGGCTTGCCGAGGATTCGCGCGCCCGCCAGATTGACCACGGCGTCTACTCGACGGACGGTCTGCAGGGCAGGGGGAAGCCCTTGCCGATGTCGCCAGACGATCACGTCCCAGCCCTGTGCGTTAAGCCGTTGACAGAGGTGCCTGCCAATGAAGCCGGTGCCGCCGGTGATGAGGGCCGTGCGTCTGCGCGGTGGACTGCTGGCGATCATCAGGCGTGCCTTACGGCAGCTTTACCCCGGCCTTCTCGGCCAGACCCTCGACGCGGTCGCGCCAGACTTCCTCGTTGCACTCGTAGGGAAGCAGGTGACCATTCGGCACCTGCGTCCACCGGCGCGTGAGCACGAGCGGCTCGGCATAGAACGTCGGGTCCGTCATCGTCACCTGGGCCACCAGGATTTGCCGTCCCTGGCTGTCGGTGCCATCGAGACGGTAGCGCTCCACGATGGTGGCCTCGCCGGAATGCGGTGTGGTGCGCTGGTCGAGCTGCTCCACGAGGTTGTTGGTCTCCACCACCAGCACGTCGCCTTCCCATCGTCCGCTGGAGTAGCCGATGCGGCCGGGCACGCGGTCCTGCTCGGGCACGTTGCGATCACCGAAGTACACGCGACGGGTTTCGCCATGCAGCTCGAAGATGATGGTGATCTGCTCGGGCCGCTGGATGATCTCGATCGGATAGCCGCCCCGCCCAGCATCGCGGCCGGCAATGCCCGCCCCGAGACAAACGCCACCCGGCGTGTCGCCGGTCTCGGCTACCAGCCGTTGAAGGCCTCGTGCCGCAGCTTTGCTTCCGGCCGCAGCGGCAGCGGCTGGCCAGGCGCCCGACGCGGTGCGATTGCCGCGACACCAGGGGCGACCGGTGCCCAGACGCCGGTGAAATCCGGCGGAGACGCGGCGGCGCAGTCAGGGGCAGTGCCGCAACCACCAACGCGAGCAGCCTGCTCATGGCGACTTCGCCACCCTGAAGCCCAGGTAGTTGCGGCCGCGCGTCGTGGCCGCATACGGCGCGCCGCGCCGTGCCGATCGCTGCATGTAGGGGTTGCTGGTGAAGGTGCCATTGCGGAACACGCGCACCGAGCAGTCGCCTTCGGTGCTGGCGGCTGCCATCGACGGGCGCATGCGCCATGTCCGCCTCGTAGCAGTCCTGGGTCCATTCGAAGATGTTGCCGTGCATGTCGTGCAGGCCCCAGGCATTGGGCGGAAACGACGCGACGGGCGCCGTCTCGTCCAGCCATCGGTCCTGCCCTTCGGCATAGGGTCCGCGCACGCCGTGGCCGCGCAATCCGAAATTGCCGCGGTTGTAGTCGATGGTGTCGCCCCAGGGAAATACGCGGTGGTGGTGCCGGCGCGTGCCGCGTATTCCCATTCGGCCTCGGAGGGCAGCCGGTAGGCATCGTCGTTGCCGGTCTTCCAGTTGAGCCAGCCCACGAATCGCTGCGCGTCGTACCAGCTCATGCCGACCGCCGGGCGGGTGCCGCGGCCATGGTCCTTGTAGTGCGCGATTGCGGGTGCCATCCGGATTGCTTCGCAGCGCCTCATCGATTTCCGCGCCGTCGCACCAGTTGTCGCGCACGCAGGCTTCCCACTGGTTCCAGGTCACCGCCGTGGTGGCAATGGCAAAGGCCCTGGTGATGTTGACGCGATGCTGCGGCTCGTCCGGATCACGCTCGGGCTCGCTGGCCGGCGAACCCATCATGAAGGTGCCGGCAGGCAGCACGACCAGCTCGGGGCAGTTGCGGCATTCCTGGATGTGATCGCCCGGCTTCACGCGCTTGCCAGCGGCGATGGCGGGCAGCGCCAGGAGTGTCGCACTGGCGACCAGCAGCAGGAACCTCACCCACCGGCATCTCGTGATTGCGCTTCTCATGGCGTGGTTACTCACTCCTTGAAGAACGGCTCGACCTTGCCCTTGAGCTGCACTGTCAGCGGCCTGCCGCGGCGATCGAGGGTCTTGCCGACGGCGGTGCGGATCCAGCCTTCGGAGACGCAGTACTCCTCGACGTTCGTGCGTTCCACGCCATTGAAGCGGATGCCGATGTTCCGGGCCAGCAGCTGCTCGTCGTAGTAGCGGCTCGAGGGGTCGACGCAGAGGCGGTCGGGCAGCGTATCGGTCACGTTACATCTCCGGATGGGTGGGGAAATATAACGGACAGATACCGCTGCAGCAGCGCAGTTTTCCTCGATCAGGCGGCGACGGTCATTCGCCATCCGATTCTGCGCCACAGGGTGCCCGCCAGGGCCAGCAGCAGCAGTGGCCCGGTCGAGCCGCCGCCGCCGGAAGGGTTTGAAGGGGGCGGGAGCGTCGAAGCAGCTCCAGGACCAGAAGTTGCCACCGGTGCCGGGTCGTTGTCTCGTATCCCGATGCCCACCGTCTGCATGCGGGGTGGCCCGAAGGGCGTGGGAATCGAAAGATTCAGATTGAAGTACTCAGTCCAGCCCGAGTAAGTCCCGCCCTCAGGGAGAGTGTCATCAAGGATGGGGATGAATATCGTCCGCTCGCCGTCATCGCCGTCCGCCCAACTCAGCCGGCCGCTGGAGGCCGTGTAGTCCAACCCGGCCAATGCGGCGTTCCCACCATCTTTCCAGTCGCGCGTCGACCAGTCGGCGTGAATCGCACCGACACGGCCAGCCAGCCGGCTCACCGTGACTTTGACGGTACCCGAATCTTCATCGGCACCCATGTAACTCGCCGTGGCCTCAATCCGCCCGGTACTGGTGGAGTCGTCCGTGAACAGTCGCAGTGTGGAATCCGGCCAGTCGCTGCCCGACAGTACGGAGTAGAGCAGCCCGCCATCAGGCTGGCGAAGCAGCGCCGTTCCCATGTAGGGGTGGCTGTAGAACTGCGTCAGACAGGTGAACCCGCCCTTGCCGAAGGAAGCGTCCAGCTCGAAAGGTGGTCCGAGCCGGAATCTGGCAACGCCGGTACACCTGTACTGTGGCTCGACCCCAAATGGAGGGGCGTCCCAGGCAGTCAATTCCACGGCCACGAAGAGGTGGGTCGCGTCCTCGGACAACTCTGCCGCGCGCACGTACGCGGCCGCACCAATACGTGGCGCCAGGAGAGTTCCCAGCGAGAAATCGACCTCTCCTCGCGTGCCGAATGAGGAATCCGGCTGCAGGTCGGCCAGCAGACGCGTGAACAGCAGGTGGGCGCGCCCGTTCCCTTGCTGGATGACCAGCAGACGCTCGTCGGGCAGCTGAAGTGCCGCAGGGGTGTAACTGTCAAACTCCCGGGACCTGGCCATCTCCCCGGTGCCATCCAGCACCTGCAGCAGCCCGTTCACATCAGCGATCGCCGCGCCGCCGTCGGCGCGTGCCTTGAACATCACCCTTTCTGAAATGCCGAACAGCATCGTGCGGCCGTCGGTGCCAAAGGTGGTATCCAATCGCCCGTCCCCGAGCAGGCGAACGACGGAGGAGTTCGTTGGTTGCAGAGTCCCATCCATCCGTGCGACTTTCCAGGGTTCCAAAATCACGCATGAGAGATCGCAGGACGAGAGCGACTCCAGCAACAGGATCCGGCCATCCGGCAGTTCGCGCAGCCCGGC
The DNA here is from genome assembly GCA_963785055.1 of uncultured Pseudomonadota bacterium. Classification (GTDB taxonomy): domain Bacteria; phylum Pseudomonadota; class Gammaproteobacteria; order Steroidobacterales; family Steroidobacteraceae; genus ZC4RG30. The sequence continues at coordinate 7,752 of CAWATT010000005.1, forward strand.
GATCACGCGTCGCGTGCGCAGCGGCGCCTCGGGACTCTGGTCGTCGAGCGACACGACCCCCCGTTGCCGAAGCCCGGGTCGCGCAGCCCGTCTGGTCGCACTCGCATCACGTGGCTGACCAGCGCTCCGGGCACGCTGCCGCCCATCGGTCCGACAGCCGGGATCAGCAGGTCCCCATTCGCGAGCAGCAGCACCGGGTCGTAGATCCTCCAGACTTGGTTCCCGAACGGGTTGGTGAAATCGAACTGCCCCAGCGCCTCACCTGTCGCCCGGGCGTTCCACAGCACCACGCGCCGGCTGGCCAGGATGCCCGTGCTGGAGGCCGGGACGATCTCGTACAGGCTGCCGTCCGGCCGGACGATGGGCAGCACCGGAAGCGGTCCTGCACCGGTGTCGATGTCCCCGGGCCGGGCCAGGACCAGGACCGGAAGGATCAGGCCTGTCAGCAGCACCTTGTGAAGCAGCTTGTTCATCGATCTGTCCCTCCAGAGGAAACCACCCGTGGCAGGGCGATCCTGGAGGCTTCGCTGCGTGAAGGCCTGATGGATCGATGAGGAATCGACGATGAATGGCGAGCTATGCCAGATTCCCGGGAAATCTGGCTCTGGCAGGCTCAGCCGGTCTCCATCGGCAGCGTCGGGTCCTGGCTCCACTCGGAGAGCGAGCCGTCATAGACGGCCACCTGCGGCACACCGAGCCGCACCAGCGTGAAGGCCGCGCTGGTTGCGGCGATGCCGCCGCCACAGTAGGTGACGACCGGATGGCCACAGAGGGCACCCTGCTGCTCGAACAGGGTGCGAAGCTGCGGCAGCGGCAGGTAGGCGCCCGTGGCCGGATCGACCAGCGTGCCGGCAGGCACATTGCCGCTGCCCGGTATGCGACCGGGACGCGCGGTGCGGCTGACGCGGCCGGCGTGTTCGTCGGCAGACAGCGCGTTGATCAGGCACAGGTCGGGGCGCCCCAGTGCCGCCGCGACGTCCTGCTTGCCGACGAACATGGCCGGGCGCGGCCGTGCCTCGAACTGTGCCGGAACATATCGGGGTGGCTCCGTCGATAGCGGCCGACCTTCCGCCTGCCACTTCCTGAGGCCGCCATCCAGCACGGCGGCGTCATCGAAGCCCATCGCGCGCAACATCCACCAGACGCGCGTTGCCCAGGTGTGGTTGCCGCTGTCATAGAGCACGACACGCGTTCCCGGGCCGACGCCATAGCGACCCATCGCCGCCGCGAACTGCGCTGCCGGCGGCATCATCACCGGCAGGTGAGTCTCGCGATCCGACAGGTCAGCAAGCAGGTCCGCAAAGCCACTGCCGGGAATGTGGCCCGTCTCCCAGGCCGCGCGGCCGCTCTGTGGCCGCACCCCGCCATCGACCGGTACCAGCGAGACTGAGCAGTCAAGGATGCGCAGCTCCGGGTCCGCCAGATGCGCGGCGAGCCAGTCGGTAGAGACCAGGGGCTGCAGGGGAGGGGTGGTCATGGTCAGGGCTCCAGGTTGCAAGCGATCGGATGGTACTTTCTGGAAGCAACCTTGGCGAACTGTGACTGTTGCGCTCGTGGCGGGCGCACGCATCGGCCGTGCTAGAGTTCGCGTCATGAAGCGTTTCCGACCGCAGGGATGCGGCCCGTGCGCCGTCTGTGCATCGATTGTCCTTGTGGCGGGGTGGGCTCCGCGGGGCGCGGTCGCGGCCGATTCGCCGGAGCTTTCGTTCGAACTCGGCGCTGCCTGGCAGCAACGCAACGACGTGCAGATTTCGAACGAGCCTCCCAACACGCGCTTTGCACTGGATGAGATCTCCGGGTCCGGCCCATTCTTCGGTGGGCGCGTGATGCTGGCCTGGCCGCTGACGGAGCGACAGCAACTGCGGTTCCTGTATGCGCCGCTGCGCATCGATGAGAGCGGGACCACGGCTACGCCCATCGTGTTCCAGGGGTCCACGTTCAGCCCGGGCGCAATCGACACGAAGTACCGCTTCGATTCCTGGCGCGTGAGCTGGCGCTGGCGCTTCCACGAGAGCGCCCGCTGGACGTGGAACGCGGGTGCGACGCTGAACGTCCGTGACGCGGAAATCCGCCTTACGCAGGGCAACCTGTCGAGCAGCAAGAGCAACACCGGAGTCGTGCCGCTGCTCGCGCTCGAAGGACAGTGGAGGTTCGCGCCCCGGTGGCGGGGCATCCTGGACTTTGAGGGCCTAGCGGCACCGCAGGGCCGGGCGATCGACGCGGCGCTGAAGGTTGCCTGGGATGCCACGCCACGCCTGACGCTCAACGCAGGCTATCGGTTCCTGGATGGCGGCGCGGACAATGACGAGCTCTACACGTTCGCCCGCTTCGATCAGGCGGTGATCGGGGCAAGCTGGAAGATCCGCTAGCCGTACTGCTTCCTGCGCTGATTGCGAAGGCCACCGGCACGAGCGTATAAGCTGGGCTCGGGGTCCTGCTTTCCAGGTCCCGTTTTCGGCAGAGGAGGCGCAGGTTCGCTACCTGAAGACCTCACACAGCGTTGCTCTGGCGGCCCGCAACCGCAGAGGGTTCAACTTGCTGATGTCCGATGCCGCTGTCGCTTGCAGTCCCTCTGCAGCGGGCTTCATTTCCGTTCAAAACAAAATCAATCAGGAAGGAATCTCGTCATGAATACGTCCCGCAGACTGATGGTCATTGCCGCAATGAGTTTGATGCTTCCGGGCATGGCCGCAGCGGCCGATGCGCCCACCACGACCCGTTACCTGGTGACGATCAACAAACTCAAGCCGGGCTCGGCTGATGAGTGGCGAAAGGTTTACCAGGACTCCGTGGTTCCGGCGCTGAAGAAGTCGGGCATCAGGGTCTTCAGCGTTTCCGAGACCATTTTCGGCGAGCGACCCTCTTTCGTGCATGTCCGGTCGCTGGAACAGTTTGGTGAGCTCGATGGCCAGGGCCCGTTTCTCCGTGCGGGCCTCAGCCAGAAGGAGATAGACGCGATCAACAAGTGCGAGGAATGCCGCACTGGTCAGCGAGGATCGCTTCGTCGCCAACGTCCTGAACGAATTCGTCGTGCCGTCCGGACCGGAAGCGTCGATCCGTGTTGCGCAGTTCTTCCGGGCGAACCCGGGGCAGGGTGATGCCTTGCGGGATCTTCTGCGCAGCTCATTGCTGCCAGCCTGGAAACAGGCGAAGTCATCGGGAAGGATCTCCGGGGCGGGCGTTGCCGCTTCTGCCCAGGGCAGGCCCGGGCTGACGATCATCTGGGTGGACTATCCGAACCTGGCGGCACTCGATGCCGGCAACGCGCTGCAGCAGACCATGGGCGCTCCGGCGTTCGCCCTGTTTCAGGCGCGCCTCGCGCAACTGGGTCACCTCGAGGAGTCGAGCGTGTCCCGGCGGATTCCCGAATTGAGCTATACGACGAACTGACAGCGGTCGGGGAGGCGCCCTCAGGCGGGGCGCAGCACCGGTGCGAGCGGTCCCAGCGGATCGCGAGTCCGGGCGATCGTGACGATCGAGAGGAACACGGCGAGCGCGGCAATGAAACAGGCCAGCCGCGCTCGCGGTGTTCGCGCCCGCTTCAGCGCAAAGCTGCCCAGGACGACGTAAACCACGAGCAGCGAGAGTTTCACGGCAAGCCATGGCTGGTTGCCTGGATGCACGTTCAGCACGGTCATCAGCATCAGTGCGGCGGTCAGCAGCACCGTGTCGATGGTGTAGGAGAGGTAGCGCAGCGCCGCGATGGTTGCCGCAGGCGACGGCCGCCGAGCGTCAAAGCACCCGCGCAGCGCGAACAGGCTGCCCGAGGCGATGACGCTGGCGATGTGGACCAGCCGGACTCTCCGGATAGAACTCGATCAATCCTTGCCGCTTCGCTTCCGGAGCCACAGCCGCGCCACGAACAGGCCCAGCAGGGCCGCGCCGATGGCGAACAGCGTGTCACCCGGCACGCGCATCCAGACCAGCAGGTGCACGATGCGCTGGTCGAGGAATCCTCGGCGGAGCGCGCGATACCAGTAGCCGTGCTCGAGGGCCGCCGCAGCTGCAGTACGCCGAGCGGCAGCAGCGTGAGCAGCGCCATCAGCGCGAGGCCGATGTTCAGCGACCAGAACGCGCCGCGCAGCAGCGCCGGGTTCCAGTGCGCTGGCCGGGACGCAGTCCGCGCAGGCAGAACAGCATCAGGCCGAGGCCCAGCATGCCGTAGACGCCGAACAGCGCCGTGTGGCCGTGCAGCGGCGTGAGGTTCAGGCCCTGCATGAAGTACAGCGCGATCGGCGTGTTGATGAGGAATCCGAACAGCCCCGCGCCCACCAGGTTCCAGAACGACACCGCCAGGAAGAACAGGATGGGCCAGCGGTAGCGCTCCATCCAGCCGCTGTGCGCGGCAGTGCGTCCAGGTCTCGTGCGCCTCGAGGCCGACGAGCGCGAGTGGCACGACCTCGAGCGCCGAGAAGGTGGCGCCCAGCGCCAGCACCGCGGTAGGCGTGCCCGCCCAGTACAGGTGGTGGAACGTGCCGAGCACGCCGCCGGCCAGGAACACGACGGTCGCGAACAGCACGTTGATGGTGGCGGTTGCGCGCGCGCACCAGGCCCAGCTTCACGAACAGGAAGCTGATCACGGCGACGGCGAACACCTCGAAGAAGCCCTCGACCCACAGGTGCACCACCCACCAGCGCCAGTACTCGACGACGGCGATGTGCGAGTGTTCGCTCCACATCAGGCCGGCGCCATACAGCAGGCCGATCGCGATGGTCGACAGGAACAGCAGGCCGACGATCGAGGCCATGTCGTCCTTGCGGCGCAGCGCCGGCCACAGCGCCCGGCCCACGAGCACCAGCCAGATGATCAGGCCGATGAACAGGAACCACTGCCAGAAGCGGCCGATGTCGGTGTACTCCCAGCCCTGGTGGCCGAACCAGAAGTTGTTGGCGAGGCCCAGGCTGCTGCATGACGGCGAGCCACTGGCCGGCGAACGCGCCGACGACGATGACGAGCAGGCAGGTGAACAGCACGTTCACGCCGAGCCGCTGGAAGCGTGGCTCGTGGCCGGAGATCGCCGGCGCGATGTACAGGCCGGTGCCGAGCCACGCGGTGGCGATCCACAGCACGGCCAGCTGCGTGTGCCAGCTGCGCGTGAGCGAGTAGGGCAGCCACTGCGAGAGATCCGCGCCGTAGAACTCGCGCTCCACCTGGTAGTGCGCGGTCAACGCGCCGAGCAGGATCTGCACGAGGAACAGCGCCATCACGACCCAGAAATACTTCTGGGTGGCGCTCATCGAGGGCGTGGGTCTTCAGGTTCTGCAGCGGGTCGGAGACGGGGCAGGTCAGTTCCGGTTCCTTGGCGTGCCAGGCCACATAGTGCCACGCCAGCAGCGCGATGCCGGCCAGCATGAACACGATGCTGAAGACGCTCCAGATGAAGCGTCGCCGGAGGTCGGCGTGTTGCCGAGCGCCGGCTCGTACGGCCAGTTGCTGGTGTAGGAGGCGGTGCTGCCCGGTCGTTCGGTGACGGCCGCCCAGGCTGTCCAGAAGACGAACGCCGATGAGCTGGCGGCGCTGCTCCGGCGTCATCGACGGTGCCATCGCGCATGGCGTAGGTTTCGCGCAGTGACTGGCAAGGCGGGGTCGTCGCCGAACAGCACCGTCGTAGTGGGCGATCGAGCGCTGCGATCGCGGCGGCGCGGTCGGGGGATATCGCGCAGCATACCGCTGGCGGCGTTCATAGCGTGTTGGCGCGCTGGGCGCGCCGCACGCGCGTGCGCACGGACTTCCTGCTGTTCCGACGGAGAGCTGCGCGAAGGGCTGCGCCGTGCTCTGCCGGGCCAGGTGGTCTGCGAGCGCTCTCGCCCTCGCGGTGCATCCAGTCGGCACTCCAGTCCGGCGCCACCAGCGCGCCATGGCCCCAGATGGAGCCGAGCTGCATGCCGCCGATGCTCTGCCACACCTGGCGACCCGACGTGAAGTCGTCGGCGGTGTAGACGACCTGGCCTTCGGTGGTGACGACCTGCAGCGGCACCGGAGGCGCCTGGTGGTAGATCTCCCTGCCCATCCAGAGCAGCAGGCCGAACGAGGCCACAAGCAGGGCGCCGAGCCCCAGCCACAATCGTCTTGTCGTCTGCATTGCCTTGATCCCGGGAATCGCGGCGCACGAGGTGGCGCCTTCTCGGCTTTTATAATACGCAGATGAAATGCATATTAAAAGGGCAGGCAATGTCTGCGATCACCACGGGAGCCTTTTCCCGTCATAGGCGTAGAAGTTGCCCGTATCGGCTGGGGTCAGCCCGTCGAGCACGTTCAGCAGGTCCGCAGCCGCTTCGTCCGCAGGTCGGCCAATCGTTGCTCCATTGAAGGGCCCGGACAGCGCCGAACTTACCGTTCCGGGATGAAGAGCGACCAGAACCGCCTGGGGATGGGTCCGCGCGACTTCGATGGATGCGGTTTTCACGATCATGTTCAGCGCGGCCTTCGAGGCGCGATAGCTGTACCAGCCGCCCAGGCGATTGTCCGCAATGCTGCCGACTTTGGCCGAGAGCACCGCAAACACACCCGGTTCGCGTCGGGGCAGCATGGGCGCGAAATTTGCCAGCAGCAGGGCCGGGCCCATCGCATTGATGCGATAAAGGGCCTGCATGTGCGCATAGCTCAGCTGGTCGAGGCGCCGCTCCGGCATGCCGAAGGTTCCGTGCAATACGCCCGCCGCATTGATGATGCAATGCCATGGCCCCGAGGGCTTGAGCACGGCTGCGGCCGCCGCAACGGATTGCTCGTCATCGAAGTCCACGGCCGGAGCGGTATTGCGCCCGATCGCGAGGACCTGCGCGCAGCGCGGATCCCCCTCCAGGTGGCGCACCAGTGCAGAGCCTATGGCGCCCGAGGCGCCCACGACCAGCGCGCGAAATCCATCAGGCAAAGATCGCACGTAGCGCCTCCAGTCGGGCGTGAGGTGAAGTGGAACCTTGGGCTCGCAGGCCTGTGACTGTATCCTCCGGGCGACTGCTTCACATCAGGATGAAGGGCAAACAACAACGAGGTATCGGATGACAACCTATGTGCTCGTTCATGGAGCATGGCACGGCGGATGGTGCTGGCAGCGCGTAGCCCGGCTACTTCAGGACAAGGGGCACACGGTCCACGCGCCGACGCTGACCGGGGTCGGGGAGCGTTCGCACCTGTCGAACCCCGGCATCAACCTCACCACCCACGTCCTGGATGTCGTCAACGAGATCAGGTGGAAGGAGTTGGAGGACTTTCGTGCTGGTGGGTCATTCCTATGGCGGCATGGTCGTTACGGGGGCGGCCGAACGGCTTCCCGGGAAGATCGCTTCCATCGTGTATCTCGACGCGTTCCTGCCTGCCGATGGCCAGTCGCTGTACGACATCCTGGGTCAGGAGCACGCGTCGGAGAACGGCCTGGTCAAGCCATTGCCAGCCGAATTCTTCCACGTGAATGCACAGGATCGCGCCTGGGTGGATCGCATGACGACCCCCCAGTCAGCTGCGTGCTTCTCGGAGAAGCTTCACGTCCCCGGGGCGCTTGCGTCGATTGCCAGAAAGACCTATCGTAAGGGCGAACCTCGGTGCGCTCCCGCCGATTCAGGCGAACTACGCGAGGTTGATCAACGATCCGGCCTGGCAATGCCATGAACTGGATTGCGGCCACGATGTCATGATCGACAAGCCGGAGGAGGTCGCCAGAATTCTCCTCGATGCAGCCTGACTCCAGCCAACAGCATGCGTTTCTCCTTCCTTCGCCCTTCTGGTCCCCATGCGGTCGGATCTGTTACCCATGAACTGGTCGATACGGACCGCCCGGCCTTCCTGACAAGCAGTACGCGTGGCCGACGCCTGTTCCTGAAGCTGTGGTATCCGGCGAAGCCCGGCAGCGAGCCGGAAGCCCGACCGGAAGTGATCTGGGCCCAGCTGCGAGGCGATTCAGGCGCACCAGTTGTCGCGCGCGCACTGATCGCCATGCTGCGACATCGCACATCGACATATGCGAGTGCCGCGTTTGCGCCCACGTCCCTCGCGTCGCAGCTCGTGATCTATAACCACGGAATGGTTTCGTTCGCGTCCGAGAACACGTCGCTGATGGAAGAGCTTGCCAGCCATGGCTACACGGTGATTTCAGTGCAGCATCGGGAGCAGCTGGAAGAGTTCAAGGCGCTCGGTCGCAGCCAGGCGACTGCTGAGAAAACCGCCGCCGCAAACCTCGCCCGGCAGATCTCCGGTGCGGATGCGGCCGGGAAGGCGGCGCTGGCAGCTGCGTACTATGAAGCTTCCGGCAATACGAATCGCATCGTCCGGGAGCGTGCGGCAGACACTTCCTGCGTGCTCGACCGTGTGTGCGAGGTGATGGCTGCCATCCCTGGCCGTCCCGCGTCTCTCCCCGGAACGGAAGCGGCACATCTCGTCGGCTTCTCGGTCGGTGGTGCGGTGTCGACGGAAGTGGCGATGCGCGACGCCCGTGTCCTGTCGGTAACCAACCTGGACGGCGGGACCTACGGAACGATCGATGTGCGATCTCTGGCCTGTCCCTGCCTGATGATGTACAGCCAGGGCAACGCTGGAATGAATGACCTGCTGCTACCGGATCAGGCAAGGCGCCTGGTGGCCGAGGGCACAAGGCATCTCAATTTTCATGATGTCGCCCACCTCGTCCCGGGGCTCAGGATCGCAGGGGCAGTGGGCAGTGCCGACGCGCGCGCATTCCTGAAGTACAGGAACGAGACGATCAGGGAGTTCTGCGCTTCGATCAGGGAAGCGGCTTTGTCGCCGTCAGGTATGCGATGACGGCATCCAGGTCCGGGTCCGGCATCTCCACGCGCGAAAGGCGGGGCATGTTGACCAGTCCCTGCCGGACGACCACGCGGATGTAGGCCGGCTGCAGGTCCGTGCGCTGCTCCAGCAGCGACTTCTCCTTGCCCGAGGCGTCGCGCGAGGACGAAGGTGCCGGTCTGGCCTTCGCGATGGCACATGGCGCAGCGATGCGAATACGCTGCCTTCCCCTGTTCGATCAGGTCGCCTTGCGCTGCGTTGGCGGCGCGCGATGCGCCAGCCGCAACGACCATGGCCATGCAAATCAACAGCCACCCCGGTGCACGCTGGCGCTTCATGTCGTTCCCCGTCTGTCGCGATACGTTGAGGGCCAGATGCCATTTCGCCCCGGGGCGAGCACGCCGTTCGGATCGAGCGCGTCCTTCACGCGCTCATTGAGCGCGCGCAGCGCATGGTTGTTGTAGTCGAAACTTGCCGCCACGTCATCCATGTAGGAGAGATGCGTCCGGTACTCGCCGTAGCCCAGCTGCTTGGCATCGCTGACCAGCGCCATGAACAGCTCGTGCACGCGCCGGGTCATGTCCGGGTCGTCCCTGCCATAGACGATCAGGTTCACGTTGGTGACGCTGCGTCCGTCGTTGTAGAACGTGCCCGAATAGTCGAGGCCGAACTCCTGGAATCGCCTGCGCGTGCGCTCGAACTGCTGCTGAACCAGCCGGGCGTCGGCTGGCATGGCCGGCGAGAAGCCGACGTGCCCGCCACGGCCGCCATACCAGTTGGTCATCTGCAGCGGGAAAGTGCTCGGGCCGGCCCGCACGGAACCTGCCGTGCGCGTCACCGGAAAGTCCTGCTTCGTGAATTCCGCAAACCGTGCCTGCAGGATCTTCAGGTTAGCCTCGCAGACCTCGCTGTACCCGCCGAGGCGGATGGTTCCGTTCCACCAGCCGACATTGAGCCGCGACTTCATCTTCTCGATGACGTCGTCCGGAATCGACCCCGGGCCGGTGTACCACTCGCTGCGCAGCGTGGGTACCGTCGCGGAGGACTGGTAGCTGGTGAGCCGGACCAGTCCGTCGAGCACGCCCTTCTGCCGCAGCGGCGTCACGGCCCGGGTGAACCATTCGAGCTCTTCGGGCTTGTCCAGCTTGATGTCGATGTTGATGGCAGCCTCGTCCTCGGGCTTCATCCACAGGCACATCTTCGTGACGATGGCGAAGTTGGACTGCACGATCATCTGGTCCCACGAGGGGCCGAACCCGTGCTTGAACAGCGGCCAGGCCGTGCCGTTGCCCATCGCGCCCATGCCGGTGCGCACGATCTCGCCGTTGGCCAGCAGCAGTTCCAGGCCGCAGATGTTGTTGCTGTGATCTCCCGCAGGGCTGAAGCCACGCTCCAGCGCGTTGCCCATGACACTGCCCCAGGCATTGCCGGGTATGCCCATCTGCAGGGCAATCCGGTTCTTCTGCAGGTGCTCATGGAGATCGAAGAACCCGACGCCCGGTTCGACGATGCAATAGCCCATCGCCTCGTTGACCTCGATGATGCGGTTCAGCCGGCCCAGGTCGAGCACCACCGTGCCGGGCATGCGCGGTGCGGCGCCGCCGTAGCCGAAGTTCTTGCCGCGCGAGATCGGCCACAAGGGGATCCGGAACTGGTTGGCGACCTTCAGGATGCCCTGAACCTGCGAGACATCGGCAGGGGAAACCGCCGCCGAAGGCGCATGACGGACGCCCTCATCCGGCGCGTAGGCGTCGACGTAGGTGCCGCGGTCCTCGTCGGTGGCCAGTACCCACTCCGTGCCGACGATGGCGGCGAAACCGGCAAGTGCCTGGTCAAACCGCGCTGCGGTGACGCCGGGAGGGAGGATGAGTTTCATTCGGGGAGAATGCTGACGACACCGGATTGGGGCATGTAGAAATCCTTTAAAAACAGTGCCTTGCGATAACTCTCACGAGGCCGGTCACCTCGTCATTCCTGTTGCTGCTTAGACACCTGAGCTTGCCATGAATCTGATAACCTCCCGCGCAGGAGGCTGGGCGCGTCCGATGTGTCTGGCTGGCTTACCGATTTTATGGTCTGTTCCCAACAAGATGATATGGAGCACAAGATGAAAAGGTCGATCGGCATTACTCTTTCACTCGCAGTAGTCCTCGGAATGCTCGCTGCGTGTTCCTCTGCCCCGAGCCAGGCGACTCTGCCTTGCTCATCGGTAACCTTCCACCAGGATTTCATCCGCGCGTATCCGAATGCGCCGGCGGCCTGCCGCAGTGTCGTCGAGAAGAGCGGTGCGAAGCGGGTTCATTTCGTCGCCACGGTCGTGGATTCTTCGGACGGCAAGGTCACCCTTAACTTCCTGAACGTTCGCAACGATGTGCTGGCCAATACACAGCCGCTCGTTTTCACGCCGAACCCGGCCATCAACCTGACGGTCAATGGCGAGCCGAAGGCTGTCAAGGACCTGAAGCGTGGCGACCGGCTGGACTTCTGGGTTCTGGAAGGCCGCCTCGGCATCATCACGGATCCGAGCAGCGACGCGGTGACGGCGATCACTCTCTAGATCCCATCCGTTTGCGGCAACCACCGCGAACGATGTTGAATCCGGATTCTCCGGTGGCCGTGTTGTTGCACGGACACCGGATCGTCCTTTGAATCTGTTAACCTCTCGCACAGGGGGCTGGGCAGGCAGGGCGCGTTCGGCGGGTCTGGCTGGCTTACCGATCAAAGTCTGTTCCCAACAGGATGACATGGAGCCAAAGATGACAAAGTCCACCAGAGTTTCTCTCGCAGTCGCAGCTGTACTCGGAGTAATGGCCGCGTTTCCCGCCGTTTCGGGCGAAGCCGCGTTGCCGTGCTCGGCTGTAACCTTCCACCAGGATTTCCTGCGCGCTTATCCGAATGCACCGGCGGCCTGCCGTGGCATCGTCGAGAAGAACGGCACGAAGATGGTCCATTTCGTTGCGACCGTGGCGGACACTTCGGGCGGCAAGGTTCGCCTGAACTTCCTCAACGTCCGCAACCAGCCGATTGCCAACTCGCAGCCGCTGGTCTTCACGCCGAACCCGGCCATCAACCTGTCGGTCAACGGCAAGCCGAAGGCCGTCAAGGACCTGCAGCGCGGTGACCAGCTGGACTTCTGGGTTCCGGAAGGCCGCCTCGGCATCGTCACGGATCCGACCAGCGACGCAGTGACAGCGATCACTCTCTGATTCCATCCGTTTACGGCAATTGACCGTGAACTGATGATCAGCCAAGCCCGGCCTGCTCACGCAGCGCCGGGCTTTTTACTGCCCGAGGTTTTCATGAATCTTCTGCGCATCGCCTGCAGTGCATTCGCGGTCCTGTTCTTCACCGGCAGTGCGCTGTCGCAGCAGGCGCGCACCGTACCCTTCGCCTATGGTGTTCCCGTCGCGCCGATCGGCCTGGCCGACACGCCGCTGGCGGAGGGGCCGTTTCCGTTCCGTACGGCCGAGCAGATGGACATCCAGGTGCGCGTCCTCACGCGCGGGCTCGAATATCCCTACAGCATGGCCTTCCTTCCCAACGGGGACCTGCTGGTCACGGAGCGGGCAGGGCGCCTGCGGATCATCCGCAACGGCGTGCTCGATCCGAAGCCCATCGCGAACGGGCCGCCGTCGAAGTTCGCCGGCAAGTCCGGTTCACTGCAGGCCATCCATGGCTACATGGGCCTCGCCGTGCATCCGCGCTTTGCGCAGAACCAGCTGATCTATTTCGGTACCAACAAGCCGCTGCCGGATGGCACCACCGAGATCGTGATCGTGCGCGCGCGGCTGGCAGATGGCGCGCTGCATGACATCAAGGAGATCCTGGCGGGCGAGGGCATGCGTGGCACCGTTGCGCTGGCGATGACGCCGGACGACAAGCTGTGGGTGGCTACCGGCGGCGAGGGCGCGCAGGACACGAACTCGCTGATCGGCAAGGTGATGCGCCTCAACGACGATGGCACCGTGCCCAAGGACAATCCCTTCGTCGGCCGCGAGGGCTATCGGCCCGAGATCTACACGCTCGGCCATCGCTCGAGCCTGGGCCTCGCCGTGCATCCGGTGACCGGCGAGCTGTGGCTCAGCGAAATGGGGCCCAACGGCGGCGACGAGATCAACATCATCCGCGCCGGTCGCAACTACGGCTGGCCCCTGGTCAGCCTGGGCCGCACCTATCCCGGTCCGTGGCAGGCCAAGACCAATGTACCGACCCACGAGGGATTCGAGCCGCCGGTGATCTACTGGACACCTTCGATATCGGTCTCGGGCCTGGGCTTCTACACCGGCGACAAGCTTCCCAAGTGGAAGGGCGACCTGTTCGTCGGGGGCCTGCGCTACGGCGAGGTGCCCGGCACGGGCCGGCTGGACCGCGTCCTGTTCAACGACAAGAACGAAGAGCTGCGGCGCGAGTCGTTGCTGGGCGAGCTGCACCAGCGCATCCGTGATGTGAAGCAGGGGCCGGATGGCCTGCTGTACGTTGCGACGGACGAAGTGAACGGCGCAATCCTGCGGATCGAGCCGGCGAAGTAGCTTCCCGGGGCTTACTCGGCCTCGGCCAGCGTCAGCGCGATCAGTTCGCCGGCCTTGCCCGGCGCGCCGGCCGGCACGACGATGTACTGCCGGCCGCCGATGGCATAGGTCATCGGTATGCCGGTCTGGCGCAGGCCGAGGTCGCCTTCCCAGAGGATCTCGCCGGTGGGCTTGTCGTGCGCGCGGAACTTCGTGCCGCCTTCGGTTGCGACGAACATCCCGGCGCCTTCGCCGGCGAACAGCAGCGTCTTGGTGACGAGCAGGCCTGCGCGGTCATCGTGGCCGGTGCGCGGAAGCGTGATGCCTCGCAGCTTCTCGTGGTTGCGCACGTACGTCGGGCGTGTCGCCATTGGCGATGCTCCAGCGGCGCCGGCCTGTGTTGAGGTCAATGGCCACGATGGTGCCCCACGGTGGTCTCGCCAGTGGCAGGCCGAACGGACCGGTGATCCGGCTGCCGGCGAGGATGTAGCGCAGGTTGGAGCGCTCGGGTTCGCTGCACGACGCCCATGTAGGTGATGGTCGAGGTGGACGATACGTAGAGCAGGCCCGTCTCCGGGTCAGCCACCGCGCCCTGCCAGTTCGCGCCGCCCTGCGAGCCGGGCACCTGCAGCGTGCCGAGGTTCGTCGGGGTCACCACCGAGGGCGGGTTGAACAGCGGTCCGAAGCGGTAGCGCGAGGCGATGCGCAATGCCTCGGCGTGGATCTCCGGCGTCAGGTCGTTGAGATCATCCGGCGTCACGCCCTGTCGCTCGAAGGGCTCCGGCAGCGTCGGGATGGGCTGCGTGGGGGAGGTCACCTCGCCCGGCACGTCGCTCTGCGGCACAGGCCGCTCGACGATCGGCCAGACCGGCGCGCCGCTGACGCGGTCGAAGACATAGGTGAGTCCCTGCTTGGTCACCTGCGCGACCGCCGGAATGCGGCGGCCCTCGACGGTGATGTCGAGCAGCACGGGCGGCGCGGGCGTGTCGTAGTCCCAGATGTCGTGATGCACGAGCTGGAAGTGCCAGCGTCGCTCGCCGGTGCGCGCGTCGAGGCAGACCAGGCTGCTGGAGAACAGATTGTGGCCCGGACGGTGGCCTCCGTAGAAGTCGCTGGTGGGCGCTTCGACGGGCAGATAGACCAAGCCCGCGTTCGACGTCTGCGCTGAAGGGGGCCCACACGCCGGTGTTGCCGGTGTAGGCCTGCGAGGCGGGAGCCCAGGTATCTGCACCGGCCTCGCCCGGACGCGGAATGGTGTGGAAGATCCAGCGCCGTTGACCGGTCCGGACATCGCAGCCGGTGACGTGACCCGTGGGCATCTCCTTGCGCGGCGGCGCGGCGCCTGCCGCGAAGGCCGAGCCGACGATCACCACATCGCCGACGACGACGGGCGGCGAGCTCGCACCCACCGGTGCGGTGTCCACGTCGAGGTCCTGGTCGAGTCCGCGCTTCAGGTCGACGATGCCCTTGTTGCCGAAGCCTTCGACCGGCCGCCCGGTGGCGGCATCGAGCGCAACCAGCTGGAAGCCGGGCGTGACGAGGAACAGCACGTCACGATCGCCCTCGCGCCACAGCGCCAGTCCGCGGCCCGGGCCCTTGCGCGGGGCGATGGCGCCGCGCGCTCCCTCATCGAGCCGATACGTCCACAGCGTTTCGCCAGTGCGCGCATCGATCGCGACGACGCTGCGGGAGCTGCCGGCCGTGGCAAACAGCATGCCGCGCGCCATCAGCGGCGTTGTCTGCGAGATTCGGCCAGATCGACGGACCGAAATTGTCAGAGCGCCAGCGCCAGGCGACCTGGAGCCGCGCGACATTGCCCGCGTCGATCTGCGCGAGCGCGGAATAGTTGCGGCTGCCGGCATCGCCGCGATGGTGCAGCCACTCGGTATCGGGTACGGGCGGCAATGCAGGCTGGGCAGTGGTGGCGGCGTCCGGGCTGCCCGCGACCGTCGGCGCGCCGCCGTTGATCATCAGCGCGGTGAGTTGCGCATAGGCCGACTGCGACAGGCCACCGGGCTGCGTCACCGGCATGGTCCGTCGCGTCAGTTCGAACAGGGCCTGGGACTGTCCGTTCCACTTGCGCGTGAAGGCGCGGCCGCGCAGCGGCGGCCCGGCCTCGCCACCGCCCATCGTCTGGCCATGGCAGAGCGCGCAGTGCTGCTGGTACAGCGCCTCGCCGGCAGCCAGGCGCTGGCTTGTGGGCGCGAAGGGGCTGTCGGCCGCGGCGCGCCGCCGCGCCGACTGCGAGGGCGGGAGCACACAGGACCGCCAATACGCTGAGCGCAACGACTGCGGGCTGGATGCTCATTGGGTCTTCTGCTCGCGCGGCCGCACGCGTGCTCCGTCGGCAATGGTGGCGCCCGGAAACAGGATCACCGTGTCGCCCGCGGCGAGTCCCTGCGTGACGACGCGCCAGGTCCCGTCGGCTTCCCCGATGGTCACATCCGTGAGGCGCGCGCGACCCCCTTCCAGCTTGTAGGTGGCCCACTGGTCGCCGCGGCGGAACAGCGCGCCGAGCGGCGCGCGCACGGCATCCGGGAACTCGGCCACCGTGACGCGCGCGTCGACGCGGTAGTCGTGACCCAGGCGGGCGGCGGCCTCGGCATCCGCGAAATGCAGGATCACATTCGTGCGCTGTTCTTCCACGCCCAGCGCCGAGATCTTCATGCGCGCCACCGGCTCGATGCGCTCGACGCGTGGCGGCCAGCGGCGGGCCGCCCCAGTTCTCGATCTGCGCCGGCTGGCCGGCCTGCATGCGCACGGCATCCTGCGACAGGAACTCGGCGACGACTTCAATCAGCGAGGGATCGCCAATCTCGACCAGCGGCGTGCCCACCGCGAGCACGGCCTCGCTCTTCTGCGGCACGCGCAGCACCTTGCCTCCCACTGGCGAGCGCACCGGCACCACACCGCCCCCGGAACGTGAGGCGGGCAGCAGCGCGCTGCGGGCCTGCGCGAGCTCGGCGCGCGCGGCATCCTGCGCGGCACGGGCCGCATCCACCCGGGCCTGGCTCGTGTCGACCGCTGCGGCGGCCACCAGCTTCTGTTCGGCGAGGCTCTTCGTGCGTTCGTGTTCGCGTTGCGCAAGGTCCAGTTCGGTGCCCGCGGCGCGCAAGCCGCGCTTCGGCGGCGGCGATGGCCGGCGCGTGCCTGCTGGTCGTTGCGCAGGTCCAGGAAGCCCGTTCCCGCCGGTGTCATCCGCGCGACGACCACGCCGGCCGCGACCGCATCGCCGGGCTCCACCTCCACGCGTTCGACGCGACCGGAAACCGGAGCCGAGACGACGTAGACGTCGTGCATGCGGGTGCGGCCCTCGTCGACGAGATCCACGCGCACGGTGCCGCGGTCGATCACCGCGAAATCCGCTTCGGCGGCCCGCGGTATCAGCGCGATGGCCACCGCCGCCACGGCGATGGCCGTCGCAGCGATCCAGAAGATCCGGACGCGCCGCGCCCGCCGGGCCTGTTGTTCAGCCGCCATTTGGGGTACCTGCGTTCATCTGCATTGTTCCATTCAGTCCCGTGATTTGAGCACGCCCACCAGGTCGAGGCGATCCACGCCGCGGCGCACGAACAGCGTCGCACCGATCACCGCCGCGGTGACGAACAGGACGGATCGCCCATACACGATGGCGTTCGTCACATACGGGAACGAGAACAGCTCGGTTTCGAACTGCGACATCAGCCATCGTGACAGGATCATCCCGAAGAGGCAGCCGAGCGGCAGGGCGACCAGCAGCAGCGCGCCCATCTCCGCGAGCAGCACGTAGGAAGCTTCGCCGCGGCCGAAGCCGAGCACGCGCAAGCGTGGCGAGGTCGCGTTCCTGTTCGGCCAGCGTCACGCGCGCCGAGGAGAATGCCACGCCCGCGGCCATCAGCGAGGAGAAGAACACGAACATCGTCGCGAAGAACCCGCTGCCCTGGTTGAGCAGCCGGCTCACCGACTCGCGCACGTTGTCGACGAAGCTCACCGACATGATCGTGCGGCAGCTTCTTGGCCTCCGCGCTGAAGGCTTCGCGCTGCCGGCGATCGATGAGCGCGTAGGCGGCGGTGACGCGGTCCGGCTCCCGCAGGATGCGGCTCATGGCGCCCAGTTCCATGTAGGCCGATGCGGCGATGTAGGGCTTCACGATGGCGACGACCGGCAGTTGGCGCCGTCGCGCGGTGTCCGTCCGTGGCCGTGACGCGCACGATGTCCCCGACCTTGACGTCGAGCTTGCCGGCGATCAGTTGCGAGAGGGTCAGGCCATCGTCGCGCGGCTGCACGGCCACCAGGTGCTCGTCGAGGACCCGGTTCAGCTTCGCGCCGGGCGGCACGCCGATCAGCGAGTTTCGCTGGCGACGGCTGCCGGCCTCGAAGAACACGTCGGTGCTGCGCACCGGCTCCACGGCGAGCACGCCCGGAAGCCGTGCGATATCGCGCAGGATCGCCTCGTCCTGCGGTTCCGGGAAGCTCAGCATGACGTCCATGCGCTGCGCCAGGCCGAAAGTGACCTCGATGATCTTGCTGATCGCGAGGGGGAAGTGCTGCGCGGTGACGAGCAGCGCCAGGCCCATGGCAATGCCCAGGACCGTCGTGGCCGAGCGGCGCGGGAAGCGGGCGATGCGGCGGGCCACCATGCGGGTCTTGCCATCGAGGCGGTTGGCAGCGGACTCGACGGCAGCACCGAGGCGGCCATAGCTGGTCGGGGCCGGCGGCGCGAGTGCCGCCGCGGGCGGCAGGCGCGTCGCGCGCAGCACCGCCTGTGAGGCACCGGCCACCGCCGCGAGCAGCGCAGCCACGCAGCGCGCCGAGATAGACGGCCGGGCCGGCATCGAAGCTCAGTTCCGGAATGCGATAGACATTGCGGTAGATGACGGCGATCAGGCCGCCGACCCAGCGGCCGCCCAGCCATGCCGAGCAGCGCGCCGAGCAGCGCGAACACCAGCCCGAACTTCGCGTAGTGGATGGCGATGGTCGTATCGCTGTAGCCGAAGGATTTCATCAGGCCGATGTTCGACCGCTCCGTGGCCACGAGGCGTGACAGCGCGACGTTGAGGAGGAACACGGCGACCGCGAGGAAGAACGGCGGCAGGATCGTTGCCATGGTGCGCAGCGACGTCAGCTCGTCCTCCAGGAACTGTGCCGAAAGCATGCGGTCGCGGCCGTAGGCGCCGCGACCACCGATAGCGCGCGAGCAGTGCGTCCACCTGCGCCGCAACCTCGCGCTGGTTCGCGTCCGGCTCCAGGCGCATCTGGACATCATTGAATGCGCCGTCGCGGTCGAAGGCGCGGCCCAGTGCCTCGCGGCCCATCCAGACCACGCCGAACCGGTCGGGCTCCGGCAGCAGGGCGCCCGGCGCCACGGCGAACACGAACTCCGGGCTGCTCGCGATGCCGACGATCTCCACCTCGCGGCGCTTGCCGTAGATCAGCGCGCCGAGCTGCGCGCCGGGCGCGAGCCGGTTGGCCTCGGCGAAGGCCTCGTTGACCAGCACCTCGTTGTCGCGCGCCGGGTTCGGCAGGCGGCCCTCGCGCAGCACCAGCGCGTTGACGCGCGGCTCACGATCCGGCGGCAGTGAGACGAACCGCGCGGACACCGGCTCGTTGCGGCCCGGCAGGTCCAGCAGCCCAACGCCGGAGATGCGCGTCTCGATGCTGCGGACGCCGGGCAGCGCCGCGAGTCTCGCGCTGCCAGGCGTCCGGCGCGCGGATGACGCGCGGTGGCGAGGTCGGCCATGCGCTGCCTGTCGTAGTAGGCGTCACGGGCGCGTGCCAGCGAGCCGTACATGCCGGTGGCCATGACGAACAGCGCGATGCCGCAGGCCAGCACCGCGGCGACCGCCAGCGCCTGCATCTTCATCCGCGACAGATCGCGCAGCAGCTTGCGGTCCAGCGGAGTTGCGATCACCAGTGCAGCTCCGAGGTGCGCCGCCGCTCGCTGTTGAGTTCGATCGCTGCGGATCATGCCGTCCGCGAATCGCACGACGCGATCGCCGAGCTGGGCGATGTCGGCGTTGTGGGTGATCAGCAGCGTCGTGGTGCCCGAGCCGCTCGTTGGCGGTGACCAGGGCCTCCAGCACGCGCACGCCGGTGGCGACGTCCAGCGCGCCGGTGGGTTCGTCGCACAGCAGCACCGTCGGACGCTTGGCGATGGCGCGGGCGATGGCCACGCGCTGCTGCTCGCCGCCCGAGAGCTGCGCCGGAAAGTGGCTGGCGCGTTCCGTGAGGCCGACCAGCGCGAGCGCCTCGGCCGCGGGCATCGGGTCGTCGGCCACCTCGGTCACGAGCTCGACGTTCTCGCGCGCCGTCAGGCTCGCGATCAGGTTGTAGAACTGGAACACGAAGCCGACGTGGTGGCGACGGTAGGCGGTGATCTCGCGCTCCCCGGCTTCGGCGAGGTCAAGGTCGCGAAAGAAGGCATGGCCGCCGCTCGGACGATCGAGGCCGCCGAGTATGTTGAGCAGCGTGGACTTGCCGGAACCGGAGGGGCCCAGCAGCACCACCAGTTGGCCTGCGGGAACCACCAGGTCAACGCCGCGCAGCGCCAGCACCGCGGCCTCGCCTTCGCCGTACTGCTTGCGCACGCCGGCGAGGCGGAAGATGGGCTGTGGGGTGTCGCCTGGCATATAGTTGCCGATTCTCCCCTGTTTCACCGGAAGTTATCCATGCAGCTCGATGCCCTGCCGATCGGCAAGAACCCGCCCCATGAGGTCAACGTCGTTGTCGAGGTGCCTGTGGGTGGCGAACCGATCAAGTACGAGATGCACAAGGCCTCGGGCGCGCTGGTCGTGGATCGCTTCCTCTACACGGCGATGCGCTATCCGGGCAACTACGGTTTCATCCCGCACACGTTGTCGGACGACGGGGATCCGTGCGACGTGGTCGTCGCCAACCAGCGCGGCCTGCTGCCGGGTTCGGTGATTGCAGTGCGACCCGTCGGCGTGCTGAAGATGCAGGACGAGGCCGGTGGCGACGAGAAGATCATCGCGGTGCCGGTGCCCAGGCTGACGCGCCGCTACGAGAACGTGCACAACTACGCCGACCTGCCGGCGATCACCGTGCAGCAGATCCAGCATTTCTTCGAGCACTACAAGGACCTGGAACCCGGCAAGTGGGTCAAGGTGCTCGGCTGGGGTGATGCCGCCGAGGCGCGCATGATGATCGAGCAGGCCATCGCGCGCGCGGTCGCTGCGAAGAAGAAGTAGCGGCCGCGCCAGCGCGGCGCGGGTTCAGTCGATCGCGCGGCGCTGCGCGTCGAGACGGACCAGCGCGGTCGGCGCGGCCCGGCATCTCCGCAAGGATGTGGCGTGTCACGCGCTCGTAGTGCGCGATGAAGCGGGCCACCTGTGCGTCGTCCATCACCCGGCTCGAGTCGCCGCCCTCGCCTGCAGGCGTGCGCGCAGCTTGTGCTCCTGTTCCAGGCGCCAGCGGTAGACGACATCGAAGCCCGGCGCGGCGCAGCAGTACCAGCGGGTCAAGCGCATCGAAGAGGGGGCGGTACTCCCCGGCGAGCGCGTCATTGACGATGCCGGCGCCAGCGGCCGTCGGCATCCTCGAGACGCTCGAGGTCGTTGACCGGCGCAGCCAGCGCGGCAGCCGGCTCGGGTCGTGCGCCGACGCACCAGCCTTCCAGTATCACGATACGCACCGGCTGCGGCGGCGCCAGCCACTGGTCTTTCAGGCACGCGGTCGTCGCGGGACTTGTCGAAGCGCGGCAACGGCGGGCGGTTTCCGGCGCGCAAGGCGCCGATGACGGATTCCATCAGCGGCGACATCGTGCGTGCCGGGGACGCCGCGCGTGAGCAGCAGGGGATGCACCTCGCGTGCAAGGTGCTCGCGTTCGGCACGTGTCCGGTAGAAATCATCGATCGACAGCACGGCGGTGGGCAGCCCGGACTCTTCCAGCAGGCTCGCGATCGCGGCGGCCGCCGTGGACTTGCCGCTGCCCTGTGCGCCGCATAGCCCTGCCAGCAGTGGCGCGTCCACTGCCTGGGCCTGCCGGGACAATGCGGGTAGCCAGCGGCGCGAGCACGACTTCGAGCGAAGCGGCGGTAGGTCTTCCGGCAGCCGCTCCCGCTCCAGCAGCACGCCGAGCCAGTCGCGCGCGGCCGGCGCCATGCTCACGCCACCGGGTCGCGCAGCGTGGCCCCGCCGAAGAAGGCGTCGAGGTTCTCGGCCACGCGCATGCCCATCGCGGTGCGCGTGTCGAGCGTCGCGCTGCCCAGGTGCGGCAGCAGCACGACGTTCTCCAGGCCCAGCAGGCCCGGGTCCACGACCGGTTCGCGCTCGTAGACATCCAGGCCAGCGGCGGCGATGCGACCTGCAGCCAGCGCGGCAGCCAGCGCGGACTCATCCACGACCGTGCCGCGTGCCGTGTTCACCAGCACGGCCGTGGGCTTCATCAGCGCCAGCCGGCGGGCATCGATCAGGTGATGGGTCTCGGCGCCGCCGGGGCAGTGCAGCGAGACCACGTCGCTTCGCGCCAGCAGTGCGTCGACGGAATCCACGTACTGCGCGTCGCACTCGGCCTCGACCCCTGGCGTCGCGCGGCGCCGGCTGTTGTAGGCGATGCGCATGCCCAACGCGCCGTGCGCACGCCGCGCGGTGGCCTGCGCGATGCGCCCATAGCCGATCAGGCCGAGGGTTCGACCGGCAACACCCAGGCCCATCAGGTGCGTGGGTCGCCAGCCGGTCCAGCGTCCCGCGCGCAGTTCCCGCTCGCCTTCGCCGGCGCGGCGCGTGGCCATCAGCAGAAGCAGGAGTGCCAGGTCCGCCGTTGCATCGGTCAGCACATCCGGTGTGTTCGAGACGCGCACGCCCGCGCGCTTCGCAGCCGCGATGTCGATATGGTTGAAGCCGACGCCGAAATTGCCGATGAGCCGCACGCGACGTCCCGGGACTTCGATGACCGCGGCCGTGATCGCGTCCGTCACCGTGGGGCAGAGCGCGTCGAAGTCGCGCATCGCCGCAGTGAGCTGGGCTGCCGTCAGTGGTGCATCGCTGTCGTTCAGCGTCACCTCATAGCGTTCGGCCAGATGGCGCTCGACCCCTTCGGGCCAGCGGCGGGTCAGCAGGATGCGGGGTTTGGTGTTCATGCCAGGCGCGCAGCGTGCCACGCCAGGTGGTCGGCAATGAAGGTGCTGATGAAGAAATACGAGTGGTCGTAGCCCGCCTGCCGGCGCAACTGCAGCGGCTGTCCGACCGCTGGCGCAGGCGGATTCGAGCAGTTCCGGCTTCAGCTGGCTCGGCGAGGAAGGTGTCCTGTTCGCCCTGGTCCACGAGCAGGCTGTCGTAGTGGCCGCGCGCCGCCCCGGCCTCGATCAGCAGCGAGGCGTCGTGTTCCGCCCAGGCTGCACGGTCGGGGCCCAGGTAGGCGCCGAACGCCTTTTCGCCCCAGGGGCAGCGCGTCGGCGAGCAGATCGGGGCGAAGGCAGAGACACTGCGGTAGTTGCGCGGGTGGCGCAGCGCCATCGTCAGCGCGCCGTGGCCGCCCATGGAGTGGCCGCTGATGCCGCAGCGCGTGAAGTCCACGGCGAAGCGGTCGGCCACGACGGCCGGCAGCTCTGCAGTGACCCAGGATTCCATCCGGAAGTGCGGCGACCAAGGAGCCTGCGTCGCATCGACGTAGAAACCGGCGCCCTGGCCCAGGTCGTAGGCTGGATCGTCCGCCACGCCTTCGCCACGCGGGCTCGTGTCGGGCGCAAGGATCGCAAGGCCGAGGCGTGCCGCTGCGCAGGTAGGCGCCGGCCTTTGTCGTGAAGTTCTCCTCGGTGCAGGTAAGGCCGGAAAGCCACAGCAGCAGCGGATGCAGCCCGTTGCCCGGCGGCAGGAACAGCGAGAACTTCATCGGGGTTCCCGTCGCCTGGCTCGAGTGGCGACAGTAATGCAATGTGCCGCCGGCCACGCGGTGCTGCTGGAGGATCTCAACCGTCATCGTGCCTGCTCCCTCAAGTGATCCACGCATTCATCGCCATGGGCAGACCATGGTTCGGCGCGCAGTATCACTATATAGTGCCGGCACATGCGTCAACATCTTCAGGCGATGGTGAGGTTAGCCACACCGCTTGCGGCCGGCTTGGGCCTGGCGGGTTGCACACTTCCCGGTTCAAAGGAAAACGTCGAGGCGGCAGCCGAACTCGTCGCCACGCAGACCCCGGTGGCGATCGACTGGCGCCGCGATGCCGGCGGCGATGCACTGGCGCGCACCGCGGTCGAGGCCATGCTCGAAGGCGGCGTGACGCTGGCGGAATCGGTCTCGATCGCCTTCCTGGCCAGCCCGGAGCTGCAGCTTTCGCTGGAAGACCTGGAGATCGCGCGCGCGGACCTGGTCAAGGCCTCGACGCCGCCGAACCCGCTCGGGTTCTTCGGCGTCCGGCAGACCGGAGGCGCGTTTGCCGCCTACTACCCGGATGACAGCAGCAGTTTCGGCGTGATGATGAACGTGATGTCGCTGCTGACGATGCCCGACCGGCGCGCCATCGCCACGCATGCGCTCGAGCGGCAGCGCTTTGTCGCCGCCGACCAGATCACCTCGCTGGGGGTGCGCGTCACCGAGGCGTGGCTCGACTATGCCGCGGCGCTCCGCATCATGGCCTTGCGCGAACGCTCCGTAGCCGCGGCGCGCGCCACGCTGGACCGGATCATCCTGCAGGCGGCCAATGGCCAGCGCTTCTCCGCGCTCGACGTGGCCGTCGAGCGCAATGGTCTCTTCTCGATCGAGACGACCGCGATCCGCGCCTCGCTGGACGTGGCGTCGACGCGGGCAAAGCTCGGCGAGTTGCTCGGGCTCGCCGGCTGGCGGGATGACTGGAAGATACTGCCCGAGCTGCCCCCGCTGCCGCCCACGGATCCGGATCTGACGACACTCGAGGCGGAGGCCATGCAGATGCGCCTCGACATCCAGGCCGCGTCGAAGACCGTCGACTCGCGGCTGCGCGAGCTGGCGATGACGCGTCGCTTTCGCTGGCTGGGCGTGCTGGAAGTCGGCGCCTTTCAGGACCGTTCAGTGGGAGGCACGACATTCACCGGGCCCAGCGCCGTAGTCGACCTGCCGTTGTTCGACCAGAGGCAGGCCGAACTGCTTGCTGGAGACGCGAAGCTTCGCTCATCCATGCGCCGCCTTGAGCTGGTCCAGCTGTCCGCGCGAACACAGATCCGCACGCATGCGCAGGAGATGCGAACGACGCGGCAGTTGCTGGAGCAGTACGAGCGCTCGATCGTCCCCAACCAGCGGCAGATCGCGGCGCAACTGGGCACTGTGAGTGATCCGGGACAGCCGGATCGCCTTCGCCTGAGGCTGGAGGCCCTGTCCGTGGAGGAAACCCAGGTCGGGCTGCTCCGGGACTACTGGCGGGCGCGCTCTGCCCTCGCCGTGGCGGCCGGCCAGTGGACCAGCAAGTCGGGACTGCCCGCCACGCCTTGAACCCTTGACGGGGCCCCAATTTGGTGCGATACGCTTTGGCCATGCGCCGGATTGGTGCGTGGTGCGTGTATGTTGCAGAATGGCAACAGTGCGGTGGGCGTGTCGCCTCGGGAATGCAGGCGGAGTAGAGTCTCGGCCGCACTGACACGGGCTGTCAGGAGTGAAGACGACTCTCATGCCTCTAACTGAATATATTTCAGTGAGTTGGAGCCCGGATCCTGATCACCGGATCAACAAGCTCCGAAGCCCCGCCAGCGATGGCCTACTGCGAATTTGGCTGGAAGCATCGACATGGTACGGCCCTTGCAAAGGGTCGGCGTAGGTCAGAAACAACAGCTGCCCATTCTTAGGAGATACATTGATGATCAAGTCGCGAATCGCGATCGCTGCCGGCCTGCTGGCGGCTGCCAGTGCTGCCAGTGCGGATATTTCGGTCCCGCTTGCGGTGACCTCGGACTATGACTTCCGCGGTCTGACGCAGACGGATGAGAATTTCGCCGTGCAGGGCGGTCTCACCTACACCAACGAGAGCGGTTTCTACATCGGCGCCTGGGCCAGCAACGTGGACTTCCCGGGCCTTGATGGCGACATCGAACTCGACGGTTTCATCGGATTCGCTGGTGGTGACGCTGCCGAGAGCTTCGGCTATGACGTCGGCGCCGTCGTCTATGCCTACCCGGGTTCAGACGACCTCGAAGAGGTCGTGGAACTGTATGCCGGCCTCACGAAGGGCTGGTTCGGCACAAAGCTCTGGTTCTCGCCTGACAACTACGGCGACACGTCGTTCTACTTCGAGGGCAATGGCACGTTCCCGCTGCCGGCCAACTTCGCGCTGGTTGCGCACGTCGGCTACAGCTTCGGGGACTACTGGGACAACTCCTCGGGGGATTACCTCGACTATTCGATCGGCGTGAACTACACGGTGAGCAACTTCACGCTGAACGGGAAGTGGGTCGACACCGACATCAGCGGAGCCGATACGGACCGGTTCATCTTCACGGTTTCGACGACGCTGCCGTGGGCAAAAGACTGATCTGCGCACAGCAGGCTTGAGGCCAGGAAGGGCCGGTGCCCAGGCACCGGTCCTTCCGCCGTGAGCGACCATTCCGACCAACCAAGGAGTCAGAGATGATCAAGTCCCGGATCGTGGCCGCCAGCGCCATGCTGGCAATCACCACAGCCGCAAGCGCCGCTGGAAGCTTCACCGTCACGCCCACGATAGCCACGGACTACGATTTCCGCGGCATCACGCAGACGGCGCTCGATCCGGCGTTCCAGCTCGGCATCAACTATGCGCACGAGAGCGGGTTCTACGGCTTCCTCTGGGGCAGCAACCTGGACGACGACAGCTACCCGGGCGCGGACCTGGAGCTCGACGTGGGTGCGGGCTTTGCCGGTGGTGACGCCGAGGAGAGCTTCGGCTACGACGTCGGCATCGTCTACTACACCTACCCGGGCGAGACTGACTTCAACTTCCCCGAAATCTATGCGGGCATCAGCAAGGGCTGGTTCTCCGCCAAGCTGTGGTACTCGTGGGACTTCGCCGGCATCGGCTCCGACGGGTTCTACACCGAGGCCAACGCGACCATGCCGCTGTTCTGGGAGATGTCGGGTGTCGCCCACATCGGTTACAGCTTCGGCGATGCCTGGGAGAGCAACGAGTATTTCGACTTTGCGGTTGGCGTTTCGCGCAACTTCGGCAACTTCAATGTCGCGATGAAGTACATCGACGGCAGCGACCTGCCGGACGCTCCGGGCACCGACGTGTTCGACACGGGCGGCAAGTTCTGGGCGGCGGTCTCGACGACGCTGCCTGGAGCGGCGTAACGACCACCTCGACCGAATGGTCGGCGGAACTGAGCCCGCTCGGATCGCTACGCTACATCGACTTGATGACCTGGCCGAGCTTGCCGATCAGTTCGTCGATCTGCGCCTTCTCGATCACCAGCGGCGGGGACAGCGCGGTGATGTCGCCCGCTGCACGCACGAGGATCCCGGCATCGAAGGCCTTCAGGAAGGTGTTGAAGCCGCGCGCGCCCGGGCTGCCGGCAATCGGCTCGTATTCGATGGCGGCAACCAGTCCGTAGTTGCGGATGTCGGTGACCCCGGGCAGCCCCTTCAGGCTGTGCACGGCATCCTGCCAGTAGGGCGCCAATTCCTTCACGCGCTGGAAGATGCCATCGCGCTCGTAGATGTCGAGCGTGGCGATGCCGGCCGCGCAGGCGGTGGGATGGCACGAGTAGGTGTAGCCGTGGAAGAATTCGATCGCGGCTTCGGGGCCGGTCATGAAGGCGTCGTGGATCTCCTTCTTCACGATCACGGCGCCCATCGGCACGGTGCCGTTCGTCAGGCCCTTGGCGCAGGTGATGATGTCCGGCGTCACGCCGAATTCCTGCGCGCCGAAAGCCGAACCGGTGCGGCCGAAGCCGGTGATCACCTCGTCGAAGATCAGCAGGATGCCGTGCTTCGTGCACAGCTCGCGCAGCTTCTGCAGGTAGCCCTTGGGCGGCACCAGCACGCCGGTGGAGCCGGCGATCGGCTCGACGATCACGGCAGCGATGTTGGAGGCGTCGTGCAAACCGACCAGGCGTTCGATCTCCCCGGCGAGGTTCGCGCCATGCTCGGGCTGTCCCTTCGAGAACGCATTCTTCGCGAGGTCGTGCGTGTGGGGCAGGTGATCCACGCCCGGCACCATGACCGGTGACCAGGCCTTGCGGTTCGGCAACATGCCGCCCACCGTCGTGCCACCGATGTTCACGCCGTGGTAACCGCGCTCGCGGCCGATCAGGCGGGTGCGCGAAGCCTCGCCCTTGAGGCGGTGGTACTGCAGCGCGATCTTCAGCGCCGTCTCGACGGCCTCGGAACCCGAGTTGACGAAGAACACATGGTCCAGGCCCGGCCGGGGCGATCTTCTTCACCTTGTTGGCCAGCACGAACGCCGACTCATGCCCCATGTTGAACGGCGGCGCGAAATCCATTGTCTCCAGCGAATGCGCAACGGCCTGGCTGATCTCCGGCCGGCCATGGCCGGCGTTCACGCACCACAGGCCGGCGACGCCGTCGAGGATCTGGCGGCCCTCGGCGGTCCAGTAGTGCACGCCCTTGGCGCGGGCAAGCAGGCGCGGCTTCGCCTTGAAATGGCGGTTCGCGGTGAACGGCATCCAGTGCGCTTCGAGGTCCTCGCGGGTCAGCGCGTGGGCGGCGAAGGCGGCAGCAGGGGTCTCGGGACGGGCGTTCATGGGCACTCCTGGCGGGCGCGGCGGGGCAATGGGCGGGCGATGATCCGGTGAATGATAAGAAAAGTTGACACTTCTGGGGGCGCATACACAAATAACCCCGGATTGTCGATAATCTTAAACACCATGAGCATCGATGTCGGTAACCGGCTGAGGACCATCCGCCAGCTGCACGGGTTGTCCCAGCGCGAACTGGCCCGCAGGGCCGGCGTCACCAATGGGCTGATCTCGCTGGTGGAGATGAACCGGGTGAGCCCTTCGGTGGGTTCGCTGAAGAAGCTGCTCGACGGCATTCCGATGTCGCTGGCCGAGTTCTTCACCGGCGACTTCAACCAGCGCACGCCGGTGTTCTACGGCGCCGACGAGCTGGTCGAGATCGGCAACGAGGACGTTTCACTGCAAGCTGGTCGCCGCGCAACGCGCGGGACGGCAGATGACGCTGCTGCACGAACGCTATGCACCCGGGAGCGGCCACGGGCGAGGAGATGCTCGAGCATCGCGGCGAGGAAGGCGGCGTCGTCGTGCGCGGGCAGATCGAGGTGACGGTGGGCAACGATACGCGCGTGCTGGGCCCCGGCGAGGCCTACTATTTCCCCAGCAACCTGCCGCACCGCTTCCGCAATCCCGGGCGCGAGGTATGCGAAATCGTCAGCTGCTGCACGCCGCCGACTTTCTGACTTCCGGAGCTGGAACATGAACGATGACATCGCCCAGGACGGGCGCAAGGCAATCGACTGGCACGCGCGTGCGCGCTCTTTCCGTCCCGATGGCCAGATGCTGGTCGATGGCCGGCGCAGGCCGGCGGCTTCCGGCGCCACCTTCGACTGCATCAGCCCCATCGATGGCCAGCTGACGGCGAAGGTTGCCGCCGGCGATGCGGCGGATATCGACGCGGCAGTCGCAGCGGCACGTGCGAGCCTTTGATTCGGGCGCCTGGTCCCGCACGGCCCCGCGCCACCGCAAGCAGGTGCTGCTGCGCTTCGCCGAATTGCTGCGCGCGCACGGCGAGGAGCTCGCGCTTACCGAAACGCTCGACATGGGCAAGCCCATTTCCGATTCGCTGGCCGTCGATGTGCCTGCCACCGCGAACTGCATCCAGTGGTACGCCGAGAGCATCGACAAGATCTATGACGAGGTGGCACCCACCGATCCGGGCACGCTGGCGCTGGTGACGCGCGAGCCGCTGGGTGTTGTCGGCGCCATCGTGCCGTGGAACTTTCCGCTGATCATGGCGGCGTGGAAGCTCGGGCCGATCCTGGCGGCGGGCAACTCGATCGTGCTCAAGCCCTCGGAGAAGTCGCCGCTCTCCGCACTGCGCGCGGCGGAGCTGGCGCTCGAGGCGGGTTTGCCGCCCGGCGTGTTCAATGTCGTGACCGGGCTCGGACATACGGCGGGCAAGGCGCTGGCCCTTCACGGCGATGTCGACGGCATCGGCTTCACCGGGTCCACCGCCACCGGCAAGCTGATCATGCAGTACGCCGCCCAGTCGAACCTGAAGCGGGTTTCACTCGAGTGCGGCGGCAAGTCGCCCAATGTGGTGATGGCGGACTTCGATGACCTGGACCGCGTGGCGCGCGCCTCGGCGTTCGCGATCTTCTTCAACCAGGGCGAGATGTGCTCGGCAGGCTCACGGCTGATCGTGCACGAGTCGCTGCGCGAGCCGTTGCTCGAGCGCATGGCCCGGGTGGCCAGGGAACTCGCGCCCGGCGACCCGCTGGATCCTGCGACGCGCCTGGGTGCCATTGTCGATGCGCAGCAGATGCAGCGCGTGCTGGGCTACATCGCAGCCGGCCGCGAGGAGGGTGCGCGCCTGGCCTTCGGTGGGCGGCAGGTGCGCGGCGAGACCGGCGGCTGCTACGTGGAACCCACCGTGTTCGATGACGTGAAGCCGCAGATGCGCATTGCGCGCGAGGAGATCTTCGGGCCGGTGCTCTCGGTGCTCACGTTTCGCACCGAGGAGGAGGCCGTGGCAATGGCGAACGATTCTCCCTACGGACTGGCCGCGGCCGTGTGGACACGCGACCTTTCGCGCGCGCACCGGATGTCGCGGGCCATCCGTTCCGGCGTCGTGTACGTCAACTGCTATGACGCGGACGACATCACCGTTCCGTTCGGCGGCTTCCGGCAGTCCGGCATCGGCCGCGACAAGTCGCTGCACGCCTTCGACAAGTTCACCGAACTGAAGACAACGTGGATCGACCTGAGCTGACCGACGGCGCGGCCGCGCCGTTGCTGCGCTTCGCCGCGACGGTGCCCAGCGGCCTCGCCGACCTGCTGGCCGTCGAGATCACCGCACTGGGTGGCACCGATGTCCGCGAGACCGGCGCCGGTGTCAGCTTCGGCGGGACGCTCGAAACCGGCTACCGCGCCTGCCTGGAATCCCGCGTGGCAAGCCGCGTGCTGCTGGAAGTGGCGCGTGGTCCCGTTGTGGATGCCGATGCGCTCTACGCACTGGCGCGTGGCAT
Source organism: uncultured Pseudomonadota bacterium (assembly GCA_963785055.1). GTDB lineage: Bacteria > Pseudomonadota > Gammaproteobacteria > Steroidobacterales > Steroidobacteraceae > ZC4RG30. The sequence goes on from CAWATT010000005.1 coordinate 38,103, forward strand.
CGACTGGCGCAATCACCTCGATCCGCGCGGCACGCTGGCCTGCGAGTTCACCGGCACGCACCAGGCGTTCCACAACACGCATTTCGGCGCGCTGAAGCTCAAGGACGCGATCTGCGACCAGCTGCGCGACACCACCGGCCAGCGGCCGCAGGTCCAGACCCAGCAGCCGGACCTGCGTGTGCACGCCCATGCATACCGCGGCGAGATTACGCTGTTGCTGGACCTCGCGGGCGATTCGCTCTCGCGCCGCGGTTACCGGCTTTCTGCCGGGGAAGCACCGCTGCGCGAGAACCTCGCGGCCGGCATCCTGCTGCGCGCAGGCTGGCCCGCCATCGCGGCAGCGGGCGGGGAGTTCCTCGACCCGATGTGCGGCTCCGGCACGTTCGTGATCGAGGCCGCGTGGATCGCGACCCAGACCGCGCCTGGGCTGCTGCGCGAGCACTGGGGGTTCACGCACTGGCTCGGCCATGATGCCGCGCTGTGGCAGCGGCTGGTCGAGCAGGCGCGCGCGCGGCAGTTGCAGTCGCTGCCAGTCGTCGTGCGCGGTTCGGACCGCAACCGTGCCGCGATCGCAACGGCGCAGGCCAACGCGCGCCGCGCTGGCCTCGGACGCGACCTGGTGTTCCTGCACGAGGACATCGCCGCGGCCAGACCCTCGAACACGGCCGAGGATGCGCCGCCCGGCCTGCTGTGCGTCAACCCGCCCTACGGCCAGCGGATACCCGGCGACGAGGAGGCGGCCGAGGCGCATCGCGCCATCGGCGAGGCATTGCGCGGCCCGTTCGCGAGCTGGACATGCCGCCGTGCTCACCGGCCAGCCCGCGCTGGGCCAGCTCATCGGCGTCGAGGCCAGCCGCGTGCACACGCTGTGGAACGGCGCGCTGGAGTGCCGGCTGCTGCGCTTCGGCGCGGGCCAGCGACGCACGCGGCGCGAGGCCGGCGGCGGCGTCGTTCTCGACAACACGCAGCTCAGCGCGAGCCCCGGCGCGCAGATGTTCGCCAACCGCCTGCGAAAGAACCTGCGCCTGCTGGGCAAGCAGGCCCGGCGCGAGGGCGTGACGTGCTGGCGGCTCTATGACGCCGACATGCCGGAATACTCGATCGCGGTGGATCTCTACACCGGAGCAGGGCCCGACGAGGGGAGGCGCTGGCTCTATGTGCAGGAGTACGCCGCGCCCGACACCGTTGATCCGGTTGCCGCGCGACGCCGACGCGAAGAGGCGCTGTCGGTGTTGCCTGAAGTCACCGGCATCGCGTTGCCGGACGTGCGCCTGCGCACGCGCCGCCGGCAGAAGGATGGTGGCCAGTACACCAAGGTCGCGCGCCGCGACGAGTTCCATGTGGTGGAAGAGGCCGGGCTGCGCCTGCGCGTGAACCTCGAGGACTACCTCGACACCGGCCTGTTCCTCGACCATCGCCTCACGCGCGCGCGGGTGCGCGCTGCGGCATCCGGCAAGCGCTTCCTGAACCTGTTCTGTTACACCGGTGTCGCGACCGTCCATGCGGCGGCGGGCGGCGCAGTTTCCAGCCTCAGTGTGGATCTCTCGCGCACCTACCTCGACTGGGCGCAGGCGAATCTCGCGCTCAACGGGATGGACGGTCCGCAGCACCGCCTGTTGCAGGCCGACTGCCTGACCTGGCTGCAGGAGGCCGCGGCATCCGGCCCGGCCTTCGACCTGATCTTCCTCGACCCACCGACTTTTTCGAATTCCGCAAGGATGGACGGCAACCTCGACATCCAGCGCGACCACGTCGGACTGGTCGAGGACTGCCTTCGCCTGCTCGCGCCTGACGGCCTTCTTGTCTTTTCAACAAATGCGAGACGCTTCGTGCTGGATCCTGGCATCGAGCGAGCGCCACGCCGTCACCGACATTTCCGCCGCGCACGCTGCCGTTCGACTTTGCCGGCAACCCGCGCATCCACCGCTGCTTCGAAATCCGGCACCGCTGAGTTGTGGTGCGGGAGCCACGGGGCGGGTATGCTCCGGCCCTGTAACGGCGCCAGCCGACGGGGGTCGCGTCGTCGTTATATCTCTTCATAACCAACGACTTGGACGGGCACCATGTTGCGACTCAACGTTAATGGCAAGGATCACGACGTCGATGTTCCTGCGGATACTCCACTGCTGTGGGTGCTGCGCGACGAACTGAAACTCGTTGGCACGAAGTTCGGTTGCGGCGTGGCCCAGTGCGGTGCCTGCACGGTGCAGCTGAACGGCGCACCCGTTCGCTCCTGCTCGCTGCCCGCCTCGGCGGTTGCCGGCCAGAAGATCACGACCATCGAAGGTCTCGCCAAGGGCAATGCGCTGACCGCGGTGCAGAAGGCCTGGATCGAGCATGACGTGCCGCAATGCGGCTACTGCCAGGCCGGCCAGATCATGAGCGCCAGCGCGCTGCTGGCGCAGAATCCGAACCCGAGCGATGCGGACATCGACAACGCCATGTCGGGCAACCTGTGCCGCTGCGGCACGTATGTGCGTATCCGCAAGGCCATCAAGTCCGCCGCGCAGGCGATGAAGGGAGCCGCCTGATGAACACTGTCATCAACAACGAGTACTACCCGCGCGAGATCCTCGAGCAGCTCGATCGCAGCGCGCTCGACCTCACTGCCGACGATGCGTCACTGGTGCCACGCCGCTGGCCACTCCGGTCAGCCGCCGCGGTTTCCTCAAGGTCACCGCCGGTGTCGGTGGCGGCCTGGTGCTGGCCTTCGGATTCGGCGATGAATCCGACGCGCAGCAGGCTGGTGGCGGTGGTCGCCCGGCCGGTCCTCCCGGGCCCGCCGTTCAGCCCGGCCGCCTATGTCACCATCCATCCGGACGGCCGCATCACGCTGCTGTCGAAGAACCCCGAGATCGGCCAGGGCATCAAGACCGCCTTCGGCGTGATCCTCGCCGAGGAACTCGACGCGAAGTGGTCGGACGTGACCGTGGAACAGTCGCCGATCAACTCGGCCGTGTACGGCGCGCAGTTCGCCGGCGGTTCGCTGTCGATCCCGATGGCCTACGACACGCTGCGCCGCGCCGGCGCGGGCGCGCGCGCGATGCTGGTTGCCGCTGCCGCGCAGGAGTGGGGCGTGCCGGAAGGCGAGATCACGACCTCCGAGAGCGTCGTCACGCATGCCGCCAGCCGTCGCAGCATGGGATACGGCCAGCTCGCGACCAAGGCCGCCTCGATGCCAGTCCCGAATCCGCAGCAGCTGAAGCTGAAGGACAAGAAGGACTGGAAGATCATGGGCACGCGCGTCACGGGCGTGGACAACGAGGAGCTGGTGACGGGCAAGCCGCTGTTCGGCGTGGACGTGCAGCTGCCGGACATGAAGGTGGCGGTGTTCGAGAAGTGCCCGGCCGTCGGTGGCAAGGTGGCCTCGGCGAACATCGAGGAGATCAAGAAGCTGCCCGGCGTCGTCGATGCGTTCGTCGTCGAGGGCACGGGCGTGCCCACCGAGGTGATGCCTGGCGTCGCCATCGTCGCGAAGAACACCTGGTCGGCGCTCGCTGCGAAGAAGCAGTTGAAGGTCACCTGGGACGAGACCAACGCCTCCAAGGATGACTGGAAGAAGATCTCCGCGCGCGCGAAGGAGATCGCCAGGCAGCCGCAGGGCAGCAACGTGCTCAAGACCGTGGGCAACGTCGATGCGGCGCTGCAGACGGGCAAGACGGTCGAGTCGTTCTACACCTTCGGCTTCATCGCCCACGCCCCGCTCGAGCCGCAGAACACGACGGCCTGGTACAAGAAGGATCCGGCCGGCGACAAGCTGGAGATCTGGGGCTCGGTGCAGATCCCCGATGGCGCGCGCACGCTGGCCGCCAAGGTGGTCGGCGTTCCGCAGGAGCGCTCCACGCTGCACCAGCTGCGCGTCGGCGGCGGCTTCGGCCGGCGCCTGATGCACGAGTACGCGTGCGAGGCCGCGGCCATCTCCAAGCAGGCCGGCGGCATCCCGGTGAAGCTGATGTGGACGCGTGAAGACGACATGGCCCACGACTTCTACCGCCCCGGCGGCTTCCACCAGCTCAAGGCCTCGGTCGACGAGCAGGGCAAGCTGGTCGCCTGGAGTGGCCACGCCATCTCGTTCACGGCCGACGGCAAGGCGCAGGTGGCTGGAGGCGGCTGGCCTTCGCCCAACGAGTTCCCGGCCGAGTATTCGCCCAACTACCGGCTGTCCGTCTCGCTGGAGCCGCTCAAGATCCCCTGCGGGCCGTGGCGCGCGCCGGGTTCGAACACGGCCGCGTTCGTCGTGCAGTCGTTCATGCATGAGATGGCGGTGGCGGCCAAGCGTGACCACGCCGAGTTCCTGCTCGACGTGTTCAGCCAGAAGCAGCCGGTGCCGCCGATCTCGGGCAGCCCGCCGCCGGGATTCGGCGGCGGCGGCGGATTGCGCGCCGAACGCGCCACGGCCGTGATCAAGGCCGCGGTCGAGCGCTCCGGCTGGGGCAAGCCGCTGCCGGCCGGCCATCACCATGGCCTCGCGTTCCACTTCTCGCACCAGGGTCACTTCGCCGAAGTCGCCGAGGTCAGCGTGGATGCGAACAAGAAGGTCACCGTGCACAAGATGACGGTGGTGGGTGACATCGGGCCGGTGGTGAACTACTCCGGCGCGGAGAACCAGGTGCGAGGGCTGCATCGTCGATGCCATCGGCACGATGGCGCTGGAAGTGGATATCGAGAACGGTCGCATCAGGCAGCAGAACTTCGATACCTACCGCCTGCCGCGCATGAACGTGTCGCCGCCGGTGGATGTGCACTTCCTCAATACCGACTACTCGCCCACGGGTGTGGGTGAGCCGGCGTTCCCGCCGGCGGTTCCCGCGATCTGCAATGCGATCTTCGCGGCCACCGGCCACCGGATCCGCACGCTGCCGATCACGCACGAGGGGTTCTCGATCTAGCTGCGATTTCCTGCAATGGAAAAGCGGGCCCGCGCGGGAAACTGCGCGGGCCTTTTTCGTTTGGGCGTCGCCCTAGCGGAGGTCCAGGCTCACCGTCAGGCCCACGCGCCGTCCTTCGTTGTGGATCAGGTCAATTGGCCGCGGCAGGGAAGGATAGAACGCGCCGCCCCGGCTGGAGGCTGCGCGAATATGCCTGTCGTTCGTGAGGTTGGTGCCCCAGAGCTCGATGTTCCAGTTCCCGCCCTGGAGGGTTCCACGTGCACCCAGCAGGGTTCGCGCGCCATACATGGCTCCGTTGATCGGCCTCTCATAGACCTTATCCTGATAGCCGAGCGTGGCCTCTGCCCCCAGCATCCACTCGCCGACAATCGTTCTTGGCCTGGCCTGCAGTCCGATGTGGAACATCGTGCGCGGGGCGCGCGCCGCCCGGTTGTCGTCGAGGTAGGGGACCAGCAGCGGGTTGCCATTGGCGTCCGCCCGGGAGGGGCCGAACGCGCAGAACGTGGAGCTGGGGGGCATGACAGTCAGCCCGCAGAACGCACGCGAGCCCGGATCGTCGCTCCCCTTGTTGAAGCGAGGATCGGTCCAGCTGAACGATGCGCTGGCTGCCCAGTTCTGCCCAAGCTGAAGCAAGAGCTGGGATTCGAGTCCATGGGTAGTCAGGCCTGCGGTATTGCTGGTGATCAGGTTGCTTACTCCGGGCGTCGTCGAAACGCCCGTGATCTGCGTGTTGTCCCAGTCGATTCGATACAGCGTCGTCTGCCAGCCCGCGATCAGGCCCGTGCCGCGATAGCGCACAGCCAGTTCGGAGGTCCAGTTGTACTCCGGCTCAAAGCCCCGTTCCGCTTCGTTCAACTCCGGCAATGTGTTGATGCCCCCGGAGCGGGCGCCCCGGGCCAAGGATGCATATCCGTACCAGGCTTCAGTCGGCCGGAAATCCACTGATACGCGTGGCAGCAGCACGGAGAAGGACTGCGGCGGCGGGTCCGGCGCCGTATTGGGCCGGAAGTTCGCGCGCCGGGATTCGACGCGCAATTCCTCGCGTTCACCCCGCAGTTCGAGGCGTGCACGGGAGCGGTCCGCTACCGGCACATCAAGCGATCCGAAGGCCGCGACGGTCTCGCTGCGATTGAGGGTCTCGCTCTGGGAAACCTGCTCGTAGCGGGAGTCGCCGACTAGGGCGGAGTTGAGCAGGGACAGGCTTCCGGTGCGGTTCGCATTCGTGGCGACCAGGTTCGTCAATCGCTCCGTCGCCTGCAGGTCACCACGGTCCACGCCAAACGCGCCGCTGTCCTCCGAGCGCGTGAGTGATGCGGACAGGCCGATCATCCAGCGCAGCCCGTCGGTGTCCTCACGTCCGAGCCGCAGTTCCTGCGACCAGTCCGTGGTGGAGCCTTGCGGACGCGAGACGACGTTTGGCGAGAGAAAGCGGGTCACGTTGGCAAAGGGAGTGTCTGCAGGGCAGTTGACGCCAATCGTGCAGACGCCAGAGAGCAGTCCATCGGCCGAACCATCGAAGTCCCGGTAGACCCTGGACGAGGCATCGTAAAAGCCCGTGAGGGAGCGCAGCGTCATCGTGCCCAACGGCTGTTCCAGATGCAGTGCCACCTGCCATGAACGTACATCGCTGTCGGGAATGCGCGGAGTCAGGCTGAACTGACGGGCGACGGGCACTTCGCCGCAGTAGTAGCTCCAGGGTGCAGACAGCGAGGCCTTTGCCCCGCAGTTGAAACTGCCCGCGTTCACCGTGGAGGAGGCCGGATGCCCGGATAGACTCTGCTGGATGCGGGCGCTGAGTACGACCGGGCGATATCCGCCCTCCGCGGACTCGAGCGCAAGGGTCATCGCGGCGGCCTGCTGCAAGGAATCCCCCAGCGTTTCGCCGGCGATCGACTCGCGCGTGCCGCCGTCCTGGCGCCGTGTGACTGCAAGCCGTCCCAGCCACCGGCTTTCGAAGAGCCGGCGCGAGACCAACGCCTGGACTCCTGCCAGCGCATCGCTGCCGACTTCGACCCGCAGCTGTCCCGAGAATTCGGCAGTGGGTTGCCGCGGCACGTAGCGGATGGCACCCGCGAAGGTGCTGCGGCCGAACTGCGTATTCTGCGGGCCACGAACCACTTCGATGCGCTCCAGGTCCAGCATCGGTATGTCGATGGCCGCGCGACCCGCCTGGTAGATGTCGTCGACGAACAGGCCAACGTTGTCACCCGCGGCGCTGGGTTGGGATTGTCCGCGCAGTATTGGCGCAGCGAAGCTGCCGCCCCAAAGCGATTCAAAGCTCAGGCCCGGCAACTGCATTGCCAGCGAGTCCAGGTCCACGACCGCACCGAGAGCAATGTGGTCGGCCTGCACGACATCGAGGGCCAGTGGAACGGAGGCTGCGGCTTCGGCAACCCGGCGCGCAGTCACGGTCACTTCGGCAAAAGGATCGGGAGCAGCCTGGGCGGCAATCGCGGCTCGCGCCATGGTCACGGACACCAGGGCCAGGCCGATGCGCTTCATCCCGAATTTGCGGCCGCGGTAACTCCGCTTGCGCGGCGGTCCGGCACGCTGCCCTCCAGTCGTTGCTTCGCCAGCAGCTGAGCTTCAGCGGCGACATGCGCGCGAACGTCGTCAGCGATTTTCACGAATCGCGGATCCGACCTCAGCGCATTCCAGGTGGGGTCGAACTGCAGCGTGTACCACCACAGGGTGTAGTCCTTCTGCTCGAAGGAATCCGCGAGCTCCCGCAGTGCCGCATCGGAGTCGCCCTTGAGGGCGAGAGCCTGGGCCTTGGTGCGCAGGTTGTAGATGGGGCCCATGTACGTGTTGGCATCGATCCAGGCGATTACCTCATCCAGCCTGCGCAGGGCCTCCTCGCGCTTGCCCTGGGCCAGCAGGAGGTGGGCCAGCAGCTGCCCTTCGCGGAAGTTGAACGTGCCGAGCTTCCACTTTTCATCCAGGGGCAGCCGGTATCGCTGCGACAGGAGCTGGACGATCCTGTCGGTGTGTTGGCCCTGAAGGGCGTAGTCGCGAAGCGCGCTGGGAACACCCCAGCGTTCGGGAGACCCGAACTTGAAGCTCCCATCCTGCAGCGCCGCCTCGCCGGCGGCTCGCCAGTCTCCCCGGTACTGTTGCCTTGCCGCGCGCGTGCTGGCCTCTGCCACTGCATTGCCGCGCACAACCTGTTCGGCCGATTCCGGCTCATTGATGTCGAGGTAAAAAGCCGCTGCCGTGTGAAGTCCCCAGGGATTCTCCGGGTCGGACGCAATAGCCCGTTCGATTACCCCGATCGCGCGCGCCAGGTCGCCATGGCTCTGCCACCGGTACTTGGCCTGGCGTTGCAGTGCCGGGTAGTAGTTCGGGTCCAGCTCCAGCGTTCTCAGGTTCTGTTGTTCGATAGCCGAGCCCACGGCCTGGAAGTTCCGCTGGGCGTACCGGAATCTTGCCCTGGGCCAGAGTGGATCGATCTGCAATGCGCGCTCAAGCCACGACTTGCCCTCTTCGGTCCGGTCCATTCCGTCAAGCAGCTCCGAATACGCCGTCATCGCACGCGCATTGGCGGGGTCGCCCTTCAGCCCGCGCTCGAAGCGTTGTGCGCGAGCTGCTGCGGGAGCGTCGGACCACATGGCGCGAGCCAGCTCCACGGCGCCGGATTCTGGTTGCAGGGTCTCGGCCCTCGCCAGCAGCGGCTCGTTGGCGGCGAGGGTCGCCACCATGTCCAGCCGCCGCAGGCTGGCGGCCTGCATGCGCGCGTCGAACAGTCCGACAATGGCCGGGACGAATTCCTGATCCAGAGCCATGGCGCGTTCAAACTCCAGCGCGGCCGCATCCGAGCCGACAACCGTCGTGCGTCCAAGCAAGGCGCGACCGCGCAGGTAGGCAAGGTGGGCTTCGAAGTTCTGGCTGCGGGGAGCTGTGGGTATCGCGGGGTCCAGGCCGGCGATCTGCGCTTCAAGCGCCTTGGCGACACCTGCCGCGACCGCATCCTGCATGCCGAAGAAATCGTTCGCTGCCCGATCGAACTTCTGGGTCCAGAGCTGGGTTCCGTTGGCAGCGTCGAGAAGACTGGCCGTCACCCGCAGGTGCTCGCCGCTGCGCTGGACCCGGCCTTCGACAAGATACCGTGCGCCCAGGCGCCGCCCGGCTTCCGCAAGCCCCAGCTTCTGCGCGTCGATCTGGAAAGATGAGTTGCGCGCGATGACTGTCAGGCCGCGCACGCCGGAAAGCTGAGTCAGCACGCTGTCAGCGAGCCCCAGGGACAGGGAGTCGTCTCCTTCGGGGCCGCTCGTATTCATGAATGGAAGGATCGCGGCGGTACGGTCCTGCGCGGTAACGGCGACCGGGGACGTCGGCTCCACTGTCCCGCGTTGCAGCCACAACAGGATGGCGGCCAACAGGACCAATCCAGTGGCGACCAACGGCATCATCCATATCCGCGTCGACCTCGGGACCGGCGTCGCGGGTGCAACGGGAGGGGCAACGGGAATGGGCGCGGCCTCCGCCGGACTGGCGGCGCCCAGACGCTCGAGTTCCTCCACAGGCGGAATCAGCCGGTATCCCCGACTGCGCAGGCCTTCGATGTAGCGAGGCTGCCGCGGATCATCACCCAGCGCATCGCGCAACAGCTTCACCCGCTGGGTCACGGTCTCCGGGCTGACGACGAGACCATTCCAGACCCGTTGCATCAGTTCCTCATTGGAGAGGTAGCGCGGCGCGGCCTGCATCAGTGCCCGCAACAGGTCAAAGGTCAGCCGGGGCAGCTCCACCGCCTTGCCTGCCTGCAGCACGCGCTGCAGTCCGACATCCAGTTCCAGATCACCCGCCCGCCAGGTCCCGACCGGGCTTTCGCTGAACGGCTTCGAGCTCGACATGGGCTGATTATGGATCAGGCGCCCGGCAGTGCTTTCGCCTTTGGGAAATCTTGGGAAAGTCATGGGCAGGTCTTGGGCCTGCGTTCATGCGACGACCGGCCTTCCGGACTGACCCTCGGTCCTTCGCAGTCGCAGAAAGGTACCCGTCGTGTCCGGAAAGGCCCCCCACGCAATTCTGCAGGCCGCACTGTTCGCGGTGTGCATGGCTGCCCAACCCGCACCGGCTGGCATTGGCGATGTCGATTCCTCCTTCGGCATACAGGGAAAGATCGAGATCCCCCAGGGCTTCGGCGGCCTCGCCACGGCTGCCCGATGGCCGCCTGCAGATGGTGGCGGTCGAAACCACACGGATCCGGGTGCAGCGGTTGACCGCCGATGGGCGTCCTGACCCCGGCTTCGGAGAGGGGGGCGAACTCCGCTCCCCTTTGGCCGGCCGGGATGCACGCGTGAACAAGGCCGTTGTCCTGCCGGACGGATCGGCGTTCTACCTGCTCTCTGAGCCAGTGCAAGAGAGTGAGGACGGATGGTTGCTGCCCAGTCCCAATCCCGGTCGCGTACTGCGGTTGGACGCGGAAGGAAGACCCGATGCGAAGTTTGCCTCCGCGGGGGTTCTGGCGTTTCCAGTCGAGCATGTTCCGCTTTCCATAAGCGCCGAAGTACACGATGTAGCGTCCATGCCGGATGGATCACTCTCTGTCTTCGTTGCCTACTTCCCGGATTACTACGAGTGCGCATCGGAAGTACGTGTCTTCCGGTTCAATGCATTGGGCGCACCCGACCCCGCATTCGGCGAAGCCGGGTCTGCAAGATTTCTTGATGTCTGTTCCTGGGGAGTCGCAGCGGAATTGATACCGCTGGCTGGAGGCAATCTCTATGTCAGCCCCATGGAGAGGATTCTCGATCACAACGGCAGATCGATCGACTTGCCCTCCAGCCTGCAGGAGTGGCTCAGGGCCATGGGCGAAACCGGGCTGATTGCAGTCGGCAATGCCATCTACTCCACCAGTCTGGCCGATCTCGTGGACGGGAAGCCGCGCCGGTTCGTCATCGCGCGCTGGAATGATGACCTGACGCTCGATCGGCGATTTGGTCCATCCCGGGAAGGGCATATTTCGGTCGATGTTGGCGCGATTCCCGGATTCAAGGAGGCTACGGAATACCATTTCCCCCGGCTCTATCCGCAGGCAACAGAACCCTATCTCTATATCTCGTACCCGTTCGTACGCACGTCCAATACGCCCACAGGCACGTTGTTCGGCACGGCGCTCGCGCGCCTGGACCAGGACGGCCAGCTCGACCGCGCCTTCGGTGAGTCCGGCTTTGCATTTTCGGGAGCATACGTCTACGACATGATCGGGCAGCCCGATGGGGGCGTCATTCTCGGTCTCGACAGGAACGTGATCCGTCTGCTGGCCTCAGACACGGCCAGTCCGGGCGTGGTCCACGCAAACCTTTCCTGTGACCGGCCCTATGCGGATCGCCTCGAGGAATCTGGTGCATCGCGAAGCGTCAGGTTGTCGAGGCATCTTGGCGACTCCGGAGAAGTGGCCGTGGATTTCAGGTTGCTCGGCATCTCGGCCTCCATCCCGGACGACCTCGACGCCAGCACCGCCGTTGCAGGCACGCTTTCCTGGAAGGACGGCGAGACCGATACCCGGTCATTCGCGTTGACAGTCCGGGACGATGCCCTGCCCGAAGGCAACGAGACTTTCGATGTCGAATTCAGCCCGAAGACGGGAAATCCGGTCCTGTTGTGTTCTCGCACACGATTCATGATCCCCTCGAACGATCTGCAGTCTTCCGCACCCGTCCCTCCTGTTTCTCCCGTCGTGCCGACGACCCCGGCAGGCGGTGATTCCACCGGTGGCGGCGGGGCGCTCGGCTGGGGCGTGCTTGCATCGCTTGGCGCGCTGTCCTGCATCAGAAGACGCAGGCCATCCGGGAAATCGACGCAGCAACTGCGTCAATCCATGCACTCCCTGATGCCCGGTCAGAACAGGTCGCGCAACCTGTAGTACAGCATCGCCAGCACCAGTGCCGGGCGGCGCAGTGCGGCGCCGCCCGGAAACTCCCGGTGCGGGATGCGCGTGAACACGTCGAAACGTTCGCTGGTGCCAGCGATCGCCTCGGCCACCAGCTGCCCGGCCATGCCGGTCAGTGCGATGCCGTGACCGGAGAATCCCTGCAGATAATAGACATCCGGTTCAATTCGTCCGAAATCCGGCGCCCGGTTCATCGTGATGTCCACATACCCGCCCCAGGCATGCGTGATGCGCGCATCGGCGAGCTGCGGAAATACGCGAATCATGCGCTGCCGCGTCGCCTCGGCGGTGTTGAACGGGTCGAGTCCCGAATAGCTCACGCGCCCGCCAAACAGCAGCCGGTGATCGCTGCTGCGCCGGAAATAGTCGAGCACCCAGTTGATGTCGGTGACCGCGGCGTTGTGCGGCAGCAGTGCAGTTGCGCGCTTTTCGCCCAGCGGTTCGGTCGCCACGATATAGGTCCCCACGGGCATGATGCGTCGCGCGATGCGGGGTACGGCTCCACCGAGCCAGGCATTCCCGGCGTAGACGATCTGCCGGCACCGCAGCCAAGCCCTCGCCGGTATGCAGCAGCAGCGCGCTGTCGTTGCGCGAATGCCTGGTCACGCGGCTGTGCTCGTGGATGGCCACGCCGGCGCCTCGCGCCGCGGTGGCCAGGCCACGCAGGTACTTCAATGGCTGCAGGTGTGCGGCATTCGTGTCGAACATGCCTGATAGATAGCGTTCGCTGCTGACCTGGGCCCGAAGTTCCTCGCGATCGAGCATGCGGACACTTGGGTAGTCGTAGTCGTCGACCAGCTCACGCGTCCAGGCAACGAGTTCCTCGTGCTGGCGCGGCTTGATGGCCACGTGGATTTGCCCGTCGACGAAATCACACTCAATGTTGTTTTCGGACACCTGTCGTCGCAGCAGCGACAGCGACTCGACACTCATGTCCCATACGCGCCGGGCGTCAGCCTCGCCGACCAATGTCCGGAGGCGATCCTGACCGGCCGCAACGCCGGGCAGTGCCTGCGCGCCGCTGCGTCCCGAGGCGCCCCAGCCCACGCGTTCCGCTTCGAGCACCGTCACGCGATAGCCGCGCTGCGCCAGGTGCAGTGCTGCCGAGATTCCGGCAAGGCCCGCGCCGACTACGCCCACGTCGCAGCTGGCTTCGCCCTTCAGCGCCGGCAGTGGCGGCGGTTCGGGAGTCGAAGTCCAGTACCAGGGCGTGTGCAGCACGCGGCTCATGGGTTCGTCCGCCCGCTACAGCGCCGGCAGGTACACCGCGAATTCCTGCGCGGTCACCTGCGCATTGAAGTCGTCGAGTTCCCGCCGCTTGACCATTGAATACACGCGGTGCAGGCCGGCGCCCAGCAGCTCGCGCGCGAAGGCGCTGGCCTCGAACCGGTCCAGCGCCGTGGGCCAGTAGCGGGGCAGGGCTTCGCCGAGCGCGCCGGCGGAGTGATAGGCGTTGCCGGTCAGTGGTGCGCGCGGCGCCTCGGCGCGCTGCAGTCCCCGCAGGATTCCTCCCAGCAGCCAGCTCACGACGAGGTAGGGATTCGCCTCCGCACCGGCGACCCGGTGCTCGAGCCGGCGATTTGCAGCGTCGCTCACTGGAACCCGCAGTGCCGCACCCCGGTTGTTGATCGACCAGTCTGCCGTGAGCGGCACATACGCCTCGGGCTGGAAGCGCCGCCACGCGTTGGCCAGCGGCGCAAAGATGGCCATGCCATCAGCCATCGTCGACAGCAGTCCCGCTGCCGCATGCTGCATACGTGGCGTGCCGAGCGGATCTTCCGAGGCAAACACATTGCGGCCGTCGCGGTCGTTCAGGCTGATGTGCACATGCAGGCCGCTGCCGGCCATGTCGGCGTAGGGCTTGGAAAGGAACGTCGCGTCCATGCCGTGCCGGCGCGCAACGCATTTGACGATGCGCCGGAAGCGCAGCGCCTCGTCGCAGGCCTGCAGCGCGTTGGCCCGATGCAGAAGGTTCACCTCGAACTGGCCTGGGCCGTATTCGGCAAGCGCGGTGGTCGAGGGCACGTTCTGCGCGCGGCAGGCCGAGTCGATGTCGGCGAGCACGGCGGAATATTCGTCGAGGTCGATCATCGAGTTGATCTGCGTGCGGTACTCGCGGCGCCCCGTCAGTGGCGCGCGCGGCGGCTGCGGCAGGCCGCGCGCATCGCGTTCCCGGTCCAGCAGGTAGAACTCCAGTTCGATCGCGACCACCGGCGTGAGGCCCAGCGCCGCAAAGCGCTCCAGTACACCCACCAGCAGATGGCGCGGATCGCCGAAGAACGGCCGGCCATCCCGCTCGTGCATGGTGACCTGCGCCTGCGCGACGCCGTGCTCCAGCCAGGGAACCTCGAACAGCGTCCCGGGCACCACCCTGCAGGGTCGGTCGGCATCGCCTTCGTCGAAGCCCAGTCCCGTCTCCTGGATCGTGCCGCCGGGCACGTCGAGCGCAAACAGCGACCCGGGCAGCAGCATGCCGTCCGTAAAGGCGCTGCGCGCGCTTGCACGATCCAGGCGCTTGCCACGATCCACCCCATGGAGATCGGGCAGCAGCAGGTCGATGAATCGCAGGTCCGGCCGCGAGGAGAGGAAGGCGTCTAGTTCCGTGCAGCATGTTCCCCACGGGGTTCTCGGGCTTCCCAAGGTGTTTAGGATTTCGTCACACGAGGATACCCCTGAGCGGGGTCCGCCGGCAATTTCACAAGGCCCTTCACGGACTTAGCCGCGCCCCGTGCCGATAGCCGGGCCAAGGCCGCGGTGCCTGTGGTCTAATGGTGCCAAGCCCAAGGCCATCGAAAGCCCGGGACCATCGGAAGGTCCGGGTGCCAAGGCTGGCACACCCAAGCCGGCCATCGATTCCCGCCTCGGGTGTAGAAGATTCTAAACGCCATGTCTACGCGAAGGCCCGTCATCGGAATCCCGGCCGACCGACGCATGATCGGTCCGCACCCGTTCCACGCCGTCGGCGAAAAGTACATCACGGCCATCCTGGAGGCTGCCATCGGCCTGCCGCTGCTGATCCCCGTGCTCGGCGAGGACTCGACGTGGCGCAGATCGTCGATGATCTCGACGGCATGTTCTTCACCGGCAGTCCTTCCAACGTCGAGCCCTCGCACTACGGTGGCGACGAGAGTCGGCCCGGCACGTTGCACGATCCGCATCGCGACGCGACCACGCTGCCGCTGATCCCGCGCGCGATCGCCGCCGGCGTTCCGGTGCTCGGCGTTTGCCGCGGATTCCAGGAAATGAACGTCGCCTTCGGCGGCACGCTGTGGCAGCACGTGCACGAAGTGCCGGGGCAGCACGACCATCGCGAAGACAAGGCGCAACCGCTCGACGTGCAGTACGGGCCGGCCCATGAGGTAACGCTGGCCCCGGGCAGCCTGCTGCGCGGCATTGCCGGGCGCGACCGCATCGAGGTGAATTCGCTGCACCGGCAGGGCGTCCGCGCGCTGGCGCCGGACCTGCGTCGAGGAGGCGCGCGCCGCGACGGCCTGGTCGAGGCCTTCCGCGTGACGATGCGCGCCAGCTTCGCGCTCGCGGTGCAGTGGCACCCGGAGTGGCAGGTGCTGGGAACCCCTTTTCAACGGCGCTGTTTGCCGCGTTCGGCAAGGCGGCGCGCGAACGCGCCTCAGCGGCGTGCAGGCCACAGGTGATCCCATGGCACGAACGAAATCCATCAGTTCCTCCGCGAACACGGCATCTCCGAAGTGGAGGCCATCATCCCGGACATGGCGGGCATCGCGCGCGGCAAGATCATGCCGGCGGAGAAGTTCGCCGAGGACGAGGGCATGCGCCTGCCGGAGAGCATCTTCCTGCAGACGGTGACCGGCGACTACCCGCCCGACACCGACAAGGCGATGAGCCCGGCCGAGATCGACATCATCCTGAAGGCCGATCCGCGCACCGTGCGCGCGTGCCCTGGGCCGCCGAACCCACCGCGCAGGTGATCCACGACTGCTTCTATTCCGACGGCCGCCGCGTGACGCATGGCGCCGCGCAGCGTGCTGCGGCACATCCTCGAGCTGTACGCGCAGCGCGGCTGGGAGCCGGTGGTCGCGCCGGAGCTCGAGTTCTACCTGGTCGAACCCAACATCGACGCCGACTATCCGCTGAAGCCGCCGGTGGGCCGTTCCGGTCGCGCCGAGCCGGGCCGCCAGAGCTACAGCATCGCGGCGGTCAACGAGTTCGACCCGCTGTTCGACGACATGTACCAGTTCTGCGAAGACCAGGACATCGAGATCGACACGCTGATCCACGAGGACGGCGCCGGCGCAGATGGAGATCAACCTGCTGCACGGCAATGCGCTCGACCTGGCCGACCAGGCCTTCCTGTTCAAGCGCACGGCGCGCGAAGCCGCGCTGCGCCACAAGATGTACGCGACGTTCATGGCCAAGCCGCATGCCAAGGAGCCCGGCAGCGCCATGCACATCCACCAGAGCATCGTGGACACGCAAGACGCGCAAGAACATCTTCAGCAATGCCGACGGCACGCCGACGCCGCTGTTCTTCTCGCACATCGCCGGCCTGCAGAAGTACCTGCCGGCGGCGATGGCGCTGCTCGCGCCGAACGTGAACTCCTACCGCCGCATCTCGCGCTTCCGGCGCTGGCGCCGATCAACGTGCAGTGGGGTTACGACAACCGCACCGCAGGCCTGCGCGTGCCGACGTCCGATCCCGACAGCCGGCGCGTCGAGAACCGCCTCGGCGGCGCCGATGCCAATCCCTACATCGCGATCGCGACCTCGCTCGCCTGCGGCTATCTCGGCATGGTCGAGGGCCTGCAGCCGTCCGAGCCGATCACCGGCAGCGCCCACGACCTGCCGTTCTCGCTGCCGCGCTCGCTCGACGACGCCATCCGCGAGCTGCGCGAGTGCGAGCCGCTGGTGCGGATCCTCGGCGAGCCGTTCGTCTGCCGCGTACACGCATCGTCAAGGAAGCCGAGTACGAGGTGTTCCTGCAGGTGATCAGCTCCTGGGAGCGGGAGCACCTGCTGCTGAACGTCTGACGCTGCCAGGGGCAGCGACGGTGACGCGCGAATTCCGGCAACGTTCGAATGGCGCGCTGACGCGCGCACTACCTGCATCCGTTCACGGACGCGAAGCAGATCGCCGAGCGCGGCACGCGCGCTCATCACGCGTGCGCGAGGGCGTCTACATCTATCGACGGCGAGGGGCAGCCGATCTCTCGAC
This sequence comes from uncultured Pseudomonadota bacterium, assembly GCA_963785055.1. GTDB lineage: Bacteria > Pseudomonadota > Gammaproteobacteria > Steroidobacterales > Steroidobacteraceae > ZC4RG30. The sequence continues at coordinate 55,077 of CAWATT010000005.1, forward strand.
GGCATGTCCGGCCTCTGGTGCGTCGCGCTGGGCTACGGGCGCACGCGAGCTGGCGGAAGTCGCGGCTACCGGCAGATGAACGAGCTGCCGTACTACAACAGCTTCTTCCAGTGCACGAACGCGCCGGCCATCGAGCTGGCCGCATGCTCGCGGAGGTCACGCCGCCGCAGTTCCAGCACGTGTTCTTCACCGGCGGTCGGCAGCGAAGCGAACGACACCGCTGATCCGCCTGGTGCGCCGCTACTGGCAGCTCGAGGGGCAGCCGGAGCGCAACGTGATCATCTGGCGCTGGAACGGCTATCACGGCAGCACGATTGCCGGGGCGAGCCTGGGCGGCATGACCGATGCACGAGCAGGGCCGGCTGCCGCTCCCGGGCATCGTGCACATCGGCCAGCCCTACTGGTTCGAGCGTGGCGACGGGCGCTCACCGGAGGAATTCGGGCTGACGGCTGCACGCGAGCTCGAAGAGCAGATCCTGGAGCTGGGGCCGGAGCGCGTGGCGGCTTTCATCGGCGAGCCGGTCCAGGGTGCCGGCGGCGTGATCATCCCGCCCGAGACCTACTGGCCCGAGATCCAGCGCATCTCGACCAGTACGGCATCCTGCTGGTCTCCGACGAGGTCATCTGCGGCTTCGGCCGCACCGGGTCGCTGGTTCGGCTGCGAGCACTACGGCACACGTCCGGACTTCATGACGATGGCCAAGGCGCTGTCGTCCGGCTACCTGCCCATCGGCGGCGTGATGGTGGGCGACCGCGTCGCCGGCGTCGCTGATCGACAAGGGCGGGGAGTTCGGCCATGGATTCACCTATTCCGGTCACCCGGTCTGCGCGGCGGTGGCGCTCGAGAACCTCGCGCATCCTGCGGCGCGAGCACGTCGTCGAGCACGTGCGCGATGTCGCCGCACCCTATCTGCAGCAACGCTGGCCCGAGCTGGCCGACCATCCGCTGGTGGGCGAAGTCCGCGGCGCTGGGCCTGTTCGGCGCGCTCGAGCTGGTGCGCAGCAAGTCGCCGCGAACGCTGTTCGAGCCCAGGGGCAAGGTCGGCGAGCGCTGCCGGGACGCCGCCATTCGCAACGGGCTGGTCATGCGGGCCACCCGCGACACCATGATCATCGCGCCGCCGCTGGTGATCTCCCGTGCCGAGATCGACGAACTGGTCGACAAGGCCCGTCGCACGCTGGACGAGACCGCATGCTCGGCCTGCTGCGCTGACGGCTGGCTGTAGCGCGACGGCTGGTATATAAAAGCCCAAGCGGCCGGACGCAGGCGAATGGCGCGGCACGGTTAGTCTCCACAACCATTGGAACGAGGGATTTCGCGATGTCAGCCCAACTGCTTCGACTCTCCGCGCTGGCGGCCTTTGGCGCCCTGATCGTGGCTTGCGGCGGCAAGCCGGCCGAGCCTCCCGCCACGCCGGCGGAGGGTGGTGCCGCAGCGGCTGCGCCGCTCGACACCGACGAGGAAAAGATCGTCAACGTCTACAACTGGTCCGACTACATCGAGCCCACGGTGCTCGAGGCCTTCACGACCGAGACCGGCATCAAGGTCAACTACGAGGTGATGGACTCCAACGAGCTGCTGGAGACCAAGCTGCTCGCCGGACGCACCGGCTACGACGTGGTCGTGCCGTCGGCCTCGTTCCTGGCCCGCCAGATCAAGGCCGGCATCTACCAGAAGCTCGACAAGACGCGCCTGGACGAACCTCAAGAACATGGACGCGGACCTCACCACGCGCCTGCAGGTGTTCGATCCGGGCAACGAGCACTCGGTCAATTACATGTGGGGCACCTCCGGCGTGGCCTACAACGAAGCCAAGATCAAGGAGGCGATGCCCAATGCGCCCGTCGACAGCTTCGCGATGTTCTGGGATCCGGCCGTGGCGAAGAACTTCGCCAAGTGCGGCATTTCGGTGCTCGACGCGCCGAGCGAGGTCGTCGGCACGGTGCTGATCTACCTCGGGCAAGGACGCCAACAGCGAGAATCCCGAGGACCTGAAGGCCGCCGAGAAGGTGCTGCTGACGGTGCGCCCCTACATCCGCCTGATCAATTCCTCCAAGTACATCGAGGACCTGGCCAACGGCGAAATCTGCCTGGCGCTGGGCTGGTCGGGTGACGTGCTGCAGGCCCGCGACCGCGCGGTCGAGGCGGGCAAGGGCACTGTACGATCAAGTACAACATCCCGAAGGAAGGCGCGGTCATGTTCTTCGACAACATGGCGATACCCGCCGATGCGGCGCACGTGAAGAACGCGCACCATCTTCATCAACTACATGCTGCGCGCGGAAGTTGCCGCGAAGAACAGCAACTTCCTCAGCTTCGCCAACAGCAACGCGGCTTCCTGGCCGCTGGTGGATCCCGAAGTGAAGGGCAACCCGAACATCTTCCCGACCCCGGAGATGATGCCGAAGCTGGTGCCGGACCTGCCGGAGAGCCCCGAGTTCACGCGCGAGCTGACGCGCACCTGGACGCGCTTCCGCACGGGCAAGTAAGTTCATCCGGCCGCGCGCCTCCCACGGCGCGCGGCCGGACTTCGCAGGGTGGGGAGCCATGGCGCGAACGCCGCAACGAAAAGAACAAGCTGGAGCCGTGGCGCGACCCGTCTGCCCAGCCCTACGTCCACATCGAGAACATCACCAAGCGCTTTGGTGAATTCGTCGCCGTCGACAACGTCTCGCTGAACATCTACAAGGGCGAGATCTTCTGCCTGCTGGGTGGTTCGGGCTGCGGCAAGTCGACGCTGCTGCGCATGCTGGCCGGCTTCGAGGAACCCGAGCGCAGGCCGGATATTCCTCGATGGCCAGGACATGGCCGACATCCCGCCGTATGAGCGGCCGGTGAACATGATGTTCCAGTCCTACGCGCTGTTCCCGCACATGACGGTGGAGAAGAACATCGCGTTCGGCCTGGAGCAGGAGCGCCTGGCGCGGTCCGAGATCAACCGGCGCGTGGCCGACATCCTCGAAATCGTCAAGCTGGGCCCGTATGCCAAGCGCAAGCCGCACCAGCTGTCCGGCGGCCAGCGGCAGCGCGTCGCGCTGGCGCGCGCACTGGTCAAGAGCCCCAAGCTGCTGCTGCTCGACGAGCCGCTCGGTGCGCTCGACCGCAAGCTGCGCGAAGCACACGCAGTTCGAGCTGATCAACATCCAGGAGCAGCTCGGCGTCACGTTCATCGTGGTGACGCACGACCAGGAAGAGGCCATGACGCTGGCCTCGCGCATCGGCGTCATGAATCGTGGCGAGATCGTGCAGATCGGCACGCCGACCGAGATCTACGAGTTCCCGAACTACCAAGTTCGTCGCCGACTTCATCGGCTCGGTGAACATGTTCGAGGGACGGCTGATCGAGGACCTGCCTGACCGGGTACGCATCCAGTCCGACGAGCTGGGTGGCATCATCTACGTCGACCACGGCATCAGCGCCGCGCCGGGCGCAGGTGGTCTGGGCGGCGATCCGCCCGGAGAAGATCAACATCCTGCGCACGCCTCCAGCCGACACGCGCGAGAACTGCGTGCACGGCGTGGTGAAGGAGATCGCCTACATGGGCGACGTGTCGATCTACCTGGTGAAGATCGACAGCGGCAAGACCATGCGCGTGACGCTGCCGAACATCGAGCGCCTCTCGGATGACGAACGCATCCTCTGGGAGGAGACGGTCTACCTCACCTGGCATCCCGGTCAGCCCGGTAATCGTGACCCAATGATCGTGACCGAGTAATGGCGCAGGCGCGCACAGCCGACAAGGCGGACTGGTCCAGCAACCGGGCTGGGGCCGCTGTGGAGCCTGTTCTTCCGCTTCGGCCCGCCGCGCTGGTCGCAGTACGTCCGCAGCAACTGGACGGGGCAACGGCTGGTCATCGCCGTGCCCTACCTGTGGCTGCTGGTGTTCTTCCTGATCCCGTTGCTGATCGTCCTGAAGATCTCCTTCGCGGAGTTCTCGCCGCTGGGCCGGCCGCCGTACGAGCCCATCCTCAAGTGGGCGGAGGATGGCGTGATCCAGCTGCGCCTGTTCCTGGGCAGCTACTCCTACCTGCTCAACGAGCCACTGTACGTCAGCGCCTGGCTCTACTCGATCAAGGTGGCGCTGGTCTCCACGATCTTCTGCCTGCTGCTCGGCTACCCGATGGCCTATGCGATCGCGCGCTCCTCGCCGACCTCGCGCAACCTCTTCCTGATGCTGATCATCCTGCCGTTCTGGACGTCGTTCCTGCTGCGCGTCTACGCCTGGATCGGCCTGCTGAAGACCGACGGCGTGATCAACCAGGTGCTGACCTGTCCTGAACATCATCGACGAGCCGCTGGCGATGATGAACACCAGCTTCGCGGTGTACATCGGCATCGTCTATTCGTACCTGCCGTTCATGATCCTGCCGCTGTACTCGAACCTCGAGAAGCACGACCAGACGCTGCTGGAGGCCGCGCAGGACCTGGGCTCCGGCCCGGTGCGGGCGTTCCTGCGGATCACGCTGCCGCTGTCCTTCCCCGGCATCGTGGCCGGCTCGCTGCTGGTGTTCATCCCGGCGGTGGGTGAGTACGTGATCCCCTCGTTGCTGGGGCGCACCGACCAGCTCATGGTCGCCAAGCTGCTGTCCGACGAGTTCTTCATGAACCGTGACTGGCCCAAGGCAAGCGCCGTGGCCATCGTGATGCTGCTGCTGCTGCGTGGTGCCGATCATGCTGTTCCAGCACTTCCAGAACCGCGAGCTGCGGGCGGCACGCCGATGAAGCGCCGGCTGTGGTTCTCGCAAGACGGTGCTGTGGTTCGGCTTTGCCTTCCTGTACCTGCCGATCCTGCTGATGATGGTTTTCTCGTTCAACAACTCACGCCTGGTCACGGTCTGGGACGCTGCCGACTCCCCGACCCTCAAGTGGTACCGGGCGCTGCTCAACGACCATGCCGTGCTCGACGCCGCCTGGCTGTCGATCCGGATCGCGGCGATGTCCGCCACCGGCGCGGTGATCCTCGGGCACGCTGGCGGGGCTGGTGCTCGCGCGCTTCGGTCCCGTTCAGGGGCCGCGCACTGCTGCAGGGCCTGACGACCGCGCCGCTGGTGATGCCCGAGGTGATCACCGGCCTGTCGATGCTGCTGCTGTTCGTGTCGCTGGAGCAGATGCTCGGCGCGCTGTTCGGCTGGCAGTTCGACCGTGGCGTGCTGACGATCACGATCGCGCACATCACCTTCACGATGGCCTATGTCACCGTGGTGGTGCAGTCGCGCCTGGCCTCGTTCGACGACTCGCTCGAGGAAGCGGCGCTCGACCTCGGTGCGAAGCCGGCCAAGGTGTTCTTCCGCATCACCGCGCCCGTTGATCGTGCCTGCCATCCTGTCCGGGCTGGCTGCTGGCCTTCACGCTCTCCTGGGACGACGTGGTCGTCTCGCAGTTCGTCTCCGGCCCGGGATCGAACACGCTGCCGATGGTGATCTACTCGAAGGTGCGTCTCGGCGTGAACCCGAGTGTCAACGCACTGGCGACCATCATGGTGCTGATCGTCGCCCTGGGCGTGGTCGTGTCGGCCTGGGTGCTCAAGCGCGCCGAGAAGAAGCGCGAGCGCGAAACGCGGATGGCCGAGGCGGGGCTGTGAGTGGTTGCGAGCAGCACCTGCGGCGTTGACGTCGGCGGCAGTTCGATCAAGCACGGGCTGGTCGACAGCGACGGCCGGCTGAGCGGTCCGCTGCTGCAGACACCGACGCCCCGGCCCGCGCGCCCCGACAACCTGATTGCGGCCATCACGGCGCTGGCTGCGTCAGCCCCGTCTGGCGCGGCACTGGGCGTCGCGCTGCCGTCGGTGATCCGGGGTGGTGTCATCGAGACCGCGGCCAACCTGGATCCTTCCCTGATCGGATGCCCGATCGTCTCGCGCCTGGCTGCCGCAACAGGTCGCACGGTTGCCTGCCTCAATGACGCCGATGCCGCGGGCCTTGCCGAAGTGCAGTGGGGGGCCGGCAAGGGGGTCGCGGGAGTGGTCATGGTGCTTACCTTTGGCACGGGAATAGGCTCAGGCCTGTTCGTCGATGGCCGGCTCGTGCCCAACACGGAACTGGGCCACCTGCAGATGGGGGCAACCGAGGCCGAGCAGCGCGCCTCGGCACGGGCGCGCACGGCCGAGGGGCTCGACTGGCCCGCATGGGCCCAACGCGTGAACGAGTACCTCGCGCTGATCGATGCGCTGTTCTGGCCGGAGCTGATCGTGATTGGCGGCGGCGTGGTCGAGAACTACGACCGGTTCGCGCCGAGCCTGCGCGCGCGTGCGCAGCTGCGTCCAGCGCAACTGGGCGCCGCGGCCGGGGTCGCGGGTGCCGCGTTGGCCGCCCGGATGGCCCAGCAGGTCCGGCTTGAACCTCCGCAGCAAGCTGCCCGACGTCGGCACGACGATCTTCACGGTGATCTCGCGCCGTGCCGAGGAACTCGGCGCCGTGAATCTTGGCCAGGGCTTTCCCGACTATCCGGTGGATCCGGCCCTGATCGGCTGCATAGAAGAGGCGATGCGCGAAGGCTGGAACCAGTACGCACCGATGGCCGGTGTGCCGGCATTGCGTGAGTGGGTCGCGCGCGAGCAGTCCGCGCGGTATGGCTGCCGCATCGATCCAGAGCGCGAGGTGACCATCGCGCTTGGCGCCACGGAGGCCATCTTCTCCGCCATCCTGGCGTTGGTGGGTCCGGGTGAGGAGGCAATCGTCTTCGACCCGGCATACGACTCCTACGATCCGGCCGTGCGCCTGGCCGGCGGGCGCTGCGTGCACCTGCCGCTGGCCCCGCCACGCTTCGCGTTCGACTGGGACCGCGTGCGCGCGGCGATCACGCCGCGAACCCGGCTGATCGTCATCAACAGCCCGATGAATCCCGCCTGCACGGTGATGTCGGCCGAGGACATCAAGGCGCTGGCTGCGCTGGTCGATGGCACGGAGATCCGCGTGATCAGCGACGAGGTGTATGAGCACCTCGTCTACGACGGCGCCCGACACCACAGCGTGCTGGCCGATCCGGTCCTGCGCGAGCGCTCACTGGCGGTGTTCTCCTTCGGCAAGTCGTTGCATGCCACCGGCCTGCGTGTCGGCTTCGCCATCGGCCCGGCAGCGCTGAGCACCGAGCTGCGACGCGTGCACCAGTTCAACACGTTCACCATCGCCACGGCGTTCCAGCACGGCATAGCCCGGTACCTCGCCAGCAAGCCGGACGTATTCCAGGGCCTGGCGCCGTTCTTCTCGCGCAAGCGCCAGCTGCTGACGCAAGGCCTCGCCGGCAGCGGCTTCAGGGTGATCGATGCCCAGGGGACCTACTTCACGCTGATCGACTACGGCGCGGTGCCCTCGCTCGCTGACCTCGATGACCTGGCCGCCGCAAACAAGCTGCTGGAGGAGGGCGGCGTCGCATCGATACCGCTGAGCCCCTTCTACCACGAACCGCCGCGGCACAGCCTGCTGCGCCTGTGTTTCGCGAAGCAGGACGCGACCCTGCAGCGCGCGGTGGAGCGTCTCCTCGCATACCGGTAGGCTGCGCGCACATGAAAGAACGCACCCGCATCGTCCACCCGCCCCAGGTCCGCCCGCCGGAGGACAACGAGCCACTGGTCGCGCCGATCTACCAGAGCGTCAAGTTCGGGCTGCCCACCGTCGCCGAGACGCTGCGCAGCCTGCGCGGCGAGCGCGACGGCTTCTTCTACTCACGGTCGGCCAACCCCACCACGCGCCAGCTGGAGCAGACGCTGGCCGCGCTGCAGGGCAGGGAAGATGCCATCGTCTGCGGCTCGGGCGTAGGCGCAGTGGCGCAGACGCTGCTCGGACTGCTGAAGGCGGGTGACCACCTGCTGTGCTTCGCCGAGACCTACGGTCCGACGCGCAGCCTGATCCGCCGCATGCTGCAGCGCTATGGCGTACAGCACACGATGCTGTCGATCGAGGACGACGCCGGCATCGAGCGCGTGCTGTCTTCCACGCCCACACGCCTGGTGATCTTCGAGTCACCCACCAACCCCATAACGCGCATCGCGGACATCGCGCATATCACGGAGCTGCGCCCGGGCGAATGGCGCGCTGACGGTGCTCGACAACACGCTGGCCGGCTTCCACCAGCACGGCGACACCGATGTCGACCTGTTCATCCACAGCCTGACCAAGTACGCCTCCGGCCACGGCGACGTGATGGGCGGCGCGGTGATCGGCAGCGGCGAGCCGATCAAGCGGCTGCGACAGGACTTCGTGCTGCTGGGCGGTGTGCTCGACCCGCATGCCGCGTTCCTGATCCAGCGCGGGTTGAAGACCTATCTGTTGCGCTTCGAGGCGCAATGCGCCGGCGCGCAGAGGGTGGCGGAATTCCTGGCCGCACACGACAAGGTGGATCGTGTGCATTACCCGGGTTTGCCCAGTCATCCGCGCCACGCGCTGGCGAGTCGCCAGATGCGGCGACTTCGGCACGGTTGTGAGCTTCGACCTGAGGGCCGGCGGCCCTGCAGGCGACCGGTTCGCCGATGCACTGCAGCTGTTCGAGATTGCGGCAAGCATGGGATCGCCCGAATCGCTGGTCATCCCGCCGGGCCTGATGAGCGCCGGTGAACTGCCGGCGGAGATGGCAGGCGCTACCGGCGTGGCGCCCGGCACGGTCCGCCTGTCGATTGGACTTGAGGATCCGGAGGACCTGATCGAGGACATCGGCCAGGCACTCGACGCGATTTGAGTGGTCCGGGCTAGCGCTGGCGACGGGCGCCGATGGTCACGAAACTGCGCTGGCGGACATTGACGGTGACGCTGGTCTTGCCGTCGTCGCGCACCGCCCAGGGCAGCGGCAGGTTGTCCGGCACGACGGTCAGCACTTGGCTGCCCGTCGGCAACGGCCTGGAATTCGAAGCGGCCATCCGTATTCGTCCGCGCGGCGAAGCGGCCATTGAGCAGGATCACGACGTTTGGCGCGCCGCGTTCGCCGGCATCCATGAGGCCGTTCTCGTTCTCGTCCAGGAACAGGAAGCCGTCGATGTTGCCCGAGCCCGACGCCGGCCGCGCCGCCCAGCGGCAACGGTCCGTGAGCCGGCCTGCCATTGTCGCCGCAGCGTGATGAAGTAGCCCTGCGTCGTCAGTGAGCCGCTCCACGACCTGCTGGCAGGTTGTCGATCGGGGAGGTGACGTCCAGCGTCGTGCGCCAGCTGTTCTGGCTGATGTAGTAGTTGGCACCCAGCGCCCAGCCTGGCGCGAACATCCAGTTCAGCGCGAAGTTCACCAGTACGTTGTTGGACCGCTCGCTGCCCGCCGGTGTAGTCCCAGCGCGCATTGATGTCGACCGACAGGTTGCCGCGCAGGTCGCCGCCGCCGTTGACTGCGATGCCCACCAGGTCCGTCGCGCGGCCGGCGAAGGTTTCCCGTGCCCACGATCAGCGAGTTGCCGAGGCGCGTGCCGGCCGGCATGTTCCAGGTCTGGTTCAGCGTCAGCTGCGTGCGCTCCTGTAGATCGTCGGAGGCATAGTCGACCTGCAGCCGGCCGATGCCGAGGCGGTTCGACGTGGTCGACGAAACCGAATGCCGACCAGGCATCGCTTCCGTTCTGCCGCACGTTGAATCCCGCCGCCGATGCCGGTCCGGCTCGACCACTGGTAGCGGGCGTAGCCGGTGGCGAAGACGGTGGAATCCGCGTTTCCGGATACGGGTTCCACGTAATCCAGGCCGCCATCGACGATCCAGCGCCGGTTCTGGAACGCCGCCCGGTAGTAGCCGCCCTGGGTGTTGCTGGTCAGCGGCTGGTTGCCCCAGGACATGTCCGGATCGAAGCGGAAGGCACCGAAGGTGTGCTGCACCCTGCCGCTGCGGATGCGCGGCATCGATCCAGACGCCGGTCCCGTGCCTGGTCGTCCCCAGTGCTGTTTGCGGCATTGAGCTGCACCCGCGCGTCGGGAGTGCCCCAGGCGACCGACCCCAGCCAGGATTGCCCGGAAATTATCCGTGCATGCGAGTTCAGTGGGCCGAGTCCAAATTGCACGTCATCGACGTGTCACGGCCTGCAGCGCGGCGGACCAGCCGTTGCTGCCGGTTCCATTGGGCGCCGGCGCCGACCTGTTCGCCGCCGAGGCTCTCGAACGTGGGGACATAGAGGCCCGTGAGCAGGCCGGGTCGGCCCACGGATGCCTGCAGTTGCAGGCCACCGGGACTGCGCCACTCGGTGGCCAGGCCGTTGTGCAGAATCGAGGGCACCCAGAACCGCTGCTGCTGCCGCGCGAGGTCCACTGCCGGAGCGTTGGTGACGCCCAGCGCGTTGTTGACCCGCCATCCGCCGTCCATGGGCAGGCCCATCTGGTACAGCGTCACCAGGTCGCCCGTGTCCGAGCCGAAGCGCCTGGCCCTTGGAGCTGCGCAGGTTGGCATCGAGAGTGAATGCGCCGAAATTCGGAGTGTCGAGCATGCCGTTCATTCGCAGGCCCGACTCGTCCTGGTCGAAATCGTCGCGACTGACGCGGCTGGTGATCGCATCAGCCGGATCGCGCGCGGCCAGCCGTAGGCGTCCTGTGCCGCCGTACCTGAGGAAACGTCCGCTGACAGGCTGCCGCCGTCGATCAGCTGGTCTTCGTAGCTGGCTGGCGCAGCCTCGCGCGCGGCTTCCGGTTCGCGGGCGCGGCTACCGAGGCCGCGCAGACGATGCAGACATGCAGGCCGCCGTGTGAGGCCTGCATTCACTGCCCGAACAGCTGGTTGATCTCGAGGCGATTGCTAGCGACCCCATTCGAGCACGCCGCAGATCGTCACCGGATATGCGACCTCGACAGTCGAACCGGGCCGGTCGGACGCGGTAAGCGGATCGCGCGCGTCTCGAGCGGGCAGGATCGGCAGCGTCGACGGGCGAGAATTCGAGCCGCCGGCCGCTGGCATCCGTCCCGGTCAGGAATCCGTCCAGCCGTCCGTGCGCGTTGCCCGAGGTTGCTCACCTGCAGCACCGGCAGCTTCTGGCCGTTGATCTCGGCCACTTCCGCGCCCACCACCTGCAGCCTCGGCGCGGCGTCACCGACGCTGGCGTAGACGATGACCCCGATGCGACCGCTGACGGGAATGTTCACGCCCGCCTGGCGTGCGCGCCATCTGCTCCGCACCTTCGATCATCACCGCGAACCGGCATTCGCGCGACCGGCGTGTCGGCGGGCGGCTCCACCTCGAAGCGGAACCGGTAGCGACCGCCCGCCCGGCACGGTGATTTCGCGGCGCTCGATGGCCACCCAGCGGCCGGCAACTGTCGGGCTGCAGCTCGTCCGGAACGTGACGCCCCCGTCCGCGCCCGAGCGTCCAGTCGGCCGTGTAGACGCTTGTAGGTGGCGGCCTGGCTCGGAAGCGTTGCTGATTTCGATCACCTGGCGGGTGCGCTCGCCCGGCTTCACGGACAGTTCGAAGCGTGGTGGCGACATGGCCGCGGAAAACTCCTGTGCCAGGCGTGGGTCCGCGCCAGTACGGGCGTGCAGCATGGCGAGTGCGTTCGCGCAAGCGGTCTCGGGTTCGTCATGCGTTCAATCCACATCGATCTCGAAATGAAAGTTCAGGGGCTGCATCCCCGTAAGGCGTGAGCCACTGGCCTCGATGCCCAGATTCGAGCCGCTCCTCGAGCAGGGGCGTTGAAATGGGTCCCTCGTAGACGAGCACGCGCTGGCCGGGCAGGGCCTTGCCGGGCAGCAGGCGCCCCTGGGTGCGCCAGTTGCAGGCGCGTGACCGGCGCACGGCTGTTCGGGCAGCACCAGGTACAGGCGCCCGACCTGGTTCATCCAGGCGGCAACGTCCAGCCGCAGCGCGATGTGCTCGCTGCCTTGCGAGCGTGTCGTCGCCATTGCGCGAAGGCGCGGCGTCCCGCCAGTCCAGCACCGCGTTGGATTCGCGCGGCAGCGAACCGCTGTCATCGACGCGATAGGTGGCGGCACCTGCCAGCGGGCGGTCCAGGCCCGCGGCCAGGGCGAGCAGCGACGCGAGTGCGGCCGCGCAGAGACGTGTGCGGCCTGCTCATGGCGCGCTCAGCGTGTAGGTGACACGCCCGGTGTAGGTGCCGGACGGCCACACCGCGGTGTTGGCATAAGCGAAGGTGTGGCAGCTCTCGGCCCACTGGTTGCGGCTGATGGTGCCGATGGTCTGGGTGCCGCCAGTGACGAAGGTCCCGGCTGGAAACGGCTGTGCTCCGGTGTCGCCATTGCCGCTGCTGGTCCAGCTGATCTGCGAGAACGGGATGGTCTGGCCGCCGGCGTTCACGAGGCTGGCCGGCACCGCGGCCCGTCAGCGTCGCCGTCGCCGACCCGGCTGGCCAGCAGTTGGTGCGGCGGTAGAAGCCGCCGACGTAGAGCTGGTTGGGGAGGTTGCAGAACGCGAAATTGTCGAGAAGACTCACCGAGGCCGTGCTGTTCGTGGTCATGGTCTGTGGAGCGCCGGTGCCGACCTGGGCAACCGGAACCGTCACCGAGACGACGATTGACCGTGGTGTTGATCGCCGGCGATCCGCCGCTGTTGTAGTTGCCGCCGGTGAACGTGCCGACGCCCACCTGCAGGTAGATGGTCCGCGGATTAGCGCGGCGTGATGTTGACCGTGTAGGCGTGCGCCACGGTGCGCCGGCGAGCAGCGCACGCGACGAAGGCGAACGCGGGTCCGGACACCAGTCCGAGCACGGGCTTACGTTCACGCGCGGCTCCACGCCATGTGACAAAGAGACGGCTACCCGGACCCGGCACGCCGGGTCCGGGCCGTTACGTTACGGGAGGCTGGCCGTGTAGGTCACCCGACCGTTGTTGATGCCGACGCCACCATAGGTGCCGGCGGCCGGTGTCACGGAGTTGGCGTAGCTGTACGTCCACGTCGACGGTCTGGTTGACCACGCCGACCGTCGCCGTGACCGACACCGGGGCCGACGCGCCGTTCGCCAGCACAGGAGCCGCCAGGAGGGGGTTGCTCGACGTCGTTCCGATCTGCGTCCAGCTGATCGTGCCGCCGCTGCCATTGCTCATGGCCGCCACGGTGCTGGCACCCAGCGAAACGTTGCCGCCGTTGCCGATCACGGACGCCGTGACCGCGCCACCGGTGAGGTCGCCACCCGTTCCGACGACAGCCGTGCTGTTGCCGACGTTGGCAGCTGCCGGGGCGAACTGGACCAGGTCGATCCCTGCGCCAGCCGCGCCGACGCGCAGGGACACGAACTTCGGGATCGTGATCTGGAAGTCGACACGGGCATTCGTGGAGATCGCGCCAACGCCGGTCGCGAAGCTCGACTCGGCCTGGGCGCCGACGGGAGCAAGCAGGGCCGCGACCACTGCGGCGGCGCCCAGCTTGCGGGAAAGTGACATGTTCATCGGGTCATTGCTCCTGGGATTCGTTGTGATTCAGAGGCCGTGATTTCGCACGTGGGGCAATCTTCGGGGATGCCTCCCGGTGTCTGGCGTGAAGCCAATCGCAGAATCCCTTATGTCGGGCGGCTCCCTGCGCAAACCGCGACGCGAGGCGGTCCCGGGCAGCAGGAAACATAGACGCAGTACTCAGTCGAGGGACCATGGCGCGCAACTGGTCGTTGCTGTCGGGAACCTGTCTGTGACACGCGTGGCACTTCTGGATTCCTTCGCTTCCCGACCGTACGGCCACGGGCATAATCAATCCATGTCCACATCGCGAGTTGTGCCCTTGTTTTCCGAAAGGCGTGTTGCGTCTTCCAGGGCCGATTCGTCGCGGTTGACCACGGCATTGGGTGTCACGCTCCGCGAGCTTCCCGCGCGCCCCGCCGGCCTGGCTGCCTGCGTGGCCTATCTCCAGGAAGAGCCGGGCCGCATCGCTGCCCGCCCGAACTCGATCCGCTCGCTGCAGAAGTTCCGCGACTCGCTCTTCCATGCCCCGGGCCGCGAGCTCGAGATGCGCATGCTGTGGCGCGAGTCGCTGGCCACGGCCTGCTGCGCACGCCTGCTCGCGCAGGCCATGAATTTCGATGCGCCACTGCTGACGGGTGGCGGACTGCTGCATCGGCTGTCTGAAGTCCTCGCGCTGCGCTCGCTTGCCGATGCCGAGTTCCGCTCAGGCCAGCGGCTGCTCGGTCCGGTAATGCAGGAGCTCGCGGCAGCGCGTGACGAGGCCCTCGTCAGCCGCGCCATCCGTGAGTGGACGCTTGACCGACCCTCTGCGTGACCTGCTGCTGCAGTGGCGCCTCGATCACACGGCCGAGTTCCTCGTCCGAGGTCGCCAAGGTGCTGGCCGTCGCGCAGCTGCTGGGCTTCGAGCACGTGCACGCCGGGCGCAGTACGCCCTTCGCTCCCGAGGCGGCCTGCGACGAGCTTCATTTCCCGATGCCGGTCCTGGAGCAGGTCAGGGCCAACGGCACCGGCATGGAACAGTTGCTGTTGCGCGCTGCGGCGCCGATGGGCCCGACGTCCATCGTCCCGAATCGTTCCGCCGCCACGGTCGAAGTCGCGCTGCAGCCCGCCTGATAGACTTCGCGGCATGAGCCGCACGCTCTCCCGCACACCCGCCGCAGACGGCTACCGCATGCCGGCGGAGTTCGAGCCGCATGCCGGCACCTGGATGCTCTGGCCCGAGCGCCTCGACAACTGGCGCGACGGCGCGCGTCCGGCGCAGCGGGCCTTCGCCGCGGTTGCCACAGGCGATCGCGGAATTCGAGCCGTGTCACGTCGGCGCATCCGCCGCGCAGTACGAATTCGCCCGGGCCGAACTGCCATCCTGGCGTTCGGGTCGTGGAGCTGTCCAGCAACGACGCCTGGATGCGTGATGTCGGGCCCGACGTTCGTCGTGAATGCCGCCGGCAGGCGCCGCGCCATCGACTGGCAGTTCAACGCCTGGGGCGGCCTGGACGGCGGGCTGTATTTCCCCTGGGACCAGGACGACCTGGTCGCCCGCAAGGTGGCCGAGGTCGAGGGCGTCGGACCGCTACCGCGCGCCACTGGTGATGGAAGGCGGTGCCATCCACACGGACGGGCAGGGCACGCTGCTGGTCACCGAGCAGTGCCTGCTGAATCGCAACCGCAATCCCGCACCTGACGAAGCGGCCAGATCGAGCAGCTGCTGCGCGCCTAGCTGGGCGTCGACGGCCATCATCTGGCTGGGGCGACGGCGTGGTCGACGACGAGACCGACGGCCACATCGACAATCTGGCCTGCTTCGCGCGGCCCGGGGAGGTCTGCCTGACCTGGACGGACAACCGTCGCGATCCGCAGTGGCGGTCTCAAGGGACGCGTTGGAACGGCTCAAGGCGGCGCGCGATGCGCGTGGCCGCCGCTTCACCGTACACAAGCTGCCTTCACCCGGGCCGCTGAGGATGACGAAAGCCGAGGCCGCTGGCGTGCAGCATCGCGCCGGCGCGAAGCCGCGCGCGCGCGGGAGCGCGGCTGGCGGCTTCTTATGCGAATTTCTACATCGCCAACGGCGGCGTGATCGTGCCGCTGCTCGACGCGCGCACCGACAAGGCGGCGATCGGCAAAGCTGCGACGCGTCTTTCCGGAGCGGCGAGGTCGTCGGCGTGCCGGGCCGGGAGATCCTGCTCGGCGGCGGCAACATCCACTGCATCACGCAGCAGGTGCCGCGAGCAGCGAATCGATCACGGCGTTGAACGTCGCGCTCGGCCGCATCGCTGCCGCGCATTTCGCCGCGTCCGGGTGGTAGTAACCGCCGACGTCCACCGGCCGGCCCTGCACCGCGTTCAGCTCCCCCACGATCTTCGCCTCGTCCCGCGTCAGTCTTGCGGCAACCGGCGCGAATCGCGCGTCGCAGCTCCGGGATCCGCGGTCTGTGCCGCCAGCGCCTGCGCCCAGTACAGCGCCAGGTAGAAATGGCTGCCACGCACGTCGAGCTCGCCGACCTTGCGCGACGGGCGACTTGTCGGTCTCGAGGAAGTTGCCGTTGGCAGCATCCAGCGCCTCGGCCAGCACCTTCGCCCGCGCATTGCCGGTCTTCTCGCGCCAGCTCCTCGATCGACACCTGCAGCGCCAGGAACTCGCCGAGCGAATCCCAGCGCAGGTGGTTCTCCTCGAGGAACTGCTGCACATGCTTGGGTGCCGAGCCGCCAGCGCCGGTCTCGTACAGGCCGCCGCCTTCCAGCAGCGGCACGATGGACAGCATCTTGGCGCTGGTGCCCAGTTCCAGGATCGGGAACAGGTCGGTCAGGTAGTCGCGCAGCACGTTGCCGGTGACCGAAATGGTGTCCTGTCCGGCGCGCAGGCGCTCCAGCGACGCGCGCGTCGCATCGACCGGCGAAAGGATGCGGATGTCGAGGCCCTGCGTGTCCAGTTCGCTCCAGCAGCACTGCGCGTGCGGGCGATCAGGTTGCGGTCATAGGCGCGCTGCCCAGTCGAGCCAGAAGATCGCGGCGTGGCCGGTGCGCGCGCGCGCGGTTCACCGCCAGCTTCACCCAGTCGCGGATCGCGACGTCCTTCGTCTGGCACATGCGCCAGATGTCGCCCTTGCTCGACGTCATGCTGCGTCAGCACGCCGCCGACTCGTCGTCGACACGCGCACCGTGCCGGCTGCCGGCAATCTCGAAGGTCTTGTCGTGCGAGCCGTATTCCTCGGCGGCCTGCGCCATCAGGCCGATGTTGCTGACGCTGCCCATGGTGCGCACGTCATAGGCGCCGTGTCTGCGGCAGTCGTCGATCACGACCTGGTAGATGCCGGCATAGCAGCGGTCCGGAATCATCGCGACCATGTCGTGCAGCTTGCCGTCCGGGCCCCACATCGTCCCGGAGGCGCGGATCGCGGCCGGCATCGAGGCGTCGATGATCACGTCGCTCGGCACGTGCAGGTTGGTGATGCCCTTGTCCGAGTCGACCATCGCCAGCGGCGGCTGGCGCTGCGTACACGCGCCGCAAGGTCTGCCTCGACCGCGGCGCGCTGCGCGGCTGGCAGCGTCTCCACCTTCTCGCAGCAGCGCGCCGATGCCGTTGTCGGGATTCACGCCGAGGCTGTCGAAACAGCGCGCCGTGCTTCGCGAACAGCGTCCGCGAAGTACACGCTGACCGCGTGCCCGAACATGATCGGGTCCGATACCTTCATCATCGTCGCCTTCAGGTGCAGCGACAGCAGCAGGCCGTCGACGCGGGCCGCATTCAATGGCGCGCGCGTAGAAATCGCGCAGCGAGACCGCCCGCAGGAACGTCGTGGCGATGATCTCGCCCTCGCGCACCGCGATGCCTTCCTTCAGCGTCTTCGTCGCGCCATCGCGGCCATCGTGAGCTCGATGCGCAGCTTGCCGGCCTTGCCGAGCACGGCCGACTGTTCGTTGCCGTAGAAGTCACCCTCGTCCATGTGCATGACGCGGGACTTCGAACCTGCGGGGTCCAGGCGCCCATCGAGTGCGGATGCTTGTGCGCATACTGCTTGACCGCCTCGCGCGACGCGGCGGTCGGAATTGCCCTCGCGCAGCACGGGATTGACCGCGCTGCCCAGCACCTTCGCGTAGCGCTGCCTGGACCTGCTGGCCCGCGGCGTCCTTCGGGCTCTCCGGATAGGCCGGCACGTCGTACCCCTGCGCCTGGAGTTCCTCGATGGCGCCTTCCAGTTGCGGCACCGAGGCGCTGATGTTGGGCAGCTTGATGATGTTGGCTTCGGGCTGCTTCGCCAGTTCGCCGAGTTCGCCAGGTCGTCGCTCTGGCGCTGCGCCGGCGACAGCTCGTCCGGAAAGTTCGCGAGGATCCGGCCGGCGAGGGAGATGTCGCGGGTCTCGACTCGCACGCCCGCACTGCCCGCGAAGGCCTGCACGATCGGCAGCAGCGACCAGGTTGCCAGCGCCGGGGCTTCGTCGGTCAGCGTGTAGATGATCTTCGCGTCGCTCATCAATCGTCCTTTGCTTTCGTTCGTGCGGATTGACGCAATTCTAGCGTCCCTGGTCCGGTGCTGGCTCAGTCCTGGCTGATATCCCGACCGGCGGTCTTGAGCCAGGTCTCCTGGGCCCGGCGATAGTGGGCAGGGGCTACGGCCGCCTGGTCGAGCAGGGCCTGCAATACCTCACGAGCCTCCGGTCCGCGGCCGGCGATCCGCAGCAGGTGCGCATAACGGACTGCGGCTTCGGCCCCCGGGTAGTACGTCGCCAGCGACCTGTATTCCTCCAGGGCCCGATCCTGCTGCACCTTCGGCCTCGAGCGACCGCGCATACAGCAGGTGGCCCTGCGGCGACTTGAACTCCGGGTTGAGGCGGATCAACTCGTCCAGCGTCGTGCGCGCCGCCGCGGGTTCATCGGCCTCGAACTGCGCGCGCGCCAGGCCGAGCATGAGGTTCGGATCCTCCGCATAGAGTCCGCGCAGCGTCTGGCGGTAGGTATCGATGGCCTCCCGGGCGCGACCCTGGCGAAGCAGTTCCTCGGCATAGCGCTGCTGGTCGCCGACACCGCCGG
Organism: uncultured Pseudomonadota bacterium; assembly: GCA_963785055.1. Taxonomy (GTDB): domain Bacteria; phylum Pseudomonadota; class Gammaproteobacteria; order Steroidobacterales; family Steroidobacteraceae; genus ZC4RG30. The sequence goes on from CAWATT010000005.1 coordinate 73,396, forward strand.
TAACCTTTGCCTGTCCCTCGAGGCGGCGAAGGTCCTTGGTCGGGTCGAGGACCTTGCGTACGTCGCGCACGGTGTTCTGTGTCGTCCGGCTGCGCAGCAGGTCGGGGATCAGCTCCGCGGCGACATAGGCGATCACGCCGACGAAAGAGAGCAGCGCGAGCACCCAGATCCAGATCTGGTTGCTTTCCAGTCTTGATGCAATGGATGATCAGCAGCGCCTGGAACACCAGGGAGACGAGCGCGAGGGTCATGCCAGCGACTTTAGCGCGTGGCGCGGTGCACGGTCTGCCGTTTATGCTTTGTGCGATGCTCCGGGTCCACATGCTGCGTGTCGTCGTACTGCTTTTTGCCAGCCTTGCGCCCTGCCGGCGTCGGCGGGGGAGGAGACCGTCCCGGCCGCCACCGGAACGTCCGCCACCATGACGCCTTCCGCCAGCCGGCCGCGAATCGGGCTGGTGCTCTCCGGTGGAGGCGCGCGCGGCGCCGCCCATGTCGGCGTGCTGAAGGTGCTGGAGGAGACTGCGTGTACCGATCGATGCCATCGCCGGCACCAGCATGGGGGCGGTGGTCGGCGGCCTCTACGCCAGCGGACTGGATGCGCGGCGAGATCGAGGAGGAGTTCGAGAGCATCGACTGGCAGGACGCGCTTTCGGATCGCCCCTCCCGCGAGAACATGAGTTTCCGCCGTCGCCAGGAGGATCGTGAGTTCCTGGTCCGCGTGCCACTGGGCTTGGGCGGCGGTCGCCTTCTGTTGCCGACCGGCCTGATCCAGGGCCAGAAACTGCAGCAGCTGCTGCGCAAGCTGACGCTGCCCGTGGCACACGTGGAGGATTTCGATCACCTTCCGACGCGCTTTCGCGCCGTCGCGACTGACCTCGAGACCGGCGAGGCGGCGGTACTCGCCCAGGGAGACCTGGCAAGCGCGCTGCGAGCGAGCCTTTCGGCGCCCGGTGTTTTCGCGCCCGCTGAACGGGATGGTCGCCTGCTGGTCGATGGCGGCATAACAGACAACCTGCCGATCCAGATCGCGCGCCGGATGGGCGTCGACGTGCTCGTCGTGGTCGATGTCGGCTTTCCGTTGACCTCACGCGACCGGCTGGGCAGCGTGGCAGGTGTTTCAAACCAGATGCTGGTGATCCTGATCCGCCGCGATTCCCAGCGGCAGCGCCAGACGCTGGGCGAGAAGGATGTGGTGATCGATCCCGACATGGGCACGTTGTCTTCGTTCGATTTCTCGCGCCTGCCGCGCGCCATCAGCTACGGCGAGACTGCTGCGCGCGGCGTCGCAGGCCAGTTGGCGGCGTTGTCCGTGAGTGATGCTGAATATTCGCAATACCTCGCTGCCCGCCAGGGCAGGCTGGCCCCGGCGGGTGGCGAGATCCGGTTCGTGCGGACCGATGAGGCTTCGCAGGCCTTTAGCGAGCCGGTCGAGGTGTTGTTCAGCGACCTGGTGGGCCAGGAATTCGATCCCGCGGAGGTGGACCGGAGAATCCGGCGCCTGCACGGACGCGGCACGCTCGAGAGCCTTGACTACGTGGTCGAGCCGGAGTCACCGGGCGCGATGCCGGAGGACACCGGCCTGACCTTCGCCGCGCGCGCCAAGTCATGGGGCCCCAACTTCCTGCGCTTCGGCCTGAGCCTGCAGGATGACTTCAGCGGCAACTCGACTTTCGACGCGACGATGCGCCTGACGATGACCGAGTTGAGCCGCACTGGCGCGGAATGGGTATGGGACGGGCAGATCGGCGAATCTCCCCATCTGGCGACGGAGCTCTACCTGCCGTTCTCGATCCGGCAACGCTGGTTTGTCGCGCCCAACGCGGGCTTCGAGATACTGAACCTGCCGCCGAGGCTGGATGAAGATGACGCCGCAGGCCTGCGCATCCGTACCTGGCGCGGGGGCCTGGGTGCGGGCCGGGCCTTTGGCAATGCTGCCGAGATGCGGGCAGGTTTCGTGTTCGAAGAAGGCAGCACGCGGCTGCGCGATAGCACGGCAGACGGGCCTGTGACGGACTTCCAGACCCGCCAGTATTTCCTGCGCTACCAGCTTGATGGCCTGAACGACGTGGCCTTCCCGCGCAGTGGCACCGGCATGCTGTTCGAATGGCGACGCTACGAGGAGCGCAACTTCGACTATGCCTCGGCGGATACGCTGGAGGCCGACTGGCGCCAGGTGCAATCCTGGGGCCGCAACCGCCTGGCCCTGTGGTTCAGCGCCGGCACCACCTGGGACGATCAGTATCTCGAAGAGCGCAACCAGTTCCGCCTCGGTGGCTTCCTCAATCTCTCGGGCCTGCCGCGCGACACGCTGCGCGGCCCGAACTTCGGCATCGCACGGGCGATCTACTTCCGGCAGGTGGGGCGGGGCGGCGAGGGCATGTTCGACATGCCGATGTATGTGGGCATGTCGCTCGAGGCCGGCAATGTCTGGGGCAGCCGCAGCGATGTGGACTTCTCGTCGCTGCGCACGGACGCGAGCCTGTTCATCGGGCTCGACAGCCTTCTCGGGCCCGTGTACCTGTCTTTCGGCTATGACAGCGGCGGCAACACCGCCATCTTCCTGTCGTTGGGACGCGGCTTCTGAATCAGGACAGCCCGCGGCTCGCAGCGAGGTTCTCGACCTTGGCGTAGTCGAGCGTCGGCGCGTCCTTCGGGCGTGAGTAGTCGTGGCGACGGCTCATTTCCGCCAGCGCGGCGTCGCGCTCGGCCGCGCTTCGATACCAGTAGACCCGATGCCAGTCCGGGCCGAGCAGGCGACGGAAAGGGTCGTTTGACCTCAGGCCAACACGGACTCCATAGGGGCGCGGCTCTTCGGTGTGCGGCTGCCGCAGGTTGTGCATCGACTGGATCATCGCCATGGTCCGTGAATGATAGCAGTGCGACTATTGAATTCGCCTGCGAAGCGGGGCAACGTGACACGGATGTCCCCACAATTGCAGATTGGTCTGCTGATAATACTGTTCGCGGCAGGATTCGCCGCTCGCCGCGCCGGTGTGCTCGGACCACCGCAGGCGGGCCTCATGCTGCGCCTGGTCCTGAATGTCGGCTTGCCGGCACTGTTCATTGCCAGCATCAGCCGCATCCCGCTGCGCCGCGAGTTCATCGCGCTGCCGGTTTCGGCCATCCTGGTGATGGCCGTGACGCTGGCCGTCGCAATACCCGTCGCCCGGCGCATGCTGCTGACGCGCGCGGACGCGGGTGTGCTGGCGCTCTCGGCGATCTCGATCAACAACTCGCTGCTGTTTCCCTTCGCGCTGGCCGGATGGGGGCAGGAGGGGTTCTCCCAGCTGGCGCTGTTCGACTTCGGCCACGCACTGATGCAGGGCAGCCTCGTCTACGCACTGGCTGCCTGGTATGGCGGCCATGGCACCGGCGGCTGGGCGATCCTGCGCCGCGTGGCAAGCTTCCCGCCGCTGTGGGCGCTGCTGGCGGCACTGGCCATCAATGTGTCTGGCCTGGTCCTGCCGGCGTCGCTGACAACGGTGCTGGGCACGGTGGGTCGCCTGATCCTGCTGCTGGTGGTTGTCGCGCTTGGCATCCTGTTTGACGCGCGGATGCTGCGGTCGACCACGGTGCATGTAGCGCTGCTGCTGCGCATCGGCCTTGGCCTTTTGATCGGGCTGCTGTGCGTGAAGCTCTTCGGCCTCACCGGCATGACGCGTTCCGTGGTGCTGCTCGGTTCAGCAGCGCCCATCGGTTTCAGCGCCGTGGTCCTCGCAAGCCGCGAGAACCTGAACCGTGATCTCGCCGCCAGTGCCGCGTCGGTATCCGTGCTGCTGGGCCTGGTCTACGTGCCCGTAGCACTCTGGCTGCTGCGCCCCTGAACGGAGCTGCCGCTCATTGCGGGGGCTCGGATCCCGGCGCCGTGTCTTCCATTGGAAACGTGCGGGCACCCTCGCCAGCCGGCGGGGGCGGCACGCCTGCCGGACCGGGGGGCGGAGCTTCGGTCCCTGCGGGTACCGGCGCGCCGGGCTGCATCGGCGGAGCCGTGTCCCCGGTGGCGACACTCAGCGAGGCCAGGAAGCGGCGCACGGACTCGGAGTCTTCGCGCGTGACCTTGCCGGCCAGGATATCGGCAGCCGTGATGTCGTCGCGACCATAGAAAAGCCGGTTCTCGCGGTTGTCCATCATCAGGGCAGTGCCGTCGAGCGACACCCCGGCGAACAATCCACGGTTGCGCGAATAGGAGAGCACTTCGGCATCGATTCCCACGGCCGCTTCTCCCGCGCGACCCACCGGGCCCGCCGCCACCGAGGCGTTGCCGCCGAGCGTCACTGTCCCGTTGTTGAACTGCTCCACGCCGCGTGCCGTGGTGAACACCAGCACGATATCGGACTTCTGGTACCCCGCCTGCCAGCCCACGCCGCCGCCGGTAATGTCCACGAAGACCGGACTGCTGAACTTTCCGGTGCTGTCGCGCACCGACATGACGCCGCTGCCACGCCGGCCACCCACCACGAAGGCGACCTTGTCCACGTCGGGGAACACGGCCACGCCATAGGCGCGCTGCATCAGGCGCTGCGGAATCGCCTGGTCGGGTTGCCGCTGCAGTTCGTCGAGGACCTGGGTGGCCACGAGCATCCGGGCTTCGAGCCGTGCCTGTGCGCTCGCCACGGAGGTCGCGGCCAGGCCCAGTACGCCAAGTGCCGCGATCTGCAGAGTGCGGAATCTCCTGAACATCAGCATTTCCCCGATCCGTTCGCCGTGAAGCTTACTCCAGGGTCCCGGCATTGCGGTATCGTCGCGCCATGTCGATCCACACGACCTGGCCCCGGATGTTCAGACCGGCAATCTCCGCTTTGGTTCTGTCTGCCTTGTGCATCGCAACCCCGGCGCGCGCCGAATGGGTATACCGCGACGAGGCGATCATGGGCACGCGCAACGCGGTCGAGGTCTGGGCGCCGGATCGAATGGTTGGAGAAGTCGCCATCAACGCCGTGTTCGAGGACATGCGGCGCATCGACAGGCTGATGAGCACTTACAAGGCCACTTCGGAGATCTCGAAGGTCAATCGTGAGGCAGCGCGGCATCCCGTGAAGGTATCGGCAGAGCTGTTCTCGTTGCTGGAGACGGCGCAGCAAGTATTCCGAAGCTCTCGGGCGGCGTCTTCGACATCACCTATGCGAGCGTTGGCTATCTGTTCGACTACCGCAAGCACCTGCGGCCCGACACCGACGCGATCGACAAGGCGCTGCCGACCGTGGACTACCGGCAGCTGAAGCTCGATCCGGTCAATCGAACGGTCTCGTTCGGCATGCCCGGAATGCGTATCGACCTGGGCGGCATTGCCAAGGGCTACGCGGTCGACCGCGGCATCGAGATCCTCAAGCGGCGCGGCTACACCCATGCGATGGTGAATTCCGGCGGCGACACCCGCGTGCTGGGCGATCGCATGGGCAAGCCCTGGATGGTCGGCATCCGCCACCCGGATCGCAAGGACGAGGTGGTGCTGCGCATCCCGCTGGAGGACGCGGCCTTTTCCACTTCCGGTGACTACGAGCGTTTCTTCGACGAAGGGGGCGTGCGCTACCACCACATCATCGATCCGAAGACCGGTGACTCACCGCGCGAAGTGCGCAGCGTCACGCTGATCTCCTCTTCCGCCTTGCGCACGGATGGCCTGACGAAGACCGTGTTCATCCTCGGCCCGGTGGAAGGCATGAAATTCATCGACTCGCTGCCGGATGTCGACGGCATCATCATCGCCGCCGACGGCAAGGTCAGCTATTCGAAGGGTCTGCAGCCGCCGGAGTAGCCCGCGGGCGTCAGAACCAGAACGAGACGAAGACCTGCAGGATGTTCGCGTTCAGCGAGTACAGCGGCTCGGTGCCTGGCTCGGCAACTCCGGGCGGGTAGTTGGTCAGGTCCCGGAAGTCGTCGTAGTCGATCATCATGTGGTCGAACTGGAAGTTCAGCTCGCCGCGCTTGAGCCACGAGAACCAGGTGACGGGGAAGTTGTAGCTCGCGCCAACCCCGATGGTGTGGCCGGTGTAGGTGGCGAGCTCCTTGTCGCGCGACTGGAAGTTCTGGTAGTTCGCACGCGGGAACAGGTCGCTGTAGAAGGACGCGTTGTTCTGCGAATAGAAACGGTATGAGCCCGTAAAGGTCCAGCGCCCCCACATGGGCTGCGTATAGGCCACCTCGGCCGTATGGGCGCGTATGTCCCAGGTGTCCGAGAAATAGCGGTACAGGCCCGACACGGACGCCCGCCAGGGCAGGTAATACATCACCCTGCCGGACCCGGCCGTGCTGGTGCGCGTGTTGGGGAAGGTCTCGGGGCCGCGCGAGTAGAAGCCGGGTTCCGGCCCGTAGTAGCGCATCGTGCGGTAGGGGTTCTGCAGGTAGCCTTCCTCGGTGACGGTCTCGAGGTTCAGCGACATCAGCATGTTGCGGGTCAGCACCTGCGTTACGCCCAGGCGGTAGTTGCGCCGGTCGATGCTGCCGCTGAAGTCCGGGTCGCCGTTCTTGTAGACCTTGTCCCAGCCGCGGGAGAAGCCCAGCGAGATCGTGGTCAGGTCGCCGAACATGTCCTGGCTGATGCCGAGCGACATCGTGTCGGCCGTGTAGTCGCTCTCGTCGCTGTTCGTCACGCCGATCGAGTAGATCGTCTTGCCCTGCAGGTATTCCGCGCCGAGGCTCTTCTGCTCGCGCCGCTCGGTATAGGGGCTGGCGGTCGTGACCACGTCGATCGAGGCGCTGGAGATCATGTCGACGTAGTAGTTCGCCGAGACTGCGAAGCGCTCGCCGAATTTCTTGCGCACCAGCACCGAGGGGCCCTGGATCGTCACGCCGCCGCCGTCATAGCGGTGGTAGAGGATGTCCGCCCGATCGTCGCCCAGCACCGCACTGCTGCCGATGGCCGGAGCCAGCAGCAGCAGGACGGCAAGCAGGCGACGCCAGGCGGACCGGCATCAGGTGCAGCCGCAACCGCCGCCGGAGCCGCCCGTGGCGCCGCGCGCGCCCTCACGGACCTCGAAGACGTGGTCCATGTAGGACGAGGACACCGGGTTGGGATCGAGCTGCATGATCGGGTCGGCCAGGCGCTCGCGTTCGTACGGCTTGACCCAGGGTTCGATGGAGCCGCAGCCGGTGAGCGCGACAAGGCCCGCCGCCAGCAGCAGCAGCCCGGGCGGGTCGGATTCAGGCGCATGGGCGGGCAGTCCTATTCGCGCACCAGCGCGCGGATCTGGTTGAGGTATTCGTTCTCGTCGCCGGGCTTGTAGCCACGGTGCAGCCAGCGCAGGTTGCCCTTGCGGTCGACGATCACCGTGCTGGGCATGCCCGACACCGCATAGAGCTTACTGACGTCGCTCTTCGTGTCGAACAGTATCGGAAAGGTGACAGGTGTCGTCTTGCAGCCAGTTCGCGGCGAGGGTCGAGTCAGGCTCGACATTGACGCCGATCATCGTGAAGCCCATGGGCTTGTACTTCTTGTGGAGCTGTTCGAGCAATGGCATCTCCTGGCGGCAAGGTCCGCACCAGGTCGCCCAGAAGTTGATCATCACCACCTGGCCCTTGTACTGGGCGAGGTTCACCGGCTTGCCGCCCATGCTCGCGCAGCTCGAACGCCGGTGCGGGGCCGCTTGGCGTCACGGCCAGGGCCGGGACAGCCAGCACGGCGCCCAGCGCCAGCGTGGCCAGTCTGCGGGTCAGGGTCTTCGTCGGGGCCATCGTCCACCTCCCAGTCATCAGAAGAACACGGTGGCGCCCAGCCAGGCGCCAAGGTTGTTCGTAAGCTTGTCCTCACCGAGCAGGTCTGACTGGAACATCAGGTTCTGCACGTCGAGATGTATCGCCAGCCAGTCGGTCGGCAGCACCCGGTAGCCCGCGCCGAAATTCAGCGTGAAATGCTGGTCGCCTGCGAACTTCGTGCTGCCGATGCCGCCAATGATGTACAGCGCACTGTTCATCGCGGTATTCCGGCCCAGATACACCTCTCCCGGAAGGAAGTTGTAGCCCAGCGAGAGGTTGTAATACGTGAAGCGCCTCTCATCGGGGGTAAGCAGTTCGATGTCGCCGCCGATGGTCTCGAAACTGGTCTTGCCGGCCGTCGACTGGCCCACATTCGCCTCGAAAAAGAAGTCTTCCGTGACGTGGTAGGCAGCCCGCACGCCGTAGACCGGGTTGGAGCCGAAGTCCTCGATGGACAGCACGCCGGCGAACGCGCCGATCTCGAAGTTCTCCGAGTCGACCTTCGGCTTCTTGATCTCGCGGCGCTCGACCTCCGGCTCGATCACGCTCGGATTCTGCTGCGGCGCGGATTCGTCCGCGAGCGGCTGCTGTTCGATGACGGCATCGACCCGGTCGCGGGAGGACCACGGCCACATCGAGGCGCAGCCCGTGGTGCCCAGCAGCACCAGCGTCAGAAGAAGAAGGCGAGCCCGAGTTTCCATTCGTCAATCTCCTCGTTTTCGTTTCGCTCGGTGAACACCATGTGGCTGCGGTATTCGCCGCGAACGAAGAAGCGTCTGGTCAGGTAGTAGCGCAGGCCCGCCCCGACATAGGCGGTCTGGTTGGTGCGATCGTCGGGTGCCACCAGCGTGCCCTTGGGCTGTATGCGGATCACGCCGGTGCCGATGGTGAAGAACGGGGAGACGACCCACTCTGGCCGGAAGACGTGCGCCAGGCCCAGGTCGAGGAACCAGCCATTGGAGGCGTTGCCGAGGTACTGGGAGGCCGTGAACTCGATTGCCAGCTGGTCGTTCAAGGCGCGCGAAACGTACGCGGAGAGCAGCGTCGCGCCACCGAAGTCGCCTGCCTGCACGCCAAGCTCCCAGCGGTGGGAAGCGAAGCCCGCGCGGTCTCCGAGCTCCACGGTGAACGCACTGCCGTCGGCCCACTGGGCCTTGGCCAGCTCGCGCTGGTGGGCCCAGCCCTCGACGCCGCGTTCCGTGCGCACGCGGAACCACTCAGTGCGTCGGTAGAGCACGTCCACGGAATCGCCCCGGGCGACCACCTGCGTCACCGCGTAGCCGCGCCCCGGGCCCTCGTGAAGCTCCAGGTAGGGCTCGGAGATGAACAGCTGCGCCAGATCCTCGTCCCCGTCGGCCGCGCGCGCGGCCGCGCTGCCGGCGCAGAGCGCCAGCATCGCGAGAACGACCGTCGCCAGGACGTTAATCGAGCGGGACCGCGGGATCGAACGGATTGTTGAAATATTGGGCACCAATATCGACCCACTCGGAGACCAGACGCAACTCGGCCGGAGTCAGGCGGCCCGCATGGCTGCCTCCCGGGGCAAAACGGCTGAAGAACCTTGAACCACGCGCGTTCCCGGCGGCGAGCGACGGCGACACGGTGATGTTGCTCGTCGTCGTTGCGCCTGTCACCGGATCGATGCTCGTGACGACCGTGTCCTGCAGCACGCCCATATTAACTTCCTGCTGATTGTCGGAGAACAGAAGTTCTCGATAGGCGTTCTTGTGCAGTGGCTGGTCGTTGGAGTCCCCATCGGTCAGGTCGAGCTGCCCCGCAGGCACCTGGACCTGCGCCATCGCATCCCGCGTGTTGTGGCAGTTCGTGCAGCTGTTCGCGCCGCGGTCGACAAACCACAGCGGATGGATGGACTGCACGTAGTTGATGATGATGCGGCAGGTGCTGCTCCAGGTGGCGATGCAGCCCGGCGTGGTCGGCGGCGGCGTCGTCAGTCCCATGGCACCCGCGTAGGTGTAGGACAGCGGCGCATCGGGCGGGCGCCCGGCGGTCGCCGGTTCGGTCCACTCGTCGGTGTACACCACGTCCACGCTCGGGACCTGCGAGCGGCAACTCTCGTTCTGGCAGCTCCATCGGCCGCGCGCCTGCGCCATGGTTTCGCCGATCATCGGCGTGAAGCGGGCCTGCGTGCCCGGGAAGGGGCCGCCGCCCGAGCCGCCTGCCCAGGGCGAAGTCGACGTGCCCTCGCGACCGTGCGAGCGGTCAGGCGTGGTCTGCTGGTGGCAGCCGCTGCACTTGCGTGTCTCGCCGGGCCGCAGCTGCAGCCAGTTGCGGTGCACGGGGAAGATGCGCCGGCCGTCCGAATCCAGGATCGAGATGACGAAGGCGACGTTGGCCGGGACGCGCACCTGCACCGAGCCGTCCGGCTCGATCGGCACGTACCCGAGGATCTCGCGCATGAAGTTCACGGTGCCGAAGGCCGCGTTGTCGATATCCGGGAAGCCCAGGTCGTCGTCACCGATCGACACGGCCTTCTCGATGCGCAGGAAGCGGGCGCGCCGCTGGCTGGCAGTCCGCAGCGCCGGATTGGCCAGCGAGGCGATGTTCGGTGCATCCGGCATCGCGCGATCCGTGCCGTCGAAGTCGTAGACGCTGCGGATGTCGAGGATGCCGACGCCGTCGCGCTGCAGGTCGGGATTGAAGTCGAGCACCGGCACCTTGTCGAGGATCACCACCGGCAGCGGCCGCGGCTGCGCAGCCACGACGTCGGTGATCATGACGCCTTCGACCGGCGACGAACAGCGGCCGGAATGTGTTGCCCGCGGGGTCGAACATGAAGACGCTGTACAGCGGCGGCGCCGTGACCGCGGCGGGATCCGCGAGGCGCTGGTCCGTGCAGGGCACGATGGCCGTGGGCGTCACGGTGGTGTCCAGCAGGCGGCACTGCGACCAGCTGACCAGGATGCGGTTGGTGCCGTCCCACAGCGGATAGGCCGAGACGAAGCGGCCGCCGGGCGAGGGGCCTTCGACGGTCGAGACGTCGTTGGGCGTGGCGCGCGTCTGCGCCGGGCCGGTCATGCCGGCATTGGTCGCCAGCGGCTGCGTGTTCTCGACGTAGGTGCGCGCGTCGATCATCGTCAGGTCGCCGCCGAAGTCGGTGTCCGAGAACGGGCGCACCAGCGCCATCACCCGGCCATCCTGCATCTCGCGGGCGTCCGTGAACTGGATGGTCGAGTCGTTGCGTGCCGGTCGCGTGGCTGCGCGCACCGTAGAGCAGCTGCAGGTTGGTGCCGTCGGGATTGGAGGTGTAGAGGTGGATGCCGCGACCCGTGGCTCCGTCCCAGCGGCTCCACATCAGTCGCCCGTTCTGCAGCACGGTGGGCGTCAGGTCGTGGCTCTGGTTGAACGAGATCTGGTGGATGTCGGTGCCGTCGGCCTTCATCACGTGCAGCACGAAAGCGCTCTCGTTGCGCGTGTCGGTCTGTGCCTCGTAGCCGGGCTTGCCCTCGTCGCGCAGTATCGCCTGTGACTGGCGCTGGCGGGTCGAGCTGAACACGATGCGATCGTCCGGCAGGTAGGCCGGCGCCACGTCATGGCCCTCGTCCGCGATCGTGTTGGAGGAGATCACGCGCCGCAGCACGTCGGTGGCGATGTTGTATTCCCAGATGCCCCAGGACGGCGGTTCTTCCTCGTCCTGGTCCATGTCCAGCGGGCCACGCATCGCAAAGATGAACTTCCTGCCGTCGGGCGAGACGTTGACATCCTTGATGTCATAGCGGTCGGTGGCGCCGGTGATGCGCTCGGTGACATTGCGCTCCGGCGCCGAGGGCGAGGCGCGGTCACGCACCCACAGGTCCGCATCCGGCACCGTGTCGCGCAGTTCGCGCACGTCGTCCTGCTGCAGCATTCCCTGGTCCATGGGGATGGTGCGTTTGACATAGGCGACCGGGAAATCGATCGGTGCCCGGATCGGCGGCCTGGCCGCTGCCAAGGTTGACGCTGCCGCCGCCGCTGCATGCGCCGAGCAGTACCGCCACCGCGGCCAGCAGCGTGCGCCTGTGAATAGTGATCGCGTTCACGTTCCCGGGTACCTCTTCGCGTCGCGCAGACGCATGCACTAAGTAGTCATTGCCGTCACTGCTTCGCTGTGACCGGCCTCTCACAAACACCGCGAAATATCATTCATGTGACGTAACGCCACTGCTTGTCTGTGACGCACGACGTCTCCGTGTTGAGACATTACTTGCAATGATTCCGCTGCGATTACAGTCGCTCTTGAACGCATCAGTACGCGGCACGACCGCGACACGAGGACAGGCCAGATGAAACGACTGCAACATGGAACAAGGCTGGTAGCCGGCGCGGCGCTTGTCACGCTGTCGCTGATCGCCGCCGCCACGGCGCACGCCGATGCGCGCACGCAGGCCAAGCGGATCCACGACCGCATCGCAGGCGTTCCGCCAAGCGCGGCTACGCTCGACGCCATGGACCGCAAGCATCCAGGCGAACGATGCGCTCGGTGCGGCACACATCGCCATGCAGGCGCCGTCGTTCTACAAGACGACGCTGAAGAACTGGGTCACGCCGTGGACCAATCGTGACCAGACGGTGTTCGCGCCGCTCAACGACTACACCGCCACGGTCATCGGCATGGTCCGCGACGACGTGGACTTCAGCACGGTGCTGTCGGCCGACATCCTCTACGTGAGCGGGTCGGCTTGCCGGCCTACTCGCCAACCAGCAACGCGCAGTACGAGCAGCTGGAGGACCGGACCGGGACCTGGCGATTCACCGTGCTGGTGGCCACGACGCAGTCGCAGCACACCGGCCTGCCGGCCGCCGCAACGGCCGGCGTCATGACCACGCGCGCCGCGTCGGAAGCGTTCTTCGTCGACGGCACCAACCGCGCGATGTTCCGCTTCACGATGATGAACCACATGTGCCGCGACATGGAGCAGGTGCAGGACACGTCGCTGCCGCCGGATCGCATCCGCCAGGACGTGAGCCGCTCCCCGGGTGGCGACAGCCGCATGTTCCTGAACAACTGCATCGGCTGCCACAGCGGCATGGATCCGCTGGCCCAGGCCTTCGCCTACTACGACTACGACAAGACGGCCGGGCAGCATCGTCTACACCGCCGGCATCGTGCAGCCGAAGTACCTGATCAACCAGGACAACTTCAAGCCGGGCTATCGTCACGCCCGACGACGGCTGGGACAACTACTGGCGCCAGGGCCAGAACCGGCTGCTCGGCTGGAGCGGCGCGCTGCCGGGCAGCGGCAACGGCGCCAAGTCCATGGGCCAGGAGCTCGCCAACAGCGACGCCGTTCGCGCAGTGCCAGGTCGAGAAGGTGTTCAAGACCGTGTGCTTCCGCCCGCCGGCCAACGCCGCGGACCGCGACCGAGGTCACGCGCATCACCAACAAGTTCAGGACGAACGGCTACCGGCATGAAGCAGGTCTTCGCCGAAACCGCCGTCTACTGCATGGGCGATTGAGGGAGCAGCACATGAAATCCATCGCGCCACATCTGCTCGCTCGCCGCCCTGCTGGCGCGGCGCTCGCCGCCTGTCAGTGGCGGTGCACGACCACGGTCAACCCGCTCACCGACGCCGCCGACCGTGTCGGACTACACCGGTCCGGCCCCGGCAACCGCCGACGTGCAGGCCTTCCGCATCAACCTGTGGGAGAACATCAAGGCGAACAACCGTTGCGGTGGCTGCCACAACGCCACTGGCCAGACGCCGACGTTCGCGCGCAACGACGACGTGAACCTCGCCTACGCGGACGGCAACACGCGCTCGTCAACCTGACGCAGCCCGACCAGTCGCGCATGGTGCTGAAGGTCGCCGGCGGCCACAACTGCTGGCTGTCGAGCGCCTCGGCCTGCGGCGACATCACTGACGACGTGGATCCGCAACTGGGCCGGCGCGGCCGCCACGCGGCGGCACGCAGATCCAGCTGCAGGCGCCGGCCGATCGGAAGTGGGCCGCAGCAAGAGCTTCCCGGCACGGCCACCGATCGGCGCGTCGGCAGCAGCTTCGCGAACACGATCTGGCGCACTGGTGCGTGGCACGGGCAACTGCGTGCGCTGCCATTCGTCGACCGCGGCGCACGCCGCAGTCGCCGTTCTTCGCCAGCGCCGACGTCGAACGAGGCCTACGCGGCCGTCACGTCGAAGATCAACCTCGACAACCCGGCGAACTCACGCCTGGTGCGTGCGCCTGCGCGACGAGTTCCACAACTGCTGGGGCGGCGAGCTGCGCGACCAACGCGCAGACCATGCTGGCCGCGGTCAACGCCTTCGTCGAACGGCATCGCCGATCACCCAGTCGATCCGGCGCTGGTCATCAGCAAGGCGCCTGACGCTGTACGACGGCACGGTGGCCGCCGGCGGCAACCGCTACGAAACGGCCACCATCGCCAAGTACGAGTTCAAGACCGGCATGGGCACGATCGTCTATGACACCAGCGGTCGTCGAGCCGGCGCTGAACCTCACGCTGTCCGGGACGCGCCGAGTGGGTCGGCGGCTGGGGCATCAACGTCAAGGCGGGCGGCAAGGCCCAGGGCACCACGACGGCGAGCCAAGAAGCTCTCCGACCTCATCAAGTCCACGGGTGAATTCACCATCGAGGCGTGGGCCAACACCGCCAACGTCGCCCAGGAAGATGCCTTCATCGTCAGCTACTCGGCTGGCGCCATGTCGCGCAACGTCACGCTGGCGCAGCGCGTCTACCAGTACGAGGCGCTGACACGCGCCAGCACCACCGGCGCCAACGGCGAACCCGCGCTGCTGACGCGCGACGCGGATCGCGACGCGCAGGCATCGCTGCAGCACGTGGTGCTGACGTACAGCCCGGTCGAACGGCCGCCGCCTCTACGTGAACGGCAACTACACCGGCGACGTCGACACGCGCGGCGGCGGCACGCTCGCCGACTGGGACGACACCTTCGCGCTGGTGCTCGGCAACGAGACGTCGAACAACCGCCAGTGGCAGGGCGTGATGCGCTTCGTCGCGGTCCACAACCGCGCGCTGACGCCGACGCAGATCCAGCAGAACTTCGACGCCGGCGTCGGCGAGCGCTACTTCATGCTGTTCAACGTGACGACCGCTGACCGGATGTGCCGCAGAGCTACGTCATGTTCGAGGGCAGCCAGTACGACAGCTACGGCTACCTGTTCAGCAAGCCGACGTTCATCAGCCTGGATCCCAACGCGCGTCCGGGGTCGATCCCGATCAAGGGCGTGCGCATCGGCGTCAACGGCATCGAGCCGTCGCAGGGGCCAGGCCTATGTGACGCTGGATACGACGCTTTCGGATGCGAACTACACGGCCGGCTCGGGCCAGCAGCTGTCCGAGGTCGGTACGATCATCGGGCTGGAGAAGGGTCCGGCTGCCGACCAGTTCTTCCTGAGCTTCGACCTGATCGGCACCCAGGAACATGTGCGCACCGAACCCACGCCGGTGACCCAGGTTCCGTCTGACCTGGCGCCCCAGCCTGATATCGGCGTGCGTACCTTCGAGCAGTTCAACCAGAGCATGTCTCGCATCACGGGGATACCGGCGACGAACGCCGGTGTGCGCGCCACGTACCTGCAGGTCAAGCAGCAGCTGCCGACCGTGCCGAGCATCGATGCCTTCCTGGCTTCGCACCAGACCGGCATCGCGCAGCTGGCGATCAAGTACTGCGCGGCGATGGTGGACGACCCGGCTGCACGCACGGCGTTCTTCGGCCCCGGGCTGGACGTCTCGGGGACGGGTGCAGCCGCGTTCGGCACGCAGGCAGGCAAGAACCTCGCGATCGATCCGCTGCTGGCGAAGGTGGTGGGCAGCGCGCTGGCCTCGCAGCCCCAGGACGCGGATGTGCGCGCCGAGGTCAGCACGCTGATGGACAAGCTGATCGTGACAGGCGCGAACGCAGCGATCATCACCAAGGCGGCCTGCGCCTCGGTGCTGGGCAGCGGCGCCCTGGCAGTGCAGTAAACAAGGCTACGGCAGGAGACGACTGACATGCTCATCAAGCGCAAGCTTCCGCGGCCCCTGGGTCTGAACGATCCGCTGCGACATGCGGATCACCGCCAGCCGGTTTCGCGCCGCGATTTCCTCTCGGCCGGAATGGTCGGTGGCTCCGCCACGGTGCTGCTGCCGGGTGTGCTGGCCTCGGTGCTGGGCTCCCCCGCCCACGCCGAAGTCATCGCGAACCTCGATGCAGCGGGCCTCCAGGCCTCGCAGTGCGGAATCTCGGCCGGTGCCGGCAAGATCCCGTTCATCTGCTTCGACCTGTCGGGTGGCGCGAATATCGCTGGCTCGAACGTCCTGGTCGGCCGCGAAGGCGGGCAGATGGACTTCCTCACGACGGCCGGCTACGCCAAGCTCGGCCTGCCCGGCGACATGACGCCGAACCTGCCGACCTTCACCGATACGAGTTTCGGCCTGGCGTTCCATACGGACAGCGCGTTCCTGCGCGGCATGCAGATGCGCGCGGTGGCGCCGGCCACGCGCCGCGGGCACCAACGGAACGGTGATCGCGGCGCGTTCCGAGAACGACACCGGCAACAATCCGCACAATCCGATGTACGGCGTATACAAGCGCACGGCGCGGACGGCCAGCTGCTGACGCTGATCGGTTCGCAGAGCTCGGACTCCGGCGGCAACTCGATGGCGCCCGGCCGCGATGATCGACCTCGCCGTGCGCCCGACCAAGGTGGACCGCGCCAGCGACGTCACCGGCCTGGTCGACACGGGTGAGCTCGGCACGATGTTCGGCACCGATCCGGTCGCGGCGCAGAACGCCGTCTCGGTGCTGGAGTCCATGGCTGTGCTGAGCGATCGCAAGCTCGGCCGCGTGGACACGAAGGTTGCCGCTCGCGACGCGGACATCAAGAAGTTCGCGAAGTGCGGCTACGTGAAGTCCGCCTACCTGGCTGAGCGCTTCAGCTCGCCGGCGGCGCTGAACCCCGTCGCTCGACGCGCGAATCGTCGGGCCACGGCGGCATCTTCACGCAGGCCGAGTACGACGGCGATCGCGAGTTCCAGAAGACCGCGGCCGTCATGAAGATGGTCATCGACGGAAATGCGGGCGCCGGCACCATCCAGATGGGCGGCTACGACTACCACACGGGCGAACGGGCGACCGGCGAGGCACGCGACCTGCGCGCCGGCCAGTGCATCGGGGCCTGCCTCGAATACGCGGCGCGCACCGACAAGCCGGTGATGATCTACGTGTTCAGCGACGGCTCGCTGTCCTCGAACGGCATGGTCGACGAAAGCGCCGGCGGGCGCGGCAAGCTCGTCTGGACCGGCGACAACCAGTCCACGGCCGCCAGTTTCTTCCTGGTTTACAACCCGCAGGGCCGGGCCGCAGCTGCGCGCACCCACCCGCAACCAGCTCGGCTGGTACAGCGGCGACGGGTCGGTGGTCACCTCGTCCAGTCCCGCGGCCAATGCCGTGAACCTGCTGGTCGAGACCGTGATCCTCAACTACATGGCCCTGCACGGGGAGGAGGGCCTGTTCTCCACCCGTTTCCCGATGAGCGGGCTCGGGGGCCCGACCCAGCGGGATGCGCTGACAGCCTTTGCGCCGATCGTGACGGGTGTCATTGCCTGACAGGGCAGGAGCGGTATCCTCCTTACATTGTTAAATCGTCGCGGAAGTGTTTGCTGCAGTGCAGAATCGAAGCGTCTCCCTACTTCTGCTGGCAGCAGCGCTGCTGGGGACCACTGGGCCGGTGGCAGGCGCCACCGCCTACCGGCTGGAGGGCCAGCAGGCACCTGACTTCGCCCTGCGAAGTTCGGAAGGGCCGAACCTGCGGCTGTCCGAGTACCGCGGACAGGTCGTTGCGCTGACTTTCTACGGCAGTCGCTGTGGCCAGTGCGGTGCCCAGCTCGACGGCCTGAGCCGCCTGCTCGACACCTACCAGTCCGCCGGACTTGTCGCGATGGCGGTCAACGTCGACGACAACCAGCAGGCTGCCGGCGAGTTCATCGCTGCGCACCGGACTTCGGTGCCGATGCTGCTCGATCCGGAAAAAGTGGTGGCAAAGGCCTATCGCATCGACTTCCTGCCGATGCTGCTGATCATCGATCGGTCCGGCCGTATCCGCTACGTGCACCGTGATTACCGCCCTGGTCAGGACGCCCGGTACCTCGACCAGATCAAGGTTCTCCTCGACGAATAGATGCAAGGTCACCGAAGACACATGAAGCGTTCGATCCGCCCGCTTGCCATATTCCTCGCCCACGTGGCCGTCGCCTTCTCGGCCTTCGGCCTGGCAGCAACCACTGTCAGCGCAGCTGAAGCCGAAGCCGTCGTTGCCGACGCGCCACCTGTGGCATCCGGGGGCGCCGCGGCGACAGATACGCGCGCACTCGACGAGGAAATCCAGGGCATCAAGAAGGACGTCGTCGACCTGAATCGCGACCTGTTCATCCTGGAGGAGGAGCTGCTGTTCCCCGCCAACACGCAGGTTGCGGTGTTCCTGTCGATGGATGTGGGTGAGTTCTTCGCGCTCGACACTGTCGAGCTGCGTGTCGACGACAAGCAGGTGTCGAAGTACCTGTATACGCCGCGCGAGGCCGAGGCCCTGCTGAAGGGTGGCGTCCAGCGCCTGTACCTGGGCAACCTGCGTGCCGGTGAGCATGAGCTGGTGGCGCTGTTCACCGGCAAGGGGCCGAACGGCCAGGACTACTCGCGCGGCGCACAGCTCAAGTTCGAGAAGGCCGTGGGCGCGAAATACCTGGAATTGCGCATCTCCGACCGGCAGCGAAAGGCGCAGCCGGAATTCGAGATCAAGGACTGGGAGTAGGCGCCCAGAGCGCGCCCGGCATGGGGATGAGGACCGTCAATTTCGCGCTGCTGGCCGCCTGCGGGCTGCTTGCCGCGTGCGCGGGCTCGAAGCAGCAGCCCGACTCGCTGCCCAAGACGAGAGTAGTGGACCTGCACTACGGTGACGTGCTGTTCCAGAATTTCATTGGCGAGGATTTCGAGGCATTGACGCGGCTCGAGGCCTACCAGCACTGGAGCCTGATGCCGAACCATGCCAGCGAGGCGGACCTGCTCGCAGGCGGCCTTTACCTGCAGCTGGGCATGCACAACGAGGCCGGCCGGCGATTCCAGACGCTGCTCGGCCCGGAGGTTCCCGCGGGCATACGCGGGCGTGCCTGGTTCTACCTGGGACAGGTCTGGTATGCGCGCGGCTACTACGACCGTACCGTCGAGGCCCTGTCGAGGATCGATGCGCCACTGCAGCCGGCGATGGAAGCAGAGAAGGTGCAGCTGTTGTCCAACGCGCTGATGCACCTGGGCCGCTACGATGAAGCCATTCGCCAGCTCGAGGGCTGGCGCGGCAACAACGTCTGGACCGTGTATGCGCGCTTCAACCTCGGCGTCGCGCTGCTGCGCGGCAACCGCCTGGAGGAAGGCGCCCGGTTGCTGGACCAGATCGGACAGATCCGCACTTCGGACGAAGAGATGCTCGCGCTGCGGGACAAGGCGAATCTGGCACTGGGCTTCGCCTGGCTGCAGGACAAGCAACCGGCGCGCGCGCGCGCCGCACTGGAACGCGTGCGCCTCGACGGCGCGCAGTCGAGCAGGGCACTGCTGGGCCTGGGTTGGGCGGACGTGGAGCTTGAGCAGTATGAGTCGGCGCTGACGCCGTGGCTCGAACTGCGGGACCGCAACCTGCTGGACGCGGCGGTTCAGGAGGCCTATCTCGCCGTTCCCTACGCATTCGCAAAGCTCGGGGCCAACAGCCAGGCCGCCGAGTACTACGAACAGGCGTTGACGTCGTTTGACCGGGAGACCGGACGCATCGACGAGTCGATCGGCCGCATCCGGGAAGGCCGGCTGATGCAGAACCTGCTCGGGGAGCCGGATGGCAAGGCGCCGCAGCGTGGCTGGTTCTGGCAGCTGCAGGACCTGCCGGATGCGCCTGAGTCGCGCTACCTGTACCCGATATTCGCGGGCAATGATTTCCAGGAAGGCCTGAAGAACTTCCGCGACCTGTCATACCTCGGCGCCACGCTGGAGCGCTGGGACGAGAACATGGTCGTGTACTCGGACATGATCGAAACGCGCGAACAGGCCTATGCGGAGCGCATGCCGCGGGTCGACGCACTGCTGGGCGGCGATGCGGTGTCGCAGCTGGAGGCGCGCCGCAAGGACATCGAGGACCGCTTCAATGCGGCCGTGACCGGCGAGGATTTCGCGGCGTTCGGCACATCGGAGCAGCGTGAACAGTGGCGCCGCATCGAGGTGATCGAGACGGCCATCGCCGCGGATCCGGACAACGCGGAGCTGGCGGAGCTGAAGGACAAGCTGCGCCTGGTGCGCGGCGTGCTGCTCTGGGACCTGAAGCAGGGTGCCAACGCCAGCATCTATGCGCAGCGACGCGAGTTGAAAGCGCTCGACCGCGCGCTGGCGGAGGCCAACTCGCGCTGGTTGCGGGTGCAGCAGGCGCGCGCCAGTGCGCCGACCACCACCGGTGATTTCGCGCTGCGGATCGCGGCGCTGCAGGAGCGCATGACCGGGCTGCGCGCCCAGCTCGCACAGGCCTCGGCAGGCCAGCAGCAGTTGCTGTCGGACATCGCCATCGCGGAGCTCGAGGCACAGAAGCAGCGGATCTCCGACTATGAGGTCCAGACGCGCTTTGCGCTGGCGACCATCTACGACCGCGCCGCGGAGGCACCGAAGTGACCGCTTCGCGTGCCACGTTGCGGACCTGGCTGTCGGCCGCCGGCTTTGCGCTGGTCATTGCCGCGCCGCTGGCGAGTGTCGCGGCGGACGGCAACGCGCCGCGCACGCTCAAGGATCTGCAGAAGCGGACCATCGAGATCCGCCCGCAGGCCAATGATCCGCAGACGCAGTCCAGGGCGATGGAGAACTACCGCCGCTTCCTCGAGCTGCAGAAGACCGATCCGGCACTGCGCGCCGAGGCGATGCGCCGACTCGGCGACCTGTCGCTGGAGAGTGGTGAGCTGGAGCGCATGGAAAGCGAGGTCACGCGGGTGGACCTCGGCGGCGCCGAGGCCATCCGGCTGTACTCGATGCTGCTGAAGGCGTATCCGGACTACCCGCGCAACGACCAGGTGATGTACCAGCTGGCGCGTGCCTACGAGACCACCGGCCAGCCGGAGCAGGCGCTTGCCACGCTCGATGAGGTCGTCAGGCGCTTTCCGGGCTCGCGCGATATCGCCGAAGTCCACTTCCGCCGCGGCGAGCTGCTGTTTTCCGCCCGCAATTACCGCGAGGCTGAAGCTGCCTATGCGCAGGTGACGCAACGCGGGCCGGGAGAGTTCTACCAGCAGAGCCTGTACAAGCAGCGGCTGGGCGCTCTTCAAGCTGGGCATGTACGACGAGAGCCTGCCCGTAGTTCGGCAAGCTGCTGGACCTGAAGCTGCTGGATGCCGGCGCGCCCTCCGGCTTCCGGTCGATGGAGTCGCTGGCGCGCGCGGACCGCGAGCTGGTGGATGACACGCTGCGCGTGGAGAGCGTGATCTTCTCCGATCTCGATGGGGTGGAGCCGCTGAACCGCTTCGTCGATGCACAGGGCCGGCCGGCGTGGTCGGTGCTGCTGTACAGCCGGCTCGGCGACCTCTACGTCGAGAAGCAGCGCTACCAGGACGCCGCCGGCGCCTACCGCGCGTTCGTGGCGCGCGAGCCGAATCACGAGATGCGCGCCAAATCTCGCGATGCAGGCGATCGAGGCCTACAGCAAGGGCGGATTTGCGCAGCTGGTGCTGGAAGGCAAGCAGCGAGTACGTCGAGCGCTACAACTACGGCACTGCGTTCTGGACCGGGCGCGAACGGGCGCAGTACCCGAAGATTGCCGCCGAGCTCAAGACGAACCTCACGGACCTCGCCGCCTACCATCACGCGACGGCGCAGAAATCGAAGAAGTCCGAGGACTACGTGCAGGCGGCGCGCTGGTACCGGATGCAACTGGCCTCGTTCCCCGACGACGCCGATGCGGCGCAGGTGAACTTCCGGCTTGCCGACGTGCTGTTCGAGGGTGGCCAGTTCGCCGATGCAGTGAACGAGTACGAGCGGGCCGCCTATGCGTATCCGATCGGCCCGGACTCGGCGCGTGCCGGCTATGCCGCGCTGACTGCCTACACGCGGCAGGAGGCGCTGCTGCCCGCTGCAGAGAAGCCGGTCTGGAAACGCCGCTCCATCGATTCGGGCGTGCAAGTTCGCGCAGACCTTTCCCGAGCATCCGGACAGTGCCGGCGTGTTGACGCGTGCGACCACCGACCTGTACGCCGCGAAGGACCTGCCGCGTGCCATCGAGGTTGCGGGCCTGCTGCTGGCGCGCGTGCCGCCCGCCGATGCCGCGCAGCGGCGTATCGCCTGGAGCGTGATCGGTCAGTCGCGGTTCGACCTGGCCGAGTACGCGGCAGCGGAGAACGCCTGGACCCAGGCGCGGCTGCTTGCGGCCTCGGACCCAGAGGAAATGCGCCGGCTGACCGACCAGATCGGCGTGGCGGTCTACCGGCAGGCCGAGGCCAAGCGCGCAGCAGGCGACAGCGGCGGGGCGGTGGATGACTTCCTGCGCATCGCGGCCGTGGCGCCGGGAACGGCCGTAGTCGAGACCGCGCAGTACGACGCCGCGGCTACGCTGATCACGATGAAGGACTGGCCGCGTGCCATTGGCGTGCTCGAAGGTTTCCGTCGTGATTTTCCCGCCAGCAAGCAGCAGGCGGATGTGACGCAGAAGCTGGCCGTCGCCTACATGGAGGCCGGACGCTCCGATGCGGCGGCCGGACGAGTTCGAGCGCATTGCCGCCACGCCCGGGCAGGCGCCAGCGCTGCGCCTGGAGGCGCTGTCGCTGGCTGCCGACCAGTATGAGAAGAGCGGCAACGCGGGCAAGACTGTCGCGACGCTCGAACAGCTGGTGAAGGATTTCCCGACTCCCGTGGCAGAACGCATCGAGACCCGACAGAAGCTTGCCGAGTACGCCGCGAAGGCCTCCGATCGCGAGCGGGTGATGTACTGGCAGCGCGAGATCGTCAAGGCCGACGGCACGGCCGGCGCGGCCCGCACCGATCGCACGAAATTCCTCGCGGCGCGCTCGAGCCTGGCGCTGGCGGAGCCCGAGCGCGACGTGTTCCGCGGCCTGACGCTCAGCGCGCCGTTGTCGCGCTCGCTGCCGCAAAAGCGCAAGGCGCTCGAAACGGCGCTCGGCGCCTATCGCCAGGCGGCTGCCTACAATGTCGCGGAAGTGACGACACGGGCCAGCTTCGAGATCGCCGAACTCTATCGCCAGCTCGGCGCGGATCTCATGGCATCCGAGCGCCCGAAGAACCTGTCCGGTGACGAGCTCGAACAGTACGACCTGCTGCTCGAGGAACAGGCCATTCCGTTCGAGGAGCAGGCGATCAAGGCCCACGAGGCCAACGCGGCGCTCGCGCGCGACGGCCTGTACGACGAGGGCGTGAAGCTCGAGTTATGCCGCGCTCGCGAAGCTCTCGCCTGGCAGGTATGGAAAGACAGAAGTGGTCGGGACGTATACGGCAACACTGGCTCTGCCGGAAGCTGCACTGCCTGTCGTTGCGCCGCCGGTGGATGCAGCGGCACCGGCGGCCACTGCCGCCGCGGCGGTGCCCGCAGCGCCTCCCGCCCCGACATTCCCTGCGCGCTCTGTCGCCCAGTTCGACCGCGCCGTGCAGCAGGCGCAGGCCGGGCAGACGCAGGATGCCGAGCTGGAGTTCAAGCAGTTGATCGAAGCGGCGCCATCAGCCGGTGGTGCGGCTTACAACCTTGGCGTGCTGTTGCGTGGTGCTGGCCGGCTGGACGAGGCGGAGAACGCCCTGGTCACTGCGACCCAGCGTTCGCCCCGCAGTGCGCTGGCCTTCAATGAGCTGGGCGTGGTGCGTCGCGAGCGTGGAAATTTCGAAGGGGCCGAGCAGGCCTACGAGCAGGCACTGGCAATGGATCCGGACATGTCCGCGGCGCATCGCAACCTTGCCGTGCTGCGCGACCTGTATAAGGGTGATCCGGCGGCAGCCTTGCCGGGCTACGAGCGCTATCAGGCGCTTACCGGCGAGGACAAGCCCGTGACAGGCTGGATAGCCGATGTGAAGCAACGCGCCGGCCGTGCGGCTGCGGGTGCGCCGGTGCAGACGCCGCCTGTCCAGGCGGAGGCACAGCAATGAACCGATGGATGAAGGTACTGGTGGCGGGAACCGCCACAGTCATGGCGCTGGCAGCGCTGGGGGCGGAGCCCGCAGCCGTGCCGCAGCCTGCACCGCAGAAGGCCACGTCGGCTGACACCATGGAGCCGGCGGTGAATACCCTCGAGCCCGCGGTGGCGACTACACCCCGGCCGGAGGCAGAGACCTCGCGCACACAGCCGGCGCCGGCGGCGGCGCAGCCCGCTGCGCGCAGCACGCGCGGCGTGCAGGACCGGCTCGAGCTGGATGCGACGCAGATCACGGGCAATCGCGAGCTGCCGCGCGTGATGTACGTGGTGCCCTGGAAGCGCGCCGACCTCGGTGACCTGACAGGCCGGCCGGTGAACAGCCTGCTCGACGAGGTGCTTTCGCCGGTGGACCGCAGTGTTTTCCAGCGTCAGAACCGGTATTACGACGCCCTTCGGCCGGACGCCTCGGCGCCGCGTCCGGAGGGTGAGAAATAGGTCGCAGCAATATCGCCGCGAGTCTTTCAAGGTGCAGGAGTCTTGCTGTTCGGCAAGGGAGTCTTTAGATGAACATTTTCGGAACCATTGCCCGCTTCTTCCAGGATGGCGGACACTTCATGTACCCGATCGCCATCGTGCTGGTGCTCGGCGTGGCCATCGCGATCGAACGCTACATCTACCTGACGGTCGTGCGCAGCCGCAACAAGGCGCTGTGGCAGGAGACTGGAGCCGCTGCTGCAGCAGGGCAATTTCCGGCAGGCCGCACAGCTGTCGTCGCAGTCCGACTCGGCCATCGGCCAGATCCTCTCCTACGGCCTGGCCCGGGTGCAGGGCGCGCGTCGCCGCGACGACATCGAGAAGGCGATGGAAGAGAGCCTGATGGGAGTCGTGCCGAAGCTCGAGAAGCGCACGCACTACCTGGCGACTTTCGCGAACCTCGCGACGCTGCTCGGCCTGCTCGGCACGGTCATCGGCCTGATCTCCGCCTTCGGCGCGGTCGCCACGGTGAACCCGGCCGAGAAGGCGAACCTGCTGTCGGCCAGCATCTCGGTGGCGATGAACTGCACGGCCTTCGGGCTGATGACGGCAGTGCCGTTGCTGGTGATCCACGCCGTGCTGCAGACCAAGACCACGGAGCTTATCGACAGCCTGGAAATGGCCTCGGTCAAGTTCCTGAACTCGATCACCGAGCGCCGCCAGGAAGCAGGCCAGGCGGCCTGAAGGCAGGCTCCGGGACCCGGGTAACATCGATGCGCCGCAATTACACCCTGCGACGGCTGGAACGCAAGCACCGCAAGCCTTCCGAGCTGCTGCTGGTGCCGATGATCGACATCTTCACGGTGCTGGTCACGTTCCTGCTCATGACGGCGGTGTTCTCGCGCACGGTGATCGTCGAGCTGAAGCTGCCCACAACAATCCGCAGTTCGTCGAGCCGCCGCCGGGCCTCGAGCTGGAAGTGATCGTGCGCAAGGACATGCTGCAGGTCGCCGACAAGAAGACCGGGCCGCTGGCGACCTTCCGCAAGACTGATCCTTCCGCGCCCTACGACCTGGCCGGGCTGTCGACTACCTGCAGCTTCGTGAAGTCGAAGTATCCGGACAAGACCGAGGCGACGATCCTGCTCGAGAAGGATATTCCCTACGACACGCTCGTGCAGGTGATGGATACGGTCCGCATCCTCGAGCAGCGGCAGGACAACCAGCTGGTGCAGGCCGAGCTGTTTCCCGAACGTGTCGATCGGCGATGCGCCCGAAGCGGATCGCGCCGGCGGTTGCGGGGGCAAAGCGATGATTTCCGGTCGCGCCGCGCCGCATGCTCACGCATCACCTGCGCAACAAGGCCGATGCGGAACTGAACCTGATCCCGATGATCGACATCCTGTCGGTGCTGGTGGCGTTCCTGCTGGTGTACTCCACCGAAGTGGAGGTCGTGCAGAACACCAAGGGCATCGAGATTCCCGAGTCGATCGTGGAGTCCAAGCCGCGCGAGACCGTGGTCGTGATGCTGACGAAGGACGAGGTGTTCGTGCAGGGCGAGCGTGTCGCCTCGATCGCCGAGGTGCAGGCGAGCGCTGATGCGATCGTCGCGCCGCTGCGCGATGCGCTCAAGCGCCCGCTGTTGATCGGCCGCAAGATGGCCGAGCGCGAGCTGGCCGAGCGCGAGATCACGATCATGGGTGACAAGTCGCTGCCCTATGAGGTGCTCAAGAAGGTGATGGCCACCTGTACCGATGCCGACTACGGCAAGATCTCCCTTGCCACCCTCCAGAAGGACAAGCCGCTCGATCCGGGCGTCTTTACGGCCAGGTAACGGAGCAGCAACGTGGTCCTGGCGCCTTACTACCGCAGTTTCGAGCTTCCCTGGGAAGGGGACGAGGATTCCAATCGCCGTTTCCGGCGCCTGGCGCTGATCGGCCTTGCCCTGTTCGTGGTCATTGGCGTGCTCGTGCCGTTGCTGAACCTGCCGGAGCCGAAGGAGACGGCCGCGGAGGCCGTGCCGGAGCGGCTCGCCCGGATCATGGTGGAAGAGAAGCCGTTGCCGCCGCCGCCACCGCCGCCCCCGAAGCCGGTGGAACCGCCCAAGCCCACCACCGAGACGCGGCCACAGCCGCAACCGGTGGATCGCGTGGCCGAGGCGCGCAAGAAGGCCGAACAGTCGATGTCGAAGGTCCGCGACGAACTCGAGGACCTGCGCCGCGAATTTGCCGAGGAGCCGGTGGCCCAGACGAAGAACCTGACGGGCGCCGTCGGGGCCGAGAGCAAGGCCGAGCGCTCGATGATCACCTCGAAGGCCGGCAGCGGCAGCGCCGGCGTCGCCTCGACCAACAGCAGCCGGGGCTTCGGTAGCGGTGCGGGTTCGCTGACCGGCCACGCCACGACGTCGGTGAACTCGCAGGTCGCGGCGATCACGCCGAAGGGTGCCGCCTCCCGCAGCGGCGCCAGCGGCAAGGCTTCGCGCAATACGGAAGAGATCGAGCTGGAGTTCGACCGCAACAAGGGCGCCATCTACGCGCTCTACAGTCGGGCACTGCGTGATCGCCCGGAACTGCAGGGCAAGATGGTCCTGGAGTTCACGATCGCCCCTTCGGGCGAGGTGACGGCATGCCGCGTCGTCTCGAGCGAACTCAACGATCCGGAGCTGGAGCGCAAGATCGTTGCCCGCGTGAAGGCGATCCGCTTCCCGGCACGTGACGTGGAGACGATGTCCACCACGAAGCCCATCGAGTTCTTCCCGGCCTGAGCAACTTCTGCAGCCTCGAGGTTGTATCCTCTTGGCAGGATGATCGCAGAGCCGCTGACCCAGGTACTCGTGATGCTGCTCGCCTCGGTGCTGGTCGTCACCGCGGCGCGGCGCGTGGGGCTGCCGCCGGTCCTGGGCTACCTGATGGTCGGCCTGATCGTCGGTCCCTACACCCTCGGCCTCGTCGGCGACTCCAAGCAGACGCATCTGCTGGCCGAGATCGGCGTCGTCTTCCTGCTGTTCACGCTGGGCCTGGAATTCTCCCTGCCGCGCATGCTCGCGATGCGGCGCGAGGTGTTCGGCCTCGGCGCACTGCAGGTGGTGGGGACCACCTCCGCCTTTGCGATGATCGGCACGCTGCTGGGCCTGCCGATGCTGGTCGCCATCGCGGTGGGCGGCGCGCTGTCGATGTCTTCCACTGCGATCGTGATCCGCCAGCTCACCGAGCAGGTGGAGGTCAACCGTTCGCACGGGCGGCTGTCACTCGCGATCCTGCTGTTCCAGGACCTCGCCTTCGTTCCACTGCTCGCGCTGGCCACTGCGGTGGCAGCGGGCAATGCCGAGGAGGCATTCAATACCCGCGGCGTGCTGGTGACGCTTGCCCAGGGCCTGTTCGCGCTGCTGCTGGTGCTGGTGGGCGGGCGCGTGCTGCTGCGGCCACTGTTCCTGGAGATCTCGCGCAGTCGCCTGAAGGAGCTGTTCACGCTGCTGGTGCTGTTCGTCGTCCTGGCATCGGCCTGGGTGACGGAGCGCGCCGGCTTGTCGCTGGCGCTGGGCGGATTCCTGGCCGGAATGATGCTGGCCGAGACCGAGTTCCGGCACCAGGTCGAGGCGGTGATCCGTCCGTTTCGCGAGTTGCTGCTGGGACTGTTCTTCATCTCGGTCGGCATGCTGCTCGACCTGCGCCTGCTCGCCGACCAGTTCTGGCTGGTAACGGCCGTGGTCGCGGGGCTCATCCTCATCAAGGTGGGCATCGCGAGCGTGATGGTGCGCGGTTTCGTCCCCACCAATTTCAAGGCGCTGCGGACCGGCATCGTGCTCGGTGGGGGCGGCGAGTTCGGCGTGGCGATCCTGACGCTGCTGCTGCAGCAGAAGGTCGAGGTGCCGCTGGTCCAGCCGCTGCTGCTGGCGCTGGTGATCACGATGCTGATCGCGCCGTTCGGCATCCGTTACAACAAGACCTTCGCCCGCTTCCTGCTGCGGGAGAAGGGTCCGCCGCAGCGCGCGATCGAGCGCGAGGAATCAGCCACCAGCGAGGTGGCGCGGCGCGAGCATGTCGTGCTCTGCGGCTTTGGCCGGGTCGGCCAGAACATCGCGCGGGTACTGGAGTCGCAGGGCTTCGAATACATCGCGGTGGACCTGGACCTGGCGCGCGTGCGGCCCGCGCGGCAGGCCGGCTATCCGGTGATCTACGGGGACTCCACCGACGAGGACGTGCTTTCGGCCTGCGGCCTCGCCAGCGCCAGCGCCGTGGTCGTCACGTTCGCCAACCCGTCCGTATCGGTTGGCATCGTGCGCGCGGTGCGCCAGCAGCGTCGGGACGTGCCGGTGCTGGTGCGCACGGCCGATGATATCGGGCTGGACGACCTCACGGCCGCCGGGGCGACCGAGGTCGTGCCGGAGACCTTCGAGGCGAGCCTCATGCTCGTCTCGCAGGTCCTGATGCTGCTGAACGTGCCGATGTCGCGTGTCGTGCGCACCGTGGGGGAAATCCGTCGCGCGCGCTACACGACGCTGCGCAGCGTCGTGCCGAGCGAGACCGGGGAGGCTGTCGACGTCGGCGTGCCGGCCGAGGCGCTGGCCTCCATCGTGCTGCCGCCGGGCGCCTGGGCCGTGGGACGCAGCCTTGACGAGGTCAGGAAGCGCGGTGCGGAAGTCGCCTTCACGGCGCTGAGGCGCCAGGGCATCACCGGGCGGGAGCCTGACGGGGACACGATATTGAAGGAAGGCGACGTGCTGGTCGTGTTTGGCATGCCCGCGGCGCTGGAACATGCCGAGGCGCTGCTGCTGGCAGGTTGAGCAGCCGCAGACGCGTGCTTCAGCGTCTTCCGGGCTTTGGTGGAGCACCGAGGCGCGCGATGACCACCATGCCCGCGAGGATCAGCGCGGTGCCGGCGACCTGCCAGCCGGTGGGGCGCTCACCCAGCAGCAGCATGCCGAGCAGCAACGCCGCAGGCGGTCCGACCGTGCTGGCCAGCGCGCCACGCGCGGCGCCGATGCGGCGGATGCCCTCGGCCTGGAAGAGCGTTGGCAGGAACATGCAGAGCACCGCCAGGGCCAGCAGCAACAGCCATTGATGTGCAGTCAGCGTGGCGAGGGTGGAAACGCTGCGAGTGAAAAGGAACACCGTGCAGACCACCACAGCCGCCGCGGCCATCGCGACGATGGTGAATCCGCTGCTCCCCAGCTCAGGTATGCAGCGCTCGCCCAGCAGGAAATAGGTCGCGGTGGTCGCGGCGCAGCCCAGCACCAACAGCGCGCCGGTCAGGTTCGCGCGCCAGACATCACCGTCCAGCACGCCGACGACCAGCAGGATGCCGCCATAGGTCAACGCCATCGCAACCAGGATCGCCGGGCGCGGAAGCCGCCGCGTCCGCAGCGATTGCCAGCCAACGATCAGAGCCGGGTAGGTGAACAACAGTGCGCGCTCCAGGCTCACGTCGATCAGCTCCAGCGCATGGAAATCGACCAGGGCGCCCAGGCCGTAGCAAAGGACGCCGGCCAGCGCGGCCAGCAGCCAGGTCCGCCGGGAAGCCCGCCGTCCACCGCCGAATCCCCGCCAGATGCCCAGCGCCGCGAACAGCGGCAGCGCCAGCACGGCACGCAGGGCCGTGAGCGTCACGAAATCGACCCCGCCATGGAATAGCGCCTTGGAGAACAGGCCCTTGCTGGCGAACAGGACGCCGCCCGCGGCGGTCAGCAGCAGGCCGAGCGTCGCGCGGCGGGAGGCGGTATCGGGCATGGGCACGGCAAGGATGCCATCGGGCTGCGGCGCCCGGGTAGAATCGCGGCGCCGTGGATCGCAACCAGATCAAGTTTCCCCCCAAGCACCTGGCGCTGCGCGAGGACGTGCACCAGCTGGGCACGCTCGTCGGCGAGATCCTGAAGGAGCAGGGCGGCGACGAGCTGTTTGACCAGGTCGAGGGTGACCGGACCGCGGCCATCGCTCGGCGCAACGGCGATGCCGCGGCGGCGCAGTCGCTGGAATCGCAGGTATCCGGCCGGCCTCCCGCAGCGGCACGTGAGCTGGTTCGCGCTTTTTCAACCTGGTTCCAGACGGTGAACCTTGCCGAACGCGTGCATCGCATCCGCCGGCGGCGCGAGTACTTCCTGGTCGACGGCGGCAAGCCGCAGCCGGGGGGAGTGCAGGACTGCCTGGCGTCGTTGCACGCCCAGGGCCTCACCCTCGAGCAGACGCTCGAGTTGCTGGGGTCGATGCGCATCCAGCCCATCCTCATCGCGCATCCCACCGAATCGACCCGGCGCACGCAGCTGCGCCGCCAGCAGCGCATGGCCAATGCGCTGCTCGACCGCCTCAATCCGAATCTCGACCCGACCGAGCGACGCCAGCTCTGGGAGCGCCTGCGCACCGAGATGACCACCGGATGGCAGACCGAGGAGCATCCGAGGCAACAGCTGACCGTCGCCGACGAGCGCGAGCACATGGTCTTCCACCTCGCTGAAGTGCTCTACCGGGTTGTCCCCGCGTTCTACGAGGAGATCTACAGCGCGCTGGAAGACCTGTACGGAGCCTGCGTGGCCGGCCTCGACATGCCGCCGATGGTGCGCTTCGGCACCTGGGTCGGGGGCGACATGGAGGGCGCGCCGGAGATCAATGCCAAGACCATCCGCGAATCCCTGCATCGCCACCAGCAGGTCATCGTCAACGAGTATTTCAACGACTGCCAGGGCCTGGCGCAGCTGTTGTCGCAGAGTGCGAGCCGTGTCGGGGTGTCCACTGCATTGCGCCGGCGCATAGACGAGTACGCGACGCTGCTGCCGGGCGCGCACTCCGTGGCGCCGACGCGCCACGACCAGATGCCGTACCGGACGTTCTTCACGCAGCTGGCCGAGCGCCTGCGCCGGACCTGGGACACGCGCGCGGGTCGCTACGAGCGCGTCGAGCAGTTCCGCGCCGACCTGGTGCTGGCGGCACAGAGCCTGCTGGCCAACCACGGGGCCAATGCGGGCTATCAGCAGGTGCGCCAGCTGCTGGTGCGGCTCGATACCTTCGGATTCCACCTGGCCACGCTGGAGCTCAAGCAGCGCTCGGATGTGCACCATCGCGTGATTGCGCAGGGTCTGGGCGATGCGCAGTGGTCGAAACGGACGGCCGCCGAGAAATTCTCGCGATTGACGCAGATTCTCAAGCGGGATGAAGGGCCCAGCGCACCGATGGATGCGCTGGGCAGGCGGACGCTCCAGGTGTTCGACGCGGTGATCCAGGGCCGAAGCCGCTTCGGAGATCGCGCGATCGGCAGCTACATCGTATCGGGCACGCAGGGGCCGGAGGACATGCTCGCGCCGCTCGTGCTCGCGCGCTGGGCCGGCGCCGAGAACGCGGTGCTGAACGAGGCGAGCCTGGACTTTGCCCCGATGTTCGAGTCCGCCGAGAGCCTGGCCGGCGCCGCCCGGACGATGCGCGAGCTGCTGGCCGAGCCCAACTACGCCGCCCACCTGTCGGCGCGCGGCGGGCCACAGAACGTGCTGGTGGGCTATTCACAGGGCGCGCGGGACAGCGGCATGTTCGCCACGCGCCTGGCCGCATTTGATGCACAGCGCGACATCACGAAGGCGGTCGCGGACAGCGGGCGCAGGCTCGTGATCTGCCATGCCCGGGGTGGCAGCATTGCCCGTGGCGGCTCACGCATCGATGCGCTGCTGCGCGCGGCGCCACCGGAATCGGTTACCGGCGTGCTGCGCCTGACCGAGCAGGGCGAGACGATCAGCCAGAGCTACGGCCTGCAGCCCAACGCGCTGCGCACGCTCGAGCGGGCCTTCGGCGCGCTGGGACCGGCAACGCTCGCGGCGCGCAGTGGCAACGCGGCCAGGGAACCGGTCGAGGCGCATGACTGCGTGCGATGGATCGCCGACCGCAGCCGCGCACTGTGGCGCGAGCGGATGGTGCTGGACCGTGAACTGCCGGATTTCTTCCGTGCGGTGACGCCGATCGACGTGATCGAGCGAATGCAGGTCGCGTCGCGCACGATCTGGGATGGTTCTGCGGCAGAGCCCGGCACGCTGGCCGTGCGTTCCACGCCCTGGGTATTCGCCTGGTCCCAGGCCCGGTACTTCGTGCCAGGCTGGTATGGCGCCGGCACCGCTCTGACGGAGGCCATCGGGCAGTTCGGCATCGGGACGCTGCGCGCCGCGCGGGAAAGCTGGCCATTCTTCGGGCTGTTGCTCGACGACATCGAATCGCAGCTGGCGCGCGCCGACATGGACATCGCCGACCATTACGTGGAGCTGGTCTCGCAGCCACTGCGCCGCTTCGCGCCCGAGCTGCGGGCCGAATACTCGCGCTGCTGCGAGGCGGTGCTGGCCATCACGGGCTCGGTCGAGCTGCTGGACCAGGATCGCACGCAGCAGCGGGCCATCCAGCTGCGCAATCCCTACGTGGATCCCATGCACCTGATGCAGGTCGACATGCTGCGCCGCTGGCGCGCCACGGCCCGCCAGGACGAGGACCTGTTCCGTGCATTGCTTGCCAGCGTCAGTGGCATCGCGCAGGGACTCCAGACCACGGGGTGAATCGGGTCCGGTTATAACGCCTGCGCAGGTGACAAATAACGGAGCCGCCCCTGCGTCCCGTGCGTCGCCTTTCCCGTAAAGTTCGCCCACTGTGTACCGATACGACGACATCGACACCGACCCTGGTCGCGGAGCGCGTGGCGCAGTTCCGCGACCAGACCCGGCGCTTCCTCGACGGCAGGCTGTCCGACGACGAGTTCCGTCCCTTGCGGCTGCGCAACGGGCTCTACATCCAGCGCCATGCGCCGATGCTGCGCGTCGCGATGCCCTTACGGGCTGCTGTCCACGCCGCCAGCTGCGCATGCTCGCGCACCTCGCGCGCAAGTACGACCGCGACTACGGCCATTTCACGCACGCGCCAGAACATCCAGTACAACTGGCCGAAGCTCGAGGACGTGCCGGACATGCTGGCGGACCTCGCCAGCGTCGAGATGCACGCCATCCAGACCAGCGGCAACTGCATCCGCAACGTCACGGCGGATCATTTCGCCGGCATCGCGCCCGACGAGATCGACGATCCGCGGCCGTACTGCGAAATCATCCGCCAGTGGTCCACGCTGCATCCCGAGTTCAGCTACCTGCCGCGCAAGTTCAAGATCGCCGTCACCGGCTCGCCGGCTGATCGCGCCGCGTCGGAGGTGCATGACATCGGCCTGCACCTGCAAGCGCGATGCGCAGGGCAACATCGGCTTCGAGGTGCTGGTCGGCGGCGGCCTGGGTCGCATGCCGATGATCGGCAAGGTCGATCCGCGAGTTCCTGCCGCGCGCGCAGCTGCTCGACTACCTCGAGGCCATCCTGCGCGTCTACAACCAGGAAGGTCGTCGCGACAACATCCACAAGGCCCGCATCAAGGTGCTGGTCAAGAGCAAGGGTGTCGAAGCGTTCCGGAAGGAAGTCGAGGCCGAGTATGAGCTCAGCCGCGCGGATAGCCCGCCGCTGGACGATGCCGAGATTCGAGCGGATGAAGGGCTTTTTCCGGCCACCACCCTACGAGCGCTCTTCAGGATGTCGACGTGGCGACCGGGCAGGGCCCGGACTTCGCGGCCTGGTATCGCTACAACACGCGGCCACACAAGAGTGCCGGCTATCGGGCCGTTGTCGTCTCGCTGAAGCCGCACGGCGAGCCGCCGGGCGACATCACCGCCGACCAGATGGACCAGCTCGCGGATCTCGCGGACCGAATCTCCTCCGGCCAGCTCCGCTCCACCCACGACCAGAACCTCGTGCTCGGCGAGGTGCGGCAGATCGACCTGGT
Source organism: uncultured Pseudomonadota bacterium (assembly GCA_963785055.1). Taxonomy (GTDB): domain Bacteria; phylum Pseudomonadota; class Gammaproteobacteria; order Steroidobacterales; family Steroidobacteraceae; genus ZC4RG30. The sequence continues at coordinate 107,432 of CAWATT010000005.1, forward strand.
CGAGACCTGGCAGGCACTGAAAGGCGCTCAACCTCGCGACGCCGAACATCGGCACGCTCACCGACATGATCTGCTGCCCGGGGCTGGATTTCTGCAGCCTGGCGAACGCCGGCTCCATCGGCATCGCGAAGCAGATCAACGACCGCTTCAACGATTTCGACTATCTCTACGACCTCGGCCACATCGAGATCAAGATGTCGGGCTGCATGAACGCCTGCGGCCACCACCACGTCGGCCACATCGGCATCCTCGGCGTCGACAAGCACGGCGAGGAGTGGTACCAGATCACGCTGGGCGGTTCGGCCAGCGGCACGAGCAGCGCTCGGCGACGTGATCGGTCCGTCGGTGGCCAAGACCGAGGTGGCCGAGACCATCGCACGCATCCTCGAGGTCTACCTCGCGCACCGCGAGGAGGGAGAGGAGTTCCTCGAGACCTATCGCCGGATCGGCGTCGATCCCTTCAAGGCGCGAGTCTATGCCGCCGCTCATTAGGGATCGCGCGATCGCCAGCGACGAATGGGTGTACGGCGACACGCCGGATCCCTCTGGCGCAGCGAAGCGGGTGCTGCCACTGGCCGAATACCTCGCCGTCGCGGCGAGCGGCGACGCAGGCCCGGGTCTCGCCGTGATGCTCAAGCCCGAGGAGCATGACCTGGAGTCGTTGCAGCCGCATCTGGCGAAGTTGTCGCTTGTGGTGATCCACTTTCCAGCCGCGGGCGATGGCCGCGGCTTCTCGCAGGCGAAACTGCTGCGCGAGCGCTACGGTTACAAGGGCGAGCTGCGTGCGCACGGCAAGGTGCAGGTGGACCAGATCTGGTTCATGGCCCGCTGTGGCTTCGATGCGTTTGACCTGGCGCCTGGTGAGGATGCGCAATTGGCCCTGGCGCAGCTGGAACGCTTCACGGTGGCCTATCAGGATGGCGCCGAAAAGCTGGTTCACCCGCGGCGACGGGCCCACTGAGAGCGTTTATCGCAAATTTGCGATAGTGGCTTTCCGGCGTCAGGCGACCTTGAGGGCCGCCTTCAATTCCGAAACCAGCTGGTCCACGTGTGCCGTCGTGTGCGCCGCGGACAGGAACCCCACCTCGTAGGCACTTGGTGCCAGGTAAATCCCGCGATCGAGCAGCCGGTGGAACACCGGCCCGAACGGCGCGGCGTTCACTGCGCGAAGCGCGGCGAGACTGCGAACCGGCGTGGTGGTCGTCGCCAGCAGCGGCCAGAACACCGAGCCCTGGCGTTGCAGCGTGAACCCACCTGCACCGGAAAGGCCCGCTTCAAGTCGCGCACCCAACGTTTCCAGCTGCCGGTACACGCTGCCGTCCTCGAGTTGCTCCAGTGTCGCCAGTCCAGCGCACATCGCGACCGGGTTGGCCGACAGCGTGCCCGCCTGGTAGACCGGCCCGGCAGGTGCGACCTGTCTCCATGTATTCGCGCTTGCCGCCGTAGGCGCCGACCGGAAAGCCGCCGCCGATCACCTTGCCGTAGGTGCACAGGTCCGGTTCAAAGCCATACAGGCCCGCGCAGCCCTGGAAACCCACGCGAAAGCCGCTGATGACCTCGTCGAATATCAGCAGTGCGCCGTGCCTGCGGCACAACGCGGACAGCTGCGCCAGGAATTCGCGCCGCTGCGGCAGCAGTCCGTAGTTGGCGGGCAACGGTTCGACGATGGCGCAGGCGATCTGCTGGCCATGCTGCTCGAAGACCTTCTCGAGCGCGGCCTCATCGTCGAGCGGCGTCACCAGCGTGCCGCCCAGCGTCGCATGGTCGAGGCCCGCGCTGTCGGGCTCGGCTGTTTCCGCCAGCCCCGAGCCCGACCGGATCAGCATCGCGTCGGTGTGGCCGTGGTAGCAGCCATCGAATTTCAGCATCTTGTCGCGACCCGTTGCGCCGCGCGCCACGCGCAGCGCCGACATCACCGCTTCGGTGCCGGAATTGACGAAGCGGATGCTCTGCACCCAGGGCACGCGCGTGCGTGATGAATTCGGCCAGCGTCGAGCGAGTAGGGCTCGGCCGTGCCAAGGCTCCAGCCGCGATCGATGGCAGCCTTCGCGGCTTCGCGCACCTGCGCGTTGCCGTGGCCGAGGATCAGCGGGCCGAAGGCCATGCAGAAGTCGACCAGTACGCGACCGTCGACATCACGGATCAACGCGCCGGCCCCGCCCGTCATGAAGCGCGGCGTGCCGCCCACGCCCTTGAAGGCGCGTACCGGCGAATGCACGCCACCCGGGGAAACGCGCTTCGCGCGCTCAAAGAGCTCCTCCGAGCGGCTCACTGTCGCCAGCCATTCGCGCGCATGGCGCGCGCCGTAGCTGATGATCATCGACGCGCCCGGCGCGCACGAAGGCAGTCCACGCCTCGCGGTGCGCGCCGATGCGGTTGGCCAGGCCCTGTTCGGCCAGCAGCTCGATGCCTGCATATTCACCGCTGACTTCATACACGGCCCAGGGCTGTGCGAACTCGCGCGAGAGATCCGAAAGCAGGTCGAGGTAGGGCAGGCCGGGCTTGACCATCAGGATGTCCGCTCCCTCTTCCACATCGCGCTGCACGGAAAGTATCGCGTCGCCGGCGCGCGCCGGATCGATCTGGTAGCTGGCGCGATCGGCAAGTCCCGCGGCGTTGCCTCCCGTCTTTGGAGCGGAGTCCGCTGCGACGCGAAACGGTCCGTAGAAGTTCGAATGGAACTTCGCCGAGTAGCTCATCAGCGACGCGTGCGCTCGAGCCCGGCACGGGCCAGCGCCTCGCGGATCGCGCCAATGCGGCCATCCATCATGTCGCTGGGAGCAACGCAGTCCGCGCCGGCGGCCGCGTAGGCCACGGCGGCGGCGGCCAGCTCCTTCACGCTCGCGGCATTGTCGAGGTGATCCGCCCTCGGGATTCAGCACGCCGCAGTGGCCGTGCGGTGTCGAGGAGCAGAGGCAGACATCGACCGCGAGCCAGATATCCCGGCCAAAGCGCTTGCGCAGCGCCGCGACCTGGCCGGCGGTGAAAGACCAGTCGATGTCCTTCAGGGCATGCCCGGCCGGAACGCCGAACAGCAGGAATTTGCTGCAGCCTGCCGACAGGTCCGCCTCGACCTGACGCAACAGGGTGTCCGGGGTGTCGCGGTAGACACCGGTCAGGCCCGGAATGGTCTCCCGGCCGGAGAGGCCCTCCACGACAAACAGCGGCTGGATGAACTGCTCGGCGTGGGGCCGGACCTCGCGGGTCAGGGCGCGGATATGGGCGTCCTGGCGCAGGCGCCGGAGGGTGATTCGGCTCATGGGTGTTCCAGTAGGATGGTGCGGCGCAACAAACGAGGCCAGCATCGCATATTTCGACGTTCATCCTGCCACGATTCCGGCAGGCCCATGTCATGGGCAGGTCATCGGTCGAAATAACCGCTACCGCACGAATAGCGCTATTGGTCATGCACCAATGTTATGAGCTCGATGGCCAGAATCGCCCACATGTCGGTACCAGAAGCATTCTTTGGCCAGCCTGCCGCCACCGTTTCGGCGCGGGACCTTGAGGAAAAGGTCCAGTCCACGGTCGAGCTGCTGCGTGCGGCCGTGCAGGATCATGGCAAGGTCGTCTACGCCAACAGCCTCGGCGCCGAGTCGATGGTACTGACCGACCTGATCTGGACGCAGGTGCCGCAGATCGGGATTTTCAGCATCGATACGGGCCGACTTCACGAAGAGACCTACCAGCTGCTGGAGCGGCTGGAGCGACGCTACCAGCGTCGCGTCCAGCTCTACTACCCTGAACCGGCTGCGCTCGAAGCCTATACCGCCGAAAACGGCATCAATGGTTTCTACAACGGCCTGGCCGAGCGCCAGTCCTGCTGCCACATCCGCAAGGTCGAACCGTTCCGCCGCGCGATCAGGGATGCCGGCGCCTGGGTCACCGGCGTGCGACATGAACAGTCGGTGCAGCGCGCGCAGGCAAAGGCCGTGGACTTCGATGTGCCCAATGGTCTGTACAAGATCAGCCCGATCCTGGACTGGACGAACGACGACGTCTGGACGTACATCCGGTCGAACAAGCTGCCCTACAACCCGCTGCATGACCGGGGCTTCCCCAGCATCGGCTGCGCGCCCTGCACGCGGGCAGTGGAGCCCGGTGCCGACAGCCGCTCGGGCCGCTGGTGGTGGGAGAATGCGGATTCGAAGGAGTGCGGCCTGCATCCGCGCATCCGCGTAGTCTCGAGCCAGAAAGCCCCGAGCTGAACTTCGTCTGCGGGCTGAGTCGGGCCCGGCTTCCATGGACTACCTTCCGATCTTCATCGATTTGCGTGATCGCCCGGTCGTCGTCGTGGGCGGCGGCGCGGTCGCCATGCGCAAGGTCGAGATGTTGCTTCGGGCCCATGCGCGCGTGCAGCGTTGTCGCGCCGGAACTGGATGCGACGCTCGCGGCTTACCGCGAACAGGGTCGCATCGACTATCGCCCCGTGCCGTTCTCTCCGGCGCAGCTCGATGGTGCAGTTCTCGTGGTGGCTGCGACGGACGAGATTGCGGTCAACGACTGCCGTGTCGGCTGCTGCGCGTGAGCGGGGAATCTGGGTCAACGTCGTCGATGACGGCGCGAATTCAGCAGTTCATCTTCCCGGCCATTGTCGACCGCTCGCCATTGATAGTGGCGGTGGGCACTTCCGGAAATTCACCGACGCTGGCGCGACGTGTGCGTACGCAGATCGAGGCGCTGCTGCCGCAGCGCCTGGGGCACCTGGCCGATTATGCGGGCCGCTGGCGCGACGCCGTGAAGGCAGCGCTGCCGCAGTTGCCCTTGCGGCTGCGGTTCTGGGAGGCTTTCCTCAACGGGCCGATTGCCACGCAGTTGCTGGCGGGCCATGAGAATGGCGCGGACGAGGCGATGCGCTCGACGCTTGCCGCAGCGCGCGAGGCCGGCACTGCCAACCGCGGCGAGGTCTACCTGATCGGCGTCGGGCCCGGCGATCCGGACCTGCTGACCATCCGCGCGCTGCAGCTGCTGCAACAGGCGGATGTGCTGCTGTACGACCGGCTGGTATCCCCTGCCATTCTGGACCGGGCCCGTCGCGATGCCGTGCGGATCAACGTCGGCAAGTCCCCGGGCGTGCACGACATGACCCAGGATTACATCAACGGCCAGTTGCTGGAATGGGCGCGGCGCGGCATGCGCGTGGCGCGCGTGAAGGGTGGCGATCCCTTCGTGTTCGGCCGCGGAGGCGAGGAACTGGCCGCGATGCGCGAAGCCGGCATTCCCGTGGTCGTGGTGCCCGGCATCACTGCGGGCCTCGGTGCAGCGGCGAGCGCATCGGTGCCACTGACCCAGCGCGGCCATTCGCAGTCCGTCACTTTCGTCACCGCAACGGGCGCGGGCAGCGGCAGCCTCGAGTGGAGCGCGCTGGCCCGCACGGGCCAGACGGTGGTGTTCTACATGGGCGGGGCGCAGATCGCATACATCGCCGCCCAGCTGGCCGGGCATGGCCTGCCGGCCTCGCATCCCGTCGCAATCGTCGAGCGCGCCACCTGGGACGATGAGCGCGTCCTTCCAGCCACGCTGGGCGAAGTCGCCGCCCTTGCCAGCAATGCGGCCCTCAGGTCGCCTTCGCTGCTGATCGTCGGGGAGGTGGCGGCATTTGCCATTGCGCGGGGCCTGCCTGAAACTGCGCGGCCGCCCGTTTCGGGCATGCGGGACCAGGGAATCCGAATGAGTCTGCGCCGGGGATTTGTCGACGCGGTGGGCAACACACCGCTGATCCGTCTGGAGGGCCTGAGCCGGGAGACCGGTTGCGAGATCCTGGGCAAGGCCGAGTTCATGAATCCCGGCGGTTCGGTGAAGGACCGGGCGGCGAAATGGATCGTCCTCGATGCGGAAGCGCGAGGGGTGTTGAAGCCAGGCGGCACGGTGGTGGAAGGCACTGCCGGCAACACCGGCATCGGCCTGGCCCATGTCTGCAATGCGCGCGGCTATCGCTGCGTCATCGTGATGCCGGACAACCAGTCGGCCGGAGAAATACCGCCTGATCGAGGCGCTCGGCGCCGAGATGCGAAAGGTGAAGGCCGTCCCCTACAGCGATCCGAACCAGTACCAGCATGTCGCGCGCCGATTGGCGGAGGAACTGCCGGATGCGGTCTGGGCCAACCAGTTCGACAACACGGCCAACCGCCGCGCCCATGTCGAGTCGACCGGACCCGAGATCTGGGAACAGACGGGTGGCCGCATGGATGCCTTTGTTGCAGCGAGCGGCACCGGCGGCACGCTGGCGGGAACAGTCCGAGTACCTGAAGGGGCGTCGCGCCTCGATACACACCGTGCTGGCGGATCCGCCGGGCAGCGCGCTGTTCGAATACATCCGCAATGGCGAGGTGAAGGCCACCGGCAAGGGTTCGATCACCGAGGGCATCGGCATCGGCCGCATCACCGCCAATTTCGCCGGGTGCGCCGGTGGATGCGGCCGAGCACGTCGAGGATCCGGAGACCGTGCAGATGGTGTATCGCCTGCTGCACGGCGAAGGCCTGTTCCTCGGCAGCACCAGTGGCATCAACGTGGCGGCGGCCGTGCGGGTAGCCCGGCGGCTCGGGCCGGGACACACGGTCGTCACCATCCTCTGCGATGGCGGCGGAAAGTACGTTTCTCGACTTTTCGATCGCAACTGGTTGACGGAAAAGGGGTTGCTCGAGGCAGCCGAAGCCGGTCGAGCCCGCTCCGGGCTGTGAACTAACCTGCCGCGGCAGGGTCTGATGCTCCAACAACTCCAATACTCGCGGGCTGCGTGTTTATGCTGAAAAATGTCTGGGTGAAGCGGGCCCTGGTTGCCCTGGCCGTCGTTGCGGTCGCCGTCGTCGGCTGGCGCCTCATCCGGGGCGGTGACGAGCCCAAGGTCACGTTCGAGCTGGCCAAGATCGACCGGGGAACCGTCGAACGCTCGGTCAGTTCCACCGGCTCGGTCGCTGCACTGGTGACGGTCGAGATCGGCTCGCAGATCTCCGGCCAGATCGCCGAGCTGCATGCGGATTTCAACACCCAGGTGAAGAAGGGCGACCTGCTTGCCGTGATCGACGCGCAGACCTACCGGTCCCGCGTGACCTCGGCCGAGGCGGACATGGCCGTCTCGCGTGCCACGCAGGGCACGCAGCAGGCGAACCTCAGCAAGGCACGCACGTCCCTGGCGCAGGCAGAGCGCGACTACAAGCGCCAGAAGACGCTGGCCGAACAGCAGCTGATCTCGATCAGCGAAATCGAAGGCGGCCGCAAGGCCATGGAGCTGGCGAGCGGCGACGTGGAGATCGCGCAGGCGCAGCTGAAGAACGCCACCGCCGCACTGCAGACGCGACAGGCCAGCCTCGACCAGGCGCGCATCGATCTCTCGCGTACGCAGATCCGCTCGCCGATCGACGGCGTCGTGATCCAGCGTTCCATCGACCTGGGCCAGACCGTCGCGGCCAGCCTGCAGGCGCCGGTGCTGTTCAAGATCGCGCAGGACCTGTCGCAGATCCAGATCGAGGCGAAGGTCGACGAGGCGGATATCGGCGCGATCAACCCCGGAGACGCGGCCACCTTCACCGTGGATGCGTTCCCCGACCAGAACTTCCAGGGTCGCGTCGCGCAGGTGCGCCTCGCCGCGACCACCTCGCAGAACGTCGTCACCTACAGCGTGATGGTGCAGGCCCAGAACCCGCGGCAGATGCTGCTTCCCGGCATGACGGCCAACGTGCGCATCGTGACCAGTCGCCGCGATGATGTGCTGCGCGTGCCCAACGACGCCGCGCGCTTCCAGCCTGCGGGCGCGAGCCCGGCCAGCAATGCCCGCGGCGCAGGGCGGCTTCGCTGGTGGCCCGGGCGGGCCCGGTGGCCAGGGCGGTCCCCGGGGCTTCCAGGCCGAGATGATGAAGGAGCTTGGGCCTGACCAAGGAGCAGGAAGCGAAGCTGGAAAAGGCCCGCGAGGAGCTGTTCTCGCAGATGCGCTCGCAGACCCAGGGCTCCGGCCCGGGTGCGCTGGGGCGGCGGTTTCCCGGGCGGCCCCGGTGGTCCTGGGGGATTTCAACAACAACAACCAGGGCCAGGCCATGCGCAACCGTTTCGACAACATGATGTCGAGCGTGCTGACGCCGGAGCAGATGGAGAAATTCCGCAAGTTGCGTGAGCAGCGCTCGGCGGGCGCTGCCGAAACACGTCGCGGCATGCTCTGGACGCTGGAGTGCAGGCGTGCCCAAGGGCCACGAGGTGCGCTTCGGCGTCGCCGACGATCGCTTCACCGAGCTTGTCGAAAGCGACCTGAAGGAAGGCGACGAAGTCATCGTCCGGTCGCGCACCGAGGTCCGCAAGTGACGAAGCCGGCTGCCGGGATACCCGGTCATCTCGGCGCGGAACCTGACCAAGACCTACCAGCTCGGCGAATTCGCCGTGCACGCGCTGCGCGACGTGTCCTTCGACATCCATGCGCGGCGAGTTCGTCGCGATCATGGGACCTTCGGGTTCGGGCAAGTCGACGCTGATGAACCTGATCGGCGCGCTCGATACGCCCACCTCCGGGGACCTTGCGATCAACGGGGTCTCCATCGGCAGCCTGGACCGGGACGCGCTCGCCGACCTGCGCAATCGCACCATCGGCTTCGTCTTCCAGCAGTTCAACCTGCTGGCGCGCACCTCGGCGCTCGACAACGTGAAGCTGCCGCTGGCGTACAGTCGCGACCCGGCGAAACAGGCCACCGCCGAGCAGCGGGCCGCCGAGCGCCTGAAGGAAGTCGGCCTGGAGCAACGCATGGACCACGTGCCGTCCAAGCTCTCCGGCGGCCAGCAGCAGCGCGTCGCAATCGCGCGCGCGCTCGTCAACGACCCGAGCCTGATCCTGGCCGATGAACCCACCGGCGCGCTCGATACCGAGACCTCGCTCGAGATCATGTCCCTGTTCAAGCGCCTGACCCAGAACGGCATGACGGTGATCATCGTCACGCACGAGCCGGACGTCGCCGCGCATGCGCAGCGGCTGCTGCGGGTGCGCGACGGCCGGATAGTCGAGGACCGTGCCATCGGACAACGCGTTGGCGAGGAAATCGCCGTATGAACGTGCGTGAATACCTCAAGACCGCGCTGGTCGCATTGCGGCTCAACGTGCTGCGCAGCGTGTTGACGACGCTCGGCATCATCATCGGCGTCGCCTCGGTGATCGTGATGTCGGCGATCGGCAGCGGCGCCAGCAAGCAGATCGAGGACCAGATCTCGAGCCTCGGCACCAACCAGCTGACCATATTCCCCGGAGCCCAGAACGTCGGCGGCCGGCGCGGCGGCTTCGGTTCGGCGCCGCCACTCACCGAGAAGGACATCCGCGCGATCCGCGAGAAGGTCACGGGCGTCGCGGGGGTTGCCGGCAACCTGGAGGGAAACGCCAACCTCGTGGCCGGCAATGCCAACTGGGTAACCCGAGTGAACGGCGTCACCGCTGAAATCGAGCAGGTGCGCGAATGGCCGGTGGAGCGCGGCCGTTTCTTCGATGCGCAGGAGGCCTCCTCGGGCCAGAAGCTCGCGGTGATCGGTTCGACCGTCGCGCGGGAGCTGTTCGGCGGAGCCGATCCGCTGGGCGCGACCATCCGCATGAACAACGCGCCGTTCACCGTGGTCGGCGTGCTCTCGACCAAGGGCCAGGCCGGCGGTCGTGACCAGGACGATATCGTGATGGTGCCGATGGCCACCGCGCGTTCGCGGCTGGTCGGGCGCGTCAACGTCCCGGACATCGTGGGGCAGGTGCTGGTGAAGGTCGATACGCGCTATGACATCGGCGAAGTGCAGGCCGAGATCGAGAAGGTGCTGCGCGAGCGGCGGCGCATCGGCGCCAATGACGAGAACAACTTCATCGTCCGCAACTTCGCGGAGTTCCTCGAGACCCGCAGTGCCGCCTCCCGCACGCTGGGCCTGCTGCTGGCCGCAACTGCAGCCATCTCGCTGGTGGTGGGCGGCATCGGGATCATGAACATCATGCTGGTGTCGGTCACCGAGCGAACCCGCGAGATCGGCCTGCGCATGGCCATCGGCGCGCGCGGTTCGGACATCCTCGGCCAGTTCCTGACCGAGGCGGTGCTGCTGTGCCTGGTCGGCGGCCTGCTCGGGCTGATCCTGGGCGTGACGATCGCGACCATACTGGCCGCGCTGTTCGCGTGGCCGGTCTATATCAGTCCCTGGACCGTGCTGATCGCGATCGGTGCCTCGGGGGCCGTGGGCGTGCTGTTCGGCTTCGTGCCGGCGCGCCGCGCGGCGCAGCTCAATCCGATCGACGCGCTGCGCTACGAGTGATTCAGCCTTCGCCCATGTGAACGACGGTCTTGAAGCCGCCGTAGATCATGCGGCGCATGTCGAAGGGCATGTTCTTCCCCGCCATCATCGAGGCAAGCCGGGGATCGGCGATGACCTTGGCGTTGACCGCATCACGGTGGCGCCGTGAGCGGTAGGTGATCCAGGAAAAGAACACCACTTCGCCCGGCTTGAGCTTCACCGACTGCGGGAAGGACGTGAGCTTGCCGGGCTTCACGTCGTCGCCCATCGCCTCGACGACCTGCAGCGCGCCGTGTTCCATGAACACGTGCGCGGACTTGCGCGCCAGGTTGCGGTAGGCCGCCACCTTGCGTCGCGGCACCGGAATGACGAACCCGTCAACGTAGAACGCCATGGCAGAGTTCTCCTGTTCAGGCCGGACGGTTCAGCGTGCCTTCGCCCGCAGTGATGAAGAGCATGGTTGTGGCCGTGCCGGTGTGCGCGGTGTGCCAGGTGCCGCGCGGGACAAAGGCGAAATCCCCGGTGCGTTCGAGCGACAGCTCGGTCGTGCCGGCAGGGGATTCGAGGATGAAAGTAGCCCGTCCGGAGAGCATGACCACGATCTCGTCGCCGTTCGGATGGCATTCCCAGCTGGGCCAGTCCTCGGCGTAGGTGTAGCAGGTCACCAGGTACTCATGATGCAAGTCACCCAGCTCGCCACCCATCAGGCGCGGCCAGAAGCTCGCGTCGACCGGCAGCTTCTCGACCGTGCTGTCCGGGCGGAGTCGCAGGTACGTGGAATGGATGTTGGGCGGTGCGTTGTCCTGCATCGCACCGTCTCCCTTACTGCTTCGCCGCTGTGACCTGCATCGCGCCACCGGCATCGCGGAACACGAGCTGGCCACCTTCCAGCTGCACGCTCGTTGATGCGACCAGCGCGTTCAGGAAGGCCTTCTCCTGTTCCATCACGGCCGGATCCGGGCACATCTTGCGCGTCGTGGCTGCCGGCTTGAACATCACCGTGCCGCCCGACTGCTCAAAGCCCGCATTGAAACTGTTGCAGCCGGCAGACCCGAACACCGTGCCGTCGGTCCCGAAGTTCAGGGTGACGGTGCTGTCAGCCACGAGGCTCACCAGGGCCTGCCTGCCGTTGTTGATGCCCGTGGCATTCCACGCCGTGCCGGCCAGTTCCTGTCGCTGTTCGATGAAGGTCGCCAGTTCCTTGCCGTTTGCATCCAGCAGCGTGAGCCGCCCGTCCGCGACGTGAAACGATTGCGCGGCCATTACGGCCTGCATGAACCATTGCGCCTGTTCCTGCACGCCCGGCGGGCAGGCCATCAACGTGCCGGCCGGCTGGGTGGGGAACTGGATCTGCGAGCCGTTGGTCGTGAAGCCCATCGTGAAGCGGTTGCAGCCGTCGGTGCCCGAAGCCCGACCTTCCGAGAACGAGATCGTCGCGGGCGAGCCATTGGCCAGCGTCTTTTCCGGAAGTGAGGCCAGCACCCAGGAGGTGCCCTCGAGCGATACCGGCTGTGCGGTCGCTGCCGCGCCCGCCGCGGGTGCCGCAGTGGTCGCAGGTGTTGCCGATTCGGCGGGTGTTTCCACGTTGGTTGCCTTGGGGGCGCAGCCGGCGACAAGCAATGCACTGACTACCGCCAGGATTGGCGCCACGGATTTCCTGTTCAACACGATGGTTATTCCCTTTTCTGGTCCGGATGCCCGATGCCGGTGGCGTGACGTTATCAGGCATGAGGGCCGGGTGCAGCAGCCATCGCCAGAAAGCGAGTCGCTTGCTGTGGCAGCTATTTCTCGCGCTCATCCCAGTGCAGGCGATGCATGATCCTGTGCAGCAGCGGGGCAAAGACCAGTGCGGCGGCCACCAGGAACAGCAGTCCGGAGTACAGCGCGTAAAGGCCCGCGAACAGCTTGCCGGCCGGATGCACCGGGGCATTCACGGGGCCCATGCCGCCCAGCAGCATCGCGGCATTCAGGAAGGCGTCCAGCCAGGACAAGTGCTCGAACATCACATAGCCCAGCATGCCTCCAAACAGCGAGATACCGATCAGCGCTGCGAGCAGCAGCGCATGCCCGGCAAGGCGCTTGAAGAAGCGGCTTCGGTCCAGAGGCTTCTGGTTCCTGGCTTCGTACACCGGGCCGCTCCCTGCGGAAAGATGCGCGGCCATTCTACAGCCGCGAACCCGGATGACGCTGGTAAGGTGTGCGGGGGCAGGGGACAACAGGATGGCCATCCCGCAATGCTGGGCCGGAACATGCGATTCTCGACGGTGCTGCTGCTGGTGCTCACGCCCATCGGCCTCGTGATCGGGCTGCATGAGGCCTGGCGGCTCGCAGGTGGCCTGGTGTTGCTGATGGCTGCGCAGATACTCGTGCTGTCGCTGGCCGCCGTGTGGGTGGTGCGCACGATTCGCCGCGAGGGCGCCAGGAAGGAAACGGAGAAGACCCCGCCCTGAAGATCGATTGGCTTCACGACCAGCGTCTGAATCGACGAACCTAGGCCGCCATGGGCGGACCAAAAGTGTTGGTCTCGGCCTGCCCTCTCGCGATGCATCCCCAGAGAGCGAAGCCGACGAATACGAGGAGTGCCACCACAGGCACAGCGGCGTCGAGCTGCGCGCCGAGGCTGATGCGATGCGCCCAGATGCCCATGGCGACCACGGTCAGCACCGCGGGAAAGGCCATCAACCAGCCGGTGAGACCCATGTCGTGCAGGCGCCGAACGTGCAGGACTACTGCGGGATACAACAGGACCAATACGCCCCACGGCACATAGTCGACGGCCGGGCCCTTGCGCGCGTACCACAGGATTCCCAACGCGAGCGGGATCAACGCGGCCAGGAAATGACCGCGCGAAGTGCGACCGTTGGGTTGCACGAACAGGGTATTCCAGGACGTGCGGGGATCCGATTCGCCAAGTGTCAGCGGCGCGCGCTGCAAGACACCCTTGTAGTAAGGGAGGTAGGCGAGCATCAGCAGGCCATTCAGGGCAAAAGCGACTACCGCGAGAGTCAGAGTCAGAGGCTGATGGTCCAGGATCGCCCAGAAAAGGGCGCTGGTCGAAACCGCCATCAGCACGCATAGCGCCGCCGGGACGAAGACGCCCAGCAGGATCAGCGCTCCCGCGACGAGCTGGATCAGCATGCAGACATCCAGAAGTCGCGAATGGACCAGCGCGCTCATGAGCTCGATGGAGAGCGGCTCCTGGCCGGTGGGCATCGGCCAGAACGAGAAGAAGAAATGGTTGGCGCCGTTCATGAGCATCCACGCCCCGAAGATCAATCGGGCAGCCAGGGCCAGTTGCTTCAGGGTCGGGGCCGGCACGCTGCTGGCAATGCTCGCGCGCACGGTAAACATCGACCGGTAAGCTGGCGATGTAGGCCACGCACAGCAGGACATTGCGGCCAGCACCCTGGTCCCGGCTATCACGCTCGACCTGTTCCATTCGGAAAGGGGCGCATCCCACCAGAACACGCAGAACGCGACAGGCATGCAGGCCAGCAGCGCCAGCGGTGCGAAGAAGCCGAACAGGACGGCGAGGCCGGCTAACAGCTCGACAGCTTTGACGAGGTCGAACAAGTGGGTGTTGAGCAGCGCAGTCAGCATCTCGGCTGCAAGCGGGTAGGGGCTGTTGGCTCCCGGCTGCGGATAGATGTGATAGAAGTGCTCGATACCGGCCGGAATCATCCAGGCTGCGAACCAGAATCGCACGAACCAGATCACATACTTCATGGCGCCCCCCAGTCGGAACCTTGCGTGCGGTCGCTGCCGCTTGGTCACCTTTATAGGCCGCTTTACTGCAAACAGTACAGTCCTGCGAGGCGATATTTGGTGTTGTGGATGAAGGTCGCGGAAGCGTTCAACTTGCTCGACCAGATTAGCCTTGGCTTGGTGCCGGGTGCGGAGCCCGCGCCCGCCGGTAGTGCATGGCAACCGCGCCGTTGCGGAACGGCTTCGCCGATATCAACTCCAGCCGTCGCGTGCCGGGCAGCCCGCCTTCATGCAAGGTCGGGCCATGGCCGGCGATCCTGGGGTGGACGAGCAACTTGTACTCGTCGATCAGATCCAGGCGGTCCAGCTCGGTCGCGAGCTTGCCACTACCGAGGAGCACGCCGTCCGCGGTGGCGTCCTTGAGCTTCGTTACGCCCGTGCGCAGGTCGCCGGCGATGTGGTGGCTGTTGGTCCACGGGAAGTCCTTTCGCGTCGAGGACACCACATACTTCGGCTTGGCCTCCAGCTTGACCGCCCACTCGCGCATCGCAGGCGGTGCCTCCGCGGCGCCGCGGGCGACCGCGGGCCAGTAGCTCTCCATCATCTCGTAGGTGACGCGGCCCCACAGCATCGCTCCGCTCTCGTCCATGAGGCGGGTGAAGTAGGCGTGTGTTTCGTCGTCGGCGATTCCTTCCTGGTGGTCGACACAGCCGTCCAGGGTGACGTTGATGCTGAAGATCAAGAGTCCCACGGTGTACTCCGCTCGAGATACGCGACGAGCCGCTCGCCGTCAGGCTCCAGGGGCACGAGCCCAATTCGCGCGCGGGGCCGGCTAGTCATGTGCAACACCGCCCCTTCGCTGAGCTACATGCCATAGCACTCCAGACGGATCAGATACATAGGCAATGCGCAGCCCCCATGACTGCATCGCAGGTGGCTTGGGAGGAGCCACGCCGAAGCGCCCTGGAAGGTCAAGTGATTGAATGTGAGTCCACCACGCGTCGAGGTCATCGACCACTAGCTGCATCATGAAGTTCTCTGCCCAATCCTTCTGATAGTAGCGCTGCAGGAGAAAGCCGCTCTGTCCCATACGGAATATGGCCACATCGGCATCCAGAAGCTTCTCGAAGCCGAGGGCTTCATAGAAACGCTTGGAAACGTCGAAGTCCTTTGCTGGCACGAAGGGCCGCGCCAGTTCAGTGCCAGTTGGGATCTTGCTCATTGTCTTCCAGTTCGAAGCGCCGAGAATGATCCAAGCCGCCTAACGCCCGAGTTCAGCGGGCGGACGATCAGGTGCGAGGTTGTGAGCACGAGACACCCCGGTAGTGATCATGAAGGCGCAACGGAAAGTGTGACGATTTGGCAGAATCAATCAGGTCTTGACTGCCTCCACCAGCCCCGTCATGCCGTTGAGTGCACGCGCTCTCGTCAGGCGGAAACCACCCTTATCCACAACATTTCGCCACTGCTCCGCCGTGCGTTCGCGGCCGAAGGCGAAGGTCAGCATTTCGACATCCAGGTCGACGGCAAAGCCCGCAAGCCGGGTCTCGTCGATGACAGCCTCTACCAGCAGCAGGCGCGCGCCGTCCGGTGCAGTCTTCGCGATGTTGCGCAGGATGGCGATGGATTGATCATCGGACCAGTCGTGCAGAACCATCATCATCACGTACAGCTCGCAGGGTGGAATGTCGTCCCGAAAGAAGTCTCCGCCGACGTAGTCGATACGTTCATGAGGCGCGGCACCTGCCTGCTCGATGACCTCGTGAAGTTCGAACAGCACGCCTCGCGCCTCTGGAGCAACTCCGAGCATCGCCTTCAGCAGGTGACCGGTACCGCCGCCGATGTCGCCGATGGTCCTGAACGGCGTGAAGTCGTAGTTCGCAAGCACTGGGCCGATCATGCCAACCGACTTGCCAGCCATCGCCTCGTTGAAGATGCGGCCGTGCTCTGGATTCTTCGCCAGCCGCGGAAACAGGCCTTCTGGAATCACGACCTCTGAACCCGATTGGCCGGTCTTCAGGCTGTGGGTCATTTCCCGGTAGCAATCCCAGTGGAAGTCCAGGCCCATCATGCGCGCCAGTCCGCGCAGCGACGGCTGTGCATCTGAACGCAGCAGTCGCGACGCAGTATTGTGCGCGAACCTGCCATCCTGCAGCGTGAAGATGCCGCGGGCGACCAGTGGCCGCAGGATGCGGTGCAGGGCATCGGCATTGGTGCCGGTCTTGACTGCCAGCTCTGCGGCTGTCTGCGGGGCATCGCCCAAGGCGTCGGCAATGCCGGCTTCGGCGATCACGTGCAGGCAGCGGGAAGCCCAGTAGGCAGTCGCCAGACCAAGGATTGATTCAGCGGGATTCTCTGTACTCATGGCTCCCTCGAGTTACCGTTGTTCTTTGGCCGGTCGATGATGTCAGTGTGGGCGACTGTACTTCATTGGGAGAACTGTAGCCTCCAAACAGGCGAGTCGGGGTCCACCTCTATCAGCCAGTGCGGTGACAGGAACGGAAGATGCGGAGTACGCATACATCTCAGTGCCGCCTAACGGCTGAGTTCAGCGGCGGACGCCGCCCCTGCGGCGCATAGCCGCCGAACGCTATGCTCGCATGACAGTCGGGCGCGTGCACTTTATGGTCCTCCCGTCCGCTGCAACGATTTGTTAGGGGACCGTGCATGACACTAGCGCGTAGCAACATAGGCGGCAATCGCTAGCGACACCACCCCACCGACGAGGAATAGAATTCCCACTGCGGCCTCTTTCGCCCTAGTCGACCCGTGCATGCCGCCATACGCCTGGCGAAGTGTCAGCATTCCTTTCTCTGAGTAAAGGTCGCGACACAGATGCCAGGTCATTGGAGCCGCCACTGCAAGGACTGCGAGAATCCCAAGCGTGGTGGATTGCGGCCCATCAGGTCCGAAGAGTCCGCGCAGGATCACAACTAGGAGGGCTGACACATAGGCCAGCACCGCTCCCTCTACTGCCCGAATCGAGTAGAAGGAATGGCGCTCAGAGCCGATGTCGTTTTGCCGCTCAATGCGCACCAGTGAGCGACATATCAGGCTACGCATAGTGGAAGCGGTAGGTGTCGCATCCCAGTCCCCTAACTCTTAGTTAGAGCGCCGAAAATGCGGCAAAGGTCTGCCGGAGAATGCCGAATAACATGTCGGGCTCCTCTTGTAGTTCTTTGAATCAACTAGAACACAGGTCGTCGAAATTCGTCAAAACATTCCGCCTCTTATTCGGAAGCCCGGAATAACATTCCATCCTTGTTTCCTGCCCCCGGGGCCCGTCGGATCGGCCAACTGCGACCTGTTGGCATATTCCCGGCTAGCATGGTGACAACCGCCTCACTTGTTGCCAAGGGCCACTTATGTCGCTGCCTCCCGCCGCCACCGCCATCGTCCTGCTCACGCTGTCCAACGTATTCATGACCTTCGCCTGGTACGCCCACCTTAAGAACCTCTCCGGCAAGCCATGGCTCATCGCCGCGCTTGTGAGCTGGGGCATCGCACTGTTCGAGTACCTGCTGCAGGTGCCCGCCAACCGCATCGGCTACCAGACGATGTCACTGCCGCAGCTGAAGATCCTGCAGGAGATCATCACGCTGACGGTGTTCGTGCCATTTGCCATCCTCTACATGCGCACGCCGATCAAGCTCGACTACCTGTGGGCGGCGTTGTGCATGGTCGGGGCGGCCTGGTTCATGTTCCGCGGCACGGGAGCCGCGGCATGAGTGGGCAACTCGATACGGCGATCCACCGGCGGGTGCAGCGACTGAGGAGGGGGGAGGACCCGACGCTGGTCGCGCGGATGCCCTCGGGCTGGGCCGTGCTCGGCGAGCAGCAGTTCCTCAGGGGTTACTGCCTGCTGCTTCCGGATCCAGTGGTGGGCACGCTGAACGAACTGGCTGGCCCGGCGCGCCTGCAGGTGATGAGTGACATGGCCCGCCTGGGTGATGCGCTGCTGGCCGCCACGGGCGCGCGACGCATCAACTACGCGATCTTTGGCAACCTGGAGCCGGCCCTGCACGTCCATCTGGTGCCGCGCTACGACGATGAAGCGGAAGGGCTGCGTACCGCGCATCCCTGGCAATACGACTGGGCGGCGGCGCCCGCATTCGATGCTGCTCGAGACGCAACGCTGCTGGAACAGATCCGCAAGGCGTTGGCCGATTGAGCTGAGGCTATCCGCGAGATTCAGGCCAAGGCTGCGCGCAGGGTCGCCAGGTCAGTGAACGGCGCCTCGCAGTGGGTTCCGCGGCATACCCACGCTGTGGTTGTCGCGCGAGGGCTGCTTGGCGGACAGTGCCTCGGGCAAGTCTGGCTCGTGCGCAGATATCGCAAACACGGCCACGCGCGGATCAAAAGTGCGCTGAAGATCGCGCCGCCAGAGGGCAATCGCATCCGGCTCGCCACGCAGAATCACGATTGCAGATGGATGAAGCCAGTCATCCAGGCTGGTGGCCATCTGTACGGTCCCCAGCGGCTGCTCGACCAGCAGCGCCCAGGCAGAGCGCAAGGTGCGTTCCGCGGCGAGCAGGTAGCGCGGCTCCGCCAGAAGGCCGCCTAGTCGCAGCAGCGCGCCGGCGGCGACGGCATTGCCGGCGGGCGTTGCATCATCCGCAACCACGCGGCTGCGATGGATCAGCGGCTCGTCATCGTGCGCGGTGAACCAGAAGCCGCCGTGCTCACTGTCCTCAAATCGCTCCAGCAACGCTTCCGCAACGTCGATGGCGAAGCGCAGGTCCGAGGACCGGAACCGCACGGTGCCCAGCTGCAGCAACGCATCCAGCAGGTAGGCGTGGTCGTCAAGATTTGCGGCGATATGGGCGGGCTGATCGCCACGGCTGGCGGTAACCAGTCGCCCCTCGCGCCAGTGCCGGGCGCGCAGGTCGTCCACCGCATCGCTTGCGGCCTGCGCCCAGTCCTCGCGGCCCAGTGCGCGCGCCGCATCGGCCAGGCCGCGAATCGCCAGCGCATTCCAGCCGGTGAGCCGCTTGTCGTCGCGCGCAGGCCAGGTTCGGCGGGAACGTTGGGCGAGAAGCCGCGAACTGGCGCCGTCGAGGCGTCGGGCGAGTTCGGCTTCCCCTGAACCAAAGCGCGAATCCGCCTCCAGGTCGCTGAGGCTGCGCCGCACCACGGGGATCCACCCGTGCTCGAAGTTGGGCTCTCCGTCCAACCCGAAACGCGCTTCGAACAGGGCGGCGTCACCCTCGTCGAGCACGGCCCGGACCTGCTCCGGAGTCCACATGTAGAACGCGCCCTCGCGACCTTCCGAATCCGCATCGAAGGCCGCGGCGAAGCTGCCGCCGGGCAACCGGAAATCCCGCAGCAGGCAGTCCGCCGTGGCGGTCAAGGCCCGTGCGAAGTCACTGTCGCCCGTTGCCTGAGCGGCCTCGGCCAGCACCGACAACAGTTGGCCGTTGTCGTACAGCATCTTCTCGAAATGCGGGATCTCCCAGCGCTCATCGACGCTGTAGCGCGCAAAGCCGCCGCCCAGCTGGTCGAACAGGCCGCCCTCGATCATGCGCTTGAGCGTGAAGGTCGCCATGAACAGCGCCTGCAGGTCCGGCTCCGGTTGCATGGCCGTGGCGCGCCAGGCCCGCAGCAGCCTTGAGATCATCGGCGGGTGGGGAAACTTGGGCGCGCGGCTGAATCCGCCCCAGTCACGATCGAAGCGCTGCTCCAGCTCGGCGCGCAGCGCCGCGATCGGGGTGCCGTCGAGCGCGCCGCTCCAGCCCTCCTGCGGCTGCTCGATGCGCGCGAGTGTCTCGACCAGCAGCGCCGACTGTTCGCGCAGCGCTGGCCCCTGTTCCCGGTACACCTGCGCCACCCGTTCGAGCACGGCGCGAAATGCGGGCATTCCGCCGCGCGGCGCGGGCGGAAAGTACGTGCCTCCGAAGAACGGCCGCTGGTCGTCGTGGCAGAGGAACATCGTCAGTGGCCAGCCGCCACCACGTCGGGTCAGCAGCTGGTGCGCGAGCTGGTAGACCCGGTCCACGTCGGGGCGTTCCTCGCGATCCACCTTCACGTTGACGAACAACCGGTTCATCAGCGCGGCGGTGGCCGGATCCTCGAAGGATTCGTGCGCCATCACATGGCACCAGTGGCAGGCCGAGTAGCCGATGGACAGCAGGATGGGGCGGCCGCTCTCGCGGGCCTCGGCGAACGCGGCTTCGCCCCAGGGGTACCAGTCCACCGGATTGCCGGCGTGTTGCAGCAGGTAAGGGCTGGTCTGCTGCGCCAGTCTGCTCATCGCCGATGCCAAACCCACTACAATGGACGAACCCCACTATGACAGAACAATCCCAGCTGCCCCAGCTTGTGCTGCGGCGACACGAAGAACGTCGTATCCGAGCCGGCCACTGCTGGGTGTTCTCCAACGAGATCGACACGGCGAAGAGCCCGTTGTCGGGCATCACGGCGGGTGATGCGGTGCGCATCGTGGACAGCCGCGAGCGCTTCGTGGGCCATGCGCTGGCCAATCCGCACGCGCTGATCTGCGCCCGCATCTTCAGCCGCGAGGAGGGCGCGCCGGTCGGCCCCGCGCTGATTGCCCGCGCGCTGGCCAGTGCGCTGGCGCTGCGCGAGCGCTACGTGGGCGGCGAGCACTACCGCCTCGTATATGGGGAATCCGACGGCCTGCCCGGGCTCGTGGTCGACCGCTATGGCGACGTGCTGGTGGCGCAGTCGGCCACCTGGGGCATCGAGCGGCGCAGGGCTGAAATCGAGGCAGCGCTCACCGCTCTGCTCGCGCCACGCGTGATCGTCTGGAAGAACGACAGCAATTCACGTGACCTGGAGGCGTTGCCCCGGGAGGTGACGGCCAGCGGTGGTGAGCTGCCCGAAGTGCTCGAGGTGCGCGAGGGCGGGCTGCGTTTCCAGGTGCCGCTGGCCGCATGGCCAGAAGACGGGCTGGTTCTACGACCAGACGTCCAATCGCCGCACGCTCGCCGGGATGTTGAAGCCGGGCGCGCGGGTGCTGGACGTCTGCAGCTACCTGGGCGCGTGGTCCGTCGCGGCGCTCTCCCAGGGTGCCTTGTCGGCGCTTTGCGTGGATGCCTCGCAGCACGCCATAGACGGCGCGCAGCACAACGCCGCCCTGAACGGCGTCGCAATCGAAACTCGCAAGGGCGATGCCTTCGACACGCTCGAGGAACTGGCCGCGCAGGGCAGGCGCTTCGATGTCGCCATCGTCGATCCACCGGCCTTCATCAAGCGCCGCAAGGACCAGGCCAAGGGCGAAGCGGCGTACCGGCGACTGAACCAGCTGGCAATTGGCCTGCTCGACGACGAGGCGTTGCTCGTCAGCTGTTCCTGTTCTTTCCACCTGGATGCCGCGGCACTGCCGGACCTGCTGCAGGCTGCGGCTGTACACCAGGGGCGCCGCCTGCAGGTGATCGCGATGGGCGGCCAGTCCGCCGATCATCCGGTGCATCCCGCGATGCCGGAGACGCGCTACCTCAAGGCGCTGTTCTGCCGGATTTCCCGATAGAATCGGGCCAATGATCGCGTATCCCAGAATTGATCCGATTGCCGTCAGCCTCGGTCCGGTGCAGGTCCACTGGTACGGCATCATGTACATCATCGGTTTCGGGGTGGCCTGGTGGCTCGGGCGCCGGCAGGCCGCGAGACCCGGGAGCACCTGGCGGGCCGTGGATGTCGACGACCTGGTGTTCTGGTCGATGCTGGGCGTGATCCTCGGTGGCCGCATCGGCTATGTGCTGATCTACGGACGCGACATGTGGCGGGAGGATCTGTTCTACCCGCTGAAGATCTGGCAGGGCGGCATGTCCTTCCACGGTGCACTGGTAGGCGTGATCATCGCGCTGCTGCTCTTTGCCAGGAGTCGCGGCCGCAAATGGCTCGACGTGCTGGATTTCACCGCACCACTGCCCGGCATCGGCATCATGGCCGGGCGCCTCGGCAACTTCATCAATGGCGAGCTGTGGGGCGCGCCGACCAGCGTTCCCTGGGCTTTCGGCGTTCCGGACCCGGTGACGGGCGAGGTGATCGGGCGTCACCCCTCGCAGCTCTACGAGGCGTTCTTCGAAGGCCTGTTGATGTTCCTGGTGGTGTGGTGGTTCGCGCGCAAACCGCGGCCACGCGGTGCCGTATTCGGCCTCGCGCTGGCCTACTACGCCGTGGCACGTTCGCTGGCCGAGTTGGTCCGCCTGCCGGACGCCCAGCTCGGTTACCTGGCGGGGGACTGGCTGACCATGGGCATGCTGTTGTCGCTGCCCATGTACCTGCTCGGCGCGATCCTGCTGGCCAATGCCTGGGTGCGGCCGCGTCCGACGGGCAATTACGTGTCGCAGGCGTGAAGGACTACCTGGCGCTGCTGCGGGCCGTGCGGGAGCGCGGCACGGTCAAGGGCGATCGCACCGGCACGGGGACCCGCTCGCTGTTCGGCTGGCAGATGCGCTTTGACCTGGCAGCGGGTTTCCCACTCGTCACGACCAAGCGCGTCCACGTGCCGTCGGTGGTGCACGAGCTGCTCTGGTTCCTGCGCGGGGACACGAATGTCGCCTACCTGCGCGAGCATGGCGTGACCATCTGGGACGAATGGGCCGATTCGCGGGGCGAACTGGGGCCTGTCTATGGCCATCAGTGGCGAGCCTGGGATGCCGCGGACGGCAGCCACATCGACCAGATGGCGCGCGTGGTCGATACCCTGCGTCGCGACCCGGATTCCCGCCGGCTCGTGGTGAGTGCGTGGAACGTCGGCGAACTGGAAAAGATGGCACTGCAGCCCTGCCATGTGCTGTTCCAGTTCCATGCAGCGGCGGGGCGGTTGTCCTGCCAGCTCTACCAGCGCAGTGCCGACGTGTTCCTCGGCGTGCCGTTCAACATCGCCTCCTATGCGCTGCTGACGCACCTGGTGGCGCAGCAGACCGGCCTTCAGCCCGGGGATTTCATCTGGACCGGTGGCGACTGCCACCTGTACGCCAACCATCTCGAGCAGGCGGACCTGCAGCTCTCCCGCGAGCCGCTGCCGTTGCCGCGGCTCGTGATCCGGCGCCATGCGCCGAGCCTTTTCGACTACACAGCAGAGGACATAGAACTCGTGGATTATCGTCATCACGCGCCAATCCGTGCGCAGGTAGCAGTCTGATCATGGCAAAGAGCAAGCTGGAAAAACCCAACCCGTGGCTGGTCGTGCGGCGTTCGAAGATCCATGGACGGGGGTGCTTCGCGCGCACCTTCATTCCGAAGGGAACCCGCATCATCGAGTACCTCGGCGAGCGCATCTCCCACAAGGAAGCCGACGCCCGCTATGAGGGTGCGGATGTCAACGACAACCACACCTTCCTGTTCATCGCCGACCGGCGCACCGTGATCGATGCGACCAAGGGCGGCAACGCGGCGCGCTGGATCAACCACAACTGCGACGGCAACTGCGAGTCGGAGACCGAGAAGGGCCGCGTGTTCGTCGATGCCACGCGCGACATAAAGAAGGGCGAGGAACTCGGCTACGACTACCAGATCGGCCGCGATCCCAACGATCCGCCGAACGTCGACGAGATCTATGCCTGCCGCTGTGGCTCGCCGAAATGCCGCGGCACGATGCTGTGGCCGGCCAAGCGCCCCAAGGCGCGCAAGGCCGCGAAGAAGAAAGGCAAGAAGGCGAAGAAAGCAGGGAAAAAGGCCAAGAAGAAGGCCAAGAAGAAGTCGCGGCGCGCATGAAGCTCAGCGCCGTCGTGGCCGCGTCGGACAACGACGTGATCGGCCGCGGCAACGCGCTGCCCTGGCACCTGCCGGCGGACCTGGCGCACTTCAAGCGCCTGACGCTGGGCAAACCGGTCGTGATGGGGCGGCGCACCTGCGAGGCGATCGGGCGACCCTTGCCCGGTCGCCGCAATTTCGTGGTCTCGAAGAGCGGGTTCCGCGCCGAGGGCATCGAGACAGTGGGCTCGCTGGATGAGGCGATCGAGCTCGCCGGTGATGTGCCTGAACTGGCGGTGATCGGTGGCGCCGGGCTCTATGCGCTGGCCCTGCCGCGCCTGGACGTCATCCACCTCACGCGCGTGCACACGACGACGGAAGGAGACACCTTCCTGCCGCCGATTCCAGACTCGCAATGGCGCGAGGTGTCGCGTGAATGGCGTGCGGCCGATGAAAGGAATGCCTTCGCGATGAGCTTCATCACGCTCGAGCGCATCAGGGGCTGACCGGCTCCAGGCGCTGCGTGACGAGCCGGTCGGCCTGGATCCAGTCCGGCTCGAAGTTTGCGGAAGCATCCGCCGGTACCAGGGCGTCCAGGATCGCCTGCTGGATCTGCCCCCTGCGCAGCGCGACGGAGTAGGGGATCTCGGTCGTGGAACATGACCATCGCGTAGCGCGGTATGAAGCGGCCGGGATGGCGGCGCTCCAGCGCCATGGCCAGCGACTTCTGCAACTGGAAGCGCGGGTCGAGCACCGCGTCGCGCATCTCGCCGTAATTCTCCAGCGCCATCTGTGCGATGGCTTCGGTATCCGCGCGGCGCGCTGCTTCGAAGCGGGCGAAGGCGTCCCCGGGGTGGTCGGCCAGCATCGCGTCGAGGATGCGGCAATCCTCGAAGGCGCAGTTCATGCCCTGGCCATGGAACGGAACGATGGCATGGGCGGCATCCCCGATCAGCACCAGCTTTTCGCCGTCCCGCCACTGCGGGCAATGCACGGTGCCCAGGATTCCCTGCGGATGCGCAAGAAACTGCTCTTCAAGATCGGGAACAAGTGCCAGTGCCTGCGGGAACTCGCGCGCGAAGAACGCCCTGACGGACGCGGCATCCTTCAGGTCGTCGAATCCGGGATCACCTGAACGCGGCAGGAACAGCGTGGCCGTGAAGCTGCCGTCGGCATTGGGCAGGGCGATGAGCATGAAGCCGCCACGCGGCCAGATGTGCAGTGCATTCATCGCCAGCTGCGGCTGGCCTGCGCGCAACGGAATCAGCAGTTCCTTGTAGTCGTGATCCAGGCAGATCTTCCCGCACGGCGAATCCGCCCTGCGCGGCCAGTGCCTGGCGCAACACCGAGCCAGCGCCGTCTGCGCCGATGATCCGCTGTGCGGAATGCGTGTACTCGTGACCGCTGGCCAGGTCGCGCAGTCGCAAGCTGCCATCGTGCCCGTAGCCGGTGCAGGCAGTCGAGAACTTCATGCTGACGCCGGGAAGTCGTCGCGCCGCGGCGGCAAGCCTGGAAGTGAGCGCGGCGCGCGAGATCGAATGGATCACCTCGTGCTCGCGCTGGCCGTAGGCGCTGAACTGCTCGCTGCCATCAGGCTCGTGCAGCAGCCGGCCGCGCATCGTCACGGTCAGGTCCGAGATGTCGCCGAGTACGCCGGCCTCGCGCAGGGCGCGGATGCCGCGTGCTGCAAGGGCCAGGTTGATCGAGCGACCGGCTTCGGCGGGCGTGCGTCAGCGGATCGCGCACGCCGTTCGAAGACCTCGACCGTGTGCCCGCGGCGCGCGAGCAGTATGGCGATGCAGGCAGCCGGCCGGCCCTCCACCGACGATCAGTGAACTCACGGCCGGTGCAGCGCGCGGTCGAGCGCGTCGACCAACCGGGCGATGTCGCTGAAGCGGTTGTAGAGCGGCACCGGCGCGACGCGCAGCACGTCCGGCTCGCGCCAGTCGCGACAATGCCCAGCTGGTTGAGCGTGTCGAAGACGCGTCGGCCGGTCTCGCGCCCGGCGCGCACGCGCAGCGACAGCTGGCAGCCCTGGCGCGCGGGTGCCTCGGGGGTGATGCGTTGCAGCTGCGCCGCCGAAGCGCGTGCGCAACTCGCGCCACAGCAGACTCGTTCAGCGCGAGCGACTTCGCGCGCAGCGGCCCGATGCCGGCCTCGTCGAAAAGCGCCAGCGACGCGATCAGCGGCGCAGCCGAGAGAATCGGCGGATTGCTGAGTTGCCAGCCTGCGGCGCCGGCGGCAGGGACGAAACCGGGCTCCATCGCGAAAGCGCGTGGCCGGCTCATGACCCCACCAGCCTGCCAGTCCGCGGCAGCGTGCGTGCGCGCATGGCGCGCGTGCACGAATGCGCCGCCGATCGCGCCGGGGCCGGCGTTGAGGTACTTGTAGCTGCACCACACGGCGAAAGTCCGCGCCGTCGTCGTGCAGGGCCAGCGGCAGGTTGCCGATCGCATGGGCCAGGTCAAAGCCGCAGACAGCGCCGGCACTGCGCGCGGCCGCCGCTATTCGTGCCAGGTCGAAGGCCTGGCCGCTGCGGTACTGGACGCCGGGCCACAGCACCAGCGCGACCTCGGCGCCGCGCGCTGCGAGCAGCTGTTCCAGCGCCGACTCGTCGATGACATCCGAATTGCCCTCGGGTGCCAGTTCAATCAGCGTCTGCGCCGGATCGAGGCCGTGCCACAGCGAGCTGGCTCACGACCGCATGCCGGTCGGAAGGAAACGCGCCGGACTCGATGACGATGCAGCGACGGCGGCCCTCCGGGCGGATAGAAGCTCGCCATCAGCAGGTGCAGGTTCACCGTCAGCGCGTTCATCGCCACGACTTCGTCGGGCGATGCGCCGGCCAGCCGCGCAAGGCCGGGCCGCAGCAGCTCGGCGTAGTCGATCCAGGGACGTCGGCCCTTCGTGGTGGCCGCGCACGCCCGAGCTGTTCCCAGTGGTCCAGCTCCTGCTCCACCAGGCCGCGCGCACTGCGCGGCGCGAGGCCCAGCGAATGTCCGCAGAGGTAGACCAGCGGCCTGGCCCTCGCGACCCGTCGGCAACGCGAAGGCTTCGCGGTAGCGGCGCCAGCGGGTCGTCACGCGTCCCGGACGCGGGCCTCGCGGTACAGCGCCTCGATGCTCATGGCCGTGCCAGTGGCAGGTGGAGCGGCCGGCTCGGCACCGCATCGCCGGTGAACGCCGGCAGCTGCAGCTGCAGCGCGCAGGGGCCATCCTTCAGCGCGTCCGGGAAAGTCGCGCCAGCTCGGTGATCGTGCAGAGCGGGCGCGCGGCCTCTTCACGCTGGACGCTGCCGGGCGGCAGTCCGAAGAAGATCCGGTGTGCGGTCAGCCGGCCATCGTCTTCGCTGCGGTCCACGGACGGCAGGTCGAGCACCAGGTGCTCGATGCCGCGCGCGACCACCTCGGTGACAGCCTGGCGCGTGAGGTACGGCGCGACCGTCGCGCCATGGCTGCCGCCTGCGGTGCGCAGCAGCAGGGCCCGCGGCGCAAAGGGCAGCGACGCGGGCCACGCCCGCAGCAGCGCCGCCCGGGTCAGCAGCTCGATCGCCGTCGCGGGGCGATGGATCGCTGTCCTCCTCGCCATCGGGCGCAGTGGTCAACTCGACCGTCAGCAACAGGGCCGGTATCGGCCCGAGCGGCACGTAGCGATGCAACGGAATGCCGGTCAGCGTCAGGTGGCCGACGCTCTCGGTGTGCGTGCCGTTGCAGTGGGGAATCAGCGTGATGCTGCGGCAGTTGCAGCTGGCGCCAGCGCACGACCTCGCCATTGAAGGCGCCGCTGCGAAACGGCGTGCTCGTGGCGGAAGGCGCGCCGAAGTGCCGCGGCTGCGCTGCCCTCGAAGTCCAGCTCCAGGGCCAGGGAAGTCGCGCCCGAAGTCGCACCGGGCAGTTCCGGTGCCCGATGGCGTCTGCACGTCACGGCTGGGCGCGCGCGCCGGCACCGGCGCCACCTCGCCGCAGTGCCGGCAGGTGCGGTGCTCCGCTGTCGTAGTAACGCTCGAACACCGGCGCGAACTGCGTCTCGATGTCCGTGAGTTCGAAGAACTCCTCGTACAGCTTCGTGTTGCAGCGCTCGCAGTACCACTGCAGGCCATCCTTCTCGCCCGGCTGCGGCGGCCGTTCGATCGACCAGCCCGACGGTGTTGGCCTGGCGCTGCGGGGAATGCGGCAGTAGCGCGGGCAGCAGGAAGATCTCGCCTTCGCGGATCGGCATGTCGACGATCGCGGCCGTCCTGCACGGTGCTGCAGCATCATGTCGCCCTCGAGCTGGTAGAAGAACTCCTCGCCAGGATCGACATGGAAATCGCTGCGCGCATTGGGCCCGCCGACCACCATCATGATGAAGTCGCCAACCGGAAACACCAGCTTGTTGCCCGACCGGCGGGCTTCAGCAGGTGGCGGTGTGACTCGATCCACTGTTTGAGGTCAAAGGGCTGGAGCATCGGGGCGCTGCGGGTCCATGCTGGGGGCGTTCCCGACATTGTAGAATGAAGCCCATGCACCGCAATCGCGCCACCGCAGCCTCGACCCGCAGGCTGGTCCTGTTGCTGGCCTGCACGGGGCTCGCCGCCGCCCTGTCGGGATGCTCGTCGATGCAGTCCCTGTGGCCCTGGGGCGGGCAGCCGGCTGCTGCGCCCGAGCCGGTCCATGAGCTGCTGGTCACGTTTCCCGCCGACATCGCCGTGCCGGTCGTGCTGCAGTTCTGGGAGCGCAACACGCTGGTGATCGACCTGCAGGGCGTCTCGACCAGTGGACAGTTCCGCCTTTCGCGCAAGGAGGGAAGACGCCTGGCCCGCGCGCGTCGCCTTCCGGATGTCCTCGACGCGTTACCAGCAGCTTGAAGTCCGGGGCGCGCAGCGCATCGTGCTGGTGGTCGCCGGGGAGGATGGCGCACCGGCGACTGCCGAATTGCCGCCCGGAATCATCGGCCCGGATACGGTCGCGCTGACGGTGAGCTGGGGCGCACGCGGGGCGTTCTAGTCAGTTCCAGCGCCACTGCGCACCGAGGGTCGCCGTGAGATCGGGGCCGGATTCGAAGAACCGGCCGTTGCCCTCGTTCACGATCACGGAACCCACGTAGGTCTTGTCGAGCAGGTTCTCCAGCCGCGCGAATACACGCAGCTCGCGACTGGCCAAAGGTCCAGTTACGACCGACTTCGGCATTGCAACAGCAGGTAGCCGGGTGAAATAACCGTTGCGATGTCGTTGGCGACGCAGGCCCGATGGACCCCACGGCCTCGAGCGCAGCGGCCCACGCGCCCGGCGTCCAGTTCAGCCGCAGCTGGCCCTGGTGTTCCGGCACGCCCGGAATGCGCGAGCCTGCCGGCACCGTGCACGTTGGGCACCGTGCAACCGGCCACCACGCAGACCTGGTAGTCACTGCGGAAGGTTCGCGTCGAGCCACGTGTAGGCGCAGATCCACTCCCCACTGTGGAGTGATCGACCAGAAAACCGAGGTCTCGAGGCCGCGCCGGCGGGCGCTTGCCACGTTGCGGAAGCTGCTGCGACCACCGGTGTTGCGCACGACGGCCAGTTCGTCCGTCGGTGTCTGCGCTGGAACAGCGCGGCATCGAGCGCGAGCCCGCCCGGCGCGCGCCATTTCACGCCCATCTCGTAGTTGTCGCTGCGTCGACGGCTTCAGGTCGAAGGCCAGCCCGGCCCCGCCATCGGCGCGATAGGACAGTTCGTTGAACGTCGGCGTCTCGAAGCCGCGGCCGATCGAAACATAGATGCGCAGCGACGGGATGGGCCGGAACATGACGCCGGCGACCGGCGCGAAGTCGCTGTAGTCCGTGCTGCCGCTGTCGTCGGGATTGCTGGCCGTGATGTAGCGATCGTCGGACTCGAACGAAACCTCGCTGTGGCGCAGGCCTGCCAGCAGCGACCAGCGGTCGCGTCAGCTGCCACCACAGCTGCGCGAACTGGTCGAAGTTGTCGACGGGTTGGTCTCGTCGCGGCGCAGTGCGCCTTTCACGCCCAGCGTCGTGCCGACGAAGTTCTCGTAGCCGCGCCGCAGCTGCTGCTGCCGGTCGAAATTGGTGCCGACCGTGAACTCTGCCGGAAGGCGCACGCCAGCTCGCCCTGCCAGTGACCAGCGCAGGTCGGCGCCGTAATAGTCGCTGTCGAGGTCCACGACGCCGCCGGAGTTCAGCGGATTGGCCTGCGCGGCCGGCGGGTATCGCGAGGAACTGCTCGACCTGGCGATTGCCGTAGTAGCCCATGGCGCGCAGCGTCTGCGCTTCGCCGATTTCCTGCTCGAACACCATGCCGCCCTGCAGCTGGTCGACGCACTTGCGCGTATTGAACAGGATGGCCACCGGCGTGGCCTGGCTGCGGATCCGCGCGCCAGTCGGCCGGCGTGAGGCCCAGCGGGTCCTGCGCGTCGGGCAGGTCGAGGTAGTTCATCACCAGCGACAGCGTGCGCCGTTCGCCCACGTCGAAGCCGAGTCGTGCATTGGCCGAGTCGCGCCGCGCTGCGCTGTGCTCGCGGTAGCCGTCGGTCTCGAAGCGTGACAGCGCGAGGTTGTAATCGAGGAAGCCCGACTTGCCCAGTGTCTGGGCGCCGAGGCTGCGCGCGTCGTAGCTGCCGTACGTGGCACGCAGGCGCGTCGGGTCGCCAGCCTCGCCGGGCTTGCTCCACATCTGCACCACGCCGCCGGATGAATTGCCGTACAGGGCCGAGAACGGGCCGCGCATGACCTGCAGGCGGTCTGCCGCCCATCAGGCTGAAATGCGACAGCTGCCCCTGGCCGTCGGGCATCGATGCCGGGATGCCGTCCGCATACAGGCGCAGGCCGCGCACGCCGAAGGTCGCGCGCGCGCCGAAGCCGCGGATCGAAAGCTGCGTGTCCTGTGCGTAGTTCTGGCGGTCCAGCGCGGTGACGCCCGGGATGCCCGCAAGCATCTCGGTGACTCGATCTGCGGCTGGTTGCCGTCCGGATCCATCTGCACCGTGGCCACCGAGGCTGGCACGTCGAGGTCCGGCACGCCACGCAGTCGCGTCGCGCTGACTTCGACGGTGTCGAGCACGGGTACGGTCGGACGCGGGGCTTCCCCGGCCGTCGCAAGCGCGGGCAGGCAGGGCAGCAGCAGCCTCCAGAAGGGGCGCAGTTCAATCATCGGCAGGCGGGGCCTTCCGTGTGGCTCAAGGGCGAATCCGCCATTCTAGCCCGACGCCGCCAGGCTATTCCGCCGCAGATGCTGCCAACGCCGTTTATCGCAGTACGAACCTCGGTCGGGCCGCCGCGATAGCCGGATGGTGCCAACGCCGTTCACGCGCGCATCCAGTGACCCGGTAGACATTGACCGTCTATGTTGCCGGCCCCGTTGCTTTCCACGGTCGGCATTCACGGCCGCAAGCCGCGAAAGGTCCATGCTGCCCGCACCGTTGAGTCGCGCCGTCAGGCGCTCGACGCTGCCGTTGGCTTCGAGGCTGGCCGGCGCCGTTTACGAGGAGGCTGACCTCGCCGCCGCTGGGCCCACGTCAGTGTTGCCCGGCTGGCGCCGTTGATCACCATCGACTTCAGCACTGGCAGAGTGACCCGCAGCTTCACGGAATCCCGGCCCTGCAGCATCCACAGGCCGCGCTTGCGCTGCTGCAGCACCAGCGTGCCGTTCTCGACGCGGCTCTGCAGGTTGCTGACGGCGTCGGCGCCGCCGCTGACGACCAGCGATTCGGCGGTTCCCACCAGCACGTCAAGCTCGGCGCCGCCCCGCAGTTCGATCGCGTCGAAAGCACCCGGCTGTGCGCGGTTCCTCGGTCGGCGTCCGGTCTCCCGATGCGAGAGCACGCTGCCAGAAGCAGCATTGAGGCGAGCAGTGCGGTGCGCGAAGCGCGATCAGGCCAGCGTGTGATAGACATTCTGCACGTCCTCGTCCTGTTCGAGTTTGTCGAGCAGTGTCCATGACTTCCGTTCGCCTGCTCCTCGGGCAGCTCGGTGGGCGTCAGGCAGATGTATTCGTGCGCCGCCGACAGCGGCACGATGCCGCGCTGCTCGAGTGCATGCCTGCGTCTGTCCGAAGTTCTCGAACGCGCAGCGCACCACGAGCTGTGCTTCTCCCTTCTCGCCGGTGCCTTCGCCCATTTCCTCGAGGCCGTGATCCATCAGGTACAGCTCCAGGTCGTCCTGGTCGATGCCTGCGGGGTCGAGACGGAACACGCCCATCTTGCGGAACAGGAAGCTGACGCTGCCGGTGCTGGCCAGGTTGCCGCCGCCCTTGGTGAACAGGTTGCGCACGTTCGCCACGGTGCGCGTCGGGTTGTCCGTGGCCGTCTCGACCAGCACGGCGACGCCGTGCGGCGCGTAGCCCTCGTAGAGCAACTCGGTGTAGTTCGTCGCGTCGCGGCCGCTGGCGCGCTTGATCGCCGCGTCGACCTTGTCCTTGGGCATGTTGACCGCACGGGCGTTCTGGATGACGCGCCGCAACGTGGGATTGCAGGCCGGGTCAGGACCACCGGCCTTCACCGCGATGGTGATGTCCTTGCCGATCTTGGCGAACTGCTTCGCCATGCGGTTCCAGCGGGCAAACATCGTGTGCTTGCGGACTTCGAACATTCGACCCATGGACCTTCCAGACTGTTAAATGAATTGCCGTGAACCGACCGCGGGCGAATGATAAGGGAAAAGCTGCCTTGGTCATGCATCCACGTGATGCGGATACACTGGCGCCGGAGGGGACGTTTGGAGGATCATTGGCGGTCACGCCCCCCGAGCGGGCACTTCCCACCACAACAACGTTACAGGTCAATTCCCATGCCGCTGAGTGACATCGAGATCGCGCGCCAGGCGAAGATGCAGCCCATCGAGAACGTGGCTGCCAAGATCGGCATCAGCCGCGACCAGCTGCTGCAGTACGGTCCCTACAAGGCCAAGCTGTCGCTCGAGGCAGTGAAGGAAATCTCGAAGAAGAAGCCGGGCAAGCTGATCCTGGTGACGGCGATCAACCCGACGCCGGCAGGCGAGGGCAAGACGACCACCACCGTCGGCCTGGGTGACGGCCTCAATGCAATCGGCAAGAAGACGGTGATCTGCCTGCGGGAGCCCAGCCTCGGGCCCTGCTTCGGAGTGAAGGGCGGTGCGGCCGGCGGCGGCTATGCGCAGATCGTGCCGATGGAAGACATCAACCTGCACTTCACGGGTGACTTCCACGCGATCGCCGCGGCGAACAACCTGCTGGCCGCGATGATCGACAACCACGTCTACTGGGGCAACGAGCTCGGCATCGACGTGCGCCGGATCACCTGGAAGCGCGTCGTCGACATGAACGACCGGGCGCTGCGCCAGATCACCAATTCACTCGGCGGTCCCGGCAACGGCTACCCGCGCGAGGATGGCTTCGACATCGTCGTGGCCTCGGAAGTGATGGCGATCTTCTGCCTCGCCACCGACCTGGATGACCTGACCCGCCGCCTCGGCAATATTATCGTGGCGCGTACCCGCGACAAGAAGCCGATCCGCGCGCAAGGACCTGATGGCTGACGGCGCCATGGCGGTGCTGCTGCGCGACGCGCTGAGCCCGAACCTGGTGCAGACGCTGGAGGGCAATCCGGCGTTCGTGCATGGCGGGCCGTTCGCGAACATCGCGCACGGCTGCAACTCGGTGATGGCGACGCAGACGGGCCTGCGGCTCGGCGACTACGTCGTGACGGAGGCCGGTTTCGGCGCCGACCTGGGCGCCGAGAAGTTCTTCGACATCAAGTGCCGCAAGGCGGGCCTGAAGCCCGATGCCGCGGTGATCGTCGCCACGGTGCGCGCGCTGAAGATGCACGGCGGCGTGGCCAAGGACCAGCTGGGCAAGGAAGACCTGGGGGCGCTGAAGAAGGGCTTCGAGAACCTCGCGCGCCATGTGGAAAACGTCGGCAAGTTCGGTGTCCCCGCCGTGGTGGCGATCAACAAGTTCATCGCGGACACGGCGGCCGAGCACGAGCTGATCCATGAGCTGTGCAACGGCATCGGCGTGAAGGCCATCCTGTGCTCGCACTGGGCCGATGGCAGCAAGGGAACCATCGAACTTGCCCATGAAGTGGTGCGGATGGCCGAGAGCGGAGCGTCGAAGTACAAGCCGCTGTACCCCGACGAAATGCCGCTGCTGGAGAAGGTCCGCACGATCGCCAGGACGCTGTACGGCGCCTCGGATGTCACCGCGGACCAGAAAGTCCGCGACCTGTTCAAGGACTTCACCGATGGCGGCTTTGGCCACTACCCGGTCTGCATCGCCAAGACGCAGTACAGCTTCTCCACTGACCCGGCGCTGAAGGGCGCGCCGGTGGGCCATGTGCTGAACATCCGCGATGTGCGGCTGTCGGCCGGCGCGGAGTTCATCGTGGTCGTCTGTGGCGAGATCATGACCATGCCGGGCCTGCCGAAGGTGCCGTCGGCGAACACGATCCGGCTCAACGCGCAGGGCCAGGTCGAGGGCCTGTTCTAGGCGTACGGATTCATCGATTTGCCAGCGCTTCGAGGGCCCCTGCGGGGCCCTCATCGTTTCAGGAGCAGGCGATCCAGGGAGAGCGGTCCTGCGCCCCAGGCCACCAACGCCAGCGCCATCGCGGCCCAGGGCAGATGGAAGTTTGCCCAGCCGTCGGGGATGGTCAGCTGGATGATGCCGGTCATCAGCAGCAGGCCCAGTGCCGCCCAGCGCGTGGCGAAACCCAGCACCAGCAATACGGGCAGCAGGATCTCCGCGATTCCGGAGGCCCAGGCCATCACGACAGGCAGGGGATAGGCAACTTGCGCACCGAAGATGTGCAGCTTGAACTCCTCGCTGAACAGATACATCGCGCTGTCCGAGATCCTGCCGAATCCGTCCCATTTGGTCAGTCCCGAACGAAAGAAGGGCACGGCGAGTGCGAAGCGCAGCGCGAGCTGTGCCGCCGGCGCCAATCGTTCGAACGGTGGACGAACAGGCATCGGTTCCAGTGTCGTCATGGCGAGAGTCCTGTGATGTATCCGTCCTTGAGTAGTCCGAACAGCACGGATCCCAGCTCGAAGCCGGGGCTGTCCGCGAGTGCTGCCTCGGCCGAAGCGGCGATGCGGCTGCCATCTGCGAGTGCTGCCGCAAAGGTGGCGAGCCCCGCTGTCGATGCGTCGCAGCTGGATCGTGGCGTGTGGACGCGTGAGGAGCACGTTCTCCGGTTCCCAGGAAAGTCCGGACAGGTCGGGATCCGGTGCCTGGTGCATCGTCCACAGGCTCGCTACGGGATAAGCCGAGCGCAGCAGTCGCGCAGCAGGGTGCAGCTGCACGCGTGCCTCCAGCAGGAATTCCGGGTCCAGCCGCTGCCAGTTCGATCGGGTCGATGGCCGGTGATTCGGCAGCAGCCCAGCACTGCGTCCACAGGCCTTCCAGCCGCGCCATGTCCGGCAGGCAGGGGAGCGATGCGGCAGGTTCGAACGTCTCGATGAAGTCGGGGAATCCGGCGCCGTATTCGTGCAGCAGTGGACTCGAAGGGCGCTGCCGGGCGACGTACTCCCGGGCCATGGCCTGGAAGAATTCCGGGCCGACAAGGGCCTGGCAGACAGGAAAGCGGGCGGCCAGCGCGGCGATCAGGCTGGCGTACGACGTTGTTGCGATAGACGCCGAAACGATCGGCCAGCTGCGTGCCGTCGGGCGAACGCAGCCCGGCAGGCAACGCCGCGCGGGATCGGTCAGCGCACGGGCGAAGCCCTCAAATGGCTGCGGACAGCATGCGCGCTGCCACGGAAGGTTGCAGGTAGCGCTGGGCCAGCGCGGCTTCGGCGACACAGTTCGGGCCAGTCGGGCAACCTGCTGTCCCACTCGATCAGCGTTGGCAATGGTCCTGTGATCCCGAGGGTGGCCTCGTAGAGCGACCACGTATCGGGTTGCACCGGGCCATCATGGCTGTCGATGCGAAGCTCGCGACCCGCCGAATCCGCCTGGATCGCGTGTGCGGCGAGATGGATCTGCGCGACGGCGTGGAGCGGAAACGCATGCAGGTAGTCCAGCGACCTGAAACCATGATTGGCTGCGCAGACGACGATGTTGTTCACGTCGAGCAGCAGCCCGCAGCCGCTGCGGCGCACGAGCTTCGGTGATGAAGCTCGGGTTCGCTGAAGGTGCTGTCGGTAGAACTGCAGGTAGGTGGCGGGATTCTCGATCAGGATGCGCCGGCCCAGGGCTTCCTGGGTGCGGCGTCGACATGCGTGACGCACGCGCTGCAGGGACTTCGCGCGTGTAGGCCAAGCGGCAGCAGGTCGTTCAGGTAGTGCTGTGGCGAAGGCGCTGACCAGGCCAGGTGCTCGGAGAACGAGCGTCGCGTTCATATCGGTCGATCAACGCCCGGCGCGCGGCCAGCTCCGCCGGACTGCGGGGAGTCGCGGGGCCGCCCAGCGACAGCCCGACGCCATGGATCGACAGCGCATGATCCCGCGCAGGATCCTTTCAAGGTAGCGATGCGCGGGGCCGCCGCGCATGCAGGTAGTTCTCCGCGTGGATTTCGAAGAAACGCGGGTCGAGGCGGGTTTCGCCAGTGCGTCGCGTAGTGGGCGGCCTTGAGGCCCACACCGGCCCCGAGGGGCAGGGCCGGCGTTGTCCGGGTGGGCGAACGCACGATGGGAGCGGTCCTGGCATTCATCGCGGGTCTGTTCCCTGAGGCTTCAGGATCTACTTCGGCAGGTCGCGCTGCAGTGCGGTCAGCGAGCCCTATGCGGTCGCCGGGCAGCCTTCATCGTGGCGCAGGTGCCCTTCGGCACGAGCTTCCAGGCATTGCCCTGGTAGTCCACCTTCGAGGTGCCGGCGCAGGTGGTGCCGGGGCCGGCGGCACAGTCGTTCTTGCCCTTCAGGGCAACGCCGTAGCATTTCTCCTTGTCGGCAGCGGGGGCGCATCGGCGGCGACTGCCGCGGTGGTGCCAGCGACGGCCAGCAGGCCGGCGAGGGATCCGAGCAGGGCCATGCGATTGGAACGGTTCATCGAGAGTCTCCTTGGGATCATCCGGCCCCCAGCGGGCCTTCACGACACATTACGCCGCGCGGCAATGGATTCGTTACAGTAACGAATCGCGCTTTCCCGCACGAACAACAACACTCAGCAAGCACCGTGGAGCACACCGAACGGGAAGCGCAATGGGCGCAGTGGATGCGCGCGGCATGCGGGCGGCGATCAGGCCGGCCTATCGCAGCCTGCTGGCAGTCGCTGGCGCAGTTCCTGCGCAGGCCGTGCGACAGCGCATTCGCGCGCATCGGCTGGGGCGATGTGGATGTGGAGGATGTGGTGCAGGAGACATTGTTGGCCATACACCTGAAGCGGCACACCTGGCGACCGGCGGATCCGGTCACGTCCCTGGGTCGTGGCGATCAGCCGCAACAAGACCATCGACGTGTTGCGCCGGCGCGGACGTCGCGCGGAGCTGCCGCTGGACGATGTGCCGGAGCCGGAGGCTGCAGCCGGTCACGGACGAGTCCGCAGGGCATGACCTGGCGCTGATGCTCGATACGCTGGATGAGCGCCAGCGACGCATCGTGCAGCTGGTGTCCATCGAAGGGCATTCGTCCCGCTCCGCCGCCGAGAGCTCTGGGAATCACCGAAGGTGCGCTGCGCGTTGCGCTGCATCGCAGTCTGCAAGGCGCTGGCACACGCTGGCGCGAGAGGCACCAATGAAGACCGAACAGCTGGTGGATGCTGCTGGCCCAGCGACGGCACGCGGCACGCCTCGCCGGGCCGCTCGCTGCTGGCCGTGCTGCTGCCGAGCGGGCATCGCAACGACCCTGGGCTTCGCGCTGCTGGTCGGACTCAGGCCCGATCTGGCACAGGCTGCTGCGCAGCCCTGCGATTCGCGCTTCAAGGTGCTGCTCAACGCGGCGCTGTGGCTGGCGGCAACCGGAATGCTGCTTCGCCTGGCAAGGCCGGGCGCGTCGCGCGGGTCGTGTGGCGAGGCGGCGCTCTGGGCGGTGCCCGTGATGCTCGCCGTGGCCGCCTGCGCGGAGCTGGCGCTGCTGCCGCGCGGATCAGTGGTGGACGCTGGCCCGGGGCAGCAATGCCGACATGGTGCCTGCGCGTCATTCCCGCGCTTGCCGTCGTGCCGTTGCTGGCTACGCTGCTGGCGCTGCGCAGCGCAGCGCCCATGCAATCCGGCACGCGCCGGTGCCATGGCCGGATTGATGTCAGCCGGGCTCGCCGGCACGCTCTATGCGCTGCACTGCCCCGATGACAGCCCGCTGTTCGTCGGGCTGTGGTACGTGCTGGCGTCGGCGTCACGACCGCAGCCGGCGCGCTGCTGGGAGCGCGCTGGCTGCGGTGGTGACGGGCTGATCAGCCGGTGTAGTCGCGCTTGCCGATCTCCAGGCCGTTGTGGCGCAGCAGCGCGTAGACCATCGAGATAGTGGAAATACACGTTCGGCGTGCCGAAGCCCAGCAGGTAGTCCAGGCCCTGCGAAATTCATTTCGCGTCTGCGTTGCCCGGCGGGCCGAGCTTCAGCGTGATGGTGCGCGTCTCGGAGCCCGCGAACGCATCGGCCTTCAGGCACTCCAGGCAGGCGATGGTCTTCGCGACGCGCGCCCTGAGCTCCGCGAAGCTGGTTTCGTTGTCCTCGAAGCGGGGCGGCTCCATCGCCGGCCAGGCGCGCGGCCGTGCCCTTGGCCATGTCGGTGGCGATCTGCACCTGACGCGTGAAGGTGAACATGTCCGGCGCCAGGCCGCGACTGCAGGATGCGCGTTCGGATCGATCTTGCGCTCGGCCGTCCAGTTCTCGGCCTTGCTCGAGCATGATGTCGAGGTTGCGCAGGAGCTTCAGAACACGCCGACCGAGGCGTTGTGCATCGAAATCTTCATTCGGTATCCCCGTGGATTGCGGGGGCGGCATGATACCCGCCGGTGATCAATCCGCGCCGGTTGCTGGCAGGCCTGCGCAGCGCACCTGCACGACCGGGGCCTCGCGGATCATCGAGGTTCGACGGCGGTCAGCTGCGCCGCCCCAGACGCAGCCGGTGTCCAGCGCCAGCAGGTTCCGGTCGCGCAGCAGTCCGAGCGTCGACCAGTGACCGAAGATCACGCGCACGCCGCGCGGTCGCGCGTGCGGGATGCTCGAACCACGGCCGCCAGGGCGTGCGGCGGTTCGTTCCGGTGCGTCCTTTCGCTTGAGGTCGATGGTGCCGTCGGCGCGGCAGTAGCGCAGCCGCGTCAGCACGTTGATCGTGAATCGCCAGCGGTCCTGCCGGCTGCAGCGCTTCGCGCCAGCGGTCCGGCTTGTTGCCGTACATGCGCGGCGAGGAACTCGCGCGGGTCCGCGCGCAGCGCCCGTCGTGCTTCGCGCGGCCAGCGCGCATGGCCTGCGGCGACCGTCCACTGCGGCACCAGGCCGGCGTGCACGAAGCAGGTCGCTCGTGCCGGCGATCGTGGATCAGCAGCGGTCGTGCGAGCAGCCAGTCCAGCAGTGCTTCGCGGTCCGGGGCGTCGCAGCACCTCGTCGCAGCGTGTCGCCGCGCGCGCAGGGGTCGTGCCGGATCGAAGTGATGGGCCAGCAGGTGCAGGTCGTGGTTGCCGAGCACGGTGCGCGCATTGCCGCCCAGCGCGCGCACCAGGCGCAGCACTTCCAGCGACTCCGGGCCGCGGTTGACCAGGTCGCCGGCGAAGATCAGAGCTCGTCGCGGTCGGCGCGAGAAGCGCAGCTTGCGCAGCAGCTCGCGCAGCGGCTCGTAGCAGCCCTGGACGTCACCGATGGCGTAGCGGGCCAAGGTCTGATCGCTTCAGTGCAGGATGCCCGGCATGGCCAGCCGGAAACGGCGCGATCGGCGCGTCGAAGTGCGCGCCGTCGTCGCGTCTGCATTGGTAGCTGCCCTGCATGGCGCCCACCGGCGTCTCGAGCATGGCGCCGCTGGAATAGCGGAAGCCCTGGCCCGGCTTCAGGTGGGGCTGCTCGCCCACGCACGCCATCGCCGTGCACTTCCTGCACCTTGCCGTTCGGCATCGGTGATCACCCAGTGCCGGTGCAGCAGTCGCGCCGGCTCCTGCCTTCGTTGCGGATGGTGATGGTGTAGGAGAACGACGATAGCGCCGTCCGTCCGGGTCCGACTGGTCCGGCAGGTAGCTGGTCTCGACGTCGACGCTGATGCGGCTGCATCATGAGGTCCCGGCACCGCGGCAGCCGCACGGCCAGCACGTCGCAGGGCGCGGCGTGCAGCACGGTGTCTTCGGTGAGGTTGACCAGGATCGACAGCCCGTGCCGCTCATGGCTGCCGATGACGATCAGGTCGTAGTGCGCCTTCGCGCGCGACAGCGCGACGATCTCGGCCTTCACGTTGCCCGTGGTGACTTCGCCAGCCGCGAGGCGCGGCGTTGCGCAGCTGAGCGGCCAGCGTGGCAAGCGCTCGCGCGGCCGCGTTCCAGCAGCTCGGATTCGATCTGCACGGCCGGCAGCAGCGAATCGCTCAGCGGTTCGACCGGCACGAATTCCACCACATGCAGCAGCGTCAGCATCGCGCCACCGGCAGCCCGTGGCGAGCTCGCGCGCGCGGCGCGCAACGGCGACGCTGTCGTCCGCGAGGTCGACCACGGCCAGGACATGCGGTAGTATGGATTCATGCCGCAAAGAAAT
The DNA here is from genome assembly GCA_963785055.1 of uncultured Pseudomonadota bacterium. Classification (GTDB taxonomy): domain Bacteria; phylum Pseudomonadota; class Gammaproteobacteria; order Steroidobacterales; family Steroidobacteraceae; genus ZC4RG30. The sequence goes on from CAWATT010000005.1 coordinate 147,580, forward strand.
CACAGCGCGCCGGGGCGCGCAAGCGCCGCCAGCGCGGCGAACTGTTCCGGGGCCAGCATTTCCGGGCGCGCCCCGGGATCGATCCCGGCGACCTCCGAAGGCATTCTGGCGACAGCAGCCCGCGCAGGCTGTTGCGAAGGGTCTTGCGGCGCTGCGAGAAGGCTGCCGCGACCATGCGGCCATAGGCTTGCGGGCACCGGGAAAGCGGGCTCCGGGCAGCACCGTGAGGCGCGCCACCGCGGACCAGACGCGCGGCGGCGGACTGGAAGGCGCCCGGGCCCACGTCGAACAGCTTGCTCGAGCTGCAGGCGCGGCGCCAGCATCACCGTCAGCCGGCCGTAGTCGTCCGCTGCCCGGCGCGGCGGCCATCCGGTCGACCACTTCCTTCTGCAGCATCACGTGCAGGTCGACGATGTGATCGACCGCCTTCAGCAAGCTGGAACAGCAGCGGCGTGGAGATGTTGTAGGGCAGGTTGCCGACGACCCGCAGCGGTCCGCCGCGCTCGCGTCGCCAGCGCGGCGAAGTCGAACTCCAGCGCATCGCCCTCGTGCAGGCGTCAGCTGCTCCGGCCAGCGCTGCGCGCAGCGCCGCGGCGAGGTCGCGGTCGATCTCCACGGCGTCGAGGCTGGGCGACGCGCGCCAGCAGCGCGGCGGTGAGCGCGCCCGGGCCGGGGCCGATCTCGACGCAGGCGCTCGTCCGGCTGCGGGTGCCACCGCATCGACGATCCGCTGCAGCACGCTGCGGGTCGTGCAGGAAATGCTGGCCGAAGCGCTTGCGGGCGCGGATCACGCGCCGGTCTGCCGCCGCGAAGCCAGCTGTGCCGCGAGCCTGCGCGGCTGCCATCAGGCTGCCGTGCATCGGCTCGGCCGGTGCCGGCGAGGTCCAGCGCGGTGCCGTGGTCCACCGAGGTGCGCATCAGCGGCAGGCCCAGCGTGACGTTCACCGCGTCGCCGAACGCCGGCGTGCTTCAGCGTCGGCAGGCCCTGGTCGTGGAACATCGCCAGCACCACGTCGAAGTTGACGCAGCTGCCGCGGCGTGAAGACGGTGTCGGCCGGCCACGGGCCCGATGGCGTCGATGCCGCGCGTGCTGCGCGCGCCGGATGGCCGGGCGCAATGATCTCGATCTCCTCGCGACCCAGGTGGCCGCCTTCGCCGGCATGCGGGTTCAGTCCGCAGACGGCGATGCGCGGCGCGCGCGATGCCCCAGAAGCTGCGCAGGTCGTGGTCGATGATGTCGAGGGTCTCGTCGAGCAGCGCGGCCGTGATGGCGGCGCTGACCTGCGGCCAGCGGCAGGTGCGTGGTGGCCAGTGCGACTCGCAGCGCGCCGCCGGCCAGCAGCATCACCGGACGCTGCACGCCGCAGCGTTGCGCCAGGTATTCCGTGTGGCCGGTGAACGCGATGCCGGCGTCGTTGATGACGCTCTTCTGCACCGGCGCGGTGACCATGGCGTCGAACTCGGCCCTCGCGGCATCCGTCGAGTGGCCCGGTCCAGCAGCGTCGAGCACCCAGCGGGCATTGCGTGTGTCGAGCCGGCCGGCGTGCACCGGCGCGGCAAGGGGCACGTGCTCGACCCTGAAATGCTCGCCGGCCGGGCATCGGGCAGCGCCCAGCTGCGCTGCGCTCGTGCCGCAAGCAGGCGATGCATCAGCCAGGCAGACGATCTCGAAGTCGGCGCCGGCCGGCGGCAGCGATGGCGCCGCAAGCATGCACGCAGAGGTCCGGACCGATGCCGGCCGGTTCGCCGCAGGTCAGCGCCAGGCGCGGCGCGCCGCGCGCTCACGGGTGCTCAGACGTCCGTGTCGACGAAGGCCTCGTCGCGCAGGCGGCGCAGCCACAGCTCGGTTTCCTCGTCGGCCTTGCTTTCGCGCAGCTGCTGGAAGGCGCGCTGGCGCAGCGACGTCCTCGGTGGTGTCGAACTGCGCGGCGACCCAGCAGCTGCACGATGTGCCAGCCGAACTGGGTCTGGAAGGGCTCGCTGATCTCGTTGTCCTTCAGGCTCGGCGAGCATGGCTCTCGAATTCCGGCACGAAGGTGCCCGGGCCGTTCCAGCCCAGGTCGCCGCCGTCGACCGCCGAGCCGGGATCTTCGGACATGCTCGAGGCAAACGCCGCGAAATCCTCGCCCTTGAGGATGCGCTCGCGGATGCTCGAGCCAGCTTCTGCTGCACGGTGGCGTCATCCTGCAGTTCGTTGGGCTTCATCAGGATGTGGCGCGCGTGCACCTGGTCCTGCATCGCGCCGCCGCCCATGCAGCGCGCACCTCGTTCAGCTTGACGATGTGGAAGCCGGTGGGCGTGCGCAGCGGCTTGCTGACCTCGCCGGGCTTGCAGCGCGACGACGACCTCGGCGAAGATCGTCGGCAGTTCAGGGCCCTTGCGCCAGCCCAGCGCGCCACCTTCGAGCGCCGTCTGGCTGTTGGAGATAGGCCACGGCAAGCGCGGCGAAATCCTCGTTCCCGTCGGTCGCGCGTCGAGCACCTCGTCGGCGCGCTTGGCCAGTTCGTCCACCTGCGACCTGGGTCGCGTCCTCCGGCACGGCGATCAGGATGTGCGAGACGTTGTATTCCTTCGCCTCCGAGGGCAGCTTCTTCATGCCGCTCGATGAACTGCTCCAGTTCGCGCGGCGTGACGTTGATGCTTGCTGAGATCACGTCGCGCTGGCGCAGGCCGCGCAGCGTGCATTTCCTTGCGGATGTTGTCGCGGTAAGCTGGCGTAGTCGATGCCCTGCTGGGCGAGGGCGGCCGGCAGCTGCGCGAGCGTGATGTTGTTGCGTTGCGCGATGTCGGCCAGCGCCGCGTTCAGCTGCTCGTCGGATCACCTTCAGGCCGATGCGGTCGGCGCGCTGCAGCTGGATCTCCTGCAGGATCAGGCGGTCCAGCACCTGCTTGCGCAGCACGTCCGGGTCGGCGGCAGCGGCGTGTTCTGCTCCTGCAGCCGCTCGGCGATCATGTCCAGTCTGTTCGTCCAGCTCGCTCTCGCGTCACCATGCCGTCATTGACGATGGCGACGACCTGTCGAGCAGCACGCCGTCTTGGGTCCGCGGGTCTGCGGCCGCAGCGGTGGCGGCGCGCCGGGCGACGAGGCGGCGGCCGGCAAGCGCCAGCACAGGGCGCGTCAGGCCAGAACCGGGCGGAACATGAGATATATCCTTGGGTGATCATGGGGTTGCGTCACGGCGACGCGCGGTCCGAGAGTATCCGCGAATCGCCCTTTCCAGGAAAGCGTCCGCAGCCATTCCGACACTGGAAAGGCCCTTGAGTTCCAGCTGCAGGTAGATGCTCCGGTCGCGCTCGCCGGAGCGGCGGCTGACGTAGTTCGCGGGCCACGGCCCGCACGCGCCAGCAGCAGCTGCTGTATTCGAAGCCCGGCGAAGTGCTCGATCGCCTTGCTCGTCGCGCAGCGAATACAGGGTCCGGCCGTAGAGCCGCCAGTGGTCCGAAATCGGCCAGGCCGCGGAGACATCGGCCTGTTCCAGCCGGTCGCGCTGGAAGCGGTAGCCGAGGTTCACCACGCTGCTGCGGGCTCGGGCTGGTAGCTGCAGGCGGACCTCGGACTTTGCGCTCGCGCGAGTCTTGCCGTGGTCCCACTGCAGGCCCATGCCGACGCTCCAGTTCTTGAAGGCCTGCAGTTCCACCTGCGCGATCAGGTCCGAGGCGTTCCGGTCGCTGACCGGCTCATCGGGCAGTCTCACGCGCGGCGTGTCGAAGTAGAAGGTCTGGCCGACCGTCGTGGACGAGAAAGCGCGTGCCGCTGTGCGCTGCTGAACAGGCGGCGACGTGACGCCGACGCGAGACCTGGTTGGCGTCGCTGATGCGGTCGAGGCCCACGTAGCGGTTGGTGCGGAACAGCTGCGATCCAGTTCAGGTCCGGCTCGCCGGTGTCGAACACCGGCAGGTCGTCCTGGTCGCGGTAGGGCACATAGCAGGTACAGCAGGCGCGGCTCGAGCGTCATGCGCCGCTGGCCGCGGCGGCCGACTGCCGCGCTCGAACAGCAGGCCGGCGTCCAGGCTCGCGATCGGCAGCGTCGCGCAGCGGCGAGCGTGTCCTGGCCCGGCGCTACGTCGTCCGAGCGGGTACTGCGTGCCTGCGAGCGCCACGGCGGGCCGCAGGAAGTATCCGGCGCCTTCGATAGTCGAGCCCCACTCGCGGCGCGGCATCGACGCGCCAGCCCTGCGACGCCCGTCGTTGCGCTGGAAACCGGATGGCCTCGGTGTCGAAGCCGTACTTCAGCGGCAGTGCACCGCGGCAGCCGCCAGTTGCCGTCGCGCGTACAACCGCGGGGAACTCCGTGTAGGGGCGATCGATCCGGCGGCAGCTCCTGGTCCAGGGTCTGGAAGTTGCGCGCCAGCAGTCCGCGGCGTCCAGTTGGATCGCCGGTAGGAGAGCTGCAGCAGCGCGCGGCAGGAAGGCGATGCTCGCGCCGTCGGCGCCCTGGGAGAAATCCTCGAAGTACTGCGCGTCGCTGACATTCTCGGCATCGAGCGTCAGGCGCCAGCCCTGCGGCAGGCTCGGTGACGTTCACGCAATCGGATGCGGCTGCGGGTGGCGCCGAATTCCGTCGTCCGGCAGCAGGTTGCCGTCGAGCTGCCCACGGCTGTCTTCGGTCAGGAAGCGGAACTCGCCGTCCAGGTCGACGCCGCGGCTGCGTGTAGCCAGGTCGGCGTCAGCGTCAGGTCCTGGTTCGGCGCGAGGTTGAAGTAGTACGGCACCGCCAGCTGCGACGCCACTGCTCGAGGTGGTGCCCAGGCTCGGGAACAGCACGCCGCTCTTGCGGGCATTGCCCACGGGAAACGAGATCACGGGCAGGCGCAGGATCGGTCACGCCGAGGAACTTCACGCCGTGCGTCGCGCGCCGTGCCCATCGACGTGCGTCTTCGTGTCGATGGAGACGCAGTCGGCCCGGATCTGCCAGTCGTCGCTGCCGACCGGGCAGGTGGTGTAGCTGACGCCCTCCAGCCGCAGTACGCCGTGGCGGCTCAGCGACAGAGGTCTCGCGCGCGCCGCGCGCCGGCTGCAAGGGCAGCTCGAACTCGCGCCCTCGGAACTCGGCCTCGCCGCCGGCAAAGCGCCGGCATCGCCGCGCACCATCAGCTGCTGGTCGCTGTATTCCACCTCGCCGCTGACGCTGCCGATCGGTCGTTCGCGTTGATGTTCACTTCCTCGGCGCGCAGCGACCGATCGCCCTGGCGCACTTCCACGTTGCCCTGCACCTGGGCTGCGCCATCGCGCTTCCGACCCGCAGCGCCGTCGACTGAGTGATCTCGAGCCGCTCGTCGAGCCGCAGCGCGGGTCGAAGCGGCAGTGCGGCCGCGCTGGTCGCGAAATCATCCGGGCAGCGGGGCAGGATCAGCGGGGGCGACGGAGGTTCCGCGCTCCGCGGCCGCAGGCCCCGAGCGGCGGCGCCAGCGCAGACGGCAGGCATGGCGTGGAGAGGCGGGACATGGTGCGGGGCAGGCGACATCAAGCCCCGCATTATACTTGCGTCGATGTCAGAACGACCCGCGACCTGCGAACACGTCCGCCGACTGGCTGGACAGACCTTGGAGATCCCCGTCGCACGCCTGGACCCGGCCTCCGCCGATGCCAGTTTCCGCCGCTATTTCCGCGCTGTGGAGCAGCGACGGCGCGACGCTGCATCGGCATGGACGCGCCGCCTGACACACGAGGACCTGGCAGGCTACCTGCGCGTCTCGCGCTGCTGGAGGAATGCGGCGTGCATGTGCCGCATGTGCATGCGGCCGAGACCGGGCTCGGGCTACGCGCTGCTGGAGGACCTCGGGCACCACCCACATGCTCACTGCACTGAATCGGGCGCAGGATCCGCAGGCCTGTACGGCGATGCGCTGGATGCGCTGTGCCGGCTGCAGCTGCATGGCGACGCGGCCTCGCACCAGCTGCCACCCTATGACCGCGCACGTGCTGCTGCGCGAGATGCAGCTGCTGCCTGAGTGGTACTGCCGCCGTCATCTGCGGCTTCGAGCCCGACGCCGCCGAGCTGCAGCTGCTGCACGAAACCTTCGACTTGCTGGTGCGCGAGGCACTGCGCCAGCCGCAGGTGTTCGTGCACCGCGACTATCACTCGCGCAACCTGATGATCACTGCCGGAGCGCTCGCCGGGAGTCATCGACTTCCAGGACGCCCTGCGCGGACCGGTGGGCTACGACCTGGCGTCCATCCTCAAGGACTGCTACGTCGACTGGCCGCGCGCGCGGGTCGAGGCATGGGTGGCGGGGTATCCGCGACCGCCTGCTGGCAGGTGGCGCAGCAGGGCAGGGCGCTGGCGGGCGAGTCAGCGAGCGCAGTTCCTGCGCTGGTTCGATCTCATCGGCCTGCAGCGGCACATCAAGGTGCTGGGCATCTTCGCGCGCCTGTGCTGGCGCGATGGCAAGACCGGTTACCTGGCGCGACCTGCCGCGCACGCTGCGACTACGTGCGGGAAGCGGCGCGCGCCTATCCGGAGCTGGCCGCAGTTCGCGCGCTTCGTCGAGCAGCGCCTGGCGCCGGGCCTCGCCGGCTGCCAACGCGCGGGCACTGGCGTGCGGCGCGCGCATGAAGGCCATGCTGCTGGCCGCCGGGCGCGGCGAGCGCATGCGGCCGCTGACCGACACCTGCCCGAAGCCACTGCTGCAGGTGGCCGGCAAGCCGCTGATCGCCTGGCATCTGCGAACGCCTGGCGGCGGCGGGCGTTCAGCGACGTGGTGATCAACCTGTCCTGGCTGGGCGAGCAGATCGCCGCGCGCACTGGGCGATGGTCAGCGCTACGGGCGTGCGCATCGCACTACAGCCGCGAACCCTGGCCCGCGCTGGAGACCGGCGGTGGCATCTTCCAGGCCCTGCCGCTGCTGGGCGATGGACCCGTTCCTGCTGGTCAATGGCGATGTGTTCACCGACGTCGATTTCGCGGCGCTGCGATCTGGCCCCGGACGATCTGGCGCAGCTGGTGCTGGTGCCCAATCCCGCCGCATCACCCGCAAGGCGACTTCTGGCTTGACGACGGCGGGCGGATCGCGGCCGAAGGCGGCGAGCGGCTGACCTATTCCGGCATCGCCATGCTGCGGCCGGCGTTGTTCGCCGGCGCTGAGCCGGGACGCTTCCCGCTGCTGCCCTGGCTGCTGCAGGCGCGGGAGGCCGGGCAGGCTGGGCGGCCAGCGCCACGCGGGCCGGTGGCTGGATGTCGGCACGCCGGAGCGGCTGGCGCGAGCTCGACGCCCGACTGCGGCGCATGCGAGGATGACGGGCAATGATCGGAACTCAAGGGCATTCGCGTCGTCGTGCGAGCCCGCCGCGCCCTTCGGCACCGGCGCGCGCAGCGGCGAGAAATACACCACCGCGCAGGGCTTCACCGCGATCCGCGATGGCCAGAAGCCGCGCGGCGAAGCCGCCGTGGCAGCGCCGCTCACCGGCAAGCCGCGCTGGCTCAAGGCCATGCCGGCCAGCGGCGAGCGCTATGCCGAGATCCGTCGCAACGTGCACGCGCACAAGCTCGCCACGGTCTGCGAAGAAGCCAAGTGCCCCAACATCGGCGAGTGCTGGAATGCCGGCACCGCCACCATCATGCTGATGGGCGCGGTGTGCACGCGCGCCTGCCGCTTCTGTTCGGTGGACACGGGCAATCCGCGCGGCTGGCTGGATGCCGACGAGCCGGCCAACGTGGCCGAGAGCGTCGCGCTGATGGGGCTTTCCTACATCGTGCTGACCAGCGTCAATCGCGATGACCTGCCTGATGGCGGCGCCGCGCATTTCGCCGCCTGCGTGCGCGCCATCCGCGAGCGCAGTCGCCGCAGACCGCGGTCGAGGCGCTGACGCCGGATTTCCAGGGCGTGCTCGCGCGATGTCGAAACCGTGGTCGATTCCGGGCTGCAGGTGTTCGCGCAGAACCTGGAGACCGTGCGCCGGCTCACGCATCCGGTGCGCGATGCCGCGCGCCGGTTACGAGCAGACGCTGGCCGTGCTGGCGCATGCCAAGCGGCATCGTCCGCGACGTGCTCACCAAGACCAGCCTGATGCTGGGGCTGGGCGAGATCCGATGAGGAGATCCTCGAGGCGATGGACGACCTGCGCGCGCGCGCAGGTGGACATCCTCACGCTGGGCCAGTACCTGCGGCCCACGCCCAATCATCTGCCGGTGGCGCGCTTCGTCACGCCCGCAGCAGTTCGAGCAGTATCGCGAGGCAGGGCTCGCGCGCGGCTTTCGCGAGTGCGTTTCCGGTCCGATGGTGCGTTCGAGCTATCGCGCCGAACAGGCACTGGCCGGCAACAACGTCGGACTGCCGGATCACGCCGTGATCATCCGCTGGCTGGGCCGTGGTCGATTACGAGCCGACCTGGCAGCGCCATGCAGCAGCTTCACCGACGAGCGCGATGCCGCGACGCCGGATGAAATCTGGCTGCTGCGAGCATCCGCCCGTCTTCACGCTGGGCATGGCCGCCGATCGCAGTCACGTGCTGGCGCGCCGGCGACATCCCCGTGGTGCAGACCGACCGCGGCGGGCAGGTGACCTATCACGGCCCCGGCCAGCTGGTGGCCTACCGCTGCTCGATGTGCGCCGCACTGGGCCTGAACGTGCGCGACCTGGTCGTGCAGCTGGAGCAGGCGGTGATCGATCTGGTCGGCGCCGCACGGGATCACGGCCGCGGGCCGGCGCGATGCGCCCGGTGTCTATGTGGAGGGCCGCAAGCTGGCCAGCGTCGGGCATGCGCATCCGCCGCGGCGCGAGCTACCACGGCCTGGCGCTGAACGTGGACATGGATCTCTCGCCATTCGCGCGCATCAATCCCTGCGGCATGGCCGGCATGCAGGTGACGCAGCTGGCCGACCTTGGCATGCCGGGCGAGCGTGGAGGAGGTCGGGCGAGACTTCGCGCGGCGGCTGGCGCGGCTGCTCGCGGCGCCTTACAGCACCATGATCACGCCTTCCAGCGCTTGCAGGTCGGCGTGCAGCGCCTGCAGCTGCGCTTCGGCCTGCACCACCACGAGGTAGGTCAGGCCACGAAATTGCTCTGCGCCGGAGGCGCGTTCCGTGACCCTGTTCTCGGCTCGAAATCGCCCGAAATGGCGTACGAAAATACCGCATCCACGCTGCGCCCGCGAGGTCCGCGGCGGCACGGGCCACGACCTTGATGGGATATTCGACCGGGAAGGTGATGCGTTCTGGTTCCATGTTTCGTCTAGAATAGCGCGCCCTTCGGACGACCGGGGACCGCGGAGAGGTGGCAGAGTGGTCGAATGTACCTGACTCGAAATCAGGCGTAGGTTTACGCCTACCGTGGGTTCGAATCCCACCCTCTCCGCCACTCCCTGAACCCATGCGTGTTTCCAATGCCGGCGCCATAGGCGTCCTGTTCCTCGCGCTGGTCTCGCTGACCGCCGGCGCCGCGATCGCCAAGCAGCTGTTTCCGGTGGTCGGGCCGGAAGGCGCCACTGCGCTGCGCCTGATCTTCGGTTCGCTGGTGCTGGCCGCCGTGATGCGTCCCTGGCGACTGGACCTCCGGGGCGGCTGGCGGCCGTTGCTGGCCTATGGCGTCGTGCTCGGCGTCATGAACCTCGCCTTCTACAAGTCACTGGCCTACATCCCGCTGGGCGTGGCCATCGCGGTGGAATTCACCGGGCCGCTGGCCGTAGCGGTATTCACTTCACGCCGCCGCCTCGACTACCTGTGGGTAGTGCTGGCCATCGCCGGACTGCTGTTGCTGCTGCCGCTGCGGGAGCATGCGGCGAATCTCGACTGGCGTGGCCTCGCGCTCGCGCTGCTGGCGGGCGTGTGCTGGGCGTTGTATATCCTGGCTGGCCGGCGCGCGGGCCTGCAGCATGGGCCGGCCGCCGCAGCGGCGGGCATGGTGATCGCCGCGCTGCTGGTCGCGCCGGTGGGGCTGCTGCATGCCGGCAGCGCGCTGCTCACGACCGCAGGTGCTGGCGCTGGGACTCGTCGTGGGCATCGCGTCGAGCGCGATCCCCTATACGCTTCGAGATGATGGCGATGCGCCAGCTGCCCACGAACACCTTCGGCACGCTGCTGAGCGCCGAGCCCGCCATAGGCGCGCTGATGGGCCTTGTCTTCCTGGGCGAGCAGCTCGTGTCGACGCAGTGGCTGGCCATCGGACTCATCATGCTGTCTTCGATCGGCGCAGCCATGGGCGCAAGGCAAGGCGGGCCGGCACCTGAACCCGCGCCCGCGGCCTGAGGCGCGATATCGCAAATCTGCGATATCGCGATCCGTTCACTCGGCCAGGGCCACGTTCAGCGTGTACTGGGCCGACTGGTAATCCCGGGCGGCAAATCGCAACAGGTGGACGTCGATGATGTAGTCGCCGCTTGCCGGGACGCGAAACGAATGGGTGTTGCCGGCGTCGCCGCCCACGAAGAACGGCTTCGGGGTGGCAGCCGCAGAGATGTCGAAGGTGTTCGACAGGTTGCTGCTCGCAAGGCTGACCGTCAGCATCTGGCCCGCGCGGGCGCTGACCACATAGTGAACCCGCTCGAATCCGGCAATGGCGTCCACCAGGGTGCGCGCGGCACTGCCTTCCTCGAAGGTCACGCGCTCGCTGCGCACCGCGTCCTGCGCCAGCGTCGGGACTGCACCCAGCAGCAGCGCGATCAGCAGGCCGCTTCGAATCGCGGCACTCAGATTCTTGCATCCTTGCCGGCCAGCGGCAGGAACTGGCCGGAGGTGACGCCCATCGACACATAGATGCTGGTGAGCGCCTCCATGCCGATCTCCGCCGGCGTGATCCAGCTGACCGGCGCGAACAGCAGGCCGCCGCCGATGGGTACCGGCGCAGTGGGCACGATCACGGCATAGCAGGCCTGTCCGTTGACGATCACCGGATCCGGGGAGGAGAGCAGCGCCAGCGTCGAGACACCGCCTGCACCACCGAACTGGCACCACACCGGGCGCATGGACTTGAACTTGCTTTCGTCGCGGTTGGAGAAGATCTCGACGAATCTCCCCACCGTGTCGTAAATGGTGCGCACCACCGGAATGCGGCTGACGATCGCGTCGACGATGCCGCCGAGCCACGCCGCCAGCCCCCGTTCGACCAGGATGCCCAGCCCGAAGATCATGCCGATGGCCATGGCCAGCCCGATCATGTAGCCCGCCCAGTGGCTGCCCGAAACGGCGAGCCCGAGCCAGCCCAGTGCGCGGCCAAACAGGCTGTATGGCCCCAGCCAGTCGACGATGAACCGGACCGCAAGGACGACCAGCGCCACCGTGGCGATCAGTGGCATCGCCGCGAGCATGCCCGCCAGGAAGGTACGCACCACGCTGCGTCGCAGGATGCGTGGTCCCCGCGTCACGAAGCGGCTCCAGTCAAAGCCCGACCCGTCGTTCGCCATTTTCCTGATTTCCTGCCTGATCGTCTTGCGAAAGAATCCGCAACAGGGGCAAGGTTACGCCATGTTGAAGCAGGTCATCGAGCAGCGTCGTCGTTCGCTGGGCTACCTGGAAGTCGGTCGTGTGCTGCCGGCTCCGGGGCACCGCATGGTCGGCCCGTTCATCTTCTTCGACCACATGGGGCCGGTGGCACTGCCCGCAGGGTTGCCGCGCACCGCGGACGTTCGACCCCATCCGCACATAGGCCTCTCGACAGTGACCTACCTGTTCTCGGGCGAGATCATGCACAGGGACAGCGTGGGCTCGCTGCAGGCCATCCGGCCCGGCGAGGTGAACTGGATGGTCGCAGGCCGCGGCATCACGCATTCGGAGCGCTTCGAGAAGGCGCGCGCGCAGTCGGATTTTCTCCACGGCATCCAGGCCTGGATCGCGCTGCCAGAGGAAGCCGAAGAGGCCGAGCCGTCGTTCTCGCACCACGCAGAATCGGAGCTGCCAATGCTGCAGCAGGACGGGGTCTGGTTGCGCGTGATCGCCGGTCGCGGCTATGGCCTGCAGAGCCCGGTGCTCACGCATTCCCCGCTGCTCTATGCGCACGTGCGGCTGGCTGCCGGCTGCAAGGCTGCCGCTGCCGGCCGGCTATGCCGAGTGTGGTGTCTATCTCGTCAGCTGGCGCACTGGATTTCAGCGGGCAGGCACTCGTGCCGGGTCAACTCGCGGTGATTGACCCGGATACCGAAGCACCGGTCGCCACGACCGACAGCGAGCTGATGCTGCTGGCCGGGGATCCGGTGGGACAGCGATTCATCGACTGGAACTTCGTGTCCTCTTCTCCTGCGCGCCTGGAGCAGGCGAGGGCGGATTGGCTTGCCGGGCGCTTCACGCTGCCGCCCGGCGACGACCAGGAGTTCATCCCGTTGCCAGAAAGCGCCGCCAGCCCCCCAGCGAAGTGATGTCCCGGGCCTGCGCCACGGCGTGGGCCTCGCAGAGGAATCCGGCCACCTCGCTTCCATCGGCCAGCTCGATGCGGCCGATGCCGAGCGGCGAGGGAATGCCGGCAATGAAGCTCCCGAAGTGCTCGGCGGGCATGCGCCAGATCTCCACCTCGATCTGCGCTGCCTCCCGCAGCCGACGCGCAGCAGGCCGGGCCGCTGCGGGGGACCACCCGGAAGCGCATAGAGCCGGTACGCGGGCGCCGTGCGCGGTGCGCGCCACCAGCCAGGCATTGCGGCTCAGCAGCTGCGGATTGAGTGGCAGGCCCTGCATGTGCGCGCCGCAGACGGCCACGTCGATGGTCTGCCCGCCATCGACATCGCCGGCAACCGTGTCGGCCAGTCGATGGCCCCTGGCGCCCATGGTCTCTACACAGGCCCGCTGCAACCGCGAGGCCAGCCACAGCAACTCCGCATCGTTCCAGGCAGGCGCCATCAGCGAGACGCCGAACGGGAGGCCGGCAGGCGTGAAGCCGGCGGGCACGGCAACTGCCGCCAGGTCCAGCAGGTTGGCGAAGTTGGTGTAGTGGCCCAGCTCCGTGTTGCGCAACAGCGGTTCGGCTTCCACTGCGGCAATGGTCGGGTGAGTCGGCGTGGTCGGCAACAGCAGCACATCCGCAACCGACCAGATCGCCTCGCTGAGCCGTTGCAGTTCACGCAGCCGGTAGAGGGCGCGAAAGGTCTCGCGTGCCGTGCCGCGCGAGCCACCGCAGATGATCTGTCTTGTCACAGGCAGCAACGCCTCGGGCCGGTTCTCGATCAGCGAGCCGACGGCGAGGAAGCGCTCCGTGACCCACGGCCCCTGGTAGAGCAGCCGTGCGGTTTCCAGCAACGGCGCGATGTCCACGCTGACCGGTTCGCCGCCGAGGCGGGCGAGCGCGGTGATCGACTGCTCGTAGAGACGCGCATAGGCGTCATTGCGCAGGAACTCGCGCTGCGAGACGTGCGGCACGGCAAATCGCAACGGGCTGCGCTGCGACCAGCCGCGATTGGGCGCTTCGCTGCGCCGGCCGTGAATACGGCTCCAGCGGATCGAAGCCGCCGGCCACGCGTGCCACGAGTGCGGCGTCCTCGGCCGTCAGCGCGAAGATCGACACGGCATCGAGGCTGCGGCAGGCCGGCACGACTCCGCGCGTGCTCAGCAGTCCCAGGGTGGGCTTGTAGCCGACAAGATTGTTGAACGCGGCCGGCACGCGACCGGAGCCCGCGGTGTCGGTGCCCAGCGCGAAGCTGGCCAGTCCCAGGGCCACCGCCACGGCAGAGCCGCTGGAGGATCCGCCACTGATGTGATCGCGATCGAAGCTGTTGCGGCAGACACCGTAGGGCGAGCGCGTACCGACCAGGCCGGTCGCGAACTGGTCGAGATTGGCCTTGCCCAGCGCTATCGCGCCGGCATCCAGCAGGCGCTGCACCACTGGCGCGGAAGCCTCGGGCATGTACGCGAAGGAAGGGCAGCCCGCGGTCGTCGCAAGCCCTGCCAGGTCGATGTTGTCCTTGATGGCAAACGGAATGCCGTACAGCGGCAGGCTGTCCGGCGGCTGCCGCGCGAGCTCGGCGGCGCGGCGGCGCAGGTCCTCCGGTGCAACGCGGCTGATCCAGATGTTGTGCGACTCGGCTTCCTTCTGTCGTGCGAGCACCGACTCGACGATTTCGCGCGGATCGCTGCGACCGTCCCGATAGGCCTGCAACAGGCCGCTGATCGAGGGATTCATGCGGTGGCCACGCCCGGCGGTCGCAGCGACAGCAGGGCATCTCCCGCTGATGCGGGTCGCCCGGGCTCGCAGTGGATTGCCTCGACGATGCCCGACAGGCCCGCCTTCACGCTCACCTCCATCTTCATCGCCTCCATGACCAGAAGTTCCTCCCCGGCCGCCACGGATTGCCCTGCCGCGACATTCAACTGCCAGATGCTTCCCGATACCGGCGCGCGCACGGCGATGCAGCCGGGAGAAATCGCGGCGGATGCCGGTATCGGTGCGGCTTCCGCCGGCGGTGCCTCATTGATGCCAGCCTCGCGCCAGCGCAGGCGCTCGGCTTCAAACGCCGCGCGCTGCCGTGTGCGAAAGGCATCGATGGATCCGGCGTTGGCGGCCAGGAAGTGCCGGTACTCGCCCAGGCTCAGCGCTGTCTCCTCGATGCGCAGCGGATAGCGACCGTGGGGAAAGTCCGCCCGGATGCGCAGCAGTTCATCGGCAGCGACCGGGAAGAAGCGGATCTGGTCGAAGAAGCGCAGCAGCCAGCGCTTGCCGTCGCGGAACTGCCCCCCTTGCCCGTAGCGGTTCCACATCTGCAGCGTGCGGCCCACGAACTGGTAGCCACCAGGACCTTCCATGCCATAGACGCACAGGTAGGCCCCGCCGATACCCACCGCGTTCTCTGGCGTCCAGGTGCGCGCGGGGTTGTACTTCGTGGTGACCAGCCGGTGGCGCGGATCCAGCGGCGTCGCCACCGGCGCGCCGAGATAGACATCACCGAGTCCCATCACAAGGTAACTGGCGCCGTACACGATCTCGCGCACCGCCTCGACCGAGTCGAGGCCGTTTATCCGCCGGATGAACTCGATGTTGTCAGGGCACCAGGGCGCATCGGCGCGCACCGAGCGCATGTAGCGTTCGGTGGCCAGGCGCGTGGCTGGATCGTCCCAGGACAGCGGCAGGTGCACGATGCGGCTCGGCAGCTGCATGGACTCGATGTCCGGCATGCTGTCGAGCGCGCGCTCCACACGCGCCAGCATCGTGCGCTGCGAAAGGCGCCGCGCATCGAAATGCAGCTGCAGCGAGCGGATTCCGGGAGTCAGCTCCAGCGAGGCCATCGATGGATTCGCGCTGCAGCGCCTCCATCAGCGCCTGCACCCGGAAGCGCAGTCCCAGGTCGAGTTCCAGCGGACCAAACTCCACCAGCAGGTTGTCTTCGCCGGCCTGCCTGATGCACACCGGCACATCGCCGACGCCGGTTGCCAGTCGCGCGAGCACCGGTTGCGGTGCGGTGCGGCGAATGAGCCCAGGGGCCGCAGCCGGCGGCTGCAGCGACGCGATCATCTGGTCCTGCGCAAGCAACTGCTCGCGTGCTGCAATCGGGGAGAGCGGCACGAAGCGCACATGATCCCCCGGGCGCAACTGCCCCAGCTTCCACAGTTCCGCCATCGCGACGGTGGCCGGACAGACGAAGCCGCCGAGACTCGGACCGTCCGGCCCGAGGATGACCGGCATGTCGCCCGTGTAGTCGATGCTGCCGATGGCGTAGGCGTTGTCGTGGATGTTCGAGGGATGCAGGCCGGCCTCTCCGCCATCGAGCCGGGCCCATCGAGGCTTCGGGCCGACCAGGCGAACACCGGTGCGGCTGGAGTTGTAGTGCACTTCCCAGTCCGCGTTGTAGAAGGCCTCGATGTCTTCTGCGGTGAAGAAGTCCGGCGCGCCGTGGGGCCCGTCGATCACGCCGACGGTCCAGCGGTTGGTCAGCACCGGTTGCACGCCGGGTGGCAGGGCGAAGCCTTTCGGGCCGCTGGACTCGCAGGGCAGGCCGGGTCGCAGCACGTCGCCCGCGCGCAGCGCGCGTCCGCCATGGCCGCCAAACCGGCCCAGCGTGAACGTCGCGCGACTGCCCAGGTATTCCGGCACGTCGAGGCCGCCCGCGATGGCCAGGTAACTGCGCTGGCCGGGCCCGGATATTGCGCCGAGCCGCAACTGGCTTCCGGCGCGCACGGTCAGCGGTGTCCACCACGACACCGGTTCGCCATCCAGCGTGCCCTCCATGCGTGCGCCGCCGAGCGCGATGCGCGCCGGCGCATTGAACGCCAGCGCGAGGCCAGTGGCCGTCATCTCGATCCCGGCGGTGCCCTCGGCATTGCCCACGATCCGGTTGCAGAGTCGGAAGGCGAGGGCATCCATGGGACCGCTGGGTGGAACGCCGACGTCCCAGTAGCCGCTGCGGCCGGGCCAGTCCTGGATGGTGCTCAGCGTGCCCGGCTCGAGCACCTCGATGCCAGGCAACACCGGCGCGTGCGAGTCCAGCAGCCGGGTCCAGGGCTGGCCCGCGACGAAGTCCGGGTGTACGAGCACAGAGCGCAGCCACGCGACATTCGTCTCGATGCCGTCGATGCGGGTCTGTGCCAGTGCGAGGTCGAGGCGGGCGATGGCTTGCTTTCGATCGGCGCCCGTGGCGATGACCTTCATCAGCAGCGGGTCGTAGTAGCCGCTGACCTCTGTGCCGGTCTCAATCCAGCCATCCACGCGCACGCCTTCCGGAAGCTGCACGCGCGTCAGCAGTCCGCTGGCAGGACGGAAGCCGCGCGCCGGGTCCTCCGCGTAGACACGCGCCTGGATCGCATGGCCGCGCGCTTCGTGCCGATGCGCTGCGAGGTCCGGCGGGTCGCCCGCGGCCACGCGGATCATCCACTCGACGATGTCGATGCCGCCGACCTCCTCGGTCACACCATGCTCCACCTGCAGCCGGGTGTTCACCTCGAGGAAATAGTGCCTGCCCGTCTCCGCGTCGAACACGAACTCCACCGTGCCGGCCGAACGGTAATTCACGGCCTTTCCGAGTCGTACCGCGTCGGCAAGCAGCAGCTCGCGGCATCGCCGGCGCCAGGCCGGGAGCCGGCGTTTCCTCGATCACCTTCTGGTTGCGCCGCTGGATCGAACAGTCGCGCTCGCCCGAGCGCAATCACCTCGCCGCGACCGTCACCGAAGATCTGCACCTCGATGTGGCGCGCGCGGCGAACGTATTTCTCGAGGAACAGCCCGGCATCGCGGAAATTGTTGGCCGCAAGGCGTTGCACGGTGCCCCAGGCGCGCTGGAGTTCTTGCGCATCCGCACATTGCTGCATGCCGATGCCACCACCCCCCGCCGTGCTCTTGAGCATCACCGGGTAGCCGATGCGATCGGCCTCGCGCAGTGCAGCCTCGACGTCCGGCAGGAGGCCACTGCCCGGCAGCAGCGGCAAGCCGCTGGCCTCGGCCAGCGCGCGCGCCGTGTGCTTGAGCCCGAAATCCCGCATCTGGGACGGCGTCGGGCCGATGAACGCGATGCCGGCCGCCTCGCAGGCTTCGGCGAAGCCGGCATTCTCCGAGAGGAACCCGTAGCCCGGATGGATGGCGCCGGCGCCGGCAGCCAGCGCCGATTCGAGGATCCGGTCCTGCCGCAGGTAACTCTCGATCGCAGGCGCTGGTCCGATGCCAAAAGCCTGGTCCGCGGCTCGCACGTACGGCGCGTGCTGATCGGCTTCCGAGTAGACCACCACCGGCGAAATGCCAAGGCGCCGCAGCGTGCGCAGGATGCGTCCCGCGATCGCACCGCGGTTGGCGATCAGGACCCTTTCGAACTTCACGAGGCGAACATCAGGCGGAAGCCGACCGCGTGATCACCCGGACGGGCGTCGGATCCCAGCCATTGCAGGGGTTGTTCAGTTGCGGGCAGTTGGAGATCAGCACCCGCACGTCGATGAGCGCCAGCAACTCCACATGGCGGCCCGGCGCCGAGATGCCGTCCGCGAAGCTCAAGGTCCCCGCAGGGGTGACCGGCACGTTCATGAAGAAGTTCACGTTGCGAGGGCAGGTCGCGCTTGCCGAGACCCGCGTCGCTGCGCGCGAGCGCGAGCAGGAAGCTGTCCCGCAGCTGTGCATGTGGCGCTTCTCCAGCGCATAGCGAACCGTGTTGCTTTCGGCAGAGCAGGCGCCGCCCAGCGTGTCGTGTCGGCCGCAGGTGTCGTCGACGATTTCCAGCATCGCGCGGCCGCGATTCGAGCGCAGGACGCTGCCGGTGGTGAGGTAGATGTTGCCCTGCGCGCGGATCGTGTCCTGCGCGCTGTAATGTTCGTGCGGTTCGGTCGCGTTGTAGAACAGCGTGTCCACCGCCTGGTTGCCCTCGAGGTCCACGATGCGCAGCAGTCTCGCCGCGCGGCACGACGCCCATCCATGGCTTCGCCGGACGGGACCACGTCGTCGCTGAGCACTGCGCCGGCCTTCATGCGCAATACCGCCGTGTGTTCTCGTAACCGCGCGCGTTCTCCGGGCAGCGCTGCCGACAGGCGTCGTCCGCCCCAGCGGGTTCACTGGCAAATGCCTGCAGCAGGACGGCGGGCGGCGCGTAGCGTCGGCCGCAAGTCCAGCGGGTGCGGCCCGTCGTGCAGCAGCACGATGGTGTCCATCTCGAACCGCAGGTCGAGCGCGTCACCCGCCTGGCAGTGCCCGGGCACCAGCGCGCAGCTGGCCCGCTTCGTTCGACCTGCGCCTTGCTGAAGAAGTTGACGCAGGCGACCAGGTCGCGTTCGCCGAGGCCGTACTTCCCGAGTTCGACCAGCATGGCCTCGCGCCCGCTCACGATGGCGTTCGTTGCGCTGCTGCTGGAAGGACGTGGCGTCCATAGCGCGCATCGAGCAGCGCGGAGTCGGTGAGTCCGCATAGCGGGTCATGCCAGCCGCAGCTGTCGGCGGTGATTGCGCACAGGATCGCGGCCCATGTCCGAGTAGCAGACGCAGCCCGTGGTCAGGTGCGCCGTGTGCTGGGCCTTGAGCGTGTCGGCCATGTTGTAGCGTTCCAGGGGCATTTCGCGGCTGTAGAACAGCGCCGCGACGTTTGCATCGGCGCCGCCCGCCGTCAGCCGCAGCGAGCGGCCCCGACGCAGTACGCCTGACCAGTGGGCGCCGCCTTGAGCAGTCTCCTCCCACAGCGGGCTGGATCGCGGGCAGTGCTGTTCGCCCCATTGCTGACCTCTTGCACCGAAACGTGACAGGCAATTGCAAGGGCCATACCAACCAATTCGGCCTTGTGCTTCATCGCATCGCAGCGTCAACGGATGCGCACTGCACCGATCTGGAGCGTGTGCGGGAACAGCGTTGCTCCAGAAAAGAGCCATCGCAGGCGAGAGTGGCCGCGCGAACGCATCTTCGCCGCCTGGCGTTCAGGCACAGCGCTTGCAGCGCATAAGGGGCCAGTACGCGTTCGGTCGCGTTCCCGCAACTCGACACAGGAGCCCTCACAACCATGCGCCGGATCACCCGACTTCTCAGCCTTGCCCTGCTGGGCCTTGCACTCATGCCGTTCCAGCCAGCGGCAGCTGCTGCCGCCGAGAAGACCACGTTCAAGGTCGCCTGGAGCATCTACGTCGGCTGGATGCCGTGGGATTACGCCCAGCAGAGCGGCATCCTGAAGAAATGGGCCGACAAGTACGGCATCAAGATCGAGCTGACGCAGATCAACGACTACGTCGAGTCGATCAACCAGTACACCGCCGGCGGCTTCGACGCCTGCGTGATGACCAACATGGACATGCTGACCATCCCGGCTGCCGGCGGCGTCGATTCCACGGCGCTGATCGTCGGCGACTACTCCAACGGCAACGACGGCGTCGTGCTCAAGGGCGCGGGCAAGAAGCTGGCCGACATCAAGGGCCAGTCGGTCAACCTGGTCGAGCTGTCGGTGTCGCACTACCTGCTGGCGCGCGGGCTGGACTCGGTGGGCCTGAAGGAGCGCGACATCAAGGTCGTCAATACCTCGGATGCCGACATCGTCGGCGCCTTCGCGACGCCCGGTGTGACCGCCACGGTGACCTGGAAGCCGCAGCTTTCGGAAATCACGGCCATGCCGAAGACGTCGCTGGTATTCGACTCCAGCAAGATCCCGGGCGAGATCCTCGACCTGATGGTGGTCAACACCCAGGTGCTCAAGGCCAACCCGAAGCTGGGCAGGCGCTGGTCGGCGCCTGGTACGAGACGCTGGCGGTGATGAAGGCCGAGCGACGCGAAGGCGAAGGCGGCGCTCGAGGCCATGGCCAAGGCCTCGGGCACCGATCTCGCTGGCTTCGAAGCCCAGCTCGCCACCACCAACATGTACTGGACGCCGGCCGCCGCGCGTGGCTGCGGCGACGAACCCGGACCTCATCAGGAAGATGGACCTGGTGCGCAAGTTCTCGTTCGAGCATGGATTGCTGGGTGCCGGGCGCCAAGACCGTCGATGCCGTCGGCATCGAGTTTCCGGGCGGCAAGACTGCTCGGCAGACCCGAAGAACATCAAGATGCGCTTCGACACCACGCTACATGAAGCTGGCGGCCGACGGCAAGCTGTAAGCCTGCCGGCCGCGGGATAGCCAGCCTTGAAGCGACTGATCAACCAGGTGCCCGGGCGCGGCGAACGGCTTGCGCTCGGGGTGCTGCCTTTCGTCGGCGCTGCTGGTGCTGTACGTGGTCGCCTCGCAGCTGCGGCTGGCCGAGAACCCCGACGACAAGCTGCTGCCCTCGCTCGGCAGCGATCGGGTCGGCGATCCAGGCGTACGCACTGGAAGAGGACATGCGCAGCGGCCGTGTGCTGTTCTGGCTCGACACCTGGGCCAGCCTGCGGCGCATCGGCATTGCGCTGCTGATCAGCGCCACGCTCGGTCTGGTCTTCGCCGTGGCGATCGGCGTGGTACCGCGGTTGCGCGCGCTGCTGTCGCCGCTGCTCTCCACCGTGGCGATGATTCCGCCGCTGGCGATGCTGCCCATCCTGTTCATCGTGCTGGGACTCGACGAGACCGTCCAAGATCGCGCTGATCGTGATCGGCATCGCCGCCGGTGATCGCGCGCGACCTGGCGCTGCGGGTCGGCGAACTGCCGTCCGAGCAGCTGGTCAAGGCGCAGACGCTGGGTGCCTCGACCTGGCAGCTGGTCACTGCGCGTCGTGCTGCCGCAGGCTCTGGCCGCGGCTGATCGATTCGCTGCGGCTGACGCTGGGTTCGGCGTGGCTGTTCCTGATTGCCGCCGAGGCCATCGCCTCCACCGAGGGACTGGGCTACCGCATCTTCCTGGTGCGGCGCTACCTGGCGATGGACGTGATCCTGCCCTACGTCGTGTGGATCACCCTGCTGGCGGTTGCATCGGACTGGCTGCTGCGGCGGCTGCGCGCGCAGCGCCTTCGCGTGGGCCGAGCCGGCGCGCTGATGGCCACGGTCTCGGTCCGCAATGTCTGGAAGAACTACGGCGAGCAGGTCGTGCTCGAGAACCTGCACCTGGAAGTGGCGGACCACGAGTTCGTCACCATTGTCGGCGCGTCGGGCTGCGGCAAGACCACCTTCCTGCAGCATGCTGCTCGGCATCGAGCAGCCCACGCGCGGCCAGATCCTGATCGACGGCGAGCCCATCCGGCACCGAACCGGGTCCCGACCGCGGCATCGTGTTCCAGCGCTATTCGCTGTTTCCGCACCTGACGGTGATCGACAACCTGGTGCTGGGCCTGGAGCTGCAGCGTTCGCGGCTGCTGGGACGCCTGTTCGGCGCGCGACGGCGCGAGGCGCTGCGCGCGCGCCGAGTCGATGCTCGAGGCGGTCGGGCTGGCGCACGCGCGCGACCGCTATCCCGTCGCAGCTGTCGGGCGGCATGCAGCAGCGGCTGTCGATCGCCCAGGCCGTGATCTGCGAGCCGAAGATCCTGCTGCTGGATGAGCCCTTCGGCGCGCTGGATCCCGGCATCACCGCCGACATGCACGAGCTGATCCTGAAGCTCTGGGCGCGACAACCGCATGACCATCTTCATGATCTCGCACGACATCCAGGAGAGCTTCGAGCTCGGCACCCGGCTGCTGACCTTCGACAAGCTGCGCCACGACCCGCAGGCGCCCGAGGCCTACGGCGCGAGCATCACCTACGACATCCCGCTGAACCGGGACGGCCGCGCGCACGGCCGCTGCCTATTCCCGCGCTGGCTTGAAGGTCTCGATCGAGCGGTTGTCGGCCTCGCGCGCGAAGGCCTGGGCGAGCGCCTCGGTGAACAGGTGTGGCAGCTCCTGGCCGGTGGCCTGCAGCAGGTTCATGTAGACGTCCGGTAGCGCTCCCAGCTCGCCGCCGGCGTCGGCCGTGCCGCCGCGCGCCGCGACGCGGGCCTCGATGCTGGCCGGCGACAGGTGCGCCATGAACTGCACCAGCGCGCTGCGCAGCGCCGGATCGACGGCGGCAGCCGTGCTCGCCGGCACCGCGGAAGCTGGCCGCGCAGCTGCATGACGGCGTCGAGCTCGCGCCGTTCGTGCCCGGTGAGCAGCTTCGAGCAGGTATTCATCCGTTGCCTGGTCCAGCGGCGAGCGGCCTTCGGGCTTGTCGCGCGTATCGATGCCGTAGCGGTCGCGGAAGGCCTGCTGGGCTCGCAGGACTTCCTTCAGGCCGAGCACGGCCTCGCGCAGCAGCTGGCCCACCAGGTGCAGGCTCTGCGCTTCGTTCTCCATGGGCAGGCGCGTCGGATCGATGCCGGCGCCACGACAGAAGGCCTGCAGTGCCGTTGCGCACGTCGGCCAGTCCGGTGTGGCGACTCCTTCGAGGCGCGCCCGCGCCGCGGCGCGCAGGCGGTCGAGCCGTTGCTGCGCCGACAGCGCGGCTGCGGCCTATCGCCGCGCTGCGCCCGGCATGGTCACCGGAACCAAGCCGGCATTGCGGGAATCAGCGCCTCGATGTTCAGCGAGGCGCCGAGGTCATCGTCCTGGCCCACGTCCGTGCGCAGCGGGACCACGTTGTCCACGGCGATCTGCGCCAGCGTGCCGGTGCCCGGCGGCGGCAGGGGCTTCCTCGTCCGTCGATGTTGACCCGGATGCGGTACTCGCCCATGCGCAGCACGTCGCCGTCGTGCAGCGCGTACAGGCCGCGGCGACCCTGCGGCGTCGTGGCGTCGTTGACGAAGACGCCATTGGTGCTGATGTCTTCCAGGTAGTAGGCGCCCTGGCGGAAGTGGACGCGGGCGTGGTGGCCCGACAGGTAGCGCTGCGCGTCGGGCAGCACCCAGTCGTTGTCGAGGGCGCGGCCGATGCTGCCGCCGGACACCCCGAGCACGATGCTGGACCGCTCGCCGAGGCGGTCGCGTTGCTCGCTGATGACTTCAAGTCGCAAGGCCATGAGTCCGGCCGGAGCCTTCATGCGGAACCGACCTTGAACTATAATGGGGCAGCGGCCCGTGACTTGCGCCGCATCCCGGGTGACCATGGCATCCCATCACATTTTCAAGGTTCTGTTCGTGAACCAGGGCAAGGTTTACGAGGTGTACGCGCGCAAGGTCAGCCACGGCGGCATGCTCGGCTTCGTCGAGATCGAGGAGCTGGTCTTCGGCGAGCGCGCCGGCGTGCTGCTCGACCCTACCGAGGAGCGCATCAAGTCCGAGTTCGAGGGCGTGAAGCGCAGCTTCCTGCCCATGCATTCGGTGTTGCGCATCGACGAAGTCAGCAAGCGCGGCGCCAGCAAGATCACGCAGTACGAGGGCAATGTGACGCAGTTCCCGACGCCGCTGTATCGCGCCGCCGGCCGGTGAGCCGGGGCGCAAGTCCTGACGTGATCCTGCAGCTGCCCGGCGGTCCCGCCCATTCAGACTTCCGGCTCGCGAAGCTGCTGGCGCCAGGTGCGCGCCGTCGAGCCGGGCGTGCGCGCGCTCGCCAGCCGCTATCGTGCACCTGGTGGATTGCGGTCGCGCCGCTGGATGAGCAGCGAGCACGGACGGCTGCAGGCACTGCTGACCTATGGCCCGCGCTACGTGCCGGACGAGCCGGCAGGACAGCGGCTGCTGGTCGCGCCGCGCCCCGGCACCACTTCGCCCTGGTCGAGCAAGGCCACCGACATCGCGCAGGTCTGCGGGCTCGACCAGGTACGGCGCATCGAGCGCGGCATCGGATTCCATATCGATGCCGCGGCGCCGCTGTCGCACGCGGCGCTGCGACGGCTGGCCGGGCCTGCTGCACGACCGCATGACCGAGGCGGTGCTGCTGGACGATGCTGCGGTCGCGGGTCTGTTCGCGCACGACCGCGCCGCGGCCACTTGCGCGTGTCGCGCGCGACGTCGCCGTCGCTTACGGCAGCCAATGCCGCGCTGGGCCTCGCGCTCAGCGCGGACGAGATCGACTACCTCGCGCGAGAACTTCGCGCGGCTGGGCCGCGATCCCGACCGACGTCGAACTGATGATGTTCGCGCAGGCGAACTCCGAGCACTGCCGCCACAAGATCTTCAACGCCGATTTCGTCATCGATGGCGTGCCGCAGCCGACATGTCGCTGTTCGCGATGATCCGCAACACGCATGCGCGTGCGCCGGAGCGGCGTGCTCTCGGCCTACCGCGACAACGCCGCGGTCATCGAGGGCTCGGCGGGCCAGCGTTACTTCCCGGATCCGGCCACCGGCATCTACGGCGCGCACGACGAGCCGATCGACATCCTGATGAAGGTCGAGACGCACAATCATCCGACGGCGATCTCGCCGTTCCCGGGCGCAGCGACCGGCTCCGGCGGCGAGATCCGCGACGAGGGCGCCACCGGTACGCGGCGCCAAACCCAAGGCCGGGCTGGTCGGCTACTCGGTCTCGAACCTGCGCATCCCCGGCTTCGAGCAGCCCTGGGAGCAGACGCTCGGCAAGCCCGATCGCATCGTCAGCGCGCTCGACATCATGATCGAGGGGCCGCTCGGCGCGGCGGCGTTCAACAACGAATTCGGCCGGCCCTGCATCGCCGGCTATTTCCGCACCTTCGAGCAGCCCGAGTGCCGGCGGCGACGGGCGCGCGGCTACCACAAGCCCATCATGATCGCCGGCGGCCTCGGCAATGTGCGCCGCACGCATGTCGAGAAGGGCGAGGTGCCCGTCGGCGCGCACCTGGTCGTGCTGGGCGGCCCGGCGATGCTGATCGGCCTGGGCGGTGGCGCGGCGTCTTCGGTGGGCAGCGGCAAGTCCAGCCGCGGATCTGGACTTCGCCTCGGTGCAGCGCGGCAATCCGGAGATCCAGCGGCGCGCGCAGGAAGTGATCGACCGCTGCTGGGCGCTGGCGCGAGACAATCCGATCCACCTGATCCACGACGTGGGCGCCGGCGGCCTGTCCAATGCCGATGCCCGAGGCCGTCGCGCACAGCGCAGCGCGGCGCACGCATCGAGCTGCGCGCCGTGCCGAATGCCGAGCCCGGCATGTCGCCGCATGGAGATCTGGTGCAACGAGGCGCAGGAGCGCTACGTGCTGGTGGTGTCCGAGCGGGGTCTGGCGACGTTCGAGGCCATCGCGCGGCGCGAGCGCTGTCCGTTCGCGGTGGTCGGCCGGCTCACCGCGGATGGCGTGCTGCGCGTGCACGACAGCGCAGTTCGGCAACTGCCCGGTCGACCTGCCCATCGACGTGCTGCTGGGCAAGCCGCCGCGCATGCAGCGCGATGTGCGCCACGTGCCGCCGGCGACAGGTCGCTGTCGACTGCGAGCGGGCGTCGATCTCGCAGAGGCTGCGCTGCGCGTGCTGTCGCATCCGGCGGTGGCCGACAAGACCTTCCTGATCACGCATCGGCGATCGCACCGTGGGCGGCCAGATCAGCCGCGACCAGATGGTCGGGCCCTGGCAGGTGCCGGTGGCCGATGTCGCCGTGACGCTGAGCGACTACTTCAGCCACACCGGCGAGGCCATGGCGATGGGCGAGCGCACGCCGCTGGCGCTGCTCGATCCCGCCGCCGCCGCGCGCATGGCCGTGACCGAGGCCGTCACCAACATCCTCGCCGCGGACGTCGCAGCGACTGCGCGACATCCGGCTGTCGGCCAACTGGATGGCCGCCTGCGGCGAGCCCGGCGAGGATGCCGCGCTGTACGACGCGGTGCACGCGGTGGGCATGGAGCTGTGCCCGGCGCTCGGCATTGCCATTCCGGTGGGCAAGGATTCGCTGTCGATGAAGACCGCGTGGCGCGATGGCGCGCGGACAAATCGGTGGTGGCGCCGGTGTCGCTGATCGTCTCGGCGTTCGCGCCGGTCGCGCGATGTGCGCCGGCACGCTGACCCCGCTGCTGCGCACGGATGCTGGCGACACGCGCCTGTTGCGGGTGGACCTGGGCGCCGGGCGGCAGTCGGCTGGGCGGTTCGATCCTGGCGCAGGTCTACGGCCAGCTGGGCGACGAGGCACCGGACCTCGACTCGCCCGCGCTGCTGGTCGGGCTTTGCCGCGGCACTGCGTGCGGCGCGCGAGCGCGGGCTGCGTGCTGGCCTATCACGACATATCCGATGGCGGACTGTTCGCCCGCTGGCGGAGATGGCCTTCGCCTCACACTGCGGCCTCGACGTCGCACTGCCCGGCGGGCGAGGGCGGCCTGCTTGCGCGGCCTGTTTGCCGAGGAAGCCGGCGCCGTGCTCCAGGTCGACGGCAGCGCGCTGCCGGCAGTCGATGGCGCTGTTCGCCGCGCACGGCCTCGGCGACCGCGTGCATGACATCGGCGCAGCCGCAGCGAAGCCTGCAGCTGTCACTGCGCTGTGGCAGCGAAGCGCCTCGACGCCTCGACTGGAGCGAAGCTGCGCCGCGCCTGGAGCGAGACCTCGCACCGCATGCGCCTGCTGCGCGACGAGCCGCACTGCGCGCGGGAGGAGTTCGCCGCGCAGCTGGACGCAGCCGATCCGGGCCTGAGCGTGCGAGCTGACCTTCGATCCGCAGGAGGATATCGCCGCGCCCTACATCGCGCGTGGCGCGCGGCCGCGCGTCGCGGTGCTGCGCGAGCAGGGCGTGAACAGCCAGGTGGAGATGGCCGCGGTGCTGGACCGCGCCGGATTCGAAGCCGCATGACGTCCACATGACCGACCTGCTCTCCGGGCAGCGCGTCGCTGCGCGGAGTTCCGGGGCCTGGTGGCCTGCGGCGGATTTTCCTACGGCGACGTGCTCGGCGCCGGCGAGGGCTGGGCCAAGTCCATCCTGTTCCATGCGCGCGACGCGCGACGAGTTCGCGCGGCTTCTTCGCGCGCGCGGACACCTTCACGCTGGGCGTCTGCAATGGCTGCCAGATGATGGCGGCGCTGAAGGCGCTGGTTCCCGGCGCCGAGCACTGGCCGCGCTTCGTGCGCAACCGCGGCGAGCAGTTCGAGGGACGCTTCAGCCTGGTGGAGATATTGCCACTCGCCGCCGGTGCTGCTGGACGGATATGGCCGGTTCGGTGCTTGCCCATTGCGGTTGCGCATGGCGAGGGCCGGGCGGAGTTCGCCAGCATCGAACAGCAGGCCGCGCTGGCTCGCGCGAGCCAGGTCGCGTTCCGCTATGTGGATGGCCACGGCCGGCCGGCGGTCACCTATCCGGCCAATCCGAACGGTTCCCCGCTCGGCATTGCCGCAGTGACCAGCACCGATGGCCGGGTGCTGATCACCATGCCGCATCCGGAACGCTCCTTCCGCGTGGCGCAGAATTCCTGGTACCCGCCGGCCGCCGGCGAGTTCAGCGGCTGGATGCGGCTGTTCCGGAACGCGAGGCGCTTCACCGCCTAGTCCCGTGGCGGGAACCTCCGGTACGCTTGGCGGTCGATGGGGACGTCAGGTCCAGCGCCGAGGAGGTATCCGTAAATGACCATCCGTTCATTTCTTTTGGCGACGCTGCCGCTTTCCGTGCTGGTTGTTTCCGGCACGGCCGCAGCCGCGGCCCGCCCGAACCCGAACTGCCCGGAATGTGCCAGCTGGGGAGACCCGGTGGCGCCGTTCAAGATCCATGGGGACACTTACTACGTCGGCATGAAGAACATCGGCTCGATCCTGATCACTTCGGATTTCGGGCATGTGCTGATCGATGGCGGCTTTCCGGAATCCGCGCGGCAGATCGCCGCGAACATCGAGACGCTGGGCTTCAAGGTCACCGACGTGAAGGCGATCCTGCTGTCGCATGCGCACCCGGACCACGCGGGTGGCATTGCCGAGCTGCAGCGTCTCAGTGGTGCGCCGGCCTATGCGCGTCGCCCTGCGGCCGATGTGCTGCGCACCGGCAAGCTGCCGGCCAACGATCCGCAGGCGAAATCCAAATCCGCGCCAACGCCGAAAGTCGCCAGGGTCTGGCCGGTCGCTGACGACCAGTTGCTCGGCGTCGGCAGCATTCGCCTGCGCGCAATCGCGACGCCCGGACACACCCCCGGCGGCACGACCTGGACCTGGGATGCCTGCGAAGGCGACAAGTGCCTCGCCTTTGTCTATGCCGACAGCCTGTCTCCGGTCGCCAGCCCCGGCTTCCTGTTCGGCGCGCCATTGGCCGGGGGGCAGTCTGCCGCACAGCAGCTGCAGGTTTCGATGGATCGCATCAGCAAGCTGCGTTGTGATGTGCTCGTGACGGTGCATCCGGAAGCCTCACAGTTCCTCGAGCGTGTCGCCAGGCGGCCGGCCAACGACCTCGCGGCGATCAAGGACGACACCCAGTGCAAGGCCTACGCACAGGCGGCACAGCTGCAACTGACGGAGCGCCTGGCACAAGAGGGTGGCAGCCCGAAGAGATGAAGGGCGGGCTGCGGGTAGCGGTGGGCGCCTGCTCAGTGCGCGCCGCCCATGCCGATGGCGCGGAACGGCGGGCGCGCCAGCCAGACGACCGGGATCAGCGCGATGAACAGCATCGCCATGCCGCAGGAAGAGGTCGTTCGCGCCCAGGGTCGAGGCCTGCGCTGGATCATCTGCGAGCCGTGCGCACGAGCGCTGCATCGCCGGTGATGCCCTGCTGCGCCAGCTGCGCCTGGTAGTCGGCCCAGGCCGCGGAATCGGGCGTGATGTGCTCGGTCGAGCCGGGCGTAGTGGTGTTCGGAACGGTCGGTCCAGAAGAACACGCAGACGGCGGTGGAGATGCTGCCGCGAAAGCGTGCGGACGAAGTTCGACAGTCCGGCGGCCGAGGCCAGTTCGGCGTGCGAGACGCCCGCCATGATGATCTGGTTCAGCGGCAGGAAGAACAGCGCCAGGCCGAAGCCCATGATGAAGCGCGGCATTGCCAGCTGCCCGAACGAGGCCTGTTCGGTCTGCCGCGCGAACCAGAACAGCGCAGACGCCCAGGATGCAGAAGGCGATGGTGGGTGCCAGCCGCAGGTTGATGCGGTGCAGGTTGCGGCCAAGGACGGGCGCAATGACCAGCGCGACGATGCCGATCGGGCGCCATCGCAAGGCCCGCCCAGGTGCTGGTGTAGCCCAGCGCCGTCTGCAGCCACAGCGGGAAGATGATGTTGACGCCGGTGAACGCGAAGTAGGCCACGGCGATGCGAGATGCGTGCCGACGCGGAAGTTGCGCCGCTGGAACAGGTGCAGGTCGACGATCGGGTGCTTGTCGGTCAGTTCCCAGGGAATCAGGAAGGTCAGCGCCACCACGCGCGATGACGCGCGGCGATCACGATCTCCGTGGAGTGGAACCAGTCCTTCTCGTTGCCGTTGTCGAGCATGAACTGCAGCGCGCCGACGCCGATCACCAGCAGCACCAGGCCGACGACGTCGACGGGCACCTTCACGCGCGTGCGACTCGCGGTGGCGCAGCAGGCACCAGCTGATGCCGGCGGCGGCGAGGCCGATGGGCACGTTGATGTAGAACAGCCAGGGCCAGGAATAGTTGTCGGTGATCCAGCCACCGAGCACGGGGCCCACGACGGGCGCGACGATCACCACCATCGCCCACAGGCCGAGCGCGAGGCCGCGCAGGTGCACCGGGTAGTTGCGCAGCAGCAGGGCCTGCGCCACCGACATCATCGGGCCGGAGACCAGGCCCTGCATCAGCCGCGCGGCGATCAGCATCGGCATGCTGGTGGCCAGGCCGCACAGCACGCTGAACACGATGAACAGCAGGTTCGATACGACGAAGGTGCGCACTTCGCCGAAGCGGCGGCCGATCCAGCCGGCCAGCGGCTGCACCACCGCGGCGGCGAGCAGGTAGGAGCTGATCGCCCAGGTGCCTTCGGTGGGGCTGACGCCCAGGCTGCCGGCAATGGCCGGAATCGAGACATTGACGATGGTCATGTCGAGGATTTCCATGAAACTCGACACGCCGATCGCGAAGCGTCAGCAGCACCAGCGCCGCGCCGCGCAGCGGCGGGTATTCGCCGGCGGCAGGGCCGCTCGTGGCGGCCGGCTTCGGCCATGGCCCTCGCCGGCTTCAGCGTCCGCCCGAGTTGCGCGGATGATCGCGTCGGCCGCGGCGTCGGCCGCGGCCAGGTCGGTCGCGTAGGACGCGCGTCACTTCGCGGACGTCGGAGACCGGCTCGGCGGCCAGCACCGGGCCGCTGCGGTCGCGCGTATCGATCGTGATGGTCATCGACAGGCCGATCGCGCAGCGGATGCTTCGCCAGCTCGCTCGGCATCCAGCGCGATCTTCACCGGCACGCGCTGCACGACCTTGATCCAGTTGCCCGAGGCATTCTGCGGCGGCAGCAGCGAGAAGGCGGCGCCGGTGCCGGCCTGACAGCCCGATCACCCGGCCGGGGAACACCACCGATCGCTGCCGTACAGGTCGCTGACGATCGCGCGCCGGCTGTCCGATGCGCAGGTGGCGCAGCTGGCCTTCCTTGAAGTTCGCGTCGAGCCACACGTCCTGCAGCGGAATCACGCGTCATCAGCGGCTCGCCCGGCGCGATGCGCTGGCCCAGCTGCACGCTGCGCTGCGCGACGAAGCCGTCGACCGGCGCGACGATCGCGGTGCGCTGCAGCGCTATCCAGGCGTCGCGGTAGCGCCGCGCGCTGCGGCCAGCACGGCCGGGATTGTCCGTCAGCGGACGTCGAGTCGACCAGCGCGCGTGCGGCGCGCGCCTGCTGACGCGCCTGCGTCGAGCTGCGCGCGTGCGAGGGCCACGGCGTCGCGGGCATGGCGCACTTCCTCGTCGGCAACGGCCTGTTCGGCCGAGCAGCGGCTCGCGTCGGGCGAGGTCCTGCTCGGCGCGCTCGCAGTTCGAGCCTGCGCGCGGCGACCAGCGCATCGAACTGTCCGGACTGTGCCTGCTGCTGGCCGCACCTGGCGCACGGTCTGGGCCAGCGCGGCGGCGGCGCGATCCAGCGCCTGCTGCGCGTCGGTGGGATCGAGCCGCAGCAGTACCTGGCCTGCCGTCGACGCGCGAGGTGTTGCGGGCGAACACTTCGACGACGGTGCCGGCCAGTCTGCGAGGAGATGCGCACCTGGTTGCCGGCCACATAGGCATCGTCGGTCTTCTCGCGCCTCGACAACACGAACCAGTCGAGCAGCAGCCAGGCAGCGCCCAGCACCACGAAGACCAGCGCAATGATCGACATGATCCGCCGCCGGCTGCCGTCGCCCTTCTCCGCGTCTGCCGGGACTGTTGATGCCTGCGTCGTGGTTTCGTTCACCGGGGTTCCGCCGTGTAGCTGTAGCCGCCGCCAAGGGCTTCCTGGAGCTGGACGTCTGCGATGAGCGCCGCCTGGTCGAGGAGTACCGCAAGGTCGGTCTCCCGGAGCAGCACGAGACGGGCATCGAGTTCGGGTCGCAGGTCGGTCAGGCCGGCCTGCGAACGCACGCTGGCCATGCGCAGCGACTCGGTGGCCGCTGCGAGCGCCTGTTCGCGCTGGCGGCGCTGCGCGCCGGACTGTGCCAGCGACGCCGCCGACAGGCTGACCTCGCGTGCCGCATCGACGACCGTCTCGTTGTAGCGGGCGATGGCGCTGGCCAGCTGCGCGGCCGACACGCCATGGCGAGCGTCGCGCAGGTCGTCGTAGAAGGGCAGGTGCAGCGCGATGCCGAGGCTGGGAACGCCTGAGCCTGCCTGGAAGAGCGTCCCGGGATCGATGCTGGATAGTCCCACCAGCGCGTTGATCGACAGGTTCGGGTAGTACTCGGTGCGCACGACATCGAGATCTCGACGCGCCGCCTCGACGCGCCAGCGGCTCGCGGCGATGTCGGGACGTCTTGCAATCAGGTCGAGCCCCGCGTTGGCCGGCCAGTGCGGTTCGACACTCGGCAGGGCGCGCGCCTCGAACGGCGGCAGCGTGTCGGGGGCGACGCCCAGCAGCGCTGCGATCTGCACGCGATGCAGTTGCTGCGATCCTTCCAGCTGGGCGCGCAGTTCGCGCACCGAGGCCTGTTCGCGCAGATAGGCCTCGGTGCCTTCGCCGCGATCCAGTCCTGCCGACTCGCGCCGGCGTGCAATGCTTTCGGATCTGGCCAGTGCCTCCAGGCGTTGATCGAGCAGCGCCATCCGTGCCGCATCGGCCTGCCAGCCGAAGTAGGACTCGGCGATGCCCGATGCCAGTGCCAGCGCGGCCGCCTGCGACTCGGCCCGGGCGGCGAACGCATAGTCGCGCGCCGACTCGATCAGGGCCTTGCGACGCCCCCACCAGTCGATATCGAAGCGTGCCCGGACGCCGACATCGGCCTGGCCGTACTGCGTGAAACCGAGGAAGTCCGGCGGCAGCAGTCCGTTCTCGCTCAGGCGCAGGCGCTGGTAGCTGGCTTCGCCGTCGATCTTCAGGCCGGCCGAGGCGCCGGCGACGCGCACGTTCTGCTGTGCGGTGCCGAAGCGAGCCTCCGCACTGGCCAGGCCAGGCGCACCGCCGAGCGCATGCCCGACCAGCTCATCCAGCGTCGCGTCGCCGTAGCGGCGCCACCACTGGATATCGGGGAAAGCAGGAGTCTGGCTGGCTTCTGCGAGGGGCTGGGAAAGAGGGGCGGCCGTCGACAATGCTCCCTGTTCGGGCAACGGCGGTGGACCCATCGCGCAGCCGGCCAGCAACACCAGCAGCGCTGCAGGTACCGCGGCGCGACAAGGAGGCTGGCGGCGGCTCATCCGGTTGTGGCCGGTTCAGCCCCTTCGGGCACCGCATCGAGTGCCTGCATCAATCGCAGCAGGTACTGGAGGAAGCGGTCCCGCTCCTCGGGTCCGAAATCATCGAACAGCTGGGTCATCGCGCTGGTCACTCGCGGAATCAGCAGCTGCACGATCTGTTCACCCGCCGGAGTGATGGAGATCACCTGGCGGCGGCGATCGACGGGATGAGGCGAGCGCCGGATGAGGTCGCGCGCCGCCAGCAGGTCGCCAATGCGGGTGAGGTTGGCGGGTGACTGCGTCAGCTGCCCGCACAGCTCACCGGGCGACGCCGAGCCACCCCGCGCAAAGAGCATGAGCAGCAGCCGGTACTCGAGATCCGAGAGTCCCTCCGGCGCGATCAGCCGATCGAGTCGGGCGACGAGGTCTCGCGAGACGATGACAAGGATCCGGCAGAGCATCGACTCGTCGACGCGCATGTTTGGGCAGCGTTCGGCGATCTGCTGGGCAGCTTCGCGAACCCGGGCAACCTGGGAGTACGGCATGCCGGGAATTTTAGGTCTGAATATTTCAGTTGTAAAACATTCAGGCGCTGGTCACGGCCCTATCGGCAGGTTCCTGGCCAGAACGAGCGCGAGCAGGGCGCCCACCGCTGCGCAGGACAGCGTTAGGGTCAGCCCAAGGCGGGAGGCCAGCTGCCCCCAGAACAGGCTGCCGAGCGCCAGGCACCCGTAGAAGACGGAGGTGTACAGCGCCATGCCGCGTGCGCGGACCCAGTCAGGCACGGCCAGCTGCGCTGCAACGTTGAGGCTGGAGAGCGCTGCGATCCACGAGGCACCGGCCAGCAGCGCCGTCAGCAGGCCCACCACCGGCGAGCGCCCCAGCGCGAAGCCGGCCAGCGCGATGGCGGTGCCGAATCGTGCCGACCGTGACGGTGCGATCCAGGCCCCAGCGCGCCCGCAGCGGCGGCAACAGCAGCGCGCCCACGACCGCGCCCACGCCGATGCAGCCGACCAGCAGCCCGAAGAGCCCCGGACCGCCCGACAGCTGCTCGTGCGCCACCAGCGGCAGCAGCGCCCAGTAGGCACTGCCGAACAGGAAGAACAGTACCGAGCGCCTGAGCGTGTTCAGCAGCGCGCGATTGTCCCGGGCGTGCAGGAGTCCGGTGCGCATCTGCGCGCGGAAGCTCTCGCCGTCCGGTTGCGGCGGTGTGCTGCCCTGCCAGCACAGCAGGACGAAGATCACGGCCAGGAAGGTCACGGCATTGACCATGAAGGGCCAGCCGATACCCCAGACCGCGATGATCAGGCCAGCCAGCGCCGGGCCGATCGCGCGCGCGATGTTCATGCCCACTGCGTGCAGGGCAATCGCCGCCGGCAGGTCCTCGCGCGGCACCAGGCGCGGCATGATCGACTGCCAGGTGGGTGCCATGATGGCGGTGCAGACGCCAAGGCCGAAGGTCAGCGCCAGCAGTGACCACTCCGTGACGCGGCCCGTGAGCACGAGCCCGCCCAGCAGCCCGGCCAGCAGCAGCATCACCCACTGCACGACGAGCAGCAGGCGGCGCTTGTCCATCGCATCGGCCAGCGTGCCGGCCGGCAGTGCCAGCAGGCAGACCGGCAGCGTGGAGGCTGCCTGCACCAGCGCAACCATGACCGGCGAGGAATCGAGCGTGGTCATGAACCAGCCGGCCGCCATGTCGTGCATCCAGCTGCCGGTGTTCGACACCAGCGATGCACCCCAGAGCGTCGCGAAAGCGCTGTGCCTGAGTGGCCGCCAGGCGGAGCCGTGTGCCGAGGCTCAAAGGCCTTCGGTCAGGAACACGCGGTAGTCGCCGGCCTTGAAGCGATGTGTCCTGGCCTGCTGGTACGCGGGGCTGTTGTACCAGGCCAGCGCGGCCTCCATCGTCGGGAACTCCGCGATCACTGCGCCTTCGATCTGCGGCCCCTCCAGCGTCTGGATAGCGCCATAGATTGCCAGCGGTCGCACCGGATGACCCTCGAGCGTCGCCGGTACGGCTTCCATGTACTTGCCGAATTCGGCCTGGTCGCGCATCCGGTCGCGCATGAAGACGATATAGGCGGCCATGCGCGATTACCTCGTGAGTTTCTTGTACTTGATGCGGTGTGGCTGCGAGGCGCCCTCGCCATTGCGGCGCTCGTAATCGGCGGCATATTCCTGGTAGTTGCCCTCGAAGAACACCACCTGCGAGTCGCCCTCGAAGGCGAGGATGTGCGTGGCGATGCGGTCGAGGAACCAGCGGTCGTGCGAGATCACCACCGCGCAGCCGGGGAATGCCAGCAGGGCTTCTTCGAGCGCGCGCAGCGTCTCGATGTCCAGGTCGTTGGTGGGCTCGTCGAGCAGCAGCACGTTGCCGCCGGTCTTGAGCACCTTGGCCAGGTGCACGCGGTTGCGCTCGCCGCCGGAGAGTTCGCCGATCAGCTGCTGCTGCTGCGTGCCCTTGAAGTTGAAGCGGCCGACATAGCCGCGCGAGGCGTCTCGTAGTTGCCCACCTTGATCATGTCCAGGCCGCCGGAGATTTCCTGCCAGACGCTGTTCTTGTCGTTGAGCTGCTGGCGCGACTGGTCGACGTAGGCGAGCTTCACGGTCGGGCCGATGCGGATCTCGCCGCTGTCCGGCTTTTCCTGCCCGGTGAGCATGCGGAACAGCGTGGTCTTGCCGGCGCCGTTGGGGCCGATGATGCCGACGATGCCGCCGCGCGGCAGGCTGAAGCTGAGGTTGTCGATCAGCAGCCGGTCGCCGAAGCCCTTGGTCAGGTTCTTCACCTCGATGACCAGGTCGCCGAGCCGCTCGCCCGGCGGGATGTAGATCTCGTTGGTCTCGTTGCGCTTCTGGAATTCCTGCGAGGAGAGTTCCTCGAAGCGCTGCATGCGCGCCTTGCTCTTGGCCTGGCGCGCCTTGGGGTTCTGGCGCACCCACTCCAGTTCCTTCTCCAGCATCTTGCGCAGGCCTTCCTGCGTGCGCTCTTCCTGCTCGAGGCGCGCGTCCTTCTGCTCGAGCCACGACGAGTAGTTGCCCTGCCACGGGATGCCATGGCCGCGGTCGAGTTCGAGGATCCACTCGGCGACGTTGTCGAGGAAGTAGCGGTCGTGGGTCACCGCGATCACGGTGCTCGGGTATTCCTCGAGGTAGCGTTCGAGCCAGGCCACCGATTCGGCGTCGAGGTGGTTGGTGGGCTCGTCGAGCAGCAGCATGTCGGGCGCCGACAGCAGCAGCTGGCACAGCGCCACGCGGCGCTTCTCGCCGCCGGAGAGCTTGCCGATGATCGCGTCCCACTCGGGCAGGCGCAGCGCGTCGGCGGCGATCTCGAGCTTGCGCTCCAGTTCCCAGCCGCCGGCGGCGTCGATCGCGTCCTGCAGCTTCGCCTGCTCCTCGAGCAGCGCGTTCATCTCGTCGTCCGACATCGGCTCGGCGAACTTCTCGCTGATCTCGTTGAAGCGCGCGAGCTTGCTGAACGCCGCCGAGCCCGCTCATCACGGCCTGGCGCACGGTCGCCTTTTCGTCGAGCTGCGGCTCCTGCGGCAGGTAGCCGATGCGGATGCCGGTCTGCGGGCGCGCCTCGCCATCGATGTTGGTGTCGATGCCGGCCATGATCTGCAGCAGCGTGGACTTGCCCGAGCCGTTGAGGCCCAGCACGCCGATCTTGGCGCCGGGGAAGAACGACAGGCTGATGTCGCGCAGGATCACGCGCTTGGGCGGCACCACCTTCGAGACGCGGTTCATGGTGTAGATGTATTGGGCCATCGGCTGATTATCCGCGATCGGCCGGGACGCGTGATAGTCTCGCCGGTCTTGAACAGCGTCGATCCGATACGCAGCGCCGCCGACCGCCGCGTCCTCGTCATCGCCGACGAGGCGCCGGGCCGCTACGGCTTTCCCGACGGCCATCCCTTCGGCGCCGACCGGCAGGCCGCCTTCCTGCGCGAGTTCCGCGCCAGGGCCTCAGCAGCCGTGCGAGTTCCGGCCATTCGCGGCTGGCCACGCGGGAAGAGCTGTGCTCCTTCCACACGGCGACCTACGTGGAGTTCGTGCAGCGGCTGTCGGCCGAGGGGCAGGGCAGTCTCGACGCCGGCGATACGCCGGCCTTCCGCGGCTGCTTCGAGGCGGCCAGCAGCGTGGTCGGCGCGACGCTCGACCGCCGGCGAGAGCGCTGATGAGTGGCGAGGCCGAGCGCGCCTTCGTGCCCATCGCCGGCCTGCATCACGCGACGCGCGACGGCGCGGCCGGCTTCTGCGTCTTCAACGACTGCGGCGTGCTGATCGAGCAGCTGCCGGCAAGGCGCGGGCATCGCGCGCGTCGCCTATGTGGACATCGATGCGCATCATGGCGACGGCGTGTTCTACGCCTTCGAGGCCGATCCGCGCGTGATCTTCGCCGACCTGCACGAGGACGGCCAGTACCTCTACCCCGGCACCGGCAGCGCCGAGGAAACGGGCAGCGGCGCTGCGGCGGGCACCAAGCTGAACATCCCGCTGCCGCCGGGCGCCGGATGACGCCGCGTTCGCCGCGCAGCTGGCCGCGGGTCATCGCGCACCTGGAGCGCTACCCGCCGGAGTTCATCATCCTGCAGTGCGGGGCCGACAGCCTGGGCGGCGATCCGATCACCCACCTGCAGCTGTCCGCGGCGAGCCATGCGCTGGCGGCCCGCGACCTGGCTGCGCGCTGGCCGATCGTCTGGGCCACGGGCGGCGTGCTGGCGCTGGGCGGCGGTGGCTACAACCGCGGCAACCTCGCGCGCGCCTGGAATGCGCGTGGTCGAGGCGCTGCTGCAGTCGCTGAGGCCGCCGCCTTTCGGGTACCATGTCGCGCCCCGTTGCAGCCCGGCTGGACTCCCAAGATGTATTCCGACTCGATGACCATCGAGCGTTTCGATCCCGACCTGGCGCGCGCCATCGCCGGCGAGCGGCAGCGCCAGGAAGATCACATCGAGCTGATCGCCTCGGAGAACTACGCCAGCCCGCGCGTGCTCGAGGCGCAGGGCTCGGTGCTGACCAACAAGTACGCGGAAGGCTATCCGGGCAAGCGCTATTACGGTGGCTGCGAGTTCGTCGACGTGGTCGAGCAGCTGGCCATCGATCGCGTCAAGCGGCTGTTCGGCGCCGACTACGCCAACGTGCAGCCGCATTCCGGCAGCCAGGCCAATGCCGCGGCCTACATGGCGCTGCTCGAATCCGGGCGACACCATGCTGGGCATGAGCCTCGACCATGGCGGCCACCTGACGCACGGCGCCAAGGTGAATTTCTCCGGCAAGCTGTTCCGCGCGGTGCAGTACGGGCTGCGCGCCGACGACGGCCGCATCGACTACGACGCAGGTGGAGCAGGTCGCGCTGGCCGAGAAGCCGAAGATGATCATCGCCGGCTTCTCCGCCTATTCGCGGCACCTGGATTTCGCGCGCTTCCGCCGCATCGCCGACCAGGTCGGCGCGTACCTCGTGGTGGACATGGCGCACGTCGCCGGGCCTCGTCGCCGCCGGCCTGTCACCCGAATCCGCTGCCCTTCGCCGACGTCGTGACCAGCACCACGCACAAGACGCTGCGCGGTCCGCGCGGCGGCATGATCCTGGCGCGCGCCAACGACGAGATCACGAAGAAGCTCAATTCGCTGGTGTTCCCGGGCACGCAGGGCGGCCCGCTGATGCACGTGATCGCGGCCAAGGCCGTGGCCTTCCAGGAAGCGCTGCAGCCGGAGTTCAAGGACTACCAGCAGCAGGTGCTCGCCAATGCGCGCGCCATGGCCGGCCACCTTCCAGCGCCGCGGCTACAAGGTCGTCTCCGGCGGCACCGACAATCACCTGTTCCTGCTCGACCTCTCGGACAAGAGCATGACCGGCAAGGACGCCGACGCCGCGCTCGGCCAGGCGCACATCACCGTCAACAAGAACGCGGTGCCGAACGATCCGCGCCCGCCGATGGTCACCAGCGGCCTGCGCATCGGCTCGCCGGCCTCGACCACGCGCGGCTTCAAGGAAGCCGAGATGACGCAGGTCGCCGGCTGGATCGCCGACATCCTCGATGCCAACGGCGCGGCCGACGTGGTGGCGAAGGTGCGCGGCGAGGTGCCGGCGCTGTGCCGCAGGTTCCCGGTCTACGGCTGAAGCGAGCACGACCGGACGCGAGCGCGGTCGCGCATGCACTGCCCCTTCTGCGGACACGAAGAGACCAAGGTGACCGATTCGCGCCTCGCGGCGGCGGGCGCGCAGATCCGCCGTCGCCGCGAGTGCCTGTCCTGCGGCGAGCGCTTCACCACCTTCGAGACGCGCGGAGCTGGTCATGCCGCTGGTGGTGAAGACCGACCAGCGCCGCGTGCCCTTCGACGAGGCCAAGCTGCGCGGCGGCATGGAGAAGGCGCTGGAGAAGCGGCCGGTGAGCCGCGAGGCCATCGATGAGGCCGTCACGCCGCATCTGCCACAAGCTGCGCAGCCTGGGCGAACGCGAGGTGCCGTCGCGCGTGCATCGGCGAGCTGGTGATGGAGGAGCTGCATCACCTCGATGAGGTGGCCTACGTGCGCTTCGCCTCGGTGTATCGCAGCTTCCAGGACGTGGAAGCCTTCCGCCACGAGATCGAGCAGCTGCGCCACCGGCGCCGGCGCGCCCGCGCAATCGCGACCAGCTGTCGCTGCT
Source organism: uncultured Pseudomonadota bacterium (assembly GCA_963785055.1). GTDB lineage: Bacteria > Pseudomonadota > Gammaproteobacteria > Steroidobacterales > Steroidobacteraceae > ZC4RG30. The sequence goes on from CAWATT010000005.1 coordinate 186,976, forward strand.
GCCCGGCGGCGCGCCGGAACCGCGGAGCGAAGAAATCATGACGCCATGCAGCCACCGCAGTGGAGCGACGCCGACCGGCTGGCGATGTCGCGCGCCTTCGAGCTGGCGCAGCGCGGCCTGTACACCACCGACCCGAATCCGCGCGTGGGCTGCGTGCTGGTGCGCGACGGGCAGGTCGTGGGCGAGGGCTGGCACGAGCGCGCCGGTGAGCCGCATGCCGAAGCCGCATGCGCTGGCGCACGGCGGGCGAGCGCGCGCGCGGCGCCACCGCCTACGTGACGCTCGAGCCCTGCGATCACCACGGCCGCACGCCGCCCTGCAGCCAGGCGCTGATCGACGGCCGGCGTCGCGCGCGTGGTGTATGCGCTCGACGATCCGAATCCGCGCGTCAGCGGGCAGCGGCGCCGCGCGGCTGCGCGCGCAGGGCATCGCGCGTCGAGGCCGGCCTGATGGCGCGAGCAGCCGAGGCGCTGAATCCGGGCTATCTGCAAGCGCCTGCGCACCGGCTGCCCGTTCGTGCGCGTGAAGCTCGCGGCGAGCCTCGACGGCCGCACCGCGCTGGCCTCCGGCGAGAGCCGCTGGATCACTTCGAAGACGGCGCGCACGGATGCGCAGCACTGCCGCGCGCGCAGCTCGGCGGTGCTGACCGGCGTCGGCACCATCCTCGCCGATGATCCGGCGCTGAACGTGCGCATCGACGGAGAGCCGACCGCCAGCCGCTGCGCGTGGTGCTCGACTCGCACGCTGCGCACGCCGTCGGATTCGCGCGTGATCAACCGCGAGGGCACGGGTGCTGGTGCGTCGGCACGCGTGACGACGCCGACGCGCCGCGCACTCGCTGGAGCGCCAGGGCGTCGAGGTGCGTGATCGTGCCGCGCGCCGATGGGCGGCCCGATCTTGCCGCGGTGCTGCGACTGCTGGCGGCAGCGCGGCGTCAACGAAGTGTGGGTCGAGGCCGGCGCCACGCTCGCCGGCGCCTTCGTGCGCGAGCGGCCTGTTCGACGAGCTGGTGGTGTACCTCGCGCCGACGCTGCTGGGCGCCGGATGCGCGGCCGCTGCTGGACCTGCCCGCGCTGGCAGCAGCCTCGACGAGCGCGCCGCGACTGCGCTTCACCGACTGTCGCGCCGGTCGGCGATGATCTGCGCATCACGGCAGTGCCGTGGAGCATGAGGCTGATGTTCACCGGAATCATCCAGGCACATTGGCACGCGTGGCGCGGCGCGAGGCGCGGGGCGGCGACCTGCGCCTGACGGTCGATGCGCGCGAGCTGGCCGCGCGCATCGATGCCGCGCGACTGGCGATCGGCGACAGCATTGCGGTCAATGGCGTCTGCCTGACCGTCGTCGCCTTCGACGGACGGCTGCTTCGCCGCCGACGTTTCGCGCGAGACGCTGGGCGCTGACCACGCTCGGCGACGCTGGCAGTCGGGTGCGCCGGTGAATCTCGAGGCGGCGCTGCGGGCCGGCGATCCACTCGGCGGACACCTGATGTCCGGCCATGTCGACGGCCTCGCGCGAGGTGGTCGCGCTGCAGCGCCGACGCGCGTTCGCTGCGGGTGCAGATCGCGGTGCCGCAGGCGCTGGCGCGCTACATCGCGCCCAAGGGCTCGGTGGCGCTCGACGGCGTCAGCCTCACGGTCAACGAGGTCGACGGGCGCCGGTTTCGGCGTGAACCTGATTCCCCATACGGTGGCAGTGACCACCCTGCGCGACCTGGCGGTGGGCCAGCGGCTGAATCTCGAGGTCGATCAGCTGGCGCGGTACGTGGAGCGCGGGCTGCTACACTTGCGCCCATGAGCGCCGGGCCCCGCCTCGTCGAATCCGTCCCCGCCGGCCTTCGACCGAATCGAGGACATCCTCGCCGACCTCGCCGCCGGCAAGATGGTCGTCATCGTCGACGACGAGGACCGCGAGAACGAAGGCGACCTGCTGATGGCCGCCGAGCTGCGTGCGGCCCGAAGACATCAACTTCATGGCGCGCTTCGGCCGCGGCCTGATCTGCCTGACGCTGACCCGCGAGCGCTGCACGCAGCTGCGCCTGCCGCTGATGGTCAGCGACACGGACCGCGAGCGGCGCACCAATTTCACGCTGTCGATCGAGGCCGCCGAGGGCATCACCACCGGCATCTCGGCCTACGACCGCGCGCACACCGTGCGCACGGCGGTGGCGCGCGGACGCGCGGCCCGACCACCTGCGCCAGCCCGGGCACATCTTCCCGGTGATGGCGCAGCCCGGCGGCGTGCTGACGCGCGCCGGCCACACCGAGGCGGGCTGCGACCTCGCGCGCCTCGCCGGCCTCGAGCCCGCCGCGGTGATCGTCGAGATCATGAACGACGACGGCACCATGGCGCGCCGCCCGCAGCTGGAGACCTTCGCGCGGCAGCACGGCCTGAAGATCGGCACGATCCGCGACCTGATCCGCTACCGCCTGCGCACCGAGCGCATCGGTGGAGCGCATCGCCGAGCGCACGCGTGCAGACCGAGTTCGGCGAGTTCCAGCTGCACTGCTACGAAGATCACGTGCATCGCGACCTGCACCTGGCGCTGGCGCAGGGCACGCTCGCAGGGCCTGCGCTGCCGCTGGTGCGCGTGCATCTCGCCGACACGCTGCGCGACCTGCTCGGCGTGCGCGGCGACGCGCGCGCCTGGACGCTGCGCGCATGCGATGCAGCGCATCGCCGCCGAGCCCAGTGGCGTGCTGGTGATCCTGCGCGAGCCGGAGTCGCCGCGCGCAGCTCGCCGATGCGGTGCAGGGCCTGCGACCGCGCAGATGCCTGCGGCGCCGGCAGAGCCGCGCAGTCGGTGCTGCGCACCTACGGCATCGGCGCGCAGATCCTCAAGGACCTGGGCGTGCGCCGCATGCGCGTGCTGTCGGCGCCGAAGCAGTTGCAGGGCATCTCGGCCTTCGACCTCGAGGTCGCCGAGTACGTCGGCCACGACACGCCCTGACGCCGATGCCGAACTACCGGATCATCGACGGCGCTGCGCAGCTGCAGCGCCGCGAAGGCGCGGCCGGCAGCCGCCGCGCAGGGCCGGCGCGTCGCGATCGTCGCCGCGCGCTTCAATGCCGACATCGTCGATGCGCATGGTCGCCGGCGCGCACGCGGCCTGGCGCGCCAGGGCGGCGATCCCGGAGCGCTGACTGCTCGTGCGTGCCCGGGTGCCTTCGAGCTGCCGCTGCTGGCGCGCAAGCTCGCCGCAGACGCGGCCGCTACGATGCCGTCGTCGCGCTCGGCTGCGTGATCCGCGGCGACACCGCGCATTTCGATTTCGTGGCCGGCGAGGCGGCCCGCGGCATTGCCGATGCCGCGCGCGACACCGGCGTGCCGGTGATCTTCGGCGTGCTGACCACCGAGAACGTCGAGCAGGCGCTGGAGCGCGCCAGCCCGGAGCGGATGGACAAGGGTGGCGAGGCGCATGGAGGCCGCGCTGGAGATGGTGCTCGCTGCTGCGCGAGATCGGCTCGCCATGAGCCAGGCCGGCAAGCCGCGTGCCGCGCGGCAATCCGGCGCGCGCGCGCTGGCGCGCAAGCTCGCGCTGCAGGCGCTGTACCGCTGGCAGCTCAATCCCTGCCCTGGCAGGACCTGGTGCAGCGAGTTCGACGCGCCGACGAAGCGCCGCGCGCGGATCGCGAGTTCTTCCAGGCGCTGGTGCAGCGCCATCAGCCGAAGCACGAGGCGACGCTCGACGCGCAGCTGGCCGCCTGGTGCGATCGCACGGCCGCGCGAGCTCGATCCGGTCGAGCACGCGGTGCTGCTGATCGGCGTGCAGGAGCTGCGCGCGCATCCCGAGGTGCCGTATCGCGTGGTCATCAGCGAGGCGGTGGGCCTGGCGCGGCGCTTCGGCGCCACCGACGGCCACAAGTTCGTCAACGCCGTGCTGGACCGGGCCGCGCGCGAGCTGCGCCCGACGAGCACTGTGACAGGGTGCCGCCATGGCGCTGGGCGAGTTCGAACTGATCGACCGCTATCTTCCGGCCGCTGCAGCAGGTCGGCGCAGCCGCGCGCGAGGGTGTCGTGCTCGGCATCGGCGACGATGCGGCGCTGCTGGCAGGTGCCGCCGGGCACGCAGCTGGTCGCGGCACTCGACACGCTGGTCGAAGGGCGTGCATTTCCCGCGCGGGCAGTCCCGCCGCGCTCGATCGGGCATCGCGCGCTGGCCGTGAATCTCAGCGATCTCGCGGCCATGGGCGCCGAGCCGGCCTGGTTCCTGCTGTCGCTGACGCATGCCGGAAGCCGACGAAGCCTGGCTGCGAAGCACTGTCGCGGGCGGCATGCGTGCACTCGCGCGCCGCGCACGGCATCGCGCTGGTCGGCGGCGACACCACGCGCGGGCCGCTGTCGGTGTCCGTGCAGGCGCTGGGCATGTCGTGCCCGGAGACAGCGCTGCACGCGTGCAGGCGCGCAGGCCGGGCGACCTGCTGTTCGTCAGCGGCACGCCGGGCGATGCCGCCGCCGGCCTCGCGCTGGAACTCGCCGGTGCTGGAGTCGAATCGCGGACGCACCGGCGCAGGCGCAGCTGCGCGACCGGTTCCTGTTCCCGACGCCGCGCGTGGCGCTGGGTCGCGCGCTGCGCGGCCTGGCCAGCGCCTGCATCGATGTCTCCGACGGACTGGCTGCCGATGCCGGCAAGCTGGCGCGGCCAGCGGCTGCGGCGCGCACCATCGACGTGGAGCGCCTGCCGCTGTCGACGCGCTGCGGGCAGCCTGCGAGCCGGAGCGCGCGCTGCGCGCATGGCGCTGACCGGCGGCGACGACTACGAACTATGCTTCACCGTGCCGCCGGGCGACTCGCGCGAACTGGCTGTCGCGCCTGGCCGAATGTCAAATGCCGACGTGACCTGCATCGGCGTGATCGAGTCGACAGCCGGGACACGGCGTCAGCGTGCACGGACAGCGGCTGGCGCTCGATGCAGGGATTCGACCACTTCGCGCGGCTCCGATCATTTCCGGTGCCGACCGCGGCAGGTGATCCGGGAGCGCGCATCACAGTCGCGCGTGCAGCAGGACTTCCATACTGCCGCGGCAGTCTGATTACCGAGCGCCACGATGTCCACCAAGCCCGCAACGCAACTCCCGTCGACTGCGCCGCGTTCCCGAGCGCATCGGCAAGTACGTGATCGTCAACGAGGTCGGCCGCGGCAGCACCGGCATCGGTCTATCTGTCGCACGATCCGTACTACGGCCGCGACGTCGCGATCAAGGTCTACCACGAGCGATGCACGGCGGCGACGCCGGACAAGGCGCGCGTCGCGCGCAAGATGTTCCTCTCCGAAGCGCACATGGTCGGGCATGCTGCAGCATCCGCACATCCTGCCGATCTACGACGCCGGCGAGGAGGACGGCCACTGCTACGTCGTCACCGAGTACGTGCACGGCGCGCGCACGCTGGCCGCGTTCTGCCGCGCCGACAACCTGCTGCGCGTCGACGACGTCGTCGAGATCATCTTCAAGTGCGCCAAGGCGCTGCACTACGCGCATTCGCGCGGCGTGATCCATCGCGACATCAAGCCGTCGAACATCCTGCTCACGCAGGACGGCGACGTGCGCATCATCGACTTCGGCATCGCGCTGGTCGCCGACTCGGACATGTCGCGCATCGAGGGCATCGCCGGCAGCCCGAGCTACATGTCGCCCGAGCAGGTGCAGAGCCACGAGCTCACGAACCGCTCCGACCTGTATTCGCTCGGCGCGGTGATGTACGAGCTGCTGACCGGCTCCCGGCCGTTCCGCGCCGGCAACCTCGCCAAGCTGATGCACCAGATCGTCTACGCGACGCCGGCGCCGATCCACACGCTGCGCCGGACGTCCCCGAGGAGCTCGAGCAGGTCGTCGCGATGGCGCTGCAGAAGGATCCGGAGAAGCGCTACCGCAGCGGCCTGGACTTCGCCGCCGCGCTGACGCGCGTGCACCAGAAGCTGCGCGCCCGCAGGCCGGACCAGATCGAGCAGGCCGAGCAGTTCGGCGCTGCTGCGCAGCCTGAGGTTCTTCCACGACTTCTCGCAGGCCGAGATCTGGGAGGTGCTGAACGCCAGCAGCTGGCAGGACTACGCGGCGGGCGAGGAGATCGTCCGCGAAGGCGACATGGACGACCGCTTCTACGTCGTCGTCTCCGGCAACTGCCTGGTGGAAGCGCAACGGCCGCAAGGTCGGCCAGCTCGAGACCGGCGACTGCTTCGGCGAGACCAGCTACGTGCCGGGTGCGCGCCGCTCGGCCATCGGTGCGCGCCGCAGGCAGCGTGACGCTGCTGAAGGTCAGCGCGACGCTGCTGGAGCAGGTCTCGGCCGCCTGCCAGCTGCGCTTCAACCGCGTGTTCCTGCGCTCGCTGATCGACCGCCTGCAGAAATCGGAGCAGGCGACAGGCGGACGCTGATGCGGGATGATCTGCCGATCAATGCCCGCGCACCCGCCCGGTCCTGTTGACGACGCTGTTGACGATGCTGCTTACGGCGTCTGTTGCCGTTTCTGCTGAAGCCACCGCCCAGGTTCGCTCTGCCGCGTCCGCAGCGGGTGATGTCGCTGAATCGTCTGCACCGACCAGCTGCTGATGGCGTTGCTGCCGCCGGAGCGGATCGTCTCGATCACCTGGCTGTCGCGCACCGAGGGCGATCCGGAACTGGCTGCGCTGGCGCGGCGGACTGCCCGTGAACCACGGCACGGCCGAGGAGGTGCTCGTCGCGCGTCCCGACCTGGTGGTCGCGGGACGCTTCACCACCGGCACCACGCGCGCGCTGCTGCGGCGTGCCGGCATTGCGCTGCTCGAGGTGGATCCGGTGACGGATTGGGAGGGCATCCGCCGCGTCACGCGGGAAGTTGCAGCGCGGGTGGGTGCGGAGGAGCGGGGCGAGGCGCTGCTCGCCGCCATGGACGCTGAACTGCTTGCGATCGCGGACGAGCGCCCGTTCCCGCCGGTACGGGTGATCGGGTGGGGCGGCGCGAGCGAGGACGTGCCGACTGCCGATACGCTGTTCAACACGATACTCGAGACAGCCGGCGGCGTGAATGTTGCCGCCCAGGCCTCGCGGCGCAGCTTCGACGTCGAGCAGGTGCTGCGACTGGCCCCGGAGGTGCTCATGCGCGGCGCTGCCTACACGGGCAAGCCGGCGCTGCGGGATGTGGCCGCGCATCACCCGGCGCTGCGACAACGCTACGCAGGGCGGACCCTGACCTATCCGGAGGGCGTCTACGGCTGCGGTGGACCGCAGGCTTCGCGTTGGGCGCGTGACCTGGCGCGATCGCTGCAGGACATCCGGGCAACGGGCGTCCCCTGATGTCGCGCCGCGGATTGAATCTGCTGCTTGCCGGCTGCTGCTGGTGCTGTGCCTGCTGTCACTGCTTGCCGGGCGCGACGGCCTGATGTCCCCCGCAGTCCTGTTTGACGCGGACGACGGCACGCGCGAGCTGGCGCGCCTGATTTTCCTGGAGCTGCGCCTGCCGCGGATGCTGCTCGGGTTGCTGGTTGGCGCGAGCCTTGGCCTCTGCGGTGCCGTGCTGCAGGGCCTGACGCGCAATCCGCTGGCCGAGCCCGGCCTGCTCGGCGTGTCTTCCGGCGCCGCGCTCGGCGCCGTGATCGCCATCTACTCCGGCCTGGGTGCGGCGCTGCCCGCTGGCCGTGCCGCTGGTCGGCCTCGCCGGTGCGCTGCTCGCCACGCGCTGATCACTCTGGCGCTGGGAGCTGGCGGCGGCGTGCTCGTGCTGGTGCTGGCCGGCGCTGCGGTGTCTGGGCTCATGCTGACCGGCACGGCGCTGGTGCTGAACCTGGCACCGAATCCCTATGCGGTATGGGAGATCTCGCAGTGGCTGCTGGGTTCGCTGACCGATCGCAGCTGGGAACAGCTGTTGCTCGCGCTGCCGTTCATGCTGGCAGGCATTGCGCTCCTCGCCACCAGCGGGCCGGCGCTCAACGCGCTGAGCCTCGGCGAGCTCAGGCGGCAAGCCTCGGCGTGAACCTGAAGCGCCTGCGCTGGCAGGTGCTTGCCGGCACCGCGCTGGCGATCGGGGCAGCCACCGCAGTGACCGGCGCCATCGGATTCATCGGGTTGCTGGCTCCGCACCTGGTGCGGGCGACGGCGGGTCATGAGCCGGGGCGCGTGCTGCTGCCGGCCGCGCTGTGCGGCGCCGTGCTGCTGCTCGCGGCGGACATCGCCACGCGCCTGATGCCTTTTGACGCAGGAATTGAAACTCGGTGTGCTGACCGGACTGGTCGGCGCGCCGTTCTTCATCCTGGCTGGTGCTGCGCATGAAGCGCGAGGCGCCATGATCCGCCTGGAGGCCAGGGGCCTGGCGTTCGATGCGGATGCGCGGCGGATCCTGCAGCCGCTGGAACTGGCCGCTGCGGGGGGCGAGTTCGTCGCCGTGATCGGCCCCAATGGCAGCGGGCAAGTCCACCCTGTTGAAGCTGCTGGCCGGCCTTGCAGTCCCCACGGCCGGTGAAGTGCACCTGGATGGCGTGCCCATGGCCGGCCTTGCGCCGCACGTCCTCGCACGCCGACGCTCCTATCTTCCCCAGAATCCGCGCTGCGAATGGCCGCTGCCCGTGCATCGGCTGGTCGCGCTCGGCTTGACGCCGGAGTTGTCCGCCTATGGCGGCATCGACGCGGCAGCACAGGCGCGCATCGAGGCGGTGCTGGCGGGCTGCGACCTGCTCGCGCGTCGCGACCAGGCGGCCACCACGCTGTCCGGCGGCGAACTGGCGCGCGCAATGCTCGCGCGCGCGCTGGTCTCGGATCCTGCGCTGCTGATCGTCGATGAACCGCTGGCGGGACTGGATCCGCGCCATGCACTCGATGCGGCCCAGCGCCTGCAGCGCCTGGCGCGCGAGGAAGGCACGCCTCGTCATCGCGGCGATGCACGATTTCAACATCGTGCTGCGCCGCGCCTCCAGGGTCTGGGCGTTGAAGGACGGGCGGCTGGTCGCCGATGATGCGCCGGGGGCAGTGATGAATGCTGCGCTGCTGCGCGATGTCTTCGACATCGATGCCCGCGTCGTTGGCAGCGGTGCGCTGACCTTCGTGGACAGCGTGGGGTAGGCGCGTCCGAAGGACCTACGCCTGGCTGGCGAGCTTCTGCGCTGTACCGCCCTGGGCCTTCCAGAAGCCGGCAACGCGGGTGCGGATCGCGGCGGCGTCGAGGCCGGCCATGACCAGGCACTCCTCGCGCGAGCCGTGTTCGATGAAGCGGTCGGGAATGCCGATCTGCAGCAGTCGGCAGCGCAATGCCGGCGCGGCCGGAGCAGTCTCGCCGACCGCGGAACCGGCGCCACCGGCCACGACGTTTTCTTCCAGCGTGACCAGCGCGCGCGAGCGCAGCGCGATCGCGCAGCATCGCTTCGACGATCGAGCGGCTTGATGAAGCGCATGTCGACCACGGTGGCGTCGAGTTCCTCCGCCGCGGCCAGCGCGGCGGGCAGCAGCGGCGCCGAAATTCAGGATCGCAAGGCCCGATGCGTCCCTCGCGCCGGACCTCGGCGCGGCCCACCGGCAGCGCGGTCATCTCCCGCTGCATCGCCGCGCCGGGGCCGCTGCCGCGCGGGTAGCGCACGGCGGCGGGTTGTTCCAGCGTCGTTGCGGTGTACAGCATCTGCCGGCACTCGTTCTCGTCGGAAGGCGCCATCAGCACCAGGTTGGGAATGCAGCGCAGGAAGCTGATGTCGAAGCTGCCCTGGTGCGTGGCGCCATCGCCGCCCACCAGGCCGGCGCGATCCAGCGCGAAGACCACCGGCAGGTTCTGCAGCGCCACGTCGTGGATCAGCTGGTCGTAGCCGCGTTGCAGGAAGGTGGAATAGATGGCCACCACCGGCCTCAGCCCTTCGCAGGCCAGGCCGGCGGCGAAGGTCACGGCGTGCTGCTCGGCGATCGCCACGTCGAAATAGCGATCGGGAAAGCGCTTCGAGAACTCCACCAGGCCCGACCCCTCGCGCATGGCCGGCGTGATGCCGACGATCCGCGGGTCGCGCGCGGCCATGTCGCACAGCCAGTCGCCGAAGACCTGCGAGTAGGTGGGTCCGGTGGACTTTTCCTTGAAGATGGTGCCGCTGGCCGGATCGAAGGGGCCCGGGCCCGTGCCAGGTGATCGGGTCGGCCTCCGCCGGCGCGTAGCCCTTGCCCTTGCGCGTGACCACGTGCAGGAACTGCGGACCCTTCAGGTCGCGGATGTTGCGTCAGGCGCCGGCACCAGCGCCTTCAGGTCGTGGCCGTCGATGGGGCCGATGTAGTTGAAGCCCATCTCCTCGAACATGCGTGCCCGGGCAGCACCATGCCCTTCATGTGCTCTTCGGAGCGGCGCGGCCAGCTCGCGCATCGTCGGCATCTGGCTCAGCACCTTCTTGCCGCCCTCGCGCAGCGTGCGAATAGAAGCGACCGGACAGCACGCGCGCGAAGTAGCGCGACAACGCGCCGACGCCCTCGGAGATCGACATCTCGTTGTCGTTGAGCACCACCAGCAGGTCGGCCGGCAGCGTGCCGGCGTGGTTCAGCGCCTCGAAGGCCATGCCGCCGCTCATCGCGCCGTCGCCGATCACCGCGACCGCGCGACGGTCCTCGCCCTTGCGCGCAGCGGCGATCGCCATGCCCAGTGCCGCGCTGATGGAGGTGCTCGAGTGTCCGGTGCCGAAGGTGTCGTAAGCGACTTTCGGCGCGACTCGGGAAGGGTGCGAGGCCGCCGCGCTGCTTGATCGACTGCAGGCTGGTCGCGCCGGCCGGTCAGCACCTTGTGCGGGTAGGCCTGGTGGCCCACGTCCCAGACGATGCGATCTTCCGGCGTGTCGAAGACGTGGTGCAGCGCGATGGTCAGCTCCACCGTGCCCAGGCCCGCAGCAAAATGCCCGCCGCGGGTGGCCACGGTCTGGATCAGGAACTCGCGCAGTTCGTCCGCCAGTTGCTGCAGCTGGGCCGGGCCCAGTCCGCGCAGGTCGGCCGGCGATTCGATCCGCTCAAGCAGCGGATACTGGCGTTCTCCCATGGCATGCAGTCTACCGGGGAACGGCCCGGGGCGCCGCGCCCTCAGTTGCTGCGGTCCACGACGTAATCGGGCCAGCTGGAGCAGGCTGCGCGCTCGCTCGCCCAGCGGTCCAAGCGCCGCTATTGCCTGGTCCCGGTGGTGCAGCGCCAGTCGCTGCGCATTCGTCCAGTCCGTGGACGCTGGGGTAGGTGGGCTTGCCGCGCACGGCGTCCGCCCCGGTCTGTCTTGCCCGAGTTGCTGCACATCGCCGGCGACGTCGAGCACGTCGTCCTGGATCTGGAAGGCCAGTCCCAGCTCGGCGCCGTATCGCGCCAGCGCCTCGAGCAGTCGCGCCGCCTGTAACGCCCGCTGCCAATCGCGCCGAGCAGCACGCTGGCTTCGGATCAGGGCACCGGTCTTGCGCCGGTGCATGTCCTCCAGCGCTGCCGGCGTCCAGCTGCCTGCCGACGGCGGCCAGGTCGATGGCCTGGCCGCCAGCCATGCCATGGGTGCCGATGCCGCGCGCGAGCACCTGCATCTGCTGCAGTCGTGCAGCGCCGGCGCGACCGGCGAGTCGGCTGTGCCGGCCAGCACCTCGAAGGCCAGCGCCTGCAGCGCATCGCCGACCAGTACGGCCGTGCCTTCGTCAAAGGCCTTGTGGCAGGTGGGGCGGCCGCGGCGCAGGTCATCGTCGTCCATCGCAGGCAGGTCGTCGTGCACCAGGCTGTAGACATGGATGCAGTTCCACGGCGGCGGCCGGCGTCATCCAGCGCGTCGAGCGGCGCGCCGAGCGCCTCGCCGGTGCAATAGACCAGCACGGGACGCAGCCGCTTGCCGCCGCCCAGCGCGCTGTAGCGCATGGCTTCGTTGCAGACGCGCTCGTCGGCGGATCGTTCGGCGCGAGCAGCTCTTCCAGCCTTGATTCGCAGCGCTGTCGCCACGTCGCGAGCCGCGATGTCGAGCGCCGTGGCCTCAGTCATCCGGCATCGCCTTCCGGCGATCGAATGGCCGCGAGGCGTGCCACGCCACCTTCCTTCAGCAGGATCTCCACGCTCTGCTGTGCCTGGCCAGCGTGCGTGTGGCAGCTGCCGCGTCAGGCCACGCCCTGCTCGAACAGCGCCAGCGCCTCGGCCAGTGGCAGGTCGCCGCGTTCCAGGCGCGCGACGAGCTCCTCGAGTTCCTGCAGCGATTTCTCGAAGTCCGGTGCGAGGCTGGGCTCATCGCCTGCGGACTCATTGCGCGGCTTGCGTGGCATGTGCTGTCTTTCCGGATCCTGCGTTGACGTTCAGCTCCACCCAAGTCTAGAGTTCCGCGCAACTTTCGTCGACGCATGGACAAGCCTCGAAATTGAGTGCGCACATCGGCCCGGAGGAGGTCGCCACGGGCGAGGTCGGCACGGGCCTGGGCGGCGATCCCCTCGTTGTCACCCGGCACCCTGTCCCCTGGCGTGATCCGGCCTGGCTTGACGAGCAGGCGTTGTCGGCGGAGCTCGATCGCGTCGCGAGTATCTGCAACGGCTGCCGGCGATGCGCGGGCCACTGCCACGCATTCCCCCTGCTGTTCCAGGCCTTCGACCGCACGCCGGGCGTCAGGGCCTCAGGCCTGCCGCGCACCGTGTACTGGGAGGTGGCCGACAACTGCTACCAGTGCGACCGCTGCTTCGGGGCGAGCTGTCCCTATGTTCCACCGCATGCCCTCGAGGTCGACTTTCCGCAGCTGATGCTGCGGACCAAGGCCGTGCGCCGCCGCGCCGTGCCGGTTTCCCGCGCGGACCGCCTGCTCGCGGATACCGAGGCCGTCGGTCGAATCGCGGGGATTCCGGTCGTCGCGCCGCTGGTCAACTTGCTCGGACGGACCGGGGTTGGTCGCAACCTGCTGGACCGGACGCTGGGCGTGCATCCGCGCGCGCCGCTGCCGCCGCTGCATGCGGATTCGGCACGGGACAGGCTGCAGCGGCGCAGCCGTCCCGCGATCGAACCGCTGGATACGCCCGAGACGACCGGCCGGGTAATCCTCTTCACCACCTGTCACGCGAACTACAGTGAGCCGGCGATAGCCGAGGACCTGGTGGCCGTTTTCGAGTACAACGGCATCACCGTGGACCTGGCGGCGCAGGAGCGCTGCTGCGGCATGCCGCAGTGGGAGGCCGGCGACCTGGAGTTGATCGCCCGGTATCAAGGAAACCAACATTCCAGAGCTCAAGGGCCTGGTCGACCGCGGCTTTGACGTGGTCGCGCCGCTGCCCTCGTGCGTGCTGATGTTCAAGCAATACCTGCCGCTGCTGTTCCCGGACGATCCGGAGGTGCTGGCCGTGAGCCGGCGCGTGTTCGATCCGTTCGAGTACCTGTGGTGGCGCCATCAGGCCGGACTGCTGCGCACGGATTTCGCAGCCAGCCTTGGCCGTGTCGGTTACCACCAGCCCTGCCACCTGCGCGCGCAGGGTCTGGGCAAGGGCGCCCGCGATGTACTCGCGCTGGTTCCAGGCACGCAGATCGAACTGCACGAGGGGTGCTCGGGACACGGCGAGGTCTATGGACTTCGCCGGCGCACACGGGAGGCGTCAGAGGCGATCGCGCGCCCGGTCGTGCAGAAGCTGCAGTCATCGCAGCCGGATCACTACGGCAGCGACTGTCCGCAGGCGGCGCGGCAGTTCGCCGCTGCGCTGAAGGGCCTGGGGGCACCCGAGCATCCGCTGCGCCTGCTTCGGCTGGCCTATGGGATCTGAGCTGCGCGCCGGCGTCGGCTGCTATCATCGCGCGCCCGTAATTTTTCTCCCCGCCGAGATGGAATGACCCCGTCCTACAGTGCGTCTGATATCGAGGTGCTCTCCGGCCTCGACCCCGTGCGTCGCCGCCCGGGCATGTACACCGACACCACGCGGCCCAACCATCTCGCGCATGAAGTCATCGACAACAGCGTCGACGAGGCGCTGTCGGGCCACTGCGACCTGATCGAGGTGACGCTGTTCAAGGATGGCTCGCTGCAGGTCACCGACAACGGCCGCGGCATGCCGGTGGACATCCATCCGAAGGAGAAGGTCAGCGGCGTGGAGCTGATCCTCACGCGGCTGCATGCCGGCGGCAAGTTCTCGGACGCCAACTACCAGTTCTCCGGCGGCCTGCATGGCGTCGGTGTGTCGGTGGTCAATGCGCTGTCGAAGCAGCTGGAGTGCTGGGTGCGGCGCGGCGGCAAGGAATACAACATCGGCTTCCGCGGCGGCCAGGTGCACCTCGAAGCTGGAGGAGATCGGCACGGTCGGGCAGAAGAACACGGGCACCACCGTGCGGTTCTGGCCCGATCCGAAGTTCTTCGACACCGACCGCTTCGCGTCGCCGAGCTGCGCCACACGCTGAAGGCCAAGGCCGTGCTGTGCCCGGGCCTGCGGGTGCGCTTCGAGAACGAGGCCACCGGCGAGAAGGACGAATGGTTCTACACCGGCGCGCTGGCGGAATACCTGCTGGAGCAGCTCGGCAAGACCGAGCGCCTGCCGAAGGAGCCACTGACCGGCAAGCAGGGTTCCGCGCAGGACGCGGTGGAATGGGCGCTGGCCTGGGCGCCGAACCTGTCGCGCGTTCATCGCCGAGAGCTACGTCAACCTGATCCCGACGGTCGGCGGCGGCACGCACGTCAACGGCCTGCGCTCCGGCGTCTGCGCCGCGGTGCGCGAGTTCGCCGAGTTCCGCAACCTGCTGCCGCGCGGCGTGAAGCTCACGCCCGAGGACATCTGGAACGGCGTCTCCTTCGTGCTGTCGATCCGCATGAAGGATCCGCAGTTCGCCGGCCAGACCAAGGAGCGCCTGGGTTCGCGCGAGGCGGCGGCGCTGGTCGAGGGCTATGCGCGCGACAGCACGGCGCTGTGGCTGAACCAGCATCCGGATGCCGGCGAGCGCATTGCGCAGTACGCCATCGAGAACGCGCAGGAACGGCTCAAGGCGGCGCAGCGCGTCACGCGCAAGCGCGCGGTGGCGGGGCCGGCGCTGCCGGGCAAGCTGGCCGACTGCACCACGCAGGATCCGAAGCGCTCCGAGCTGTTCCTGGTCGAGGGCGATTCCGCCGGCGGTTCGGCGCGCCAGGCGCGCGATCGCAACATCCAGGCGGTGATGCCGCTGCGCGGCAAGATCCTCAACACCTGGGAACTGGAGCACGGCCAGGTCGCCTCGTCCGAGGAAGTGCACAACATCAGCATCGCGATCGGCGTGGATCCGGGCTCGCCGAACATCGCCGACCTGCGCTACCACAAGATCTGCATCCTGGCGGACGCCGATTCCGACGGCCAGCACATCGCCACGCTGCTGTGCGCGCTGTTCCTGCGGCATTTCCGGCCGCTGGTGATGAACGGGCATGTGTTCGTCGCCATGCCGCCGCTGTACCGCATCGATGCGGGCAAGCAGGTGGGCTACGCGCTGGACGATGCCGAGCGCGATGCCTTCATCGCGCGGCTCGCCGCGGAGAAGAACCGCGCCAAGCCGGTGGTCACGCGCTTCAAGGGCCTGGGCGAGATGTCGCCGCTGCAGCTGCGCGAGACCACGATGGATCCGGCCACGCGCCGGCTGGTGCAGCTGACGGTCGAGCGCCGAAGGACGACGCGGACCAGATGATGGACATGCTGCTGGCCAAGAAGCGCGCGGCCGACCGGCGCGACTGGCTGGAGCAGAAGGGCAATCTCGCGGATGTGATCGTCGTGAGTGAAGGACCAGGAACTGAATTTCGAAGGCGTCGAGCGCCAGTCGCTGCGCGGTGTTCACCGAGAAGGCCTACCTCGACTACTCGATGTACGTGATCCTCGACCGCGCGCTGCCGGTGCTCGGCGACGGGCTGAAGCCGGTGCAGCGACGCATCATCTACGCGATGAGCGAGCTGAGCCTGTCGGCCGCCGAACAAGCACAAGAAGTCGGCGCGCACCGTCGGCGACGTGATCGGCAAGTTCCATCCGCACGGCGACTCGGCCTGCTACGAGGCCATGGTGCACATGGCGCAGCCGTTCACCTATCGCTATCCGATCGTGGACGGGCAGGGCAACTGGGGTTCCACCGACGATCCGAAGTCCTTCGCGGCGATGCGCTACACCGAGTCGCGCCTGACGCGCTATGCCGAGGTGCTGCTGGCCGAGATCGACGCCGGCACGGTGGATTTCGGCCCGAATTTCGACGGCACGCTGGAGGAGCCGCTGATCCTGCCGGCGCGGCTGCCGAACCTGCTGCTCAATGGCGCCTCCGGCATCGCCGTGGGCATGGCCACCGACGTGCCGCCGCACAACCTGCGCGAGGTCGCGCAGCGCCTGCATCCACCTGCTGGATGAGCCGGAGGCCACGACCAGGGCGTTGATGAAGCATCGTGAAGGGGCCGGACCTGCCCACCGGCGCCGAGATCGTCTCGCCGCGCTCCGAGCTGCTGGAGTTCTACGAATCGGGCACCGGCAGCTACCGCGCCCGCGCCACCTGGGAGATGGACGAGGAAACCGGCAACGTCGTCGATCACGACGCTGCCGCACCAGGTCTCCGGTTCGAAGCTGCAGGAGCAGATCGCGCAGCAGATCCGCGACAAGAAGCTGCCGATGGTCGACGACATCCGCGACGAGTCGGACCACGAGAATCCGGTGCGCATCGTGATCGTGCCGCGCTCGAACCGGGTCGACATCCCGCAGCTGATGGCGCACCTGTTCGCCACCACCGACCTGGAGCGCAGCTACCGGGTCAACCTGAACGTCATCGACCTGGACGGCCGGCCCAAGGTGATGGGCCTGAAGGAGCTGCTGTCGCGCTGGCTGGAGTTCCGCATCGGCACGGTGAAGCGCCGGCTCGCGCACCGGCTGGAGAAGGTCACGCGTCGCCTGCACCTGCTCGACGGCCTGCTGATCGTCTACCTCAACCTCGACGAGGTGATCCGCATCATCCGCCGCGAGGACGAGCCCAAGCCGAAGCTGATGGCGCGCTTCAAGCTCAGCGAGGAACAGGCGGAGATGATCCTCGAGACCAAGCTGCGCCACCTGGCGAAGCTCGAGGAGATGAAGATCCGCGAGGAGCAGCAGAAGCTCGCCGCGGAGCGCGACGAGCTCGAGGCGCTGCTCAAGAGCAAGGCGAAGCTGCAGAAGCTGGTGCGCGACGAGATCGAGGCCGATGCGAAGCCGAGTACGGCGATGCGCGTCGCTCGAAGCATCGTCGAGCGCGAGGCGGCGCAGGCCATCGAGGAAACCGAACTGGTCGCCAACGAGCCGGTGACCGTGGTGCTGTCCACCGGCGGCTTCGTGCGCGCGGCCAAGGGCCACGAGATCGATCCGCGGACGCTGTCCTACAAGACCGGCGATGGCTTTCCTGGCCGCGGCGCGCGGCCGCAGCACGCAGCAGGCCGTGTTCCTCGACAGCACCGGCCGCTGCCTACAGCCTGCCGGCGCATACGCTGCCGTCGGCGCGCGGCCAGGGCGAACCGCTGTCCGGGCGGCTGGATCCGCCCGATGGCGCGAAGTTCGCCGGCTGTCGCCATCGGCGAGCCGCAGGAGATGTGGCTGCTGGCCACCGATGCCGGCTACGGATTCACCGTGAAGCTCGAGCGAGCTGCACTCGCGCGATGCGCGCCGGCAAGGCCGTGCTGCAAGCTCACCGAAAACGCGCAGGTGCTGCCGCCGGTGCCGGTGGCCACGGCCGACGACGCTCGTGATCGCGGCGGTGAACAGCGAGGGGCGGCTGCTGGTGTTCCCGGCTGCCGAGGTGCCCGAGATGCCGCGCGGCAAGGGCAACAAGCATCTTCGGCATTCCCACGAAGAAGGCGCGAGACGCGCGAGGAAGTGCTCGTTGCCGTGGCCACGCTGGCGAAGGGCCAGAAGCTGGTGGTCTGGTGCGGCGAGCGCAGCATGACGCTCAGCTGGAAGGAGCTGGCAGACGTATCGCGGTGAGCGCGCGCAGCGCGGCGGCGATGCTGTCGCGCAATTACCGCAAGGTGGATCGGCTGGAAGCTGGCTGAGCACCTGAGCGCACCGTGCTGCTGCCTGGCGCGGTCTGCGCCTCGCTGGTGCCGATGATCACGACTTCTTCCGGCGCCTGGATCAGGAAGCCCTGCAGGTGCTGCACGCCCAGCTGCCACAGCACCGCCATGGTGTTGGCATCCTCGACGCGCTCGGCAATGGTCTCGATGCTCGCGTTCGCGGGCCGCATCGATCAGGCGCCCACCTTCGACTGCAGCAGCTCGTCGTCGGTGCAGCCCCTGCATCAGCGAGCCGTCGATCTTGACGAAATCCAGCGGCAGGCGTCTCGAGCAGCCCGAGCGGATCGATGCCGGTGCCGAAGTGTTCCAGCGCGAAGCGCAGCCCCAGGTCCTTCAGCGCCCGTGGCCAGTTGCGCGTCTCGGCCGGATGTCGCGCGGCGATCGTCCTCGGTGACCTGGATGCAGAAGTCGCCTGGGCTCGAGCCGCAGGTCGACAGCTGGACCCTCCAGCCAGGGAAGCAGTGCCGGCATCCAGCGCGCTGGCGCGCGACAGCGCACGAACAGGCAGCCGGGCCTGGTGCGCCGTGCGAACCGCGCCGCCGCCATGATCACCCAGCGGTCGATCGTCGCGACGCAGGTCGTTGCGCTCGGCCGCGGGCATGAATTCCGAGGGCAGGACTTCCTTGCCCTGACGGTCGAGCATGCGCACCAGCATGTCGAACATCGGCATCGCCGCCGCCGGCGAGGCTGGCGATGGGCTGCTGCACGAGGCGGAAGCGGTTCTCCGCCAGGGCCGCCTGGATGTGCTTGACCCAGACCGCGTCGTAGGCCTGCACGCGCGCGTCGGTGTCGGCGCGCTGACCATGGCGCAGACCTGGTCGCCGCCCGCTGCGCGAGCGCGCTGCGCACCGCGTCCAGCGCGTCGCTGATCATCGCTTCGAGCTTGCCGCTCGGCAGTTGGGCACCACGGCGAGCCCATGCACACCGAGGCGTTGCCTGCACGGTTCGGTCGCCAACGGCGAATTCTGGCGGCGGACCTTCTCGAGCAGCCGCTCGGCCCAGAGCTCGGCGTCGCGCGCCGTGCCGCGCTCGATCAGCGCCAGCAGGCCCGGCGCCGCTGAAATGGCCGAGCAGGTCCGTCGGGCGCCAGCTGGGCGCGCAGCGAGCGCGGCCAGCGCGACGATGAACTCCTCGCTGCGGAACACGCCCAGCGTCGCGCTCGAGCCTGGCGAAGTTGTCCGGCCGCATGCAGACCAGGTAGCGGCGCCGCCCTGCACGGGCGTGGCGATGCGCGTTCTGCATCGCCTCGAGCAGCGGCTGCGCGGTAGAGCAGGCCGGAGCGCGGATTGCGGCGCACGGCATCGGCCAGGTCGCGGCCGATGTTCTGCTCGTCGCGCTTCTGCGCCGGCACCATCAGGCGCACGCAGGGTTCGCCGTCGCGCTCGCCCAGCGTCAGCACCAGTTCCAGGCCGAGCGATGCCGCCATCGGCGGTCAGCAGGCTCGGCGCGCAGCGAATGGTCGCTCCAGCGACCCTGCAGGCAGGCCACCAGCGCGCCCTTCAGCGCCGCATGGTTGGCTTCGTCGAAGAAGATCCATGACCGGCTGGCCGACGACGGCTCTCGCGTCGGGGGCGCCGATCAGGTCGAGCCAGGACGCGGTTGGCCTCGACCAGGATGCCTTCCTGCACCTGGGCGATCGCGTCGTTGCGATCGCGTCAGCACGGTCTCCAGCTGCGCGCGGTAGTCCTGTGCGGACATGCAGCGTGTCGCGCAGCGCGCGCTCGATCCGGTAGGCCTTCAGTTCGCGGGCGATCACGGCATGGACGCGTTCCGGGCAGTCCAGCGAGAGGCTGTCGCGCGCGCCGCAGCGCCATGTCCGCCGCGATGGCCTCTTCGGTGAGTTTCGGAACGGATCACCAGCAGCGGCACATCCGGCGGCGACGCTGGTCGCGCACCTCCGCCACCGTCCGCAGCTCGCTGCCGTCGTGCGGTCACGCAGAACAGCAGTTCGCGGATTGAGCTGCTCGAGCGCGTCCGGAAGGTCCTGCACGGCGGGAATCCAGGTGCAGTGCGCCGGGACGCCCTTGCGGCGCAGCAGGCTGTTCAGGGCCTCGACCGGATCGCGCGAGCTGCTGACGACGACCAGCGGAACGGCAGCGATATCGGACAAGGGGCTCTCCGGGCGATCGGCCCATGAGTGCTAGCCGGAGCCCCGAGTCAGTGGATATGTGAGCTCAGGCACAGTCAGGCGCCGAAGTCGCGTGCTGCCGCCAAGCGGCAGCTTTCCCGGTGCGCTCCGGCCACCTCGCGCACCAGGCGCGGCACCAGGTAGCCGGGCAGGCGGGCATTGACTGCCGGCCAGCAGCGTGAGCGCGCGTGCATCCGGTACCGCGAAGTGCGCGGCGCCGGCCAC
The DNA here is from genome assembly GCA_963785055.1 of uncultured Pseudomonadota bacterium. Lineage (GTDB taxonomy): Bacteria > Pseudomonadota > Gammaproteobacteria > Steroidobacterales > Steroidobacteraceae > ZC4RG30. Next base: position 207,245 of record CAWATT010000005.1, read on the forward strand.
CCGGTCGAGCTGGTGCAGGTAGTACGGCAGCACGCCGCCGCAAACAGGCGCGTGCGACAGGTCGGCCAGCACGCCGGCGTCGTCGTTCACGCCGGCCAGCAGCACGGACTGGTTCAGCAGCAGCGCGTCGACACGCCGCGCAACTCGCCGCAGGGCACTGCGGCGACGGCCGCATCGATTTCGGCCGGCATGGTTGGCGTGCACGACGATGACGAGCTCGTCACCGGACCGCGGCGCAGTGCGTCGAGCAGCCCCGCATCGACGCGCGACGGGCAGCACGATCGGCGTGCGCGTGTGGATGCGGATCGCGGCGCAGCTGCGGGATCGCCTGGCAGACTGCGCAGCAGCTGCGGCCAGCCGCGCATTGCCCAGCGACAGCGGATCGCCACCACTGAGGATCACTTCGTCGACGGAGGCGTCGCCTGCGCACGTGCATCAAGGGCTGTCGTCCCAGCGGCGCTGCGCCGTCGCTGGCCTGGTCGGCTCCGTAGTCGTAGTGCCGGCGGAAGCAGTAGCGGCAATGCACGGCGCAGGCGCCGGTGGTGACCAGCAGCGCCCGCCCCTGGTACTTGTGCAGCAGGCCGGGCGCGCGCCGCGGCCGGCGCCTCGTGCCAGCGGGTCCGTCGACGAAGCCCGGCACCGGCAGCAGCTCCGGCGCCGACCGGCAGCACCTGGCGCAGCAGCGGGTCCAGCGGATCGCCGCGACGCATGCGGCGCCACGAAGCCACGCGGCACCCGCAGCGGAAAGCCGCGGCAGCGGCGCCTGCAGCGACTCGGCAGTCTCGCGCCGGCGCGAGCTGCCCGGGGTCCAGGCCAAGCAGCGCCAGCAGCTCCAGCGGATCGCGCATCGGCCTCGCGCCAGCTCCCGCTGCCAGGCGGCGTCGTCCGCCGTGTGGCGGCCGGAGGGTTCAGCCGCTATCATTCGCCGCCCCGCTATGCATCGCGGCGCGCATTTAATCAGAGAGCGCCATGGCCAGCTACAGCACCAGCGAATTCAAGTCCGGCCTGAAGATCCTCCTCGACAACGATCCCTACGCGATCGTCGAGAACGAGATGGTCAAGCCCGGCAAGGGCCAGGCCTTCAACCGCGTCCGGGTGCGCAACCTGAAGACCGGCCGCACGATCGAGCGCACCTTCAAGTCCGGCGACAGCGTCGAGGCCGCCGACGTGGTCGACACCGACATGCAGTATCTCTACGCGGACGGCGACTTCTGGCACTTCATGGTGCCGGACAACTTCGAGCAGTACACCGCCGGCGCGGCCGCCGTGGGCGACAACGCGCAAGTGGCTGAAGGACGGCATCACCTGCATCGTCACGCTGTGGAACGGCGTGCCGCTGGTGGTGACGCCGCCGCCGCACATCGACCTGAAGGTCGTCGAGACCGATCCGGGCGTGCGCGGCGACACCGCCACCGGCGGCCAGAAGCCGGCCAAGCTCGAGACCGGCGCCGTGGTGCGCGTGCCGCTGTTCATCAACGAAGGCGAAATGCTGAAGATCGACACGCGCACCGGCGAGTACATCTCCCGCGCGAAGTAGTCGCGTCCGGCGACCGCGCGCCGCGCCGGCTCAGGCGCGTTCCCAGCGGAAGGCCAGCACTTCGTCGATGCGGCGTGCGCCCAGCGGCCAGCATCACCACCCGGTCGAATCCCAGCGCGACGCCGGCGCAGGCCGGCAGGCCGTGCTGCCAGCGCGGCCAGCAGCGACTCATCGATGGCCGGTGTCGGGCAGTGCGCGGCGCTCGCGCTCGGCGCGGTCTGCCGCGAAGCGCGCGCGCTGCTCCTCGCGCTGGCCAGCTCCACGAAGCCATTGGCGAGCTCGACGCCGTCGTGCATACAGCTCGAAGCGCAGCGCGGTGCGCGGATCGGCCGGATCGAGCGCGCCAGCGCCGCCTGCGAGGCCGGATAGTGGTGCAGCCAGGTCAGGCAACCGGCAGCCCAGCCCTGGCCCGACCCGCGCGCCACCAGGAAGTCGAGCAGCTCGTCACGCGTTGCGTCGCGGCACGGCTTGCTGCGCGAGTCCCAGCTCCGAGGCACGCGTCGTCGCAGCGAACCGTCGTTGGCCGGGAACGGGTCGAAGCCCAGTTCGCGCTGACAGCGCATCGCGATAGCTGCAGGATCCACCGGATGGCACGCGCGGGCTGGCCTCCGGCCACGAGCAGGCGCGTCGACCAGCTGCCGCGGTCTCGAGTGCCATGATCTGTCGCAGGCCGAAGCCCAGCCGATACCACTCGACCATGGTGAATTCCGGGTTGTGCAGCGCGCTGCGCTCTTCCTGGCCCGGAACACGTGGCACAGCTGGTAGATGTCGCCGCTGCCGGCCGCGAGCAGGCGCTTCATCGCGTACTCGGGCGAGGTCTGCAGGTAAGCGTTCCGGAACGGCGCTGCACCGCGAGCGAGGCGAGCTGCGGATCGGTCACGGCGCTGCGACCCAGCGACCGGTGTTTCGACTTCGAGCACGCCGCGCGTCGGCGAAGAAGTGCCGCGTCGCAGCGAGCAATGCGGCGCGCCGCCGCAGCGTCCCGATGGATGCGGGCGGCCGCCAGTCGGCCGCGCTCACTTTCTTGGGCCCGGCTGCAGCAGCTGGCCGATCGCTTCGCCCAGCCGCAGCGTCGCTGCCCGGGACCAGCGCCGCATCAAGCGCGCGCGAGCTCCGGCGCGAACAGCAGGATCACGGTCGAGCCCATGTTGAAGCGGCCCATCTCCGCGCCGCGCGGCAGCGTGCGCTCCGCCTCGGCGGGCAGCGGCAGGCGCGTGACGCGGCGCGGCCGGCGCGGCGTGACGTCGCCATGCCAGACGGTCGCCATGCTGCCGACGTTCAGCGCGCCGACGAAGATCACGCGCGAACGGCCCGCCGGGCCGTCGAACAGCAGCACCACGCGCTCGTTGCGCGCGAACAGGCCGCGGCACCTGCGGCCGCGGTGACTGCGTTCACGCTGAACAGGCGGCCCGGCACGTACCAGGCCTCGCGCAGCGTGCCGTCGCAGGGCATGTGGATGCGGTGGTAGTTGTAGGGCGCGAGGTAGATGGTCGCGAAGCTGCCGTCGCGGAAGCTTGCGCGCCCAGTTGGTCGCAGCGCCAGCCAGCAGCGCTTCCAGCGTGTAGTGATGGCCCTTGGCCTGCAGCAGGCGGTTGCCGTCGATGGCGCCGCAGCTGGCTCACCGTGCCGTCCACGGGGCTGACGAGCGTGGCCGCGTCGCCGGCGAGCGGCCGCGCGCCGCTGCCTGCAGCGCGCGCGTGAAGAACGCATTGAAGCTGCGGGTAGGCCGAAGGGGTCCGTCCTGCTGCGCGTCGGACATGTCCGGCCTGAAGCCGCGCACGAAGGCGCGGATCAGCGCGTTCTTGACCGGCGCGACAGCGCACGCGCGTGTGCGCCCAGCACGACGCGCGAGATCAGGTGCTGCGGCAGCACGTGCTGCAGCAGGACGAAGGGTGAGCGCATGCCCGGCAGGCTCGCGAGTCAGTCGGCGACCAGACGGGCGAGGTCAGCGCGCAGCGTCGGCAGCGTGAAGGGCGGCGTGAACACGGCGGCGAGCCGGCCCTGGGCATCGACGTAGAACAGCGTCGCGGAGTGATCGACACGGGTAATCGCCGCCCGCCAGTGGCTCGCACCGAGCGCGCCGCACCGAGGCTCGTGAGCGAGCGGTTCGAGCTCGGCATCTGTCGCCGCGCAGGCCGGTCAGGTCGCCGCCGAAGGCCTCGACATAGCTGGCGCAGACTGTCCGGCGTGTCGCGATGCCGGATCGACGGTCACGAACAGCGGTGCGCAGCTCCGGCAGCGCCGGGTCGCGCGACAGCTGGGCCAGCAGGGCCAGCGTCGTGGGGCAGACGTCGGGGCAGTGCGTGAAGCCGAAGAACACCAGTGCTGGGGTGGCCGGCGAGCCGCTGCGTTGCCGAAAGGCGCGCCGAGCTGGTCGGTGAGCGAGAATGGCGCCACCGGTCGGGGCTGGGGCAGGGCGGTGCCGCCGTCAAGTCGGGGCACCGGCGCTTCGCCCAGCTGGCGCGACACCATGTAGCCTGCCAGCCGCGGCGGCCAGCGGCGATCGAGCCGAGATCAGAGCGCGGAGCGATTCTTGAGCATCAGCGCGATTATCCCACAGCGCGCGGTCGCGCACCGGCGCTGACCGTTGGCAGCGCGCTGCGGCGCGCGACGCCGTGCGGCGTCTGCAGCGCGCGCGCCTCCACTATGGGCATGGCACCGACGACGGCCGCGCGACGATGCGGCCGCGCTGCTGGCGCATGCGCTGCGGCTGACAGCGGCCGCTCGACGCAGCGCGATCATGGCAAGCCGCTCGGTGCCGCGGCCAGCAGCGCGATTCGAGGCGCTGCTGGAGCGCCGGATCCGGGAGCGAATGCCGGCTGTCTACCTGACGCAGCGCTGCTGGTTCGCCGGACTGCCGCTGCATGTCGACGAGCGCGTGCTGATTCCGCGTTCGCCCATCGCCGAACTGATCGAGCAGCGGTTCACGCCCTGGGTCGAGCCGGCGCGGGTGCGCCGGATTGCTCGACCTCGGCACGGGTTCGGGCTGCATTGCGCTCGCCTGCGCGCTGGCCTTTCCGCAGGCGCGCGTCGATGCGGTGGACATCGATGCCGGACGCGCTCGCCGTGGCGCGCATCAACCGCCGGGCGCTGCGGCCTCACACGCCGCGTGCGACTGCTGGAATCGGACTATTTCCGGCGCTGGCAGGGCGCGCCGCTACGATATCATCGTGAGCAATCCGCCCTACGTGGGCGCAGCGGAATATGCGCGGCCTGCCGCCGGAGTATCGGCCACGAGCCGGCCGGCGCACTGCGTTCGGGGCCGGATGGCATGGACGCGGTGCGGGTCCTGCTGCGGGAGGCCGCGCGGCACCTGACGCCCGCAGGGCGTGCTGGTCGTCGAGGTGGGCAACACCGAGACGCGCGTGCGGCGGGCGTTTCCGCAGCTGCCGTTCATGTGGCTCGAGTTCGAGCGCGGCGGCGGCGGTGTGTTCCTGCTGACGGCGCGAGCAGCTGCGGCGGCGGGTTCGCAGGTCACTGAGGCGAGCGTGTGTCAGGCAACAGTTTCGGCAGGTCCTTCGTGGTGACGCACCTTCGGCGAGAGCCACGGGCCGGCGCTCGGCTGCATCGTCGATGGCTGTCCGCCCGGCCTGCGCGCTCGGCCGAGGCAGACCTGCAGGCGGACGTCGACCGCCGCCGCACCGGCACTTCGCAGTTCGTCAGCCAGCGCGGAAGGCGACGCGGTGCGCATCCTCTCCGGCGTGTTCGAAGGCGTGACCACCGGCACGCCCATCGGCCTGCTGATCGAGAACACCGACGCGCGCTCGCGCGACTACGAGAAGATCAAGGACCGCTTCCGCCCCGGCCACGCCGACTACACCTACCAGCAGAAGTACGGCTTGCGCGACTATCGCGGCGGCGGGCGTTCCTCGGCGCGCGAGACCGTCATGCGCGTCGCGGCCGGCGCGATCGCGCGCAAGTACCTGGCCGAACGTCTCGGCGTGCGCATCAGCGGCTACGTCTCAGCCAGGTGGGCGCGCTCGTGATCGAGCCGCGCGATCCGGCGGCTGCCTACGACAATCCGTTCTTCTGTCCCGGACCCGTCGCGCATCGCAGGAGCTCGAGGACTACATCTGGAAGCTGCGCAGCGACGGGCGATTCGGTCGGCGCCAAGGTCACGCGTGATCGCCAGCGGCGTGCCGCCGGGGCTGGGCGAGCCGGTGTTCGACCGGCTCGATGCCGACATCGCGCACGCGATGATGGGCATCAACGCGGTCAAGGCGGTCGAGATCGGCGACGGCGTCGCCAGTGGCCGCGCAGCGCGGCAGCGAGCATCGCGACGAGCTGACGCCCGCGGGCTTCCTGTCGAACCACGCCGGCGGCATCCTCGGGCGGCATTTCCACCGGCCAGGACGTGATCGTGCACGTCACGCTGAAGCCGACTTCCAGCATCCAGGTGCCGGGCCGCACCATCGACGTCGCCGGCAATCCGGTCGATGTCGTCACCACGGGTCGCCACGATCCCTGCGTCGGCCTGCGCGCCACGCCCATCGCCGAGGCGATGCTGGCGCATCGTGCTGATGGATCATTACCTGCGGCATCGGGCGCAGAACGCGGATGTGCGATCATCGACGCCCGTCATCTGGACCGCACTGCGGCGAACAGTCAGTAGAGGAAGACGATGAGCAAGGGTTGGAGGGTTGCGGTGCTCGGGGCCACGGGCCTCGTGGGCGACACCATGATCAGCGTTCTCGAGGAGCGGGATTTCCCGGTCAGCGAGCTGTTTCCGCTGGCGAGCAGCCGCTCGCTGGGCAAGACGCGTGCAGTTCCGCGGCAAGTCACTGCCCGGTGCATCGACGTCGAGACCTTCGATTTCTCGCGGGCCGAGATCGGCCTGTTCTCCGCGGGCGCCGAGGTGTCCGCGAAGTACGCGCCCAAGGCCGGCGCGGCCGGCTGCGTCGTCATCGACAACACCTCGCAGTTCCGCTACCAGGACGACATCCCGCTGGTCGTGCCGGAGGTGAATCCGCAGGCGATCGCGCAGTACCGCAAGCACGGCATCATCGCCAACCCGAACTGCTCGACCATCCAGATGCTGGTGGCGCTGAAGCCGCTGCACGATGCGGCCGGGCATCACGCGCATCAACGTGGCCACCTACCAGTCCGTCTCGGGCGCGGGCAAGGAGGCCGTGGACGAACTGGCCGCAGCAGACCGCCGCGCTGCTGAACGGCCAGGACCGTCAAGCCGAAGGTGATCGCCAAGCAGATCGCCTTCAACTGCGTGCCGCAGATCGACAAGTTCCTGGACAACGGCTACACCAAGGAAGAGATGAAGATGTTCTGGGAGACCCAGAAGATCCTCGAGGACAAGACCATCCTGGTGAATGCCACGGCCGTGCGCGTGCCGGTGTTCTTCGGCCATTCCGAAGCCGTGCACATCGAGACCCGGCAGCAAGCTCACGGCCGCCGAGGCCCGCGCAGCTGCTGGAAAAGGCGCCCGGGCGTCACGGTCATGGACGAGCGCAAGCCCGGCGGGTATCCCACGGCAGCCACCGAGGCAGCGAACCACGACACGGTTTATGTCGGACGGATCCGCGAAGATATCTCGTCATGAGCGCGGCCTCGACCTGTGGATCGTGTCGGACAACGTCCGCAAGGGTGCCGCGACCAACAGTGTGCAGATCGCCGAAATTTTGGTTCGCGAGTACTTGTAGGTTAAGTTATATTGCTGCGGCGTAGCGTCAAGGCGAGATATCGGATCCAAGCTATATGTTTTTATCAAGGGATTCGATCTCGAGCCAGCAGTCTTTGGGGAGTCCTGATGCGTCTTAGAGATCGTAGGCACGGCGCCTTCGCTGCTGGCGCTGTTGCCCGGCATTTCGCTCGCCCTGGGGCTGGGTGATATCCAGCTCAAGTCCGCGCTGAATGCGCCGCTGAACGCGGAAATCGAGCTGATCGGCGCCACGCCCGAGGAGCTCGCGCAGCCTGCGCGCGCAGATCGCCTCGCGCGAAACGTTCAGCCGCTACGGCCTGGACTATCCGGCTTTCCTGTCCGGCATCACAGGTCGCCCGGGCGCGACGTGCAGATGGCCGCAACGTGATCCAGCTCACATCGGCGTCGCCGATGACCGAGCCCTTCGCCACGCTGCTGGTCGAGGCGAACCTGGGCGCGCGGCCGCAAGGTGCGCGAGTACACGGTGTTGTTCGATCCGCCCGTGTTCGCGCCCGGGCGCCGCGGCGCCTGCGCCGCTCGCAGCGCCGGTGGCTGGAGCAGGCGAGCGCAGTGGGTCGGTCGGTCGGACCGCGCCGGGCACCCGCCGCGCCGTGCGCGCCGCCTCCCGTGGCCGCCGCAGGCGGCGCCGAGGGCACCTACGTCGTCCGTCGCGGCGATACGCTGTCCGCCATTGCGCGGCAGCCAGGTGGCCGGCGATCCGTCGCAGACCGATCGCGCGATGATCGCCATCTATCCGCGCCAACCCGTCTGCCTTCGACGGCAACATCAACCTACTGCGAGCGGGCGCCGTGCTGCGCCTGCCGGACGCTGCCGCGGTCGCGGCCGTGGATCCGGGCGAAGCCGTCCAGCGAAGTTCGCCGCCAGATCGGCCGCCTGGAACGGAGCGCGGCGGCGACGGCGACTGCAGCTGCGGCCGACGCCGCGCCTGCGCCTGATTGTCCCCTCGGCCAGTCCGTGCAGCCGACACCGGCACCGGGGATCCCAGGCGCTGCGCGACCGCGTGAGCCAGCTGGAGACCGAACTGGCCGAGTCACGCCGCCTGCTCGAGCTGCGCAATGCCGAACTGGCGCGACTGCAGGCCGGCAATGTGGCGGTTCCGGCTCCCGCGGCGCAACCCGTCCCGGCCCCGGCCGCCGAAGCACCGGTAGAAGCCGCGCCCGCGACGGATGCTCCCGGTCGCCGAAGAGCCCGCGCCAGAGCCGCAGCCCGAGCGCCGCGACGCCGAGCCGGTTGCGGCGGCGGCGCAGCCCGTGGCGCCACCCGAGCCGGGTCTTTTCGACCTGCTGCGCAAGTTCTGGTACATCCCTGTCGGCTTGCTCGCGCTGGTGCTGCGGTCTCATGGGCGTTCGTGCGCTGCGTCGGCGCAGCGCCGCACCGAGTTTCGACTCGGCGCCTCGGCACCATGGTGGCCGATTCGCTGCCGCTGGGACGCGAGCCCTCTTCCGATACTTTCCCGCTGCGCAAGCCGCCGCGAGTGCGAGGATCCGACCATCGTCGTCGAAGAGGCTCGGGCACGCAGGAGCGGCTGTCCTTTACCGGCCAGGACACGCGCACGGTCGATCTGGACGACGCCTCGCCGCATGCGTCACTGCCTGCTGCTGACGCGACGGCCGCGCTCGAGCAGGGCGATCCGCTGGCCGAAGCCGATTTCCACATGGCCTACGGCCTGTACGACCAGGCTGCCGACCTCGTGCGCATCGCCATCCAGCGCGAGCCGGAGCGCCGCGACCTGAAGCTCAAGCTGCTCGAAGTGTTCTTCGTCTGGGGCAACAAGGACCAGTTCCTGCAGACCGCCGCGCGAACTGGCCGAGCACCCGCGAGCCTGGCCGAGCCCGGCGAGTGGGAAAAGATCGTCATCATGGGCAAGCAGCTGGCGCCCGAGGATGCGCTGTTCGCCCAGGCGTCATCCGGCGCTGGGTCCCGCCGGCGTCGACCTGAACCTCGAGGGCGGCCAGAACCGCGTCGATTTCGACCTGCACGGCGAGCCCACGGTGCTCGCGTGACACCCGATGGCGGCCGTGGATCTCGACCTGGGTTCTGCGCTCGCGGCGGCCTGGGCGATCGCGATCCAACCGGCAATACGGCCCTTGATTTCACGCTGGACGATCCGGCGCGTGGCGATGATCCGGCACGCACGGCCACCACGCGCCAGATGGTCGCAGCCCGGCTTCGGGGACGACGGCGGCACGCAGCGCTTTGACGGGTCCGAGGGCCCGACCGTGGAGCAGCCGGCGTTCGACGCCGGCGACAGACGCTGCGTCAGCAAGCTCGACGCCCAGTTGCAGTTCGGTGCACCCGCTCGGACCAGACGGCCGAGCTTGCGCTCGATGACCTGGGCCTCGACCTGGGCAAGCTCGAGAACACCGGCACGGACTCAATGCCTGGACGATTCGCCGCCTGACGCAGGCGCTGGAAGCCACGGATGCGCCGACGCTGGTCGCCGGCCTCGACGAGACCTCGCGGCGCCTGCTATCGCCGGGCCGCGAAGGCCAACCAGCCCACCGAACTGCTGCCCGCTGGTGCGGACTTCGCCGGCGATAGCGGCGCTACCTCGCGGATGTCGCCGCTCGATTTCGAACTCGACGCCACCGACCTCTCGGCCACGGCCGAGACCGGCAAGCGCAGTCGGCTGTTGACCGAGCCGATCTCGGCCTCGACCTCGACGTCGGCGTCGCCCGAGCAGCCGGTCGACGGCGCATCCTCAGGCGCACGCAGCGGCATCGAGCCGGACTGCCTGCCGCCGGATGCCGATCCACGCGCGATCTCGAGCCGGTCACCATGAGCGAAGTGGGCACCAAGCTCGATCTGGCCCGCGCCTACATGGACATGGGCGATCCGGATGGCGCGCGCAACATCCTCAACGAGGTGCTGCAGGAAGGCTCGCCCGCGCAGAAGCAGGAAGCGCAGCGCCTGATCGACTCGATCCCCGGCTGAGTACTGCGGAGGCCCAGCCGGAGTCGCGGATGACCCGCTTCGCCGTCGGCATCGAGTACGACGGCAGCGACTTCGCCGGCTGGCAGACCCAGCCGGGCGCTCGCCGCGGTCCAGCAAGCCTCGAAGCGGCGCTTGCGCCGCGTGCTGCGACCATCCCGTGGAAGTCACCGTGCGCGGGTCGCACCGACGCCGGCGTGCACGCGCGCGCACAGGTGGCGCATTTCGACACGCGACGCGATGCGCAGCGAGCGCGCGCTGGTGCTCGGGCGCCAACACCTATCTGCCGCCGGCATCGCGCTGCGCTGGGCGCGCGCAGGTGCCGGAGCATTTCCACGCGCGCTATTCAGCGCGCTGGCCCGCACCTACCGCTACTGCATCCTGAATCGCGCCGTGCGCGTCCCGCGCTGGCGCGCGGCCGCGCCGCCTTCGTGCACCAGCCGCTGGAGGTCGAGCCGCATGCAGGCCGCGGCGCAGCTGCTGGTCGGCACCCACGACTTCAGCGCCTTCCGCGCCGCCGAATGCCAGGCGAAGCTCACCGGTGCGCAAGCTCATGCAGCTCGACGTGCAGCGCGCGGGCGACTTCGTGCTGCTCGAGGTGCACCGCCAATGCCTTCCTGCATCACATGGTGCGCAACATCGCCGGCCTGCTGATCCAGTCGGGCAGGGCGAGGCGCCGCCCGGGCCTGGCCGCCGAGCTGCTGGCCGGCACGCGACCGCCGCCTGGCGCCGGCGACCGCGCCGCCGCAGGGCCTGTACCTCTGGCGCGTGCATTATCCGGCCGGTGTTCGGCCTGCCGGACGATTCCGATATCATGCGCGTCCCCGCCGGGTTGTCCGGCGGACCTGATGGAATAGCGCATGTCCTGGTTCGAAAAGATCGTGCCCTCGCGCATCAAGACCGAGCGTCGCGTGCGTTCGGTGCCCGAAGGGCTGTGGATCAAGTGCCCGGCCTGCGATGCGGTGCTGTACCGCGCCGAGCTGGAGCGCAATCTGCACGTCTGCCCGAAGTGCAGCCACCACATGCGCATCGCGCGCCCGCGAGCGGCTGGCGCGGTTCCTCGATCCGGGCACCGGCGTCGAGATCGGCGCCGACGTGCTCGCCCGAGGATCCGCTGCGATTCAAGGACAGCAAGCGCTACAAGGACCGGCTTGCCGCCGCGCAGAAGGCCACCGGCGAGAAGGACGCGCTGATCGCCATGGCCGGCACGCCTGCACGGCGAGCCGGTCGTGGCCTGCGCGTTCGAGTTCGCGTTCCTCGGCGGTTCGATGGGCTCGGTGGTGGGCGAGCGCTTCCACCGCGCCGTCGAACGCTGCATCGCGGATCGCGCGCCGCTGGTGTGCTTCTCGGCCACCGGCGGCGCGCGCATGCAGGAGGCGCTGCTGTCGCTGCTGCAGATGGCCAAGACCAGCGCGGCGCTGGCGCGGCTGGCCGCAAGCGCACCTGCCCTACATCTCGGTGCTGACCGATCCCGACCACCGGTGGCGTGTCGGCCAGCCTCGCGATGCTCGGCGACATCAACATCGGCGAGCCGCGCGCGCTGATCGGCTTCGCCGGTCCGCGCGTGATCGCGCAGACCGTGCGCGAGACGCTGCCGGAAGGCTTCCAGCGCAGCGAGTTCCTGCTGGAGAAGGGCGCGATCGACCTGATCATCGACCGGCGCGACATGCGCGATCACGATTGCGCGCCTGCTGCGCCTGCTGATGAAGCAGCCGGCGCTGCCCGACCGCCGGCGCTGCCCGCCGCAGCTCGCCATGGCAGTGCGCGGCCGCGCAGCCTCGATGACTGGCTGCGCCTGCAGGAGACCGTGCACGGCCAGGGCCATCGACCTCGGGCTCGCGCGCGTGCGCAGCGTGGCGCAGCGCCTGCGGCTGCTGCCGTATCGGTCCGCGCACCATCATCGTGGCCGGCACCAACGGCAAGGGCTCCACGGTGGCCTGCCTCGACGGCGCTGCTGCGCGCGCACGGCGCTACGCGCGGGCGCGTTCACCTCGCCGCACCTGCTGCGCTACAACGAGCGCATCCGCGTCGATGGCGCCGAGGCCACCGATGACGAGCTGATCGCGCGCGTTCGAGGCCATCGAGGCGGCGCGCGGCGACACCACGCTGACCTTCTTCGAGTACAACGCGCTGGCGGCGCTGTGGATCTTCCGCGAGCGCGCGCGTGGAGTTCGCCGTGCTGGAAGTGGGTCTGGGCGGACGGCTCGATGCGGTGAACATCGTCGATGCCGAGGCGGCCATCGTCTGCTCGATCGGCCTGGACCATGCGCGACTGGCTCGGGCACGGACATCGAACAGATCGGGCGCGAGAAGGCCGGCGTCTTCCGCAGGGAGCCAGCTCGCGGTGATTGCCGATCCGCCGATGACGCCCGGTGGTCGCGGCCGAGGCCGCGCCGCATCGGTGCGCGCGCGCTGCGCGCCGGTGCGCGACTACACTGGCGTGTGGCAGCGGCTCGAGCCGGCGCTGGACGTTTCACAGCGCGAGCGCAGCACTCGATTCGCTTGCCGCTACCCGGCCTTGCCAGGGAAGCGCCAGCTCGCCAATGCGGCGGCGGCCATCGCGACGCTGCTCGGGCATGGGCGTGCCGCTCGAGAAGCGGCGCGATCGGTCATGCGCTCTGCGCTTGCTGCAGCTGCCGGGGCGCTTCCAGGTGGTTCCCGGACCGGTCGAGTGGATACTCGATGTGGCGCACAACGAGCCCGCGGCCGCGGTGCTGGCGCAGAACCTGCGCGAGCGTCCCTGTGCCGGTCGCACGCTGCTGGTGGCCGCCATCCTGGGCGACAAGGACGTCGGCGCGATTGCGCGCCGAGCTTGCCGCGGCGGTCGACCGAATGGATCCTCTGTGGCATCGACGCGCCGCGCGGCCTGACTGCCGCGCAGCTGGCGGCGCGCTCGCCCGATTTCGCGACGGCCGGGCAGGTGCGCCGGACGTTGCTGCAGGCATGCGTGCTGCGGCCGGGCAGGCACGGCCGGGCGATCGCATCGTCGTCTGTGGATCGTTCCTGACCGTGGCACCGGCGCTGGAGATCGCTCGGCCTATACTGACGCCGTGGAGAGGTCCACGTCAAAGAACGCCTGACCGGTGCACTGATCCTGGTGGCAGCTGCTGGTCGATCGTGGTGCCGGAGATGTTGTCCGGTCCGGGGCAGATCCGCGGCGACGGAGTCCGGCCGGACGCAGCTGCCGAAGGGCCGCCGCTGCGCACCTATCAGCCTGGAACTCGGGTCGATCGGCCGCCACGCGCACGCAGGACCAGTCGACGCTGACGCCGCAGAGCAGCGAATCGGCGCCGCCCCGCTGCGACGCAGGACATCGCCGACGCCGCCTGCCGGCATCCGAGCGCGACGCAGCTCAGGGAACGCCCGAGATCGACGGCACGCGAGTGCACGCGAGCGATGCCCGCAGATGTCGAAGCGGCCGCAGCGCCCGCGCCAGACGATCCCGTGCCGCAGCTGCAGGCCCGTGCCAGCGCAGAGGCAGTGGTGGATGCAGCTGGGCAGCTTCTCGCACGCGCGCCAATGCGCGAGCGGCTGGCGCGCGACACTGACGCAAGGCGGGCTTCAGCGATCACGGTTGCGCGGACCAATGCGCAGCAAGGGCAAGGACCTGTATCGCGTCCGCGCCGGTCCGGTCGGCGACCGTGCGGCTGCCGTAGGCCCTGCAGTCGCGGCTGTCGGCTGCAGGTCACAAGGCATCGCTGGTCGCGCCCTGAGAGAATGCAGGCCAAGTGTAGAATCGCGGCTCGTCCGGGCTGATGACGCTTTGCGGATACCCATGGTCGCGCTCGACTACATCATCATCGCCATCGTGCTTGTTTCTGCAGTCGCCGGGCTGATACAGGGGTTTCCTGCGGGAAGTCTGCTCGCTGGTCACCTGGGTGCTCGCCGTCTGGCTGGCCTGGAAACTCGGCCCCTGCTCGTGCCCTGGACCTGGGCGGTGCGCTGCGGCAGGCGCCTTATGGTCTCTGGGCCGGTCGCGGCATCGTCTTCGTCGGCGGTGCTGGTGGTCGGCGGCATCATCGGCGCAATGGTCAACCACTTTGTCGCGGCTGTCGATGTTCAGCGGCACTGGACCGGTTGCTGGGTTTCGTGCTGGGCCTGCTGCGTGGCGTCGTCATTGTCGGCGTCCTGGTTGTGCTGGCACAGACCGTGAAGCTGGATGGCGAGGCATGGTGGGAAAGTCGCGACTGGTGCCGCAGGTGGAGCCAGTGGCGGACATGCTCGCGGGCGATGGCGGGTGATCGCCTGCGAGCGCCGGTCGCAGGAGAGGCTCGACGGATACGGTCTTCAGGAGGCCACATGTGCGGAATCGTCGGCATCGTCGGTCGAAGCCCGGTCAATCAGCAGCTCTATGACGCGCTGACCGTGCTGCAGCATCGCGGCCAGGACGCCGCGGGCATCATGACCGCCGATGGCGGCGAGCTGTTCGCCTGCCAAGGGGCGGGGCCTGGTGCGCGATGTGTTCAGCCAGCGCGACATGGATTCGCTGCGCGGCAACGTCGGCATCGGCCATGTGCGCTATCCCACGGCCGGCGGCAACAGCGATTCGGAAGTGCAGCCCTTCTACGTGAATGCGCCCTATGGCATCTGCCTGGGTCACAACGGCAACCTCACCAATTCCGCCGAGCTGTCGGCCGTGCTGATGCGCGAGGATCGCCGCCACCTGAACACCCGTTCCGATTCCGAAGTGCTGCTGAACGTGTTCGCCTCCGAGCTGCAGCGCGTCGGCACGCCGCGCGTCACGCCGGCCGACATCTTCGCGGCCGTCAATGCCGTCTATCGTCGCTGCCGCGGCGCCTATGCCGTGGTGGCGATGATCATCGGTCACGGCGTCCTGGGCTTCCGCGATCCGCACGGCATCCGGCCGCTGGTGCTGGGTCAGCGCCGCAGCGCGCGGGGCATGGAATACATGCTGGCCTCGGAAAGCGTGGCGCTGACCATGCTGTCGTTCGAGGTGGTGCGCGACGTGGCGCCGGGCGAGGCCGTGTTCATCGACGAGCTGGGCCGGCTGCACACCAGCCAGTGCGTGCCCACCGTCGCGCCACACGCCCTGCATCTTCGAGTACGTGTACTTCGCCCGCCCGGACTCGATCATCGACAACATCTCGGTGTATCGCGCGCGCATGCGCATGGGCGAGCGCCTGGCCGACAAGCTCAAGCGCGAGCATCCCGACCATGACATCGACGTGGTGATCCCGATCCCCGACACCAGCCGCACCTGCGCGCTGCAGCTGGCGCAGAAGCTGCGCATCAAGTACCGCGAAGGCTTCAACAAGAATCGCTACATCGGCCGCACCTTCATCATGCCCGGGCCAGGAGCAGCGCCTGAAGTCGGTGCGCCGCAAGCTCAGTCGCCATCGACCTGGAGTTCCGCGGCAAGAACGTGCTGCTGGTGGACGACTCCATCGTGCGCGGCACCACTTCCGCGCAGATCATCGAGCTGGCGCGCGAGGCCGGCGCCCGCAAGGTCTATTTCGCCTCGGCGGCGCCGCCGGTGCGCCATCCCTATGTCTACGGCATCGACATGCCGGCGGCCTCCGAGCTGGTCGCCGCGGGCCGCGACGTCGATGAAGTGGCGCGCCAGATCGGCGCCGACTGGCTGCTGTACCAGGATCTCGAAGACCTGGTGGCCGCCTGCCGCCACGACAACGCCACCATCACCGAATTCGACACGTCCTGCTTCTCCGGGCGAGTACGTCACCGGCGACATCACGCCGGAATACCTGCAGCGCCTGGAGCAGGAACGCTCCGACGGCGCCAAGTCGCAGCGGCGCGACAGCCCGCTCAAGGCGGTGAACTGAGCCAGCCACGGCGTCAGGCGGCCGGGCCATGCGACTGCTGCTGATCGTCCAGGATGCCCGCTTACCGTGCGCTGATCCGCCATCACGTCACCTGCGAATGGCCGGATGCCGACCTGGTCATGCGCTCCACGCGCGCGACGGGCGCCGCTGCCGCCGGAGTTCCTCGCGCAGGGCTACGACGCCGTGCTGATCGATCAGGACTGGCAGGGCGGGCAGGGCCTGGACTGGCTGCAGGACCTGGCCGCGCGGCGCGGCTTCGCGCCCGATCGTGTTCCTCGCCGCAGCAGCGGGACGGCCAGGCGGCGCGCGAGGCGCGCATCTTCGGCGCCTTCGCGCGTGCTCACCAAGCAGCGCTTCGCGCACGACGACGCTGATCGAGGTGCTGGCCGAGGCCGCGCGCGTGCAGCAGGCGTGCCCAGGCCGACTGGCGGGTCTCGCCGGAGGCGGAGGCAGTCGCGGCGCTTCGGTGCCGTGCGCATTCCCGGCTATCGCTGCGTGCGTCGCCTGGCGGGCGGCTCGGTGTCGCAGCTGTATCTGGCGGAGAGCGAGAAGGCCGGTTCGCTGATGGTGATCAAGGTGACGCCATCGGTGCGCGACGAGTGCCGGCGTGGACCAGTCCTTCGAGCGCTTCCTGCAGGAATACGAGATCGCCCATCGGCTGCATCACTCCAGCATCGTGCGCTGCCATGAGCTGGGCGTGGCCGACGACCACGCCTACCTCGCGATGGAGTATTTCCCCGAGGGCGACCTGCGGCGGCGCATCCGCAGCCGGCATCTCGCCCGCCGATGCGCTGGATCTCGCCGCGCAGATCGCCGGCGCGCTGGCCGACGCTGCATGCGGCCGGCGCGCTGCACCGCGACCTCAAGCCCGGCAATGTGCTGATGCGCGGCACGCAGCGCATCGCGCTGTCGGATTTCGGGCTCGCCAAGCATGCGGCGATGGAGATGGAGATCACCGACCCGGGCATCATCTTCGGCACGCCGCATTACATGAGCCCGGAGCAGGGTCATGGCGAGCCGGTGGACGAGCGCAGCGACCTGTACAGCCTGGGCGTGATCCTGTACGAGATGCTGGCCGGCGAGAAGCCGTTCACCGACACCAATCCCATGGCCATCATCTACAAGCACCGCAACCAGCCCGTGCCGCGGCTGCCGGCGGCCGTCGCGCGGCTGGCAGCCGCTGGTCGATACGCCTGCTGGCCAAGCGCCCTGCGGATCGCTAAGCACGGCGCGCAGGCCGAAGCCGTGCTGCGCGAGGCGGCGCGCAGGCCCGCGCGGCGGCGGCCTGATGCGCGGGCCTTCGCGAGCCGCTGGCGATACTGCAGGCGCGCGACGCCCGCGCCTGGGTCGCTGCATGCGGCGCGCGCACTGGCGGACGCTGCTGGTCGATCATGCCAACTGCGAGAAGAAGGCCGCTTCGACGGCGCTGGCGCTGATGTTCGCCTATCCGGAGGACCGCGCGCTGTGCCTGGCGCTGGCGCGGCTGGCACGCGAGGAACTGCGTCATTTCGAGCAGGTGCAGAAGCTGATGGCGCGGCTGGCAGTGCCGGCCCGGCGCCTGTCGCCGGGCCGCTATGCCGGGCGGACTGCGGGCCGCGGCTTGCCACCAGCGAGCCGCAGCGCAAGCTCGACCTGCTGCTCTGCGGCGCGCTGATCGAGGCGCGATCCTGCGAGCGCTTCGAAGTGCTCGCGCCGCTAGCTGCCGGAGCCCACTGGCGGGCTTCTACGCGGATCTCGCCGCGTCGGAACGGCGCCATGCAGGGCTGTACCTGGATGCTGGCGCGGGCCGCGCAGCGGTCGAGGCCGGGCTGGCGGACCGCAGCAGCTGGATCGCGCCTGGACAGTCTCGCGAGTCAGAGGCGCAACTGCAACCTCTCCGGACCCGCAGTTCCGTTTTCATTCGGGCGTGCCCGAAGAGGTTGCCGCGGCGTGAGCGCAGTGGCAGGGCAGTGCTGCTGTGCTGCCTGCTGCTGGCTGCCTGTGGCGGATCCGGCGACCGGCGCGCCAGTGGCGAACTGTCCGCAGATGCCATCGACGCGCGCGTCGCGGCCGGCCACCTGCACCGACATCTCTCGCAGTCGCCCCGCACGCTGGATCCGGCGCTGAACGAGGATGTGGCCGGCCTGATCCATCGCTCGATGACCTGTTCGAGGGGCTGGTGCGCCTGGATCCGGCGGGCCACATCGTGCCGGGCGTCGCGGAGGCGCTGGGAGAGTTTCGCCGGACGGACTGACCTGGCGCTTCCACCTGCGCCCGGAGGCGCGCTGGTCCAATGGCGATCCGGTGCACTGCCGGGGATTTCGTCTATCGCCTGGCGCCGCATCGTGGATCCGGCAACGGCTTCGCCGGTTGCACAGCAGCTGGTGCCGATCGTCGGTGCCGCGGAGATCATCGGCGGGCAAGGCGCCGCCGGATACCGCTGGGCGTGCAGGCGCTGGATGACGCACACGCTGGAAGTGCGGCTGGCCGCGCCGACGCCGTATTTCCTCTATCTGCTGACCAACGCTGGTTCATGCCGCTGCAGCGGAGACCACGGTGACGCACGCACGGTCGGGCCTGGACCGCAGCCGGGCACATCGTCGGCAATGGCGCATTCGTGCTGCACGCGCACGGCGATCCGGGCCGATCGACGCTGGTGCGCAATCCGCGGTACTGGGACGCCGCCGCCGTGCGGCTCGCAGGCCGTCACCTACCATCCCGCTGACCGACACTGCAGCCGCCACGGCGCGATTCCTCGCCGGCGATCTCGACGTGACCGATCGTTTCCAGATCGAGGACTATCGACTGGCTGCGGGAGCGCCTCGGCGAGCAGGTGCGGCTCGCGCCGTATTTCGGCACCTTCATGCTGGCGATGAACATCACGCGCCCGCCGTTCGATGACGTGCGCGCTGCGACGGGCCATGGTGCTGGCGATCGATCGCGAGATGCTCACCGGCAAGCTGCTGAAGGGGCTGTACGCTGCCGGCCTACGGCATCGTGCCGCCGCTGCCGGGCTATCCGGCCGTGAGCCCGAGTGGGCGCACGCTGACGCGGGACGCGAGGCATGCGCAGGCGCGCGAGCTCTACGCCGCAGGCTGGCTATTCGGCGGAAAACCCGCTCGAGGTCGAGCTTGAGTATCCCGATCGCCGACGCCCGACACGCGCCGGATGATCGAGGCGCATGGCGGCCATGTGGCGCATGAACCTGGGCGCGCGCGTGCGGCTGGCCAACGAGGAATGGCGCGTGCACCAGCAGAACCGGAACATCCGCAAGCTGCGGCTGTATTCTGCTACGCCTGGATCGGGGACTACCCGGATCCGCTGACCTTCCTCGCACTGCCGCTGCACCGGCAGTGGCCAGAACGACATGGGTTACAGACAATGCCGCGCTATACCGCCACGGTGCAAGGCGGCGATCGACGCCACGGATCGCCGTCGAGCGCGCGAACGCTGTACCAACGAGGCCGAGCGCATCCTGAATGACGACGCCGTGCTATGTCCCGATCTACTACTACCACAGCCGGCACCTGCTGCGCGACCCACGTGCAGGGCTGGCGAGGACAATCCGCATGGACCGCCATGCTCTCGCGCGACCTGTACCTCGGCACCGGAGCCGTTAACGATGTGGCGCTTCGTGCTGTCGCGGCTGCTGGCAGCCGTGCCCACGCTGCTGGCCATCGTCACGCTGGCGTTCGTGCTGCTGCGCCTCGCACCGGGCGGGCCCTTCGACACGGAGAAGGAAATGCCGCCGGAGGTGCGGGCGCAGCATCGGAGCGCCAGTACCACCTGGATGAGCCGCTGCCCGTGCAGTACCTGCGCTACCTGGGGCAGCTCGCCCACGGCGACCTGGGTCCGTCCTTCCAGTACCGCGACACGCAGCGTGAACGACCTCATCGCCGAGGGCTTGCCGGTCGACCTGACCATCGGCGGGCTGGCGCTGCTGCTGGCCTGCCTGGTCGGCATTCCACTGGGCGCGCTGGCGGCCTGGCGCCGGGGCGGCGTGGTCGATCGCGCTGGCCGGACTGCGTGTCGCTGCTGGGCATCTCGATGCCGGTCTACGTGGCGGCGCCACTGCTGATCCTGCTGTTCGCCGTGACGCTGCAGTGGCTGCCCGGCGGGGGCTGGGGCGGGGGCGCGCCGCGCTACCTCGTGCTGCCGGTGCTCGCGCTGGCGCTGCCGTACATCGCCTATGTCACGCGCATCACGCGCGCGGGCTTCATCGACACGCTGGAGCAGCCGTACATCCGCACGGCGCGCGCCAAGGGCCTGCCACCACGCCGCATCCTCTTCCGGCATGCGCTGCGGCCGGCGCTGATGCCGCTGGTGGCCTTCCTCGGTCCGGCCATTGTCGGCGCCATCACCGGTTCCATCGTGATCGAGACCACCTTCGGCCTGCCGGGCATCGGCCGCTTCTTCGTCGACGGTGCGTTCAACCGCGACTACACGCTGGTGATGGGCGTGACCGTGCTCTACGGCGTGCTGATCGTGCTGGCCAACCTCGCTGTCGGATCTCGCCCAGGCGCTGATGGATCCGCGCGTGAGGCTACCGATGAAGCGCGTCTGCCCCGGATCAGCCTCGCGCTGCTGGGCCTGCTGCGTGGCCAGGCGCTGCTCGTGCCGTGGCTCTCGCCGCATGATTACTTCACGCCCGACTGGGACCACACCGACCTGGCGCCGCAGTGGGCCGGCTGGCACCTGCTGGGCACGGATGACCTGGGCCGGGACCTGCTGGTGCGGCTGATGTGGAGCTGCGCATCTCGCTGCTGGTGGCTGCGGCGGCCAGCCTGATCAGCCTGTGCATCGGCGTGACCTGGGGCGTTGCGGCAGGCTATCTCGGCGGCCGCATGGATGCGCATGCTGATGCGGATCGTCGACGTGCTGTATTCGGTGCCGTTCACGCCGTTCGTGATCGTGCTGACCGTGCTGTTCGGCCGTGACCTGCTGCTGCTGTTCGTCGCCATCGGCGCGGTGTCCTGGCTCGACATCGCGCGCATCGTGCGCGGCCAGACGCGGGCCTGCGACAGCGCGAGTTCGTGGTCGCCGCCGAGATCGCCGGCCTCGGGGCCATGCGCATCATGTGGCGGCACATCGTGCCGAACCTGATCGGCATCGTGATCGTCTGCCTGACGCTGACGATTCCGACGGTGATCACTCACCGAGGCATTCCTGAGCTATCTGGGGCTGGGCGCCCAGGCGCCGCTGACCTCGCTGGGCGTGATGCTGGCCGATGGCGCCGCGCAGATGCGCTCGCGGCCGCTGCTGCTGGTCTGCCGGCCGTGGTGCTGATGCTGCTGGTGTACTGCTGCAATCGCATCGGCGACTGCGCTGCGGGACCGCCATGGCCTCTGACGCGCAGCCGCTGCTGGAACTGCGCGACCTGTCCCTTGCGCGCGCGGATGGCGTGCCGGTGTACTGCAGGACATCGTTCTCGATGGCGCGCGGGCGAGATCGCTGTCGATCGTCGGGGAATCCGGCTCCGGCAAGTCGCAGCTGCTGCTGTCGCTTGCTGGGCCTCGCCATGCCGGGCGCGCGGCGCTGCCGGCAGTGCGCGCTTCGCTGGGCGAGGAACTGGCCGGCGCCGACGCGAGGCGCAGCTGCGGCGCCTGCGTGGCAGCCGGATCGCCATGCTGTTCCAGGATCCGCTGTCTGCGCTGCAATCCGTACCTGACGATCGGCACGCAGCTGATCGAGGTGCTGCAGGTGCATCGTGGCACGGGCGCGTTCCGCGGCGCCGGAGCGCGCGCGTGCAGGCGCTTGCAGACGTCGAACTGCCGGAACCGGAGCGCATCCTGCGCCAGTATCCGCACGAACTCTCCGGCGGCATGCGCCAGCGGGCGATGCTGGCGATGGCGGTGCTCGCGGGCCCGGACGCTGCTGCTGGCCGACGAGCCGACCACGGCGCTGGATCGTCACCACGCAGGCGCGCGTACTCGACCTGCTTCTGCGACTGGGCGCGAGCGCGGACATGTCCATTCTGCTGGTGACGCACGACCTGGGCGTGGTCGCGCGGATGGCCGACCGGGTGATGGTGCTGCAACAGGGCGCGATCGTGGAGCAGCGGCCCGACGCGCGAACTGCTGCCTGCACCGACGAGCGACTACGGTGCGATGCTGCTCGCTGCCGTGCGGCAGCTGGAACAGCCGCGGGGCAGCCATGAGCGCGCCGATGCCGTACCGCTGGTCGAGGCGCGCGAGCTGTCGGTGCGGTTGCCGGCGCACGGACGGGCTGCAATGGCGACCGGAGTACGTCGAAGCGCTGCGATCGGTGAGCTTCACGTTGCGGGGCGGGGAGACGCTGGCCGATTGTCGGGGAATCCGGCAGTGGCAAGTCCACGCTGGTGCGCGCGCTGCTGCGGCTGCTGCTGCCAGCGGCGGGGCAGGTGCTGCTCGAGGGCGTGGACCTGGCCATCCTCTCGCCGACCGAGCTGCGCGCCCAGCGACGCCGCATGCAGATGGTCTTCCAGGATCCGCTGGCTTCG
The DNA here is from genome assembly GCA_963785055.1 of uncultured Pseudomonadota bacterium. GTDB lineage: Bacteria > Pseudomonadota > Gammaproteobacteria > Steroidobacterales > Steroidobacteraceae > ZC4RG30. The sequence continues at coordinate 229,645 of CAWATT010000005.1, forward strand.
CTGGATCCGATCCTTGCAGCGTGCTTGATTCAGTCGCCGAGCCCTTGCGTGTCGCGGCGCCGGGCCTGTCGGCCAACGAGGTTGCGCTCGCGCGTACAGGCGCAGCTGGCCGAGGTCGGTCTCGGACGGAGAATACCTGTTGCGACGCCCGCAGCAGCTTTCCGGCGGGCAGGCGCAGCGCGTGGCCATCGCGCGTGCGCTGATCGCGGATCCCGACGTGCTCATCTGCGATGAGCCGGTCTCGGCCCTGGACGCGAGCGCTGCGTGCGCAGATCCTGGACCTGCTTGACGCGCAGCGCCGCAAGCGCGGCCTGGCGCTGCTGCTTCGTCACGCACGACCTGGCCGCCGCCCGCTATCTGTGCGAGCGCACCCTGGTGCTGCGGCGGCGGAGAGGTGGTGGAACAGGGGGCAGACTTCGCGCTGTTCGCAGCGCCCGCAGCACGCCTACACGCGCGAGCTGCTCGACTCGATGCTGACGCGTGGATCCGGCCGACGCGGCAGCGCAGCGCAACTCGTAGCTGCCGTCGGCCCATCAAGAGCAGCGCAGCTGCCCTGGTCGTACCAGTCGCCCAGCACTATGCGCGTCCGCGCCCGGCCATCGACCTGCAGCGTATGCACAGCGGGCCGGTGCGTGTGTCCATGGATCATCAGGTCGGCGTCGGCGATGCGGAAGGCGGCATCGACTGCGTCCGGCGCCACGTCCATGATGTGCTCGCGTGTCCGGTCGTATGCGCGCGGCTGCCGGAGCGGGCAGCATCGGCCAGCAGCCGCCGCGTCGCCAGCGGCAGACGCAGGTAGCGCCGCTGCCATCGCCGCGTCGCGCACCATGCTGCGAAACTCCTGGTAGGAATGGTCGGCCGTGCACAGCGGGTCGCCATGCGAGACGAAGGCGCGCACCGACCCGCATTCGAGCAGCACCGGGTCCGGCAGCAGCTGGCAGCCGGTGCGTGCTTCGAAGCCCGCGCCAAGCAGGAAGTCACGATTGCCACACATCACGTAGCAGGCGGGCCCTGGCGCGGTATAGCGGCGCAACGCCTCGCAGACGCGCTTGCGTGCCGGCTCGTCGTCGTCGTCGCCGATCCAGCTTTCGAACAGGTCGCCGAGGATGTAGAGCGCCGCAGCCTCCCGCGCCTGCGCCGTCGAGGAAGGCGATGAACTGCGGCGATGGCGTCGGGTGCACCGGCATCCAGGTGCAGGTCGGAAACGAACAGGAGGCAGTCGGCGGCGCATCGTTCGACTATATTGCAGGGATGCCTCGCGAACCCGTCGTCACCCGATTCGCGCCCAGCCCCATCGGGCAGATGCATCTGGGCAATGCGCGCACTGCGCTGTTCAACCTGCCCGCGCGGCGCCTCGCGCGCTTCGCGTAAGATTCGCCGATGCTCCGCATCCACAACTCCCTCAGCGGGAAGCTCGAGCCGTTCACGCCGCTGGAGCCCGGCAAGGTGCGCATGTACGTCTGCGGCATCACCGTCTACGACTACTGCCACATCGGCCACATGCGCATGCTGGTGGCCTTCGATGTCGTGCAGCGCTACCTGCGCTACAGCGGCTACGAGCGTCACCTATGTGCGCAACATCACCGACATCGACGACAAGATCATCCGCCGCGCCGCCGAGCAACGGCGAGTCGCATCGATGCGCTCACCGCGCGGTTCATCGCGGCCATGGACGAGGATGCGCCGCAGCTGGGCATTGCGCCGCCCGACCACGAGCCGCGTGCCACCGGCCATGTGCCGCAGATCGTCGCGCTGATCGAGCGGCTGATCGAGCGCGGGCATGCCTATGTCGCCGCCAATGGCGACGTGATGTATTCGGTCACGAGCTTCGCGGGCTACGGCCAGCTCTCGGGCAAGCGACTGGAAGACCTGCGCGCCGGCGCGCGGGTGGATGTGGACGAGGCCAAGCGCGATCCGCTGGACTTCGTGCTGTGGAAGCACAGCAAGCCCGGCGAGCCCAGCTGGCCGTCGCCCTGGGGCGCGGGCCGGCCCGGCTGGCACATCGAATGCTCGGCCATGTCGATGGCGCTGCTGGGCGAGACACTTCGACATCCACGGCGGCGGCATGGACCTGAAGTTCCCGCACCACGAGAACGAGATCGCGCAGAGCTGCGGCGCCACCGGCAAGGCCTTCGCCAACTACTGGCTGCACAACGGCTTCGTGAACGTCGACAGCGAGAAGATGTCCAAGTCGCTGGGCAATTTCTTCACGCTGCGCGAGGTGCTGCCGCACCTGCGCCACCCCGAGGTGCTGCGCTATTTCCTGGTGGCCAGCCACTACCGCGGGCCGATCAACTACACGCTGGACAAGCTGCAGCAGGCCGACGCGACGCTGGGCGGCCTCTACAACGCGCTGCGCGGCGCTGCCGCCGGCGGATGCCGGCGCGGATGCGGAGCACTGGCGCGCGCGAGTTCCGCGAAGCGATGGACGACGACTTCAACACGCCCAAGGCGCTGGCGGTGCTGCAGCAACTGGCGCGCGAGATCAACGAACCCAAGGCGGCAGGGCGAACCTGCGGCGGAGGCGGCGGAGCTGGCGCGCCGTGTTCCGCGAGCTGGCTGCCGTGCTGGGCGTGTGCCAGCTGGATCCGGAGCAGTGGTTCCGGCTGCCGGCGCCCGGCAGGTCCGGAGCTGCGGGCTGGACGATGCCGGACATCGAAGCGCAGATCGCCGCGCGCCTGGCGGCGCGCAAGTCGCGTGATTTCAGCGGAGGCGGATCGCATGCGCGAGGCGCTGGCGGAGGCGGGCGTGATCCTGGAAGACCGCCCCGACGGCACGACGATCTGGCGCCGCCGGTAGGCGCGACTTCAGGCGGCGGCGTCAGCGGCTGCTCGACTGCCGCTCGCCGGTTCGCCAGTCCTTCGCGGAACTGATAGGCCTCCAGCGTGTTCTGGATCAGCATCGCGATGGTCATCGGGCCCACGCCACCGGGCACCGGCGTGATCTAGGAGGCGCGCTTCGTCGCGCGGCCGCGAATTCCACATCGCCGACCACCTTGCCTGAAGGCAGGCGGTTGATGCCCACGTCCAGCACCACGGCGCCGGGCTTGATCCAGTCGCCCTTCACGAACTCCGGCTTGCCGATGCCGGCCACGATGAGGTCGGCGCGCCGCACATGGCCCGATGCAGATCCTTCGTGCTGGCTGTGGCAGATCGGTGACGGTGGCGCCGCGCATCAGCAGTTCCAGCGCCGCCGGACGGCCGACGATGTTCGACTGGCCCAGCACCACCGCATCCATGCCCTTCGGGTCGATGCCCTCGTGTTCCAGCATCTTCATGCAGCCATAGGGCGTGCAGGGGCGCAGGCGCGGCGTGCGCTGCGCGAGCAGGCCGAGGTTCTCGGGGTTGAACCCGTCCACGTCCTTTTCGACGGCGATGGCGTCGATCACGGCCTTGCTGTCGATGTGCTTCGGCACGGGCAGCTGCACCAGGATGCCGTCGATGGCCGGGTCGGCGTTCAGCTGCCTGCACGACGTCGAGCACTTCCTGCTGGCGTGGCCGTGGCCGGCAGCACCGCATGACCGGGAGTGCATGCCGGCGCCTTCGGTGGCCAGGTGCTTGTTGCGCACGTAGATCTGCGAGGCCGGGTCCTCGCCGACGATGACGACGGCGAGGCCCGGTGGACGCTTGCCCGCGGCCGCAAGCGCCGCCACCTGGCGCCCTGATGTTGTCGCGCAGCGCCAGCGCAATGGCCTTGCCGTCGATCAACCGTGCCGTCATGCCCTGCAAGCTCCCCTGTGTCAAAACGGCCGGTAGGGTATCATCGGCGCCGTCGGGGCGTGGCGCAGTCTGGTAGCGCATCTGGTTTGGGACCAGAGGGTCGGAGGTTCAAATCCTCTCGCCCCGACCACCTTTACCCGGGCGACGACGCCCGGTTCCGCCGCGGCGCCCTTCCAGCCGGCGGAGTTCCGCGCCCTTCCCGCAGTAGACATCGTGCAGCGTCCCGATGATCTCGCGCGCCGGTGACTCGGCGATGCCGTAAATGATCGCCTGGGCCTGGCGGCGCGTCGTGACGAGGCCATCCTCCCGCAGCACTGACAGATGCTGGGACAGCGCCGACTGGCTCAGCGGCAACAATGCGTTGAGCTCCGACACCGACCGCTCCTGCTCGACGAGCAGGCACAGGATCATCAGCCGCGATTCGTTCGCCAGCGCCTTGAGCATTCGCGCGGCGTTGCCCGCGTGTGCCTGCATCGGGCCCGCCGCAGCGGGCTGCGAACCTCGTCCAGCCGTCCTCTTCAAGGCAGTATCCTGTTTCATATATTAGTTGCGTCTAATATTAGAGAAGAATAATATACAGTCAACCAGAAAGGAGTGGAAAGCCATGGCGAACATCGTCGTGCTGGGGGCCGGGATCGGGGGCATGAGTGCAGCCTACGAACTGCGCGATACCCTGGGACCGGACCATGAAATCCATGTCGTGGGTCGTGGCGCGGAGTTCGCGTTCACGCCTTCGAATCCCTGGGTCGGCGTCGGCTGGCGCAAGCGCGAGCAGGTGACGCTCGATGCCGGCCAATGCCTCGGCAAGCGCGATATCCGCTTTCACCCGGAGCCAGCGCAGACCATAGAGGCCGCAGCCAACCGCGTGAAGCTGGCCGACGGAACCCTGCTTCCGTACGACTATCTCGTCATCTGCACGGGGCCGAAGCTCGACTTCGCCGCGATCCCTGGCCTCGGGCCGGAGGGCGGCCACAGCCAGTCCGTGTGTACGGTGGACCATGCGCTGCAGGCGTGGCAGGCCTACCAGGATTTCCTCAAGGATCCCGGCCCGATGGTGATCGGCGCCGTGCAGGGCGCGAGCTGCTTCGGCCCGGCGTACGAGTTCGCCTTCATCCTCGACGCCGATCTGCGGCGCCGCAAGTTGCGCGACAAGGTGCCGATGACGCTGGTCACCAGCGAGCCCTACGTGGGCCACCTCGGACTGTCGCGGCGTGGGCGATTCCAAGGGGCTCATGGAGTCCGAACTGCGCCAGCGCCACATCCCCTGGCTCACCAACGCGCGCGTCACGGAGGTGCGGGCCGACGCGATCGCTCGTCGAGCAGGTGGACGATGCGGGCAAGGTCGTGAAGCAACAGCAGGTACCGACGAAATTCACGATGCTGCTGCCCGCGTTTGCCGGCGTGGACGCCGTCGCCGCGGTGGAAGGCCTGTGCAACCCGCGGGGCTTCGTGCTCACCGATGCGCACCAGCGCAGCACGCGCTACCCGAATATCTTCGCCGCGGGCGTCTGCGTCGCGATTGCGCCGAAGGAACCGACGCCCGTGCCGACCGGTGTGCCGAAGACCGGCTTCATGATCGAATCGATGGTGACGACACTCGTGCGCAACATCGACGCGGAACTGGCAGGTCGGCCGGCGATTTCGAGGGCACCTGGAACGCGGTCTGCCTCGCCGACATGGGGGATACCGGCGCCGCGTTCGTCGCGCTGCCGCAGATCCCGCCTCGCAATGTCACCTGGGCGAAGGTTGGCCGCTGGGTGCACCTGGCCAAGGTGGCCTTCGAGAAGTACTTCCTCTACAAGATCCGGAACGGCACGTCCGAGCCCGTCTACGAGAAGTACGTGCTGCATCTGCTGGGAATCGACCGGCTCAAGAACGAAGGAGAGAAGCGATGAACATCGATCGGGCGGTAATGGCTTTTGCGGGACTGGTCGCGCTGCTCAGCGCGGCGCTGGCCTGGTGGGTATCACCCCTGTGGCTGTTGCTGACGGCATTCGTGGGGCTCAACCTGCTGCAGGCGAGCTTCACGGGATTCTGCCCGGCGGCGAAGATCTTCAAGGCGATGGGTGCGAAGGAAGGATGCGCATTCCGGTGAACAAGTCGACGATGCGCGCGACGGGCCTGCTGGCCCTGGCGATGCTTGCCGCCTGCGGTGGCGAACCGGCCGCAAAGCCGCCGGTCTCCGCCGCCGCACCGGAATCGCTGACCGTGGAGGCCGGCGAGGGCGGTGCAGGCCGCGGCTGGGACGGAGTCGTGCAGGCCACGCGGTCGGCGGCGCTGTCCGCGCAGACCTCGGGGCGCATCGAGCGCGTGGAAGTGGACGTGAACGATCGCGTGACGGCGGGGCAGGTGCTGCTGCGGATCACCGCGACGGAACAGTCGGCTTCTGCGGCGACGGCGCGGGCCCGGTTGCGTGCCGCCGAAGCCCAGGCGACCGAGGCCGAGAGCCGGTTCCGCAGGGCGCGCGATCTCGTGGAGCAGCAGCTGGTTTCGCGGCAGGACTTCGAGCAGGCCACGGCGGCGCGCGACAGCGCCGTGGCCGCGCGTGAAGCCGCCGCTGCGGAGCTGGCCCAGGTCGGGCAGCAGCTGGCCTACACGACGGTGCGAGCTCCCTATGCCGGGGTGATCAGTCGGCGGCATGTCGAGCCGGGCGAGACGGTTACGACAGGACAGCTCCTGCTGGATATGTACGACCCGGCCGGGCTGCGTATCGAGGCCCGCGTCCCGGAGAGTGAAGGCCAGGCGATCCGCTCGGCGCCCGGCGCCCGCGTCCAGCTTCACGATGGTCGCTCCGTCGAGGCATCAAGCCTGGTCGTCTATCCCGGCGCGGACCCGGCCACGCACAGCGTGACCATTCGCGCGCTGCTGCCGGGGATGGAAAATGCGCCGCGACCTGGCGAGACGGTGCGCATCGTGTTCCCGGCGGGCACGGGCAGCGCCACCGGCGCGGCGGGGGCGGCATCTGGATCCCCGCGATGCGCTGGCACGTCGCGGCGAGCTCGTGGGCGTCTACGTGCTTCAGGACGATCGCATCCTGCTGCGACAGCTGCGCCTCGGTCGCGAAGAGGGCGAGCGCGTGGAAGTGATTTCCGGACTGGCCGCCGGTGAGCGCATTGCCCGTGATCCGGTGGTCGCGCTGCAGGCGCTGCGCGCCCGGCAGGCCAGCGGAGACACGCATCGTGAGTGAGCCCGTCCCGGGCGAGCGGCTTGGATTCTCCGGGCGACTTGCACGCAGCTTTGCCAACAATCCGCTGACGCCGCATCCTCGCGCTCACAGGCCTGCTGCTGGGCATCCTGGCCGTGATGGTCACGCCGCGCGAGGAAGAGCCGCAGATCGACGTGACGATGGCCAACGTGATCGTGCCGTTCGCCGGTGCGGATGCGCGCGACGTCGAGCAGCTGGTCAGCTCGCCGCTGGAGCAGCGACTGTCGGAGATCGAGGAGGTCAAGCACGTCTACTCCGTCTCGCGCCCCGGCCTTGCGGTGCTGACGGTGGAGTTCGAGGTCGGCGTCGCGCGCCAGGCGGCGCTCGTGCGCCTCTACAACCAGGTCTGTCTCGAACCATGGACCTGCTGCCCCTGGCCGCCGGGGTCGGGCAGCCCATCGTCAAGCCCAAGGGCATCGACGACGTGCCGGTGATGAGCGTGACGCTGTGGACGCGACGATCCGCAACGTGACGCAGCGGATCTCGCGCGCGTCGCGCACTCGCTCGAAGCGGAACTCAAGCGCATCCCCGGGACGCGCGACGTCTACACGATCGGCGCGCCGGAGCGCGCGGTGCTCGTGACGCTCGACGCAGCACGACTGGCCAACTACGGCCTTGCTGTTGCGGACCTCACGCGGTCGCTGCGAGGCTGCCGATGTGGTGCAGCAGCTCGGCGAGCGGGTCGGGTCCGATGGCGTCTCGCCGGTCTCGGCCGGCCAGCTTCCTCGCCCGGCCGACGACGTGGCCAGCCTGGTCATCGGCGTCTCGGGCGGCAATCCGCTGCGCATCAGCGACGTTGCGACGGTGACCGACGCGGCGGACCTGCCATCGACCTACGTCTGGCACGGCGCGCCTCCCGGCAGCGCAGGTCCGGTAGCCGGGGTCGCGCCAGCCGTCACGCTGGCCATCGCCAAGAAGCCAGGCAGCAATGCCGCGGATGTCACCAGGCGGTCGCGAAGCGGCTGGAGGCAGTTGCGCGGCGAGCTGATCCCCGAAGGCGTGGAGTTCCGACGTCACGCGCGACTACGGCCAGACCGCCACCGACAAGGCGCAGAAGCTGATCCAGAAGCTGATCTTCGCGACCTCGGCTGTCGTGCTGCTGGTGCTGTTCACGCTGGGCTGGCGCGAGGCGATCGTGGTGGGCACCGCGGTCGTGCTGACGCTGGCGCTGACGCTGTTCGCCTCGCGCGTGATGGGCTTCACGCTGAACCGCGTGTCGCTGTTCGCGCTGATCTTCTCGATCGGCATCCTGGTGGACGACGCCATCGTCGTCGTCGAGAACATCCACCGGCACATGCAGCGCGGCGGAGCGCTCGCTGCGCGAGGCGATCCCGCTGGCGGTGGACGAGGTCGGCGGCCCCACCATCCTCGCCACGTTCACGGTCATCGCGGCGCTGCTGCCGATGGCCTTCGTGACCGGGCTCATGGGGCCGTACATGCGGCCCATCCCGATCAACGCCTCGGCCGGCATGCTGCTGTCGCTGCTGGTGGCACTGGTCGTCACGCCGTGGCTGTCGCTGAAACTGCTGGCGCGGCACGGCAGCACGGGTGCGCACGCGCCGAGCCCGGAAAGCGGAGGGCCGATCGCGCCTGCACCGCCTGTTCAGCCGTGTGCTGCGGCCGTTCCTCGCACGACAGGCACGGATCGCGCCGCAGGCGGCTGCTGTTCGCCAGCATGCTGCTGGCTCGTCGTGCTGTCGGCGGGCCTCGCGGTCGTGCGGCTGGTGGTGCTGAAGATGCTGCCCGTTCGACAACAAGTCGGAGATCCAGATCGTCGTCGACATGCCGGAGGGCCGCACGCTGGAGCAGACCAACGCGCTGCTGCATGGAACTGGGCCAGATCGTGGCCGGAGTGCCCGAGGTGCTCGACTTCCAGGGTTATGCCGGCACTTCGGCGCCGATGAACTTCAACGGCCTGGTGCGGCAGTATTTCCTGCGCAGCGGCAGCAATGTCGGCGACCTGCAGGTCAATCTGGTCGACAAGCACCATCGCGACCGCAAGAGCCACGACATCGCCCGCGAGCTGCGGCCGCTGGTGGCCGAGGCAGGCAGCCGCCACGGCGCCAGCATCAAGGTGGTGGAGGTGCCGCCCGGTCCGCCGGTGATGTCGCCGATAGTCGCCGAGGTCTACGGCCCGGACTATGAGGCCACGCGCGGCATCGGCCGCGCGCTGCTCGAGCGCTTCCAGGGCACGGAGGGCATCGTGGACGCCGACTCGTCCGTGGAATCCCCGGCCGTGCACGAGACGCTGGTCATCGACCGTGCGCGCGCGGCGCGGCTGGGCGTCGATCCAGGCCGCTATCGTGGAGGCGCTGGCCGTGGCGCTGGCGGGCGGCGATGCGACCTGGCTTCATGATGACGCCTCGCGCTATCCGGTGCCGGTGCGACTGCGGTTGTCGGCCGCCGACCAGGCGCAGCTGGACAGGTGCTGCAGCTGACCGTTGCCGCGCAAGGCGGAGCGCTGCGTTCCACTGGCCGAACTGGTGCGCGTGGAGCGCGGCCCCTGGGACGGGGCGATACACCACAAGGACCTGATGCCGGTCGTCTACGTGACCGGTGACGAGGCCGGCTGGTCCGACAGCCCGCTGTACGGCATGTTCGACCTCGTCGGCCAGGTGTCGCGCGAGCCGATCGGTGGACAGCAGCTGAAGCAGTACTTCATCAGCCAGCCGCCTGACAGCCGCGAGCTTCGGCATCAAGTGGGACGGCGAGTGGCAGATCACGTACGAGACCTTCCGCGACATGGGCATCGCCTATGCGGCAGGCATCGTGCTGATCTACCTGCTCGTCGTGGCGCAGTTCCGCAGCTACCTCGTGCCGCTGATCATCATGGCGCCGATTCCGCTGACGGTCATCGGCGTGATGCCCGGGCACGCGCTGCTGGGCGCGCAGTTCACCGCCACGTCGATGATCGGCATGATCGCGCTGGCCGGGCATCATCGTGCGCAACTCGATCCTGCTGGTCGATTTCATCAACCAGGCGCGTCGCGCGAGGGCATGGATCTGGCGGATGCGGTGATCGAGGCCTGTGCCGTGCGCGCCAAGCCGATCGTGCTGACCGCGGCGGCGGCGATGATCGGAGCGCTGTTCATCCTCGATGATCCGATTTTCAACGGGCTCGCCGTGTCGCTGATCTTCGGCATCCTGGTCGACGGCACTGACGCTGCGTGGTGATCCCGTTGCTGTATTTCTCGTACCTGAACAGGTTCCCGCTGGAGCAGGCAGCGGCTTCGTGATCGCTGGCTATAATGGCCAACGGACAGTCCGGATCGAGTGCGATGAACGAAGCAGACCGTGCCTGGCAGGATCGCTACGGCCAACTTGAGGCGGTCCCGCCGGGGTTGCGCCTGAACGAAGTGGTCGAGCAGCTGCTCGGTCACCGCTCGGTGCGCGCTTTTCTGCCGAAGGCGCTGCCTGCGGGCACGCTCGAGACGCTGGTGGTCGCGGCCCAGTCGGCTTCCAGCTCATCGAACCTGCAGGCCTGGAGCGTCGTCGCCATCGAGGATGCTGTCCACAAGGCACGCCTCGCCGAGCTTGCCGGACGCCAGGCGCATATCCAGGCCGCGCCGCTGTTTCTCGTCTGGCTCGCCGACCTGGCCCGCATCGAGTCGCAGGCGCGGCGACTGGGTATCGAAGCCGAAGGGCTCGACTACCTCGAGGCGCTTCTGATCGGCGTGATCGACGCGGCCCTGGCCGCGCAGAACGCCGTACTCGCGCTGGAGTCGCTGGGCATGGCCTGCGTCTACATCGGCGCGGTACGCAATGCCCCGGACGCCGTGGCCGCCGAGCTGGGCCTGCCGCCCCGCGTATTCCCGGTCTTCGGGCTGTGCGTGGGCTACCCGGATCCGGAGCAGGCCTGCCGCCGTGAAGCCCAGATTGCCCCAGGATGCGGTGCTGCACCGCGAGCGCTATGACCTTGCTGCCCAGGATGAAGCCGTGGCGCGATATGACGCGACGATGGCGGGTTTCTACAGCGGCCAGGGGATGCCGGCGTCGGTCTGGAGCGAACATTCCGTCAAGCGGGTGGCCGACTCCGGAGGCGCTGCACGGGCGGGAACGGCTGGTGGCCGTGTTGAAAAGGCTGGGATTCGGGCTGCGCTGATTCGTATATACTCCCGCCCCCGCGAGGGCCGGCCCGGAAGGGCAGGCGTTGCAGGAATGCGGATGACCAGCCCGTGCGTGGCCGCGTCGAACCGTTGCCTTATCATGGGCGCCCGTAGCTCAGGTGGATAGAGCATCGGCCTTCTAAGCCGAGGGTCGCAGGTTCGACTCCTGCCGGGCGCGCCAGACTGGTTGCTTCAGATGTGTTCGATGGTGGACGTAGCTCAGCTGGTAGAGTCCCGGATTGTGATTCCGGCTGTCGCGGGTTCGAGTCCCGTCGTCCACCCCAACCCTTTTCAACGGGCCGTTAGCTCAGTTGGTAGAGCAGTTGACTCTTAATCAATTGGTCGTAGGTTCAAATCCTACACGGCCCACCATTTCCCGCTTGCGCGCGAGAGTGGCGAAACTGGTAGACGCGCAGGTCTTAGAAGCCTGTGGGGTAACCCGTGAGAGTTCGAGTCTCTCCTTTCGCACCAGATTAATCGATACTGACGATCAAGGAAGGAACCGACGATGCAGTTCACGGTGAAGACGACCGCAGGACTCGAGCGCCGCATCGAGGTGGAGATTCCGCACACGCGTGTGGCCGGCGAGGTCGATCGCCGCCTGCGCGACCTGTCGCGCACGGCCAACGTGCGCGGCTTCCGCAAGGGCAAGGTGCCGCTGCCGGTCATCAAGCAGCAGTTCGGCAGCCAGGTGCATGGCGATGCCGTCACCGAACTGATCCGCCAGGGCTACAGCGATGCGGTGAACAAGGAAAAGCTGCGCCCGGCCGGCAATCCGCGCATCGAGCCCATCCAGATGGAGCCGGGCAACGACCTGAAGTTCGCGGCCGTCATCGAAGTGCTGCCGGAAGTCACGGTCAAGCCGGTCGATGCGCTCGAGATCGAGCGCCCGGTCGCCGAGGTCACCGAGGCCGACATCGATGCCATGCTGCGAGAGCATGCGCCGCCAGCGCGTGACCTATAGCGCCGGTGGATCGCGCCGCCAGAAGGGCGATCGCGTGGTGGTCGATTTCGCTCGGCCGGCTCGACGGCGTGGCCTTCGAGGGCGGCGACGGGCAAGGACATGCCCGTGGTGCATCGGCTGCGGGCCGCGCCATCGCCGATTTCGAGAGCGCCCTGATCGGCATGAGCAAGGGCGAGACGAAGACCGCGCCGGTGAAGTTCCCCGACAACTACGGCGCGCAAGGAACTGGCCGGCAAGAACGCCGAATTCGACCTCACGGTGCAAGGCGGTCGAGGAGCGAAGTGCTGCCGGAGGTGGACGAGGCCTTCGTCGCAGGCCTTCGGCATCGCCGAAGGCGGCGTGGCGGCGCTGCGCGACGAAGTGCGCAAGAGCATGGAGCGCGAGGCCGCGCGAGGCCGTCCGCACCAAGCTGCGCACGCCAGGTGTTCGAGGCCCTGCAGCGCGACAACCCGATCGAACTGCCGAAGTCGCTGGTCGAACGAGCAGATCCAGCAGCTGCAGATCGACCTGCTGCAGCGCATGGGCCGCGACAGACGCGAGCCAGATGCCGCCGCGCGAGCCGTTCGAGGAGCCGGCCCGGCGCCGCGTGATGCTGGGCCTGCTGATCGGCGAGCTGGTGCGCCGCGAGAAGCTGCAAGGTCGACCGCGAGACGCGTCTTCGCCCGCCTCGACGAAGCTGGCCGCGAGCCTACCCGAATCCGGACGAAGTGCACGCGCGCCTACCTGCAGAACCAGGACGCGATGCGCCAGATCGAGACCGCCGTGCATCGAGGACCAGGCCGTGGACTGGGTGGTGGCCCAGGCCCATGTGACGGATCGCCCAACCAGCTTCGCCGAACTCACGGGATTCGCCGCAGGCGTAGCCAGGTCGGTAGAATCGCCGGCCATGAACGAACGCGCCCTGAACCTGGTCCCGATGGTGGTCGAGCAGACCTCGCGCGGCGAGCGCGCCTACGACATCTATTCGCGCCTGCTGAAGGATCGCGTGGTCTTCGCGTGGGTCCTGTCGAGGACTACATGGCGAATGTCATCGTCGCCCAGCTGCTGTTCCTGGAGTCCGAGAACCCGGACAAGGACATCGCGCTGTACATCAATTCGCCGGGCGGCCACGTCACGGCGGGCCTGGCCATCTACGACACCATGCAGTTCATCAAGCCCGATGTCTCGACGATCTGCATCGGCCAGGCCGCCAGCATGGGTGCGGTGCTGCTGGCCGGCGGCGCCAAGGGCAAGCGCTTCGCGCTGCCGCGATTCGCGCATCATGATCCACCAGCCGCTGGGCGGCATGCAGGGCCAGGCGGCCGACATGGAGATCCATGCCCGCGAGATCCTCTACACCCGCGACCGCCTGAACGAGATCCTGGCCAGGCACACCGGCCAGCCGGTCGAGAAGATCAAGCACGACACCGACCGCGACAATTTCATGCGCGCGCGAGGATGCGGTGCGCTACGGCCTGATCGACCAGGTGCTGTCGAGTCGCGCGACAGATCGACGCAGCCCGGCCGGTCACGCCAAAGCCCGCTCAGGCGCTGCGGCGCTTTTCCCCATAAGTTACAAGGTCTTAACTGTGACGCGCTGCTTTGCGCGCCACGGCAGCCTCATGCTATATAGAATGTGACCGGAAGCCTCTGTCCCGGATGAGGTGCAAGCGGATGAGCGAAGACACCCGCGGGCGCAGACGACGACGGCAAGCTGCTGTACTGCTCCTTCTGCGGCAAGAGCCAGCACGAGGTGCGCAAGCTCATCGCCGGCCCGTCGGTATTCGTCTGCGACGAGTGCGTCGAGCTGTGCAACGACATCATCCGCGAGGAACTCGAGGACAAGGCCGAGCGCGCCCGCGACAAGCTGCCCAAGCCCGCCGAGATCAAGACCGTGCTCGACGAGTACGTCATCGGGCAGGAGCGCGCCAAGAAGACGCTGTCGGTGGCGGTCTACAACCACTACAAGCGCCTGCAGACCCGCGGCGACCGGCGGCATCAAGCCCAAGGACGATGTCGAGATCGCCAAGAGCAACATCCTGCTGATCGGCCCCACCGGCAGCGGCAAGACGCTGCTGGCCGAGACGCTGGCGCGGCTGCTGAACGTGCCGTTCACGATCGCCGACGCGACGACGCTCACCGAGGCCGGCTACGTGGGCGAGGACGTCGAGAACATCATCCAGAAGCTGCTGCAGAAGTGCGACTACGACGTCGAGAAGGCGCAGACCGGCATCGTCTACATCGACGAGATCGACAAGATCTCGCGCAAGTCCGACAACCCGTCGATCACGCGCGACGTGTCGGGCGAGGGCGTGCAGCAGGCGCTGCTCAAGCTCATCGAGGGCACGATGGCCTCGGTGCCGCCGCAGGGTGGCCGCAAGCACCCGCAGCAGGAATTCCTGCAGGTCGACACCTCGAACATCCTGTTCATCGTGCGGTGGCGCGTTCTCCGGCCTCGACAAGGTGATCCTGAACCGCACCCAGAAGGGCGGCATCGGCTTCACCTCCGAGGTGCGCAGCGTCAACACGCGGCCGCACGGCACCGACCTGTTCCACGACGTGGAGCCCGAGGACCTGGTCAAGTACGGGCTGATCCCCGAGTTCGTCGGCCGCCTGCCGGTGGTGGCGACGCTCGAGGAACTCGACGAGGCCGCGCTGATCTCGATCCTCAAGGATCCGAAGAACGCGCTGACCAAGCAGTATCGGCGCCTGTTCGAGATGGACGGCGCCGAGCTGGAGTTCCGCGACGACGGCCTGGCCGGCCATCGCCCGCAAGGCGATGGAGCGCAAGACCGGCGCCCGCGGCCTGCGCACCATCCTCGAGAACATCCTGCTCGACACGATGTACCAGCTGCCGTCGCTCAAGAACGTCAGCAAGGTCGTGGTCGACGAGAGCGTCGTGCAGGGGCATTCCCCGCCCTATGTCGTCTACAAGTCCGACGAGCGCGAGCGAAAAGAAGCCGGCGCTCGACGAACAGCCCCGCCGGGCCTCGGGCTCCAGCCACTGAGCCGAGGCTGGAGTTGCGTGTAGGCGGCGACCTTAAGTCCCCTTATGACAAAGGGGATTGCGCAGTACTGTCGCGAAATGCCGACGACAGGGTATGGTTGGGGCTTCTGGCTCTTCAGCATCGGGTCCGAGAGAACCGTCTGACCAGGGAAGGGAATGCCCGGGACATCGACCCGGGCGTTCGATGTGGGATTATGTTACTGCGGGTACTTGAATGCGCGTCCGGTTCTTCGGTCACTACATCTATTTGCCTGTTGGCCGCGCTGATGCTTGCCGAGGCGGTGGTGTTCTTTTCGGCGCGCTATATCGCCGTCGACGATTCGCCTGCGGCCCGGGTTTCGACGACTCTGGCGTCATCAGCCGGTCGCGCTCTGGCCTCGGGCGCTGGCCTTCACGCTCGTGACGTCGCTCTGCTATGCCTGCGCTGGGGCTGTACACGCCGCGCCAGCGCGCCGGGTTCTGGGGCGTGGCGCTGCGCATCGTCTGTCGCATGCTTGCCGCGCTGGCGGTGCTGGCGCTGCTGTTCTATCGTGATCTCCGGACGCTCGAGCTGGGCCGCGGCGTCGTCGGCCTGACCATCGCTGATCGCCGCGGTGCTTTCGATCGCCATCCGGCAGCTGCTTCTGGCGCGTGGTCGATACGCAGGCGCATGAAGCGCGGGTGCTCGTCTACGGGCAGTGCGTACAGATGTCGGCGCTGATGCGCATGCGACGCCGCAGTGACCGCGCCGGGTTCATCGCCTGGTCGGCGTGGTGCACGCAGCCGGGCGACCGCGGCAACGCCGATCGGTGAGAACGCGTCTTCGAGGCGCCGGACGGGCTGCAGGACGCTCTGCGCGGCAACTGGACATCGACGAGCTGGTCGTTGCGCTTGCAGGACCGGCGCCAGGACGCTGCCGGTCCAGGATCTGCTGCAGTGCAAGCTTCGACGGCGTTACCGGTGGTCGAGTTCATCACGTTCATGGAGCGCGAGACCGGGCTGCATACGGCTCGACATGCTGAATCCGAGCTGGATGATCTTCGGCCATGGCTTCCGGCAGAGACGGCGTGCGCCGGTTCACCGCCCGGGCGCTGGATTTCATTGCCAGTGGCGTGCTGATGATGCTCGCCTCGCCGCTGATCGCTGCTGACGATGCTCGCGATCTGGCTGGAGGACGGTCGCAAGGGTGCGCGCGATCTTCTACCGGCAGGAACGGGTGGGCTACGACGGCAAGGTCTTCCAGCCTGACCAAGTTCCGCAGCATGCGGGCCGACGCCGAGGATCCGGCGGTGCCCAGTGGGCGCAGAAGAACGATCCGCGCGTGACGCGCGTTGGCGGCCTTCATCCGCAAGACACGCATCGACGAACTGCCGCAGCTGCTCAACGTGCTGCAAGGGCCACATGGGCTTCGTCGGGCCGCGGCCCGGAGCGGCCGCGAGTTCGTCGCGCGAGCTGGAGGCCAAGATTCCCTACTACGCCTTCCGGCACTCGCGTGAAGCCGGGGATCACCGGCTGGGCGCAGCTGTGCTATCCCTACGGCTCCTCGGTCGAGGATGCAGCGCAGAAGCTGCAGTACGACCTGTACTACGTGAAGAACAACAATCTGTTGTTCGACCTCACCATTCTGCTGCAGACCGTCGAAGTGGTGTTCATGGGCAAGGGCGCCCGCTGAGCCGCGTCACCGCCATCGAATCAGGCGCTCGATTGCGCCCCACATCCCCATCTCCAGACTAGACTTGCGTATTGCGAAGGCCCCCGACCAGGAGCGCCCGTGACTGAAACCACCGTACCCGTGCCGAGAACACCATCCCGGTCATGCCCCTGCGTGACGTGGTGCTGTATCCGCACATGGTGCAGCCCGCTGTTCGTGGGGCGGGAGAAATCCATCCAGGCGCTGGATGCGGCCATGAAGGCCGATCCGCGCCGCATCCTGCGTGGTGGCGCAGAAGCAGCCGGACATCGACGATCCGAAGCCCGACGATCTCTACCGCTTCGGCACCGTCGCCACCATCCTGCAGCTGGTGAAGCTGCCCGACGGCACCGTCAAGGTGCTGGTCGAAGGCGTCGAGCGCGCGCGCGTCGACGACACTGCCGGGCACGGACTTCTACACCGCGCGACATCACGGTGCAGGCCGACGTCGAGCAGTACGACGAGACGCGAGATGGACGTGCTGACGCGCTCGGTCATCTCGCAGTTCGAGCAGTACGTGAAGCTCAACAAGAAGGTGCCGCCCGAGATGCTGACCGCGCTGGCGGGCATCGAGCAGCCCGGCCGCCTGGCCGATGCCGTGGCGGCCCAGATGACGCTGAAGCTCGCCGAGAAGCAGCAGGTGCTCGAGATCCTCGACGTGCGCAAGCGCCTGGAGCACGTGCTGGTCGCCATCGAGGGCGAGATGGACGTGCTGCAGATCGAAAAGCGCATCCGCGGCCGCGTCAAGGCGCAGATGGAGAAGTCGCAGCGCGAGTACTACCTCAACGAGCAGATGAAGGCCATCCAGAAAGAGCTCGGCGAGATGGAGGACGGCGGCAACGAGATCAACGATCTGGAGCAGAAGATCGCCAAGGCCGGCATGCCCAAGGAGGCGCGCGACAAGGCCACGGCCGAGCTCAACAAGCTGAAGATGATGTCGCCGATGTCGGCCGAGGCCACGGTGGTGCGCAACTACATCGACTGGCTGGTCAAGGTGCCCTGGAAGAAGCGCACGCGCGTGCTCCAAGGACATCGCCAACGCGCAGAAGGTGCTCGACCAGGACCACTACGGCCTGGAGAAGGTCAAGGAACGCATCGTCGAGTACCTGGCCGTGCTGCAGCGGGTCGAGAAGATCAAGGGACCCATCCTGTGCCTCGTCGGTCCCCCCGGCGTAGGCAAGACCTCGCTGGGCCAGAGCATCGCGCGCGCCACCAACCGCAAGTTCGTGCGCATGTCGCTGGGCGGCGTGCGCGACGAGGCCGAGATCCGCGGCCATCGCCGCACCTACATCGGCTCCATGCCCGGCAAGGTCGTGCAGAACATGGCCAAGACCGGCGTGCACAACCCGCTGTTCCTGCTCGACGAGGTCGACAAGATGGCCATGGATTTCCGTGGCGATCCTTCCTCGGCGCTGCTGGAAGTGCTCGATCCGGAGCAGAACTCCACGTTCAACGACCACTACCTCGAGGTGGACTTCGACCTCTCCGAGGTGATGTTCATCTGCACCGCCAACAGCATGAACATTCCGGCGCCGCTGCTCGATCGCATGGAAGTCATCCGGCTGCCCGGCTACACCGAGGACGAGAAGCTCAACATCGCCAAGCGCTACCTGGTGCCCAAGCAGATCAAGGCCAATGGCCTGAAGGATGGCGAGCTGAAGATCGCCGACGAGGCGCTGCTCGACATCGTGCGCTACTACACGCGCGAGGCCGGCGTGCGCAGCCTGGAGCGCGAGATCGCCAAGATCTGCCGCAAGGCGGTCAAGAGCCTGCTGCTGGAGAAGAAGAAGGGCGCCTCGGTCGCGGTGACTTCGAAGAACCTCGACAAGTACCTCGGCGTGCGGCGCTTCCGCTACGACGAGGCCGAGCGAGGCCGATCGCGTCGGCCAGGTCACCGGCCTTGCCTGGACGGAAGTGGGCGGCGAGCTGCTGTCCATCGAGGTGGCGGTGCTGCCCGGCAAGGGCCGGCCGCTGTTCACCGGCAAGCTCGGCGACGTGATGAAGGAATCCATCCAGGCGGCCATGACGGTGGTGCGCAGCCGCAGCGACGTGCTCGGCCTCGACAAGGATTTCTACTCGAACATCGATTTCCACGTGCACCTGCCCGAGGGCGCGCACGCCGAAGGACGGCCCGTCCGCGGGCATCGGCATCTGCACGGCCATGGTGTCGGCGCTGACGAAGATCCCGGTGCGCTCCGATGTCGCGATGACCGGCGAGATCACGCTGCGCGGCGAGGTGCTGCCCATCGGCGGCCTGAAGGAAAAGCTGCTCGCGGCCGCATCGCGGCGGCATCAAGCAGGTGCTGATTCCGGTCGAGAACGAAAAGGACCTGGTCGAGATCCCCGACAACATCAAGGGCAAGCTCGATATCAAGACCGGTGAAGTGGATCGACGAGGTGCTGCAGTACGCGCTGGTGCGCCAGCCCGTGCCGCTGCCGCGGCGGCTGTCGGCGTCGGCCGGTGCGGGCCGGGGCGGCGCCGGCAAGCGCGTGCGGCGAGGCCGCCGCGGGCGCAAGGTGGTCCAGGCGCACTAGCGCTCAAAGCTTGCTGGCACTGGCTACCGGCGCGAAGTTCCCTAGACTACGCGCCCTCGCGCAGCGGGGCCCTGTACTGGCCCGTGGCGGCCGACGGATGTGGCGCTGATGGCCAGGGTGCTTAGCTCAGCTGGTAGAGCGTCGCCCTTACAAGGCGAATGTCGGGGGTTCGATCCCCTCAGCACCCACCATCCGGAATGTGGTCTAGCAGCGGAGCGGTAGTTCAGCTGGTTAGAATACCGGCCTGTCACGCCGGGGGTCGCGGGTTCGAGTCCCGTCCGCTCCGCCAGTCTTTCCACACAAGACCATGACCAAACATATGCTGCAAAACATCGGTGACAAGCTGAAGGGCCAGCAAATGGCTCACCTATGTCGTGCTCGGCGCCCTCGCGCTGGTCTTCGCCGCCTGGGGTGCCTACGGCATCGTCGACGTCGGCTTCGGCACCGCCGGCTACGCCGCCAAGGTGAATGGCGAGAAGATCTCGACCGACCGAGGTCAACGAAGCTCTGGCAGCAGCAGCTGCCGCAGCTGTCCAGGCGTCCGGCGGCAACCTCACCGACGAACAGCGCGCGGAGTTCCAGCAGCAGCTGCTCGACTGGCCAGATCCGCACCCTGGCGGCCACACAGCATGCGCACAAGCTCGGCTACCGCGTGACCGAATGCGCAGCTCGCGCAGGCGTTCCAGAGCGAGCCGGCCTTCCAGGTCGATGGCAAGTTCAATGCCGCCGGTGGCCCGCTCGCGCCTGACGCGCGCCGGGCATCACCGAAGCAGGCCTACCTCGGCGGACCTGCGTCGCAGCCAGCTGGCCAACCAGCTGCTGGGCACGATCGGCTGTCAGCGATTTCCTCACGCCGGCCGAGACCAAGCGCCTGCTGGCGTCTGCAGGATGAAGAGCGCGAGGTGCGCTTCGCGCTGCTCGCAGCCGGAGAAGTTTGCCGGCAGGCGCCGCCGATGGAGCCGCCGCCATCGAGGCCTACTACAAGGCCAATGCCGACGCAGTTCACGCTGCCGGAGTCGGTGCAGCTGGCCTATGCCGAGCTGTCGCTGGCCGATGTGGCCGCAGGCAGTGCAGGTCACCGACGACGCAGCTGCGCGAGCGCTACGAGCAGGACAAGGCCACGCTACGTGACCCGGAGCGCCGCCGCGCCAGCCACATCCTGATCACCGTCGACGACAGCCACCGATGACGCCAAGGCGCGCGGCGCTGGCCGAAGGACCTGCACGAGCGCATCAAGGCGGGCGAGGATTTCGCCGCACTGGCCAAGCAGTATTCGAAGGACAGCGCCTCGGCAGCGCAGGGCGGCGACCTGGGCTGGTCCGGCGCGCGATGTCTACGTCAAGGCAGTTCGCGCGACAAGCTGTTCGCCATGAAGGAAGGCGAACTCAGCGAGCCGGTGAAGACGCAGTTCGGTTACCACATCATCCGGCTCGATGGCATCCGCGCCGGCGCGGGCCGCAGCTTCGAGGACGTGCAAGCCGAGCTCGCGGTCCACGCTGCGCAATGAGCTGGCGGCGGCGCAGTTCGGCAGCCGCCAGGACCAGCTGCAGGAGCGCTCGAGCGCGGCGGCACGAACCTCGACGCAGCTGGCGAAGGAATTCGGCATGCGCACGCGGCGAAGTCGAACGTTTCGAGCGCGGCGCCGGCGGCCTGCCGCTGGGTTCGGATGCGGAACTGAATCGCGAGGTGTTCAGTGATGCGGTGCTCAACCAGCGGCGCGTCGGCTGGCCGATGCAGCTGGGCGAAGACCGCATGACGATCTTCCAGGTGGTGGAGCACCACGCCGCCGCAGTTGCAGCCGCTGGACGACGTGCGTGGACCAGCATCGTCGCGACGCTTGTGCGGCAGCGAGGCAGCGGTGGCTGCGCAGCGGCCGCAGAAGCCGGCGCTGGCGCGCCTGAATGCCGGGGAGAGCATCGACAAGGTTGCCGCCAGTCTCGAAGCTCAAGGCTGCGCCGCCGCGCTTCGTCGGCCGGGGCGCCGGACCTGCCCGTGGAACTGCGCGACGCCGTGTTCGCGCTGCCCAGGCCCCAGGCCGGCAAAGCCCGCAGCGCGCAGGCGCTGAAGCTGGAGGATGGATCCGTCGCGCTGCTGGAGGTCATCGGCTCGCGCGTGACAGCACGTTGCCGACAACCCGCAGCTGCAGCAGCTGCGCGCGCAGCGCGAACTGCAGCGCTACGGCATGCGCGACATCGACGCCTACTTCGCCGAGGTGGTGAAGGCCGCGAAGGTCAGCAAGAACCCGCAGGCCTTCGCAGTAAGGCCTGCGGAATGACGGCGGCGACATCGGCAAGCCCGTCAGCCTCTGGCTGGATCCTCGGCGCGATGGCGCTGGGCGTGGTGCTCGGCCTGCTGGTCGTGCCCGGCGGCGAGCTGTTCGGGCCTGCCGCGTGGTGGCCATCGGCGGTTCCTCGGCACCGCCTTCCTCAACCTGCTGAAGATGCTGATCGTGCCGCTGGTCGTGTCCTCGATGATCGCGGGCGTGGCCGGCATGGGCGGCGCGCGCGACCTCGGGCCGACTGGGCGTGCTGTCGCTGCTGTTCTACGTGCTGACCACGCTGATCGCGGTGTTGATCGCGCTGATGGTCGTCAACGTCGGTGCAGCCCGGGCATCGTCGATGGCGAGCCGGCGCGCGAGCTGCTCGCGCTGCACGCCGATGCCGCGCAGCGTGAACGCCAACGTGCAGGCGCAGGCCGGCCGCAGCCTGGGCGACATCCTGCTGGGCATGATCCCGGTGAACATCGTCGCAGGCGGCCGCCGAGCGGCAAGCTGGTCGGCCTGCTGCTGTTCAGCCTGCTGTTCGGCGTGCTTCATCACGCGCTCGAGATGCCGCTGCGCGAGATCGCTGACCCACTTCTGGCAGGGCATGTTCGAGGTGATGATGCGCATGACCGGACTTCGTCATGCGCCTGGCGCCGCTCGGCGTGCTCGGCCTGACGCTGCAAGGTGACCGCCGAGGCGGGGCTGGATGCGGCACGGCCGTTGCTGATGTTCGCCGCCTGCGTGGTGATCGGCCTGTGCCGTCTATGCCTTCGTCGCGCTGCCGCTGCTGATCCGCCTGGCTGGCGCGCGTGCGTCCCTGGCGGCTTGTTCCCGGCGATGGCGCCGGCGCTGCTGACGGCGTTCTCCACGGCCTCGTCGTCGGCGACGCTGCCCGATGACGCTGGACTGCCTGCAGACGCGTGCGGGGGTGTCGCACGCGCGTCGCCGGCTTCGTGCTGCCGCTGGGCACGTCGATCAACCATGCGGGCAGCGCGCTGTACGAATGCGCGGCGGCGCTGTTCATCGCCCAGGCCTATGGGCTGCACCTGTCGCTCGCCACGCAGTTCACCGTCGTGCTGCTGGCGCTGGTCACGTCGATGGGCATCGCCGGGATTCCGGCGGCGTCGCTGGTCGGCATCACGGTGATCCTCACGGCGGTGGGCCTGCCGGCCGAAGGCGATCGGCGTGCTGCTGGTGCTGGATCGGCTGCTCGACATGGCGCGCACCGCGGTCAACGTGCTGGCCGACTGCGGCCTGCACGGTGATCGTGGCGCGGCTGTCGGGAGACGAGGGAGCGCTTCGCGCGGCGCCGCGGCGAGGCGCCGCGCTAGCGGTTACGCCTGGAGCATTCCGGGAAAGCTCATGCCGACGGTGCTGAAGCCGCCGTCGACGTAGAGGATCTCGCCCGTCACGCCGCTGGCCATGTCCGAGCACAGGAACGCTCGCGGCATTGCCCACGTCCTCCGGCGTGACATTGCGGCGCAGCGGCGAGGCCTGCGCCACATGCGCCGAGCATCTTGCGCAAGCCCGGGATGCCGGCCGCGGCCAGTGTCTTGATCGGGCCGGCGGAGATGCCGTTGACGCGGATGCCCTTGCGGGCCGAGATCGGCCGCCAGGAAGCGCACGTTGGCCTCGAGGCTGGCCTTGGCGAGGCCCATGACGTTGTAGGCGGGCATCGAGCGCACGGCGCCCAGGTAGCTCAGCGTGAGGATGGCGCCGGCGCGGCCGGCCATCAGCGGCGCGGCGGCACGGCGTCAGGGCGGTGAGGCTGTAGCTCGATACGTCATGCGCGACGGCGAAGGCCTCGCGCGTGGTGCCGGTGACGAAATCCCCGGCCAGCGCCTCGCGCGGGCGCGTAGGCCACCGCGTGCACCAGGATGTCCAGGCGTGCCCCAGTCCTGCCTCAGCTGCGCGAACACCGCGTCGATCTGCGCGTCGACGGTGACGTCCAGCGGCAGCACGATCTTCGAGCCCAGCGACTCGGCCAGCGGCTCGACGCGTTCCTTGAGCTTCTCGTTGCCGTAGGTGAAGGCCAGTTCCGCGCCGTGCGCGTGCATGGCCTGGGCGATGCCCCAGGCGATGGAACGATCGGTCGCAACGCCGACGATGAGCGCGCGCTTGCCGGTGAGAATGCCCATGAGAGCCCCTGCTGAGACGAAGCGGGCGATGATACTGGCCGGTCAGGACCGCGCGCTGCGGACGTAGGCCACGAGGTGCTGGCCCGGCTCGGATCGATCGCTGCCTGCGAGGTTGTTCCACTCGCGCAGGTTCGCCACGGTGACCCGCAGCGTGCGCGCGATGCTCCGAGAGCGTGTCGCCGCGGCGCACCACGTAGGTGACGCGCCGGCCGTCTGCGCGGTCCGACGACTGGTCGCCGCTGGTGCCTCGATGTGCCTGGCGCGTGCAGCTTCAGCCTCTGGCCGGCGCGCATCGTGTCGTTGGGATCGATGCCGTTCAGGCTGCGCCAGCGTGACCACATCCATGCTGTGGCGCCTGGCGATGCGACCACAGCGAATCGCCGCTGCGCACCACGTGCACGGCGCGCACGGCCTGCGCGCGACCGCGCGCGTCCATCGACGCGGGCCGCGGCCTGCAGCACCTGCGGCGGCAGCGCGGTGACGGCCGAGGGCACGCGCAGCTCGCGCCCACCGCGACCGCGTTGGCCGGCGCCGAGTTCGTTCAGCTCGCGCAGATGCTGCGCCGTGGTGCCGAAGCGCTGGGCGATCGCTGGCGACGGTGTCGCCCGGCGCGCACCGTGTAGCGCTCCACGCGCATGCGCTGGTCCGGCGTCAGCTGCAGCAGGCTCTGGCTGGAACACTTCGGCCGATTCCACCGGCACCAGCAGGAAGTGCGGCCCGGTCGGGTCCGTGGCCCAGCGGTGATACGCCGGGTTCAGCGTCGTACATCTCCTCGGTGGTGATGCCGGCCAGCTCGGCGGCCACTTCCATGCTGATCTGGCCGCCGGTCTCCACCCGCACGAAGTAGGGCTCGTCGGGCATGCCCTCGATCGGCAAGGCCGTAGCTTCTCGGGATTCGCCACGATGCGCGACATGGCCAGCAGGCGCGGCACGTAGGCGCGCGTTTCGGCCGGCAGCTTCAGGTTCCAGAAATCCGTCTTGCGCTTCGCGGCGCGCTTGCTGGCGGATGGCGCGCGACACGTTGCCCTCGCCGCAGTTGTAGGCGGCGATGGCCAGCAGCCAGTCGCCGTCGAACATGTCGTGCAGGTACGTGCAGGTAGTCGAGCGCCGCCTGCGTGGCGGCCACCACGTCGCGGCGGCCGTCGTACCACCAGTCCTGCTTCAGGCCGAAGCGGCCGCCGGTGGCAGCGGCATGAACTGCCACAGGCCGTCGGCGCGCGCGCGCGAATAGGCATAGGGCTCGAAGGCGCTTTCGATGACGGGCAGCAGCGCCAGCTCCAGCGGCAGGCCGCGCGCCTCCACCTCGTCGACGATGTAGTGCAGGTAGGGCGCGGCGCGGCCGAAGACGCGCTCGACGTATTCGGGGTTGCGCGCGAACCAGACGGCTTCGCGGTCGATGCGTGACTGTTCGGGTCTCACCGCAGAGCGACATGCCGGCGCGCATGCGGTCCAGCAGGTCGCCGGCTGGCGGGCGGCTCGGGCATCGCGGCGCAGGCAGTGTCCTGCAGGGCACGACTGCCGCCAGTTCGGCGTCGGCTTCCGGCGAAGCGGGGACGGCAGCGGGCCGACGCGCGACGGGCACCGGGGCGGGGATCGCTGGGCGTTGGCCGGCGGATGCCGCACGGCCGGGTCGGCGATCGGGTCTGGCACCGGAGCGCCGGTGCGCAGCCAGCTAGGCAGCCGCACGAGGCGCACCAGCAAGGCCAGCGGGCAGCACGCAGCAACTGCCATCACTCGGTATCGCCAACCCGCAATCACGTCGTTGCACCCTCGAGGAGGCAAGTCAGATGCAATGGCTGCCAATGGCGACATGCGCCTGACAGCCTATGATTTTTCCGGCCGGTATTTAACCGGCAAGGTCACAGAATTGCCACGCTTTTTGCCATAATGTCCCATGCCCGACACTCCAGCCGCGCGACTGGCTCGCATCCGCGCTGGGCCGCCAGCTGCTGGCCGCGGAGGCCGAACTGCTGCGCGGCCTGCTGGACGATGTCTTCGGGCTCGAGCTGCTGCAGCTGGGCAACTGGGGCGGCTCGCGGGAGCTGCTCGCCAGCCAGCCGCACCCGCCGCCAGACCGTGATCGCCGAGCAGCCCGGCGCGCGCCGTCGACCTGGTCGCCCGGCTGGACGCAGCTGCCCGATCCAGACCGCCACGCATCGATGCGGTGCTGCTGCCGCATACGCTGGAGTTCGAAGCCGATCCCCAGGCCGTGGTGCGCGAGGCGGACCGCGTGCTCACCGGCGAAGGCCAGCTCATCATCCTGGGCTTCCGGCCCGTGCAGCCTGTGGGGCTTGCGAGCGGCGGCCTCGCGCGAGGGATATCCCGCCGGGCCTGCAGCAGCATGCTGGGCGCCCGCCGCGTCCGCGACTGGCTGGGCCTGCTGGGTTACGAGGTCGTGCTGGCAGCGCACCTACCTCTTCAGCCGCCCTGGGGCGCAGGCGTCGCCCGGCCGCGGCGCATCCTGCGTCGCGGCCTGTTCAATCCGTTGCCGGCGCGGCGCTGGCTGATCAAGGCGCGCAAGCATGTGTACCGGATGACACCACTGCGGCATCGCTTCTCCCGCGAGCGGCGCCGCGCGCTCGGCCGCCTGCCCGAACCCACGACCCGCAACCGGACCATGACGGGTCGTCGAGATCTATACGGACGGGGCCTGCCGCGGCAATCCCGGGTCCGGGCGGCTGGGGCGCGCTGCTGATCGCCGGCGACGCGCGCAAGGAGCTGTCCGGCGGCGAAGACTGAACACCACCAACAACCGCATGGAACTCACGGCGGCCATCGAGGCGCTGCGCGCGTTGAAGCGGCCGGTGGAGGTCACGCTCTACACGGATTCGAAGTACGTCTGCACGGGCATCGAGGAGTGGCTGCCGCAACTGGAAGCGGCGCGACTGGAACACCGCCGACCGCAAGCCGGTGAAGAACGTCGACCTGTGGCAGGCGCTGGATGCCGCGCGCCCAGCCGCACCAGGTAACGTGGCACTGGGTGCAAGGGGCATTCGGGCAATGACGGCAACGAGCACGTCGATGCGCTCGCCAACGCGGCGATCGATGCGATGCTTGCGGTTACGCAATCCGGCGCGATGAGACAGGTCGTACTCGACACCGAAACCACGGGCCTCGAGCCCGCGCCGCGGCCATCGCATCATCGAGATCGGCTGCGTCGAGGTCGTCAATCGCCGCGCCACCGGCCGGCACTTCCACGAGTACCTGAACCCGGAGCGCGAGATCGACGCCGGCGCCGCCGCCGTGCACGGCATGACGCTGGAGAAGCTTGCCGGCAAGCCGAAGTTTGCCGAAGTGGCCGAGCGCTTCCTGGAGTTCGTCGACGGCGCGGAGCTGGTCATCCACAACGCGCCGTTCGACGTCGGCCTTCCTCGACAGCGGAGCTGCAGCGGTGGGCGAAGCGCGCGCGGCAGCGAGCCGCATGCAGCATCCGCACGCGTTGCGGCGTGCTCGACACGCTGGCGCTGGCGCGCGAGATGCATCCCGGGCCAGCGCAACGGCCTCGATGCGCTGTGCAAGCGCTACTCCATCGACAATTCGCACCGGGAGCTGCACGGCGCGCTGCTCGATGCGCGCATCCTGGCCGACGTCTACCTGGCCATGACCGGCGGGCAGAGCGCGCTGGCGCTGGATGATGCCGTGCGCGCCATCGGCGATCGCCGGCGACGCCGATTGCCGGTGGCCGCAGGTCCGCCCGTGCCAGGCGCGCTGCGCGTGGTGGAGGCCAGCGCCGGCGGAGCAGGCCGGCCCATGAGGCGATGCTCGAAACTGATCAGCAAGGCCAGCGGCGGCAAGGCGCTGTGGCAATAATCGCTGGCCAACATCAGGAAACATCGGAATGTTCAATCTGCGCAGGTGCCGTATCGGCGTCGTCGGTCTCGGCTATGTCGGGCTGCCGCTGGCGGTGGAATTCGGCAAGCACGTTCGACACCGTGGGCTTCGACCTCAAGCCTGCGCGCATCAAGGAGCTGGCCGCGGGCAAGGACAGCACGCTCGAGGTGAGCCGCGCGGAGCTGCACGGCGCCACGCAGCTGGCGTTCACGACCAACGTCAAGGACCTGCAGGCGCTGCGGCGTGTTCATCGTCACGGTGCCGACGCCCATCGACGACTACAAGCGCCCGGACCTCACGCCGCTGGAGAAGGCCAGCGCGCCCGCTCGGCAAGGTGCTCAAGAAGGGCGACGTCGTGGTCTATGAATCCACCGTTTATCCCGGGCTGCACCGAAGAAGTCTGCGTTCCGATCCTCGAGAAGGTGTCGGGCCTGAAGTTCAACAAGGATTTCTTCGCCGGCTACAGCCCCGAGCGCATCAATCCGGGCGACAAGCAGCATCGCCTGCCCAGCGATCAAGAAGGTGACCTCGGGCTCGACGCCGGAAGTCGCGGATTTCGTCGACGACGCTCTACGCCCAGCATCATCACGGCCGGCACCCACAAGGCCTCGAGCATCCGCGTCGCCGAGGCCGCCAAGGTCATCGAGAACACGCAGCGCGACGTGAACATCGCGCTGATCAACGAGCTGGCGCTGATCTTCAACCGCCTCGGCATCGACACCGAAGAGGTGCTGCATGGCCGCCGGCACGAAGTGGAACTTCCTGCCGTTCCGGCCGGGCCTGGTGGGCGGCCACTGCATCGGCGTGGATCCCTACTACCTGACGCACAAGGCGCAGGAGATCGGCTACCACCCGGAGATGATCCTCGCGGGCCGGCGCCTCAACGACAACATGGCGCTGTATGTGGCGGGCGAGATCGTCAAGCTGATGACCAGCAAGCGCATCCACGTGAAGGGTTCGCGCATCCTGGTGCTGGGCCTCACCTTCAAGGAGAACTGCCCGGACCTGCGCAATTCCAAGGTGATCGACATCGTCCGGGAGCTGAAGAAGTACGGCGCGCAAGGTCGACGTCTACGATCCCTGGATCGACCGCGAAGGAGGCGCAGCACGAGTACGGCGTGACGGCCGCTCGCGCAAGCTGGGCGCACGCGCTACGACGCGGCGGTCGTGGCCGTGGCTCACAACGAGTTCCGAGAAGATGGGCATTCGCGGCATCCGCAGGCTTGCGAAGCCCAAGAGCGTGGTCTACGACATCAAGTACGTGTTCACGCCGCGACCAGGTCGACGGCAGGCTCTGTACGGACGGTCCGCATGAAGATACTGGTCACCGGCGCCGCCGGATTCATCGGTTCCACCGTCGCGCGCAAGCTGCTCGCATCGCGGCGACGAGGTCGTCGGGCTCGACAACCTCAACGACTACTACGACCCGACGCTGAAGGAGGCGCGGCTGGCACGCCTGACTGGCGCTGCCGGGCTTCCGCTTCGTGAAGCTCGATCTGGCCGATGCGGCCGGCATGGCCGCGCTGTTCACGCGCGGAGCGCTTCGATCGCGTGGTGCACCTGGCCGCGCAGGCCGGCGTGCGCTATTCGCTCGAGAATCCGCAGGCCTACGTCGACAGCAACGTCACCGGCACGCTGAACGTGCTCGAAGGCTGCCGGCACAACGGCGTCGCAGCACCTGGTCTATGCCTCGACCAGCTCGGTGTACGGCGCCAACACGAAGATGCCGTTCTCGGTGCACCAGGCCGCCGACGCATCCGCTGTCGCTTCTATGCCGCCACCAAGCGCGCCAACGAGCTGATGGCGCACAACTACGCGGCGCTGTTCAGGCTGCCGGTCACCGGCCTGCGGTTCTTCACGGTGTACGGCCCCTGGGGCCGGCCGGACATGGCGCTGTTCCTGTTCACGAAGAACATCCTCGCGGGCAAGCCGATCGACGTGTTCAACCACGGCCACCACAAGCGCGACTTCACCTACGTCGAGGACATCGCCGAGGGCGTGGTGCGCGCGCTGGATCGCATCGCCACGCCCGAATCCGGACTGGAACAGCGACGACCCGGATCCGGCCACCAGCAGCGCGCCGTATCGCGTCTACAACATCGGCAACAACAGCCCGGTGGAGCTGTCGCACTACATCGAGACGCTGGAGAAGTGCCTGGGCCGGAAGGCGCGAGAAGAACCTGCTGCCGCTGCAGCCGGGCGACGTGCCGGATACCTACGCGGATGTGGAGGATCTGGTGCGCGACGTGGGCTACAAGCCGGCGACCACGGTGGAGGCAGGGCGTGCGGCCTTCGTCGAGTGGTACCGGAGTACTATCAGGCTTAGACCGATGGCCCCGGCGGGAGCGTCGGCTAGAATGCGCCGATGAAAGTACCCCTGCTTGACCTCAAGCCGCAGTACCAGGCGCTGAAGGGCGACATCGATGCCGCGATCGCCGCGCGTGTGCGACAGCCAGCACTTCATCCTGGGTCCCGCGATCCGCGAACTGGAAACGGGCGTCGCGGCCTATTGCCAGACCGCCCACGGCATCGGCGTCTCCTCCGGCACCGACGCACTGCTGCTCGCGCTGATGGCGCTCGACATCGGCAGCGGCGATGAGGTCATCACCAGCTCGTACACGTTCTTCGCCACCGGTGGCACCATCGCCCGCGCCGGCGCGCGGCCGGTGTTCCTCGACATCGATCCGGTCAGCTACAACCTGTCGCCGGCGCTGGTGCGCAGCTTCCTCGAGGACAACTGCGAGCGCCGCAAGGGCCAGATCGTGAATCGCGCCACCGGCGGCGTTGTGCGCGCCCTCATGCCGGTGCATCTCTACGGCCAGCTGGCGGACATGGATGCGCTGATGCCGATCGCGCGTGAGTACGACCTGCAGGTGATCGAGGATGCCGCGCAGGCCATCGGCGCTGCCGACGCGCGGGGCGATCGTGCCTGCAGTTTCGGCGACATCGGCTGCCTGTCGTTCTTCCCCACCAAGAACCTGGGTGCCTTTGGCGATGCCGGCATGTGCGTGACGAACGACGCGGGCCTGGCGCAGCGCATGGCGATCCTGCGCGTGCACGGCATGGAGCCGAAGTACTACCACGCGCTACATCGGCGGCAACTTCCGCATCGACGAGATCCAGGCCGCGGTGCTGAACGTGAAGCTCAAGGCGCTGGACAGCTGGACCGAAGGCCGCCAGCGCAACGCGCGCTTCTACGACGAGGCGTTCGCGCGCGCCGGGCTGGCCGGCAAGGTGGAAACACCGCGTCTCGGCGCCCGGCGTGCGCCACATCTACAACCAGTACGTCATCCGTGCCGAACGTCGCGATGCGCTGCGTGCGCTACCTCGCAGAACAGGGAGTGGGCAGCGAAGTCTACTACCCGGTGCCGCTGCACCAGCAGCAGTGCTTCGCCTACCTCGGGTACAAGACGGGCGAGTTGCCGGAATCAGAGCGTGCATCGGCCGAAACACTGGCGCTGCCCATCTTCCCCGAACTGGCAACGGAGCAGTTGCAGCACGTCGTCGACTGCATCGCCCGTTTCTACCAGACCTGAAGCAGGCGAGTGTCCATCGAACCCTTTGACGTTTCGCGAAGTCCCTCCTGGGGACGACTGGCTGCCGCAGCGACGGGGCTGCGCCGGCAATCGCTGACTGATCTTTTTGCGGCCGACGCGGGTCGAGCCGATGCCGGCACCGTGACCGGCGCCGGCCTCACGCTCGACTTCTCCCGCCAGCGTGTGGACCACGGCGTGCTGGTCCAGCTGGCCCGGCTTGCCGACGAGGCCGGCCTTCGCGAACGCATCGCGCAGATGTATCGCGGCGAGCCGATCAATGACACCGAGGGCAGGGCCGTCCTGCATACGGCGCTGCGCCGCAGCGACGCACCGTTCGCCGCCGAAGTCCGCGCGGAGCGCGAGCGCATGCTCGCCTTCGCGGAGGGTGTGCGCAGCGGTGCGATTCGCGGCAGCGGCGGCGCGCCGTTCGAACGGTGGTCAACATCGGAATCGGTGGCTCGGACCTTGGGCCCGGCGATGGCGGTGGAGGCCCTGCGCCCGTTCGCCGCCGGCGCGCCCCGCATCGACTTCGTCTCGAACGTGGATGGCAACCGGCTGGCCGACGTACTCGCAGTCGCCGACCCGGCGCGCACGCTGTTCATCGTCTGCTTCCAAGACCTTCACCACGCTGGAAACGCGCACCAACGCAAACACCGCGCGGGCCTGGCTCACCGGCAGGCTGGGCGAAGCGGCCGTGCCGGCGCATTTCGCCGCGGTCTCGGTCAATGCCGCCGCGATGGATGCCTTCGGCGTCCACCGCGACCACCGCTTCATGATGTGGGACTGGGTCGGCGGGCGCTATTCCCTCTGGTCGTCGATCGGCGTCTCGCTGGCGATCGCCATCGGCGCGACGCGCTTCAGGGAATTCCTCGCCGGCGGCGCCGCCATGGACGAGCATTTCCAGTCCGCGCCGTGGCAGCCGAACCTGCCCGCGCTGCATGGGCCTGCTGGGAGTCTGGAACATCAACTTCCTCGAGCCTGCCGACCCTGGCCGTGCTGCCGTACGACGACCGGCTGGCGCGCTTTCCGGCCTACCTGCAGCAGCTCGACATGGAGAGCAACGGCAAGTCGGGTGCGACGTCGATGGCTCGCCGGTGCACGTCGGAACCGCGCCGGTGGTCTGGGGCGAGCCCGGCAACAATGCCCAGCATTCGTTCTTCCAGATGCTGCACCAGGGCACGCCGCGCGCCGCGCTGGATTTCCTGCTGCCGGCGCACTCCTCCTGCGGCAACCAGCCGGCCGCACGATCTCGCGATCGCCAACTGCCTTGCGCAGGCCGAGGCCTTCGCGTTCGGCCAGAGCATCCGCTGATCCGCAGAAGGTCCACGAGGGTAACCGGCCCTCGCAGCCTGATGCTCTTCACGCGGCTCGAACCCGGTACGCTGGGCGCGCTGATCGCGCTTTACGAGCACAAGGTGTTCACGCAGAGCGTGGTCTGGGGCATCAACGCCTTCGACCAGTGGGGCGTGGAGCTGGGCAAGAAGCTCGCCGAGTCGATTGCGCCGCTGGTGCGCGGCGAGGGAGTGGCCTCGTCGCCATCGCTGGCCTTCTCGCTGCGCACGATTGATCTCCTGAGGAAGGCATGACCGGATCCGGAAAAACGAGGGCGGCGCTGGTCGCCGCGATGCTCGCGTGGCCCGTGGCGGCCACGGCCCAGGGCTTCTTCCTGCCCACCGAGGACTTTCGCCTGCGCGAGGACCTCGGCCTGCTGGTCGACGAGGATGTGATCCGGATTCCGATGAACACATGGCCTTTGCCGGCAAGCGACGTGCGCCGGGCAATCCGGTCGGTGCGCATCGACGACATTCGCGTGCCCGCGCTACGCGCGGCATTCGCGCGTGTCAGCGCTCAGGTGGCGGTGGGCGAACACGATGCGGAATGGCGCCTGCAGGAGATCCGTGCCACCGCGGGCGCGCCGGGCCTGCTTCGCATGGACGACACGCTGGGCCGCGAGAGCGGCGAGTTGCGCTCGATGGGTGGCGTCAGGAACGATCGCTGGAGCATGACTATCGCGCTCACCGGCGCCATCGACCCGCAGGACGACAAGGAGTGGCGCCTCGACGGCAGTGAGCTGTCGATTCGCTGGGGGAATTGGCTGTTCAGCGCGAACCAGGTCGACCGCTGGTGGGGGCCGGGGCATGGCGGCGGGATCATCCTGTCGACGAACGCGCGGCCAATGCCGGCGTTGTCCCTGGACCGCATCGAAAGCACGCCGTTCGACGTTCCGATCCTGCGCTGGCTCGGGCCGTGGCGGTTCAGCATGTACTTTGGCGCCATGGAAAACGAGCGGCCGGACATTGACCGGCCACTGTTCATGGGCATGCGCCTCGCGTTCAAGCCGGCATCGATCCTGGAGATCGGCATGTCGCGCTCGGCGCAGTTCTGTGGCGAGGGGCGGCCGTGCGACGCGGAGACGTTGTTCAACGTGATCTTCGGTCGGGACAACGCCGGCCTGCGTGTCGATCCGGAGGAAGAGCCCGGCAATCAGATGGCAGGCTTCGATGCGAGGCTCGTCTCCCCCTTCAAGTCATTGCCAGTGGCGCTGTATGCCGAATTGATCGGCGAGGACAGTTCCGATACCACCTTCCCCATGCGTTACCTCGCGGAGTTCGGCGCAGAGGGCTGGTGGTTCACGGAATCCGGCGCGGCCTGGCGCACCAGGCTGGAGTACGCCAACACTTCGTGCGCCTGGGATGAGCCGGGAGAGCTTCCGGACTGTGGCTATCGCAATTATCTCTTCTGGGCAGGCTATCGCTATCGCGGCAGGACCATTGGTCATACGACCGACAGCGACTCCGAGACCTGGATGCTGCAGCTGCTGCGCACGGCTGCCGATGGGGACCGCTGGGGCCTGGTCGCCCGACACGGGGAGCTGGATCGCTACGGTACGCCTGAGCCGTTGAATCCCGTCACGTATGGTCCCAGCGACTACGATTCACTGGAATTGTCCTGGAATGGCTTGCTGTGGGGGCAGGACATCGGCCTCCAGCTCGGATTCGAGCGGCAAAAAGGGGACTATGTTGACGAAAGCGGAGCCTTTGGTTTCATACAGTGGCGCAAGCCCCTGTAATATCGAATAACATTGTGAAATGCGCGTAGGGAACCCGGCCCGATGAGACCTGCTGTGCGGCGGCTGATGGCTGCCATGTTCCGCTTGCTTCCAGTGCTTGTGCTCGCGTCGGTGTTGCCGGCCCACGCTCAGGTGCCCACTTCGGATCAGCTTGGCATGTTCCAGACGCTGAGTCCGGAGCAGCAGCAGGCAATCCTCGACAGCATGACAGGCGGGCAGCAAGGCTCAATGAACGACAGCCTGGGCGGTCGCAATTCAGGTCTGCCAGGAGAAAGTACCCAGGACATGCTCCGGCGGCAGTCCGGGTTGAACGGCAACCTTGGCCTGATCCCGGTGCTCAAGGCCGACGATGTCGTCATCGTGGAAGTCGCGTTTCCGGGGCCGCCGAAGACTCCGGAAGAGAGAGCCCAGGAAGCTGCGATGCGCCAATCCGCGACGCAGGTTCTGCCGAACGGTGCAGTGGTACCCCGCACTCCAGCCAGCGAGTCGCTGCTGCGAAGGGATCGCTCTTCGCAACCGCTCACGGCCATTGACCGTGCCAGGCTGCAGCAGCTGATCGACCTGATTCTTGCCCGCAATCCCTACACGCTCGACAGTGCCGCGCAGCTGAACCTGCCGGGTTTCGCCCCCATTTCATTGAATGGGCTGACCGAAGAGCAGGCAACCCAGCGCCTGGGCGTGGAACCCGTACTGCTCCTGCTCGATGTCCGGATCGTGCGATTGCCTGTGGTTCGTCCCGGCGCGGTGGGCCTCAGGCCTTTCGGCTACGACCTGTTCGAAGCCGTGCCTTCGACATTCGCGCCCATGACGGATGCTCCCGTCCCGGCCGATTACGTCGTCGGTCCCGGGGATCAGCTCAGCGTGCAGCTGTTCGGTCGCCAGAACCGCACCTTGCGCCTGGTGGTCAACCGTGATGGATCGGTGACCTTCCCCGAACTCGGGCCGATCACCGTGGCCGGTCTTCGCTTCGAAGAGGCGCGCTCGAAGATCGAGGCGCGCGTCGACCAGCAGATGATTGGCGTGAGTGCGAGCGTCTCGATGGGGGAAATACGGTCCATCCGGGTCTTCGTCCTCGGCGAGGCGAACCAGCCCGGCAACTACGCGGTCAGCGGCCTGGCGACGATGACCACGGCGCTGTTCGCCTCGGGAGGCGTCAAGCGTATCGGTTCGCTGCGTGACATCCAGCTGAAGCGGCAGGGCAACGTGGTCCGGACGCTGGACCTGTACGACCTGCTGATCCGCGGCGACACCAGCGGTGACACCAAGCTGCAGCCGGGCGACGTGATCTTCATTCCGCCCGTCGGACCGACCGTGACAGTGGAGGGCGAAGTCCGCCGCCCCGGCATCTACGAGCTCAGGGGCACGACCAACGCGTCGGGCCTGCTGCAGATGGCCGGCGGCCTGACGCCCGAGTCCGACGTCCGCCGGGCCAGCCTGACGCGTGTCGACGAGCGGTCGCGCCGCGTCGTGATGGAGACGGACTTCGGCAGCCCGGAGGGCGGGTCCATGTTGCTCCGCAACGGCGATTCGTTGTGGGTGGGCAGATTGCGCCCGCAGATAGACTCGGGCGTGATGCTGGAAGGCTTCGTCCACCGCCCGGGCCCCGTACCCTGGCGCGCGGAGATGAGGATCACCGACGTGATCGGCTCCATGGATGAACTGAAGCCCAATGCGGATTCCCACTATGTGTTGATCCGTCGCGAGACGGGGCCGGAACGCCGCATACAGGTCCTGTCCGTGGACCTGGCCCGGGCCCTGTCCGCCCGCGGGTCCGCGGAGGACGTGGCACTGATGCCTCGCGATCGCGTCATCGTGTTCGAGCTGGCGCCGGGGCGCGAACGCGTGATCCAGCCCATCGTCGATGAACTGCGCCTGCAATCCGGCCTCGCGCGTCCGACGGAACTGGTGCGCATCGAGGGTCGGGTCAAGGTGCCCGGCGAGTATCCGCTCGAACCCGAACATGAAGGTCAGCGACCTGCTGCGTGCAGGTGGCAATCTTGACGCGGCCGCCTTTGGCGGCAAGGCGGAACTGGCGCGCTATGACGTGAACGTCGACGGTTCGCGCCAGACGGAACTGCTCGATATCGACCTGGCATCCGTGTTGCGTGGTGACCCTGCGGCCGACGTGACGCTTCGGCCATTCGATTACCTGCTGATCAAGGAGACACCGAACTGGACGGACCAGGAGGCCGTGACGCTGCTGGGAGAGGTCAAGTTCCCGGGCACCTATCCCATTACCCGCGGCGAGACTCTGCATCACGTGCTGGCGCGTGCAGGCGGTCTTACTTCCTTTGCCTTTCCCCAGGGCAGCGTTTTCCTGCGTGACGAGCTGAGGGAGCGGGAGCAACGTCAGATCGACATGCTGCGTGAGCGAACGCGTTCCGACATGGCGACGATGGCCCTGCGCGCTGCAGCAGCGAACCAGACCGGTGCGGTCCAGGCCATGAGCGCAAGCGAATCC
The DNA here is from genome assembly GCA_963785055.1 of uncultured Pseudomonadota bacterium. Lineage (GTDB taxonomy): Bacteria > Pseudomonadota > Gammaproteobacteria > Steroidobacterales > Steroidobacteraceae > ZC4RG30. The sequence goes on from CAWATT010000005.1 coordinate 266,128, forward strand.
CTCCTGGACCAGCTGCAGACCGCCGAGGCGGTGGGCGGCTGGTAATCGACCTTCCGGGCCTGATGGTGGCCGAGGCGGGATCAAAGCACGACATCGTGCTTCGCAACGGCGACCGCCTGCTCGTCCCGAAGCTGAAGCAGGAAGTTACGGTGATTGGCGAGGTGCAGACGAACACTTCGCATCTCTACAGCGCCTCGCTGCAGCGCGGGCGACTATATTTCGCTGAGCGGTGGGACCACGCAAAAGGCCGATCGGGGCCGCACTTACGTCGTGCGGGCAGACGGCAGCGTGGTGCAGAAGAATTCGTCGTGGTTCAGCAGGGGGCAGGGCGCGGCGATCAACCCGGGCGACACGATCGTGGTGCCGTTTGACACGGAGCGGCTGCCGCCACTGCCGTTCTGGACTTCTGTGACGCAGATCCTCTACAACGTCGCGATTGGCGTCGCAGCCGTGAATTCCTTCTGATTGGTCTCGGCGCCACCGGCGGACAGCCGGAAAATCCAGAAAATACGCGAAGTTGAATCCACGGCGATTGCAAGTAGGGCTGGATGGTGTCGAAATCCCGGGTGAGGAGAGGGTAGCTACATTGGTCGTCCCTGGCGGTCGCTGCCATTGGACACAGTGGCTACGCAAGTACGCCAAATAATGAGTCATTCGCACTATCAGGTCTGCACGCAATGCATCATGGATACAACGGACCCTGGCATCACTTTCGATGCCAGCGGACGGTGCGTCTACTGCAGTAATTTCGAGACCGCAATATTGCCAAACTGGTTCCCCGATGAACGTGGAGCCGGGGAACTCGCGCGATTGGCCGAGAAGGTCCGGCGCGACGGGCGCGGGCGCGAGTTCGATTGCGTCATAGGAATTTCAGGCGGGCTCGACAGCTCGTACGTCGCCCACCTGACCAAGGTCAGGATGGGCCTGCGTCCGCTGCTTTTCCACGTGGATGCCGGGTGGAACACCGACCAGGCTGTTGGCAACATCGAGAAGCTCGTCGATGGCCTGGGCGTGGATCTCTACACGGAAGTCGTCGACTGGGAGGCGGTCAAGGACCTTCAGGTCGCGTTCCTCAGGTCCGGCATCCCGGACCAGGACCTTGTCCAGGATGCGGCCTTCTTCTCGTCCCTGTACAGGTTTGCCCGGGCGCACGACGTCAAGCACATCATCACCGGCTCGAACTACTCCACCGAGTGCTGCCGGGAGCCCGAAGCGTGGGGCGGGTACCTGGGCATCGATACCCGGCTGTTCCGCGATATTCACGCGCGCTTTGGCACGCGTCCTTTGGACGTCCTTTCCGCTCGTGGACATCATGACGTACAAGCTTCTCTTCCAGAAGCTCATGGGAATGAAGCTTCATCATCCCCTGAATCTGGTTCGTTACGTGAAGAACGAAGCCGAACTGGAGCTTGCCAGGCTCTACGGCTGGCAGCGCTTCCAGCACAAGCATCATGAATCGAGATTCACCCGCTTCTACGAGGATTACTGGTTGCCGCGGCGCTTCGGATTCGAGAAGCGGCGGGCACATTTCTCCAGCCTGATACTTACCGGGCAGATGACGCGCGAGGAGGCGCTGCAGCGGATTTCTGCACCCGAAATGGACGAGCATTTCCTCGAGCAGGAATTCGAGTACGTCGCCCACAAGCTCGACCTGACTGTCGACGAATTGCGCGACCTGTTCAACGCTCCCAGGAAGACCTATCGTGATTACCGCAACAAGCGATGGTTGATCCACCTGGGGGCCGGCGCCATGCGGACGCTGGGGACAGAGAGAAGGTATTTCAGTTGATTCGAATCGTCGACTATGGAGTGGGAAATATCGACGCGTTCCTCAGCATGTTCAGGATCCTGGGCATCCCTGCATCGCGGGCGCGAGATGCGGCTGAGTTGCGGAAGGCGGGCAGGCTGATCCTTCCCGGTGTGGGAGCGTTCGATCACGCCATGAGCCTGCTGGACGATTCTGGATTGAGGGAGGCATTGGACGAGCGCGTGCTGGTGGATGGCATTCCCGTGCTGGGAGTCTGCGTCGGCATGCAGATCATGGCGAACGGAAGCGACGAAGGCGTAATGGATGGCCTGGGGTGGATTCCGGGGCGAGTGCGGGCGCTCTCGGAGAACCCGGCCTGCGGATCGCTCCCGATGCCGCACATGGGCTGGAACAACATGGATATCCGCAGGGATGCGCCGCTGCTCCGCGGTTTTGAGCCCGCCCCGCGATTCTACTTCCTGCATTCGTATTACCTCGACTGCAGCGACGCCACTCACGTGGCGGCTACCGCCAGCTACGGCATCGATTTCGCCTGTGCAGTTTCATCCGGCAGCATTCACGGAGTGCAGTTCCACCCGGAAAAGAGCCACAGGTTCGGCGCGCAACTGCTGCGGAACTTCGCGGAGCTCTAGCCCGTGCTCAGGCCACGCGTCATTCCCTGCCTCCTGATCCACAAGGGAGGTCTTGTAAAGACTCGCGGATTCTCGGAGCCAAAATATGTTGGCGATCCGATGAACGCGGTCAGGATCTTCAATGAGAAGGAAGCCGACGAGCTGCTCGTCCTGGACATCGACGCGACCAGGGAGCGAAGGGAGCCCAACTTCGGGTTGATCGCCAAGCTGGCCGCCGAATGCAGGATGCCGCTCTGCTACGGCGGTGGAATCACGACCGCCGAGCAGGCCAGCCGGATAATCGACCTCGGAGTCGAGAAGGTGGCTCTCGGTGCGGCGGCACTTTGTGTTCCCGGTGTGATTGCGCGCACCGCGAAGGTGGTCGGCAGGCAGAGTGTGGTGGCGGTCATCGACGTGAAGAAGCAACCGGAGCTGGGTGCGCCGGGCTATGAAGTGCTTACCCACAACGGCAGCAAGTCCCATGGCACGGATCTGCTTCACATCGTGAAGGAGCTCGAGAGCGCAGGGGCGGGTGAGATTGTCGTCAACTCGATCGACAGGGATGGCTCGATGCAGGGCTATGACATCGAGCTGGCCAGGCTGATCAAGTCCGTCGTTGGCGTGCCACTCACGATGCTGGGTGGTGCGGGCTCGCTGGCCGACATGGCGGCCCTGGTGCGGGAGTGCGGGATCGTGGGCTTGTGCGCCGGAAGCCTGTTTGTATTCAAGGGGCGGTTTCGCGCCGTGTTGATAAGCTACCCGACATTCGCGCAGAAGGAACAGATGGTGGGCCATGTTCACGGATAGAGTCCTGCTCATAACGGGGGGTACCGGGTCATTCGGGAACGCCGTCCTGCGACGATTCCTGGATTCCGGCCTCAGGGAGCTGCGCATCTTCAGTCGCGACGAGAAGAAGCAGGACGATCTCCGCAAGCGCTATCCGGACGGAAAGCTGAAGTTCTATATCGGGGATGTCAGGGACTACCAATCCGTTCTCAACGCGGTACGGGGCGTTGATTTCATCTTTCATGCGGCTGCGCTGAAACAGGTTCCCTCCTGCGAGTTCTATCCTCTCGAAGCCGTCAAGACCAATGTCCTCGGCACGGAGAATGTGCTGGAGGCTGCCATATCGTGTGGCGTGAAGCGGGTGATTTGCCTCAGCACGGACAAGGCCGTCTATCCCATCAACGCGATGGGAATATCGAAGGCAATGATGGAAAAGGTGGTCGTTGCCAAATCCCGGACGAGCAGCAGCACGGTGATCTGCGCCACCCGGTACGGCAACGTCATGGCATCGCGTGGCTCTGTCATTCCGTTGTTCGTCGACCAGGTGCGCGCCGGCCTGCCAATCACGATCACCGATCCGAACATGACCCGATTCATGATGACGCTGGATGACGCCGTCAATCTGGTGCTCTATGCGTTCAACAACGGCAGCTCTGGTGACATTTTCGTCCAGAAGGCTCCGGCAGCCACCATTGCCACGCTCGCAGCGGCACTCACCGGGCTGATGGGCGTCCCGGAACATCCGGTGAGGACCATCGGCACGAGGCACGGCGAGAAGCTCTTCGAGGTGCTTCTCAGTCGTGAGGAAATGGCGGCGGCTGCGGACCTTGGGGACTATTTCCGGATTCCTCCCGACCTCAGGGACCTGAACTACGGAAAGTTCATCGAGCAGGGCGAAATCCGCATCTCGGAGGCCTCGGACTACAACTCCCACAATACGACCCGGCTCGACATTGGCGGCATGGGGGCACTGCTGATGAAGTTGCGCTTCATGAAGGCCATCCAGCAGGGCGGATACGTTTCCCCGGAGGAATAGTCCATGCGGGTGCTCGTGACCGGAGCAGGCGGTTTCATCGGACGAAATCTTTCCGTCAGGCTGGAGGAGCTCGGGATCGCAGTGCTGCCATTCGCGCGCGGCGACGCGGACAGCGTGCTGGCGGGCGCTCTTTCCGTTGCAGATGTTGCCGTGCATCTCGCGGGGGAGAACCGGCCCCTCTCCGAAGACGCTTTCGAGCAGGTGAATGTGGGGCTTACCCGCCGCCTGTGTGACGCCATCATTGAGTCCGGCCGGGCCATTCCGCTGCTGTTTGCCTCCTCCGCGCAGGCGGATCTCGACAACCCTTACGGCCGGAGCAAGCTTCGGGCAGAGGCAGTAGTGGAGGCGCTCGCACGCCGGCAGGCGGCGGGGGTTGCCGTATATCGTTTGCCCGGGGTTTTCGGCAAGTGGTGCCGCCCGAACTACAATTCCGTGGTCGCCACCTTCTGCCACAATGTGGCCAACGGCCTGCAGATTTCCGTCAGTGATCCGGACCGGGTCCTGCGACTTGTCCATGTCGATGATGTCGCAACGGAGTTCATCCGCTGGATCCAGGATCCGGGGAAGGGCCTGCAGTCCCGGCTGGTGATGCCGGAATACACGACGACGCCTGGCCAGCTGGCAGCGCAGATCCGGATGTTTTCCGAGGTCAGGAACTCGCTGCAGATCGGGCCCGTCGGCACTGGCTTCCTGCGCGCGTTGTATGCGACTTTCGTGAGCTACCTGCCAACCGGGAAGTTCGCGTACGGCGTGCCCGCGTACCGTGACCCTCGCGGGGTCTTTGTCGAAATGCTCAAGACCGCGGATGCCGGGCAGTTCTCGTACTTCACGGCGCTGCCGGGCGTTACTCGTGGAGGGCACTATCACCACACCAAGACCGAGAAGTTCCTGGTGCTCAAGGGCAGGGCGAGGTTCGGCTTTCGCAACATCATCACCGGCGAGACCTTCAGCCTGGAGACTACCGGTGACCAGCCCATGGTCGTGGACACGATTCCAGGTTGGGCGCACGACATCACCAACATCGGCAGCGAGGAAGCCGTGGTGATGCTCTGGGCCAATGAAGTGTTTGACCGCCAGCGTCCCGATACCGTGGCCAACAGGGTGCAAGAGTGAAAAAGCTGAAGGTGCTTACGGTGGTCGGGACCCGGCCGGAGATCATCCGGCTGTCCAGGGTCATCGCGCGCCTGGATCAGCACTGCGATCATGTGCTCGTCCACACCGGACAGAACCATGACTATGAACTCAACGAGATCTTCTTCGCTGAGCTCGGGATCCGCAAGCCGGACCACTTCCTGGGTGCGGCCGGCGTGAACGCTGCCGAGACGATCGGCAAGGTGATCATCGCGGTGGACCAGGTGCTCGCGGCGGAATCCCCGGAGGCGCTGCTCGTGCTGGGAGACACGAACAGTTGCCTGGCGGTGATTCCGGCCAAGCGCCGCAAGATCCCGACTTTCCACATGGAAGCCGGCAATCGCTGCTTCGACATGCGGGTTCCGGAGGAGATCAATCGCCGGATTGTCGATCATACGGCGGACATCAATCTGACCTACAGCGCCATTGCCCGCGAGTACCTGTTGCGTGAGGGTCTTCCGGCGGATCGGGTCATCAAGACCGGTAGTCCGATGCAGGAGGTGCTGTCCCACTACCGGTCGGGAATCGAAGCAAGCGATGTGCTCGAAAGGCTGGCACTCGAGGCGGGGCGCTTCTTCCTGGTGAGCGCGCATCGCGAAGAGAATATCGAGCCGGATGGCAGCTTCGGAAAGCTTGTCGACATGCTGAACACGATTGCAACCGGGTTCGACCTGCCGATCATCGTGTCCACGCATCCCCGTACGCGCAAGCGAATCGACAATGCGGGAATCAGTCTTGCGCGCAATGTCCGGCTGCTGAAGCCCCTCGGATTTCTTGACTACAACAGGCTCCAGCTCTCGGCCAGGGCCACGCTGTCCGACAGCGGAACCATCAACGAGGAATCCTCGATCCTCAACTTCCCCGCGCTGAACATCCGCGAGGCGCACGAGAGGCCGGAAGGGATGGAGGAAGCAGCGGTGATGATGGTGGGGCTCGAGAGCGAACGCGTGCTTCAGGGGCTGGCGATTCTCGAGTCGCAGGCGCGCGGCGAGAACAGGACGATCAGGCAGGTGCAGGACTACAGCATGCCGAACGTGTCCGAGAAGGTCGTCCGGATCATTCACAGCTATACCGACTATGTGAACCGGGTCGTCTGGCGGAAGACCTGACAGGGTGGCGTCATGCGGCTGGCTCTCGTAGCGGATGTATTTCCGCCTCTCAGGTCGTCCGGGGCCGTGCAGTTGCGCGACCTGGCCACGGAGCTGGTGCGCCAGGGCCATCAGGTGACGATGCTTGTGGCCTCCCCGGATCTGCAGGCGCCGTGGAGCGTCGAGGACTACCGGGGTGTCAGGGTGGTTCGCCTGCGTTCGCCCCGGACGCGGGACATGGGCTTCCTGCGACGCACGCTGGGTGAGATGCCCTGCTGCCGTTCGCCATGCTGTGGCGGTTGCGCAGGTCTCCGGTGTGGGCGGAGCGATGGGATGGTGTCGCCTGGTATTCACCAACGATATTCCTGGGTCTTGTCGCCCATGTTCTCGGATCAAGGAGTGACTGCAGGACCTATCTCATCGTTCGCGACATCTTCCCGGAGTGGGCTGTGGACATGGGACTGATGGGGCGTGGACTGCCCTATCTGTTCTTTCGAGGTGTTGCGAAGTACCAGTACTCGGTTGCCGACGTCATCGGAATCCAGACTCCCGGCAATGGCATCTACTTCGATGAGTGGAAGCGCACTTCGGGCGGGAGGCTCGAGGTACTGCACAACTGGCTGGCGCCGTCCGGGGCGCGCGCCTGCAGCATCGCGCTTGGCGAGTCGTCGCTGGCCGGTCGCAGGCTGTTCGTCTATGCGGGAAACATGGGTGTCGCGCAGGGCATGGGTGTGCTTCTGGACCTGGCAGACCTGCTGCGCGACCGGACTGATGCGGGATTCGTGTTCGTTGGCAGGGGGTCTGCAGTGGTTGCCCTCAGGGAGGAGGCCCGCCGCCGGAATCTGGACAATGTCCTGTTCTTCGACGAGATCGATCCGGACGAGATTCCGGGCCTCTACGCACAGTGCAGTTTCGGGTTGCTGTCGCTTGATCCCCGGCACCGCACCCACAACATACCGGGGAAGTTCATCTCGTACATGCATGCCGGCCTGCCTGTCCTGGCCAGCGTCAATGCAGGCAATGACATCGTCCAGTTGATTCGCGCCGAGGCAGTTGGTGAGGTGGAAACCGACGGTTCGGCCGTTGCCCTGGCGGCGGCAGCAGGGCGGCTGCTGGATGATCCCGGTGCCGGAGCTTCACGCGAGGAGCGCTGTCGTGCTCTTGCGGAAAGGCACTTCTCCGTGCAAGGTGCGGCGCAGCAACTGGCGTCGGCACTGGCAGAGCAGGAGAACGCATGATCGAATTCTCGACCAGCTTTCTTGATGATCTGGTTTCCCAGGCCAGCCTCTCGCCGCGCAGGAGGCAGCACCACAATGTCCATTCCGGCCCGGATGAGCCTTGCCAGAGGCTGTTCAACGCGATAGGGATGGATAGCTACATCAGGCCACATCGGCACCTCCTGGACCCCCGGAACGAGCTGCTGGTTGCAGTCCGGGGGAGCTTTGCGGTGCTGACTTTCGACGATCGGGGGAAGATCGCAGGTGCGGTGCGCCTGTCCGTCGGAGACGATGCTGCTGGCGCGCGGCACTTCGCCGCCGGCATCGAACTTGAACCGGAGGACTGGCATACCGTAATTGCACTCGTGCCCGGTTCAGTCCTGCTGGAGGTGAAGGCCGGTCCGTTTTCAGCGACTGCCGCGAAGGAATTCGCTTCCTGGGTCTCCCGCGGAAGGGGAGGCTGCCGCGGCGGCTTACCTGGACACACTTCGTGCCTGCCTTCCGGCGCTCGGCGTGATGCCTGAGGGTGAAGGATTGCTCGACCAGGTTGAATCGACTCGACAGGGGATTGACCACATTTCATGAAGACCGCGCTCATAACTGGCATCACGGGGCAGGATGGCGCCTACCTGGCGGAATTCCTGCTGGGCAAGGGCTACGTCGTGCATGGGGTACGTCGTCGAACTTCGCTGTACAACACCGCGCGTATCGACCACCTGTATCGGGATTCGCACGAGCCTGATGCCCGACTGTTCCTGCATTTCGGGGACATGACCGATACCAGCAGCCTGGTGCACATAATCGAGAAGACCCAGCCGGACGAGATCTACAATCTCGCCGCGCAGAGCCACGTTGCAGTGTCGTTCGAGGAGCCGGAGTACACCGCGAATTCCGACGCTCTGGGAACGTTGAGGGTCCTTGAGGCTGTCCGGATCCTGCGGATGGAGAAGAAGGTGCGCTTCTACCAGGCGTCCACTTCCGAACTCTATGGCCTGGTGCGCGAGACGCCACAGAAGGAATCCACGCCGTTCTATCCGAGGTCGCCGTACGCGGTGGCGAAGTTGTATGCGTACTGGATCACGGTGAACTATCGCGAGGCATACGGCATGTATGCCTGCAACGGCATCCTCTTCAACCATGAGTCACCCATTCGAGGCGAGAACTTCGTGACGCGGAAGATCACGCGTGCGTTGGCGAGGATCAAGCTCGGAATGCAGGACCGTCTCTATCTTGGAAACCTCGATGCCAGGCGGGACTGGGGTCACGCACGAGACTATGTTGAGGCCATGTGGAAGATGCTCCAACTGCCAGGCCCGGAGGATTTCGTGATCGCCACGGGCGTCCAGCGCAGCGTTCGTGAGTTCGTCGAACTGTCGGCAAGAGAGCTCGGGCTCGAGATCACGTGGCGGGGCGAAGGTGTCGATGAACACGGTGATGACCAGTTCGGGCGTCGCATCGTCCTCGTCGATCCGCGCTACTTCCGGCCCGCTGAGGTCGAAACACTGCTGGGAGATGCCAGCCGGGCGGCCGAGCGACTTGATTGGCGTCCGCGGACTTCCTTTGAGGAACTTGTAAGGGAGATGACCAGGGAAGACCTGAAAGCGGCTGAACGGGAAGTCCTGCTTGTGCGGCACGCCGCGCCAGGGTCGGCGCCAGGCCCATGAACCGATGAACATCCTTGGACGCCTGGCGCGGAAGTTGTTCTTTCCGGGCGCGCAGGTGAGCTACTCGCAGTTCGGAGAGGACCTGATCGTGGGGTATCTTCGATCAACTCCAGGTGCGCTTGCCCACTTACCTCGACGTTGGTGCGAATCATCCGCGATTCATCAGCAACACGTATTCCTTCTATGCCAGAGGCTCCCGCGGGGTACTGGTGGAACCGAATCCGCGCCTGTGCAAATTGCTCCGGTTGGCGCGACCGGGCGACACGCTGGTGGAGGCTGGAATCGGGCTGTCGGGCCAGACACATGGAGAGTTCTTCATTTTCGGGGGCTTTGCCGATGGCCTGAGTACCTTCTCCAGGGAGGAGGCTACGCATTGGGAAACAGTGGGACTGAAAGGCGTCGGGCGGATACCGGTGGAAAGGGTCGTGTCCGTTCCATTGATCCCCATAGACAGGATAATTGCCGAGAATTTCGGCGGCAAACCTCCGAACTTCCTTTCGCTGGACGTGGAAGGCCTCGACCTTGAGGTGCTCAAGGGAATCGATTTCAGTCGTCATTCCCCGGACGTGATCTGCGTCGAGACCCTCGGATACGACGAGCGCCAGGAGACGTTCAAGAAGAACGACATCATCGACTTCGTGCTTTCGAAGCAGTATTTCGTCTATGCCGATACGCGCGTGAACACGATCTTCTGTCGCGCGGCACTGATCAACCGCTAGAACAGACAGCCGGAGATGAGACTCGGTCGAAATCTGGCCGCCGGAATGGCTAGTTCAGCCTTCACGGCTGTCGCGAACCTGGCCGTCATTCCCTTTCTACCTCAGTCGGCTTGGAGTCGAGTCCTACGGGCTGATCGGAATATTTGTCACGATGCAGGCGATATTCCAGCTCTTTGATCTTGGCCTCGCCCAGACCGTGAATCGCGAAATGGCCCGGTACTCGGTCGAAGGGAAGTGGAAGGAGGCCGGGAACCTCCTCCATACGCTCGCGTATATCTACTGGGGGATCGCCATCTGCATTGGAGTGGCAGTATTCCTGATGTCCGGCGTGCTGGCGGAACGATGGATACGGGCGGAGGCACTCTCCGCGGAAGACCTTGCGAGAGTCATTCAACTGATTGGCGTTGTCATCGCCTGCCGGTTTCCGGTCGGGCTGTATCAGGGTGCGCTCAACGGGCTGCAACTCATAACCACTACCAGCATGGCGGCGATCGCAATGACGACCCTCGCGAGCGGGGGAGCGGTACTGTGGATCCTGTTCGTATCCGCGAGCATAGAGTCGTTCTTCGTCTGGCAGGCAGGTGTCGGCATCCTCTATGCGTTGGCCATGCGCCAGACTTGCATGGCGGGCCATGTCCCTCGGTGGTAATGGGCACTTCGATGCCGGTGAACTGCGGCGAATCTGGAGGTTTGCCTCGGGAATGATCGCGATCGCCCTTGTCTCCATTGTGTTCACGCAACTGGACAAGGTGATCCTGAGCAAGATGCTCACGCTCGAGGAGTTCGCGGGCTACATGCTTGCAGTGGCGGTGTCCGCCGGGCTGTACCTGATTGTCGTACCGACCTACAACGCGATGTTTCCGCGGTTCTCCGGCCTCGTTGCGGCGAACAGGGAAGCTGAGATCGTCCAGCTCTACCGCTTGGGGACCCGGCTGTTCGCCGTGGCGCTCTTTCCTGCGGCGTTCGTTGTCGCTGCGTTCTCATATGAAATCCTGCATGTGTGGACGGGAGACCAGGTCCTTGCGCAGCGGGTTGCGTCCACTGTTGTCCGTGCTCAGCGTAGGCACGGGTCTCCATGGCATGATGTATTTCCCCTACGCGCTGCAGCTGGCCTACGGATTGCCGCGGATTGCCTTGACGATGAGCCTTGTCCTTCTCTGCGTGTTTGCGCCGCTTGTGGTGCTGCTGAGCATCGGCTTACGGGGCGATGGGCGGTGCGCTCGCGTGGTTGATCCTGCACATTGCGCACGTGCTTCTGGGGGCCTGGCTGACGCATCGGAGGATCCTCAGGGGTCTCGCTGCTCGATGGCTCATGTTTGACGTCCTCAGGCCGATGGTGGTCGCGGCATTCGTCGTCGCAACGGCAAGCTACCTCTTGCGGCAATTGAACATCCAGACGGGCGTGTTGCTGCTGCTGGCTTCGGGCACCGGAATGCTTGCGGTTGCGGCAGGCTTGATCATGTCGCCACAGGCCTGCAGGGTCCTGGTCGGGCGTATTCGCGCGGGTCTTGCGGTTTCCAGGGACGCCTCTCCGGGGAGTGATTAGGTGCCAACACTGTCGACTGCATTGTCCACTGCACCAGGGCGAGGGCCGATGCGGTCCCCGCAATTGATTCTATTGGCGTTGTTAGAGAGAGTTGCGTAGATGAGGCTCTTGGTGGTGATGAACCTTTTTCCATGGCCCCCCCGTACCGGAAGCTCTCTGGTTGCGTATAACAGCATAAGGGAGCTGGCAAAAGGGATTCAGTCATCGTGATTTGCCGCACACGCCTGAGAGCGAAGGCGATCTGGGGTTGCTCCACGCGTGGAGTATCCGGACGCCAGTGCATCGTGGGTCGACGGACGCTTACAAAACCTGCGGAGGTTCGTGGATTCCACCGCTCCTGTCGGAGACGGCGTCTCTGCCATGGAGATTGCCGTAGCCGAGCAAGCCGGTGAGTGTGATGGGATTTTGCTATCGAGCGAGCGCGCTCCAGTACTGTCCTCGCAACTCTCACCAATTCATAGTTGCCAATATCGAGGATCCGTATTCCCTCAAGTACGATCTATACAGCAGATTGTCAGTGTATTCGCCATTTCAGCGTTTCCGTCTTTTTGTTGAAGCACGGTTGCTGGAACGGTATGAAAGACGGGCGCTGCCGCTTTTGGCGCGGGTGCTTCTGCTCTCCCAGGCTGACGTGAGAGCAATGAGGAATAGAGGCGGGCATACCAATGTTCGACATGTCGGCTATGGTACGAATCCTCAGGCCCTACAACCGCTCGGCGTGGAGCGACCGGGCAGAAGGCGTGATTGTCCTCTCCGGCAACATGTGGCACGGGCCGAATGTCGATGGCGCCCTGTATTTTCTACACAAGATCTTCCCATTGATAGTTCGGAAGTCTCCAGCGGCTGTTCTCTGGCTTGTGGGCGCAAATCCAGACAGGCGTATCGTCAAAGCGGCGCAGCGCTTTTCGAATCGGGTGGTGATTACCGGCGAGGTGCCGGATGTCTCCAAGTATGTCGCGCGGGCTCGCGTTGGTATTTGTCCGATTCGAGTGGGGGTCGGTGTGCAAACCAAGATCTTGGAAGCCCTGTCGGTTGGTACTCCGGTGGTATGTACTAGCGATGGAAATTCTGGTGTTGGAGGCATCTCAGGGCATCACCTGTGGGTGGCAGATGAGCCGAGCCAGTTTGCGGACAGGGTTGTTCAGTCTCCTGGAAGGAGAGGGTTGGCAGGCAATGTCGTAAGAACGGACGGGATCTTGCTCGAAGGACTTTAATTGCGAGCGCAGCGTCGCCATGCTGGAGCAGCACCTGCGAGGAATCGGTGACATTCCGGGCGTGCTTGAATCTCGCTTGCGAAGGTAGATTGGAAGAAATGGTTGGTAGCTAAGAGTGGCCGCAGGTCTCTAATGAATACATTCCAGAAGGTATTGCGTCGATTGGTTTTTCCGGATACGCAGGTGACTTACTCGCAGTTCGGAGAGGACCTGATCGTGCGCTATCTGTTTGATTCCCTGGGGATTGCGCGGCCAACATATCTCGATATCGGGGCAAACCATCCCAAGTTCTCCGGTAATACATTCGGGTTTTACAAGCGTGGCTCACGCGGAGTATTGGTTGAGCCCAATCCACGCCTGTGCAACTGCTAAGGCGAGTTCGACCGCGGGACATCGTTGTGGAGGCTGGTGTTGGGCTTGCCGCAAACCGCAGCGCTGAGTTTTTTGTCTTTGGTGGCTTTGCAGATGGTCACAGCACGTTCTCTGGTAAGGAGGCGAAGCATTGGGAGACCACGGGGCTAAAGGCATAGGGCACGATTCCGGTGGAGAAGGTCATTCAGGTCCCACTCGTCCCGGTAAACGAAATCCTGTCGAGGTATTTTTGCGAGAATGCTCCAAATTTTCTCTCCCTGGATGTGGAGGGGCTTGATCTGGATGTCCTGAGGGGTCTGGATTTTGATCGCTATGCACCGGATGTGGTGTGCGTTGAGACGCTTTCCTACGACGAGCATCAGGCGACGCATAAGAAGAGAGACACCATCGACTTCATGATCTCAAAGGAGTATTCGATGTACGCAGACACGCGCGTGAACTCGATCTTCTGTCGCCCTGGGCTCGTCGGAAGTTGAGAACGATTCTGCGGCCGAGCTTTCGTTTGGTAGCGTTGGGACAGTGGAGTTGCCGGTGGTAAGCGTCAGGATGTGGTCGGAGCCGCTCGGTTCAGTAGCGCGGGCCATGGCGCTGCGGTGTCTGCGACCGCTGCATCGCGGGCCTTTGAAGATGGTGGGAATTCAGCTTGAAGGCAGTCTTCTAAGTCGGCCGATTGCTTGGCTCGGGAAACAGACGCTGACCAGCCGTCCGCATTGATCACGGGGGTAAATGGACAGGACGGGTCGTATCTGGCGGAGTTTCTGCTGGCGAAAGGCTACAAGGTGTTCGGTACCGTGCGTCCGGGTGCCCGTCGGAATCTGGAGCGCATCGCACACCTCGAAGGTCGTCTCCGGATTCTGGAACTGCGACCTGCAGGATGGGAAGATGATCGAGAGCACCATCATCGAGCACTGTCCGGCGGAGGTATACAACCTGGCTGCGCGGGCTTCCAGCTCGCAGTTGCAGTCCGATCCAGTCCTGACCATGGAATGCAACGGGATTGCAGTGGTGCATCTTCTTGAGGCGATCCGGGGTGCGAATCGACCGATAAGGTATGTGCCAGGCGTCGAGCAGTGAGATGTTCGGGGATACCGGGAGGCTCGCCGCAGAATGAACGCAGCGCGTTCTGTCCGCGGAATGCGTATGGAGCGGCCAAGCTGTACGCACATTGGATGGTCGGAAACTATCGAGGTCGCACGGGCTGTTTGCATGCTCGGCCATACTGTTCAATCATGAGAGTCCTCGTCGCGGACTCGAGTTCGTCACTCGCAAGGTCAGCAGAGGGGTGGCGATGATCAGGGCGGGCCGACAGGAGCGGCTGGAGTTGGGCGATCTCGAGGCGCGCCGGGATTGGGGTTTCGCCGGAGACTACGTCCGTGCGATGTGGCTGATGCTGCAGGCCGAGAATCCCATGGACTACGTCATCGCGACCGGAGAGACTCACTCAGTTCGGGAGTTGTGCGAAATCGCGTTCGATCGTGCCGGATTGGACTATCGCCGTTTGTGTTCGAGAGTGCCGCGGAGAAGCGTCGTCCGGAGTCGATTCAGCTCTTGGGGATCCGTCGATGGCCGAAAGCGCAACTCGGCTGGAAACGGTCGGTCTCTTTCAGGCAGGTGGTGGAGATGATGGTGGATGCCGATCTGGCATCTTTGGGGAAATAGCATGCTTGGAAGAGCGTACGGCGAAGTTGAGAGGGAGGGTATTTGGGCTCTGTTGAGGCGGGCGACGTCGTGTTCTGGCCCCAGCGGCTTCAGTACCTGCCCCAAGGCGTCCCCATGTTCGACGGTCGGATTGGCCTGGAGATTGGCGGCCCAAGCGCAATCTTCGGTCGTCGTGGCTCGATACCCGTGTATCCTCTCGCGGCAAGAATAGACAACTGCAATTTCAACGACAGTACCGTCTGGGGTTCCGGGCAGGAAGCTGGAATTACCTTCAGCTTCGATAGTCACCGGGCACCGGGACGCCAGTACATTGCTGAGGCAAGCGATCTTGCGTGAGATTGGGGATTCCCAGTACGACTTCGTGCTCTCTTCACATTGCATCGAGCATCTTGCGAACCCTCTGCGGGGACTTGTGGAGTGGATTCGGGTGCTGCGGGTGGGCGGACTCCTCGTGCTTGTCGTTCCGCACAAGGATGGGACCTTCGATCATCGCAGGCCGGTCGACTACATTGGAATCACCTGGTCCAGGATTATCGGCAACACACCACCGAGGCGGACCTGACGCACCTGGAGGAGGTTCTCGCGCATCACGATTTGGCCCGGGACCTGGGTGCAGGAACACACGAGGAATTCCGCGACCGATCGATGCGAAATCTCGAGAATCGGTGCCTGCATCAGCATGTGTTCGACACGGGTCTTGCGGTGGAGGTGGTTGACCAGGCGGGCCTGCAGATTCTTGCAGTGGAGCTGTTCCTGCCCTGCCATATCGTGCTGGTCGCGAAGAGGGTGGCGGCTGATCAGGCACTGAATAATGCACGCGGTTCCCTCGACGGAGGGCGCACCCCCTGGGAAAGTCCGTTTCCGTCGGACAGGCACATCCGACGGGAGACTGAGAGTTGGCAATGAATAGAATCGAGAAATGCAGGATCTGCGGCAACCGCGAACTCGTGGAGGTCCTGGATCTGGGTGTCCAGGCGCTCACAGGCGTGTTCCCGAGCTCCAGGTCCCAGTCCGTTACGAGCGGGCCCCTGAAGCTGGTCAAGTGCATGGGCGAGGATGTTTGCGGCCTGTTGCAGCTGCAGCATTCCTACGACCTGGGCGAGATGTACGGCTTGAACTATGGCTATCGTTCCGGGCTCAACGCCAGCATGGTGGAGCACCTGCACGGCAAGGTGCGGAAGATCCTGCAGCGGGTGCAGTTGGCGGCAGATTCGCTGGTTATCGATATCGGCAGCAACGACAGCACGACACTGCAGGCGTACCCGCAGACGGTGCGAAACCTGGTGGGTATCGATCCGACCGGAGTGAAGTTTGGGCATTACTACCCATCCCACATCAAGCTGATTCCCGACTTCTTCTCCGCGCGCCTGGTGCGTGATGCCTATGGCAGCAAGAAGGCGGCGGTCATCACGTCCTTCTCCATGTTCTACGACCTGGAAGAACCACTGCGTCTTCATGCAGGAGATCTTCGATTCGCTGGACGACGAGGGGCATCTGGGTATTCGAACAGAGCTACATGCCGACCATGCTCGAGAGGAACTCGTACGACACGGTCTGTCATGAGCACCTTGAGTACTACGGGCTCAAGCAGATCCAGTGGATGGCGCAGCGGGTCGGTTTCACACTTGTCGATGTTGAATTCAACGACGTGAATGGCGGTAGCTTTTCCGTCGTGGCCGCTAAGACCGGCTCCCGGCAGGCCGCGAAGGCGGCGTCGATCGATCGGGCTGCTCGATGCAGAGAGCCGAAAGGGCCTGGATACGTTGCAGCCCTATCTCGAGTTCGCCACGAGGACAGAGCAGAGCCGCGAGGCCCTGCTTGAGTTCATCGATTCGGCCATTCGTTCGGGAAAGAACATGGATGCCCTGGGTGCGTCGACCAAGGGCAACGTCATCCTGCAGTATTGCGGTCTCGATGAAGGCCGCATCGGGCGCGTTGGCGAAGTGAATGAAGCGAAGTTCGGCTGCTTTACGCCCGGCTCTCTCATCCCGATCGTTCCGGAGGTCGAGTTGCTCGCGGCTGATCCCGACTATCCTGCTGGTACTCCCCTGGCATTTCCGCGCCTTCTTTGAAAGGAGTCCGCACCTGAAGGGAAGGAATCTCGTATTCCCTCTCCCCACCCTCGACGTACTCCGACCCACCTAGCGAAGCGAAGGCACACATGAGCTCGACAAACGAGGAGCAGTGGCACAGGGAGTACGTGCTGGACTTCTATCGCCTCGTCCGGCGGGTCTGGGATGGTCGCTGGTGGGTGATTGCGAGCAGCGTCCTGCTCGGCTCGATTGGACTGACCATCGGATTCCTGATGACGCCGGTCTACCGGGCCAGCACGGTCCTCATTTCGGCCAGCAAGGCCAATGCAACGATGGGGAATGCGCTGGGTTCGCTCGGTGGTCTGGCTGCGCTGGCTGGTGTCAATCTGACCGGGGCCGACACGGAGACCCGTGAGGCGCTCGGGTTGTTGCGATCGCGGCAGTTCGCCCACGAGTTCATCAGGGACTTCAATCTCAAGCAGCAGTTCTTTGAGGATAAATGGGACGCTGCAGCGGGCAAGTGGAAGGTGCCTCCCGGGGATGAACCCACGGATGCAGAGGCAATCCGGTACTTCGATGAAAAGGTCAGGACCGTCCGCGACGACTCGAGGAGCGGTCTGATCATCCTGGAGGTCGACTGGCGGGATCGTGAAGCTGCCGCAACCTGGGCGAATGCAATGGTCGCGCGACTGAACGCCGACATGCGGCAGTCGGGCGATTGCGCGTGCGGACGCATCGCTTGGATTTCTGACCGAACGAGTACGAATCGACAACCGTGCTTGAGGCTCGAAGCGCGATCACTCGATTGATGGAGGCCCAGATCAACCAGCGCATGCTGGCAAACGTGACCATCTGATTTTGCATTCCGCGTGGTGGATCGCGCGCAGATTCCGGACAAGGGTGACAAGGTGCGTCCGCGCAAGTTGCTGATGCTGCTGGCGGGAGGGTTCCTCGGGTTCCTGCTGGGTGTCATGGGTGTGCTTGTTTTCCGTCGCGCGGATGCATGAGCTCTTTGGAGTGGCTGCAGCTTGAGCGAACAACGAAGTCAGGCTGGTCAGACTCCTCCGTGTCGCGATCGACAATGCGATCCGGCGAGTTGGCCCGCTGCAGTCGCGTCGGTATTGCTCGGGTTGTTCCTGGTAGTGTCGGTCCTGATTCCCGTCGCCCTGGTGAACAAGCTGATTTTCGTGATGCTGTTCATTGATGATGGCGCTGGCTGCGGCGGCATCCGGCGGTGCCGTCAAGATACGAACGCTGTCGCCCGTCGTGATTCTCCTCATCTTTACCTACGGCTACCTGCTTGCCCTGTTCGGTCATGCGGATCAGGACCTTTCCAACCAGTTGCTGTTGTCGGTTGCGGTCCTGTACCTGTTCTACCTCGTTGACTGGTATGCAATTGATCTTGACTACCTGATCAAGATCGCCGGTCTCTGCCTGTGCGCATTCACGATCTTCGCGGTGTATGCAGTTGCGCTTGTTCCGAATTCGTCATTGGGCGCCTATTTCTCCGACTACTTTCTCGACTACAGCCTTGGTGCGTCCGGCGAGAGGTCGTTCTCCGGCAGTAAGCTGTTCAGTTTTCGCATCGGCACCGTGACCTTCCTGTACTTGCCTTTCTGTCTCTTCCTTGATTCGTTGCTGCGCAAGGGGCGGCTTCGCGACCTGTTGGCGGTGCTGCTCATCGCCCTTGTGGCTGTGATCAGTACGTCGCGCGCGCTCGTACTGGGATCTCTGTTGTCGGCAATGTACCTGATGAGCAGTCGGATGCGTCCGTCCCGGCAGCTGATTGCGCTCTGTCCTGGAGCGCTTGCTGAGCTTGGCGCTGGTTCTGTACGTTATGGCCAGGACGACGGTATTCAGCCTCGACGAGCCGTCAAATAGCGTGAAGGTCGGGCACGCGGTGTCGTTCCTGGACCAGATGACCTCCTGGCGGATGTGGTTCGGCGACGGGCTCGCCGCGACGTATTACACGATCGGCTTCCAGATGCGTGCGGCGCAGACCGAGATCACGCTTCTGGACATGATCCGGTACTTTGGGCTGCCCCTTACGGCGCTGCTCTATGCGGCCTTGCTGTTCCCATCGCTTCGACGTCGCGGATTCGACAGAGGGAAGGTGAAGGCCATTGTCATCTTTCTCGGTCTACTTGCTGATGTCGTTGACAAACCCGGTCCTCTTCAATTCAGTTTGGTCTCGTGGTGGTGGTCTGGTACTGGTCGAAGATTCTGGACAGTCCCGTGGGACTGGGAGTTCGATGAGGGTCTTCTCCATCGTCATTGCGTACCACCCGCACGAGGAGAGGCTGTCGCGATTGTGCGAGACACTGTCCGCGTCGGGGTCGCAGGTCATTGTCGTGGACAACACCGATTCTGATGGCCATCGGGATCGAGACTATCGACGGACCGCGGCATGCGGATCAGGATGAGGGAGAACAGCGGGATCGCAAGGGCACAGAACATCGGCATCGCAAGGGCCCTGGAGCTGGGCGCGGACGTGCTCGTGTTGTTCGACCAGGACAGTGAGCCGGGCGGCAGCTTCCTCGACCGGATGCTCGTTCACGTGACGCCGGGCGTTACAGGGGTGTGGGCGCCCGTGTGCCGGGACAAGGCGACGAATGAAGAGCTGCCGTCGTTTCGCCTGAACGGGCTGACAGATGGCGAGCAAGGTCTTTTCTGCGGGCCGGAACTGCGCCTTACGCAGTGGATCTGGTCATCGCTTCCGGTGCTCGTGGTGACGGCAGCGACGTTCTCGGTCGCCGGATCAATGGACGAGGACTTCTTCATCGACTTTCGTCGATTTCGAATGGTGCCTGCGTTGTCGCGGCATGGAGTTCCGATCTGCGTGGTTCCAGATGCCGTGCTGCCACATTCCATCGGAGAGAGAACGGTCAACATGGGGATCATGCGCGGACCCGCCCATGGGGTGGCGCGCTCCTACTACAAGATCCGCAACTGCTTCCTCCTGTTCCGGAAGCCGGATGTTCCGCTCCTTTATGCGGCCAGCATGACGATTTCCGGCGTGGTCCGGTACCGTGCTGATGCTGCCGTTCCTGAAGGACAGGGTCGCGTACTTGAGGACCTTCTTCAGGGCAATGGGTCATGGGCTCGTCGGCGTCGTCGGGCAGGGATCCGGCGATGGCAGGGCGGAGCGGCAGTCCGGGGCGGGTCGGGCAGTGAGCAGGGGGCAGCCGGGCAGCCGTATCAGTGTCTGCATGGCGACCTACAACGGTGCGGCGTATCTCGATGAGCAGGTCACGTCGATCCTTGAGCAGCTCGCACCGGAGGACGAGGTCGTCGTCGTGGATGATTGTTCGACCGGACGCCACCGTTTCGATGCTGGAGAGTCGACGGGACCCGAGGATTTCGCGTGCATCGCAATGAGCGGAATTGCGGCCATGTCTTTTCGTTTGCCCGCGCGATCGCGCTCGCACGGCACCCGATCATCCTGCTCTCTGACCAGGATGATCGATGGGTGACAGGTCGGGCTCGCCTGCTCGTGGACGCGCTCGAGAACTCCAACGCCCTGGTGGTGACCTCAAACAGCAACTACATGGATGGGGAAGGCAGCCCGATCGATTTCCCCGTACCCGTGCTCAGGGGGCAGGACTCCAATCGATACATCTGGAACATCGTTGGCATCTTTCTCGGGCGCGCCAGCTACTACGGTTGCGCAATGGCTTTCCGGAGGGACATCGTGCCCCTCATCCTGCCCATGCCAGGCGTCGCTTCGTCGCATGACCTGTGGATCGCCCTGGCCAGCAACCTCATTGCGTCGAACCTTCACCTGGATGCCGTGACCCTCACGAGAAGGATTCACGGCAGGAACCTGACAACGAGCAGGCGGAGCATTTTCAGCAAGCTGTACATCCGATGGCTGCACGGATGCTCGTTGATGGTTCTCGCATCCCGATATGCATTCAATGCAGATGTCCGCCGCAGCCTTCGGGCGAGTCCGTGACCCTGGCAGCGTGATGGAAGATGCGGCATACGGGCTAGTCGAGACCAGCCAGCGTATCCGCAAGCTGATCAGGGGACCTTCGATCTGGCTCGACGGCCGGCGGGATGAGAATGAGTCGCGTGACCGGTATCGCCAGAACGCAGATTGAAATGACAGGGGATGTCTCTGCTCGGCGACAGAAGTGGGAGTGGATTGTTACATAGTCAAACAACGCATAAACTTGCTGCGCCGCGAGCGAGTCTTGCTCCGGCCAAAGGGTCTTGGTGCAGTTGATTTCTTCGTCCGTTGCCTCTTTCTTCATCGCCTGCGCGATGTTGCTGGCCCTTCGGCCCCTGGCAGCGACCATGGGCTTGATCGACTCCCCCGGGGGCCGAAAGACCCATCACGGTGAGGTGCCCGTAGTCGGCGGCATCGCCATGTTCACCGGCCTGCTGGTAGCCGCCATCGGCGGCCAGGCCATGGTCGGCAGCACCATCGGCCTGCTGGTGGTAGCCGCCTTCATGGTGGCCCTCGGCATCCTCGACGACCGGTTCAACCTGCCCCCCAACGTCCGCCTGTTCGCCCACCTGTCGGCGGCCGTGGCCATGGTCTATTCCGTCCAGGATTCCGTCGCCAGCCTCGGAAACCTGTTTGGCTGGGGGCCCGTCAACCTGGGCATTTTTGCGATGCCCTTTACCGTCGTCGCGGTCGTTGCCCTGATCAATGCCTTCAACATGCTCGACGGGCTCGACGGGCTTGCCGGCACCTCCGGCCTGATCGCCTTCGGCGGCATCATGATCGTGTCCTCGCAAGGAGCCGCTCCCGGCATCCTGCTGGTGGCCGGCAGCATGTTCGGCGCCGTGGCGGCCTTCCTGATCTTCAACCTGCCGCTGCAGATCAACAACCGCATCCGTACCTTCATGGGCGACGCCGGCAGCACCCTGCTGGGATTCGTTCTGGCGGGCCTGTCGCTCAGGCTGATCCAGGCGCCACCAGATTCCATCGGTCTTCGCCCCGATCCTCGTGCTCTGGCTGATGCCGATCCCCATCTTCGAGCTGTTCGCGAGCACGGTGCGTCGCCTGGTCCGCGGCATGCCACCGACCCAGGCCGATTCGGGTCACTTTCACCACGTGCTGGTGAAGGCGGGCTTTTCAGTGCGGGCGATCTGGGGCCTCTACGCCATCATCTCGCTTGGCATGTTGCGCGACCGGTATCTGGGCATGGCGCCAGCGGGTCGGCGAACCGCTGATGTTCGCGGGCTTTCTGCTATTGTTCGCCGCATGGATCTGGTTCGTGCGCAGCTCGGAGAGCATCGTCAAGTACCTGCCTGCACCCTTGCGGCGGGTGGACTCTCCGCTCGCCCTGATGCGCTGAGCGCGCCGCCTTGCGCGTCACCATTTTCGGTTCCGGCTACGTCGGTCTTGTCACCGGCGCCTGCCTCGCCGACGCCGGCAACCACGTCCTCTGCGTCGACGTCAGCGAGGACCGCAATCGACCGCCTGAACCGGGGCGAGGTGCCCATCCACGAGCCGGGTCTGGAGGCGCTCATCCAGCGCAACGCCAAGGCCGGCCGCCTCGAATTCACCACCGACGCCGCACGCGGCGTTGCGCATGGCCTGTTCCAGCTCATCGCCGTCGGCACGCCTCCCGGGGAGGATGGCTCAGCCGACCTGACGCACGTCCTCACTGTTGCCCGAACCATCGGCGAGCACCTCAACGACTACGCGATCGTGATCACCAAGTCCACGGTGCCGGTCGGCACGTCGGACAAGGTGAAGGCCGAAGTCACCGCGGCCCTGGCCGCGCGCAGCGCCGCGGTGGAGTTCGACGTGGTCTCCAACCCCGAATTCCTGAAGGAAGGCGCCGCGATCGCCGACTTCATGAAGCCGGACCGCGTGGTCGTTGGCACGGACAACCCCCGGACCATGGAGCTGATGCGGGCGCTGTACGAGCCCTTCACCCGCAACCACGAGCGCCTGGTCGTGATGGACGTGCGCTCGGCCGAGCTCACCAAGTACGCCGCCAATGCCATGCTGGCCACCAAGATCAGCTTCATGAACGAGCTGGCGAACATCGCCGAGCGGGTCGGCGCCGACATCGAGCAGGTGCGCATCGGCATCGGCTCGGATCCGCGCATCGGCTATTCCTTCATCTATCCGGGCGCCGGCTATGGCGGTTCCTGCTTCCCCAAGGACGTGAAGGCCCTGGCGCGATCGGCGAAAGACGTGGGCTACGAGACGCGGGTGCTGGATGCGGTGGAGGCGGTCAACAGCGACCAGAAGGGCTTTGTCGCCAGAAAGATCCTGCGCCATTTCGGCAACGACCTTCGGGGCAAGACGCTCGCGCTCTGGGGCCTGGCCTTCAAGCCCAACACCGACGACATGCGCGAGGCGCCATCCCTGACCATCATCGACATGTTGCTTGCGGCCGGCGCGCGGGTGCAGGCCTATGACCCCGTGGCCAGCGCCGAGGCGCAGCGCCTGCTGGCCGGGAAGCCGGGCGTTTCGTTCGCGCCGGACTCCATGGCTGCGCTGAAGGGTGCGGATGGCCTGGCCATCGTCACGGAATGGCAGGAGTTCCGCAGCCCGGACTTCGAGGCGATCCGGTCACTGCTGCGCAGCCCCGTCATCGTGGACGGCCGCAACCTGTACAACCCCGAGCTGATGGCGCGGCTCGGGTTCGAGTACTACGGGGTGGGGCGCGGAAAGGCCTGAATTGCGCCGCATTTGTGCGTTTCAGGTCGCGCGAACTGGCCGGACAATTGACCTCATGCGGTCGGTCAACCATAATTCCTTACTCTTCGTAAGGAAATCTCCTCCAGTGGCGTCCTCGACTATCACCAGCAAGGGCCAGATCACGCTGCCGAAGTCGGTGCGGGACCGGCTGCGCCTCGGATCCGGGGATCGGGTCGAATTTGTCCAGACCGCAACCGGCTTTGAGTTGCGTCCCGCCACGCGTGACATCCGCCTTCTCAAGGGCCTATTGCCCAAGCCGGCGCGGCCGGTAAGCATCGAGGCGATGAATGAACAGATCGCGAAGATGGGACGCCTGAAGCAGTGATCGGCCTCGATTCGAACGTGGTGATCCGCTATCTGGCGCAGGACGATGCAGGTCAGGCTGCAGTTGCCACGCGACTGATCGAAGAGGAACTGACCGAGCGTGAGCCCGGATACCTGACACTCGTTGCGTTGGCAGAAGCGGTCTGGGTGATGGTGGGCAGCTACGGCGCGGATCGCAGTACGGTGCACCGCGCCGTGGAAGGCCTCTTGTCCGCCCCGCAGGTCCGCGTCGAGCGTGCGGAACAGGTCTGGCAGGCATTGCAGACATACGCTCGCCGGGGCGATTTCAGCGACGCCCTGATCAGCGAGCTGGCGCGCGATGCGGGATGCCGTTGCACGCGCACGTTCGACGTCGCCGCGAGCCGCCAGCCCGGTTTCGAGCTGCTGCGCTGATGCTAGACTTCCCCGCATGACCACCCTCACAGCCTTCAAGGCCTACGACGTCCGCGGACGCATCCCCACCGAACTCAACGAGACCCTCGCCTACCAGATCGGCCAGGCCTACGCCGCCTTCGTGAAGCCGAAACGGGTCTGCGTGGGCCGGGACATCCGTCTCTCCAGCGCGAAGCTGTGCGATTCGCTGGTGCGCGGCCTGCTGGACAGCGGCGTCGATGTCGCCGACATCGGCCTGTGCGGCACGGAGGGCGTCTACTTCGCCACCTTCGCGGAAGGCTTCGACGGCGGCATCATGGTCACGGCGAGCCACAACCCGCCGGACTACAACGGCATGAAGTTCGTGCGCGAGCAGTCGAAACCCATCAGCGCCGACAACGGCCTGATGGACATGGCGCGCCTGATCGAGTCGGGCCAGCTGCCGCCGAAGGCGGCAACGCCGGGCAAGTTCACGACCATCGACACCAACGCGAAGTACGACGCGCACCTGCTGGGCTATGTGGACAAGGCGAAGCTCAAGCCGCTGAAGGTGGTCGTGAACGCCGGCAACGGCGGGGCGGGCATGGTCATCGACCGGCTCGAGCCACAGCTGCCGTTCCAGTTCATCAAGGTCCATCACGAGCCGGACGGCACCTTCCCGAATGGGGTGCCAAACCCCATGCTGGAGGAGAACCGCCAGCCGACCATCGATGCGATCCTCAAGCACAAGGCAGACGTCGGGCTGGCCTGGGACGGGGACTTCGACCGCTGCTTCTTCTTCGACGAGCAGGGCACCTTCATCGAGGGCTACTACCTCGTGGGCCTGCTGGCGGAGGTGTTCTGCAAGCGCGAGCCGGGCGCGCGCATCGTCCATGACCCGCGCCTGACCTGGAACACGCTCGACATCGTGCAGCGCTACGGCGGCAAGGCGGTGCTGTCGAAGTCCGGCCATGCCTTCATCAAGCAGGTGATGCGCGAATGCGACGGTGCCTACGGCGGCGAGATGAGCGCGCACCACTACTTCCGCGAGTTCGCCTATTGCGACAGCGGCATGATTCCCTGGCTCGTCGTGCTGCAGGTGATGAGCGAGACCGGCAAGTCGCTCTCGCAGCTGGTGGGCGAGCGGATGAAGCTGTTCCCGGCCAGTGGCGAGATCAACCGCAAGCTCGACCCTTCGAAGGGCGGTGCGAAGGCGGTGCTCGAGAAGGCGCAGCAGCACTACCAGGCAACGGCCAAGGACATCGACCACACCGATGGCCTGTCCGTGGAGTTCGACAACTGGCGCTTCAACCTGCGCGCCTCGAACACCGAGCCGCTGGTGCGGCTGAATGTCGAGTCGCGCGGTGACGAGGCGCTGATGCGGGCGAAAACGGCTGAACTGCTGGCGCTGATGGGGTCCTGAGCAGCGTGCGCACGGCCAACCGGGAGGACCGCTTCCTCAGCATGGGCCTGCTGCTGGCGATTGCCGTCGTCGTGCACCTGGCCTACACGCTGTACGTCCGGCCGGAGGCGCAGCGCCAGCACGGAGCAGCAGGCGGCACTTGTCGCGCAACAGCCCGATCACAAGGTCGAACGTTCCGTCTGGTACATCCTCAAGGACCCCGAGCAGGAGATCGCGATCATCCTGGGCCTCTGGGCCCTGGCGCTCTCGGGAATGAAGGCCCGGGAGATCCAGCGACACCGGCGGCAGCTGGACAAGGGCCTGCTGCGCGTTCCGCCCGGCTACCGGATCCTGCCGACCGATGTGCGCGACTACGCGCGCCAGCTCGAGGAGTTGCCGGAGGGTGAGCGCGACCTGATTCCGGCACGCACCATGCGCCACGCGCTGAAGCGCTTTGGCGAGACCGCCAACGTCCAGGACGCCGCGACCGCCGTCCACGACTACAGTGAATCCGAGTCCGCGCGCCTCGACTCGGAGCTGGCGATGATCCGGTTCTGCGTCTGGGCTATCCCGGCGATCGGTTTCGTCGGTACGGTGCGCGGCATCGGCGAGGCGCTGGGCGGTGCCCAGCAGGCGATTCGCGGCGACACCAGCGCGGTGACCGGCGGGCTCGGCGTAGCCTTCAATTCCACGCTGGTGGCGCTGATCATCAGCATCATCATCATGTTCGTGATCCACGAGCTGCAGCTGCGCCAGGAGCGCCTGGTGCTGGACACGGAGCTCTACGTGGACGACACGGTAATCAGCAACCTGCAGTCTCGCTGACACGCTGCACTGCACCCTGTGGCAGAATCACGCCCATGAAAACCGACCAGCTGATCGCAATCGACGTCCACACGCATGCCGAAGTCTCCTGCCGCTGCCCGGAGGACGACTACGCCAACGAGATCGAAGAACAGAAGAAGAAGTACTTCAAGTCGGGCAACCCGCCGACCATCCAGGAAACGGTCGACTTCTACCGCGAGCGCAAGATCGGCCTCGTGATGTTCACGGTCGACACCGAGTTCGAGATCGGCCGCCGGCGCATTCCCAACGAGGAAGTGCTGGATGCGGCCAAGGCCAACAGCGACATGATGATCGCGTTCGGCAGCGTCGACCCGCACAAGGGCAAGATGGGCCTGCGCGAGGTGAAGCGGCTGATCGACGAGGGCGTGGGCGGATTCAAGTTCCACCCGACCTGCCAGGGCTTCTATCCGAACGACCGGATGGCCTACCCGATGTACGAGGCCATGGCCGAGGCGAAGATGCCGGTCATCTTCCACAGCGGGCATTCGGGCATGGGTTCCGGGCTGCGTGGCGGCGGCGGCCTGCGGCTGAAGTATTCCAATCCGATGCACCTGGATGATGTCGCGGCGGATTTCCCGGACATGACGGTCATCATCGCGCATCCGTCCTGGCCCTGGCAGGACGAGGCGCTGTCGGTGTGCCTGCACAAGCCCAACGTCTACATCGACCTTTCAGGCTGGTCGCCGAAGTACTTCCCGCCGCAGCTCATCCACTATTCCAATACGCAGCTGAAGCACAAGATGCTGTTCGGCACGGATTACCCGCTGATCACGCCCGGAACGCTGGATGAAGGACTACGACGCCGCGGGCTTCCGCCCCGAGGTGCGCGAGCTGATCCTGAAGGAAAACGCCATTCGCGCTCTGGGCCTCGATCGCAAGGCGCTGGCGGCCTGATCATGCAGCATCGATCGAAGTGGGCGGCAGCCCTTGCCGCTGCGGCACTCGGCGTTTTTGCCGCGGCCTCAACCACGCCGGCCTCTGCGCAGCAGCCGGCAGCCAAGCCGCTGAAGATAACGGTCTATGGAGGCAACGGGGCGATCGGCAGCCGTATCGTGAAGGAAGCGCTGGCGCGTGGTCACACGGTCACCGTCGTTGACCGCAACACGAATCCCGTGACCGGGCCCCACGCCGCCCGTGCTTCGGTGATCAAGGGCGATGCGCTGGATCCGAAGGACGTCGCGAAGAACAGCGCAGGCCAGGACGCCGTGGTCTCGTCCGTCGTCGTGCGGCCCGCGCCAACTCCGGATTTCGCACTGTCGGTGGTCAAGTCGATGGTCGAAGGGCTGCGCTCGCAGTCCGGTGACGACAAGACGCGGCTGCTCGTCGTGGGTGGCGCCAGCAGCCTCTACAACGCGCAGGGACAGCGCCTCATCGACACGTTCCCGGCAGGCATGCTGGCGAACGCGCAGGGCGAGGTGAAGTCCGCCGTCGACGCGCTCGACTGGTTGAAGACCGTCAAGGATGTCCCCTGGACCTTCTTCAGCCCGGCGATGAGCATCGCCCCCGGCACGCGCACGGGAAAATTCCGCATCGGCACGGACCAGGTGGTGGTGGATGCACAGGGCCGCAGCGCCATCTCGATGGAGGACTATGCGGTAGCCATGCTCGACGAGATCGAGCGCCCGCAGTTCGTGAATCGTCGTTTTACTGTGGGCTACTGAGCAGGGCGGACAGCTTCTGTCAAACCGCGGGCGCCAGAATGGAGCTCGCGTCGCGTTGGCTGTGAACCAGTACCGTATCGCGGGGGAAGTTCTACCTAACGTGGGGACCAACGTCCCGGAAGGGCGTCAGGCACTTCCATGTTCGGCGGAATACTCCCCGGTTTTCGCTTTGGCATCGCGGCGCGACTCGCGCTGGGCTTTGCCGTGGTCGGCCTGCTCGCCGCAACGGCGAACCTGGTCGCCGAGCGGGGCGCTGCACTGGTTGCTGCCGCCTGGCAGCCGGCACAGATCGCGTCGATCCAGGCCACGCTCTCTGCTTCCCCGCCGATAGGCCGCCGGCGCGAAGGCGCCAACGCAAGCCGCGCTGAACTCCCCAGCCCGGACAAGTTGCTTGCCGCCGTGGCAGACCTGCAGCGCGCAACCCTCGCAGGAATCGCGACTTCCAGCGCAAGCGACGGTGGTGATGCATCCAGCATCGACCTCAATCGGGCGCGCCTCCAGCTGGAGGTGGCGCAGAAGGCCTTTGACCGGGAGGCCTCGGGCATTATCCGGGACGAGTGCGGCAGGAAATCCGTCTCGGCGCAGAGGAGGTCGCGCGGCAGGGAGCGCGAGCCGTGGACAACGCTGCACAGGCGACGCACGCATGCCTCGTCCTATCTGGCGCGCCTGGCCTCGATGAACGCGCGCATAGACGACACGTTGGCGCGCGCCCTGAAGCTCTTCGGCCGGGTGATCGCCCGCCAGCACCTGATCGAGTTGCGCAGCGCCGTCGCGAACCTGCAGGTGCCGGCGGGTCGGCTCACCGGAGCTGGCTACACCCCTGCCGACCTGGTCTCGGCCGCACAGGCCGAGGCAACGATCGCAGAGTTGCTGCGGGTCAATGGCGAGCGCCTCGCGCGATCGCAGGGGCAGGAGTGGTTGTCGGCCATGCAGGCTGACCTGAACGCGCTCGCGGCGGATCGTGAAGCCATCGCCGCCGCCGAGGTCGCGCAGGCGGCGGCAGTGGAACAGTTGCGAATGGCAGCGCTCGGAATCGGGCGACAGGTACGGGCCTGGCAGCAGTCGCTGGCCGACGCCCGCGCCGCGCCGCCAGCGCTCGCGGATCTGCCCGCGGTGCTGGCTTCGCCCGCGCCGGTCGTGAAGCCGCCCTCTGAAGCGGCTCGACAGTCCCAGGTCGAGGCGGCCCGGGCGCAGACGCGACGCCTGCGCGAGCTGATCGGCTGGTTCACGTTCGCGTTGCTGGCAGTGTCGCTGGTGATCTCCGTCAGCCACCGTGCTGAGCATCGTGCGTCCGGTGCGGAACCTGCAGCGCGCGACCGCACGCGTCGCCGCGGGTGAAACGCAGGTCGTCGTGCCGCGTGGCGGTGTGGCCGAGCTCGATACGCTGGCTGGCGCCTTCAATTCGATGGCAGAGGAAGTGGACAAGGCGCGCCGCGCTGCCGAGGGCTATCGCGTGGAACTGGAGCAACGCGTGGCGGAGCGGACGCGGCAGCTTCAGTACCAGGCTTTTCACGACCCGCTGACCCAGCTGCCGAATCGCCGCCAGTTCCTGGACCTGTTGCGCTCGGCGATCGAGTCGGCGGCGCCGCGCCAGCAGGTCGTTGCGGTCTACTTCCTCGACCTCGACAACTTCAAGAACGTGAACGACGGCACCGGCCACGAGTTCGGCGATCGCCTGCTCATCGCGTGCGCGGACCGGCTGCGCGAGGCCATCGTGGGGCAGGGGATTGCGGCGCGATTCGGTGGTGACGAGTTCACGGTGGTGGCCTCGGACGTTGCGGACGAGGCGGACGCGCAGCAGTTCGGCGAGAAGCTGGTCGCGGCGTTCCAGCGCCCGGTGATCGTCGACGAGCGCGAGGTGCTGATCAGCGTCAGCGTCGGCGCAGCGCTATATCCGCATCACCATGATTCGCCGGAGGCCCTGCTGCGCGCGGCGGACACCGCCCTCTACCGCGCCAAGCAGCAGGGTCGCAACCGCTTCTCGCCCTATACGCCGGAGCTGCTGGCGGCGGCATCGGTGCGCTTTGCCACCGAGCAGCAACTGCGAAAGGCGGTCGAGGCGGGGGAACTGGAGCTGGTGTACCAGCCGGAGATCCGCTCCGACGGTTTCGAGGTGCGGCTGGTCGAGGCGCTGGTGCGCTGGCGCCAGGCCGACGGCACTGTGGTCATGCCCGACGTGTTCCTGCCGGTGGCGGAAGAGTCGGGGCTGATCATGGAGATCAGCGATTGGGTGTTCCGCACGGCGATGGCCGATTGCGCGCGCTGGCGCGCCGGCGGCTGGCGCAACGCCTGCGTCGCGGTCAATGTTTCGTCGCGCCAGCTCTTCGACCATCGCTTCGCCGCGCGCGTGCTGGAGATGCTGGTCGAGCAGGGCCTGCCCACCGACGCGATCGAGCTGGAGTTGACCGAGACCGTGCTGCAGACGGGCGCGCCGACCATAGCGGCCTTGCGACGGTTGCGCGCGCTGGGCATCGCGATTGCGCTGGATGATTTCGGAATCGGCTATTCCTCGCTGAGTTCGCTGGACCAGTTGCCGATCAACCGCGTCAAGCTGGATCGCAGCCTGATCGCCGAGCTGGATGTCAGCCCGCGCTCGGCGGCAATTGTCTCGGCAACAATCCAGCTGTGCCGGGACCTGGGCCTGGAGGTCACGGCCGAAGGCATCGAGCGTCCGCGCCAGTTCGCAGGCGCTGCTGCGATTCCAGCCGCTACTGCTGCAGGGATTCCTGCTTGTCCCGGCCCGTGGCGCCTGCGCTGGTGGAGGAGACGGTGCGGCGGATTCCGCAGGCCGCAACGGCGCTGCTGCTGGAGTCTGGCGGGTTGCCGGAGGCCGCGCCGGTGATCAGCCTCTTTCCTTCCTCGCGGCAACGATCAAAATAGCCGTCTGTCCCCGATCCGGGGCAATCCGGGGGTCGGAAATCATGATTCATGAGGGGTTGCTGCCGCGCGTGGCGATGGGTTGCATTCTGGGCCTGGCGGCGGCCAGCGGGCTCGCGGCTGCCGGGCTATCTGCAGAGCAACGATGCGCGGCGCTGACGGCGCCCGGCAAATTCAAGCAGGCGCAGGTAGAGAAGGCCCTCTGGGTGGCAGCGGATCCGAAGTCGGGCCTGGGCGCCTATTGCGAAGTCACCAGCCAGACTTCCAGTGGCCAGGGATCGCGGATCGGGGCCGTATACAGGCTTCCGGAATCCTGGAACGGACGGATGCTCGGAATCGGGGGTGGTGGCTGGGCAGGCAATACGACGCTCCAGGCGGCCACCGTTGGCCTGCAGCGCGGGTACGCCACGGCCCAGACGGATGCCGGACACGCAAACCCTTCCGGGGCAGACACGGCATGGGCCAAGGGCAATCCGGTGGCGATGACGGATTTTGCCCACCGCGGCGTCCACGAGATGACGGTGCTGGGCAAGCAGGTGGTGGGAGAGTTCTACGGCAACGCGCCCCGGCACAGCTTTTTCCAGGGGTGCTCCACCGGCGGCCGCCAGGGGCTGATGGAAGCGCAGCGCTACCCGGCCGACTACGACGGCATCATCGCCGGCGCGCCGGTCTACAGCCTGCTGGTGCAGACCAGCAACGTGGTGCGGGACCAGATCTTCAAGGCCCCCGGTGCAGGGATTTCCGTGCCGCTTCTCGCCAGGGTGAACCAGGCGGTGCTTGCCGCCTGCGATGCGAATGATGGTCTTGCCGACGGCGTGGTGACGGATCCGCGCAAATGCGGCTGGGACCCGGCCGCGATGCAGTGCAAGGCCGGCGAGCCGGTCGAAAGCTGCCTGACATCGCCGCAAGTCGCCGCGCTGCGCAAGGCCTACAAGACCATCCGCGATGCCGGTGGCGTGGTGGGCAACCATGCGCTGACGCGCGGCGGTGAGGCGGGATGGAATCCCTTCGTGCCCACGGTGCCCGAGGGGACGCGCAATGCGATGAATGGAGACCTGGGCGATCTGGTGCCCTACATCTTCCCGAACGGCGACTTCGATCCGGCGAAATTCGACCCGGTGAAGGATCAGGCTGCGGTCCACCGCACGCCGTTCGCGGCCGAGTACGAGGCCTCGAATCCCGACCTGAAGCCGTTCCTGGCGCGCGGCGGCAAGCTGATCCTGTGGCACGGGTTCGATGATCCGGGCCCGAGTCCGTACGCGACCATCGATTACTACGAGGCTTCCCGCAAGGCCAATGGCCCGCAGGCCGACATCCAGTTGTACCTCGCACCGGGTGTCTACCACTGCCGCGGCGGCCCCGGGGCCGACACCTTCGACCTGCTGACCCCGCTGGAACATTGGGTGGAGCAGGGCGTGAAGCCGGCTGCACTGCTGGCGCGCAATCGAGCAGAGCGGCAGCGAACGCCCGCTGTGCCCCTGGCCAACGCTGCCCTATCACCGCTCCGGTGACCCGAAGCAGGCCTCCAGTTTCGAATGCCGCTGACCCGGCTCGTCGCAGGGATACTTGTTGCAGCGTTGCTGTTGCCGGTGACCGTGCGCGCTGAGGCACAGAAGGGACTGCACGAAGCCGTCTACGCCAACGACCTGCCGGAAGTGAAGCGGTTGATCGCCTCTGGCGCCGATGTGCGCGCCGCGAACCTCCTCGGCGCCACGCCGATGATGCTGGCTGCGGTCACTGGCGATACGCAGATGATCCGCACGCTGCTCGACGCAGGGGCCGATCCGGACTCGACCAACGAGGAAGGGCAGACCGCCCTGATGGTGGTGGCGCGAACCGGAAACGTCGAGTCTGCCCGGCTGTTGTTGCGCAAGGGAGCGGCTATCAACGCGACCGAACGCTGGGGTGGACAGGACGCGCTGATGTGGGCCGCAGCTCAGGGCCAGGCGGAGATGATCGGGTTGCTGTTGTCGAAGGGTGCGCAGGTGAACGCACGTTCGACAGTACGGGACTGGCAGCGCCGTGTGACGGCGGAAGGCCGCCCGAAGGACATGAATCGCGGTGGCTTCACGCCGCTGCTGTTTGCCGCCCGCGAGGGTTGCGTGCCTTGCCTGAAGGTACTGCTGGCCGGAGGCGCGGACATCAACCTGCCGGATCCGGATGACGTGACCGCGCTGAACATGGCGCTGCTCAACCGCAACTGGGATGCGGCCCGTTACCTCATCGAGGCGGGCGCCGACGTGGATTTCTGGGATGTCTATGGCCAGACCCCGTTGTATGTGGCGGTCGACATGAACACGCTGCCCATTGGCCGGCGCGTCGAGCTGCCTTCCATGGATCCCACCACCGGTATCGAGGTCATCCGGATGCTGCTCGACAAGGGGGCGAATCCGAATGCGCAGCTGAAGCTGCGGCCGAAATACCGCAACATTCCCTACGATCGATATCGCGACCCGATGATCGTCTGGGGCACCACGCCGCTGCTGCGCGCGGCCAAGGCCGGCGATGCACCGGTGGTCGAGCTGTTGCTGCAGCACGGTGCGCTGCCGGACCTCGCCAACTCACTGGGCGTGACACCGATGATGGCCGCGAGCGGCGACGGGCACATCCATGATCCGACGCGCGGCAACCAGCGCACGGAGGAAGACGCGCTGGTGGTCTACTCGCTGCTGCGCGCGGCCGGGGCCAATGTGAATGCACGCACCGAGCGCGCCCTGGCGGACGCGGACCTGAAGATCTACATGCCCGGCAATCGCGCCGCGCTGCACGCGGCCGCCGCACGCGGGTGGAATGTGCTGGTGCGGCGGCTGGTCGCCGACGGCGCAGAGATCGACGTGATCGACACCAACGGGCTCTCGGAGATCGACTACGCGCTGGGGCGCTTCCCGAAAGAGTTCAACGCCATCGAGCCGCAGCTCCATCCCGACACGGTGGCGCTGTTGCGCTCCCTGGGGGCGAAGCGCGAGAACCCGGAGGCGCGCTTCGCGCCGGCGTCCACGCCGAGCATCCGGGCGCTGGTGCCCTGAATGCCCCGTCCGCGATTGCGAATCCGGCCGTTTCAGGCCAAGCTGCGGCATACGAAGAACGGGGGTTTCCATACACCATGGACCACAAGGACTCGGCATTCGATGCCGGCATGGCCGTGCGTCGCGAGATGTTCGGCCGCGCGGGCGCCGAGGATCGCCTGGCGCAGGCGACTGAGCTCACGCGTCCGTTCGAGGAGCTCGTAACGCGCTATTGCTTTGGCGACGTGTGGGCGCGAGAAGGGCTGGATCGAAAGACCCGCAGCCTGATCACGCTGGCCGCCCTGACGGCCCTGAGCAAGCCGAACCAGCTGAAGGTGCACGTGCGGGGAGCGCTGGCCAATGGCGCGACTCCGGCAGAGATCCGCGAGGTGCTGCTGCACACATCGGTCTACGCGGGTATTCCGGCTGGCGTGGAGGCCTTCAACGCCGCCGGCGAGATACTCGGAGAAATAGCCTCGATGCGCATCGGTTTCGTTGGCCTCGGCAACATGGGCACGCCGATGGTCGCCAACCTCGCCCGGGCCGGTCACGAACTGTACGTCCATGACCTGGATCCGGCCCGCACGAAACAGGTCGCCGATGCCCACCCGGTGCACGCGGCGGGTTCGCTGTCCGAACTGGCGCCAGCCGAGGTGGTGGTCACGATGCTGCCGAACGGGCACATCGTCCGTGACGTCTACCTGGGCACCGGCGGCCTGGCCAGTGCGCTGGGTCGCGGAACGATTGCCGTGGACATGAGCTCTTCGGATCCAGCCGGCACGCGGGCCCTCGGCGCCGAACTGGCGCCGTTCGGGATCACGCTGGTCGACGCGCCGGTATCCGGTGCGGTGCCACGCGCCACCAATGCAACGCTGGCGATCATGATCGGCGGTGACGATGCAGCAGCCATCGAACGCGTGAAGCCGGTGCTGTCGGCAATGGGCAATCGCCTGTTCGACACCGGCGGACTCGGCACCGGGCACGCGATGAAGGCGCTGAACAACTTCGTCGCGGCTGCCGGTTATTCAGCCGTGGCCGAGGCACTGCTGGCGGGCAAGCGGTTTGGCCTCGACGGCACGCGCATGCTCGAGGTGCTGAACGCCTCGACCGGCCGGAATTTCAACACCGAGATCGTGATGCAGGAGCATGTGGTCAACCGCCGCTTCGCCACCGGGTTCACGCTGGACCTGCTCGCCAAGGACGTGCACATCGCCGCGGACCTGATGCGCAGCGTCGCGCTCGACGCGCCGCTCGCGCAGCTGATCGACCAGCGCTACCAGATGGCGCGCGTGCGCCTGGGCAACGGACGTGACAATTCCGAGGCCATCCTGGCCTGGGACAACGACAACAAGAGCACAGAGTGAGCTTGATGGAAAAGAAAACGGTCGACGTCGGCGCGGTAATCAACTCGGCCAACTATTTCTGGGTGCCCTTCGGCATCACCGTGATGATGATCATCATCATGCTCACCGACGGCTTCGACCTGTTCCTGATGGGTCATGTCGGGGGTCATCTGGTTACCGACCTGGGTATCACGCGCGCCAAACTGGGGCCGATCAATACCGCAGGCCTGCTGGGCATGGCGGTTGGTTCGGTGACCCTGGGCTGGCTCGGCGATCGCATTGGCCGCAAGCGCTCCTATATCACCTGCCTTGTGTTCCTGTTCGTGGGTTCGGTGATGGCCTACTACGCCGCCATGGGTGGTTCACCAGAGACTGCGGAGGAGACCCTCCGGCGGATGACGCTGTGGCGCTTTGTCACGGGCCTCGGCATGGGCGGTGTCACGCCGCTGGCCACGACGCTGATTTCGGAGTGGACCTCCGACCGCGTGCGCGCCGTGGTCGTCGCGTTCGTGATCTCTTCCGTGCCGGTGGGTGGCGCGCTGGCGGGCTGGGCGATCAATCATGTGGAGTGGCAGCAGATGTTCCTGATCGGTGGCCTGGTGCCGCTGGCGCTGTTCATCGCCTTCGGCTTCCTGCTGCCCGAATCGCCCAAGTACATGGCGCAGCATCCGGCATTGCACGAGCGCCTCGCGCGCTCGCTGAATCGCCTGGTCGGCGAGAAGCGCTTCGACGGCACCGAGAACTTCATGGTGCAGGAGGGCGGCAAGCGCTCACGCAACTGGCTGGCGACGATCTGGAACAGCCACTACTGGCGCTCGACGCTGTTCATCTGGCTCGCCTTCTCGTTCAACAGCTTCGTGCTGTACATGTACACGAACTACCTGAAGGTGCTGCTGCCGCCGGACCGGGTGGCGGTGGCTGATGCAGGCACGGCACTGAGCCTCTTTTCCCTCGGTGCTTTCGTCGGCTCGATCGGCGGCGCCTTCCTCATCCGCTGGTACGGCTCGCGCTACGTGGGCTCGTCGCTGGCCTTTGTCGGCGTCGTGGGCACCGCGCTGATCGGCGCGCTGCTGGTTGGCACCCAAAGCCCCGCAGTCACGAACGTGCTGGTGCTGAGCTTCATCGTCGGCATGTCGATCAATGGCATGCAGGCCTTCATGTACGCGGTCTCCGCGCATTCCTATCCGACCGAGATCCGCGGCTCGGCCGTGGGCCTGGCGCAGACGATCTCGCGCATCGGCGCCGTGATGAGCCCGATCGTCGCTTCCGCCTACCTCGGGATGGTGCCGCTGCCGGGCGTGAACGTGTTCTTCTGGTTCGTCGCGGCCTGCGCGCTGATCACCACGCTGTCTTTCTTCCTGATCCCGTCGCACATACCGCGGCACACCGCGATTCCCGCCAAGTGAGGTCCCTTATGCGCAAATCCATTACTGGTCTTTTCGCTGCCGTGGCGCTTGCTGCTGCACCGCTCGCAACTGCCGGCTACGCCGACGACCGGGCGGAGATCCAGAATCTCTCCAACC
The DNA here is from genome assembly GCA_963785055.1 of uncultured Pseudomonadota bacterium. Taxonomy (GTDB): domain Bacteria; phylum Pseudomonadota; class Gammaproteobacteria; order Steroidobacterales; family Steroidobacteraceae; genus ZC4RG30. Next base: position 302,974 of record CAWATT010000005.1, read on the forward strand.
GCTACATGGTGGCGGTCGACGCCGGGGACATCGAGACGGTCATGTCCACCTGGGCCGAGGACGGTGTGCTCGATTGGGTGTTCGGGGTCGAACACGGCAAGGCCGAGATCCGCAAGGCGATGTCGGGCTTTGGTGGCGCCCGGCCCTATACGGTGCCGGAAGGCGCCAAGGGGCGGCCACGCACACGCCACCAGATCATCAATCATGTGATCGACGTGGACGGCAACAAGGCCAAGACCATCGCCTACTGGTTCGCGCTGACCAACAACACGCCGCAGGGCGACGTGCAGTTGCTGTACTTCGGGCACTACGAGGACGAGCTGGAGAAGGTCAATGGCAAGTGGCTGTTCAAGAGCCGCAAGGTCTTCAACGAGTCGCGTGACAACCGGGCTGTGTTCTACCCGGGGCTGAACGAGAAGCCGCCGAGCGGCACGCGGCCCGCTGGTCCCTAGCGCAGGTAAACCGACTCGAACAGCGCGACGCGCTTGCCGGCCGCATCGAACAGGTCGAGCTGTTCGCCGCGTATCGCCCAGCGGCTTGCCGCACCGAGCGCGACGTGCAGGGCCTGTTCGGTGTCCATGCCTTCCGGGCAGGCCATCATCGTGCTGGCCATGTGCGTGAACGCTATGCGATCACCGTCCAGGGTGTAGCTGCCCATCAGGCGATTGCAGCCGCCAAAGCCGGCGACGCTATGCGAGCCGTCTGAAGGCGCTTGCAGGACTACATGAATCTCCCGCTGGCCTTCCGGCGTGCGTACCGGGGACTCTCCCAGCTGGAGCAGCTTCCAGTATGTGTTTGCGAGCTCTGCCGTCGAGGCGGCCGAAACATCGGTGCGGACCAGCCGTAGCTCGAAGGGTTCGGAGCTCCCGGCCGGCGGCAGTTCGTGGTGGGTGTCGGAAATGAACAGCAATCGTCCCTGCTGCTCGATGCGGCCGCGAACGTTGTACCTGTGGCCAGGGAGGATACGGTCGGCCGGATACTCGATGGCGAACCGGGCCGGAAGGCTGCCTGCATCCGGGTCGCTCGTCCGGGCGATCACCTCGGCACGGGCGTCGGCGCGCGACACATCCTCGATGATCACTTCCAGCGTGGCATTCATCGGCAGGGTGACAGGCTCCTGCCAGATGGCCGTGCCCTGGAGGCTGACCGCGGAGGAGGGCGAGGGTTGAGGATCGCTGTCCTTGCCGGTGCATCCCTGCAGGAGGATGCCGAGTCCTGTCGCCAGGGCCGCAAGTCGTAGTCGTGCGTTCAATGTCATGTTGTGGCTCCGGTCAGGCGTGATCACGTCGGCTCGGCGGGCAGCACCACAACGGCGGCAAAGCCGCCGCCTGGGGTTCGGAAGTTCGTCGTCTGCCCGGAATACATGCGTGCGGTGAGCAGCTGAATGTCACCCGCGTAGGTGTAAGCGCGCAGATCGAACTTCAGCCGGGTGAGTGCTCCATCCCGCTGCACAAGGCGTTCCGCCGGAGGCACCATCTCCTGGGCCAGGTACCCGCCAGCCGTAACCTCCGCCCAGACGCGCCGCGTGATCTTGTCGCCTCGCCACACGGCCTTTCCGGCGAAACCCGCAGCCGGTTTGAAATAGAAGCCCTTGCGCTGCGCCCACAGCTGCTCCGCGTTCGAAGCATCCACCGCCCTGCAGCGGGGAATCAGGTCGCGCAGCCTCGTTCGATCCTCCCGGGACACGCTCCACGACTGCAGTTGCGATTCGTCGCTCAACGACAGCAGATTGCGCTTGTCCGCATACAGCGCATGGGTGCGCGGATGGGGCGTCAATACGATCGCACCTGCGAGCCATGCCTGGCGCAGCGCCGCGTGCCGTGGCTCCTGCAGGTAGAAGTCAGTCAGCCGGTTGTAGACCATGTCGACGGCCTGCCCGGCACTCCACAGCTTTCCGTCACGCCACTCAAGAGCTGCTGCGTCAGCGACGGCCGAGGCGATACCGTGGCTTTCGAAGAGGCGGTGGAACAGATCGAACTCGGGCGCCAGATACTGGGTGGCCGGATCATCGTCAACGATGAGCAGGTTGGCGGGTTTCTCGCTGGCGCGCTGCAGCTGCCATTCCCGACGAAACATCTGGAGGAACCGCTGTTCCGCGTCGATTGGTGCGGGGACGTCGTCCGTTCTGGCACGCATCGGTTCGCAGCAGGCCTGCTGCGCCTGCGCCAACGCGGCGGCGAGAAGGGCGCCCCCCGCATTCGAATTGATCTCGATGAGCCTGGGGCCTTGGGGCGCGATGTGAAAGTCATACGACGTGAAGGCGCCGAGCGGGCCGAAGTCCGGCAGTGCGAGATCCGGTGACCGCGACAGCGCGGCAGACTGATAGGAGGGCAGGGCGATTACACCCTCGATAGCCCGTATGCCCTCCCGGATTCGCAGGAACACATCGTGCGAAAGGAACACGGCCGTTGCCGCAAACAGGCTCGGCCGCGTGTCGTATAAGGTGGTTAGCAGGCCCTGCAGCTTCGGGTCGCTTTCCAGGTGGCGTCGCAGCAGCCCGCGGTCCAGCGTTCGGCAGTGGCAATCGCGATTCAGCGTGTCGGCATTGCCAGTCGGGTTGTTGCAGGAAGAGGGCATTCGCCGGGCTGCGTGCATCCAGGAAACGTGGTCAGAAAGTCTCGATGTCGGATGCCGGTCCGGGGCCCGTAGCTGCTGATGCTGTGCCGCGAACCAGCGTTCCCTGCAGGTCGGTGCCGGGAGCCACGGTATTGAAGACCGTACCGTACTTTCGCACGTTCTCGTGCAGAAGCTCGAGGCGCCGGTCCGGCTCGTCGGAGTCGACAATGATCTCGTAGCGGATGGACTCGAGTTTCGGCGGGACATCCTGGCGTACGCCATGAATGACGACGCGCACGCCCCGAAACGAGAAGTGGAGGATGGGCGTGACGCGTTCGATACCCTTCAGCATGCAGGCCGCGAGCGCTGTGAGCAGCAGTTCGGCCGGATTCAGGGCATCCGTGCGGCCCGCCAGGTTCGTATCGAGCGTGAGGCTGGCGTCCTTGCAGTGGGCGAGGCTGCCCCGGGCGTCGATCCGGATGGCCTCCACGCGAAAAACGAGTTTATCCGTGCTCACGTAGTTCCACCCCTGCCCGCTCTTGACCCCTGTATCAATCGCGGCCCTGGTTGCGCTGCGGAAGCAGGAGCCAGCAGGCGTCGACCGCCTTCGGGAGATGGTGGGCGGTACAGGGATTGAACCTGTGACCCCTGCCGTGTGAAAGCAGTGCTCTACCGCTGAGCTAACCGCCCGATCAAAGGGAGCGCAAGTCTACTGATGGCGGCTCCGGCAGGCAAATTCCAGCCTGCCGGAACCCTCACCAGGCCGGGTTCCGGGCTGGTGAGGCCATATTCGCGCGCTGCTCGTTGAAGATCTGCTTGCGCTCGAATAGCCAGCGTCCGTCCACGCGCCGCAGGGCGTCCTCGTAGTGCCCGTAGGCGCCGACGTAGGGCTTGCGGTCGGCTCCATCATTGTTGAACTCGAACCAGAAGGCCCGGGCAGTCGCGCGATCCCCGTCGACCTGCAGTACCAGGTTCGAAACGTAGTGCCGGCGCTTGAACGGGGGCAGCGGGGCGGCTGCCGCATGGGCCTTTGCATCGGCTTCCCTGGCCTGCTGCATCTCCTTCACGATCGCCGCCCGGCCGTTGACCGTTCCGCCTGCCCAGACCAGCACACCGTCCTCGGTGAAGGTGCTGGCATAGAGCTCCGGATCCTGCCAGTCCAGCGCGAACAGGTAGCGACCCTGCAGGTCCTCGATCTCGGCCCGGTCGCGCGCGTAGCGGTCGTCATAGGTGGCGCGAGTCGCCGCCCAGACCGTGGTGGCCACCAGCACTGCACCGAGCAGCCAGCTGAGTTTGCGAATCATGCGCAAGTCCCCTGATCGTCGTTTCGCTAAGCGTAACATCGTCCCGACAGTACTTGGCGTGGTGAGGACACAGGACTATTCTTTCGCTGGGGAATAAATCAACGATCATCGCGTAGTCCGCGCGACGACCAAATCGGGGGAATCGATGTCCAGGGAATCACTCGTTCCGGGCTGCAACGCTGTCCGGGCTTCCGTTCGCCAGATCCTGCTTGCCGGCGCATTGGCATTGGCCGCGACCGCGGCCGCAGGCGCTGAAGCTGAAGTCGAAGGTCTCGAGCAGGTCGTCGTCACCGGCACGCGCCTGGGGCAGACCGGTTTCTCGACGCCAACGCCGGTCACCGTCATCGACGCCAGCGCACTGCAGGACCTGGGCATCACCAACGTCGGCGTCGCGGTAAACCAGCTGCCATCGTTCCGCGCCACGACAACGCCGACCACCAACGGCTGGGGCAGCTTCAATGTCGGCGCACAGGTCCTGAACCTGCGCGGACTGGGCACCAGTCGCAACCTCGTTCTCGTGGATGGTCGCCGCGCACCACCGGTGACGCGCGAGGGCACGGTCGACCTGAACATGATCCCCAGCGGGCTGGTGGAGCGCATCGAGGTCGTCACCGGGGGCGCCTCGGCCCTGTACGGTTCGGATGCGATTGCGGGTGCGATCAACGTGCTGCTGGACAAGAACCTCGAGGGCATCAAGGCCGAGGCCGACTACGGCGTGACGACCGAGGGGGATGGCGACGCCTACCACTTCGCGCTCGCAGGTGGATCTGCGTTCGCCGATGGCCGCGGCCACTTCATCCTGGGCGGCGAGTATGCCAAGCAGGATGGCGTCGGCGACTGCTTCACGCGCAGCTACTGCGATGGCGGGGTCGTGGTGACGAACTCCGGAGCCGGCGCGGTGACGGCCGGCAAGCCGAACTTCATGCGTTTCGAGCAGGATGGTGGCTTCATCGCCAACACCCGCGGCGTGGTCACCTGGCTCAACAACGGGCCGGGTGCTGCGCCGGTGTACAACCTGTTCGGGACGCGCGGCGTCTCGTTCCAGGACGACGGCACGCCGATACCCTACACGCTGGGTCTGCCGGCGTCGGGCATCACGGGTGCAGGGACGGAGGCGACGTCGAGTTTCACAACGGCGCAGCTCGAGGTCCCGGTGGAGCGCTATGCCACGTTCGGCCATGCCTACTACGACATGTCCGACAACCTGCGCCTCTACGTTGAAGGGTCGTACAACCACGTCGATGGCTCGGTGGTGCAGTCCCGGTACTTCGGTGCACCCATTTCGATCTTCAACGACAATCCCTTCGTGCCCGCCCAGCTGCGTGCCGTGATGGCGCCCGTTTCCGCCACCCCGAGCCCGAACCGGCCGGCCGCGGCTACCTTCAACCTGTCGGTCCTGGGGCAGCGCCGTGGCGAATCGAGTTCGGAGGCGGATTCGTGGCGCGTCGCGACCGGTTTCGAATCGAAGCTCACCGATCGCTGGGACGTGGACGGCTACTACCAGTACGCCCGCACCGACCGCCTGCAGCAGGTGCAGAACGCGATGGTCACGGGTGCCTCGCGCGTGATCAACCGTCCGGGCAGCGGCGGCGTCAACAACCCCGAATCCTACGCCTTCCTCCAATGGGCAACGGATGCGGTCTACAACCCGGCCGATGCGGCGCTGCCCGCCGCGCAGCGGCGAATCGTCTGCCGCGCGACCATCAGCAGCGATGCAGCGCTTCGTGCCGCGGCCGCCGGCTGCCTGCCGTTGAACCTGTTCGGCACGTCCAACACCGATCCGGCGGCGCTCGACTACGTCTATCGCACGCTGACGGAGGATGTGGAAATCACCCAGCACGCCGTCGCCGCCAACATCCGCGGCGAGGTCGCTGAACTCTGGGCCGGTCCGCTGTCCATGGCGGCGGGCGTCGAATACCGCAATGACGCCACGACGAACGTGCACGACGAGCTCTCCAACTCATTCGCCTACTTCCAGAACTTCGGCGCGGACTACAACGCCGACCAGGATGTGTTTGAAGGCTACGTGGAGGCTGAGCTGCCACTGCTCACCGAAGTCGCGTTCGCCAGATCGCTGACACTCAACGCGGCGGCGCGCTACGCGAACTATGACGTCTCCGGCTTCGGCGGCTACAACCAGCAGGAGGCGTCGAACGCGTTCGATTCGACGACCTGGAAAGTGGGCCTTGTCTGGGAGCCCACCGACTGGATGCGCCTGCGTGCAACGGTATCCGAGGATTTCCGGGCGCCGAACTTCAGCGAACTGTTCCTGGCCAGCGCGAGCACTTTCGGGTCGGTCACGAACCTGTTCATCACCGTCCCCCCCGTTCCCCCCAGCACCACCCCCACAAACCCGTCGGAATTCCCGGTGCTGCTCAATGGCGGAAACCCGGTGATCGAACCGGAGACCGGTCATACGACCACATTTGGCGTGGTACTGCAGCCGACGGCGATGCCGGGCTTCAGCTTCTCGCTGGATTATTACGACATCAAGGTGGATGACTACATCGGCAACCCCGGCGGCGCGCAGAATATCGTGAATCGCTGCTACAACGGCGACCAGGATCTCTGCTCGTTGATCACCTTCGGGCCGGCCAATACGCTGTCTGAGATCCGCAACATCAATATCAACCTGCAGTGGTTGAAGACGCGGGGCATCGACATCGAAGCGGCATATGCCTTGCCATTGTCGCGATTCAGCGATGCGCCCGGTGCCTTCAACTTCCGCCTGCTGGCCACGCACACGATCGAGAATTCGACCAACCTGTTCGGGGTCGTCACCGACCGTGTCGGCGAGACCGGCGGTATCGGGGTCGCCGGACTGGATGGGGACGTTGTTCGTCGGCTATTCGGTGGGCGGCTTCCAGGGCAACGTGACCACGCGCTACATCAGCAGCGGCGTGCTGAATGCGCTGTACATCGACCCGAGCGATGAAGGCTACGCCACGGCGACGCAGAACACGATCAACGACAACAGCGTCGACAGCGTCGTGTACTTCAACCTCAACGCGAGCTACAGCTTCGGCCAGGATGGTCGCTTCCAGGTATTCGGGCAGGTCAACAACCTGCTGAACGAGGAGCCGCCTTCCGCGCCGCAGCTGCAGTTCCCGAGCAACCCGGTGTACTTCGACCTGGTCGGCCGGACGTACCGCGCGGGCATCCGCTTCGAGTTCTGACCACCGGGCGAATCGGCCGGCGAATCGGGTAGGCTACGCGTCCCATGACCGTAGTCACCCGATTCGCCCCCAGTCCGACGGGCATGCTGCATATCGGCGGCGTGCGCACGGCCCTTTTCTCCTGGCTGCAGGCGCGCCATCGGCGCGGCCGCTTCATCCTGCGCGTGGAGGACACCGACCGCGAACGTTCTACCGACGAGGCGGTGCGCGTGATCCTGGACGGCATGCGTTGGCTCGGCCTCAATGAGGACGAGGGTCCGTATTTCCAGACGCAGCGTTATGACCGCTACCGGCAGGTCATCGCGCAGATGCTGGAGCAGGGGCTGGCCTATCGCTGCTACTGCTCGAAGGAAGAGCTGGATGCCATGCGCGAGGCCCAGCTGGCGCGCAAGGAGAAGCCCCGCTACGACGGGCGCTGGCGCGACAGCACCGCCTCGCCGCCACCGGGCGTCACGCCGGTTATCCGCTTCCGCAATCCGCTCGAGGGCGAGGTGGTGGTCGATGACCAGGTACACGGCCGCACCGTGTTCCAGAACAGCGAACTCGACGACCTGATCATCCAGCGCTCGGACGGCAACCCGACCTACAATTTCTGCGTCGTCGTCGACGACATGGACATGGGCGTCACGCACGTGATCCGCGGCGACGACCACCTCAACAACACGCCACGGCAGATCAACATGCTGCGCGCGCTTGGCGCCACGCCGCCGCACTATGCCCACGTGCCGATGATCCTCGGCGCAGACGGGGCGAAGCTGTCCAAGCGCCACGGCGCCGTCAGCGTTCTGGAGTACCGCACCGAGGGCTACCTGCCGGACGCGCTGCTGAACTACCTCGTGCGCCTCGGCTGGTCGCATGGCGACCAGGAGTTCTTCACGCGCGAGGAGATGATCGCGGCGTTCGAGATCGCCGATGTGAACAAGTCGGCCTCGGCCTTCAATCCGGAAAAGCTGCTGTGGCTGAACCAGCAGCACATCATCCGGGCGCCGGCGGCCACGCTCGTCGCCGCGCTGGCTGAGCAGCTGGCACTGCAGGGTGTGGCAGACCCGGATCCGGCGCTGCTGGCCGGCGTCGTGGAGGCGCAGCGCGAGCGGGCAAAGACGATGAAGGAAATGGCCGCCTCGAGCCTGTTCTTCTTCCGCGAACCCGTGATGGACGGGAAGGCCGTGTCGAAACACCTGACGCCGGACGCAAAGGCCATGCTCGGCGAGCTTCGAGAGGCGCTGGCCGGGCAGGGCGACTGGACGGCCCCGGCGTTGAACGGGCTCCTCAACGAGTTCGCCGCTGCCCGGTCACTGGGCCTCGGGAAGGTCGCCCAGCCGCTGCGGGTGGCGCTGACTGGCGGGACAGTCTCGCCACCCATCGACGCGACGCTGGCGCTGCTGGGGCGGGATCGCGTGCTGGCCAGGGTCGACGGAGCGCTGGCAGGGGATTGAAAATACACTGGGTCAGTGTAATAGTGCGACTGTGTTGAAGAACGTCACGATCACGCTGGACGAGCAGACCGCGGAATGGGCGCGCCTGCACGCGGCCGAGCGTGGCATGAGCCTGTCGCGGTACGTGGGTGAGGTCCTGATGCGCGAAATGCCAAAGGCCCGGACGTACGAACGGGCGATGCAGGCGTTTCTCGCCCAGAAGCCCTTCCTGTCGATTGGACCCGATGAAAAGCTGCCGACGCGGGAGGAGATCCATGAGCGCGGCCGTATTCGTTGATACGAACATCCTCCTTTACTCGTGCAGCAAGCAGGAGCACCTGAAACAACGGATTGCCCATGAGTGGGTGACGCGCCTCTGGCGTGAGGGGAGCGGAAGGATCAGCGTGCAGGTTCTCAACGAGTTCTACTGGCTCGCAACACGCAAGACCGACGCCGGCATTCCGTCCGAAGAGGCCTGGCGCACTGTAGAGACGCTGCTCAACTGGGAGCCACTGCCGGTCACTGCTGATTTGATGAACCAGGGGCGGCAGATCGAGCGTCGTTACCGTATCAGCTGGTGGGACAGTCTCATCGTCGCCGCCGCCCAGCGCCAGGACTGCGAATTGCTGCTCACGGAAGACCTGCAGCACGGCATGGAGTTCGGGAGCACGCGCGTCATGAATCCTTTCAGGGCTGGCGTATCGGACGATTCCGGGCGGTACGAAGTGGGCGCACCCGTTCCGCGCCACCGTCCGCGGGGCCGTCCGCGCAAGGTCGCCGCCTGATTCCTTGACAGCCTTCGGGGCGCCGCGTAACTTCGCGCCCCTCCCGCCGTGGGGCTATAGCTCAGCTGGGAGAGCGCTTGCATGGCATGCAAGAGGTCGACGGTTCGATCCCGTCTAGCTCCACCATTCCCTGTTCCCGGATGCCGTCCTTGAGACGATCCATTGGGCAACGATCAGGTTGGGCACCCAGCACAACCAGGCGATGACCGCATAGGCGCTGGCGAAGTCGCGGCCAGACATGATGGCAACCGGCACATACAGCCGGAGTGTCACGGCCGCAAAGGTCAGCGCGAAGTTCCGGATCATCCACTCGCGATGCGCGGCAATGTCCCGTGCACGAATCGCGAGCCAGGCCTTCAATCCGGTATAGAGCCAGAGCAGTGCGAGGGACGCAAACCCCAGTCGGGACACGATGCCACCGAAGGCATGCTGCGCCATGTAGAGCCCGGCCACGCCACCGATGAGGACCCCGATGCCCAGGTAGATCCGCCCCATCCAGCGATGCAATGCGGGCGCTGCGCGGCGCAGGCGCACCACGAACTGGAACGGACCGATCAGCAGCGCCAGTGCAGCGGCGAATACGTGGGCCAGAATGCCAACGGGATGGGCTTGGAACACCGGCCGGATTTCGGGGTGCACGAGTGCCCCCAGCGGGAGAAAGGCGTAAACGAACACGCCATATCCGGCGACGCCGATCGAGAGGACGCAAAGCAGGATCCAGCCGATTGTGCGCATGAGTGCTTCCTGTCTGCCTCAGGAGGCAGTATTTGTAAACCAGCCGCTCGTCTGGTGAGAATGCCGCGCAGGTCGCTCCAAGTTCGAGACCGGGAGTGGGGAAGATGTCAGCAGCCAGTGAACACCTGTTGCGCCCATGCCTCAATTGCGGGAACCCCGATGTGGGGAAATTCTGCCCGGACTGTGGGCAGCGAAGCCATACACCTGTCCACTCCATCGGGCATTTTGTCGGAGAAGCGTTTGAGGCCCTGACCCATCTGGATTCCCGCCTGTGGCGAACCCTGTGGAGCCTGGTTGCCAGGCCCGGATACCTGACGAAGGAGTACTTCGGGGGCAGGCAGGCTCGCTATTTGCCACCCGTCCAGCTCTACCTGGTCCTGAGCGTATTGTTCTTCGTGCTCGCGCGCGGCCTGGGCAGCGAGGGGCCCCTTGTGCTGGAGGTTCGGGGCGCCGATACCTCGCAGCTCATGGATCCCTCGCGGGCAGAGGCCTATTGCTCGGAGTTGGGATATGAGGGCCCGTTCGCCGAACAGATCCGGCCAAGGTTGATCGAGGGCTGCCAGGGAACGGCGAGGGATGGTGGCGAGGCACTGGTCGATGCCTTCCTGACGAACGTACCTCGTGCCCTGTTCCTGCTGTTGCCGGTAATCGCCCTCGTGATGAAGCTGATGTACTGGCGACCCCGGCGCTACTACGTCGAACACTTGCTGCTGCTCATCCACAATCACAGCGCGGCGTTTGTGGTCCTTGCCCTGATCATGATTGCGGGCGCAATCCCGGGCCTCGGAATTCTCCAGTACGCAATTCTGGCAGCCGCCGCCGTGTACCTGCCCTGGTACCTCTACAAGTCCCTGCGTCGTTTCTATGGCCAGAGTCGTCGGTGGACACTCGGCAAGTTCGCGATCTTGAGCATTGCTTACCTCGTTGTGGCGATAGCGGTCATTGGAATGACGGCATTGTTCAGCGTGGCGACCTCATGAAGTGCCAACGCCACGCGAGCAAGGAGTCCATTGCGCCAGGTCATTGCCGGCCCCTTATTTGAACGCGGGGCCCTCGGAAACGCGGGCAGCCAGCGCACACTGCTCCGCGACCGTGAGAAATCCCTGCACGGCATCGCTGCCGATGACGAAGGGATTCGGCGCACCGGCCTTGCGACCCGCCAGGGCCGGAATCTTGACCGTCGAGCCGTCGTACGCCGTATGGTTGGACAGGATGACGTCGGCGCCCGCTGCACGGACCACATCGCGGAACCGGGCTGCAGACTGCGCATAGGCCTGCAGGCGCAGGTCCCGCGGATCGTCGGGCTTGTCTGCGAAATTGAACAGGGTTCCGCCCCACAATGCCGCGACATGCGGAGTGCCGCGGTCATGGACCGTCAGCACGGAAGACAGCGTGCCCAGCGTGTGCCCCGGCGTGAGGTACACCCGGACAGTGCTGTCGCCAAGCCTGATCTCCATGCCATCCGTGGCGACAATGTCGCGAGTGGCTTTTACCTTGTCCTTCGAATTGTCGTAGAGCTTCCAGTCGATCTCGGACATCACCACGCGCGCGCCCAGTCGCTGCAGGATGCCGGCCCCGCCGGAATGGTCCGCATGGGCGTGGCTGATGATCACGTAGCGGATCTGCGCCGGATCGATGCCCAGCTTGCGCAGGCCGTCAACCACTTCGGCCTCGACCGAATAATCGAAGATCGAATCGAACAGGATGATGCCCTCCGAGGTCTTCAGGCCCCACACGCTGAACACCGTCTGCCCGAGGAAGAACAGGTCATCGAACACGCGGGCCGGTTCGGCGTACCAGTTGCGGGCAGGATCCGTCGAGGGCAGGGCGCCCGGGACCTCCCCGATACCCGGGGCCGCATTGATCGCCTTGATCGGTCCTTCGCATACGCGGTTGAAGAGGAACGCATGGTTGCTTCCCGCTGCGGCCCGAGCGGCCTCGACATGATTCTTCACCGTGGCGCGCGGGTCACCGTCTGGGTTCGCCCCCGCAAACACCGAACCCGCACAGGCAGAAAGCAGCAGGAGTGCGTACCGAGCCTTCATGGCTCCCCCTTTGTTGTTATTGCCGGACCTAGCAGAAATGCGCGCCCTGAATCCCCACGTACACAGCATAAAGCGACTGGCTCGCTGTCATGAACAGCCGGTTTCGCTTGACGCCCCCGAAGCAGAGGTTTGCGCACAGCTCGGGCAAGCGGATCATGCCGATCATTGCCCCGTCCGGCGCCACCACGACAACACCGGGCCGGGCGCCGGCCCAGACATTGCCATCCGTGTCGCAGCGGATGCCGTCTGCCACGGATCGCCCGCCGTCCGGCAGTGCAAGGCGCGCGAAAGTGCGGCTGCCGCGCAGCGATGATCCGTCGACATCCCATGCCTTGATCTCGCCTGCAGCGGTGTCCGCCACGTACAGTCGCTTCTGGTCCGGCGAGAAGCACAGTCCGTTGGGCTGGGTAACTTCGTCGGTCACCAGATCGATGCGACCGCTCTGGCCGTCCACGCGGTAAACAGCCTCCCGCGTTTCCGACTCAGCCGGGTTGCCCTCGTACAGGCCCCGGATCCCGAAGGACGGATCGGTGAACCAGATGCTGCCGCCGGAATCCACGACCAGGTCGTTGGGAGAATTGAAGCGCTTGCCGCGGTAGCGATCGGCAATGACCGTGACCGTGCCGTCCACCTCGTATCGCACCACACGCCTGTTGCCATGCTCGGCGGACAGCTGGCGACCCTGAAGGTCGAAAGTGTTGCCATTGCTGTTGCCGGAAGGTGCACGGAATCGGGTGACGCGGCCATCATCCTCGATCCAGCGCACCTGGACATCGTTCGGGATGTCGCTCCAGACCAGGTAGCGGCCCACGCCACTCCACGCCGGTCCTTCGGCCCAGAGCGTACCGGTATGCAGGCGCTGCAACGGAGCGTTGAACAGCATGTACCGCCGGAACCGCGGATCGAGGGCGATGATGTCCGGATCCGGATAGGCAAGCGGTGACTGACCGCTCCAGTCCCTGGGTGTGGCCTGCGAGGACATGGCCGCTGTACCACTTCCCGAAGCCTGGGCGCGAGCCAGGCCTGGCAGCAGGGCGCCCGCAGACAGGGCGAGGAGTGCAGCGAGCGTATCGCGCCGGGCCGTCCTGGTTTCAGTGCCAGGATTCTTTCCTGCCGGAGGCATGGCTTCTCCAATGGAATGCTGGCGAGTCTAGCGAATCCGGCAGGCGAACCTTCAGCAAACCTTGGGCAATCCTTTGGCCTGGCTTCATGCGAACAGCGCGTCCAGGGGAAATGATGCCGCCTCAACTCCGGAGGAGCAGGGTCAATGCGCGCAAGCGTCTGTCGGGTTCTGCAGCTTCTGTTCGCGGTTGCCGTCTGCACGCCGCTTCCTGCCGGTATCGGTGACATCGATACGGGTTTCGGCGAAGCAGGGCGCCTGGAAGCCGCGCTGCTCGGCGTGCTGCCCGATGGAAGATTGCTGGTGACGAGGTCGGATGGCTACGCCAGGACCACGCCCGACGGAAAGCCTGACCTTGGCTTCGGCGTCAACGGTCTGCAGACATGGCCTTCGGAATTCACTCCAGACACCTGGGTGGGCTGGCGGGAAAGCCGGGTCGCGACGAGTCCCGATGGCTCCATCCTGGTGGGCGGACATATCGCCGAGGCAAGCTCGGGCAGGTCCATCGGGGCCCTGGTTCGTCTTCTGCCCGATGGCGCGATTGATGCCGGCTTTGGTGAGCAGGGAATAGTTCGTCTGCCGATGCCTGGACAGGCCACACCCGAATCCCGGGTGCACATGCCAGAGTCCGTGACTTTCCAGCCAGACGGTCGAATCCTGGTCCTGTCATTCGACTATTCCGACTACTGGTCGGAAACCGGCACCGTCCACCTGCAGCGATTCGAGAGCGATGGACGGAGGGATCTCGCCTTCGGGAACAACGGGGAAGTGAAGCCCGCTGTCGACGTGTCCGTCGTCATGGGGCTCCTGGCAACCCGGTTGCAGTCCTTGCCGGATGGCGGCTTCAAGCTGGGTGAGGATATCTACCTGGATTCACTCGGTCGGATCCAGCCTCCACCTTCTGACAGCGGGAATCCGGACATCGCACTTCCCGGCTGGTTCACGGTCGGGCACTTGCCAGGTGGGGGTTCCATCGTCGCCCGCCACGAAAACCCGGGCTATGCCGGCGGCGTGCTTCGGATCGCCCGCTTCGACAGCACGGGCCGGCCGGTCGACACGTTTGGTCCGCAAGGCACGGGACAAAGTGCAATCAGTGAGACACGGAACGGGATGATTTTCTCGACCAGCGTTTCGCCTGACGGCCGCTTTGCCTACTTCGCCACCCTTTGGGATGGTTCAACCAACTTCAGCATCCTGCGTGTACTGCTGGATGGAGCGGGTTCGGGCCTTCCGGACCCGGACTTCGGTGAGGCCGGTCGGGTTGTGATGAGCGCCCCGGTCACCGGCAATCACATTGTCAGGATCGCGGGTCAGCGCGACGGCAGTTCGATAGTCGGCGGCCACGGACGGGTCTTGCGCCTGTCGGGAACCCCTGGAGTCGGTCGTGGTGTCATCGGGCCCGGCACGCAGCGCTGGGAAGCGCAGGCCACCCATGACCGGATTCAACTGGTGTTCACGCGCACAGGCGGGACCGACGGCGCGGTGGGACTCCGGTATGAGACGTACTCTCCGGCCGCGGCCGCACCAGCGATTCCCGGCGTGGTCGTCGCCGTGGCTGGAACGGACTATGAGGCCCGGAGCGGAAACATCGAATGGGCGGACGGTGACGGCAGCGACAAGACGGCTTTCGTCACACTCAAGCCCGGCGTGCAGGCACAGGCGACCAGAATTTTCGGAGTGCGCCTGAGCGAACCCACCGGCGGTGCCGTCCTCAGTGCGTATGTCGTCAATGTGACCATCCGCCCTGTGCTTCCAGCCGCGCCGTTTGCGCCAGCCGGGTCCGGTCAGGCAGCAGCCGGTACCGCTGCGCCTTCTTCAGCGGGTGGAGGCGGTGCAATGGGCGCAGTCAGCCTGGCAATGTGGCTCGCATTGCTCGGCCTCAGGCGTCCGGCGCCATGCGTGGCCACATGCTGCGGAACGACTCGGTCAGGAACCGCGTCGGGTCGCCCATCTGCCCGATGAAATCCTTCGCCGGATTGGCCGCGAGCACGTCCGCCGGGCCGTAGCCCGAGCGCATCATCTTGCTGAGGTCCCCCGCCAGTCTGGCGAGGATCTGGTGCTCGGCCTGAAGGTCGGCCTTGGTCATCAGTCGATCGCCATGGGCGCTGACCACGCGAGTCTGTTCGCTGCAGCGGTTGATCAGCGTCTGGTACCCGGCAACGGTGCCGTTGATCCAGCCGCCGGTCACCCAGTCGGCTGTCGGCCAGCCATTGCCAGCCACCACGCCGCCCGTGACCAGGACATCTGCCTTGGTGAAGTGGACATAGAGGTCGCCGTCCGTGTGCGCCTGCGAGAGGTAGCCGTACTGAAGGGTCTCGTCACCTGCAACCAGTTGGCCGTCTCGCCAGGTCGTCTCGTTCGGGCGGCCTTCCTTCGACAGCGGGAGGAATGGTGCGCCATCCGGCTCGTAGCGGACAGTGGTCGAGAGCCACAAGCGCGTGTTCTCGTGGGCGATGATCTTCACGCCCTGAATCCCAAGGCGCTCATTGAGCCCCGTGTGCTCGCGGTGCCAGTGCGTGTTGAGCAGCGCCGCTGGGCGCTTTTCGCCCAGGCGCTTCCGCGCGAGTGAAAGCACGTCGCCGGAATGGGCCTCGAGGCCGCCGTCGGTGAATACCAGGCCCTCCGGGCCCTTGAGCACGACGAGGTTGGCCCCGGCTCCCTTGATCCACACCAGGCCGGTCGCCGAGATCCTGGGCCGCCAGGGGCGCGCGAGCCGCAAATGCGGTCGTGGCGAGCAGTCCGCCAGCCGAGGAAAGCAGGAATCTGCGACGGCTGAGGAATGATTTCATGGCCGCGAACTCTAACCTAGAATCGACGGATTGACCGTCGGGGGGTGGGCTGCTGATGACTGGACTGGCTGGGCGCGCGTTCATTGCAGCAGTGGCCCTCGGACTTGCGGCCCCGCTGCTGTCGGCACAGCGTGGTGCCGACGAACACTGGGGCATGGTCAACCAGTACTGCGTCTCTTGCCATAACACCACCGACTGGGCAGGCAAGCTCGCGCTCGACGCCGTTGCGCACGACGAGACAGCCATCGCGGGTGAGGCAGAAACCTGGGAGAAGGTGATCCGGCGCATGCGCGGAAGGCTGATGCCGCCACCAGGCGAGCCACGCCCGCCCAGCACGGACCTGGATGCGTTCGTCGGCTTCCTGGAAGCCCGCATCGATGCGGCGGCACATGCGCACGTGGACCCCGGCTATGTGCCGCTGCACCGCCTCAACCGTCGCGAGTACACCAATGCGGTGCGCGACCTGTTCGCGCTGGAATTCGACCCGACGACGCTGCTGCCGCAGGATGACCTGAGCGAGGGGTTCGACAACGTCGCCAAGGTGCTGCAGGTCTCGCCGACCTTCCTGGACCAGTACCTTGCGGCGGCACGCAGCGTCGCCGTGCAGGCCGTGGGTAATCCGGCCGCGCGCCCCGTCGGCACGCCGTACACGAATCCGGTGGGAGGTCCGCAGCACTTCCATGTCGAGGGGCTGCCGTTCGGTACGCGCGGCGGCTTCGCGGTCGATCACATCTTCCCGGCGGACGGGGAGTACGAACTCAACATCAACGACATGGCGCGCGCGCTGTGGGTCGAGGGAATGGAATTCGAGAACGCGCTGGTGGCGCTGGTGGACGGCAGGAAGATCTACGAGGTGAACATCGGCGGCGATGCGGACCAGAAGGCCATCGACCAGAAGGGCGATGCGCCGGTGGATGCCATCAACAAGCGCCTGCGCAACATCCGCTTCCAGGCCACTGCGGGCCAGCACCGCGTCGTCGTGACGTTCCGCGCTCGCACCTATGCCGAGGACGATGCCCGGCTGGCCTCGCTGGTTCCGGGCGGCGGCGAGGATCGCGTGCTGAAGGTTCGCAGCTTCGAGATCCGCGGCCCGTTCAGCACCGATGGCGTCAGCAATTCGGCGAGCCGCCAGCGCATCTTCCTCTGCACGCCTGCGACCCAGGCCGAGGAGCGACCCTGCGCCGAGCAGATTGCCTGGTCGATCGCGCGGCGCGCCTACCGCCGGCCGCTCACCGATGCGGACAAGGCCGCGCTGGTGCAGACCTACGAGCTGTCCCGCGCGGGCAGGACTTTCGATGAGGGTATTCGCGGTGTGGTCACCCGCATCCTCGCGAGCCCGGATTTCCTCTACCGTCCCGAGCCTCCGCCGGCCGGCACCGCGCCGGGCGCGCCCTACCGCCTCGATGACCTGCAACTGGCCTCGCGGTTGTCGTTCTTCCTGTGGAGCAGCATCCCGGACGAGGAACTGCTGGAAGTCGCGGCCGCGGGCCGGCTGTCTGACGAGGCTGAGCTGGAGCGACAGGTGCGTCGCATGCTTGCCGACCCGCGCGCGCTGACCTTGTCGCGGGATTTCGCGTTCCAGTGGATGGGGCTGTCGCAAGCTTGCGGATATCGAGCCGGATCCGAACATCTTCCCGTACGCGGCCAACCACCGCGACCTGGAGGGCGACCTGCGCGAGGACTTCCGCGAGGAAATCCGGCTGTTCGTCGACAGCGTGTTCCGTGGCAATCGCAGCGTGACCGACCTGATGAACGCCGACTACAGTTTCCTGAACGAGCGGCTGGCCGTGCATTACGGCGTGCGCGACGTGAAGGGTGCAAGCTTCCGCCGAGTCACGCTCAACGACCCGGCGCGCCATGGGCTGCTCGGCAAGGGTGCGGTGCTGATGGTGAGCTCCTATCCCAACCGCACCGCGCCTGTGCTGCGCGGCGCATGGATCCTCGACAACGTCACCGGCACGCCGCCGACTCCGCCGCCGCCCAATGTCGAGGCGCTGAAGGACACGCCGCCTGGCGGCAAGGTGCTCTCGATGCGCGAACAGATGGTGCAGCACAGCCAGCAGAAGAGCTGCCATCGCCTGCCACGGGATCATGGATCCGCTCGGCCTGGCGCTGGAGAACTTCGACGGCGTCGGCCGCTGGCGCGAGCGGGACCGGCTCGCGAACACGAAGATCGACGCCTCCGGCGAGTTGCCCGATGGCACGAAGATCGACGGACCTGTCGATCTGAGGAGGGCGCTGATGGCCAACCCGGGGCAGTTCGTGCAGACCGTCACGACCAAGCTGCTGATCTATGCCACCGGCCGCCCGATGGAGTGGCACGACATGCCGGAGATCCGCGCGATCGTGCGCGCGCTCGGCGCCGATGACTACCGCTTTGCGACGCTGGTGACCGAAGTCGTGAAGAGCCCGATGTTCCGGATGAAGAGAATCCCGCCGCTGGAGTCGGCGCCTGCGATCACGCAGGCCGCCGCGCACTGAGGACCGCTGCCATGTACATCACGAAGAAGCACATCCCGCGCCGCACCTTCCTGAGGGGCGCCGGCGCCGCGGTCAGCCTGCCGCTGCTGGATGCGATGATTCCTGCAGCCACGGCGCTGGCCAACACGGCCGCGAAGCCGGCACCGCAAGCTGGGGTTCGTCTATTTTCCCCATGGCGCGGTGATGGAGCACTGGGCGCCGAAGGCCACCGGCACCGACTTCGAGATGACGAAGATCCTGGAGCCGGCCGCCAAGCACCGTGGCTCGATGACCATCGTCAGCGGCCTGCGCAACAAGGGCGGCGAGAGCAACACGCCGCACGCCATCATTGCCGGCACCTGGCTGGGCTGCGTGAAGCCGGCCGTGAGCCATGACCCGCACGCCGCGACGACGGTCGACCAGATGGCGGCGCGCGTGCTGGGTGCAGACACCGCCTTTCCGTCGCTGGAGCTGTCGACCGAGGGCGGCGCGGTCTGCGATCCGGCCTACGGATGCAGCTACGGGCATACGGTCGCGTTCCGTTCGGCCGACGCAGCCGCTGCCCATGGAGTTCAACCCGCGCAAGGTGTTCTACCGTCTTTTCGGCCAGGGCGACACGGCGGAGGAGCGCGCGGCCATCGTCACGGAGACCGGCAGCATCCTCGATGCGGTGCAGGGCGATGCGCTGCGCGATGAAGGCGCGGCTTGGCGAGCGCGACCAGGCTTCGCTCGCGGACTACCTGGACTCGGTGCGCGAGATCGAGCGGCGCATCCAGAAGATCAAGACCGAGGGCACTGGCGGCGTCGAACTGCCTGATGCGCCGATGGGCATTCCGGTGGCCTTCGAGGATCACCTGAAGATGATGTTCGACATGATCGCGCTGGCCTACCAGGCGAACCTGACGCGCGTCGCCTCGTTCATGATGGCGCGCGAGGTGAGCATGCGCACCTACAACAACCTCGGCATTTCCGACGCGTTCCATCCGCTCTCGCATCACCAGAACAACCCGCAGAAGATCGAGAAGCTGGTGAAGGTGCAGAACTTCCACACCCAGGTGTTCAGCGGCTTCCTCGACAAGCTGGCCGCCACGCCGGATGGCGATGGCACGCTGCTGGACAATTCCATCATCCTGTTCGGCAGCAACATGTCCAACAGCGACATGCACAACAACGACCCGTTGCCCTCGGCGGTGTTCGGCCGGGCCTGCGGCAGGATCAAGGGCGGCCAGCACCTGCAGTATCCGCAGAACACGCCGCACGCGAACCTGCTGCTGACGCTGCTGGACCGGGCGGGCGTGCCGGTGGAGAGCGTCGGCGACAGCACGGGCAAGCTGGCCGAGGTCTAGCTGCGATGCGCAAGTGCCTGAATGCCGGCTGGCTTGTCGCTGGCCTGTTGCTGGCGGTTGCCCAGGCTGCACCGCGCACCGGCATCAGCTCCGGCTTCTGCGCAGGACACACGGCTTTTCGAGGCCTTGCGCTCCGAGGACCCGGAGACCGCGCTGTATGCGCTGTCTGAGGGAGCCAGTGCGCGCGCCGTGGAAGCCGACGGCACCACGCCGCTGCATTACGCCGCGCACCTGGCCGATGCGCGACTTGTCGAGACGCTGTTGAAGGCAAAGGCCGATCCGGATGCGCGCAATGAATTCGGCGCCACGCCGCTGGGCGAGGCGGCCACCACTGGTGATGCACACGTCATCGGCCTGTTGCTGAAGGCCGGCGCCGATGTCGAGTCGATGAACCCGGAAGGCCAGACTGCATTGATGGTGGTTGCGCGCGCCGGCAAGGTCGATGCGGCGAAGCTGCTGCTCAAGCACGGTGCCGACGTGAATGCGAAGGAGCAGTGGGGCGGCCAGAACGCGCTGATGTGGGCTTCGGCGCAGGGCCAGCCGGACATGATCCGCCTGCTGTTGAAGGCCGGCGCCGACCCGAACTCCCGCGGTGCGATCCGCGACTGGCAGCGGCGCGTTACCTCCGAGCCGCGCCCGAAGGGCATGAACCGCGGCGGCTTCACGCCGCTGCTCTATGCGGCCCGCGAAGGCTGCATCGAGTGCGCGCGCGAGCTGCTGGCCGGTGGCGCGGACATCAACCGCGCTGACCCGGACCAGGCCACGCCGCTGTTGCTGGCGCTGATGAACCTGCGATTCGGCATGGCGAACTTCCTGATCGACGCCGGCGCCGACGTGGATCGCTGGGACCTGTTCGGCCAGACGCCGCTGTACGTAGCCATCGACATGAACACGCTGCCCAGGGGCGGGCGTCCGGACCTGCCGAGCGAAGAGGCGATCTCGGGACTCGACGTGGCGCGTCATCTGCTGCAGAAGGGCGCGAATCCGGACATCCCGCTGAAGCTGCGGCCGCCCTACCGCAACTACATCTTCGATCGCGGCGGCGACCAGGTGCTGTCCACCGGCGCCACGCCGCTGATGCGCGCGGCCAAGGGCGGTGACGTCGAGGCGGTGAAGCTGTTGCTGGAATACAGGGCCAACCAGGCGCTGGCCACCGAAGATGGCATCACGCCACTGATGGTCGCCGCAGGCATGGGCCATGGCGCGAACCCGACGCGGGGCCGCTACAAGACCGACGCGCAGGCCGCCGAGTGCGCACGGCTGCTGATCGAGGCGGGTGGTCAGGTGAACGGGAAGGCACGCAACCAGCGAACTGCGCTGCACTCCGCGGCTGCGCATGGCTGGAACGAAACCGTGAAGCTGCTGGCGGCGAAGGGTGCCGACCTGGAAGCCGTGGACGCCCGCGGCCTGCGGCCCATCGATCACGCGGCCGGGCGCTACGAGCGGGCTTTCCTCGAGCCCGAGCCGACCCCCTACGCCGAGACGATGAAGATCCTGCGTGATGCCATCATGGTCGCCACGGGCCGCGAGCCGCTGGAATACAAGGGGCCGCCACCGGGCCAGACCCGCGGGACGGGGAATGCCCCTGATCGGGCCCAGGGCGCCGCCCGGTAGGGTAGGAAGGCGGCGAGCTTCCGGTTAGAATCGCCGCCCCTCCAGAACGTCCCCATCGTCTAGAGGCCCAGGACACTGCCCTTTCACGGCGGCGACAGGGGTTCGAATCCCCTTGGGGACGCCATCGTTTGACAGTTCAGGCAGAAGCTGCACTACGCCGTGCTGCTGAAGGGCAGCTCGCGATAGGGCTTGCCGGTCATCGCCGCCAGCGCGTTGGCCACCGCCGGTCCGATCGGCGGCGTGCCGGGCTCGCCCACGCCGGTCGGCTTGTTCGTCGAGGGCATGATGTGCACCTCGACCTGCGGCATCTGGTTCATGCGCAGCACCGGGTGCTGGTGGAAATTCGTCTCCTGCACGTAGCCGTCCTTCAGCGTGACGGCACCGGTGATCGCTGCACTGAGTCCGTACGCGATCGCCGACTCCATCTGCATCGCGACGATGTTCGGATTCACCGCGATGCCGCAGTCGACGACGCAGTGGACCTTGTCCACCTTGTAGCCGTTGCCGCGCTTCGAGATCTCCACGACTTCCGCAACGACAGTGTTGAAGGATTCGGCCAGCGCGATGCCGCGCGACGTCCCCGCGGGCAGCGGCGAACCCCAGCCGGACTTCTCGGCGGCCGCGTTGAGCACAGCCAGGTGCCGCGGATGGTTGGCCAGCAGCTTGCGTCGCAGTTCCACGGGATCCTGCTTCGTGCCACGCGCGATGTCGTCCAGGAAGCACTCGACCGCATAGGCCGTGTGCGTGGAGCCCACCGAGCGCCACCACTGGATCGGAACGCCGATCTTCGTGGTGTGCAGCTCCACCTGCAGGTTCGGGATCGCATAGGGCAGGTTGGCCGCGCCTTCCACCGACGTGAAATCGACGGGTGCACCGGAATCCAGCGGCGTGCCGGCCACGATGGACTGGCCGACGATGCGCTGCTGCCAGCCGGTGATCGTGCCGTCACGGTCCACCGCCGCCTGCAGTGAGTGAAAATAGATCGGCCGGTAGAAGCCGGCGCGCATGTCGTCCTCGCGCGACCACACCAGCTTCACCGGCTTGCCGTTGCCCAGCGCCTTGGCGATCGCGACGGTGTCGAGCAGGTAGTCGGCCAGCGGATTGCCGCGACGGCCGAAACTGCCGCCGGCGAACAGCATGTTGATCTTCACCTTGTCCGGAGTGATGCCCAGGAACTTGGCCACGGTGGCCTGGTCCGGCGTGTGCATCTGCTCGGCGTTCCAGATCTCGCAGCCGTCGGCCGTCAGCTGCGCGACGCAGTTGAGCGGTTCCATCGAGGCATGCGAAAGGAACGGGAATTCGTAGGTCGCCTCGAAGCGGCGCGCGGCCTTGGCGAGCGCACTGGCGACGTCACCTTCCTTCTTCGCTTCCAGCCCGGGCTTCTTCGCCAGTGCCTTGTACTGCGCGAAGATCGCATCCGAGCCCATCACGAACGCCTGCGTCTCGTCCCACTCGACCTTCAGCGCGTCGCGGGCCTTCTTGGCCGTGTGGAAGTCCTTCGCGACCACCGCCACGCCTTCGCGCACCGGCGTCTTGAACTGCACGACTTCAACAACGCCGGGAACCGCCTTTGCCGCTGTGGCATCGAAGGACTTCACCGCGCCGCCAAAGCGGGGCGGGTAGGCCACTGCGGCAACCAGCATGTCCGGCAGCTGGACGTCCTGCGTGTACATCGCCTTGCCGGTGGACTTTGCAACGCTGTCGACGCGCGGTGTGGGCTTGCCGATCAGCCGGAAGTCCTTCGGATCCTTCACCTTGGCGCCCTCTGGCACCGGCAGCGCCGCGGCCGCGGCGACCAGGTCGCCGAACTTCGCGGACTTGTTCTTGCCCGCGTGCGAGACCACGCCGTTCTCGATGGTGATCTCGCTGGCCGGCACGGACCACTGCTGGGCCGCTGCACCCACCAGCATTGCGCGCGCCGTGGCGCCGGCCTGGCGCATGGGATCCCAGAACGCAGCGACGGTGGTGCTGCCGCCCGTGCCCTGCAGCGCACCGCCAAAGGCCGGGTTGCCGAACAGCTTCACGTCGGCCGGCGCGGCCTCGACGACGACCTGGCTCCAGTCTGCATCGAGTTCCTCGGCCACCAGCGTGGCAAGGCCCGTGTAGGCACCCTGGCCCAGCTCGGTGTTGGCCGAGATCACCGTGACGATGCTGTCAGTACCCACGCGCAGGAACTGTCCGGGCGCGAGCGGGCCGGTGGCCACAGCGCCCGACTTCGGGGCGCAGGCCGTCAGCAGCGGGCCGGCCATGATGGCGAGCGTGAGGCCCGCGCCGCCCTGGAGGATCGAGCGGCGGCTCAGCTCGGGCAGCTGCTGCGCATCGAGCGCGGCGGCGTTGAGGATGGTGATGGAGGAGTTCGGGTTGCGCTTCATGGCAGTTCCTTCAGGCAATCGAGCCGGCGGCGCGATGGATGGCGGCGCGGATTCGCAGGTAAGTGCCGCAGCGGCAGATGTTGCCGGTCATCGCGGCGTCGATGTCGGCATCCGAGGGCTTCGGGTTGCCGCGCAGCAGGGCCGTGGCGCTCATGATCTGGCCCGACTGGCAGTAGCCGCACTGCGGAACGTCCTCGGCGATCCACGCGTCCTGCACGGCCTTGCCGACCGGATCGGCGGCGACATTCTCGATCGTGGTGATCTTCTTGCCGACGGCGCTCGCCACCGGCAGCACGCAGCTGCGTGTCGCCTGGCCGTCGACGTGAACGGTGCAGGCGCCGCACAGCGACATGCCGCATCCGAACTTCGTGCCGGTGAGGCCGAGGTGATCGCGCAGCACCCACAGCAGCGGGGTGTCCTCGGTCGCCTCTGTGGTCACCTGTTTGCCATTGATATCGAGCGTCAGCATCGTTATTCCTCGCCGGAAAGAGCGGTGGGTCGGGATCGGCGCATTATACTGATGTGATGTCCGCTGACCCTGCCGCAAGCGATCTGTTATGCGTGGCCCGCGATTGGCAGGATCGCGGCGATTCCGTGGCGCTCGCAACGGTCGTGTCCACGTGGGGGTCGGCGCCGCGCCCGGCCGGCAGCCTCATGGTGTGCACCGGAGGCGGTGATTTCGCCGGTTCGGTTTCAGGCGGCTGTGTCGAGGTGGCGGTGATCGAGGCTGCGCAGGATCTGCTGCCGGGCGGTCCGCCCCGGCTGCTCGAGTTCGGGGTCAGCGACGAGCTTGCGATGAGTGTCGGGCTCGCCTGTGGCGGCAGCATCCGCGTCTGGGTCGAGGCGCTGGAGTAGCCGGACATGCGCCGCGCGATACTCGATGCCCTGCTGGAGGCGCGTGCCGGCTTACGGGCCGTGGTGTTGCTGACGCCGCTGGATGGCGGGCCGCAACGCGCTGCTCGACGAAGCCGGTCTGGACCTGCTTGCCGCAACGGATCCGGCGCTGGCCGAAGTGGCCCGCCAGGCGCTGGATTCCGATCGGGCGCTGACCGGCAAGTGCCTCGATGTGGAGGTGCTGGTCACGCCGCACAATCCGCCGCTGCGGCTGGTCATCGTTGGCGCCGTGCACATTGCCGAGTCGCTCAGCCGGATCGCGCGCGAGGCCGGTTACGCCGTGACGATTGTCGACCCGCGAAGTGCCTTCGTGCGTGCCGAGCGCTTTCCCGGCGCAACGCTGGTGGCTGAGTGGCCGCAGCAGGCGCTGCCGCCGCTGCGCATCGACCGCCGCACCGCGGTTGTGCTGCTGACCCACGATCCGAAGATTGACGATCCTGCACTGAAGGTCGTGCTGGCCGGAGAGGCCTTCTATGTCGGTGCGCTGGGCTCCACGCGCACGCATTCAAGGCGTCTCGAACGCCTGGCGGGCGAGGGCGTCGATCCGGTCGCGCTGTCGCGCATCCGCGGCCCGGCAGGTTTGCCGATCGGAGCGCGCACACCTGCAGAGATCGCACTCTCGATCATGGCGCAGGCAACCGCCGAACTGCGGGGCGCGAAAGACAAGTGAGGTTTGGAGAAGTGTCCCTCGAGGCGGCGAAGGGCTGCGTGCTCGCGCACAGCGTGAAGCTGCCTGGAGGCACGCTGCGAAAAGGGTCCGTGCTGGACGAGGGGTGCCTCGCGCGGCTTGCCGAATCCGGTATCCGCGAGGTGGTCGTGGCCCGGCTCGACGCGAGCGACGTAGGCGAGAACGAGGCGGCTGCGCGCGTAGCGGGCGCGTTGGCAGGGGCGGGTGTGGAAGTCGGCGCGGCAATCACCGGCCGGGTGAACCTTCATGCCACTGCTGCAGGGCTGCTGCAGCTGCACGTGCAGCGCATCGAGGCCGCAAATTCGGTGCATGAAGGCCTGACACTCGCGACACTCCCTGCCGATGCGCAGGTGAAGACCGGCCAGATGCTCGCGACGATCAAGATCATTCCTTACGCGGTGCCCCGGAGCGCGCTTGATGAAGTGCTGGCGCGATTGACCGGGACGCATGCCGCGCTGCGCGTGGCCCAATGGGGCGGCATGCGGGCGCATCTGCTCATGACACGGCTTGAGGGCACCCGGCCCGCGGTGCTGGCGAAGATGCGGCGCGCGGTACTCCAGCGCCTGGCGCCGCTGGAGGCGACGCTGGCGGGTGAAGACGTGGTTGCACACGAGGCGATGCCGATTGCGCGGGCACTGCTGCACGCGTTGGCGCGAGAACCCGCCCCCGACCTGTTGCTGGTGTCTGGCATTGCCGCGACCGTGGATCGCAGCGACGTCGTGCCAGCCGGCATCGTGCAGGCAGGCGGGCGGGTGCTGCACGCCGGAATGCCGGTGGATCCCGGCAACCTGCTGTTGCTGGCCGAGTTGCCAGGAGCCCAGGGCGCGGTCCCGGTGGTTGGCATACCCACCTGCGCCCGCTCGCCAAAGCTCAATGGCTTCGATTTCGTGCTGCGGCGCTTTGCCGCGCGCCTGCCCGTCACCAGCGCGCACATCACGGCCATGGGTGTCGGCGGCCTGCTTACGGAAATAGAATCCCGTCCCATGCCCCGCGAAGCGGGCGACCGGGACTGATCGACCAGCACAACGGGGGAAACATGCGGCAATTCGACGAAAAGAGCATCACGCCAGCGGTGATCGCCAGGATGGCGCAGTGCGAGGATCCGAGGTTCCGCCAGGTGATGACCTCGCTGGTCACGCACCTGCACGACTTCGTGCGTGAGGTGAAGCTCACCGAGACGGAGTGGATCACGGCCATCCAGTTCCTCACCGACGTGGGCAAGACCTGCACGGAAAAGAGGCAGGAGTTCATCCTGCTCTCGGACACGCTGGGAGTTTCGATCCTCGTGATCACACTGAACAATCCCGCCGAAGGCGAGACCACGGACTCGACGGTGCTCGGTCCTTACTACTGGGAGGGCGCGCCCGATCTGCCTGCCGGTGCGGACCTTGCGGTGGGCGTGAAGGGGGACCCGACTTACTACAGTGGCCGTGTGCTGGATGCGGATGGCAGGCCGCTCGCCAATGCATTGCTGGATGTCTGGTCCGGAGACGGCGAGGGCACGTATGACATGCAGATGGAAGGCGATGTCGGCATGAAGGCCCGCGGAAGACTGCGCACCGATGCCGAGGGGCGCTACAGCTTCTGGTCCATCCGTCCCGAGCATTACCCGGTTCCCAGCGATGGCCCGGTCGGCGTGATGCTGCGCAAGATGGGTCGGCATGCCATGCGGCCCGGCCACATCCACATGATCGTTTCGGCGCCGGGACACCATGCGGTGACGACGCACCTGTTCGCCGCCGGCAGCCAGTACCTCGATTCCGACGCGGTCTTCGGCGTGAAGGACTCGCTGGTCACGGCCTTCAGGAAGCACGAGCCGGGCACTGCGCCAGATGGATCGAAGCGTGCTTCGCCGTTCTACACCGTGAATTTCGACTTCAGGTTACGGCCGAGGAGCACGGCTTGATTCGCGATTGACATAATCGGATTTTCTTTCGTGTCGGGGCAAGGCGCACGATCAAAACCGTGACGCAGTCGTGCGACACTCGTTTCAGAACGAGTCGTTGGCAAGACCGGCAGAAGGAACTGTTCAATGCGAATTGCGGGCCCGCGCGCCGTGCTCCTTGGCGCGGCAGTGTTGACGATGATTCCCCCGCTCTCGCTTGCAGGTGTGATCGGTCGCAGTTGCCAGGCAAGCCTGTCGGCCTTCGGCGGCGGCGCAGGTCCTGCCACTTCGACGACGACTTCCAGTTGCTCGGCCAGCGTGTATGACGCGGCGACGGCCGGTGCGGTCGGCAGCAGCGGCACATCGATTGCCGGAGGGGGCGCGACGGCCTACTACGAATCAATGCTCGATGCGGGTGAGGATGCCTTCTCGTGGCGGCTGGACAGCGGTGGAAGCGGGTCACTCGATCTTCGCTCCGATGCCTCCGGCAGCACCGGTACCAGCGTCTCCTATGGAGGCTGGGTTTCCAGTTTCGACAGTTTCTCCGTGGACCGACCCTACACATTCGAACTGCAGTACGACGTGGGTGGGCTTTCCAGCCTCGGTGTCTCGGGAAACCTGTTGCGCGGCGGGCAGGGCGGCGGCACCCAGGGCTACTTTGGCAATGGCAGCTCCGGCAGCCTGACGGGACTGCTCGAGCCAGGCCAGGTCTATTCTTTCTCTGGCTATGCGACGGCCAGCCTTTTCGGCTCGGCCTCGCAGGGCGTGTCGCGCAGCTTCAATGCCGGATGGTCCGGTCCACTGGTGTCTCTGCGCGCTGCAGCCGTGCCGACAGAGGTTCCAACGCCCGGCGCGGGCCTGCTCGTACTGGGTGGCCTGGGTCTGCTGGCGTGGCGGCGACGCGGAGGGCGTCGCATCGCGGCCTGAATTGGCGCTCCCTACGAGATTCGAACTCGTGTTCCAGCCTTGAGAGGGCCGTGTCCTGGGCCTCTAGACGAAGGGAGCATGTGCGGACCGCTGGCCGGGCGGGGCGGGGTATTATAGGGGGGCCTCCAACAAGCTCAAGTTTTCACGCCCCCCGGAACCCAACCCTTTGAATTCTGACTTCGAGACCGGTGCAGCCCCTGCCGGGGCACTGCACGTCATCCCTCGCGCCGAACACACGATTTCCCGCCAGAACATTTCCCCGAATGCGCTGCGCGTGCTTTATCGGCTGCGGGAAGGGGGCTACCAGGCCTTCCTGGTGGGAGGTTGCCTGCGCGACCTGCTGCTGGGCGTGGAGCCCAAGGATTTCGACGTGGCGACCAGCGCGCGCCCCGAGGAGGTCCGGCGCCTGTTCCGCAACTGCCGGCTGATCGGCCGCCGTTTCCGACTGGCGCACGTGTTCTTCGGCCGCGAGATCATCGAGGTGGCGACCTTTCGGGCGGCAAGCGCCCCCTCCCAGGGCGAGGAGCCGGACGATGATCCGGACATCCTGCCCGAGGTCGGCGCCAGCGAGGATGCCGGCATTCCCGACACCTCGTTGCCCGACGAGGATGAAGGCGAGGCGGATGTCGACGACACCGGCGACCGGGTGCTCGACGACCACGGGCGCATCCTGCGCGACAACACCTATGGCACCGTCAACGAGGATGTGTGGCGGCGCGATTTCACCTGCAACGCGCTGTACTACAACATCGAGGACTTCTCGCTCTGGGACTATGTCGGGGCGATGGAAGACATCGCCGCGCGGCGCCTGCGGCTCATCGGCGATCCGGAGCAACGCTTTCGTGAAGACCCGGTGCGCATGCTGCGTGCGGCGCGCTTCGAGGCCAAGCTTGGCTTCTCGATCGAGGCGCAGACCGAGGCGCAGATCGGTAAGCTGCGGCAGCTGCTGACGCAGGTGCCGGCCGCGCGGCTTTTCGACGAGACGCTGAAGCTGTTCCTGACGGGCCACGGTGAACGCTCGCTCGAGGTGCTGCGCCGGCGCGAGCTGCTGGGCGTGCTGTACCCGAGCGTCGATCGCTACCTTCGCGCCCATCCCGGCAGCCTGGTCGAACAGCTGCTGATCACTGGCCTGCGAAGCACGGACGAGCGCGTCGCCGCGGGCAAGACGGTGACGCCGACTTTCCTGTTCACGCTGCTGCTCTACGGACCGATTGCCCAGTACATCGAACGCCAGCCACCGGACCGATGGCATGACGTGGCGACCATTCTTGAAGGCTGCGACTATGCGGTGCGCGCGGCGCAGCAGCAGGTGCAGATACCGAAGCGTTTCGCACTGGGAATGCGCGAGATGTTCGCCTTGCAGCCCCGACTGGAGCATCCGCGCGGCCGGCGCGCCCTGCGACTGATCGAGCAACCGCGGTTCCGGGCGGCCTTCGACCTGCTGCTGCTTCGTTCGCAGGTCGGCATGGCGCCAAAGGAAGCTGCCGCCTGGTGGACGCGTGTGCAGGAAGCCAGCCCCGAGGAGCGCGAGCGCATTGCCGACAAGCTGGAACAGCATGCTTCCAAGCGTGGCGAGGGGGGCGGTGGTGGTGGCCGTCCGCGGCGCCGGCGCCGGCGTCGCCGACCCGCGGGCGGCTAATGAGTTTCTGGCAGCCGGCATATATCGGAGTCGGCAGCAACATGGGGGATCCGGCCACCGAGGTCCGCCTCGCGATCCAGTCGCTGGGCCGGCTTGACCGCACGCGGCTGATCGCTGCTTCCCGCTTGTACCGCACGAAGCCCTTCGGACCTGTCGCCCAGGGCGATTTCATCAACGCCGTGGCGGGCGTGCTGACGCAGATGAATCCACACGAGCTGCTGGCTGCGCTGCGCGCGCTCGAGGCGGCCCGTGGCCGCAAGCGTGCGGAACGCTGGGGGCCGCGCATCCTGGATCTCGATCTGCTCGTCTACGGGGGGCAGCGTGTCGATACCCCGGAACTGACTGTGCCGCACCCCGGTATCGCCGAGCGCGGCTTCGTGCTTGCGCCGCTGGCTGATGTCGCGCCGGACCTCGACGTTCCCGGGGCCGGTCGCGTGGCTGCATTGCTGCGCGCGCTGCCGGACACCGGCATAGCCGGTGTGCTCGACGCATGACAGGCATTCCGCAGCGCCATGTCGTGTTCGAAGGTCCCATCGGTGTCGGCAAGACCAGCCTGGCGCGCAAGCTCGCGGCGACACTCGGCGCACAGCTGGTGCTGGAGCAGGCCGACGAGAATCCGTTCCTCGAGCGCTTCTACCGCAATCCGCGCGCCGCGGCGCTGCCGGCGCAACTGTATTTCCTGTTCCAGCGCACGCAGCAGCAGCAGTCGTTGCAGCAGCAGGACCTGTTCGGCAGCCAGCGCGTCGCCGACTACCTGATGGCGAAGGACGACCTGTTTGCGCGACTGACGCTCGACGAGGAGGAGTACCGGCTCTACCGGCAGGTGCACGACCGGCTTGCAGTGGACGTGCCGGTGCCCGACCTGGTCGTCTACCTGCAGGCGCCGGTCGACGTCCTGCTCGACCGGATAGCGCGCCGCGGCGTCGCGCGGGAAAGCCAGATCGACCGCGGCTACCTCACGCGCCTGAACGAGAGCTATGCGCGCTTCTTCCTGGAGTACGACGCCAGCCCGTTGCTGATCGTGAATGCGGCGACCATCGACCCGATCGGCAACGAGGCGGACTTCGCCGAACTGCTCGCGCAGATCGGGCGCGTGACGCGCGGCAGGCAGTACTACAACCCGCTGCGCCACGGCCGGATCTGAGGCGGGGCGACGCCGGTGGTGCCCCGCGGGCACCCGAGGCCCGATTCCTTGTTCCAAGTGGTTGATTGTTGGCGCCACCCTCCGTCAAGCTTCATCGCCATGTATACCCAGCTCCAGATGCGCGGCTCGGTCCGTCCACCCGTGACGCTTTCGACGCTGCGCAAGATGCGCGAGGACCGGGAGGCGATAGCGGCGCTGACCTGCTACGACGCCAGCTTCGCCGTGCTGCTCGACGAGGCGGGCGTGGACCTGGTGCTCGTCGGCGATTCGCTCGGCATGGTGATCCAGGGCCACGACACCACGGTGCCGGTGACGGTCGATGACGTGATCTATCACACGCGCGCTGTCGCGCGCGGGCTGTCGCGCCCCTTCCTGGTCGCCGACCTGCCGTTCATGAGCTATGCCTCGACGGAGCAGGCGCTGACCAACTCGGTGCGCCTGCTGCAGGAAGGCGGTGCGCAGATGGTGAAGCTCGAGACGGGCGCCGAGCAGCTGCGCATCGTCGAGTTTCTCGCCGGGCATGACATCGCGGTCTGCGCCCATCTGGGCCTCAAGCCGCAGTCGGTGCACAAGACCGGCGGCTTTCGCGTGCAGGGACGCGAGCAGGATGTCGCGGAGAAACTGCTGCGCGCCGCGCTGGACCTGCAGTCCGCCGGTGCCGACATCGTCCTGCTGGAGTGCATTCCCGCGGGACTTGGCAAGGCGATCACGAAAGAGCTCGACGTGCCGGTGATCGGCATCGGAGCCGGGCCGGACGCCGACGGGCAGATCCAGGTGGTCTACGACATCCTCGATATCACCAGTGGCCGCAAGCCGCGCTTCGTGCGCGACTTCATGGCGGGCAACGGCACGCCGCTCGCGGCACTGCAGGCCTACGTCGCGGCGGTGAAGTCGCGCGAGTATCCGGCTCCCGAGCACTGCTTCTGAGCATGCAGACCGTCGCCGGGATCGCGGAGCTCCGCGGCATCGTGGGCCGTTGGCGCAAGCAGGGCTTCCGCGTCGGGTTCGTGCCGACGATGGGCAGCCTGCACGAGGGCCATCTGAGCCTGCTCGAGGAGGCGCGGCGCAGCGCGGACCGCATCGTCGTCAGCATCTTCGTCAACCCGCTGCAGTTCGGACCGGGCGAGGATTTCGAGCGCTATCCGCGCACGCCCGAGGAAGACAGCCGGCTGCTGCAGGACAACGGCTGCGACCTGTTGTTTCACCCGTCGGTGCGCGAGATGTATCCCGAGGGCGGCCAGTCTGCAACGCTGGTGTCGGTGCGGACGCTGTCGGAAATTCTCTGTGGCGCGTACCGGCCAGGCCATTTCGACGGTGTTGCCACCGTCGTCGCGCGCCTGTTCGGGATCGTGCAGCCGGAAGTGGCTGTTTTTGGCGAGAAGGATTACCAGCAGCTGGCGATCATCCGGCGCATGACCACGGATCTCGCGCTGCCGGTCGATGTCGTCGGTGCACCCACCGTGCGGGCGCCGGATGGGCTGGCGATGAGTTCCCGCAACCGGTACCTCTCCGCGGAAGAGCGGGCGGTTGCACCGCAGCTCTATGCGACGCTGCAGGCGCTCGCAACCCGGCTGAAGGCCGGCGAGAAGGCATATCCGGCACTGGAGTCTGCAGGAGCGCAGGCGTTGCTCGCGCTGGGCTTCAAGCCGGATTACGTGAGCATCCGAGACGCGCGAACACTGGATCATCCCGCGGCGGATTGCGACGAGGCCGTCGTCCTGGCGGCGGTGCGGCTGGGCCGCGCGCGACTCATCGACAACCTGCGCGTTTCGCTTCGAGGCGGCTGAGCGCCCAGCGCACGTGCCCGGCCACAACCGGGTGCTCATCGGCCTGCCGCGCCCGCAGCGCGGCGAAGGCTTCATCTGTTGGCTCTCCATTGCCGATTGCCACGGCCACGTTTCGCAGGAAGCGCGCATGGCCGATGCGGTGGATGGCTGAACCGGCCATCCGCCGCGTGAAATCCTCCAGGCTCCAGCCCAGCAACTCGACCAGTCGCGGTGCATCCAGCCCGTGTCGTACCTTGAAGTCCGGATGGCTGGCGTCGTGGGCGAACTTGTTCCAGGGGCAGACGAGCTGGCAATCGTCACAACCGTAGATGCGATTGCCAATGGCCGGACGCAGCTCCTCGGGTATCTCTCCCTCCAGCTCGATGGTCAGGTAGGAGATGCATCGCCGCGCATCGAGTCTGAAGGGTGCGACAATTGCTCCGGTGGGGCAGGCCGGCATGCATGCGCTGCAGGTGCCGCAGTGCATGCTCGCGGGCTCGTCCTGCGGCAGCGGCAGGTCGGTGAGGATCTCGCCGATGAAGAACATCGAACCCGCATCGCGCGCGATGAGGTTCGTGTGCTTGCCGATCCAGCCGAGGCCCGCATTGCGGGCCAGGGCTTTCTCGAGCACCGGGCCGGTATCGACGAACACGCGATAGTCATGCGGCGCGATCTGCGCCGCGATGTCCGCGGCCAGTCGCGCCAGCGCCGGTCGCATGACGCGATGGTAATCGCGGCCCAGCGCATAGCGCGAGACGTAGCCCAGCGCCGGGTCTGCCAGCACGGCCTCGGCATTCCGGGACTCCGCGGGCCAGTAGTCCATGCGCAGGCTGATCACCCTGAGCGTTCCTGGCTTCAAGGCCGCAGGCTGGCTGCGGCGCGTGCCGTGGCGCTGCATGTAGTGCATCTCGCCGTGGTAGCCCCGCTCCAGCCAGTCCAGCAGATGTGCTTCGTCGTCGGGCAATTCGACGCCACTGACACCGATGGCGTCGAAACCGTGCCCGCGTGCGAGATTCTCCAGTGCAGCGCGTGTCAGTTCGGGATGCATCAGCCCCAGTATACTTTGGCGATGGAACTGCCCCGCGCCCTCCACACTGCCGCGCAACTCCGGCGCATCGAGGCTGCGGCGGTGGCCGCTGGCACAACCGGTTACACGCTGATGCGCCGAGCGGGCGCAGCAGCCTGCCGATTGCTGCTGCAACGCTGGCCCGAGGCCAGGCATGTATCGGTGCTCTGTGGCAGCGGCAACAACGGCGGCGACGGCTTCGTGCTGGCGCAACTGTTGAAGGAGGCGGGGCGGGACGTCGCCATCGTGTCCTGTGGCAATCCATCGGTACTCCCCGCCGAGGCGGCGCAGGCCTGGTCAGATCTCCGCTCCAGCGGCGTCGAGGTGATCCCGTTCAGTGATGAAAGTACGGCAGCGCGGTTGCGCGCTTCCGATGTCGTCGTCGATGCCTTGCTCGGGATTGGTGTGCGGTCGCCGCTGAAGCCGCAGGCTATTGCGGTCATCAACGCCATGGATGCCTGCGCGCGTCCCGTGCTGGCACTGGACCTGCCTTCAGGTCTCGACCCGGACCTCGGTGTATCACTGCCGGCCGTGCAGGCGACGGCGACCATCACGTTCCTCGCACTCAAGCAGGGCCTGTATCTCGGCGATGGCCCGAAAAGACGTGGCGAGCTGTATTTCGACTCACTGGGCATCGACGCCGCTGCGCTGGAGCCCCCGTCGCTGCGGCGTATCGGTGCTGCGGACCTGGCTCCTTTCGTCGCTCCAAGACCGCGCGAAGGTCACAAGGCGCAGTTCGGACGCGTGCTGATCGTGGGCGGCGGCCAGGGCATGCCGGGCGCGGTGCGCCTCGCCGGAGAAGCGGCATTGCGCGTCGGCGCCGGTCTGGTCACCGTCGCGACGCTCTCAGCGCACCAGTCGGTCGTGGTGGGTTCACGGCCCGAACTGATGTGCCAGGCCATCGACGATGCGGCGTCGCTCGTGGACCTGCTTCCGGCCTTTGACGTGATCGCGGTGGGTCCGGGCCTTGGAACCGGCGAATGGAGTCGCCTCGTCCTCTGGACCGTGCTGTCCCACTGCCGGCCGGAACAGGGACTTGTTGTCGATGCGGATGCGCTGAACCTGCTGGCCATGCTGGAAGGATTGCCGCGCCATCCGGGATGGATACTCACGCCGCACCCGGGCGAGGCCGCGCGATTGCTGGGCGGGACCACGGCGCAGGTGC
Source organism: uncultured Pseudomonadota bacterium (assembly GCA_963785055.1). GTDB lineage: Bacteria > Pseudomonadota > Gammaproteobacteria > Steroidobacterales > Steroidobacteraceae > ZC4RG30. The sequence continues at coordinate 337,865 of CAWATT010000005.1, forward strand.
AGGCTGATCGACCCGCAGCGCTGGCCGCGCTGCTGGCACGGTGGGGCGGGGTCGTGGCATTGAAGGGCGCGGGCACCCTGGTCGGCCGACAGGGGCAGACGCCGCTGCTCTGCGATCTGGGCAATCCCGGCATGGCCGTACCCGGTATGGGCGACGTGCTGACGGGTGCGATCTGCGGCCTGCTGGCGCAGCACCGCGAATCGCTGCCCGCTGCGGTGGCCGGAGTCTACCTGCATGCCAGGGCGGGTGACCTGTGTGCGCGCGACGGTGAACGCGGCATCCTCGCGCTGGAGGTGGCCGCGCAGCTGCGCTCGGCGCTCGGCGAGCTCGCGTGATCGTGGACAGGTTTCTTGCGGATGAGGCTGCGACCGAGGAGCTTGCGCGGCAGATGGCGCAATCCTTGCCCATCCCCACAAGGGATGAACCGGTGATCGTGTACCTGGAGGGTGAGCTGGGAACCGGCAAGACCAGCCTGGCGCGCGGAATGTTGCGCGCCCTGGGTGAGGCGGGCCCGGTACGCAGTCCCACCTACGGGTTGTTGTCGCAATACGCGCTGCCGGCCGGGCGGATAATCCACCTCGACCTGTATCGACTGCGGGGCCCGGAAGAGCTCGAGGCTCTGGCCCTGAGGGACATGCTTGCAGAGAGCCGCTTGTGGCTCATCGAGTGGCCCGATCGGGGTGCCGGGGCGCTGCCATCCCCCGATCTGACCGTTGGACTCCATGTGGAAGGGAATGGACGCCTCGCCCGGCTACAGTCCAGGACGGCTACCGGCAACCAATGGCTTGGCGCGCTTTTCGGAAGTCCCGAGGCATGAAGTTCCACTATCTCCATATTTTTAGTTGATATTTTCGTTGCAGTCATTGTGACTCCGACCTAAATTAGCGGTGCATGAACCGGCGCATACGCTTCCTGGCCCTGGCAATTCTGGTCGCGATCGCGCCGGCCGCCTGGTCCGACGCGTCCCTGCGCGGCCTTGAGGTCGAGTCGGCCACCGGAACGGGTGTGCGCATCACGCTGCGAGTCTCGGGACCGACCTCCGAACGCGTGTTCAGTCTCGAGAACCCCAATCGACTGGTCATCGACCTGCCCGCCACGCGGCTCGCCACGGGTGTGAAGCTGCCCAAGTCCGCCGGGCCGGTGACTTCGGTGCGCAGCGGCACCCAGCCGGGTCGCACCTTGCGCCTCGTCATGCAGCACGGGGGGTTGCCCTCGAAGGTCCGTGACCTCGGAGGCGATCGCGGAATCGTCATCGAATTCGGCGATGCGATCAATGCGGCCTCGGCCGCGGCCGCGCCGCAGGTAGTTGCCGCGTCTCCGGTCGCCGTGAAGCCAAAGCATGCGCCGGAGGATTCGGGACGCGACATCGTCATCGCCATCGATGCCGGCCACGGCGGCCAGGATCCTGGCGCCAGCGGCCGGGACGGCACGCGCGAAAAGGACGTGGTGCTGGCCATAGCGCGCGCACTGGCAAAGCGCATCGACGCCGAGCCCGGCATGCGTGCGCTGTTGACGCGCGATTCGGACCGTTTCATAGCGCATCGTGAACGGATGAACATCGCGCGCCGCGGTCGCGCCGACCTGTTCCTCTCCGTTCATGCCGACGCCATAGCAAACCGTGATGTGTCCGGCTCGTCGGTCTATGTACTGTCGGAAAAGGGCGCGACGAACGAAGCGGCCCGCTGGCTCGCCGAGCGCGAGAATGCGGCCGACCTGAAAGGCGGCGTTTCCCTTGGGGACAAGAGCGACCAGCTCGCTACCGTGCTGATCGATCTCACGCAGGACGCGAGCATCGGCGCGAGCCTCGAGGCCGCACAGCGCGTCCTGGCTGAACTCGACCAGGTCGGCACGATCCGCAAGTCCCAGGTCCAGCAAGCCGGCTTCCTCGTGCTGAAATCGCCCGATATTCCGTCGATGCTGGTGGAGACCGCCTATATCTCGAACCCGGGCGAAGAGCGCAAGCTGCGCAGTCCCGCGTACCAGGCGGAGCTGTCCGAAGCGCTGTTTCGCGGCATCCGCGAGCACTTCCGTCGCAGCCCGCCGGATGGAACGCTGTTCGCCCGCCAGCAGAGGTCGCGCGGGGGCACGCCGATCATCGCCGGAAGCGCGGCGCCCTGAGCCTGAGCAGCTAATATGCGGGTCGCATGCCGATCCGCATTCTTCCTTCCCACCTGGTTGACCAGATTGCCGCCGGCGAAGTCGTCGAGCGGCCCGCATCGGTCGTCAAGGAGCTGACGGAAAACGCTTTTGATGCCGGTGCGCGACACATTGGCATCGAGATCGAGCGCGGTGGGACCAACCTGATCCGCATCAGTGACGACGGCCAGGGCATCCCTGGCGATGAGCTGGCGCTCGCGGTGACGCGACATGCCACCAGCAAGATCGCCAGCCTCGATGACCTGGCGGCTGTGGAGTCCCTGGGTTTCCGTGGCGAAGCGCTGCCGTCCATCGCTGCGGTCTCGCGGCTTCGCATTGCCTCGCGCGCGGCCGGAGCAACCGCTGCGTGCGAGCTGCTGGTTGAAAGTGGGAGCGTCAGCGGCATTCGACCCGCCGCACTGGCCTCAGGAACCGTGGTGGAAGTCCGGGATCTCTTCCACGACGTCCCGGCGCGCCGGCGATTCCTGCGCAGCGAAGCCACCGAAGCCGGTCACGTCCAGCGCCTGGTCGAGCGGCTGGCGCTATCGCGGCCTGACGTCGCCTTGCGCTACGTGAACAACGGCCGCGAGCTGTTGCGCGTGGCACCGGCCACGACGGCAGCGCAGCATCGCGAGCGGGTGGCCGCGGTCCTCGGGGAAGAATTCGCGCACGGTGCACTGCCCATCGAAGCCGGCTCGGGCGCGCTGGGTCTGGCAGGCTGGCTCGGCGCGCCGACCGCGCTGCGTTCAACGCCAGACCAGGCCTTCCTGTTCGTCAACGGGCGGGCCGTGCGAGACCGGCTGCTGCAGTCCGCCGTGAAGCTCGGCTATCGCGACGTGCTCTACGGGGGGCGCCACCCTGCCTATGTGCTGCACCTGACCATCGACCCGCGAGAGGTCGACGTGAATGCGCACCCCGCAAAGACCGAGCTTCGCTTCCGCGATCCGCGCCGCGTGCACGAGTTCATCCAGCGCGCGGTGCACCAGCGACTTGCGCAGACGCGACCGGGCGCTGGTGACCTCGCCCCGGGCAGCGCACTGCACGATCCCCTGGAGGCCGCGTCGCAGGCAGGAGCGGGTCGAGCAGCGATGTTCGACTTCGCGCCACATTTTGCGCCGGGACTGGCAGGCCATTCGCCGGGCTCCATCGGTGAAGCGCCTTCGGCCTGGCGCGTCGCGGAGTCGCGGGCACCATTTGCGGTCGGCATGCAGGGCGCGCCGGGAGCTTTGGGCACGCCCGGGACTCTGGGCACGCCCATCGCGCAGTTGCACGGCATCTACATCCTCTCGCAGGTTCCGGGCGGGCTCGTGCTGGTCGACATGCACGCCGGTCATGAGCGCGTGCTCTACGAGAAGCTCAAATCCGACCACGCCGCGCGCGCCGCCGATTCGCAGCTGTTGCTCGAGTCCGTGGGTGTTGCGCTGCCCGAATCGGTGATCGACCGGATGTTCGAGTCGATCGGGGACTGGCAGCGCTGCGGCTTTTCGATCGACCGTCTCTCGCCTGACCGCATTGCAGTGCGCAGCGTTCCGGCGCTGCTCGCGCGCGGCGATATCGCATTGCTGGTGCGCGAGTGCGCCAATGCCGTTGACCGTGACGAAGGATCACATCACATCGAGGGTGCGGAACACGCGCTGCTGGCAACGCTGGCCTGCCGTGGCGCCATCCACGCCGGGCGGCGGCTCACGCTGCCGGAGATGGATGCGCTGCTGCGCCAGATGGAGATTACCGAGCGCGCGGACCAGTGCAACCATGGCAGGCCCACCTGGGCGCGAGTGACCATGGGCGAACTGGACCGGCTCTTCCTGCGCGGCCGATGAGCCTCGAACCGGTCGCGAAGCGGCCACGGGCCATAGCGATACTGGGGCCCACGGGCGCGGGCAAGAGCGAGCTGGCCCTGCGCATCGCGCGCGACCTGCCGTCGGAGATCATCAGTGTCGACTCGGCGCAGGTCTATCGCGGCCTCGACATCGGCACGGCCAAACCGACGCTCGCCGAGCGTGCTGCCGTGCCACACCACCTGATCGACATCCGCGAACCGGAACAGGTGTATTCGGCAGGCGAATTTCGTACCGACGCGCTGCGCCTGATGGAGCAGATCGCAGCGCGCGGCCGGGTGCCGCTGCTGGTTGGCGGCACGATGCTCTATTACCGCGCGCTGTTCCGAGGCATTGCCGAGTTGCCGGTCGCGGATCCGGAGCTGCGCGCGCGGATCGACGTGCGCGCGCGCGAGCAGGGCTGGCCAGCGCTGCACGCCGAACTGTCGGCGCGCGATCCCGTCGCAGGCGCAAGGATTGCGCCGAACGATGCACAACGTATCCAGCGCGCGCTGGAAGTGCTCGAACTCTCCGGCCAGCCGCTCCATGCGCATTGGCAGGCGGCCCGCACAGTTGCCGCAACGCAGGACGCGTGGCAGGGCGAATGGGAGATCGCGCTGCTCGAGCCGTCCTCCCGCGAGCAGCTGCACGAGCGGCTGGCGTGGCGGCTGCAGGCCATGCTCGCGCAAGGACTGGAGGAAGAGGTGAGGGGCTTGCTTGCCCGGGGAACGCTGAGGGAAGACAGCCCCGTACTGCGCCTGGTCGGATATCGGCAGCTGGTCCCGTACTGCCGGGGCCAGGAGTCGCTGCAAAGTGCCTCCACCCGTGCCCTGGAAGCCACGCGGCAGCTCGCCAAACGCCAGCTCACCTGGCTCCGATCTGCGACATTAGTGCCGGTGGGCGTCACTGCGAGAAGAATTGACGCCTTCGATGCTCAGGCGAGGGAACGTCTGGCCTTGATCTTGATCAAACCGGAAGTGCCCCCATGATAAGATGCACTGCAACAAAATAAGGAGAACCCAATGGCCAAGAACCAGTCGCTTCAGGATCCTTTCCTGAATGCCCTGCGCAAGGAGCGCGTACCGGTCTCTATCTACCTGGTCAATGGCATCAAGCTTCAGGGAACGATCGACTCGTTCGACCAGTTTGTGGTCCTGCTCCGCAATACCGTGAACCAGATGGTCTACAAGCACGCGATCTCCACGGTGGTGCCGGCGCGCAATGTGCGCCTGCCTGGCGTCGAGGAAACCGAGGCGGAGACCGTAGCGGAGTAATGTTCGAACGCCCCCGCACTGGTGAGCGGGCCGTACTCGTACGGCTCGGGCTCGGCGCACCCCTCGATCCCGAAGACCTCGAGGAGTTCACGCAACTGGCTACCTCCGCGGGCGCGCAGCCCGTGGCGACCATAACCGGTCGTCGCGAGCGGCCCGACCCCCGTTTCTTCGTCGGCAGCGGCAAGGCTGAAGAGATCCGTCTCGAGGCTGAAGCCCGGCAGGCCGATGTGGTGCTGGTCGATCACCCCTTGTCGCCGAGCCAGGAGCGCAATCTCGAGAAGCTGATCGGGCGGCGCGTGCTCGACCGCAGCGGCCTGATCCTCGACATCTTCGCGCAGCGTGCGGCGAGCCACGAGGGCAAGCTGGAGGTCGAACTGGCGCAGCTGAAGCACATCGCCAGCCGGCTGGTGCGCGGGTGGACCCACCTGGAGCGCCAGCGTGGCGGCAGCATTGGCCTGCGTGGTCCCGGTGAAACGCAGCTGGAGACCGATCGCCGACTGCTTGGCCAGCGCGTGCGCGTACTGACGAAGCGGCTGGAGAAGCTGAACCTGCAGCGGGATACCGGCCGCGGCGCACGCGTGTCGATCCCCGTTCCCTCCATTGCGCTGGTCGGCTACACCAACGCCGGCAAGTCGACGCTGTTCCGCAGCCTCACCGGCGAGAACGTCTATGTCGCCGACCAGCTGTTCGCAACGCTGGATCCCACCGTACGGCGCCTGACGCTGCCGGGTGGAACCAAGGTCGTGCTTGCCGATACGGTCGGTTTCATCCGCGACCTGCCCCATGACCTGGTCGCCGCGTTCCGGTCGACATTGACGGAGGCGCGGGAAGCCAACCTGCTGCTCCATGTGATCGACGCGAGCGATCCGCGTCGCACGGAGCACATCGAGGAAGTCGACCGTGTGCTGGAGCAGATCGGTGCCGGCGCCATCCCCCAGATCCGCGTGTACAACAAGATCGACCGCCTGGAAACCCTGCCGCGCACGGACATCGGCGAGGACGGGCTGCCGACGGCCGTCTGGATCAGCGCGAAGGGCAATGCCGGACTCGACCAGTTGCTGCATGCGGTTGCCGAGCGCCTGTCCGTTGGCGTCCAGCGCGGCCGGCTGCGCCTGCCGTTGTCAGCCGGAGCCACTCGCGCGCGTCTTTATGCGGCGGGTGTCGTCCTGGGGGAGCACAGCGACGAGGAGGCTTTCGATCTCACGGTCGATCTGCCGGCCGGGGAGCTGGCAAGCCTTTCCCGCATGCCGGGCACGGCCTGGCTTCCCGGCAATTGAGCCGGTCTTCGAACTTGTGACAGTGCGAGGCCTTACCCTAAACTTGAAGGCTGCCCCCGGGATCCGCAGGATCCGGCGGGGCAGCCCCTGAATCCCTCTGGAATCCGACTGAACATGGCCTGGAACGAGCCCGGAAAACGTGATGACTCCCCCTGGGGCAAGAAGCCGCCCGCGGGTGGTGACAACAACGGACTCGAGTCTGCGCTGAAGAACTTCCAGCGGCGGCTGGACGCCATGCTGGGCGGTCGGGGTAGCGGGGGAGGCGCGGACTCCTCTTCCGGCGACCCGGGCGCTTCGGGGTTTGGCTGGTATATCGCCGGTGGATTGCTCCTGTTATGGCTCGCCTCCGGGTTTTTCCAGGTCGAGGCCTCGGACCGCGGCGTGGTGCAGCGCTTCGGCAAGTTCACCGGGGTGCGCGATCCGGGTTGGGGCTATGCGCTGCCCTGGCCGATCGAGACCGTGACCAAGGTCAACGTCTCGCGCGTCAACAGCGCCGAATACAGCTCGCGCATGCTTACTGCCGACGTCAATCTCGTCGAGATCCGCGCGGGCATCCAGTACCAGTTCAGTGATCCGGTGAAGGTGCTGTTCCAGGTGCGCGACCCCGAGGCGACGCTGCGCGCGATCAGTGAGAGCGCAATCCGCGAGGTTGTCGGCCAGTCGAGCCTGGACCAGGTGCTGGGCGTGGGGCGCCAGCAGATCACCCAGAGCACGCGCGACCTGATCCAGCGCACGCTCGACACCTACAACAGCGGCATTCGCGTCTCCAGCGTCAACCTCACCAACGTGCAGGTGCCCGAGGCCGTGATTGCCTCGCAGCGCGACGCGAACAAGGCGATCGAGGACCGGGACCGCTACAGCAAGGAAGCCCAGGCCTACGCCAACGACATCCTGCCGCGGGCACAGGGCGCCGCGCAGCGCATGCTGGAGGATGCCGGCGCTTACAAGGCCCAGATCGTGGCCATTGCCGAGGGCGACGTCGCGCGCTTCGACAGCGTGCAATCCGTCTATGCCAAGGCGCCCGAAGTGACGCGCCAGCGCATGTATATCGAGACCATCGAACACATGATGCAGCAGACCGGCAAGGTGATCGTCGATGCCAACGACGGCAAGAGCAACCTCATTTATGTCCCGCTCGACAAGCTGAACGAGCGTGGCGGTCGTACTGCCACACCCGGTGCTTCGGGCGCGGCGGCGGCAGCGGCGCAGCAGGCTGTGCCGGAATTGCCGGCGGTTACCGTGGACGGCACCCGCAGCCGTGGAGTGCGCTGATGGGCCGCAAGCTTGCACCGATCGCCGTGCTGCTGGCCCTCGCGCTGTTGCTGGCGTCCTCGGCCTTGTTCCAGGTGAGGGAAACCGAAGTTGCGCTGCGCGCGCGTTTCGGCGAGATCGTCGGTGAGCAATACGGCCCGGGCCTGCACGTGAAGTTGCCCTTCGTCGACCGCATCCGTCGCTTCGAGCGGCGCATCGTGATGCAGAACTACACCGGCGAGACCTTCCTCACCAGCGAGAACAAGGGCCTGATCGTCGACTTCTACGTGAAGTGGCGCATCAACGACGTTGCCCAGTACTACCGGGCCACCGGCGGCATCGAGGAAGCGGCATCACAGCGCCTCAGTGACATCGTCAAGGACGGCATCAAGGGCGTGGTGGCCCGCCGCACGCTGCAGGAGATCGTCATTGCCGAGCGCTCGGCCTTTACGGGCGACATGTTCAGCAGCGCCAGTGAATCAGTGAAGGATCTTGGCATAGAGCTGATCGATGTCCGCATCCAGCGCATCGACCTGCCGGAAGAGGTCAGCGGCTCGGTCTACCAGCGCATGCAGGAGAGCTTCCGCGCGCTGGGAAACAAGTTGCGTGCCGAGGGTGCCGCCGAGGCAGAACGGATCCGCGCCGAGGCGGACCGCCAGCGCACCGAGATCCTCGCCACCGCGCAGCGCGACGCGCAGCGCATTCGCGGCGAGGGCGACGCTACGGCGGGGCGCATCTACTCCGATTCCTTCGGCAAGTCGCCGGAGTTCTATGCCTTCTACCGCAGCCTGCAGGCCTATCGGAACTCCCTGGTTCGCGAAGGCGATGTCTGGGTGGTCACGCCCGACGGCGAGTTCTTCCGTTACCTGAACTCGGCGAGCGGACGCTGACGCCGGCACGGCCTTCCTGGGGAGTGGCATGGGTCTGGAGTGGGGAGATTTCCTGGCGGCGGTCGCCTTCGTGCTGGTGCTCGAAGGCCTGTTGCCGTTCCTCAGCCCGGCCGTAGCCCGGCGCGTCTACCTGCAACTCTCCACCTTGCCACCACGCGACCTGCGCATTGCCGGCCTTGTCAGCATGCTGGCGGGCCTTGCACTGTTGACCTTCGTCAGGTCGGGAAGCTGAACATGGGACGTTTCGTCATCGTCATCGGCACTCAGTGGGGCGATGAAGGCAAGGGCAAGGTCGTCGACCTGCTGACGGAACGCGCTGTGGCGGTCACCCGCTTCCAGGGCGGGCACAACGCGGGACACACGCTGGTCATCGGTGGCCAGAAGCATGTGCTGTCGCTGATCCCCTCCGGCATCCTTCGGGAGGGCACGCGCTGCTACATCGGCAATGGAGTCGTGCTGTCGCTCGAGGCGCTGCTCTCCGAGAGCCGGACGCTCATCGGGCGCGGCGTGCCGGTGTTCGAGCGGCTGCGGATCTCGCCGGCCTGCCCGCTGATCCTGCCCTCGCACGTGCGCCTGGATCGGGCGCGTGAGCAGGCCCGCGGTGACCAGAAGATCGGCACCACCGGGCGCGGCATCGGTCCTGCCTATGAAGACAAGGTTGCCAGGCGGGCGCTGCGCGTGGCCGACCTGTTCCGGCCGGCACGCTTCGCCGACAAGCTGGCGGAAGTGCTCGACTACCACAATTTCATGCTGCAGAAGCTGCACAACGAGCAACCCGTGGATACGGGCGCCACGCTGGAGGCTTTGCTTGCCCAGGCTGAGCAGGTCAAGCCGCTGGTGGTCGACGTGACGCGGGAGCTGGCCGGGCTGCGCGCTGCCGGCGCCAATGTGCTGTTCGAGGGCGCGCAGGGCGCGCTGCTCGACGTCGACCATGGCACCTACCCGTACGTCACTTCATCGAACACCACGGGCGGCGGCGCCTCCACGGGCACCGGCCTCGGGCCGCGCGCGTTCGACGCGGTACTGGGGATCGTCAAGGCCTACACCACGCGGGTCGGGGCAGGGCCCTTCCCGACGGAGCTGTTCGATGCCACGGGCGAGCACCTGTCTCGCGTTGGTCATGAATTCGGCTCGGTCACCGGGCGTCCGCGGCGCTGTGGCTGGTTCGATGCGGTGGCGCTGCGGCGCGCTGTCATCAATTCCTCGGTCAGCGGGCTGTGCGTGACCAAGCTGGACGTGCTCGACGGACTGGAAACCCTTCGCATCTGCACCGGCTACCGGGTCGGTGGCGAAGTGCTGGAAGACCCGCCGATGTTCGTCGACGACTTCTCGCAGGTGGAGCCGGTCTACGAGGAGATGCCGGGCTGGAGCCAATCCACGGTAGGGCTCACGCAACTGGAACAACTGCCGGCCAACGCGCGTGCGTATCTGGAGCGCCTCGAATCGCTCGTCGGCGTGCCGGTGCAGATCATCTCGACGGGCCCGGATCGCGACGAGACCATCGTCCTCGAGAATCCATTCGGCTGACAGTCGCGACACGGGTATTCATGCCCGTGCAATACATCAGACTGTTACAGGAACATGACTGTGTTCCGTAACGGGACTGCAATAGTTCGCCTGCATCCTCTCCGGCATTCCGAAACCTCAGCCGGGGAGTTGCTCCATGAATTCAGTTCGTATCGTCGTTGCGGGTATTGTTGCAGCCAGTCTTGCGGCTTGCGGTGCGGATGAGATTTCCTCGCCGGGTTCCGGCGGCAATATCACGATCAACAATCCGCCCGCGGTCGCGCCGCCGGTCACGCCTCCGGTCACGCCGCCGACGCTGGTGACGCCCGCTGCAGGGTGCCCGACGATCACGAACAATCCGGGCCTGCGCGATGACGGCACGATCAGCGGTCCGACCGGCGAATATCGCGTCTGCGCGTTGCCGACGCCAATTACCCGCAGCTCGCAGCTGACGCGCGTTCCTGGCCTGCTGTACGCCATCGACGGCCGCGTCGATGTGGGACAGGACTGCGGTCCGCAGGTCGCGCCGGCCGGCACGGCCAGCCCGTGCAAGGCCAGTGCGGCTGCAACCACCGAAGTCAACAACGTCACGCTCTCCATCGAGCCGGGCGTAATCCTGTTCGCGAAGACAGGCGTGTCATGGCTGGCGGTGAATCGCGGTCACAGGATCAATGCCGTCGGCACTGCCACGCGCCCGATCGTCTTCACCAGCCGCGACAACGTGCTCGGCCTGGCGTCGGATGATTCCCAGAGCCAGTGGGGTGGTGTGGTGCTGCTCGGCAGGGCACCCCTCACCGACTGCCTGGCGCCTGGCGCAACGCCCGGCACGGTCGCTTGCGAGCGCCAGACAGAAGGCGCGGTGGATCCGGCCCTCGGTGGCGGCGCGACTGCCTGCCGACAACAGCGGGACGCTGCGCTACGCGCAGTTCCGCTACTCGGGCTACGTGCTTTCGGGCAACAGCGAGCTGCAGTCCCTGACCCTGATCGGCACGGGCACCGGCACGACCATCAACAACATCCACTCGCACAACAGCTCGGACGATGGCTTCGAGATCTTCGGCGGGCGCACCAGCCTGCGCAACTTCGTGGTCACGGGCGCCGACGACGACTCCATGGACGTCGACACCGGCTGGCAGGGAACCATCCAGTACCTGATTGCAGTGCAGAAGAGCTCGGGAAGCCCCGACTCGATGATCGAGCTGGACAGCCCTGGCGCCGGAGTCGCGACCACTGACGAGACGCAGGTGCCGCGCACGTGGCTGAAGCTCGCGAACTTCACTTTCGTGCACCGGAATGCGGCTTCGGGCAACACCGCAGCGATGCGGTTCCGCGGCCGGGCCGATGCCTCGCTGGTCAACGGCGTGGTCACTGCCCCCCTGCCTGCTCTGCGCATCGACGGAGCCGAGTTCCTCGTCGCTGACCCCGCCATCCAGAAGATCGGGCCGCCGGTGTTCGGTTCGGTGGTGCTGACCACGGCCCCTGCAGCGCCCTTCATCAACGGCTGCGGCACCACGGCCGCGCAGGTCGCGACCATCTTCAACACGCCCGGCACCAACACCAATTCCGCGTTCGTTTCGACGCTGACCAGCACCTTCATCAACGGCGCCAACGAAACCGCGGTGACCGCTACCGACCCGAAGACGATCGATGCCCTGTTCGACACCACCGCCTACATCGGTGCCGTGCGCAACGCGACTGATACCTGGTACGCGGGCTGGACCTGCAATTCCAACACCGCGAACTTCGGCACGACGTCGTCAGCCTGCACCACGTTGCCGTCGCTGAACTGAGCACCCGGCTCCTTCACGGATCGCGGGTAGCGGCCCTGGCGGGCCGCTACCGGTTGCGTGGTAGCCAAACTACAGAGGTAACGAAATGTCGAGGGCAGTGACTTGGGGCGTGCTCGTCGCCACGGCGTTCTCGGTCCGGGTGTCGCTGGCGCAGGAGGCCGAGCTGGCCACTCCGGTAGCAGCGGCCGAGAGCGCGGACGCCGGCCAGGAACAGGAACTCGAGGTAGATGTCGAGGTGCCGGGCGGCGAGGTGGTCGTCCTTGGAAATCGGCAGGGCGACGTCGAACGGGATACCACTCAGGTGGTCTCGCTGCTCTCAGCCGAGGACATCGCGCGCACCGGCGAGGGCGACATCGCCGGCGCGCTGGCCCGCGTGACCGGCCTGAGCGTGGTCGGCGACGGCTTTGTCTACGTCCGCGGCCTTGGCGACCGCTATTCGCTGGCCCTGCTCAACGGCTCGCCGCTGCCCAGCCCGGAGCCCTTGCGGCGGGCGGTGCCGCTCGACCTGTTTCCGACCGACATCATCGCCTCGTCGCTGGTGCAGAAGACCTATTCGGCGAACTTTCCGGGCGAGTTCGGCGGCGGCGTCATCAACCTGACGACGCTCGCCATCCCGAAGGCGCCATTCCTCAACATCGGCGTCGGGCTCAGCGGCGACACCGAGACCACCTACCAGCTCGGCTATACCTACTTCGGCAGCAGCACCGACTGGACCGGCTGCGGGAAGCCGCGACCTGCGGCCCGGCGCTGACGAACTTCTCGAGGGCAACCAGCGGCTCAGCGCCGGCGCCGTCGACGCGGGCGAAATCGCCAAGACCTTCGTGAGTGCCGACAACGCCCTGGTGCAGCGCATCGACAGCATGCCGGCCAACTTGTCCGGCTCGCTGACCGGCGGCAGCTCCTGGCTGATCGGCGACTGCCAGCTCGGCGTTGTCGGCACCGCCGGCTACAGCAACAACTGGCGCACGCGCGACAACGATCCAGCAGACTCCGGGCAGCCCTGACCTGTCGACGACCAACAAGGACTATCGCAGCGTCATCACCGACAACCGCATCGTCGTCAACGCGCTGCTGGGCTTTGGCTACGAGTTCGGCGAAGGCAACAAGCTGCGCTGGACCAACGTCTACATCCACGACACGCTGAAGCAGACCGCCTCTCGGAGGGGGTGTGGAACGATACCGACCCTGGCGTGGACTTCAGGGAACAGGGCACTGCCTGGTACGAGCGCCAGCTGTTCAGCACGCAGCTGAATGGCGGCCTGAGCCTCGGACCCGGTATCGATCGATGCGCGCGCGGCCTACTCCAATCTCGCCGCGAAGCGCCCTACGAGCTGAACATCGACTATGGACGCACCAACGTCGCCGCCGATCCGTTCGGCGCATTCTTCGTCAACCGGCTCAACGGCCAGAACGGCAATTTCGCCAACGTCGCCTTCTCCGACCTGGAAGAGGACCTGTTGTCGGGCGGCATCGACCTGAACTGGCGCGTCATGCCGGGCGTGGTCCTCCAGGCGGGGTATGACTACGGCAACACCGAGCGCGAATCCACGCGGCGCGAGTTCCTGTTCCGCGCACCGCTGACCTTCCCGATCGGGCGTCGGGCCTGTTCCGGCCGGACTTCCTGCTCGGCGATGCGGTGATCGATTTCTACGACATCGGCCTGATCGAATCCACGGAGTCCGACCCGAAGTTCGCCGCCGAGCTGGAGCATCAATGCCGTCTACCTGCAGGGGCAGGCCGAGCTGATCGAGGGGCTGGAGCTCAGCGCTGGGCGTGCGCTACGAAGACGCCCAGCAGGACGTGCGCCCGGTGCAGGTGTTCGACACCCTGACCAATTCCGGTACCTCGACCAGCCTGGACAACGACTACGTGCTGCCGGCGGCGACGTTGACCTGGCGCTTCCGGGAGGACATGCAGGTACGCTTCAACGCTTCGAAGACCATCGCGCGGCCGCAGTTCCGCGAGCTGATGTTCCAGCCGTTCTTCGATCCCGAGGCGAACGCGCGAGTACCGCGGCAACCCGCTGCTGACGGACAGCGAGTTCATCAACGTCGATGCGCGCTACGAGTGGTACTTCGCGGACGAGCAGCGCGTGTCGGTGAGGCCTTCTACAAGGAAATCGACCGGCCCATCGAGACCTACACGTCCTATCCGCAGCCCGACGCGCCGTTGACGAGCTTCGCCAATGCGCCCCAGGCCGAGCTCTACGGGGCCGAGTTCGAGTTCACGAAGTACATCCCGTTCGAGACGGCTTCCGAGTCGTCCTTCCTCGCCTCTCGACGCGCTGTGGTGATCGGCAACTACACCTGGACCCAGTCGAGCATCGCCGTGCGGCCCTGAGCGACACGGTGGAGATCTACGGCTCGATTCCCACGACGCGACTGGCGTCGGACTACTTTGTCGATGGGAGACCCCTTACGGGCCAGTCCGACCATCTCGTGAACCTGCAATTCGGGCTTGAGGCGCTGGGGCGCATGTCCCAGCAGACGCTCCTGATCTCGTACGCCAGCGATCGGGTTACCACGCGTGCCAGCGGGGATTTCCCCGACACGCTGGAGTCGCCGGGCCTGAGGGTGGATTTCGTGGCGCGTGAGTCCTTGCGGTTTCTCGACACCGACGCGGAGCTCAAGCTGGAGATCCGGAACATTTTCCAGCAGGGTTACGAAGAGTCCCAGTCGCTGGATGGCAACTCCATCTATTTCAACAAGTACGACATCGGCACGAGTTTCGCACTGTCGCTGACCCTGTTGCTCTGATTCCGCGTTTCCCCGCGCGCGGGGGGTTGTTCAATCCCGGCCCTGGTTGGATACTCGGCCGATGAACAATTTCTCCTGGGCATCCGTGCTGCTGCGCCTGCTTCTGTCCGCGGGTCTGGTCCTGGCAACGTTCAATCCATCCGGGTACTCGTTCTACCACTGGGTTGCCGGCAGCGCCGGCTCGCCGCGGCCGATCATGGTTGTCGTCGGCCTGGCGCTGGTGATCGCGTGGATCGTGTTCATGAAGGCGACAACCGCAGCCATCGGCGTATTCGGCCTCCTGCTGATCATTGCCTTTCTCGCCGCGGTCAGCTGGCTGTTTGCCAGCTGGGGCTGGTTCGATCCCGACAATGCCACCGCACTGGTCTGGGTTGCTCTGCTCATCCTCGCCGCTGTGCTGGCCATAGGCCTGTCATGGGCAAGCATCCGGCAGCGATTGACCGGTCAGGCCTCCGTTGACGAGGTTCGAAACACCTGAAGAACCGTGCCCGTCACCGCTCGCCGGTAACCGGGTTGGCGTAGTGGTAGGGCGGCAGGAAGTTCTTCGGGTACATGTCGAAACTGCCGCTGGGCGGCAGGTCCGGCGGGTTTGAGGGCGTGATGCCGGGCGGTGCCCGCTGCGCCAGGTCCTTCCAGCCCGTCTCGTAGGGCGCGAAGTAGGAGTTCATCACGCGGTCGTGCTTGAATTTCCAGACGCCGTCGACCTTTTCGAACACGTTCTCGTAGACGCCACCCATCCACTGTCCGCCGCGGCCGTAGTTGCCCATCATCGACAGCGCGCGTGAGCGCAGGTGTGCGGTCTTGCCGTCTGGCGAGACGTGGATCACCGGCTGGAACTGCATGTGGTTGTGCAGCACGCCATCGTCGAGGCCGGCCTGGCCGTAGAGGTTGAGGTTGCGGCGGACGGCGGGGCGACCGACATAGATGCCGCGCATGGCGATCTCGATGGTGCCGTCCTCGGCGAACAGGGCGGCCAGTTCGTCCCACAGCAGCGTGGCCAGGTAGTAGCCATAGACGCGCTGCACCTTCTCGACCATCGCGCGGTCTTCCAGCAGGCCGAGTCGACGGTCCAGCTCGGCCAGCGTGGCGCGCGGATCGGTGGCGACCGGCTTCGTTGCGGTCGCGGCTTTCGAGACACCGCGCACCGGGTGCGCGTAGTGGTAGGGCGTGATGAAGGCGTGCTCGTAGAGACTGGAGGGGGCTGTGGGGGCCACATCCGGACGGGCCGCAGCGTCAAAGCGGGAGCGTTGCAGCGAGGTCTTGCCCCAGCCGTCCTCATAGGGCGTGATCATGGTGGGGTACAGGTGCAGGCGACGGATTTTCCACACGCCATCCTGCTTCACGTACTCGTTCTGGTAGATGCCGGTGGCCCACTCGTGGAACTCGCCGTGCTTGGCCAGCTGGGCGAACAGGTGCCAGCGGGCCTTGGCGCTGTTCCCGTCGGCGGCCACGTCGACAATCGGTTGCAGCAGCATGTGATCGTAAAGTCGTCCCTCCTGCAGGCCCTCCGGGCCGGTCGACTGCAGGTAGCGCAGCACGCCTTCTGGCCCCCGCCAGGTGCCGAGACCCTGCACGGTGAGCTCCGCGTCATCGGCGAACAGCGCGGCGGCCTGCTGCCACTGGCTCTTGTCGATGTAGTAGCCGTAGATGCCCTGCAGGTTCTCGATGTCATCCATGGCAGCGAGCCGGTCGACTTCGGCGGCGAGGCGACCGATGCGCTGCTGCAGCTCGGCTTCCGGCAGGTTGCCGGGATTCGCGGGCAGCGCCACCGGCGTCAGGCGCGGCGCCTCCCCGCGGAAATGGAAGGGCGGCGTGAACGCGCCGGGCCAGGTCTTGTACTGGATGCTGGTTGGCGCGTCCGGCTTGAGACGATCGCCTACAAAGCGACCGGCATTGTCGTCCGGATGCACGCCCCAGCCTCCCTCATAGGGAACGTGCAGGGTCTGGAAAAAGTGCAGGTGGCTGATCTTCCAGACGCCGTCTTCCTTGACGTACCGGGTCTCGGTGGGCCCTTCTCCCCATTGGGCGCCGCTCCCGAGCTTGCCCTGCAGCATGATGTCGCGCCAGGTTCCCTGTGCGTGGCGACCATCCTCGGCCATCGTGATCACGGGCATCAGCTGGAAATGCTCGTTCAGCTGGCCGGGCGCGAGGCCGGTGCGGCCATCGCCCATCGCGTGCAGGTACTCGCGGATGCGATCGCGCCCGCGATAGACGCCATCGAGCCCGAACTCGAAGGTCGCATCGCTGGCGAAAAGGTCCGCGGCATCATCCCACTGGCCCTCGTCGAGATAGTAGCCCCAGGCGCGCTGCAGCTTGCGCACGGCATGCATGTCCGCCAGTCGCGTGCCGCGCTGCTCGAGCTGCAGCAGCTTCGCGGTGAGCTCCGTGTCGGCCGGACTGACCTGCGCCTCAACCGGAGGGGTGCTGCCACAGCCCGCGACGCCGAGCGTCGCGAGCAGTGCCAGCGCAGCCGCCGCGCGTGCACTGCTCATCGGCCCGTCACCGGGTTGCGGAAATGGAAGGGCGGCACGAACACGGCCGGGAACGGATCGTATTTCACGGATTGCGGCATGTCTGGCGGATAGCCGGGAAAGTAGCTCAGCATCGGTATGGCCCGCTTGCCCCAGCCTTCGTCATAGGTGGTGTAGAAAGTCTGGAAGCCGGCGAGGCTGTTGTACTTCCAGGTGCCATCTTCGCGGATGAACGTGTTCTCGTAGATGCCGTCACCCCACTGCGCGGCGTCCCCCTCGCGGCCGAACATCACGAGCAGCCGCGCGCGGATCTGCGCGCTGTTGCCATCGGGCGAAACGGTGATCACGGGCTGCAGCTGCATGTGGTTGAACAGCGTGCCGTCCGTCGGCACGCCGAGGCGACGCATGTACTCGTAGACCCGTTCGCGGCCCACGAACACGCCGCGGCCGAGTATCTCGAGCGTGGCGTCCTGGGCGAACAGCGCGGAGATGGCGTCCTGCATGGACTTGTCCGCGTAGTAGCCGTACGTGTTCTCGAGGCGTTCGACGTCTTCGGTGGCGCGCAGGCGACGCAACTTCAGTTCCAGTGCGCGCACCTGGGCCTCGAGGTCGGCCACGGTGCGCGGGGAATCGGGCTTTGCGCGCGCAGCGTCCTGCGGTGCCAGCCGGTACTCCGTGCGCGCGGGATTGCCGAAGTGCATCGGTGCATCGAATGCGACGGGCCAGCCCGGCATGGGGGATCTGTCCGGCTGGTCGGGGCGCGCGGTGGACTTGCCATAGCGGGCATTCAGCGCGGCGCTGGTGCGCGTCCATCCGCCTTCGTAGGGCGCATAGAACTTCACGAACAGCTGCAGGCGGTGGATCTTCCAGACGCCGTCCTGCTTCACGTACTCGTTCTCGTAGATACCCGCGCCCCAGTTGGCCTGGCTGCCGAGCTGCCCGTCCTGCACCATCAGGCGCCAGCGCGCGCGTGCCGAGAGGCCGTCCGGCGACAGCGTGATCACCGGCGACAGCTGGAAGTGGTTGTTGAGCTGGCCGTGCACCAGGCCCTGCCGACCGCCGGTGAGGCCATAGAGATAGCGGCGGATGCTGGCCTTGCCGTCGAAACGACCCTGTTGGCCGACTTGCAGCTGCGCGTCCTCGGTGAACAGGTCGACGACCTGATCCCACAGCGCCTTGTCGAAATAGTAGCCGTAGATCTGCTGCAGGTTGCGCAGCTCGTCGTAGTCCGAGAGGCGATCGGCCTGCGCGTTCACGGATGCCAGGCGGTCCACGAGGTGTGCGACGCGTGGCGCAAGGTCCGGCGCGGGTGGCGGGCCACCCTGCGCGGCGATTCCGGGAGCAGCTGCCGAGAGCAGCAGCGCGGCGGCTGCAAACCGGGCGATCACTTCGCACCTCCGACGGGCGGCCGATCCCAGGCTACGGGCATTCGCGTCACCGGATTCACATAGTGGTAAGGCGGCAGGAAGAAGGAGGGAAAGGAGCGGTACTCGATGCTCGGTGGCCGGTCCGGCGGCAGCTGTGGCAGCGGGCCCTCTGCAGGATGCGCACCTTTATGCCAGCCCTTGTCGTACGAGGAGTCGACGGTGGTGAACCAGTGCAGCCTTGCGATGCGCCAGGCGCCTGCTTCCTTCACGTACTCGTTTTCGTACGGACCTTCGATCCAGCGACCGTCCTCGCCAGCCCGCCCTGCCATGACCAGGGAGCGCCAACGGCCCTTCGCGGTGAGGCCATCGGCCGAAACATGCACGACGCCCTGGATCATCGGGGTTTCGCGCAACAGCCCGGAACCTGACTTGACGCCCAGCGCCGCAAGGAACGATTCGATGCGCTGGCGACCGAGGTACACGCCCTGCTGTGCAAACTCGATGGAAGCGTCGGGGCGATCGGAGAACAGCCCGGCGGCGTCGGCGGTCTTGCCTTCGCTGACATAGTGACCAAAGGCCTGCTGAAGTCGTTCGATGGCCTTCATGTCCTCGATGAGGTTCACCTCACGTTGCAGCGAGGCCATCTTCGTCTCGAGCAGCGCGATGCGCCGCTCTTCGGTCGAGCAGGCGGCTGTCGGAAATGATCGGGTCGGCGGCCATCGCGGGCAGTGCGAAGGCGGCGAGGGCGAGCAGGGGGGTACGCACGTTCATCGGGTCACTCCGGATCAGCGCTTGCGAAAGGGCAGGGTCAGCAGGAAGAAGAACAGGCCGGGCGTCAGCAGCTTCAGCGCCGCGCGCGCCGCCTCGGGTGCCAGGCGCGCGTTCAGCGGCATGGCGCCGAACACCTTGCCGTGGATGACCAGGCATGTTGCCGTCGCGCTCCAGCGCGCTGCACGTTCATCAGCTCGCTGCCGTCGCGTGGACTTCAGCTTCACTTGACGCGACCGACTGCTGCGTCGAAGTCCAGCCCCAGGGCCTCGAACATCTTCATCGCCGTGGCGCGGCCGGCGCCGAACACGCCGCCGCCCGGATGCTGGAACGGCCCGACGAGATAGAGGCGGTCGAGGCCCGGCACGGTGTAGTTGCCCGAGCTCCGGCGTCGGCCGATGCGCGCCGGACTGGTAGGTGGTGGAGGCGATGCCGTGCAGGTCGCCGCGGCGGAAACTGGGGCTGGTGCGCTCCATGTCCACGGGGCTGTCGACATGCGCGCTGGAGCACGACGCCGGCGATGTTGTCCACGAAGCGTGCGCCATGTGCGCCGAGCATGCGGTCGGCGTACTGCTGCTTGGTCTCGTCCCAGCTGCGGCCGTCCGGTCGCTTGTAGGGCACGTAGTCCCACAGGTGCAGGATGGCCTTGCCCGGCGGGCACGCGCGAGGGATCGAACTGCGTCAGCGAGCCCACGCCCAGCAGCGGATAGGGCAGGAACTGCCCGTAGCGCAGTTCGTCGAAATCGCGGCGCAGCGTTTCGTAGTTGGTCGGCAGCATCTCGATCATCACCGCATCCGTCACGGTCGGCTCGTGCGGAACTGCAGCGGGGCGTCGAGCGCGGCGTGCACGGTGATGCAGGCGGCATCGCGTGATGTGCGTGGCTTCGGCGTCGGCGCGCACCTGCGCATCCAGGCCCTCGATCATGCCGCCGAGCAGGTGCGGGTGGATGGCGCCGATGACGGCGTCCTTCGCGTCGAAGACTGCGGCCGTCGACGGTCTCGACGCCGACCGGCGCGGCCATTGCGACCTGTGATGCGCGCGACGTCGGCGTTGGCGATCACTTCGCCGCCGTGGCCGCGGATGCAGGCGATCAGCGCGTCGGTGAGCTTGCCCGAGCCGCCGCGCGCCACGCCGAAGCCGTAGGCCTCGAGGAATCCGAGGAACACGTAGACGCCGATGGCGGTGGCCTTCTCGTCGGGCGACACCAGGTTCTCGCCGGCGACGCGCGCGAAGTGCATGCGCACGCGGTCGTTCTCGAACAGGTCGCAGAGGTGGTCGTGGGTGCTCATCTGCATGACGCGCCACAGTTCGCGGCCCTCGCGGCTCTGGTCCATCATCGCGTTGGTCGCGCCGACGGGCGCGGGCGGCGACGTACAGCGAGGAGGCGATCATCGGCAGCCAGGCTGCCGCCTGCTTCGACACCCGCAGGAAGGTCTCGGCATCCTTCTTCGAGAACTTCGCGATCTCGGCGGCCGAGCGTCTGCGGGTCGCGATACAGCTTGCAGCGTCTGGCCATCCTCGAACACCGACATCATCGGCACGTCGGGGAAGATGTACTCCAGGCCGTAGCGCGACTTGAGCTTCAGCTCGTCGTTCTTCAGCAGCGGGATTGCCCTGGATGAAGATGTGGCTCATCGAGTGCTGGTCGTGCCGGAAGCCCGGCAGCGTCAGCTCGCGCGTGACCACGCCGCCGCCGAACCAGGCGTTGCGCTCCAGCACGACCACCTTCTTGCCGGCGGCGGCCAGGTAGGCGGCGGCCACCAGGCCGTTGTGGCCGGATCCGACGGCGACGATGTCGGCCGTACTGTGTTCAAGTTTCCCTGCGCATGGCCGCATTCTTCGAGTGCGCGGCAGCGCTGTATATCGCGATCAACTGCGATGGAACCCGCTACGAAATCTGCGCCGATCCGCTACGCGCACCTGGAGCGCACCGCCACGCCACAATTTCATCGGCGGCGACCCGCACGACGGGCCGATGCCGCTGGACTACTACGTCTGGGCCGATCCGCGGCGGCGGCCGCACGTTCGTGCTCGACACCGGCTTCGATGCCGCCACGGGCGCGGCGCGCGGGCGGCAGCTGGTGCGCCCGTGGAGGAGGGGCTGCGCGCCGTCGGCGTTGATCCCAGCCGACAGTCCGGACGTGATCATCAGCCACATGCATTACGACCACGCCGGCAATCACTGACCTGTTCCCGCAATGCGCGCTACCACCTGCAGGACGAGGAGATGGCGTACTGCACCGGCCGCGCCATGTGCCACGGCGCGCTGCGCGCGGCCTACGAGGCCGCGGATGTGCAGGCGATGGTGGGCAAGCTGTTCGCCGGATCGCGTGGTGTTTCACGACGGCGACGGCCGAACTGGCGCCCGGGATTGACGCTGCACCGGGTCGGTGGCCACACGCGCGGCCTGCAGGTGGTGCGCGTGCACACGCGCGCGCGGCTGGGTGGTGCTGGCCTCGGACGCCGCGCACTTCTATGCCAACTGGCAGCAGCGCCGGCCCTTTCCCATCGTCGAAGACGTGCAGTGCCTATCTGGAGGCCTTCCGGCACCATCGAGGCACTGGCCGACTCGCCACGGAGCACGTCATTCCCGGGCACGACCCGCTGGTGCTCGAGCGCTATCCACTGGCAGACCCGGGCGTCGAAGCATCGTGCGACTGGATCTGCCGCCGCGCCGTGCCAGCTGACACGTAGCCCGGACCGCAGGACAATAGATCCGGGGGGATTCGTGGGCGAGCAGATCGCGTTCATCGGCGTCGGGCGAATGGGTTCTGGCATGGTCGGGCGCCTGCTGGCCGCTGGCCATACCGTGACGGTCTTCGATCCGAATACCGCAGCGCTGGCGCCGCTCGTGCAGCGTGGTGCGCGGGCAGCGGACTCCGCTGCCGCCGCCGCCGCCGCGCGGGCGCATCGTGATGACCAGCCTGCCCGGACCGGCCACCGTCAAGCGCCGACCGCGGCGACCGTCGCGCACGATTCCGGACGTCGAAGTCTTCGTGGATCTTTCGACCTCCGGTCCCGGCGCGGCACAGGCCGTCGCGAAGCATCCTCGGCCCGCAGGGCATCGCCGCCATCGATGCGCCGGTGTCCGGCGGCGTGAAGGGCGCGGCCAGCGGCAAGCTGGCCATCATGGCCTCCGGCCCGCAGCGCTGCCTCGCAGCGCGTGCGAGCCACTGCTGGCGCAGCTGGGCCGGGTCTATCGTGGTGGGCGAGAAGCCCGGCCTCGGACAGACCGCTCAAGCTCGCCAACAACCTGATGTCCGCGGCATCGCTGGCCATCGCGAGCGAGGCCATGGCCATGGGCGTGAAGGCCGGCGTCGATCCGGCCGTGATGCTCGACGTCCTGAATGCCTCCTCCGGGCGCAACAGCGCCACGCAGGACAAGATCCCGAAGCACGTGCTGAACCGCAAGTTCGATTTCGGCTTCGCCAATGCGCTGTCGTTCAAGGACGTGCGGCTGTGCCTCGATGAGGCCGAGGCGCTGGGCGTGCCGATGGTGGTGGGCGCTGCGGTGCGGCAGATGCTGTCGATCACGCAGCAGACCTTTGCGGCCCGGATGCGGACTGCACGGAAATGGTCAAGGTTCGTGGAACACTGGGCGGGCTGCGAGATCGGCGCGCAAAGAGGAGAAATAGGATGGGACAGGATCGATTCGAGACGCGGCCTCGCGCTGCGCAAGCAGGTGCTGGGCGCGGATTACGTGGAGAAGTCGATGGCCGCGCCGACGACTTCAGCCGGCCCATGCAGGAGCTGTCGACCGAGTACTGCTGGGGCTACGTCTGGACGCCGGCCGGGCCTCGCGCTGCGCGACCGCAGCCTGATCAACATCGCCATGATCAGCGCGCTGAACCGGCCGCATGAGCTGAAGCTGCATGTGAAGGCGGCGCTCAACAACGGCCTGTCGCGCGAGGAGATCCGCGAGGTGCTGCTGCAGGTGGCCGTGTACTGCGGCGTGCCGGCCGGCATCGACAGCGTCGCGCATCGCGCGCGAGGCCTTCGCCGAAGTCGACGCGGCGAAGAAGGCTTGAGGCCATGACAGCCGTAGCCAAGACGCCGCAGGAACAGACGGTCCTGGATTTCTTCCGCATCCTCAGCACCGGGGAACTCGAGGCGATCCGCGCCACGCTGCATCCGGATGCCGAACTGGCGGCCCATGGTGGAGAACATCCCCGGCGCCGGCGTGCACGGCCCGCGCGACTACATCGTCGACGAGTTCCTCGGCGCCGGTGCGCGGCATGTTCGTGCCGGGCGATCCGAAGACCACGGTCAACACGATCGTCTCGCTCGGGCGACTTCGTCATGTGCGAGTCGCGCGCGCTCGGCAAGCTGCCGGATGGCCGCAACTACGACAATCGCTATGCCTGGGCCGTGGAGCTGAAGGACGGACTGGTGTTCCGCATCCGCGAGTACATGGACAGCCACTACGTGGCGACGCTGTTCGGCTCCGGCTGAACGGCAGGACATCGGGGGGAATCATGGGAAAGCTGGACGGCAAGTCGATCATCGTCACGGGCGCCGCTGGCGCCATTGGCGGGGCAACCGCGAAAGTGCTGGCGCGCGAAGGCGCGAACCTGCTGCTGGTGGACATCAACGGCAAGGGGCTCGCGGAGCGCGCGCAGGAACTCAAGGCCTCCGGTGCCCGGGTCGAGTCCGTGCGGGCGGACGTGAGTCGCAGCGACCAGGTGCGCAGCTTCGTGGAGGCTGCGCAGCGCAGCTACGGCCGCATCGACGGGCTGTTCAACAATGCCGGCATCGAGGGCCATATTGCCCCGACGCATGAGTACGACGAAGCCGAGTTCGACCGCGTGCAGCAGGTGAACGTGAAGGGCGTGTTCCTCGGGATGCGCCATGTGCTGCCACTGATGATCGCGCAGGGCGGTGGCAGCCATCGTCAATACGGCATCGATCGGCAGCGAGCGTGGCCTTGCAGGCGCCTGCACCTACAATGCGAGCAAGCATGCGGTGGTCGGTCTTACGCGCACCGCGGCCGCGGAGGTCGGGGTCGAAGGGCGTGCGCGTCAACTGCGTGATGCCGGGCGTGATCGATACGCCTCTGCTGGAGTCCGTGCTGGGGCCCCTGTTCGGCGGCGATATCGAGCTCGGCAAACGCACGCTGGGCAAGATCGCGCCGCTGGAACGCATCGGCCAGCCGGCGGAGATCGGCGAGGTCGTGGCATTCCTGCTCTCGGACGCAGCCAGCTTCGTCACGGGCGCCGCGTGGTCGATCGACGGTGGGGCGCTGTGCACGATCCGGCACTGACCGCCAGGCTGTGCGTGGCAATGGGTCTGGTACCTGGAGACAACAACAATGACAAAGCCTGACAAGCGCTACCAGTGGCTGCTGATCGGCATGCTCAGCGCCAACTTCGGCGTCGTCTTCTTCGACCGCAACGCCTTCAGCTTCCTCGCGCCGTTCATCCAGCCGGACCTGAAGCTGACCAACACGCAGATCGGCCTGATCGCGGCGGCATTCTCGTTTGCCTGGGCCATTGCCGGCCTGTTCATGGGCAGCCTGTCCGACCGCATCGGGCGGCGCAAGCTGATCCTCGTGATCGCGACTATCGTCTTTTCCACGGCCTCGGTGCTGTCGGGCTTCGCGCAGACCTTCATCATGCTGCTCGGGGCGAGGATGCTGATGGGCATCGCCGAGGGCGGCATCATGCCGATCACCCAGACCCTGATCGCGGCGGAAGTCGACCCGGACAAGCGCGGACTCGCGCATGGCATCACGCAGAACTTCGGCGCCAACCTGCTGGCGAATTTCCTCGGACCGATCGTGATCATTGCGATTGCCAACGCGGTGGGCTGGCGGAACGCGTTCTGGCTCGTGTCGGTGCCGGGTTTCATCATGGCCTTGCTGATCGCGCTGTACATCCGCGAGCCCACCCACCTGGATGCCCACGACAAGCCCACGTTCGCACAGGCGCGCGGCCTGCTGGCGGACCGCACCATTGTCGTGTGCATCTTCCTGTCCATCTTCCTGGTGGCGTACCTGCGTCGTGTTCAGCGTCTTCATGCCGTTGTACCTGGTGAACGTCCGCGGCATCGATACGCAGAAGATGAGCTGGATCATGTCGAGCTTCGGCCTGGCGTCGATCGCGATCGCGTTCATCGTCCCGGGACTGTCGGACCGGCTGGGTCGAAAGCCGGTCGCCGTCGTCGCCGGCTTGCTGGGTGTGTTCATCCCGCTCGGCGCCTTGCTGATCGGCGGGCAGTCCGTCTGGCCCTACTACCTGGCCTTTGCGGCGGGAGCCGCGATCAGTGGCGTGTTTCCGCTGGCCATGGCGACCATCCCTTCCGAGATCGTGCCAGCCGGGACTTACTGCGACGGCGCTGTCACTGACCATGGGCACGAGCGAGATCATCGGTGGCGTGTTCGCGCCATCGCTGGCGGGTCGCGCGGCGGATGTCTGGGGTCTCTCCGCGCCGCTGTGGATCGTCTTCTGGCTCGCGGTGGCGGTTGGCGTCACTGCACTGATGCTGCGCGAGACGGCGCCGCGGGCGCTGGCCAGGCGCAAATAGGCATGAACGGCGAGTTCGACTACCTGGTCGTCGGCGCCGGCACCGCCGGATGCGTGCTGGCGGCGCGACTGTCGGAGGATCCCTCGCTGCGGGTCTGCCTCATCGAGGCCGGTCCGCGCGACAGCCACCCGTTCATCCAGGTGCCGGCGCTGGTTGGCGCCGCGATCTGCCCGGCCCGAGCTCAACTGGCGCTTTTCGACCGTGCCGCAGCCGAAGCTCGACAACCGGCGCATCCCGGTGCCGCGCGGCCATGTCGTGGGTGGATCCGGGTCGATCAACGGCATGGTCTATTTCCGCGGCCAACCGCGCGACTACGACGACTGGGCGGCTGCGGGCTGCGCTGGCTGGAGCTGGCGCGAGGTGCTGCCGTATTTCATCCGCTCCGAGGACAACCCGGACTACCGCGATTCGCCCTGGCATGGCCAGGGCGGCCCGATCCATGTCGCACACATTCCCAAGCCCAACCCGCTGAACTTCGCATTCCTCGAGGCATTTGCTTCCGTGGGTGGCTATGGGCCCTGCAAGGACTTCAATGGTCCGGCGCCGGAGGGCTATGGCCTGCGACAGGGCACCATCCGCAGCGGCAAGCGCGATTCCACTGCGCGCGCCTACCTGCGTCCCGCGCTGTCGCGACCGAACCTGACGCTGCTCACCGGCGCGCGTACCTTGCGGTTGCTGGTCGAAGGCGACCGCATCACCGGCGCCGAGGTCGCGATCAATGGGCTCTCGCACACCTTCGGGCAAGCCGCGAAGACGGTGCTCTGCGCCGGCGCCGTCCACTCGCCGCAGCTGCTGATGCTGTCGGGCATCGGCGACGCGCGCGAGCTTGCGAGCGCTGGGCATTGCCGGTGAAACTCGACCAGCCAGGCGTGGGCGGCGAATTACCACGACCACCTGGCCGTGGCGGTGCTGATGGAGATGCGCAACACGACTTCCTACGGACTGTCGTTGCGCACCTTGCCGCGCTCTGCATGGAACCTGGCGCAGTACGCCTGGGCCGCGCGCGGACCGCTGGCCAGCAATGTGTTCGAGTCCACGGCCTTCATCCGCAGTCACGCGATGACGTCGATCGGCCGGACCTGCAGATCGTCTTCCAGCCGGCGCGGCGCAATCCGAACGCCTTTCCCGCTGCCGCTGGGCCACGGCTATCGCCATCAGCATGGTGAACCTGTATCCGAAGAGCCGGGGCCGGATCCGGCTCGCGAGCGCCGATCCGCGGGCCGCGCCGCGCGTCGACCCGAACCTGCTCGGCGATCCGGCCGACCTGCAGCCACTGCTGCATGGCCTGAAGCTCTGCCCGCCGCTGCTCGCGCAGCCGTCCTTCGCGCGCTATCCGCGCGACGGAAGTTCTGCCCGGGCCGGCCGCGGCGGATGAGGCTGCGCTGGCTGCCTACGTGCGCCGCGTCGTCCTCGCACGGTGCATCACCCCGTGCGGCACCTGCCGCATGGGCAGCGACGCGGCGGCCGTGGTCGACCCGCAGCTGCGCGTGAACGGGCTGTCGGGGTTGCGGGTCGTGGACGCGTCGGTGATTCCAGCACGTGTCGGTGGCAACACCAACGCGCCGGTCGTGATGGTGGCCGAGAAGGCCGCCGACCTGATGCTGCGGCCCGCGCCGGCGCCGCTGGACCTGTAGTTCGAAACCGGGGGATTCGATGGCTGCGGAACACATCCGGTACTGGCAGGTCGGCGACGTCGAGATCGCGCGCATCGTCGAGGTCAACGGCTGGGAAGACGACATCACCGATGCTGCTGCCTGATGCCGACCCGGCCTTCGTGCAGCGGTTCCCCTGGCTGCAGCCGCATTTCGCGACTCCCGACGGGAAGATGATCATCTCGTTCCAGTGCTTCGTGCTGCGCTCGCAGAGGCCGCACGGCGATGATCGACACCTGCATCGGCGACGACCGCGCAGCGCGAGTTCGACGTGTTCACGCAACCTGCAGACCACCTTCCTCGAGGACCTGGCCGCCGCCGGGTTTCCCCCCGAGGAGGTCACGGATGTGCTGTGCACGCACCTGCACTTCGACCATGTGGGCTGGAACACGCGCAAGGTCGACGGCAAGTGGGTGCCCACGTTCCCGCAGGCGCGCTACCTCTTCGGGCGGCAGCGAATGGGAGCACTGGAAGCACCTGCGCGAGACGGACGGCTACCACCACATGGATCACCTGGCCGACGCCATCGATCCGGTGATGGAAGCCGGGCTGGTCGAGTTCATCGATCCGGATTTCCGCCTCACCGACGAGGTGTCGCTGATTCCGACGCCGGGGCATACGCCCGGGCACGTCAGCGTGCTCATCGAGTCACGCGGCCAGAGCGCGGTGATCACCGGCGACATGATGCACAACCCGATCCAGATCGCCGTGCCGGACGCGAGGCGCGCTTCGACATGGACAAGTCGCGCGGCCGCGCAGACGCGCGTGCGAGTTCGTGCGCACGGTTCAACAACACGCCGCACGCTGGTCATCGGCAGTCACTTCGCCGAGCCCACCGCCGGCCACATCGTCGCCGGATGGCAAGGCCTGGAAACTGAAGGTCTGAAGTGGCCACGACATGCCCATCCACCTGACCTTTCCGGCCGCAGCATCTTCGATCACCGGCGCGGCACGCGGGCTCGGGCGCTCCATGGCCGAGCACGCTGGCCGACTGCGGCGCGACGGTTGGCGTCGTCGGACCTCGATGCCGGCCGCCTGCGACGCCGTCGCAGCGCTACATCGTTCGCGCGGCGGCCAGGCCATGCCGCTGCGCCGCCGACGTTGCTTCACGCGCGGCGTACTGCTGCAGGCCGCCACGTTTGCCGCGCAGTGCGGCCGCATCGACGCCGTGATCAACAACGCCATGCTGCTGCAAGTACGAGCCGGTGGAGCAGATCACCGAGGAAACGCTCAACCGCATGATGTCGATCGGCATCAACGGCAGCGTGTGGGGCGCGCAGGCGCTGCTGGCGCACTACGATCAGGCGCGCGGCGGCGCGATCATCAACATGGCCTCGCCAGTGGCCGAGAAGGGCTTCCCGAATACCGCCGCCTACAGCCTGGTGAAGGGCGCCATCGTCACGCTGACCAAGGTGCTCGCGGCCGAGCTGGGCCCGCGCAACATGCGCGTGAATGCGCTGGCGCCCGGCTCGGTGCCCACGCCGGGCGCACTCGGGCCTCAATGACAAGGCCGAGTACGAGCGGCGCACGCGCACCATTCCGCTGCGCCGGCTGGGACGCGAGGAGGACAACGCCGAGGCCTGCGCGTTCCTGCTGAGCGACGCGGCCTCCTTCATCAACGGCGAGATCCTGCATGTGGATGGCGGCATCGCCGCCGCGGGGTAAGATGCCATGAGCAAGCCAATTCCCGAATTCGATACCGACATCTTCTCGCGCGAATCCGTGCGCAATGCCAACGCAGTGGATGACCGGCTGCGCGAGCTGCGCCGGTGGTGCGGCTGCCGGGCGAGAACATCACCATGCTGGCGCGCTACGAGCACGTGGCGGCGGGCCTCAAGGACTGGAAGACGTTTTCTTCCACGTCGCGGCCCTGGCATGACCCGAACTCGGTGCGGCCGGAACTGCTGCTCACCGACGATCCGCCCAAGCACACGCGCGTGCGCGCGGTCGTCGCCAACGCGCTGTCGCCCAAGGCGCCTGTCGCACATGGCAGAGAACTTCCGCCGTCGATGCGCAGCGCGCTGGTCGCAGCGCCTGCGCGCGCGCGCCGGGCGAGTCGATCGACGCGGTCGGCGACATCACGCAGCCCTTCGTCTACAAGGTGCTGCCCGACCTGCTCGGCGTGCAGCAGACAGGGCGCGAACACATGTCGGCCTTCGGCAACATGGTGTGGGCGACCATGGGCCCGATGAACGAGCTGTTCCACGAGGCCATGCAGCGACACGCCGCCGCGCCGTGCTTCGACTGGGCCGACGAGAGCTGCAATCGCGAAAACCTCGCGCCCGGCAGCCTCGGCATGGCCATGTACGAGGCCGCCGACCGGGCGAGGTGACGCCGGAGGAGGCCAAGCTGCTGGTGGGCATCCTGCTGTCCGCGGCCGCCGATACCACCGTGCTCACGCTGGCCAATGCGCATCCGCGCCTTCTGCGAATTCCCGGACCAGTACCAGCTGGTGCGCAGGCGAGCCCGTCGCTGGTCAAGGCCGCCTTCGAGGAGAGCCTGCGCTGGGATTCTCCCTCGCGCATGGCAGGCCGCATCGCGATGCGCGACGTGGAGATCGACGGCTACGTCGATTCCGGCCGGCGAGCGCTGTGGACTGATGTTCGCGGCTGCCAACCGCGATCCGCGCACGCTGGGAAGAACCCGATGCCTTCGACGTGCGCCGGAACAACGCGGCGAGCCTGGGCTTCGGCCACGGCGTGCACGCCTGCGTGGGCCGGGTGCTGGCGCTGCTGGAGGCCGAGGCGCTGCTCGGCGCACTGGTGCAGCAGCGTGGAGAACTTCGAGCCCGCCGGCGAGCCGGAACCGTGGATGACCACGGTGGGCCACGGCCCGATCAAGCTGCCGGTGACCGGCTGCGCTTCGCCGCCTGAGTCGCGTTCTAGAGCGCAGCGGAGAAGACGATGTCGGCGATGCTTCTGGAAGCGGCGCGTGTTGGCGTTGTGCTCCATCACGCCGGCGGACAGGCAGGTGAAGGTGATGTCGCGCACCGGGTCGATCCAGAACAGCGTCGTGCCGGCGCCGTAGTTGCCGAAGGTGCCGGGAGAGGCCAGCGTGCCGAACATGTGGTGGCACAGCGCCTCGCCGCGCAGCGAGAATCCCAGGCCGATGTAGGCCGGCGCCGGCTCCAGCCCTTCTGCCCGGCCGCGCGCCGCGTAGAGCTCGTTCACCTTGTCGCCGGTCCGGTTGCGGCGGCCAGCGTCCGATGCATGGCCGGTGACAGCAGGCGCGCGCCATCCAGCGTGCCGCCGCGGCGGAACATTTCGGCGAAGCGGAACATGTCCGGCACGGTGGAGACGATGCCCACCCAGGGCATCTCCGCCGTCTCGTCCTCGAAGGCGCCGTTGGGGCCCGGCGACGTTGCGGCTCTTGTGGCCGATGGGATAGTTGCCGCGGAAATCCGGCACCACCTTGCGCGGCTTCAGGTCCGCACGCAGGCCGACGCGGTGTCGCGCATCTGCAGCGGATCGAGGATCTCCTGCTGCACGATCTGCCGGTAGCCACGCTTGCTGCGGATCGGTGCGCAGCAGCGCCTCGGCCATCAGCACATGGTTCACCAGCGGCGAGTACGACACCTTCGCGCAGGGCTCATCGACCGGCTTCACCTCGGCGATCACGATCGTCGACGACCTCGGCGAAGTCGTCGATGTACCAGCCGGGCTTCACTTCGAAGATGATCGGGAAACCCGCCTGGTGCGACAGCAGGTGCCACATCTGGATCTTCTCGCGACCGTGGCCCGCTGAATTCCGGGATCAGGCTCGGAGATCGGCGTGGTCAGCGCAGAAGCGCCCCTGCTCGATCGCCCGCAGCACCAGCAGGTTGGTGAAGGCCTTGGTGACCGAGAAGATGCTGAACACCGAGTCCAGCGCCAGCGGCTGTCTGCGCGCCATCGGCCGCGCCGATCGCCTTTTCGTAGACGACTTCGCCGCTGTGCGCGATCTTCAGCACCAGGCCATGGTAACGGCTTGCTGCGATGTCCTCGGCCACCAGTGAGTCAATGTGCGCGAGCCGCGCGCCGTCCATGCCCGCCTTGCTTCCCATGTCTGCCTTGCTCCCGCTGCGGTGAGCCCGTTCAGGGCTTGTTCGTTACGTTCGGATCGGTGCGCAGCGCCGCTGCACTCTTCAGCACATTGTCCCAGTGCTCGGCAATCAGTCCATTCTCGATGCGGTAGAGGTCGAAATGGGTGGTCGTGTACTTCGTGCCGGGCTTCTCGGGGTCGTCGTTGTACTCCACCGAGGCCACGAGGACCATGTCGCCTTCAGCCATGATCGAGATCACCGGGAAGCCGATGGTTTCCGGTATGGGGCGTACCGGACGCGTCTTGCGGATGTACTCCACCAGCTCGTCGCGGCCGGACTTCACGTTCGGGTTGTGCTGGATGTACTCCTTCGTGAAGAACTTCCCTGCCTGGTCGTAGTGACCGGCATTGACGATGGTCCGGTACATGTCGAAGACCAGCTTCTTGTTCGCGGCCAGTTTCGGGATCGGCGCTCGGGCAGGAGCGCCTTCTGGTCCGCCACCGGCGTGGGCGGGACCTGGGCCTGGGCAGCGCTGGTCAGTACCAGCAGGAGCGCAAAGGCGCCCATGGACAGTTTCTTTCTCAAGTTTCATTCCCCCGATTCTGATTCGAAGCCAGACCGCGACAGCGTAAGAGACACCCTCCCGGGAGGCAATCTCCGTGCCGGGAAAAACTCCCGGAAACAGCCGGGAAAGCCGCTCTGGGCGACGGGCGGTGCAGTGTGGAATCCTGCGACGCCGCTGGGGAACCCTGATGACCGGAACTGTGACTGTGGCCAGAAGACTGCCGACCACCTGCTTCGCAACACTGATTGTCGCCTCCACCGGGATCGCCACCGCGGCGGACGGCGCGGCCGACGGCGACAGTCTTGAACCGGTGCTGGTCGTGGCTCCCCTGGGGGTGACACGCGAACCCGACCGCGTACCCGCGGATGCCCAGCGGGCCTCGGCCGATCAGATCGATCGCCTCCAGGCGCTGGACCTGACGGACTTCCTGAACCGCAGCTTTGGCAGCATCAACATCAACCACGCCCAGAACAACCCGCTTCAGCCGGACTTCAACTTCCGCGGCTTCACCGCTTCGCCGCTGCTGGGGTTGCCCCAGGGACTGTCGGTGTACCAGAACGGCGCGCGCATAAACGAACCGTTCGGCGACACGGTGAGCTGGGACCTGATCGCGTCCTCGGCAATCCAGGATGTGCAACTGCTGGCCGGTGCCAATCCGGTCTTCGGCCTGAACACGCTGGGCGGTGCCATGACGCTGCGCATGAAGGATGGCTTCAGCTACCAGGGCAGCGCCGCGGAGATGTACGCGGGCTCCTTCTCCCGGTTCGGCGCGACGGTACAGAGCGGTGGCAACAATGGCCGCTGGGGCTACTACGTCAATGCGGACTATTTCGAGGAGGACGGCTGGCGCGACTTTTCAGCCTCCGACGCGACTTCGCGTGTTCGGTGTGGTGAGCTACCGCGAAGGCGACTCCAGCCTCGACCTGTCGGCCTCGCATGTGAGCAGCGACCTGCTCGGCAATGGTGCCTCGCCAGTGGAGCTGCTGGAGGTCGACCGGGCAGCGGTGTTCACGCATCCCGATCGCACCGAAAATACCTTGACCTCGCTGGTGCTTGAGGCTTCAACGAGCGTCGCAGGCGGCTGGAAACTCGACGGGAACGCCCATCTCCGCGATATGGATACGGATGCCTTCAACGGCGACGGATCGATCTTCGATGAGTGCGATGTCGGAGGAGAGGAGTTCCTTTGCGAGGAAGGCGACGGGGAGGAGGGTTACATCGTGCTGGACCAGAATGGCGATCCCATCCTGGCCGAGCTCGATGGCGAGGAACTGAACGCGATCAACAACATCAGCCAGCGCAGGCAGAAGGCCTACGGCGCTTCCGCCCAGGCATCGCTTGGTTCCCGGTCCTTGGCGGGCGCCGCAATGAACTGACAGTGGGCGCTGCATTCAGCGACGGTGAAACTTCCTTCGATGCCGTCGTGGAGGTAGCGAGCCTGACCGGGGAGCGCTCGACAACGCGCACGGGAATCCTTGCCGAGGAATTTCGCACCCAGGTCGACTCGGATCTGGACACCTGGAGCCTGTACTTCATCGACACGCTGGACCTCACCGACCAGCTCTCCCTGACGCTCGGCGGTCGTTACGACGACACGCGCGTCACGGCTGCAGGATCGAACCGGCCAGAGCCCGGAACTCAATGGATCGCATGGCTTCAGTCGCTTCAATCCCTCGGCTGGACTGTCCTGGCGGCTGGCCGACGCGACGACGCTGTACGCCAGCTGGTCGCAGTCGGCGCGCGCGCCAACGGCGGTGGAACTGGCCTGCGCGAGCGAAGATGCGCCCTGCAGCCTGCCGAACGCGTTCCTGGCGGATCCTCCTCTCGATCAGGTCGTTGCCAGCAGCTTCGAGCTGGGCGCGGGCGGGTCGCCTGGCCGGGGACTGCAGTGGCATGCCGGTGTCTTCCTGACCACGAACCGCGACGATATCCTGTTCCAGACCACCGGCGGCGCGCAGGCCAATGTGGGCTTTTTCGACAACGTGGCCGACACGCGTCGCGCGGGCATCGAGCTGCGCCTGGCCCAGCGGCTGGATCGGATGGATTGGCGGGTGCAGTACACCTACCTCGAGGCGACCTTCGAGGACGAGTTCACGGCGAACAGCCCGAATCACCCGGTGTTCGAGGACGACCCTACGGCGTCCGGAGATCGTCGGCGATGGCAAGCTGCTCGTGTCGAACGGTTCGCAGATTCCAGGCCTGCCGCGCCATCTGCTCAACGCGGGGTTGGATTTCCACCTGACGGAGCGCCTGTCCATCGGCGCCGATGCCTCCTATCGCAGCGGCGTTTTCCTGCGAGGCGACGAGGCGAACCTGCTGGATCGATACCAGCGGCTACGTGGTCTTCGGACTGCGGGGCGAGTATCAGCTCGGCAAGTCCGTGCGCTTGTTTGCGCGCATCGAGAACCTCTTCGACACGGACTATGAGTCCTTCGGGCTACTGGGCGAGCCGGACGAGGTGTTTCCGGAGTTCGAGGATCCACGCTTCCTGGGCGCGGGGCCTCCGTTCGGAGCCTGGGTGGGTGTGCGCGTCAATATGCTCTAATCCGACGCAGGGAAACCTGCGGAGGAAATCATGGAGCGAGCACTGAAGGCCTTCCGGGAGGCGCTGGGACCGCAAGGCGTGCTGACTGGCGCCACCGAGGTGGCCGAATTCCGCGATCCGTTCTCCCACGCCATCCTGGCAGGAGTTCGCTCCCTCCGCCGTCCTGATGCCATCGTCCGTCGAGGAGGTGCAGGCGGTGCTGCGCATCGCGAATGCGCACCGGCACGCCGGTGTGGACCAGCTCGCAGGGGCGCAACAACGGCTATGGCGGAGCGGCGCCCGCGTGTCGGCGGCGGCATCGTCCTGAGCCTGCGGCGCATGAACCGCGTGCTCGAGATCAACGAGGAGTCCGGCTATGCGGTCGTCGAGCCCGGCGTGCGCTTCTTCGACCTCTACGATGCGCTGCGGGCGGCGGATCGCGGCTGTGGATGTCGGTGCCGGACCTCGGCTGGGGCAGCGTCGTCGGCAATACGCTGGATCACGGCATGGGCTACACGCCGTTTGGCGATCATCCGCTGAGCCAGTGCGGGATGGAGGTGGTGCTGCCGAACGGCGACCTGCTGCGCACCGGCATGGGTGCGATGAGCAACACCAAGGCCTGGCATGTCTACAAGCGCGGCTTCGGCCCGAGCGCGGACGGCCTGTTCATGCAGTCGAACTTCGGCATCGTCACCAAGATGGGCATGTGGCTGATGCCGGCGCCCGAGTGCTACATGCCGGGCTGGCTGACGCTGCGCCGGGACGAGGACATCGAGCTGCTGCTGGAGCGGCTGCGACCGCTGATGCAGGACGGCACCATTGCCAACCAGCCGATGATCATCAACGCCGTCTGCGCGGCCTCGGCCTTGAGCGGCCGTGAGGACTGGTACAAGGGTGAGGGTGCGATCCCGGTCGACGTCATCGACCGCATCGCGCGACAGCCCGGGCTCGGACATTGGGTCATGCGCTTTGCCCTGTATGGAGACGAGAAGATCGTCGAGCGGCAGAGGGAAATCGTTTCTGCTGCGCTGTTGTCGATCCCCGGCGCGACGCTGGATTTCTCGAAGTACGACGGGCGCAACCTGCCCGAGCTGGACAATCCGCACGAGCGCGTCCAGGCCGGCATTCCGAGCATGGACCTGGACCGCATGACGCGCTGGTACGGCGGCGAGCAGGGCGGGCACATCGGCTTCTCGTGCGCCGCGCCGCTCACGGGCCGCGACGGCGCTGCGCTGCGCAGCCTCGTGCGCACGCACCTGAATGGCGCGGGCCTCGACTACAGCGGTGTCTTCGTCGTCGGCAAGCGCAGCATGATCCACATCTGCCTGGTGGTGTTCGACACACGCAACGAACCGCAGGCGCGCATGGCGTACGACGCCTGCAAGGCGCTGGTCGCGACCGGCGGCGCAGCTCGGCTACGGCGAATACCGGGCCCACCTGGATTTCATGGACCTGGTTGCCGAGCAGTACGACTTCAACGACCATGCCCAGCGTCGCTTCAACGAGACCATCAAGGATGCGCTCGATCCGAACGGCATCCTCTCACCGGGCAAGCAGGGCATCTGGCCGGCCGGCCACAGAATGCGCGAGGTTTGAGCATGATCTTTGTTTCAGGGGCCAACGGGCAGTTTGCCCGCAGCGTGATCCGCAACATCCTGGCCGATGGCGGCGGACAGTCGCTCATCGTGGGTACGCGCAACGTCGATTCACCATTTGCCCGGGAACTGGGCCAGTCCGGGGTCGAGGTCCGCAAGGCCGACTTCCGCGAGCCGCAGCTCATGCAGGAGGCGTTGCGGGGTGTCGAGCGCGCGCTGTTCATTCCGACGTACGACCCCAATGAAGTGCGGCTGCAGCAGAACCTCAACGCACTGGAAGCTTCGCGCAGTGCCGGCGTCGGGCATGTTATCTATGCCAGCTTCGTCAATGTCGACTCGCCGCGCGTGGAACACAGCCGATTGGTGCATCGCCC
Organism: uncultured Pseudomonadota bacterium; assembly: GCA_963785055.1. Taxonomy (GTDB): domain Bacteria; phylum Pseudomonadota; class Gammaproteobacteria; order Steroidobacterales; family Steroidobacteraceae; genus ZC4RG30. Next base: position 374,422 of record CAWATT010000005.1, read on the forward strand.
GACCGAGCAGGCGATCCGGGCATCCGGACTTGGGTTCACCATCCTGCGGCATGCGCTGTACGCCGATATCAATCTCGGGGACCTCAAGGAGACGCTGGAATCCGGCGTGTTCCGGCGGCCGCTGGGCACGGCACGCAGTGCCTACATCGCGCGCGATGACCTCGGAATATCCGCGGCAAAGGTCCTCATGTCGGACGCGCCGTCCGGCCGTACGCTTGTCGAGACGATGGAGAGGACGTATTCCGGCAGCGAGATCGCGCAGCTGATGTCGGAGGCATTCGGGACGCCGGTGCGTTACGAAGCTGCGCCCTCGGCAGGCTGGCCGCAATACATGACCGAGAAGTGGGGCGTACCGCCCGAGATTTCAAAGAGCGTGCTGGGCACGATGCAGGCGATCGAGGCCGGGGAGTTCGACGTGGTGAGCGACGACTATCGGAAGATCACCGGTCATCCCCCGCGATCGATGCGCGAATTCTTCGAGGAAGTGCGTCGGTCAGGTCTGCCGGGATAGTCGCGCCAGCACGAACAGGGAGACGGCAGCGATCAGTGCCGGTAGCGCAAGCAGCGAGAGCACCTGGCTGCGTGGCCATGCCCTGAGCGAGCAGCGCGCCGCCCGTCAGGGGCGCGACGAACGCTCCGGCCCTCGCGATCGCAGAGGCCCAGCCAGAACCGGTGGCAAGGATGGCGGCAGGGTAGTAGGCGGCGGTGAGCGTCGGAATCGCAAACTGCGCACCCCCGAAGCAGGCGCCGACGAGCAGCAGAAGGACTCCCCAGGTCCAGAATCCCGGCGCCACCACCTGGAAGGCGATCAGCACCGCAGCACTCAGCAGGAAGCTCGCGAAGAGCGTCCGTTCGGCACCCATCCTGTCCATCAGCCAGGCCAGCGAGAGGCCGCCCAGGATGCCGCCGACCTGATTGAAGGCGACCGCCTGGAGCGCCTGGGTGCGCGACCAGCCAGCGCCAACGAGGAGAGTGGGCAGCCAGCTCACGACGACGTAGAGAACGAAGGCGTTCATCGCGAAGCCGAGCCAGAGCCATAGCGTCCGCTGCCGATAGAGCGGGGTGAGCAGGTCGCGGACGGACCCGGCAACGGCCACTGGAGGCGGCCTGGAATAGACGGAATCGGGAGCAATGTCTGGCGCAAGGCGCCGCAACAGCGAGTGAATCGATGCATGCCCGGGCCGGCGATGCAGCAGGAACTTGAGCGACTCCGGCGCCGCCGACCATCAGCAGCATCGCGGCCAGAATCGGCAGCAGGCCGCCGGCGAAGAAGGGACCCTGCCAACCGAAACTTTCGATCAGCCAGGGAGAGGCCAGGCTCGCAAGCAGCGCACCGGTGGCCGTGTTGCAGAACATGACGATCAGCAGCGTCGAGCGACGCGCCCGGGGCATGTAGTCGGCGGTCAGCGCGAACGCGTTGGGAATGCTGCCGCCGAGCCCGACACCGGTGAGGAAGCGCCAGATCGCCAGCTCCTGCGTGCTTGCGGCCAGTGCGCAGCCGAAGGAGCCGGCACCCACGACTACCATCGACGCGACGAGCACGGCGCGACGACCGAGCCGGTCACCCAGCGGCGCGAGCAGTGCCGCGCCGAGTCCCATCCCGAGGATCGAAGAGGACAGTGCCATGCCGAAAGCCGAGGAGGGCAGGCCCCATTCGGCGGACAGTGTGGGCACGGTGAGCGCCATCAACTGCATGTCGAAGCCGTCGAACATCACGGCGAGCGCGCAAAGCACGATCACGCGGATCTGCAGGCGCGAGAGCGGACGGCCATCGATCAGGTCGCTGATCTCGATACGGGCCGATGCGGTTTGCGGCGAAGCTTGGCCTGTTTCCATGAGGGTCTTGTTGGCTACTGGAGCCGGCAAGGAAGCAGGGGATGTGCCGGGAGTGGACTCAAGTGGTGCAGGCGTCCTGGAGGTTAAGGGGTCCGGGGCCTTGCTGTCACGCGGCTTGCGGCTTGGGTCCATCTCCCTCTCGATTGGTTCACGCTTCTGCAGTAGCCTGCGATTGATAGAACAGGGTGGATTCTCATGAGCACCACGATCATTGCCCGTTTCCAGCCGCGGCCCGGCGCCGCCGACAACGTCGAGCAGATCCTGCGCGGCATGATTGCGCCAACCCGCAGCGAGCCCGGCTGCCAGCGCTACGACCTGTATCGGACGGGCAGCGTGGAAGCGGCGGGATATTGCCTGATTGAGCGGTACGCGGATGAAGCCGCCGTGCAGGCACACCGCGAGACGGCTCACTACAAGGCCTATCGCGCCCGTATCATGGACCTGTTGGCCCAGCCCATCGACGTTGCGTTGCTCACGCCACTTGACGTCGGCGGCTGACTTCGGAGCCATCCGGCCGGGTCACGCAGCTAGGCAGCTCGCTGCAGAAGCAGCTGCAGCGGGCTGCGGAACGTCGAGGACGGAACCCACGCCAGTTCAGCTTCGGCCCGTTCGAACTGTGGCATCGCGACCAGGAACTCCTCCATCACGAGTTTCGTCGCGAGCCGCGCGATCATCGTCCCCAGGCAGGCGTGCACGCCGCCACCGAAGCCCAGGTGTCCCCGCGGCCGGCGCGCGATGTCGTAGCGGTCCGGCTCCGGGAACCTGCGCTCGTCGCGATTGCCCGAGCCGTAGCACAGGGCGACGAAATCACCCTTCTTCATGGTCTTTCCATGCAGCTCCACGTCACACTGCAGGACCCGCCTGAAGCGTTGCGCGGTGGTGTTGTAGCGAAGACTCTCCTCGATCGCGTCGGGGATCAGCGCCGGGTTTGCGACCAGCTCGCGTCGCGAGTCGGGAAAGTCAGCGAGGTTCAGCGCGAACATGTTCAGGAAGCCGGACAGGCTTTCGACGCCCGCCATGATCAGTGTCGTCACCGTGAGCTGCACTTCGTCGTGGGTGAGCCGGGCGCCGTCAACCTGCGCCTCCAGCAGCTGCGTCACCAGGTCTGTGCCGGGTTTCTGGCGTCGCTGTTCCAGGATGCCACCGGCATAGGCTTTCATCCATTCGTAGGCGGCGATGTGCTGCGGGCCCTTCTGGCGCGTCACGGGATCCGACTGCACCATCATGCACGGCCGTATCCCGCAGCTCGCGGTAGTCATGCGCCGGCAGATCGAAGAGCGCCGACAGCAGGCCCACCGTCACGCGCGCCGAAACGTCGTTCGTGAAGTCGAAGCGGCGGGCGTCGCCGAGATCTGCGATCGCCTCGCGGGTGAGCGCCCGGATCGGCTGCTCCAGGTGTTCGAGATTGCGCTTGGCGAACACTGCCGAAATGATGCCGCGGACCCGGTCGTGCCGGGGCGGATCCATCGAACCCAGCGTATTGCCGGCGCGGCCCGGGAACTCATCCATGAGGTTGCCCTTCGACGAGCTGTAGGTTCGCCAGTCGGCAAGTGCGCGCGAGATGTCCTCGTAACGGGTGAGCACCCACATCCGCGCGTCCTCGCTCCAGAAGCAGGGTGCGTCCTCGCGCAGCCGGCGGTAGACGGGAAAGGGGTCGGCATCGAACGCCGGGTCGTAGGGGTTGAAGCGGATGTCCATGGTCCTGGCGGCTCCCGTGAATCTGCCGCTAGCCTCGCGCGGCATGCGTCGTGAGGGAATGGCTACCAGAGTCCCGTTGGTGGTACTTTCCGGACATGCCTCGCCGTTCCTCCACCGGGCAGATTCCGCACTTCGCCCTGTTCGGCGAAGCGCCAACCGCTGACCCCGGCCCGCCGCTGCACGTGGAGCCCATCCGCCGCCGCAGCCGCCCGCGAGGCTGGGAGATCTCCGACCACGCCCATGACAGCCTGCTGCAGGCGGTGGTCGTACGGCGCGGCGCGGTGGAATTCCGCGCGGACGGTCGCAGTACCTTGCAGCGGGGCCCGGTGATCGTCTGCGTGCCGCCTGGCGTCGTGCACGCCTTTCGCTTCGATCCGGCGGTCGATGGCGATGTCGTCGAGCATCGGTGAGGCGCCGGCTGGCGCTGTCGATCGCGAGCCACTGGCCCTGCTTGCCACGCCGCTGCACCTGGCGCCGCTGATCCTGCAGCCCGGGGCTGCGGGCGTTGCGACAGCTTGCACCCCTGCTGACGCTGGCCCGGACGGAAACCGACGCGGCGCGACCGGGGCGCGCACTGATGCTGGGGTGGCTGGCGCGTTGCATGCTGCTGTGGCTGTCGCGGCTGCGCGAGGACGGGCGCGCCGTGCTGGCGCCGGTGGGCCTTGCGACCTCGCGGCTGCTGAGGTTCCGGCAGCTGGTCGAACGCCATTTCCGCGAGCAGCGGGATATCGGGTTCTACGCGAAATCCCTGGGACTGACCGAGCGCTCGCTACGACGGCTGTGCCAGGACGCCGAGGGGCTGTCGCCCGGTCGTCTCATCGACGCGCGCATTGCGCTGGAAGCCCAGCGGCGGCTGCTCTATTCACACGAACCGGTCTCGTCGATCGCCTATGACCTCGGCTTCGAGGATCCGGCGTACTTCTCGCGGTTCGTGCGCCGGCATGCAGGTGCTGCGCCGAGCCAGCTGCGACGCAGTGGTCGACGGTGCGCCGGATCCCTCGCGAAGCTAGGTAGCCTGCTTCCGGTCGCCCCAGACTTCGTTTGCGATTTCGACGACAAGCTCCAGCTTGCGGCGCTGGTCGTCCCAGCTGATGGAGTTGCCCTCGGCCGAGCTGGCGAAGCCGCACTGCGGCGACAAGGCGAGCTGCTCCAGCGGCACGTAGCGGGCTGCCTCGTCGATGCGGCGCTTGATGTCGTCCTTCTTCTCGAGCGCGCCGGTCTTGGTCGTGATCAGTCCGAGCACCGCGATCTTGCCCTTCTGCAGATAACGCAGCGGCGCGAAGCTGCCGCTGCGCTCGTCGTCGTACTCGAGGAAATAGGCATCGATGTTCATCTGCGAAAGCAGCGCCTCTGCCACGGGCTCGTAGTCGCCGCTGGCGGCATGCGTACTCCTGAAGTTTCCCCGGCACAGGTGAATGGCGAGAAGCATGCCTGCAGGCTTTCGCGCGACTACACGATTGACGAAGTCAGCGTAGCGTCGCGTCAACTCGGCCGGATCATCGCCGCGCGCCCGCGCGGCTTCGCGCATCTTCGGATCGCAGAGATAGGCCAGGTTGGTGTCATCGAGTTGCACGTAGTCGCAGCCGGCGGCAGCCAGCGCCTGCAGCTCGTCGCCGTAGGCGCGCGCGACGTCGTTGTAGAACGCGGGCTCGAGCGCAGGGTAGGCCTCGCGGCTGATTCCATCGCGGCCGCCGCGGAAGTGCAGCATCGTTGGCGAGGGAATCGCGACCTTGACGCGGCTGCCCGCACTGACCTGGCTCTTGAGGTAGCGATAGTTGTCGACCTCGATGTCGTGCGCATGGCGCAGCGGGCCGGTGACGCGGATCACCGGCGGCACGAGCGTCTCGCTGCCGTCCTGGCTGGTGATCGTCTTCGGCTGCGTGGTTTCAACGCCCTGCAGGTGATCCAGGAAGTCGATATGGAAGCAGCTGCGGCGGTACTCGCCATCCGTGATGCTCTTCAGGCCCACGCTCTCCTGAAAGCGCACGATCTCGGCGATCGCGCGGTCCTCGACTGCGCGCAACGCGACGGCGTCGATCTCGCCACGATGTCGCTGTTCACGCGCAGCCAGCAGGTAGTCCGGGCGCAGGAAGCTGCCGACGTGGTCATGGGGGGCCGGTAGCCTGGGGCGGAGGCCAACATCGGAGCTGGGGAGGGCGCTTGCAGGCATTGCGGACACTGGGGTCACCTCGGAAAGAACCGGACCCAAATGTAGTGATTCCGGGCCATGAGGAGAAATGATAATATGCGACGAACACATGAAAAAAATTCATCAAAAGATTCTGGAGCGCTTCCATCTGGAGCTTGTGCGGGAAGTCGACAGGAAGGGTTCCGTCACCGCTGCGGCTGGAGCGCTGCATCTGACGCAGTCAGCGTTGAGTCACGCCATGCGCAAGCTCGAACGCGCGCTCGGTACGGAAATCTGGGAGCGTGAGGGTCGCAACCTGGTGCTCACGAGCGCTGGCAGCTCACTGCTCGAAGCCGCTGGACATATCCTGCCGCAGCTCGAGCACGCCGAAGAAATCCTGCTGCGTTTCGCGCGCGGTGCTCGTGGCACGCTGCGCATCGGCATGGAATGCCATCCCTGCCACCAGTGGTTGCTGAAGGTGGCAGCGGACTACATGCCTCGCTGGCCAGAGGTGGATGTGGACGTCAAGCAGAAGTTCCGCTTTGGTGGCATCGGCGCACTTGTTGATCATGAAATCGATCTGCTGGTGACGCCGGACCCGGAGTTGCGACCGGGCCTTTCGTTCGAACCCGTATTCGACTACGAGCAGGTGCTGGTTGTGAGCAACACACATCGACTGGCGGGCGCGGCGTACGTGAAGCCTGAACAGCTGCGTGACGAGGTGCTCATCACCTATCCCGTGGATTCGGCGCGCCTTGATGTCTTCGCACTCTTCCTGACACCTGCCGGGGTGACGCCCCGGGCGCACAAGGTCCTCGAATCAACCGAGCTCATGTTGCAGATGGTGGCCGGGAATCGCGGGGTTGCGGCGCTGCCGCGCTGGCTGGTGGAGGAGCACAGGCACAAGGTTGCGATTGCGCCGGTGCGACTTGGCCGACACGGCGTGCCAAAGCAGATCTATCTGGGGCTGCGCGCCGCCGACGCCACCATCGCCTATCTGTCGGCTTTCGTCGCACTGGCGCGCGAAAAGCGCGATTGAAGCGACCGGGAGAGCAGGGCGACAGGGTTCTTCTCGCAACCGTTCACGGGTTTTGCTATACAAGCCATACAAGAAGATTGCATGAACCCTACCGATACCTCGCATCCGGACTATTTCCACCGCGTCGTGGACTGTCAGTGGGCGTGCCCGGCGCATACCGATGTGCCGGAATACATCCGCCTGATCGCCCAGGGCCGCTACGCAGACGCATATCTTCTCAACCGGGAGTCCAACGTGTTCCCGGGCATTCTCGGGCGCGTCTGCGATCGTCCGTGTGAGCCTGCGTGCCGCCGCGGGCGCGTGGAGAAAGAACCCGTCGCGATCTGCCGCTTGAAGCGCGCTGCGGCCGATCTGAAGGGAGATCTGGACGGGCAGCTGCCTCAGGCGCCGCATGCAGAAGAACGGCAAGCGCGTTGCGTGCATAGGAGCGGGTCCGGCGTCACTCACCGTCGCCAACGACCTTGCGCCGCTCGGCTATGACGTGACCATCTTCGAGCGCCTGAATACGCCCGGCGGGCTCATGCGCAGCAACATTCCCTCGTTCCGGTTGCCGCAGGCGGTCCTGGACGAAGAGATAGGCATGATCCTGAACCAGGGCGTCGACCTGAAGCTTGGGTCCCAGATCGGCAGCATGAAGAAGCTGCTCGCCGAGGGCTTCGATGCTGTGTTCGTCGGTTCCGGTGCACCCAAGGGCAAGGAGCTGGAACTGCCCGGCCGCCACGACACCGATCGTATCCACGTTGGCATCGACTGGCTCGAGTCCGTGGCCTTTGGTCACATCGGCTCGATCGGACAGAAGGTGCTGATCATCGGTGTTGGCAACACCGCCATGGACTGCTGCCGTACGTCGCTGCGCCTGGGCGCCACGGACGTGAAGGTGATGGCGCGCAAGCCGCGCGGCTTCTTCAAGGCTTCGGAATGGGAACTGGAAGACGCCCAGGCCGAGCACGTGGAGATCGTGATCAACCACTCGCCCAAGGCGTTCGTGGTGGAGAAGGGCAGGCTGGTTGGCATGCGCTTCGACCGCATGGAATACCAGCTTGTGGACGGCAGGATCAAGTCCGAGCGAATCGTCGATGAAGTCATGCTGCCCTGTGACGACGTGATTGTCGCCATCGGCCAGGAGAATGCGTTCCCCTGGATCGAGCGCGATCTCGGTATCGAGTTCGACCAGTGGAGTGTGCCGCGCGTCGACCCCAGGACCTTTGGCTCCACGCGTCCCGGCATCTATTTCGGCGGGGATTCGGCCTTTGGCCCCAAGAACATCATCTGGGCGGTGGAGCACGGGCACCAGGCTGCCATCTCCATCAACGAGTTCATCCAGACCGGGACGGATGCGACCCGGCCCGCTTCAGCGGTGAAGCTCGACAGCCGGAAGATGGGTGTCCACGAGTGGTCGTACAAGAACAACTACGACGCACTGGAGCGGCGGCTGGTGCCGCACGTGTCCCTGAAGGAGCGCTTCAAGAAGCTGAACATCGAGGTGGAACTCGGTTTCAACGCCGAGCAGGCTGCGGCGGAAACGCAGCGGTGCCTGAACTGCGACGTGCAGACCGTGTTCAGCAGCAAGCTCTGCATCGAGTGCGATGCCTGCATCGATGTATGCCCGGTCGATTGCCTGACGATCACGCCGAACGGTGAGGAAGCCGAAGTGCGCAGTCGTCTGCGCGCGCCGGCCATCAATCCCACCCAGCCGCTGTACGTCTCGGCGGCGCTGCCGCAGACCGGCCGCGTCATGGTCAAGGACGAAGATATCTGCGTGCATTGTGGACTGTGCGCAGAACGTTGCCCCACGGCTGCGTGGGACATGCAGAAGTCCACGATCCACTGGCCACACGCAAAGAACGGTACGTCCCCATGCCAGTCGCGCAAGCCTCAAGTCGCGTAAACGACTTTGCAATCAAGATCGCCACGGTGAACGGCACCGGGTCGGCGAGCGCCAATGGGCTGATCATGAAGGCCATCTTCCGCAGTGGCGTGCCGGTGGTCGGCAAGAACTATTTTCCCTCGAATATCCAGGGTATGCCCACCTGGTACGAGATCCGCGTCACCCGCGACAATCATCGTTGCCGCGCCGCAGCCGTGGACATCATGGTCGCGCTGAACGCCGAGACCTACGCCAGGGATCTGCAGGAAGTGTGTTCGGGCGGCTACTTCATCTACGACGCCACCTGGCCGCGCGCGGCGCTTCTCAAGCGCGATGACATCACGGTGATCGGGGTGCCGTTGGCGCGGTTGTGCAATGAGAACTTCCAGGGCGTACGCACGCGAATCCTGATGAAGAACATCTGCTATGCGGGTGTGCTGGCCGCGCTCTGCGATCTGGATCTGGAGGTGATTCGTGGCCTCCTGGCCGAGACCTACGCCAGGAAGCCGCAGATGGTCGACTCGAACATGAAAGCCATCCAGCTTGGATACGACTACGCGAAAGAGCACTTCATGTGCCCGTTGCCGCTGCGCCTCGAGCGCATGGACGCCACCAAGGGGCAGATCGTCATCGACGGCAACACCGCCGCGGGGCTGGGCTGCGTGTTCGCGGGCGCCACTGTTGGCGCCTGGTATCCGATCACGCCGTCCACCTCGCTGATGGACGCGTTCAAGGGCTTCAGCGAACGCCTGCGCGTGGATCCAGACACCGGGCGCAAGAATTTCATGATGATCCAGGCCGAAGACGAACTCGCCTCCATCGGCATGGTGATCGGCGCCAGCTGGAACGGTGCGCGCGCGTTCACCGCGACCTCCGGTCCGGGCATATCGCTGATGCAGGAGTTTCTCGGACTCGCGTACTACACCGAGATTCCGGCTGTGGTGTTCGACGTGCAGCGGGTCGGTCCTTCCACCGGCATGCCGACACGCACGCAGCAGTGCGACATCCGCTCGGCTGCCTACGCCTCGCACGGCGATACCCGACACGTCTGTCTGTACCCCGCCAATCCGGAAGAGTGCTTCCACATGGCGCGCACGGCGTTCGATCTGGCGGAGCGCCTGCAGACTCCCGTCCTGGTGCTGTCGGACCTGGATATCGGGATGAACGACTGGATGTGCCCCGAATTCAAGTGGGACGAAAGCTATGTGCCGGATCGCGGCAAGGTGCTGGACGCGGCAGCGCTCGAGAAGATCGAGAAGTTCTGGCGCTACTATGACCATGACGGTGACGGCATCCCCCAGCGGACGGTGCCGGGGGTGCATCCCAAGGGCGCGTATTTCACTCGTGGCTCCGGCCATAACCAGTACGGTGGCTATACCGAGGATTCGCGCGACTATCAGATTGTGGTGGACCGCCTGCGCAAGAAGTGGGTAACCGCTTCGAAGCTGGTGCCGCCTGCCGTGATCGAGGCGTCTGCAGGCAGCGACCTTGCGATCATCACGATGGGAAGCGGTGACGGCGCAGTGCGCGAGGCCATCGCACGCCTGACGGCGATGGGTGTAAAGCTGGACTATATGCGGGTACGCGGATTTCCGTTCGGGGACGAAGTGGAACGCTTCATGAGTGCGCATCAGATGAACTTCATTGTCGAGCAGAATCGCGATGCCCAGCTGCGCGCGCTACTGACGCTCGAGACCGGCGTGCAGAAGGGACACATGCGCTCGATCCTGCACTACAACGGCATGCCGCTGAGCGCCGGCTATGTCGTCGACGGAGTCATGTCCGCCGTGCAGGACAAGCAGCGCCCGGCTGCGCAGCTGGTCAGCTGACCCAGGGATGCAGGAGGTTCGCATGAGCTTCATGGTCAAACCCAGAGTGGCGCATCCCGAGCTGCCGAGGAACGAGCTCGGCCTCACCCGCCGCGACTATGAAGGCGCCAACTCGACGCTGTGCGCCGGTTGCGGACACGACTCCATCACCGCTGCCATCACCGAGGCCTGCTGGGCCAGCTCCCTGGCGCCGCAGAACGTGGTGAAGCTGTCAGGCATCGGCTGTTCATCCAAGACCACTGCTTATTTCGTGAGCGGCGGGCATGGTTTCAACTCCGTGCATGGACGCATGCCGTCCGTCGCCACCGGCGCCAATGCCGCCAATCGCAACCTGCACTACATCGGTGTGTCCGGCGACGGCGATTCACTGTCCATCGGCCTCGGGCAGTTCTGCCACGCCATCCGCCGCAATGTGGACATGGTGTACATGCTGGAGAACAACGGCGTGTATGGACTCACCAAAGGCCAGTTCTCGGCATCCGCCGATGTAGGCAGCACCGCCAAGAAGGGCGAGGTGAACAACCAGCCGCCCATCGACCCGGTGCAGCTGGCCCTGACACTGGGAGCCGGCTTCGTCGCGCGCAGTTTCTCCGGCGACAAGGCGCAGCTCGTGCCGCTGATCCAGTCCGCCCTGCATCACCGCGGCTTCGCGCTCATCGATGTGCTCTCGCCGTGTGTCACGTTCAACGATCACGAGGGATCGACGAAGAGCTACCTCTACACACGCGAGCATTACGACGAAGCCGTCCACACCGATTTCGTCCCGGCCGCGGGCGAGATCACCGTGAGCTATGCCGAAGGCGAGTCGCTGCCGGTGACGCTGCACGATGGCAGCCGCGTGGTGTTGCACAAGGTGGACTCGTCTTACGATCCGCGTGACCGGAGTGCCGCGCTCGGCCGCATCGTCGAGCGTCAGAAGCAGGGTGAATACCTCACCGGCCTGTTGTATATCGAGCCCGAGCGGCCCGAGTTCCATCAGCTCAATGCAACGCCCGATGAAGCGCTCAACAGGCTGCCCTACGCGTTGCTGAATCCCGGAGCGGCGGCACTGGCAAAATCACTGGCTCGATTCCGGTGACTTGAGGCTCAAATCGCTGCATCCCCAGGGGTTTTCTGGAGCTTGGCCGACGTCTCTGGACGTCGGCAGGGGGAAGGGGTGGTGCCCAGGAGAGGACTCGAACCTCCACGGTGTTACCCGCTAGTACCTGAAACTAGTGCGTCTACCAATTCCGCCACCTGGGCACGGTGGGCGCGGCAATGTACGAATCGGGCGATTGGAAGTCAATGAATCAGGGCGGGGTGGAGGCTACACTGCGCCGCAAATGAAGAAATCCCACCCCCGGGACAAGCCCGGGAAGCCCAGGGCCGCCCAGTTCGGCCGCCGATCCGCCCCTTCCCCGAGAGCCACCGGCAACACCCGAAGCGTCGTCGGCACCGTCTCGGCAAACAAGGCCGGTTTCGGCTTCGTTCGCACCAGCGAGATGGCCGAGAGCATCTTCCTGCCACCCCGCGAGATGTCACGCCTGATGCATGGCGATACGGTGCGGGTCACCGCCGCGCAGGGCTCGGACCAGCGCTGGAGCGGGGAGGTCGAGGAGGTGCTGGAGCACGGCGTCCAGGCCTTCCTGGCAACGGTCTCCATCAGCGGCCGTACCGCGAGCGTGCAGGCGGCCGACCGGCGCCTGGGCCTCTATTGCACGGTGCCGCCGACCGAACTGGCTGGAGCGCGCAACGGCAGCTGGGTTATCGCGCGCATCGACAAGTATCCCGCCGAGGGCAAGCCGGGCGTCGCCCGGATCGAGCGCCTGCTCGACCCGGAGCGTCCGGTGACGCTGGCCACTGAGGCCGCGATCGCCAAGATCGGCCTGCCCAGGGACTTTTCGCCGGAGGCCGTGCGCAATGCCGAGTCGTTCGGCAGCCACGTCGACCCGCGGGAGGCCGCGCGACGGGTGGACCTGCGCGGGGTGCCGCTGGTCACCATCGACGGCGAGGATGCCAAGGATTTCGACGATGCGGTGTATGCCGAAGCAACACCCGGCGGGTATCGCCTGCTGGTCGCCATCGCCGATGTGAGCCACTACGTGCGGGAAGGCAGCGCGCTCGACGACGAGGCGCGCGAGCGGGGCACCTCGGTGTATTTCCCTCAGCGCGTGGTGCCGATGTTGCCGCCGGTGCTGTCCGATGAACTGTGCTCGCTGCAGCCGCGGGTGGACCGGCTGTGCCTGGTCGCCGACATGCAGGTCTCGGCCAGCGGCGTCCTCCAGGCTGCGCGCTTCTACTCGGCAGTGATGCGCTCGGCTGCGCGACTGACCTACAACCTTGCCTATGCGGCGCTGTTCGAAGGGCGCCCCGAGGCGCGGCGACAGATCGGGCCGTTGATCGAACGCCTCTTGCCACTGGCGGATCTGTATCGCGCGCTGCTGAAGGCACGTCACCGCCGTGGGGCGCTGGACTTCGATGCGCCGGAGCCGAAGTTCGTTATCTCGCCGTCCGAGCAGGTCAGCGGAATCGACATGCCGAGGCGCAATGATGCGCACAAGCTGATCGAGGAATGCATGGTGCTGGCCAACGTCGCGACGGCGCGCGAGCTCGAGGCGCGCCATCGGCCGGCGCTGTTCCGCGTGCATGCCGAGCCGGATGAGCGAAAGCTCGAGATCCTTACCACGACGCTGCGGGCTTTGGGCGTGGGTATCGACCTGCCGCCCGAAGTGACCACGCGCGACCTGCAGAAGATTGCGCCGAAGATCAAGGATCCGGCGGCCCGTCCATTCATCGAATCGCTGGTGGTGCGTTCGATGATGCAGGCGGTCTACCAGCCCACGAACGTGGGTCACTTCGGTCTGGCGCTCAAGCAGTACGCGCATTTCACCTCGCCGATCCGGCGTTACCCGGACCTGGTCATTCACCGCGCCATCAAGGCCATGCTGGATGGGGCAGACCCGGCCGGACGCGCCTACACGGCAGCCGAGCTCGAGGCCATGGGCCAGCAGCTCACCGAGTGCGAGAAGCGGGCCGACGAGGCCGACCGCTACGTGGACAGCTACCTGAAGTGCATCTACCTGCGTGACCGCATTGGCCAGACCTTCGAAGGCCTGATTACCACCGTCGTGGATTTCGGCTGTTTCGTGCAGATCCTGGATGCGGCGGCAGATGGCCTGCTGCACATCGACAACCTTCGGGACGACGAGTACGACAAGGACGATGCGCTGCATGCCTGGGTCGGTCGGCGCGGCAAGCGGCGCCTGCAGCTGGGCAGCCACATTCGCGTGATCGTGACGGCGGTGAACCCGGTGGAAGGCCTGATCGACCTGGACCTGGCGCCGGCCGAAGTGGCGGCGAAGGGCGGAGGCTCCCGGCGGTGAGCGCGTCGACGCAGGTGCATGGCCTGCACGCGGTCCGCAGTGTGTTGCAACGTGCGCCGCAACGCCTGCGCCGGCTGATGGTGGACGCGCGCCGCGATGATCCGCGTGTGCGCGAGCTGCTGCAGCTGGCCAAGGGCGCAGGTGTTTCGGTGGAACGCCTGGATGCGCGACAGCTGGCGGGCCGGGTGGGCGACGTGGCCCACCAGGGCGTGGTGGCGGAGATCGAGCCACTGTTGCCCTGGGGCGAGGATGAGCTGGTCGAAGCGGTCACGGCCAGGCCGGATGCGCTGTTGCTCGTGCTGGACTCGGTCCAGGACCCGCACAATCTCGGCGCCTGCCTGAGAACGGCGGACGCCTGTGGTGCCCTGGCAGTTGTCGTGCCGAAGGATCGCGCCGCGGGCGTGAATCCGACTGTGCGCAAGGTGGCTGCGGGTGCGGCGGAAACGACCCCGGTGGCGACGGTCACCAATCTCGTCCGCGCGCTGAAACTCATGAAGGAGGCTGGCCTCTGGGTGGTCGGCGCCGACATGGCGGGTGAAAAGCTCGCCTGGGAAGCCGACCTGACCGGTGGCAAGGCGCTGGTCCTGGGCGGTGAGGGCGATGGCCTGCGTGAGCTCACGCGCAAGACCTGCGATCTGCTCGTGCGGCTGCCGCAGGTGGGCGCGGTCGAGAGCCTGAACGTTTCCGTGGCCAGCGGCATGCTGCTCTACGAGGCCCTTCGCCAGCGAAATGTGACCCGTTAGCCAGAGGGTCATCGCGAAGACACGCGCGCACTGCGATTCGTCGGGCAGTGCGGATATTGATTGCGATTGAACAAAAGGCAAGTGATTGTAATAGGTTGGTAAGACTTCTTCAGGAGACTTGTGTCATGCGGACATCAAGTCACCCGGAAGAGTCCCAACGCTTCTGCGTAGCGTGTTCCTCTCGGATATCCACCTGGGTACCCGGGAATGTCAGGCCGGGGAGCTGCTGGCCTTCCTTCGCAGCCACGAAATGGAGACGCTGTACCTGGTCGGCGACGTGATCGACCTGTGGAGCATGCGTCGCCGCATCTTCTGGCCAGCCTCGCACCAGGAAGTGCTGCGAACCATCGTCGAGAAGGCGCGCACCGGCACGCGGGTCGTCTTCGTCCCGGGGAATCACGACGACCTGGCGCGTTCGCTCTGCGGCAGCCTGCTGGCCGGCATCGAGGTGCATCGGGAGTACATCCATGAGACCGCCCGCGGCAAGCGCATGCTGGTGATCCATGGCGACGACTTCGACGGGGCCGTGCGGTTCAGCCCGGCGCTGCGGCTGGCCGGCTCGGCGCTCTATTCGGTGATCCTGCTCGCGGCGCGGGTGGTGATGCGGATCCGGCGCATGGCTGGGACTGCCGCACTGGTCGCTGGCCAGCTGGCTCAAGTCGCGCGTCGGCAAGGCCTGCGAATATGTCGAGCGGTTCGAACGTGCGGCCGCCGCGGCTGCCCAGGCGCGCGGCCTCGACGGCGTGATCTGCGGTCACATCCATCGGCCGCAACGTGACCTGGCATCGACGGCGTGCTCTACTGCAATGACGGTGACTGGGTCGAGCACTGCACGGCGCTGATCGAGGATCGCAGCGGCGAGCTGCGGCTGTGGCATCCGCGAGTCCGGACGCGGTTCACAGCCGCCGCGCAGGGAGGCTGCCGCAGGCAGTGACCGACGGCTGCCGGCAAGGCGCGGTGCCCGGCGATGCCTGCGGCTAGAATGCGGCGGATCAGGCCCACTCATCGAAAGGGCCGGAGCATCCGCCGATGTCCTGGACCAAGCACGACTACGAGGACATTCCCGGAACCTACGTGTTCGACGGCAAGCACGCGCACGGCGCGTATCCGCTGAACAAGCTGCTGTTCTCCTTCTGCGAGGAGGCCAACCGCACGGAATTCGACGCTGACCCGGCCGCCTACTGCGACAAGTTCGGCGTGACCGGCAAGTACAAGGAGTTCGTGCTCAAGAAGGACTTCCTCGGCATGCTGAGGTCCGGGGCCAACATCTACTACATGGCCAAGATGGCCATCCCGCGCGGCACTTCGGTGCAGGACGCAGGCGCGCAGTTCCAGGGCATCACGACCAAGGAATTCCAGGCCAAGCTGCAGGCCGAGGGCGGATGGACTGGTGGAAAAGATCAAGGCGCGAGAGGGTTACTGGAATGGCTAGGATCATCGGCGGTGTGACCAGCTCACACATTCCGGCTGTGGGTAACGCCATCGCCAACAACCTGCAGCAGGAACCGTACTGGAAGCGTTTCTTCGACGGCTATGAGCCGGCCAAGGCCTGGCTGAAGAAGCACAAGCCGGATATCGCGATCGTGGTCTACAACGACCATGGCCTGAATTTCTTCCTCGACAAGGTGCCGACCTTCGCGCTGGGTTGCGCGGATACCTACGAGAACACGGATGAGGGCTGGGCGCTGAAGCCCGTGGCGCCGTTCAAGGGCAATGCGGCCTTTTCCTGGCACATTGCCGAGAAGCTGGTGGAGCAGGAGTTCGACATCTGCACCTGCCAGGAGATGAAGGTCGACCACGGCTTCGTCAATCCGATACGCGCGCTGTTTGGCACGCACGAGGTGTGGCCCGTCACGACCATTCCGCTGGCGGTGAACACGGTGCAGCACCCGGTGCCGACGGCGGCGCGCTGCCTCAAGCTCGGGCAGGGCCCTGCGCCGGGCGGTCGAGTCCTACGAGGAAGACCTGAAGGTCGTCGTGCTGGGAACTGGGGGCATGTCGCACCAGCTGCAGGGCGAGCGCGCGGGTCTGATCGACGTGGACTTCGACCTGGAGTGCATGGACCGGATCGCGAGCGATCCGGAATGGATAACCCAGTTCAGCAACACCGACATCATGCGCCGCACCGGCACCGAAGGCATCGAGACCATCATGTGGCTCGTGATGCGCGGGGCGCTGCAGGAGAACGTGAAGATCATCCACAAGCACTACCACGCGCCGATCTCGAACACGGGCGCAGGCGTCATGGTGCTGGAGAACACGTTCATCTGAGTCGGGGCGAGGGGCCTGGCCCCTCTTCGAGGGCTTCCCCGAGGACCCGCACGACCCGCCTTGCGGGTCAAGGGGCTCTCCGGTAGAGTTCGCGACCCTTCTTGCCACACCGCCAAAGCCTTGGGCGGGTGGCTTATTTCCACAAGGAGAGGCTACATGAGGCATTACGAGATCGTGGTCCTGGTGCACCCGGACCAGAGCGAACAGGTTCCGGCCATGCTGGAACGCTACAAGGGCATCGTGACCGCCAGCGGCGGCACCGTGCACCGCGTTGAGGATTGGGGACGCCGCCAGCTGGCCTACCCGCTCAACAAGATCCACAAGGCGCACTACATCCTGCTGAACGTCGAGACGGACCAGAAGTCGCTGGCCGAGCTCACCGGTTCATTCCGCTTCAGCGATGCGGTGCTGCGCCACCTGGTGGTCGGCATGGACGAAGCCGTGACCGAGCCTTCGCCGATGGCGCGGGGCGAGGAGGAGGACGGTGGCGAGCGTCGCGGCGGTCGCGACATGAGCGATGACGACGATTCGGTCGGCATGCGCTGATTCGCCCTGAACCACGGAGACCAAGACAATGTCGCGTTTCGTTCGTCGCAAGAAATTCTGCCGCTTCACCGCCGATGGCGTGAAGTCGATCGACTACAAGGATCTGGGCACGCTCAAGGGGTATATCTCCGAGACGGGCAAGATCGTCCCGAGCCGCATCACGGGCACGAAGAGCTTCTTCCAGCGCCAGCTGGCGGTGGCAATCAAGCGGGCGCGTTTCCTCGCGCTGCTGCCCTACACGGACCAGCATTGAGGTTCAGGCCATGCAAGTAATCCTGCTGGAAAAAGTCGCGAACCTCGGCAACCTGGGCGACCGCGTCACGGTCCGCTCGGGCTACGCCCGCAATTTTCTCTTGCCCAAGGGCAAGGCCACGCTGGCCACGGCCGCGAATGTCGAGCGCTTTGAAGCTCGTCGCGCCGAGATCGAGAAGGCTGCCAACGACCAGCTGTCGGGTGCCGAAGGGCGCAAGGCCAAGCTCGAAGGCTTCCGCCTGCAGATCACCGCGCGCGCGGGCAGCGAAGGCAAACTGTTCGGCTCCATCGGCACGGCGGACATCGCCGAGGCCGCCACCGCCGCCGGCCAGCAGCTGGTGCGCAGCGAAGTGCGCCTGCCGAATGGGCCGCTGCGCACGGTGGGCGATCATGTCGTGGTGTTGCATCTGCACACCGACGTGAACGTCGAGTTGCCGATCACGATCAGCGCCGACGAAGCGGGCTGACCGCACCGCCCGCCGCAGGCAGGGGCAGCAGCAGGTGGCCGAACCGCCACGATCGGGCCATGGCAGTGATGCCGGCCTGCTGCGCACGCCCCCGCATTCCGTAGAGGCAGAGCAGGCCGTCCTTGGCGGCCTTTTGCTCGATACCCGCGCCTGGGACCACGTGGCCGATGCCGTCGGCCCCGAGGATTTCTATCGCCCCGACCATCGGCTGATTTTCGAAGCCATCGGGGGGATTGCCGCTGAAGGCAAGCCCATTGACGTGGTCACGGTCTCCGAGCGGCTGGAGCGGCATGGCCAGCTCGTTGATGCCGGCGGCCTGGCCTACGTTGGCACGCTGGCCCGTGATACTCCCACGGCCGCAAACGTCCGCGCCTATGCGCAGATCGTGCGCGAGCGTTCGCTGCTGCGGGCGCTGATCAGCGCGGGCAGCGAGATCGCCACTTCGGTCTTCAGCGACGAGGGCCTTTCCGCCCGCGAACTCGTGAACATGGCCGAGCAGCGCGTGTTCGAGATCGCCGAGCGCGGCGCACGGCGCAACGACGGCGCGCAGTCGGTGCGCGTGATGTTGCCGGCGCTGATCGACAAGATCGACAAGTGGCACAGCAACCCGGACGAACTGCGTGGCCTGGCTACCGGCTTCGCCGACTTCGACCACAAGACCGGCGGATTGCGCGGCGGCGACCTGGTCATCGTCGCGGGGCGACCCTCGATGGGCAAGACCACGCTGGCGATCAACATGGCCGAGAACGTCGCGCTGGACCGCAAGACCAAGGGTTCGGTGCTGATCTTCAGCATGGAGATGCCGGCCGAGCAGCTGATGACGCGCATGCTGTCCTCCGTCGGTGGCGTGCCGATGCACGACATCCGCAGCGGCCGCATCAGCGACGAGGACTGGGTGCGCATCACCGGTGCCACGGGGCAGCTGGCCGAAGCACGCATCTACATCGACGAGACGCCGGGCCTCACGCCAACGGAGCTGCGCGCCCGCTCGCGGCGCGTGAAGCGAGAGCATGGCCTCAACCTCGTGGTCGTCGACTACCTGCAGCTGATGCAGGTGCATGGCACCAAGGAGAACCGGGCCACGGAGATTTCGGAGATCTCGCGCGGACTGAAGGCGCTGGCCAAGGAGCTGGATGTGCCGGTGATCGCGCTCTCGCAGCTGAACCGCAGCGTGGAGCAGCGCGAGAACAAGAAACCGGTGATGTCGGACCTGCGCGAATGCGTGACGGGCGACACCCGCGTCTGGCTGACGGATGGCCGGCGCGTGCCGATAAGTGAATTGGTGGGGACCACACCCGAGGTCTGGGCCGTTGATGCGAAGCAGAAGATCATCGCGGCAGCCTCGGACAAGGTGTGGCCGGTTGGACGCCGGCAAGTCTTTCGGGTGCAGTTGGCCAGCGGGCGCAGCATACGGGCGACGGCCGAGCATCGACTCCTGACCGCGAAGGGTTGGCAGGTTCTTTCTGAACTCGGTCAGGGTGATCGGCTGGCGTTGTCCCGAAGAGTGCCGGAACCGGTCAAGGTGAAGTGCTGGCCGGAACACCACCTGGTACTGCTCGGGCACCTGGTGGGTGACGGCAGCTACGTGAAGCATCAGCCGCTTCGGTACACGACGGCCTCTGCGGAGAACAGTGAGGCCGTGCGGGTTGCGGCCGAGGCCTTCGGCTGCGTGGTTACAAGACATGAGGGCAGGGGGAACTGGCATCAGCTCGTCATCAGCGGAAACGGAAATCGCTGGAAGCCCGCCGGCGTCGGGGCGTGGCTCAAGGACCTGGGAATCCACGGTCAGCGCTCGCACGAAAAGCGTCTGCCTCCGGAGGTATTCACGCTTGGGGATGAGCAGGTTGCACTGCTGCTGCGCCATCTCTGGGCGACTGACGGATCCGTGACCCTGCGTCGCGCCGGACAGAAGGGATCGGCCCGCGTCTACTTCTCCACCTGCAGTCCGGTGCTGGCCAACGATGTGGCCGCGCTGTTGCTGCGGCTTGGAATCGTTGCGCGGATCCGCAGTGTGCATGGATCGGGCAGGCATCCCGTGCACACCGTGGATGTCAGTGGAGCGCCCTTCCAGTTGCGTTTCGCGAAGCTCGTCGGGGGCATGGGGCCGCGCGCCGAGCCCGTCGCGAGGCTCATCGCAAGCCTGTCGAATACCGGCAACACGAACGTCGATACCTTGCCTGTCGAGGTGTTCGATCAGGTACGCGCACACATGCGTGAACAAGGGGTCACGACCCGCGCCATGGCGCGAATGCGCGGTACTGCCTATGGCGGTACCAGCCATTTCCGCTTTGCGCCCAGCCGGGAGATGCTGGCTGGTTATGCAAGCCTGCTGCACGCGCCGGATCTGGAGGAGTGGGCTTCGTCCGATCTCTTCTGGGATCGCGTTACCGTGATCGAGGCAGAGGGTGAAGAGGAGGTTTTCGACCTCACGGTTCCCGGTCCCGCCTGTTGGCTGGCTGATGGCGTCGTCACTCATAACTCGGGAGCCATTGAACAGGATGCAGACATGATCCTGTTCATCTACCGCGAAGAGGTCTACGACAAGAACACGCCACGCAAGGGCGAGGCGGACATCGATCTGGCGAAGCACCGCAACGGCGAGACCGGCTATTTCAAGCTGACCTTCCAGGGCCAGTTCACGCGCTTCCAGAACTTCCTGCCGGAGTCATTCGCGGAAGGCGTCCTGAGGTGAAGGGGCTGATCCGCGCGCAGGTCAGCGCCGCGGCGCTGCGCGCGAACCTCGCGCGTGTACGTGCGGCAGCGCCGGGCACCCGCGTGATGGCGGTGGTGAAGGCCAATGCGTATGGGCATGGCCTGGTATCCACGGCGAGCTGCCTCGCCGACGCGGACGCCTTCGCCGTCGCGCGGCTCGACGAGGCCCTGGCGCTGCGCGGCGCGGGAATACGCACGCCCATCGTGTTGCTCGAGGGTGTCTTCGATGCCGGAGACCTGGCCGAGGCCGCGCGCCATGACCTGCAGATCGTCGTGCACGACAGCGCGCAGGTCACGCTGCTGGAGCGTGCAGTCACAACGCATCGGTTCGTGGTATGGCTGAAGGCCGACACCGGGATGAATCGCCTGGGCTTCCCTCCCGGCGAGTTTTCTGCGGCGCTGGCGCGGCTCACCTCGCTCGGTCCGACGGTTGCAGGAGATCCGGTTGCTGACGCACCTGGCCTGTGCCGACGAGCGCGAGGCGGCGATGACGAGCGAGCAGCTTGGGCGATTCGAGGCGCTGGCTCGCGATCTGCCGTTCGCCCGCAGCCTGGCCAACTCCGCTGCGGTCTTCGCGTTTCCCGGGGCGCACGGCGACTGGGTGAGGCCCGGGCTCGCGCTGTATGGCGTCTCGCCGTTTGCCGGCACCCACGGTGCGTCGCTGGGACTGGTGCCGGCGATGCGGCTGCTGTCGACCGTGATCAGCCTGCGCGATGTGCCGGCCGGCCAGACCGTCGGGTACGGCGGCGCCTGGCGCGCCGCGAGGGACTCACGCATCGCGATCGTCGCTGCCGGCTATGGCGATGGGCTTCCCTGGTCACTGTCCAGGGGCGCAACCGTGCTGGTCAACGGGAAGCTGCTGCCCCTGGCCGGCCGGGTCTCCATGGACATGATCGCGGTGGACGTCACCGGCTCTGCCGGCGCGCATCGGGGACGAGGTGCTGCTGTGGGGCCCCGAGCTGCCGGTGGAAGTCCAGGCCCGCGCGGCGGGCACGATTCCGTGGGAACTGCTGTGTGCGGTCAGCCAGCGGGTGCCACTGCTCGTGACCTGATACGGTTCGGCAACCCGCGACTGCTGTCAGGTGGCCGCGTGCATCTGTGACTGCAGGTAGTTCTGCTCGCCCACCTGCTTGACCAGGTCCAGCTGTGTCTCCAGGTAGTCGATGTGCTCTTCGGTGTCCTCGAGGATGCGCTCGAAGAGCTCGCGGCTGACGTAGTCGCGCACCGTCTCGCAGTAGGCGACCGCTTCCTTCAGGTGAACCTGGCCCGCCTTCTCGGCCTCCAGGTCGCAGCGACAGCGTCTCGACCGCGTTCTCGCCGACCAGCAGCTTGCCCAGGTCCTGCAGGTTCGGCAGGCCGTCCAGCGTCAGCACGCGCTCGATCAGCGCATCGGCGTGCTTCATCTCCTCGATGGATTCGTCGTGCTCGTGCTTGGCCATCCGTTCCAGACCCCAGTGCTTGAGCATCCGGTAGTGCAGGAAGTACTGGTTGATGGCGGTCAGCTCCATCTTGAGCTGGGCATTGAGGAGCGCCAGGACCTTCTTGTCGCC
The DNA here is from genome assembly GCA_963785055.1 of uncultured Pseudomonadota bacterium. Classification (GTDB taxonomy): domain Bacteria; phylum Pseudomonadota; class Gammaproteobacteria; order Steroidobacterales; family Steroidobacteraceae; genus ZC4RG30. The sequence continues at coordinate 396,722 of CAWATT010000005.1, forward strand.
TTGCATGTCGGGTGGTTTCCATTTGGGCGGCCGCAGCGGCCGGGCAGGGCCAAGCTACCAGTTTCGGCCTCCGGCTTCAGAGCGGCGCCTGAGGTTGCAAACACGAACAATTCGCATTAGTATCCGTCACATGATCGTATGCGTTTGCAACAACGTATCCAGCCGGGAGATTGCTGCTGAGGCAGCCAGCGGCTGCTGCAGCTTCGAGAGCCTCCAGGAACGCCTGCAGGTCGGTACCTGCTGCGGAACCTGCCTGCCTTGCGCTCGGGAGACCTTCGCGGAGCATCAGGGCGCCTCCCGGCCTCACCGAAAGGCCCAGTCGGGCATGGCACACGCCGCAGCCTGAGCTCGCCCTGCGAGCGGCCTCACTGGCCGGGACCTTACCGTTGAAGACGGGGCCAACGCCTCCCGGCATCGGCCCCTGAAACTCAGTTCTCGAAGAACCCCATCTTCACGCCAGCCAGCTGGATCACGTCGTTGTCGACGAGGCGGCGGGCCTGAGCGCCGATCGGCGTGCCATTGACCAGCGGGTAGTTCTCGGGCGAGTCGGCGTCGACATGCACGATGTAGAACCCGTCCAGGCGGCGAGTGATCGCAGCGACCTGCACACCGGGACGGCCCAGCGTGGTGAGTGCCTTCACCAGCTCCAGCTCGCGGCCGGCAAATGCGCCCGAGAGCACCTGCAGCTTGGCCTTCTTGTTGGCGACAGCACCCTCCGGCAAAGCGCGCCGCGTGGCCGTGGAACCGGCGGAATCCGCCGTGGCACGGGCGGTCTGGATCTTCTCGATGGGCCGCTGCGAGGGCTGGATCACCATCGTCTTCTCGAACTCGTCCTGCTGGGCGTCGTCGTCCTCGACGAAACGCAGCTGGTGGTGGCCGACGGTGATGACGTCGCCATGCTGCAGCGCATGCTTCTTGATCAGCTTGCCGTTGACGTAGGTGCCGTTGGTGCTGTTCAGGTCCTCAAGGAAGGAGTCATTGAGGATATTGATGATCAGCGAGTGGTGCCCGCTGACCGCCGGATTGTCGATCCGGATGTCGTTATCCGGCAGGCGGCCCACCGTATAACGTTCCTTGTTCATGTTGTATTCGGCCATTACCTGGCCATCGAGACTCAATATCAAGCGCGCCATACCCTGCACCTTGGGTTCAGCTGAACCATTTCAGGATTCTGTCAAATATACCGTGCTGCGCCGGGAACGAGTCCAGAACCTGCGCCATCAGGACCGAGATATTGTCTTTTCCGCCATTGTCGTTGGCCAACTGGACCAGGTGCTGGGCCACCGTATTGAGGTTCTGGCCGAAAGTCGTGATCGTCAGCCCCATGTCGTCGTCCTCGATCATGTCGGACAGGCCATCGGAGCAGAGCAGGTAGACGTCCCCCTTCTGGGCCGGCTGTTCCTGCAATTCCACCTCGACATTGGGCTCCACGCCGAGGGCGCGCGTCACATAGTTCTTGTTTGATGCCCGCTGGGCCTCCTCGGGGGAGTAGAAGCCGCGGTCGACCAGCTCCTGGAGCAGCGAGTGGTCGAGCGTGACCTGCTCCATCTGGCCCCCGCGCAGGCGGTACAGGCGGGAGTCCCCGACGTGGGCGATCGCGATGCGGTTGTCGAAGAACAGCGAAGCGACCACCGTCGTGCCCATGCCTTCGCAGTTGGGCTGGCTGCGCGCGGTCTGGTAGATGATCTTGTTGGCGCGCTGTATCGCATCGCGCAGGATGATGGACGGGCGGGACATGCCGCTGTGGCGGTCGGCGAGCGTCAGGTCCTGGGTCTCGAGCGCCTCGCGCACCAGGTTGAAGATCGTCTTGACCGCGATGCCGCTGGCCACTTCACCGGCGTTGTATCCACCCATGCCGTCGGCGAGCACAAGCAGGCCCAGCTCGCCATCAAAGGCGATCATGTCTTCGTTGTGCTCGCGGATCCTGCCTGTGTCGGTTTGTCCGACGCAGAGCAGCTTGCCCTTCAGACTCATCAGCAGTGGCCGGGCACGCCGGCGCTCCGTGGTTACGGTGCAGCGGATCGTACTTAACTTGTGTCGCGCATGCACTGACAAGGCCTTGTTTTTCTGTCTTTTGTGGCCGATCTGTGTGCCAGGTCGCGTGCTAGCATCGCCGCTGTTTACAGTTCCTGCAGGACTTCTGCCCACGTCACATTCATGGCCCGTTCCCAGGTAATCCAGGTCTGTCAGGCCTGCCAGGGCGAAACCGCCAAGTGGCAAGGCCAGTGCCCCCACTGCGGGGAGTGGAACTCACTGTCTGCAAGGCCGGTTGGCACGTCGGCACGCGGTTCGGCCGCACGGCGGAATGCGTCACTTGTGGCACCCGAAGCAGCCGTCGAACTGGCCGGTGCGGTGGCGAGCGCAGCGGCCCAGCCTGCGCGACTGGAACTGGGCATGGGCGAGCTGGATCGCGTGCTCGGTGGGGGACTGCTGCCCGGGTCCGTCACGCTGATCGGCGGCGAACCGGGCATTGGCAAGTCCACGCTGCTGCTGCAGGTGGCGGCTGCGGCCTCCGCGTCCGGGGTCCTGTATGCGAGCGGCGAGGAGTCCGCCGAGCAGATCGCGCTGCGCGCCACGCGGCTCGGCGGCACCTACACGGGCGTGCGCCTGCTGCCGGAAACCGACCTGGCCACGGTGCTTGCCCAGAGCGAAGCGATGTCTCCGCGGCTGCTGATCGTGGATTCGATCCAGACCATGCAGTTTTCGGAAGTCACCGGCGCCGCCGGCTCGGTCTCGCAGTTGCGGGAGTGCACTGCCGCACTGGTGCGCCATGCCAAGTCCAGCGGAACCTCGGTGCTGATCGTTGGCCATGTGACCAAGGATGGCGCAATCGCGGGACCGCGCATGCTCGAGCACCTGGTCGATTGCGTGCTGTATTTCGAGCGCGACGCCGGCAGCCGCCTGCGGCGCGTGCGCGCTGCAAAGAACCGCTTTGGTGCCGCCAATGAGCTCGGCTTCTTCCTGATGCAGGAAAACGGCCTGCGCGAGGTGCGCAATCCGTCGGCAATCTACCTGTCCCGCGCGCCGCAGCCCGTGGTAGGCAGCCTCGTGATGGTCACGCGCGATGGCACGCGTCCGTTGCTGGTCGAGGTGCAGGGGCTGACAGATGCCTCCCGATTGTCCTCGCCACGTCGCGTCGCACAGGGGCTCGACGCAGGCCGGCTCGCGATGGTGCTGGCGGTGCTGAGCCGCCACGGTGGCGTGGCGCTGCAGGAGCACGATGTGTTTGCAAACGTGGTGGGCGGACTGTCCATCGACGAACCGGCATGGGACCTGCCGGTTGCGCTCGCGCTGGCCTCGAGCCTGCGCGGCGTGGCGCTGCCGCCGGATCTCGTGGCTTTCGGCGAGCTGGGCCTCACCGGGGAGGTGCGGCCCGGTTCCCTACGGTGAGGAACGCATCCGCGAGGCGGCGAAGCAGGGCTTTCGCCGCGCGCTGGTGCCTCAGGAGAACATGCCGCGCACGCCGAGCGCGGACATCGAGGTGATCGGGGTTTCGACGCTCTCGCGAGCGCTCACCCAGGTCCTGCGGTCGGCCACCCCGCTATAATCGCCCGATGTTCTCCAAACTCACCGAACGGCTCAGCGCCGCCGCCAACGCACTGCGCGGCCGCGGCCGCCTGACCGAGGAAAACATCGCCGAGTCGCTGCGCGAAGTGCGCATGGCGCTGCTCGAGGCCGACGTCGCACTGCCGGTCGTCAAGCGCTTCATCGAATCGGTCAAGGCCAAGGCCTCGGTGCCGAGGTGGTCGGCAGCCTGACTCCGGGGCAGGCGCTGATCGGCGTGATCCACGAGGAGCTCGTCGCGCTGATGGGCGGCGCGCGTCGCGAACTCGACCTGCGCGTGCAGCCGCCTGCCGTGATCCTGCTGGCTGGCCTGCAGGGCGCGGGCAAGACGACCACGGCGGGCAAGCTCGCGCGCCGGCTGATCGCCACGAAAAAGCGGGTGCTGCTGGTCGAGCACCGATATTCGCCGGCCAGCGGCCGTGCTGCAGTTGCAGCGCCTCGCCGATTCGGTTGGCGCTGTCGTTCTTTCCCGTGGCGCCCGGGGCTTCGCCGCCGATGATTGCCGCCGATGCGCTGGTCGAGGCGCGTCGCGGGCTGTTCGACGTGCTGATCGTCGACACCGCCGGACGCCTGCATGTCGACAGCGAGCTGATGCAGGAAGTGCGCGACATCGACGCCGCGGTCAAGTCCGCACGAACGCCTGTTCGTCGTCGATGCGATGGCCGGGCAGGACGCGGTCAATGCGGCCCAGGCCTTTGGCGCCGCGCTCGCGCTGACCGGCGTGATCCTGACCAAGGCCGATGGCGATGCCCGCGGCGGCGCGGCGCTGTCGGTCCGCGAGGTCACCGGCGAGCCGATCCTGTTCGTGGGCACCGGCGAGAAGACCGATGGCGCTGGAGCCGTTCGATCCCGACCGCATGGCGCGTCGCATCCTGGGCATGGGCGACGTCGTGGCGCTGGTCGAGGAGGTCCGCCGCAACGTCGACCAGGAAGAAGCCGAGCGCCTGGCCAAGAAGGTGGCCAAGGGCAAGGGTTTCGATTTCAATGACTTGAAGTGCACAACTTCAGCAGCTGCAGAAGATGGGCGGCATGGACTCCATGCTGGACAAGCTGCCGGGAGGCGCGGCCGCGGCGCGCAAGATGGCCCCGGGGCAGGGTGACCGCGAACTCAAGCGCCAGATTGCGCTGATCGACTCCATGACTCCCCGCGAGCGCCGCAGTCCGGAGCTGATCGATGGCTCCCGGCGCCGCCGCATCGCAGCAGGGGCGGGCATGCAGGTTCAGGACGTCAACCGGCTGCTCAAGCAGCACCAGTCGATGCAGAAGATGATGAAGCAGCTGGGCAGCGGCAAGCTGCAGCGGATGCTGGGCGCGATGGGCGGGCAAGATGGGCGGCGGCGGGCCATTTGCCCCAAGCCGTTGATCTGCGTAGAATCCGCGCTCTTTTTCGGTAGCCCTTCACGACTGAGGCCTTGACCCGATTATGGTGACCATTCGTCTGACACGGCGCGGTGCGCGCAATTCCCCCTTCTATCACGTGGTGGTCACGGACCATCGCAAGCGCCAGGGCGGCAAGAGCCTTGAGATGGTGGGGTTCTTCAATCCCACGGCGCGCAAGAACGACACGAAGATCCGCCTGGACCTGCCGCGCATCGACCACTGGGTCGGCCAGGGCGCGCAGCAGTCCGAGCGCGTGGCGCAGCTGGTAAAGGCCTATCGCAAGCAGGCGGCTTGCCGCTGCCGCTGATGACTCCGCGCTGCGCTGACGCTGGGGCAGGTCGGTACTGCCCAGGGTGTCAGGGGCTGGGTGCGGGTGCGCTCGTTCACCGATCCGCCCGAAGCGCTGCTCGAGCATGAGCACTGGCAGTTGTGTTCGCCGCGGAACGAGCGGCGCGGCAGTGCGGGTACTGGAAGCGGCGCCGCACCAGCAGGGCTTCCGGGTACAAGCTCGAGGGCGTCGACGACCGCGATGCGGCGCAGGCGCTGGTCGGGTTGGCGGATCGAAGGTGGCGCGCAGTGAAATGCCGCCGCTTGCTGAGAACGCGAGCACTACCGCGACGACCTGCTGGGCTTCGAGGTGCGCAATCTCGAGGGCAGCCGGCTCGGCACGGTGCGCATTCTACGTGGATCTGCCGGTCGGAGCCGGTGATGGTGGTGAAGGACGAGACGTGTCGGCACGCGCGAGCACTGGGTGCCTGCTGTGCCGAAGCACCTGGTGAAGATTGACGTTGCAGCGCGGCGGATCAGTGTCGACTGGCCTGCGGAGCTGGGATGAAGATCGCCGGATGAAGATCGAGGTCGTGACGCTGTTTCCGGAGATGATCCGGCAGGCGCTGACCCACGGCATCACTGGCCGGGCGCATCCGGCGGGGGCTGCTGTCGGTGGGCACCGAGGATCCGTGCGCGGATCACACGCACGACGCGCACCGCACGGTCGACGACCGGCCCTATGGCGGCGGGCCGGGGATGGTGATGAAGCCGGAGCCGCTGAGTGCAGCGATTGCGGCGGCGGCGGCCCGGGTGCCGCGGCAGCCGGCGGGTGTATCTGTCGGCGCAGGGCCGGCGCTTCGACCAGGCCTGCGCTGCGGCGCTGCGGCTGGAGCCGGGGCTGGTGCTGGTGGCCGGCCGATATGAAGGGATCGACGAGCGCGTGATCGCGACGTCGATCGACGAGGAGCTGTCTGTCGGAGACTACGTGCTCTCGGGCGGCGAGCTGCCGGCGCTGGTCGTGATCGACGCGCTGGCGAGGTTGATGGACGGCGCGCTCGAACGATGCGCGCTCGAGTGTCGAGGAGTCGTTCGCGACCGGTCTTCTGGACTGGCCGCACTACACCCGGCCCGAGGAGTTCGAGGGGCTCGCAGGTGCCGGAGGTGCTGCAGGGCGGTGACCATGAGCGCATCCGGCGCTGGCGCCTGCAAGCAGGCGCTGGGGCGCACCTGGGTGCGGCGGCCGGACCTGTTCCTGGCGCGCGCGCCGGGCGGTGCCGGAAGAGACGGAATTGTTGAACGAGTTTTTGCAGGAAAGGCAGATCAGACAAATGAACCACATCATCCAGCAGATCGAAGCCGAGACGCGCCACGCGCAAGGTCCCGGAGTTCAAGCCCGGCGACACCATCGTCGTGAACGTGAAGGTGACGGAAGGCGACCGCGAGCGCGTGCAGGCCTACGAAGGCGTCGTGATCGCGCGCAGCAACCGCGGCCTCAACTCCTCGGTCACCGTGCGCAAGATCTCGCACGGCGAGGGCGTCGAACGCGTGTTCCAGCTGTACAGCCCGTCGATCGCCGACATCTCGGTGAAGCGCCGCGGCAACGTGCGTCGCGCCAAGCTGTACTACCTGCGCGACCTGTCCGGCAAGGCCGCGCGCATCGAAGAGAAGGTCTGATCCCCTGGCAGCGCGGTAGGCAGGTTCTTCCGCGGCGTCTGGCGCGGCCTCGATGGGCTGCGCCGCGTGCTGCACCTGGTCCTGCTGCTGCTGATCTTCGGCTTCATCGTCGGGGCGTTGCGCGGCACCGTCCCGCGCGTGCCGTCGAAGGCTGCGCTGTTCATCCAGCCCCAGGGCGAGATCGTCGAGCAGCTGGCCAGCGATCCGATCCAGCGCGCCTTCGACGAGGCCAGCGGCCGGGGGCAGACCCAGACACTGCTCTGGGACCTCACCGAATCGATCCGCGCCGCCGCGAACGACGATCGGGTCGAGGCGATCGTGCTGAGGCTCGACCACATGGGCGGCGCCGGCCAGCCGACGCTGACCGAGATCGCCAATGCGCTGCAGGAATTCCGCGCCACCGGCAAGAAGGTGATCGCCTGGTCCAACAGCTACAACCAGGCCCAGTACTTCCTCGCCGCGCAGGCCGACGAGGTCTACGTGGACCCCTTCGGCGAGGTGATGATCGAGGGCTATGAGCGCTACCGCACCTACCTCAAGGGCCTGCTCGACAAGCTGTCCGTCGACATGCACCTGTTCCGCGTCGGCGCCTGGAAGACCGGGGCCGAGGACCTGGTGCGCGTCGACATGTCACCCGAGGATCGCACGGAGAGCGAGGTCTACCTCAATGCGCTTGTGGAAGGGCTACCAGGAGACCGTGACGAAGGCGCGCGGCATCGAACCCGATGCCATCGACCGTTACGCCAATGGCTTCATCGAGTCGCTGCGCGCGAACGGGGGCGATGCCGCTGCCGTGGCGCTGGATGCGGGCCTGGTGACCGGACTGAAGACGGATTCGCAGCTCGCCGAACGACTGGTCGAACTGGTCGGGAGCAATGACGGGCCGCGCGAATACAGCCATGTGACGCTCGGCGACTATGTCCGTGTTCTGCGTGCGGAGGACAAGCTGCGCCGCCATCCGGGTGGCCGCGTCGCGGTCGTGATCGCAAGCGGCGAGATTCTCGACGGCGAGCAGCCGCCAGGGACGGTTGGCGGGGAGACGGTTTCCGCGCTGCTGCGCGAGGTGCGCGACGACGACGGGGTCAGCTGCAGTGGTGCTGCGCGTCGACAGTCCCGGCGGCAGCGTGTTCGCCTCCGAGCAGATCTACCGCGAAGTCGTGTCGCTCAAGGCGGCAGGCAAGCCCGTGGTCATCTCGATGGGTGACGTGGCGGCCTCCGGTGGTTACTACATCGCCGCGCCGGCCGATCGGATCTTCGCCCATCCGATGACCATCACCGGCTCCATCGGCATCTACGCCGCGCTTCCGACCGTCGACCGCACGCTGGGCAAGATCGGCGTCACGGTGGATGGCGTCGGGACGACGGCGCTTTCCGGCAAGATGCGGCTCGACCGCCCGCTCGATCCGGTGCTGCGCGACTACGTGCAGTTGACGATCGAGCACGGCTACGAGCAGTTCCTCGCGCACGTCGCCCAGGGGCGCAGCAAGACGCGCGACGAGGTGCACGAGGTTGCCCAGGGCCGCGTCTGGGTGGGCAACGACGCACTGGCGCGTGGCCTGGTGGATGAACTGGGCAGCTACGACGACGCCGTGAAGGCCGCGGCGAAGCTGGCGAACCTGCCGGAAGGCTATGCCGTGGAGCGCATCGAGCCCGTCGTTGAGCTGGGCCGAGGCTCTGGCGTTGCAGATCCGCGTCCGCTTTGCCCGCTTCGCCGGCGGCGTGATCGGCCCGTCGCTGCAGCCGGTTCGCGCCATGCTCGAGCCGATGCAGGAGCAGCTCGCGCGCGTCCGCAACCTGGTCGAGGCGCGCGACGGCCTGGCCTATTGCTTCTGCAGCAGTCGAATAGGCGCGCCCGGGAGTTCCAATGCGCGCGCCAGGATCCGGCCACCTCGCTGACGATCGCGCGATCCGGCTGTTCATCGCGCTGGCCGCCTTCTTTGTCACCGATGCGCTGCTTGCGGAGTTCGTCGGCGTCAAGATCTTCTCGCTGGAGACGCACGCTCGGCATCGCCGACTGTGCAGTGGAGCCTGCTTGGCGTCAGCGGCACGCTGAACTTCACCGCCGGCGTGATCTACTGGCCGCTGGTTTTCATACTCACCGACATCATCAACGAGTACTACGGCCTGCGGGGCGTGCGCTTCGTGTCGTGGCTGGCCGTGGGATTCATCAGCTGGGCATTCCTCGCGGCCTACCTCGCTATCAGCCTCGCGCCGGCGCCGTTCTGGGTCGAGGCCAACGCCGCGCTCGGCGTGCCTGACATCCAGCACGCCTATGCGCTGATCTTCGGCCAGGGCATGTGGACCATCGTCGGGTTCGATCGTCGCCTTCCTGATCGGCCAGCTGATCGACGTCGCGGTGTTCCGGCGGATCCGCAAGCGCACCGGCGAGAGGTACCTGTGGGTGCGCGCCACCGGCTCAACGGCGGTCTCGCAGTTCTTCGACAGTTTCATCGTGCTGTACATCGCGTTCGTGATCGGCCCGCAGCACTGGCCGGTGCAGCAGTTCCTGGCCGTCGGCACGGTGAACTACGCCTACAAGATGCTCGCCGCGGTCGCGATGATTCCGTTGCTGTACCTGGTTCACGCCGGCGTGCGCCGGTACCTGGGTGCGCAGCGAGGCGAGCAATTGCGCCACGAGGCAGCGCGCTAGTCTTCGTCGGCCGTGCAAGCCGCGGCGCAGGGCGCTATCTTGGGCGGGAAGAATCGGGAGGGGTCCTGCGGATGACGGAACGAGGCTTGTCGGTGAAGGGCAGGGGGCTGCTGCTCGGTGCGGCACTGCTGATCACCGCCTGTGCGCATCGGGGCCTGGTGGATGCGGAGCGACTTCGCGATGCCGAGGCCGGTGCAACATCCAGCCCGGATGCCGGCCAGTGGATGTCCTACGGCCGCACCTGGGACGAACAGCGCTTCAGCCCGCTGAAGCAGATCAACGAGCAGACGTCTCGCGCCTGGGCCTGGCCTGGTACGACGACCTGGACACCTATCGCGGCGTGCAGGCCACGCCGCTGTTCGTCGATGGCGTGCTCTACAACGTCTCGGTCTGGAACGTCGTCACCGCCTACGACGCGCGCAACGGCAAGGTGCTGTGGACGCTACGATCCGAAGGTGGACGCGGCAGTGGGCACGCCTGGCCTGCTGCGGTCCCACCATCGCGCGGCATCGCGATCTGGGAGGGCAAGGTCTACATCGGCGCGCTGGACGGCCGGCTCATCGCCGTCGAATGCGCGCAACGGCCGCGCAGGTGTGGTCGGTGCAGACGCTTCGATCACCACGCAGCCGTATTCCATCACCGGTCCGCCGCGCGTGTTCGACGGCAAGGTGGTGATCGGCAATGGCGGCGCCGACTACGGTGTGCGCGGCTACGTCACCGCCTACGACGCCGACGACCGGCAAGAAGCTCTGGCGCTTCTATACCGTGCCGGGCGATCCCTCCAAGGGTCCGGACGGCGAGGCCTCCGACAGCGTGATGGCCGATGGCCACGAAGACCTGGACCGGCGAGTGGTGGAAGTACGGCGGTGGCGGCACCGTCTGGGATTCCATCGTCTACGACCCGAAGCTGCAAGCTGGTCTACATCGGCACGGGCAATGGCTCGCCGCACATGGCAGCACTTCCGCAGCCCCGGCGGCGGCGACAACCTGTTCCTGTGCTCGATCGTCGCGGTGAATGTCGACGACGGGCGAGTACGTCTGGCACTACCAGATGGTCCCGGACGAGCAGTGGGACTTCACCTGCACGCAGCCGATGATCCTCGCGGACCTGAACATCGACGGCCAGCCGCGCACAGGTGATCATGCAGGCGCCGAAGAACGGCTTCTTCTACGTGCTGGATCGCGCCAGACCGGCAAGCTGATCTCGGCGAAGACCTATGTGCCCAACCTGTGGGCCACCGAGATCGACCTGAAGACCGGCCGGCCGATCGTGAATCCGGGTGCCTATGTCACCGAGACACCGCGAGCTGATGACGCCGACCTGGATGGCCGCGCACAGCTGGCATCCGATGTCGTTACAGCCCGCTCACCGGGCTTGTGTATTTCCCGGCGCAGGAGCAGTGGAACGTGCAGGCCCGCGTGGCGGACGAGCAGTTCCGCTTCGTGCCGTTCCGCTCCAACAGCGGGCATCTCGCTTCACCAGCCAGCCCGGAGCGGCGCCGCGAGCTGCAGAAGATCGCCGACAGTCGCGAGAAGGGCTACCTGCTGGCCTGGGATCCGGTGAAGCAGACAGGAGGCGTTCCGCGTGCCGTACCCGTATCCGGGTTCCGGCGGCGTGCTGACGACGGCGGGCAACCTGCTGGTGCAGGGCACGATCAACCGCACGCTGGCCATCTATCGCGCCGACCGACGGCACGCAAGCTGTGGGAGATGCCCACGCAGACCGTGCCGATCGCCGGGCCGATGACCTACGAGGTCGATGGCGTGCAGTACATCGCGGTGAACGTGGGCTGGGGTGGCTCGCCGGTGGCCGGCCTGGCGGCCGCAGAATCCGCCCGTGCGCTTCGGGCCGGCGCGACTGCTGGTGTTCCGGCTCGACGCGAAGGGAGTGGAGCTGCCGCCCATGCCGCCGCCCACCGCCGTACCCGCGCCGCCGCCGCTGCGCGCCAGCGAAGCGCAGATCAGCGAGGGGCGGAGGCTCTTCGGCGAGACCTGCTCGCGCTGCCATGGCGAGAATGCCATCGGCGGCCTGAAGGACCTGCGCTTCATGACGCCGGAGACGCGCGCGCAGTTCAATGCCATCGTGCTGGACGGCATCCGCAAGGACAAGGGCATGGTGGGCTTCAAGGACATCCTGGACACGGATGAGGTGGCGGCGATGAATGCCTACCTCATCGCGCGCGCCAATGAGGATTACCAGGATCACATCGCAACCGGAAAGTAGGGAACCTGCATGTACAAGCCAATGTTTGCCGCACTCGCAGCCCTGTCCCTGCTCACCGCCGGAACCGTGCAGGCGGCAGACGCTTCGCAGGCGACGCTGCTGCAGGAGATGAAGGACCGCGCCGACATCGAGGCGCTGATGTGGCGCTATGTGCGCGCGCTCGACACGATGGATGCCGAGGCCTACGCCGCCGTCTTCACCGAGGATGGCACCTTCGGCAGCGGCCAGAACCAGGCCAAGGGGCGCACGGCGCTTCACAAGATGGTAGCGGACATGAAGAAGGCGCGAGCCGAGCGCGAGGCCAAGGGTGAGCCGAAGTCACCGCCGATGCATCACGCGATCTTCAACCACACCATCGAGTTCAAGGATCGCGACCACGCCACCTATCACTCCTACTGGGCAACCCTGTTTGCGGCCGCGGGGCAGCAGACGCCGCCGCGGGTCGCTGCGGTCGGCCGTGGTGTCGACGAGCTGGTGCGCGTGAACGGCCAGTGGCTGATCAAGGCCCGCGACGTCGCGCCGAAGGACTGAAGAATGCGCCGACACTCCGTGCGGACCGGGTTGCTGCTGGCTGGCCTGCTGCCGGTGAGCTTCATTGCTGGCGCGGCCGGGGTCGCAGGTCCCGCCGCGCGCGGCGATGTGCTCATCGACGACACGGGTGTGCACCCGGAGAGTGTCACCTCGACGCGCGCGGGCGACCTCTTCACCGGGAGCGTCAAGGGAATCATCTACCGGGCACGGGCAGGCGAGACCACGGCGCGGGCATTCATCCGTCCCGATGCCGCCAATGGCCTCGGTTCGGTTTTCGGCGTCCTGGCGCACGAGCCCTCCGGCACGCTGTGGACCTGTTCGGTTCCCAGCTTCATTGCCCCGCCGAAGCCGGGCGCGATGAACGAGCTCGTGGCCTTCGAGCTCGCCACCGGCGCGCTGCGCTCGCGCCATGTGTTCCCGCCGGGCCGGGCAGCCTGCAATGACATGAGCGTCGCCGCCGATGGTGCGGTCTTTGTCGCCGACACGCAGGGCGCACGCATCCTGCGCCTGCCTCCAGGAGGCAATGCGCTGGAGGTCTTTGCCGAGGACGAGCGCCTTCGTGGCGTGGACGGCATTGCCTTTTCCGGCGACGGCAAGCTCTACGTCAACAACGTGCAGAGCGGCGCTATGCTGCGCGTTGGCATTGGCGCGGACGGGAGTTTTGCAGGGCTCACGGACCTGAAGGTTTCCGAGAAACTCGGTGGCCCGGACGGCCTGCGCCTGATCGAAGGCAACCGCTTCCTGCAGGCAGAGGGCACTTCGGGCCGGATCACCGAGGTGACGATTGTCGGGGACGAGGCACGCATACGCGTGCTGCGGGACGGACTCGACTCCTCGCCTGGCGTCACCCGGGTGGGTGAAACTGCGTATGCGATCGAAGGCAAGATCCGCTATCTGGTCGATCCCGGGCTCAGGGGCCAGGATCCCGGTCCGTTCCGCATCATCGCCATGCCAATTTCCGAAAGCGCACCTCCGGCCGATCCACTCGCCTCGCTGCCGCGTCACATCAGTCTCTCGCCCACGCTGCATGTCAGTGGGCAGCCGACCGCGGATCAGCTGGCCCTGCTGCCTGCAGCCGGGATCCGCAATGTGATCGACCTTCGTCCGGACGCCGAGCGACCTGGTTTCGACGAGCGCATGGTGGCCGTCCACCTGGGCCTGGGCTACCACCCGTTGCCGATCAGTGGCGCGCAGGACCTGACGCGCGCCAACGTCGAAGCCTTCGACGAACTCCTGAAACGCACTGAAGGCGAGGGCGTGCTGATGCATTGCGCCTCGGGCAATCGCGTCGGCGCGATGATGGCCTTGCGCGCCCGCTGGGTGGAGGGAAAGAGTGCGCAGGAGTCGCTTGCGATCGGCAAGGCCTCGGGGTTGACCGGGCTTGCACCTGATGTCGAAAGGCTCGTTTCAGCGCCTTAGCGACTGCGTGATAGAGTCCTCCGGCAATGACCTGTAAAATCGCTGTTCTTGGGGAGCGCGCGGACGGTGAGCGACGCGTCGCGGCGACACCGGAGACAGTGCGCAAGCTGATCGGGCTCGGAGCGCAGATGGCGGTCGAGCGCGGGGCTGGGGAGTCCGCGGCAATTTCCGACGAGGCCTATGTTGCCGCGGGCGCGGCTGTGGCCCCTCGTTCCGAGGTGCTGGTCGGGGCGGACCTGATCCTGACGGTGCAGGGCGCCGATCCGCTGTCCATCGGGGAGGCCAGGCGCGGAGCGATGTTGCTGGGCGCACTGGATCCACACGGGCAGAGGGCGCGCGTCTCGGCCTAGGCCGCGGCCGGCTTCGAGGCGCTGGCGATGGAATTCATGCCGCGCATCACCCGCGCGCAGTCGATGGACATGCTGTCCTCGCAGTCGAACCTTGCCGGCTACAAGGCGGTGATCGATGCGGCCGACGGCCTATGGCCGCGCCTTTCCGATGATGATGACCGCGGCCGGCACGGTTCAGCGCGGCGCGCGTCTTCGTCATGGGCGTCGGCGTGCCGGGCCTGCAGGCGATCGCCACCGCGCGGCGGCTGGGCGCGCAGGTCTCCGCCACCGACGTGCGCTCCGCGACGCGGGAGCAGATCGAGTCGCTCGGCGCCAAGCCGATCTTCGTCGAGAACGTCGCGGGCATCGAGGGCGAGGGCACCGGCGGCTATGCCACCGAGATGTCGGAGGAATATCAGGCGGCGCAGGCCGAGCTGGTTTCCAGCCATATCGCCAAGCAGGACATCGTCATCACCACCGCGCTGATCCCCGGCCGGCCCGCGCCGCGGCTGATCACCGACGCGCAGATCGCGACGATGAAGCCGGGCAGCGTGATCTTCGATCTGGCGGTGGCGCAGGGCGGCAATGTCGAAGGCTCGGTCGCCGGACCAGGTGGTGGAGCGCCATGGCGTCAAGATCATGGGCTACCGCAACATCGCCGGCGCATCTCGCGGCCGACGCCTCGGCGCTGTATGCGCGCAATCTTACAACTTCCTCTCCGCCTTCTGGGACAAGGAAGCGGGGCAGCCCGGTTGCCCGACGACGACGAGATCGGCAATGCGATCCGGCTGACCAGGGCGGCAAGGTCGTGCATCCGAGCGCTGGCGGGCTGAGCGGAGGGAGCGTAGCAATGGACTTCATCTCGATCCTGTCGATCTTCGTGCTGGCCTGCTTCGTCGGCTATTACGTCGTCTGGTCGGTGACCCCGGCGCTGCACACGCCGCTGATGGCGGTGACCAACGCGATTTCCTCGGTGATCATCGTCGGCGCGCTGATCGCGGCGGCGGCGGCGGGCGCGCGGCGGCGAAATGGCTCGGCCTGGCCGCGGTGGTGCTGGCCAGCGTCAACATCTTCGGCGGCTTCGCGGTCACGGCGCGGATGCTGGCGATGTACAAGAAGAAGGAGCGCTGAGCGCATGGACGCCGTGCGACGGACACGCACATGCCGGCCTGGGCGCTGCTCGCCTATCTCGTCGTCGGGCGTGCTGTTCATCCTCGCGCTGCGCGGGCTGTCTTCGCCCGACATCAGCGCGCGCGCGGCAACCGCTTCGGCATGGTCGGCATGGCGATCGCGGTGGTGACGACGCTGGTCACGCCATCCGAGCATGTCGCCAAGCCTGCGCGCGAGATCGCCGATCGCAGCATCGCCATCGGCGGCGGCGATCGGCCTGGTCACCGCGCGGCGCATCGCGATGACCGCGATGCCGCAGCTGGTCGCGGCGTTCCACTCCCTGGTCGGCCTGGCCGCGGTGCTGGTCGCGGCGGCCGCGCTTACCTCAATCCCGGCGCCTTCGGCATCGCCGGCGCCGACGGGCTGATCCTCGCCGTCAGCCGCATCGAAATGGGCCTCGGCGTCGCCATCGGCGCGATCACCTTCTCCGGCTCGGTCATCGCCTTCCTGAAGCTGAACGGCAACATGTCGCGGCGCGCCGATCCTGCTGCCGCGCGCGGCACGTCATCAACCTCGGCACTGCTGGCCGCGATCCTCGGCCTGATCGCGTATCTTCACGCATCGACCAGTCGCCGTGGGTGTTCTGGACGCTGACCGCGCTGGCCTTCGCTGATCGGCTTCCTGCTGATCATCCCGATCGGCGGCGCGGACATGCCGGTCGTCGTCTCGATGCTCAACAGCTATTCGGGCTGGGCGGCGGCGGCGATGGGCTTCACGCTGCACAACACCGCGATGATCATCACCGGCGCGCTGGTCGGCTCATCGGGCGCGATCCTGTCCTACATCATGTGCCGGGCGATGAACCGCAGCTTCATCTCGGTGATCGCCGGCGGCTTCGGCGCCGAAGCCGGCGGCGGCGGCGGCGCGGCGCAAGACCGACCGGCCGTGGAAGCGCGGCTCGGCCGAGGACGCGGCCTTCCTGATGAAGCAGGCCGAGCAGGTCATCATCGTGCCCGGCTACGGCATGGCGGTCGCGCAGGCGCAGCACGCGCTGCGCGAGATGGGCGACCTGCTGAAGAAGGAGGGCGTCACGGTCAAATACGCGATCCACCCGGTCGCCGGCCGCATGCCGGGCCACATGAACGTGCTGCTGGCCGAGGCCAACGTGCCCTATGACGAGGTGTTCGAGCTGGAGGACATCAACAGCGAGTTCGCGCAGACCGACGTCGCCTTCGTCATCGGCGCCAACGACGTGGTCAATCCGGCGGCCAAGACCGACAAGACCTCGCCGATCTACGGCATGCCGGTGTTCGACGTGCGAGAAGGCCAAGACGGTGTTGTTCATCAAGCGCTCGATGGGCGGCGTCGGCTATGCCGGCGTCGACAACGACGTGTTCTACATGGACAAGACGATGATGCTGCTCGCCGATGCCAAGAAGATGGTCGAGGACATCGTCAAGGCGCTGTAGCCGGCCTGTGAAGGAGGGTCGACATGCGACTGCGGACGGGCTTCTGGATTCCCCTGCTGCTTGCGCCGCTGTCGGCCTGGACACAGGACGCGAACATCACGCTGCCTGTTGCAGACATCGAGCGCCAGCTTGCGGGCGAGCCGATGGTGGTCACCCAGGCGCAGGCCAGCCGGCCGCTCGTAAAGGAGGACATCACGCTGCGGGCGGATGTCACCTTCGGCGACTCACCGCCGTTGCGCGTGAAGATGCGTCGCGCCTTGCCGGGCGCGGAAGGCTTCAACAACGAGCCACGCTACGAGCTCGCGGCCTACCAGCTGCAGAAGCTGTTCCTGGAGCCGGCGGAGTACGTCGTTCCGCCCACTGCGCTGCGCATGATTCCCGTGAAGGACCTCGCGTCCTGG
The DNA here is from genome assembly GCA_963785055.1 of uncultured Pseudomonadota bacterium. Taxonomy (GTDB): domain Bacteria; phylum Pseudomonadota; class Gammaproteobacteria; order Steroidobacterales; family Steroidobacteraceae; genus ZC4RG30. The sequence goes on from CAWATT010000005.1 coordinate 413,743, forward strand.
GCGCCCGAGGCAAGGCGCACTTTTCCCGGTTCGGAAGAGGTGCTGGTCGTCATGCAGTACTGGCTGCAGGACGTGAAGACCGTGGCCGATGTGCTGTATCCCGATCGCTTTGCCAGTGACCCGGTTTACGCCCGGCACATCGGGCAGCTCAACATCCTCTCGTTCCTGATCGGGCACCGGGATTCCAATCCGGGCAATTTCCTCGTCGGGCGGCAGGAGCAGGGGACGAGGGTGTTTTCGGTGGACCACGGCGTTGCATTCGATTCGGAGGGAAGCGACCGTGGGGAGGTGTGGCGGTACCTGCGGGTGGACCGGTTGCCGGCGGATGCGGTGGAGAGGCTGCGGACGGTGACACCCGAGCGGCTGGCGCAGCAACTCGGCGTGCTGGCACAGTGGCGCCTGGTCGACGGAAGATTCGTGCCCGTGAACCCTGAGGCGAATATCGCGCCCTCGCGCGGCGTGCGCCGGAAAGGGGACACCCTGCAGTTGGGGCTGACCCAGGCGGAAATCAGCAGTGTGAACCGCCAGTTGAAGCAGCTGCTGCAACGGCTCGATCGCGGTGAAATCACGACAGTCCCGGTACCGGCAAGCTGAAGGATCCCGGCCGATGCGCACCGAATCGCTCCCTGCCCGTGCCTTGCCGCTGGCGATCGCGCTGGTCGCCCTGGCCTGCCTGCCTGCACGACCGGCGCTGGCACAGGCAGCACGCGCCGAGTGGGACGGCGTCGAGCGTGTCATCGCCTTTGCAGACGTACATGGCGCCCATGGGGAGCTGCTGACGCTGCTGCGCGAGTCCGGTGTGACGGACGGCAATGATCGCTGGGCGGCGGGAAAGGCCCAGGTGGTGAGCCTGGGAGACCTGCTGGACCGCGGCGCGGAATCCCGCAAGGTGATGGACCTGCTGATGCGCCTGCAGCTGGAAGCGGCCCAGGCCGGGGGTGGACTGCAGGTCGTGCTGGGCAACCACGAGGCATTGAACCTGCTGGGGGATCTGCGCTACGTGGATGCCGCCGAAATGGCCGCCTACACGGACCTGGAACCCGCAGGCGTGCGTGACGCCGCGCGCACGGCGTGGCCAGGGTCCTGCACCGCACCGTGCGCGCCGTTCGAGACGCAGTTTCCACCCGGCTGGTTTGGCCACCGCGCTGCCTTCGCGCCGGATGGGCGCTATGGCCGATGGCTGTTGTCCCTGCCGGTCGCGGTCCGCATCAATGACGCGCTGTTCGTGCATGGTGGCCTGGGCCCGGAGTTGCAGGGGCTGAGTCTTGCGTCCCTGAACCTGCGTTACCGGACGGCGTTGACGGAATACCTGGGCCTGGCCAGCCAGCTGGCGCAGGCGGGCCTGCTTCGCGCGGAGGATCCCTTCGAGGACCGTTCCCGGCTTGCAGCACAGCGCCTGGCCGCTGCCGGCACCAGGACCGCAGCGGGGCAGCAGGAACTGCTGCGGCGGTTCACGGACGCTGAACAGCATCCACTGCTCTCGGAGGACGGACCGAACTGGTATCGCGGCGATGCGCTGTGCAACGAGGTCAGTGAAGCGGACGTGCTGCAGCCGTTGCTGCGCCAGTTTGGCGTTGCGCGAGTCGTGATCGGCCATACGCCGACGCGCAACCTGCGCGTCGTCACGCGCTTCGACGGCAAGGTCGTGAAGCTCGATACGGGCATGAACCGGGCGGTTTACCGCGGCAGGGGCTCGGCGCTGATCCTCACCGCCGGCGCCACCCAGGTGCGCTACGCGGGGGAAGCAGCGACGAGCGAGCCGGAAGCAGAAGGCCTTTTCGTGGCACCGAGCCAGGTCGATGACGCCAATGTGCAGGCGGCGATGCGTGACGGCGAGGTGAGTGTCACTGGTCCCGATCGGTCCCGACGAGATGAACGTGACGGTGACACACGGCAGCCGCCGGATCCCGGCCGTCTTCCTGGTCCGGTCAACCGACGCCGTTCGCCGGGAAATGGCGGCATTTCGACTCGATCGCCTGCTGGGGCTGGGCGTGGTTCCCGCGACCGCAGGCGCGGGAAGTGCAGGGACGCGCCGGGGTTGCTGCAGGCGCGGCCCGCGAAGTGGGTGACGCAGGCCGCAGTCCAGCAGCAGGGCCTGCGTGGCGGCGGCTGGTGTCGTGCAGAGCCGCAGTTCCAGCTGCTCTATGCGCTCGATGTCCTGTCGGGCAACGAGGCCCGCACGCCCGAGTCGATACTCCATGACGCGAACGACTGGTTCGTGTACGGCACGACGTTCGCGCGCGCCTTCGGAACGGGCAGTGGCTTGCCGGCCTACCTCAAGGCCCGCCCGCCAACGCCGGGTGCGGAGCTGCGCCGCCGCGTCGCGCAACTGGACGAAGCCGGTCTTGCTGCTGCGATGGAGGGCTATCTCGATGCGCCGCGGCGGCGCGCCATCCTGAAGCGCCGCGATGTGCTGCTGGCGCTGCCAGCCGCGGACATCAGCCCGGCTGGCGCCTCACGGTAAAGGAGCTGCGCGCCTTCATTCCATCCATGTCGCTGGCAATCACGGCGACACGCAGTTCAGTCAGGTTCGGTATTGAACGGCAGCGTGCCGGTGAAGGTCCGTCGCCAGGCATCGAAGTGCAGCCAACCCGGCAGTGGTCGCCCATCCTCGCAGCACGGCCTTGTAGATCAGCACGTCGCCGGGGTCCGGGTCCTGGAATGCCTGCGATGACAACACGTGGCGGAACGGTCGGCCGGGAGCACAGTCAAGGTCCGGGATCGGCTCGGCAGCCTCCGGAGCCGTATTGGACGAAGCCTCGCCCACCTTGCGGCTGTAGGCGCGTCCCATGGCCACCGCCAGTGCAATCCATACCAGGCACAGCACCAGGTTCAGCGCGAGGAAATCGTGCGGCTCCCAGCCCAGCAGCGTCATGCCCACGAAGATCGCCCCGGCCTGGATCAGGTCGCCGAAACGCACGAAGAACGTGTCGATGGTCATCTTGCCTTCGTACTTCGTCGCCCGGTCCACCGGCAGGAACAGTGCCTGGCGCGTGGTGTTCATCAGCGAATAGTCGACGCCGTTGTCGGCGAGCTTGACGCGACGCAGCAGCGAGAAGATCGGAATGAAGCCACCGAGCAGGGGCATTGCCACGAGCAGGCCGTACCCAAGTGCCAGCAGCACCGGGTGTACCAGCAGCGCCCCGGTCACGCCCACGACCTGGAAGATGCGCGAGACCAGCAGCAGCTGGATGCCCAGGCTGATCAGCGTCACCCAGAACGAAAAATTGCCATAGAACGAGGCGATGAACAGTTCCTTGTCGAGGATGCTGTTGCCGGAAGCATGGCTTTTCACGAAGTCCGCCAGGACGAACTCGCCGGTGGAGTTGACCCAGTTCAGCAGCACGACAAACACCGCAATCATGATCAGGTAGCGGTCGCGCAGCACCACCTCGATTCCGCCCAGCAGCCGTGGTGGCGGGCGATCGTCGGACGCGAAATGGATGGGGCGGGACCCATCCGGTACGGCCGCGCGCTCGGGCTTCGCCAGGAACAGCGTCGAGCCGATCATGCACGTGGCCAGCAGCATCAGTCCCAGTGGCCCCAGCGTCGCGACGGTGATGCCGGTCAGCTTGGCCCCGGCCAGCGCGCCGAGGTTGGCGCCCAGCACGATGACGATGAACAGCCTCTGCCCGGTCTTCACGTTGAACGAGTCGGCCGCAAAAGCCCACATCTGCGCGATCACCATCACGCCGTAGATTCCTACCCAGACATAGAAAACGAAGGCGATCTGCACACCTGCGTGGGCAAGGAAACCGAGGATGGGCAGCGTCACCACGAAGAAGACCGTCACGACCCGCAGCAGCTGGTCGTTGTCGACACGGCGGCGCAGGCGTGCATACAGCGGCACGATCAGCATGAGGATCAGTGCCACCAGCGCGACGGCGTAGGAGCGGGTCTGTGCCGAGAACTTGGCCAGCATGAAGGCCTCGCGCAGCGCCTTGACCACCTGCTGCGAGGCCAGCAGCAGGAATGCATGCAGGAAGAACAGGTACACGGCGCCACCCTCGCCGGGCCGGACGCGCGTGACCAGCGTCAGCAGGCGCTCGAAGCGAGTGAGCTGGGCTTCGGGTTCTGCCAAGCGCTCAGGTTCCGGGCGGGCAGCCAGGTCCGGGGACGTTTGCGTTCGCAGCTGCTTGCATTGTCCGTCTTATGCGCAGGCAAAGGGCGAGTGCAGGGGATGGTAACACCGCTTTGCCGCGTGGCCAGCACGGCTGCCGCGGACCTCAGGTGGTGGAATCCGCCAGCGTCAGGCAGGCCCATCCACCGGGTGAAAAATCCGGGCGCTGGGGATCACCACTCATCCTGCAGGCCAGCTCCGAGATGCCGGGATTGTGGGCCACCAGCACGGTTGCAGAACCGCGTCGAGCCACGCGCCGCAGTTCGGCCTCCAGCGTGGCCGACTTGCCGTTGTAGAGCGCATCGACGAACAGCAACCGTTCGCCCGGCAGGCCGAGCACCTGGGCCAGGATGTCCGCGGTCTGGCGAGTACGGCGGGCTGGACTTGACAGGATCAGCGATGGAACGAGTCCCGCAGCGCGAATCGCCTTCGCTGAAGCCCTGGCATCCTCTTCGCCACGCGGAGTCAGCGGGCGGTCGAAGTCGCGACCTGAATACAACGGCCATTGGGCATGCGCGTGTCGCACGAGCACGGCCAGGGTTGACGCGGCACCAGGTGCGTCAGGCATCGGGTGGCCTAGTACATCCCCGTCTGCAGCTGCGCGGCGGGGGACATCATCTCGCGCCGCCACGGGGGGTCGAACACCAGCTCGACGTCGGCCTGCTTCACGGTGGGAATCTGCTCGATCTTCTCGCGGACGTCCTGCACCAGCACTTCGCCCATGCCGCAGCCCGGCGCGGTGAGCGTCATCTTCACCTCGACCCGCCGCGTGCCGTCCTCGTTCGCGGTGACGTCGCAGTCGTATATCAGCCCGAGATCGACGATGTTCACCGGGATCTCCGGGTCATAGCAGGTCTTCATCTGCTCCCAGGCGAGGCGCTTCACGTCCTCTTCGGTCGCATTGGGCGGCAGCTCGGGGACACGCATGGGCTCCTTGCCGATGGCGTCGGCGTCACTGCCGGCGAGCCGGTAGAGGTTGCCTTCGATGTAGAGCGTGAAGCTGCCACCGAGGGCCTGGCTGATGAAGCCAGCCAGGCCCGGCTGCAGCTTGATCTCATGGCCCGAGGGGACCATGACGGCATCCACTTCGCGCTGGATGATGAAGGGCTCGTGGTCGTGGCTACCCATGTGCTGTTCCGGTCGCGGAGGAATTACTCGGTCGAGACCGGGGCGACGGGGTCGCCTGTCAGCCAGGGCGGCGTTCAGCGTGTGCCAGCACAGGCTGGCGCACTTCACGCGCACCGGGAATTCGCGCACGCCGGACAGCGCGGCGAGCTTGCCCAGCTCCGGCCCTGCTGGCGCCGGGCGCGCCGGTCAGCACGCCATGCATTCGCCGGAACAGGGCGTCGATCTCGGCGCGGGTTCGGCCCTTGACCGCCTCGGTCATCAACGAGGCCGAGGCCATGGAGATCGCGCAGCCGTTGCCCTCGAACGCAGGTCGCTGAGCCGGTCGCCCTCGCGGCGCAGCGTGATCGACAGCCGGTCTCCACAAAGCGGGTTGTGGCCGTCGGCGTGTGCGTCGGCCGGGTCGAGGCGACCGAAATTACGTGGATGCCGGTTGTGGTCGAGGATCACCTCGCGGTAGAGCTCGGTCAGGTCCATCAGGCGAATACCTCGCGTGCCTTGCGCACGGCGCGCTCCAGCTGCGCGCACTTCCTCCAGCGTGCTGTAGCAGGCGAAGGAGGCGCGCGCGGTGGCCGGTACGCCCAGCAGGTCCATCAGCGGCATCGCGCAGTGGTGGCCGGCGCGTATCGCCACGCCCTCGTGGTCGAGCACCGTGCCCAGGTCGTGCGGATGTACGCCCTCGAGCGTGAACGACACCACGGCAGCCTTGTGCGGGCGCGGTGCCGTGCAGGCGGATCCCGGGGATTTCCGACAATGCCCCGGTCGCTGCCAGCAGCATCGCATGCTCGTGGGCGGCCACCCTGCGCCTGGCCCAGCGATTCCAGATAGTCGAGCGCCGCGGCCAGGCCGATCGCGCCACTGATGTTAGGCGTGCCCGCCTCGAACTTGTGCGGCAGGTCGTTCCAGGTGCTGCTCTCGAAGCTGACACGGTGCGGATCATGTCGCCGCCGCCCTGCCAGGGCGGCATCGACTCCAGCAGCGCCTCGCGTCCATAGAGCACGCCGATGCCGGTGGGCGCGTAGATCTTGTGGCCGGAGAAGGCGTAGAAATCGCAGCCCAGGGCGCGCACGTCGACGGGTTCGTGCGCCACGGCCTGCGCGCCGTCGAGCAGCACCGGGATGCCGCGACGATGGGCGGCAGCGACGATGCTTCGCGACCGGCAGTACGGTGCCGAGTGCATTCGAGACATGGGCCATCGCGACCAGGCGGGTGCGCTCGCCGAGCAGGGCCTCGAAAGCATCCCAGCGCAGCTGTCCGTCGGCATCGAGCGGAGCGACGCGCGAGCACGCGCGCCGGTGGCGGCCGCGGCCATCTGCCAGGGGACGATGTTCGCGTGGTGTTCCAGCGCCGAGATCAGGATCTCGTCGCCCGGCTTGAGCTGGCTGCGGCCCCAGCTCTGCGCCACCAGGTTGATCGCCTCGGTGGTTCCGCGGACGAACACGATCTCGCGCGTCGAGGCGGCGTTCAGGAAGCGACGCACGCGCTCGCGCGCGGCCTCGAAGGCATCGGTGGCCAGCTGGCTGAGCGTGTGCACGCCGCGGTGCACGTTGGCGTGCAGCTGCGTCTCGTAGTGGTTCAGGGCGTCGAGCACCGCGCTGCGGCCGCTGGCGTGGAGGCGGCGCTGTCGAGGTAGGCGAGCGGTCGGCCGTTGATGCGTCGCGCAAGCAGCGGAAAGTCCGCCCGGACGCGGTACGGCGTCATAAGCCGCCGGCGCGGCGCCGGCCAAGGCGTTCACTGCAGGGCCTCCAGCGCGACGGGACTGCCCGAGGCGGGTGGCTATCACCAGCTCTGCATGGCGGCGCAGCGTGGCGTCGGTCCGATCCGGCTCAGCGCGTTCTCGAGGAAGGCCCATTCCAGCAGGCTGCGCGCCAGCTGCGGGTCGAGGCCCCGTGACAGCAGGTAGAACATCGTTGCCGGGTCCAGCGCGCCGGTGGTGGCACCGTGGGAAGCGCGCACGTCATCCGTGAGGATCTCCAGCCGGGGTTGCAGGTGCACCTGCGCGCCGTCGCCATCGACCAGTCCGCGCAGCGACTGCTGCGAGGAGGCGCCGCGCGCAGTGGCGGCCACCTCGACCCGGCTGGCGATAGCCGATCCGGCCGCCTTCGCGTGCGAGCGCACGCAGGACCTGCGTGCTGGTCGTCCGCGGCGGCAACGTGGTCGACGCGCAACGATGTATCGAGCGTGCGGCGGCCCGCGACCAGGCTGACGCCACCCAGGTCCAGCCCGGCGCCCTCGCCGAACAGTGAAGCGCGCACCGAGCTGCGCGCCGCCGCGCCGCCCAGCTGCAGCAGCGTCAACTCATAGCGCGCCTCCCGGTCGACGGCGATCTGCAGCGTATCCAGCAGCCGCGCGGAATCGCTGTGCTGCTGCACGCGCAGGTGGCGCACCTGGCTTCCCGGTGCGGCATACACCTGGGTTGCCGACGTTCGTCATCGCATTGCTGCCGAGCCGCGCCGAGGTGGCGCTCGGCCAGCGTCAGCGAAGCGCTGGCCTCGAGCGTGACCTCGAGTCGCGGGTAGTAAGCTTGGGGATCGGGTGTATTGCTCGACAGGAACAGCAGTTCCAGGCGCCGCTCGCCCGCAACGACCAGGCGGGCCACGTCAGTGGCGAAGGCATCGTTGAGCCAGCCGAAGCGTTCATGCTTCGTGCGTTCGGGCACCAGCGCGGTGGCGCGACGACGCAGTTCCGGCACCGGGTCGGAAAGATGTTCCAGAAACCGGCCGTTCGAGAAGACCAGACGCGAGAAGCCCGGCAGCGGGTCCGGCAGTTCGGATGCCTCGGGCTCGTCGGCCGGGGCAGGGGGCAGCGGCGCCAGCGACGCGGTGGTCAGGAATCGCAGGTCGGCATTTCGCCACGCCTCGTCGCGCAGGCCCGGCAGCCCCGCGGCCAGTGCGCGCTCGATGGCGCGGCTGCGCGAATCCACCGGTACGGTGCGAGCGTCCAGCAGCGGCGCGGACTGCATGATCGCGGACCGCAGCCGCTGCTCCCACAGCTCGCGTGGAGTTTCCGCGGTGGCGTTCATGCCGCCTCGTCGAGCAGCCAGTCGTAGCCGCGCTGCTCCAGTTCGCGTGCCAGTTCCGGCCCGCCGCTGCGCACGAAGCGGCCACGCACCAGCACGTGCACGCGATCCGGCCGCACATGGTCCAGCAGGCGCTGGTAGTGCGTGACCAGCACGATGGCGCGGTCCGGTGCGCGCAGGCTGTTGATGCCCGCCGGCCACGACCTTCAGCGCATCGATGTCGAGGCCCGAGTCGGTCTCGTCGAGAATCGCCAGCCGCGGCTCCAGCACCAGCATCTGCAGGATCTCGTTGCGCTTCTTCTCGCCGCCGGAGAAACCCTCGTTCACGCCGCGGGAGAGGAAGGTCTCATCCAGCTTCATCCGCTGCATGCGGTCCTTCACCACGTTGAGGAAATCGAAGGCGTCGACTTCAGGCTGGCCCCGTTCGCTTCCGCGCCGCGTTCAGCGCCGCCCGCAGCAGGTAGGCGTTGTTCACGCCGGGAATCTCCACCGGATACTGGAAGCCGAGGAACACGCCGGCACGGGCGCGCAGCTCCGGCGCCATTGCCAGCAGGTCCTGCCCGTCGTAGCGGACACTGCCTGCGATGACCTCGTAGCCGGGCTTGCCGGCCAGCACATGCGACAGCGAGCTCTTGCCCGAGCCGTTGGGACCCATGATGGCGTGCACTTCACCGGCCGGCACGGCAAGGTCGATGCCCTGCAGCACCTCGCGCTCGCCAGACCTTCACGCGCAGGCCTTCGATCAACAGCAATGGCGAATTCATCCAACGGCTCCTTCGAGACTTACAGCCAGCAGGTTCTGGGCCTCCACGGCGAACTCCATCGGCAGTTCGCGCAGCACGGTCCGGCAGAAGCCGCTGACGATCATGTTGACGGCGTCTTCCTCGGACAGGCCGCGCTGCAGGCAGTAGAACAGCTGCTCCTCGCTGATGCGCGACGTGCTGGCCTCGTGCTCGACGATGGCCTGGGGGTTCTTCACTTCGATGACGGGCAGCGTGTGGGCGCCGCAGTCGCCACCGATCAGCAGCGAATCGCACTGCGTGAAATTGCGCGCCCCGGTGGCGCCCGGCATCATCGAGACCAGGCCGCGGTATGTGTTCTGCGCGTGGCCGGCCGAAATGCCCTTGGAGATGATGGTGCTGCGGGTGTTGGCGCCGAGGTGGATCATCTTCGTGCCCGTATCGGCCTGCTGGCGGTTGTTCGTCACCGCCACCGAGTAGAACTCGCCCACCGAGCCCTCGCCGCGCAGGACGCAGCTGGGGTACTTCCAGGTGATGGCCGAGCCGGTTTCCACCTGCGTCCAGGAGATGCGTGAATTGCGGCCCCGGCATTCACCGCGCTTGGTGACGAAGTTGTAGATGCCGCCGCGACCCTCGACATCACCCGGATACCAGTTCTGCACGGTGGAGTACTTGATCTGTGCGTCGTCCAGCGCCACCAGCTCGACCACCGCCGCGTGCAGCTGGTTCTCGTCGCGCATGGGCGCGGTGCAGCCCTCGAGGTAGCTCACGTGGCTGCCGGCATCGGCGATGATCAGCGTGCGCTCGAACTGACCGGTCTTGGCGGCGTTGATGCGGAAGTACGTGGACAGCTCCATCGGGCAGCGCACGCCGGGCGGCACGTAGACGAATGAGCCGTCGGTGAAAGCCGCCGAGTTCAACGCGGCGAAGAAATTGTCGCCATAGGGCACGACAGTGCCGAGGTAACGCTCCACCAGCTCCGGGTGCGACTGCACGGCCTCGGAGAACGGACAGAAGATCACGCCCGCCTTGGCCAGGCGATCCTTGAACGTGGTGGCCACCGAGACGCTGTCGAACACGGCGTCGACTGCAACACCGGCCAGTCGCGCGCGCTCGTGCAGCGGCACGCCGAGCTTCTCGTAGGTGGCGAGCAGTTTCGGGTCGACTTCCGACAGGCTCTTCGGCGCATCGGCATTGAGTTTCGGCGCGGAGTAGTAGGAGATCGCCTGGTAGTCGATGGGCGGGTAGTGCAGCATTCCCCAGTGCGGTTCGCGCATCGTGCGCCAGCGCGCCAGCGCCTGCAGCCGCCAGTCGAGCATGAACTGCGGTTCTTTCTTGATACGCGAGATGTGGCGGATCACGTCCTCGTCGAGACCCGGCGGCAGCGTGTCGGATTCGATGTCCGTCACGAAGCCGTGCTGGTAGCCGCGGGCGAGGACGGCCTGCAGGTCCTGGTCGCTGGTGGACATCAGCGGGCCACTCCACCGGCCACGGGGCGCGGCCGCAGGTCGAACAGCGCGAACTCGCGTGGATTGCGGTCCAGGCCGGCCAGTTCCGCCAGCGTCACGTCGTCCAGCGCACGCCGGATCGCCAGGTTGATGCGCTGCCAGCTGCCGCCCACCCCGCAGTTGCCATGCAGGTCGCACTGGCTGTGGTTTCCGGCGCATTCGGTCAGGGCCAGGGGCCCCTCCATGCGCGTCCAGGATGGCGGCGGCGCTGATCTGCCGGGCGGGCCGGGCGAGACGATAGCCGCCACGCTGCCCGCGGGTGGACTCCACGAGCCCCGCCCGGTGCAGCTGCTTGAGCAGCTTGCTGACCGTGGGCAGCCCGATGTGGCTCTCCTGCGAGATGCGGGCGGCCGTCTGCCGCTCGCCTTCGCGGGCCAGCCGGGCAAGGATGACTGTCGCGTAATCCGTCAATTTGCTGAGGCGCAGCACTGATTGGCTCCCGGCATGCATTTGGAGATACAGGACGATTTTAGTCCTATATATTCCATATGTCATCGCGCCTAGCGATTGTCGGGTCCTGCTGGGCTTCCCCGCCGCGGTGGGGGGCCCTAACATGCGCTTCCCGCACGGCCAGAAGCCACCCATCCCCAAGGACAGTTCATGAGCAATTTTGAGCAGCAAGCCGCGAAAATCCGCAGCCAGCCAGGCTTCATCGCAGCCCTGGACCAGAGCGGCGGCAGCACCCCGAAAGCCCTGAAGCTGTATGGCGTGGCCGAGAACACCTATTCCGGCGAAACGCAGATGATGGACATGATCCACGCCATGCGTTCGCGCATCATCACCAGCCCGTCCTTCGGCGGCAATCGCGTGGCGGGCGCCATCCTGTTCGAGGCCACGATGGACCGCGACATCCAGGGCGTGCCCACGGCCGAATTCCTGTGGACGAGGAAGCAGGTCGTGCCGTTCCTGAAGATCGACAAGGGCCTGGCGGACGAGGCGAACGGCGTGCAGCTGATGAAGCCGATGCCGACACTGGATGCGCTGCTGGCCAAGGCGAAGTCCAAGGGCATTTTCGGCACCAAGGAACGCTCGGTCATCAAGCAGTCCAACGCCGACGGTATCCGCGCGGTCGTCGCACAGCAGTTCGAGGTGGCGAGGCAGGTTCTCGGGCACGGGCTCACGCCCATCGTCGAGCCGGAGGTGGACATCCACTGCCCGGACAAGGCCGGAGCCGAAAAGCTGCTGAAGGCCGAGTTGATCGCGCAGCTCGACAAGCTGCCGGCCAACCAGCAGGTGATGCTCAAGCTCACGCTGCCCGAGGTCGACAACTTCTACAAGGAACTCGTGGCGCACCCGCGCGTACTGAAGGTCGTTGCGCTGTCGGGGGGCTACTCGCGCGATGAGGCCAACGCGCGGCTGTCGCGCCAGAACGGCGTGATCGCCAGCTTCTCCCGTGCGCTCACCGAAGGGTTGACCGCGCAGCAGTCGGAAGCCGAGTTCAATGCGGCGCTGGACCGTGCAATCGAGAGCATCTACCAGGCATCGAAGACCTGAAGCGGTCATTGCGGTGAGCGAGGCTTCAGTGACCGCGCCACTGCCGGCGGACAAGGTGCAAGCGGCCAACGTGCAAACGACCAACGTGGTCGAGGTTCGCGGGGTCCGGTATTCAGCCGGACCCCGGGTCATTTTCGACGGCCTCGACCTCAGCGTCGCGCGTGGCAGCATCACTGCAGTGATGGGTCCGAGCGGCACCGGCAAGACAACCGTGCTGCGCATGCTCACCGGCCAGGTCAGGCCGGAAGTGGGCACCGTCGAGGTGCTCGGGCAATCGGTGCCCGGGCTGCGGGGCAAGGCCCTGTATGCATTGCGGCGGCGCATGGGGATGCTGTTCCAGAACGGCGCGCTGCTGACGGATCTCGACGTCTTCGAGAACATCGCGTTTCCGGTGCGGGAAAACGCGAAATTGCCGGAGCCGGTGCTGGAGCGCCTGGTGCTGATGAAGCTCGAGGCCGTGGGCCTGCGCGGCGCGGCGCGGCTGATGCCCCAGGAGCTATCGGGAGGCATGGCGCGCCGGGTCGCGCTGGCCCGGGCGATCGTGATGGACCCGGAGATCCTGATCTACGACGAGCCCTTCGTCGGGCTGGATCCGGTCTCGATGGGCATCATCCTGCGACTGATCCGTCACCTGAACGACGCGCTGGGCATCACCAGCATCGTCGTTTCGCACGACGTGAAGGAGGTGCTCAGCATCGCCGACTACAGCTACCTGCTGTCAGGCGGAAGTGCCGTGGCCTCGGGAAACAGCGCGGACCTGCAGGCCAGCCCCGATGCGTCCGTGCACCAGTTCATCACCGGCAGTCCGGACGGTCCCGTGCCATTCCACTATCCGGCGGGCGACTACCGCGATGCGCTTCTGGGCAGGACCTCAAGCCGATGATCGGGGCGATACGACAGATCGGCGACGTCACGCTGTTCCTGCTTCGCACGCTGCGTGCCTGCGTGCCCGCACTGCTGCGGCCCGGGTTGATCGCCAGGCAGGTCTACAACACGGGTGCCCGTTCGCTGATCATCATCATGCTCTGCGGACTGTTCGTCGGCATGTCGCTCGGGCTGCAGGGCTACGACCTGCTGGCGCGTTTCGGCAGTGAGTCGGCCCTCGGCGTCGCAGCGGCTCTCGGCCTCGTGAAGGTGCTCGGCCCCGTGCTTACGGCGCTGCTGTTCGCGGGCCGGGCAGGAACGGCGCTGACCTCGGAGATCGGGCTGATGCGGGCCACGGACCAGCTCACGGCAATGGAAGTGATGGCCGTCGACCCGATGCGCCATGTCGTGGCGCCACGCTTTCTCGGCGCCGTGATCTCGATGCCGCTGCTGGCGGCGATCTTCAGCGTGATCGGTCTCTACGGTGCGCAGCTTGTCGGCGTGACGCTGATGGGCGTCGATTCCGGCACTTTCTGGTCGCAGATGCAGGGTGCGGTCGATACCAGGGACATCAATGAAGGGCTGGTCAAGAGCTTCGCCTTCGGCATTGCCTGCGCGCTGCTGGCCGTGCACCAGGGTTACCACGCGGTGCCCACGGCCGAAGGGGTTGGCCTTGCCACGACGCGCACGGTGATCGCCTCGTCGGTGCTCGTGCTGATCATCAACTACATGCTGACGGCCGCCTTCCTCTAGGCGGCCCGCTGCAACCGGAACTGGCGGAGGATGAATACCATGGGCAAGACACGCTCCCTCGAGATCGGCACGGGCCTGTTCGTGCTGCTCGGCTTTGCAGCGCTGGCCTTCCTGACCACGCAGCTGCCGGGAAGCAAGCTCGGCGTGCTGGCGGATTCTGGCGGCTACCAGGTCACGGCGCGGTTCGACAATGTCGGGGACCTTCAGTCCGGCGCGCCGGTGACCATGGGCGGCGTCAAGATCGGGCGGGTCACGGACGTCGCCTTCGACTCGACGGACTACAAGGCCGTCGTGACGATGGCGCTGGATCCGAGCTTCGAGCGGATCCCCGACGACAGCTGGGCGAACATAGAGACGTCCGGCCTGCTCGGCGCGAAATACGTGGGCCTGGACCCGGGCGGTTCGGAAACCTATCTGGCCGCGGGCAGTCAGATAGACAACACGCAGTCCGCGATGGTGCTGGAGAAGCTGGTGAGCCGGCTGTTTTCCGCCTTCGCGAACCGCGGTGCCGATGATTCGAAGGAGACAGCCGAGAAATGAAGATCCCGATGCATTCGTTCAGCCTGCGTTCAGCCCTGCTCGGGCTGCTGCTGGCCGTGGTCCTGCCTGCGGCTCCGGCGTCGGCTGCCGGGGCTATCGACAACACCTCGCCCCAGGCGTTGATCCAGACCAGCACGCAGGTGCTGATGACCGACCTCGACGCCAATCGCGATCGTTACCGCAAGGACATCACGCTGCTGCAGAAGTCGATCGAGCAGACGTTCCTGCCGCATTTCGACGTGGACTATGCCGCCCAGCAGGTGCTGGGCAAGTACTGGCGCGAGGCTGACGCCGCGCAGCGCCAGCGTTTCACGCAGACCTTCTACCACCTGTTGCTGCAGACCTACGGCGATGCGCTCGTGGAGTTCACCGGCGATCGCATCAGGATGCTGCCCTTCCAGGGGGACCCGGCCGCGGCGCGCGCGTCGGTCCGAACCGAGGTGCGTCGTTCCGGTGGCGAGATCGGTGGCGGTGAACTACACGCTGCGCAAGCTGCCGTCGGGGGAGTGGAAGGCGTGGGACGTGGTGATCGAAGGCATCAGCTTCGTGAAGAGCTTTCGCGAGGACTATGGCCTGGTCGTGCAGCAGCAGGGCCTGGAGGCGTTGATCAAGCGCCTGGAAGAGCAGGGCAAGGCAGCTGCCGCAAAGAGCGCGGGCTAGTGCGCGAGGGCACGCCGGCGCAGCTTCGCGACGCCGGCAACGGCGCGTGTGAGTTGAGTGGCCCGTTGACCTTCAGCAGTTGCGATGCGTTGTGGCGGGCCCTGGAATCCGGGGGGCGTTGCGCTCGGCGCGCAGTGCCGACCTCTCCGGCGTGGATGACGCCGACAGTGCGGGCCTTGCACTGCTGCTTGCCTGGCGCGCTGCGCGGATCGGGGCGGGCGGCGACCTGCAGTTCAAGGCGCTGCCGCAGCGCCTGCGGTTGCTGGCGCGGCTGACCGGGGCCGAGACGCTGCTCGACGACTGATCAGTCGACGTCGGGCGAGTCGGCTCCGTCGGCAGGCTCGTCCGCCGGCATCTCTTCGTCCATGAGCAACTCCACGTCCTCGGTGATGGCGCCATCGGTGACGAGGTATTCACGTCGCTGCAGCCAGGCATTGCGCATGAAGGAATAGGGGTCGTAGGCGTTGTCCTGCACCGCCTCGGCGGACAGCAGCTGGGCCCGCCGGTCCACGATCTCCTGTACGTACAGGCCGTACTTCAGCCAGGGGCTCTCCACGTAGTGCTTCGGATCAATGAAGAAATCCGCGGCGTCGCCGAAGGTATCGCGGACGGTCGAGGGACCCAGTATCGGCCTCATGAGGAACGGCCCGGGCGGCACCCCCCATTTGCCCAGCGTCTGGCCGAGGTCCTCGTCGTTGCTGTCCATGCCGAACTGCGTGGCCGGGTCGAACAGGCCTCCGATGCCGAGCGTGGTGTTCACGAGCAGGCGTCCGAGGTCGTTGGAGAACTGGGCGAACTTCCCCTGCAGCAGGCTGTTCGCCACCGTCGAGGGGTAATTGAGGTTGGTGAAGAAGTTGCCGACGCCGGTGCGCATCGGTTGCGGCACGGCTTTCACGTAGCCGCGGGCCACCGGACGCGCGATGTTCCGGTCCAGCGTGTCGTTGACCGCGAACATCGAGCGGTTGAATGGCTCAAACGGATCGCGCGGGTCGGGTTCGGAACCGGGTGGCAGCGTGGCGCAGCCCGCAAGCAGCACACAGGACAACGCAGCCAGCAGGGGCTTGGGCGGGACATGCATGCCGGGATTTTATCAGGGTCCGGCAGGCTGGGCTGTGGGACGGCCCCCGCGCTGCTCGCGCAGCACATCGCGGATCTCCTCGCGCCGGGCAAGGAAGCGCTTGCGCTGCACTTCGGAAATCTCCGGCGAAGCCAGCGCCAGGTCGAGCTGGGTATTCGCGAGCATCAGGTCGCCATTGGCGAGGTGGTACTCGGCCATGTAGTAGTAGGCGTCGCCCGTGTCGCCCGCGCCGCTGGCTGCCAGCGCCGTGAGGCGGATCTGCTCCGGCGTGGGCGCGACATTGTTGAACAGGTCCAGCAGGATCGCGTGCGCCTGCTTGGGCTTGTCGTCCTGCAGTAGCGCCTGGGCGTAACGCACGGTCAGTGGTACGTTGCGCGGCGACAGCGAGAGACCCTTCTCGAAGGTCGCCTTGGCCGCGGCCTTGTCGCCGGCGGCGAGCTGCGCCTGGCGCGAGCGCGGCCTGGAGCAGGATCACGCCAGGGTTCAGCTCCACCAGTTCGGCCAGCGAAGCAACGGCAACCTTGGGGTCGCCCCAGCGGACCTCGGCAAGCGCCGCGCCATAGTGGTTGGCGAGCAGCGCGCCATCGGCCTCGAGCCGCTTCTCGTAGTAGCCGCGCAGGTCGCCATCGCCCGGCGCAGTGATTACCCGCAGGCGCTCGCGGATCATCGTATAGCTCGACGACTCGGGTTTCGCCACCACCGGCGGCATCGAGGCGATGCGCGCGCGGGCCTCGGCGATGCGCACCGAGTCGACGGGGTGCGACAGCAGCAGCGGTGGTATGACGTCGTTGGCCACGCCACGCCCACGCATCATCGTGCCGAAGAACTCCGCCATGCCGTTCGGGTCGAAGCCGGCCGCGGCGAGATAGCCGATGCCGACCCGATCGGCCTCATGCTCTTCCATGCGCGTGAAGTTGATGCTCTGCTGCATTGCTGCACCCTGGGCCAGGGCGATGAGTCCTGGCGTGGCATCGGAGCTGCCGGTGATGGCCCCGAGCAGGATCGCGCCGAGCACCGCAGCGATCGTCGTCATGCTGTTGCGGCCCTGGGCCTCGACGGAGCGGGCGATGTGCCGCTGCACAACGTGCCCGGTCTCGTGCGCCAGTACGCCGGCCAGCTGGGACTCGCGTTCCGTCAGCAGGATCAGCCCGACATTGGTGCCAATGAAGCCGCCCGGGATGGCGAACGCGTTGACGCCGCGGTCCTTCACGACAAAATAGTTGAGCCTGTGCTCGCCTTCCTGGGCCTCGGCCCCGATGCGCGAGCCCAGCAGGTGCAGGTATTCGGTGGTCTCCGGGTCGTCGAGGATCAGGTTTTCCCGGCGCAGCTCGCGCATCATCATCCGCCCGATCTGGTATTCCTCCTGGCGGTTGATCAGCGCATTGGCGCCACTGCCCAGGTCGGGCAGCGAGGCGTAGGCCGAGCGACCGGTCTCCGGGACCTGCTGGGGCAGGGCCGGGGCTGCGGCAAGCCAGATCGCCAGGAACAGGGCAAAGCCGGCGGGCCGGCGGGCAGGCGTTCGAGTCATGCTGTTTCGACCACGGTGGACCCCGGGGGTTCAGGGACCCGGAATCAAAGGATCTCCGAGGCCTGATCGGCCAGTCGCGAGCGCTCCCCGCGGACCAGCGTCACATGCCCGGCATGGGCCCAGCCACGGAAGCGGTTCACCAGGTAGGTGAGCCCCGAGGTGGTCTCGGTCAGGTAGGGCGTGTCGATCTGTGCGATGTTGCCCAGGCAGACCATCTTGGTCCCCGGGCCGGCACGCGTTACCAGCGCCTTGACCTGCTTGGGCGTGAGGTTCTGGGCCTCGTCGATGATGACATAGCGGTTCATGAAGGTGCGGCCGCGCATGAAGTTCATCGAGCGTATCTTGATGCGGTTGCGCAGCAGGTCCTGGGTTGCCGCACGGCCCCAGTTGCCGCCTTCGGCGCTCTGCGTCAGGACTTCGAGATTGTCCATCAACGCACCCATCCAGGGCTCCATCTTTTCCTCCTCGGTGCCGGGAAGGAAGCCGATGTCCTCGCCCAGCGGGATCGTCACGCGCGTCATGATGATTTCGGCGAACAGGTTCGAGTCGAGCGTCTGCGTCAGGCCCGCCGCCAGCGTCAGCAGCGTCTTGCCCGTGCCTGCCGGCCCCAGGATGGTAACCAGGTCGATCTCCGGGTCGAGCAGCAGGTTCATCGCGAAATTCTGTTCGCGATTGCGCGCCGTGATGCCCCAGACGCTGTGCCGTTCGCCGCGATAGTCGCGTGCGACCTCGAGGCGCGCGACCTTGCCGTCGATGGCGCGGACTATCGCCTCCAGCCCCTGCGGTGAGTCCTCGTGGACAAACTGGTTGACCCGCCATTCCTGGACCTCGGGGCCGCTGATCTCGTACAGCGAGCGGTCGCCTTCCTTCCAGGAGCGCATGCCCTTGCCATGCTTCTCCCAGAAATCGGTGGGCAGGGCGCGCATGCCCGAGTCGAGCAGGTCCGCGTCCTCTATGGTGCGATCGCTGGAGTAGTCCTCCGCATGCACACCGACGATGGCGGCCTTGATGCGCAGGTTGATGTCCTTCGACACCAGGGCGACGCGCACGTCCGGCATCTCCTGCTGCAGGGCCAGCGTCTGCCCGAGGATCTGGTTGTCGGCCGCGAGGCCAGGCAATCCGGCCGGCAGCTCGCCACGCAGTGCGCGGGTCTGGAAGTACAGGCGCCCGCTGGGCACGCGCTTGGCACCGTTGCCGTTGCCGTTGCCTGAAAATGCCGAGGGGATCGGCAGGCCGCGCTCGATATCGGCCTTGTCGGCGCCGCCCATCAGGTCATCGAGGAAGCGCGACACCTGGCGCACGCTGCGCGCCTGCTCGGACAGGCCCTTCTTGTTGTGGTCCAGCTCCTCGAGCACGACCATCGGCAGGTAGATGTCGTGTTCCTCGAAACGGAATATCGCGGCCGGATCGTGCATCAGCACGTTGGTGTCCAGCACGTACAGGCGCCGCTGCGCCTCGATTTCAGTCGAGCGCGCGGACGGCTTCGAGGACGATTTCGGCATGGCCTGCGACCTTCACCTTGCGCCATTCCTGGCGCAGTACACCCTTGGAATCGATGAGGAAGGTGCTGCGCTCGATGCCCATCACCTTCCTGCCATACATGTTCTTCTCGCGGATCACGTCGAAGAGCCTGCAGGCCTGTTCTTCCGCGTCGCTGAGCAGATGGAACGGCAGCTCCTGGGCCGCGCGGAAGCGCGCGTGCGAGGCGAGGCTGTCGCGCGAGATGCCCCAGACCGAGGCGCCGGCGCGGCGCAGCTTCGCATGCAGGTCGCGGAAATCCTGCGCCTCGAGCGTGCAGCCGGACGTGGCGTCCTTCGGATAGAAATACAGCACCACTGGCGCGCCGCGATTCGCAGCCAGCCGGAAAGGCTCGCCGGCAGTGGAGGGCAGCGTGAAGTCGGGGACGGGATCCCCGGGATTTGTCTTTGCCTTTGCCATGCCTGTTCCTTCCGGCTTCAGTTCTTCACCGGCTCAAGGATCGCGTCGAGGTTCTGCGTGTCGCAGTAATCCATGAAGTCCTCGCGCAGCTGGGCGATATGCACGCGCGTCGGCACGTTGACCATCAGCTGGACCGAGAACATCGGCGCGCCGGTCTGCGAGGCGACGTAGCTGCGCGTGGCCACTTCACCAATCTCGATCGAGCGGCCCAGGAAGAATCCGGTCAGGCCGGCCACGATCCCGCCCTGGTCCGGGCCGATCACGTCGACCGAGTAGGGGACATGGTCCTCGCGCAGGCCGCGAGCCTCGGTGCGCCGCAGGGTCAGGACCAGGCCCGCTGTTTCAGCCAGGCGGGCCAGTTCGGATTCCACCCGCGCCATCGAGTGCCAGTTACCTGACGCCAGCAGCAGGATCGCGAATTCGCCTCCGAGGGGCAGCATCCGGCTTTCGCTGATGCCCGCCCCGCAGTCGGCGATGGTCCGGACCACTTCATTGGCGAGACCAGGTCGGTCCTTGCCTATGGCCATCACGGCCAGGAACTGCTTCATGCGGACGGGAAACTCATTGACGGCGCCCAGTCTAGGCAAGTTCTGCACCGGTGTCATGGGCGCTTGCCTGCGGTTGCGCGAGGCCCGTAACATCGCGCCCCCGCCCCGATTTCCGCTTCGCCAGGAGCTGCCGATCGCCATGACTTCCGAGGGACACGCCGGAGCCATCCTCCCCGGATCCCATGTGGCGATCGTGACGCCGTTTGGCGACGACGATGCCATTGACTGGCCGGCCTGGAGCCGCCTGCTCGACTTCCACCTGGCGGCCGGCACCGCCGGCGTCGTCATTGGCGGGACGACCGGGGAATCACCGGTGCTGACCGAGGCGGAAGTGCGCGAGCTGGTCGCCCGTGCGCGCGAACAGGTTGCGGGGCGGATGAAGTTGATCGTCGGCGCGGGCACCAGCAGCACGGCCTCGACGGTCGAGCGGGCACGCGCATTCTCGGCCCTGGCGGGTGTGGATGCGCTGCTGGTCGTCACGCCGGCCTACAACCGCCCGTCGCAGGAGGGGCTGTACCGTCATTTCGAGGCCGCTGCGATGGCCTCAAGCGTCCCGGTGATCCTCTACAACGTGCCTTCGCGCACCGCCGTGGACCTGCTCCCCGAGACCGTGGCGAGGCTTGCAAAGCTGCCGGGAATCATCGGCACCAAGGAAGCGGTAGCTTCGATGCAGCGTGTGCGGGAGCTGGTGGCCGTATGTCCGCCTGGATTCGCGTTGCTGTCCGGGGACGATGCAACCTGCAGGGAGGCTATTTCGCTGGGCGCCTGCGGGACGATTTCGGTGACGGCCAATGTGGCCCCGGCAATGATGAGCCAGATGATCCAGGCGGCGCTGGCCGGAGATGCCGCGCGCGCGGCCGAGATCGACAGCCGCCTGGCGGGCCTGCACCAGTGGCTGTTCGTCGAAGCCAATCCGATTCCGGTAAAGTGGGCACTGGAACGCATGGGCCTGATCCGTGGCCGCCTCAGGCTGCCGCTGACACCCCTGTCCCCCGCTCACCACATGTCGGTCGAACAGGCGCTGGCGCGAGCGGGCATTGTCACCGCCGTCGCAGCCTGAACAGACCGGGAGATGACCATCGACAACAGATTCCGGATTGCCGCGCTGTGTGCGGTCCTGATGCTCGCTGGTGGATGCAGGTCGCTGACCGGCAACACCTGCAACGAACCGCAGGCCTACAGCGGGTCGCGCGAGATGGCGCCCGTGAAGATTCCGCCGGGACTCAAGGGCCTGGATACGCGTCGCGCCGTTCGCATTCCCGACCTCAACGAGCCGGAAGTCCCGCGTGGACCGGACGATCCCTGCATCGACGAACCCCCGCGCTATTCCAACGCGGATCTCAAGGCCCCGACGCGAATTGTGCCGGCGCCGCCGGCTCCGCCCCCAAAGGACAGCAAGTAGCAGAGCCGGGCTTCCGCCAGGGCGCCGGAGTCTGCTCCGGGTCTGCTAGAATCGCGCGCTTTCCCAACGGATCGGGAGAGGTGGCCGAGTGGTCGAAGGCGCTGGACTGGAATTCCAGTAATACCCTAACGGGTATTCGTGGGTTCGAATCCCACCCTCTCCGCCAGACAGTACGTGGTGGCCCGCGCTGGCTCCTCCGCGACGGCACGCCGTGAATCCCGCCAGGCCCGGAAGGGAGCAACGGTAACGGCCGGGCCGGGTGCCGGAGACCAGGCTGGTGCGGGCCGCCTCCACATGTTGAGATGATCCGCATATGAGTTACACCGCGCTCGCGCGCACCTATCGTCCACGCACGTTCTCGGAGTTGTCCGGCCAGGAACACGTGCTGCGCGCGCTCGTCAATGCGCTGCGCGAAGGACGCGTGCATCATGCCTTCCTGTTCACCGGCACGCGCGGCGTCGGCAAGACCACCATCGCGCGGATCTTCGCCAAATGCCTGAACTGCGAGACCGGCGTCACTGCGACCCCCTGCGGCGAATGTTCCGCCTGCCGTGACATCGACGCCGGACGCTTCGTCGACCTGATCGAGGTCGATGCGGCTTCACGCACGAAGGTGGAGGACACGCGGGACCTGCTCGACAACGTGCAGTACCTGCCTTCGCGCGGTCGCTACAAGGTGTACCTCATCGACGAGGTGCACATGCTGTCGGCACACTCGTTCAACGCGCTGCTCAAGACGCTGGAGGAGCCGCCGCCGCATGTGAAGTTCCTGCTGGCGACCACCGACCCCCAGAAGCTGCCGGTGACGGTGCTTTCGCGCTGCCTGCAGTTCAACCTGAAGCGCCTGCCAGTAACGCTGATCGCGGCACGGCTGACGCAGATCATGCAGGCCGAGAAGATTCCTGCGGAACCGGCTGCGCTGCGGCAGGTGTCGGTTGCCGCGGACGGCAGCCTGCGCGATGCGCTGTCGCTGCTCGACCAGTTGCTGGCTTTCGGCAGCGCCCAGGGCGTCACCGAAGCGGACGCGCGCGCAATGCTCGGCACGGTTGATCGCACCCAGGTGCTGGGCCTGGCGCGGGCCTTGGCGACAGGGAGCATCGCGGTCACGCTCGAGCAGGCCAGGGCGCTGGAGCAATGGGCGCCCGACTACGCGCAGTTGCTGGATGAGCTGAACAGCCTGTTCGCGCGCATTGCGCTGTACCAGGCGGCCGGCAGCAGCTGGGAAGAGGAAGAGGTGCCGGTGGAAGTCCTGGCGGAGCTGTCACAGGCAATCGGGGCGGAAGATCTGCAGCTCTACTACCAGATCGGGCTGCTGGGCCGGCGCGACCTGCCGCTGGCCACGGATACGCGCAGTGCGTTTGCGATGACGCTGGTGCGCATGTTGGCCTTCCGGCCCGGGGAGGGCGAAGCGTCTTCGCGAGCCCCGGCGCGCGCAGCGTCCACCGTTCGAGCCGGTGGCCCGTCGCCGCGGGTCGCAGGGCCAACCGTAGTCGCGCCATCCGGGGGAGCAGGCAGCGCTGCAGCGGTCGGAGAGGCGGGCGGTGGCGAAGCCCTGGCGTTTGAGCCGGCGAACTGGGGCCGTATTGTCGAGCGCCTGGAACTCTCCGGCCTCGCGCGCCAGCTCGCAGCCAATTGCGCGCTGATCGGGCGGCAGGGGGCTGTGGTGCGGCTTGCGCTGGATGCCCGCGGCCAGTCGATCCGCTCGCCCGCGAGCGAGGAGAAGCTGTCCGCCGCGTTGTCGCGACTGGCCGGCGAGACGCTGCGCGTCGCGATCGAAGTCGGTGCCACCGCCTCGCAGGCATCGCCGGCGCGCGAGCGCGACCGGCAGAACGACGAATCCGTGCAGGCCGCGCGCGCCAGCCTTGAGGCAGACCCGGCGATCCAGACGCTGCGCCGCCAGTTCGGCGCGACGATATTCAGCGAATCCGTGAGACCGAACCGCAACGAGGAGTCCTGAAGTCCATGCGAGGCAATATCGGCAATCTGATGAAGCAGGCCCAGGCCGTGCAGGAGAACCTGCAGAAGGCCCAGGCCGAAGTGGGCAAGATCACCGCTACCGGCGAGGCGGGTGGCGGCATGGTCAAGGTCACGATGAACGGGCGGCATGAGGTGTCGCGCGTGCAGATCGAGCAGGCGCTGATGACCGAGGAGCGCGAGGTCCTGGAGGACCTGATCGCCGCAGCCATCAACGATGCGACGCACCGGGTAGGCGTGGCGGTGAATGAAAAGATGTCCGGCGCCATGGCCGGGCTGCAGCTGCCGCCCGGCATGAAGCTGCCGTTCTGACCGGCTGCGCGTGAAGCACGCACCCGCGCTCGCGAGCCTGATCGAGGCGCTGCACGCATTGCCCGGCGTGGGGCCGAAATCCGCCCAGCGGATGGCTTTCCGGTTGCTGCAGGAGCAGCGCGAAGACGCGCGCACGTTGTCGCGCGCGCTGGAGCACGCGCTCGGCGCGGTGACGCGCTGCGAGCGCTGCCGGATGCTGGCTGAAGGGCCGCTGTGCATGCTGTGTGCGTCGGCAGGCCGGGATGAGGCGCAGCTGTGCGTGGTGGAGTCCCCGGCCGACGTGATCGCCGTGGAGAACTCGGGCAGCTATCGCGGTCGCTATTTCGTGCTGATGGGGCACCTCTCGCCGCTCGATGGCATCGGCCCGGAGGAGCTCGGCCTGCCGCAGTTGCTCTCCCTGCTTGAAGCGGGGGAGGTGCGCGAGGTGATCCTTGCAACCAACTCCACCGTAGAGGGCGAGGCCACCGCGCATTTCATCGGCGAGCTGGTGCGCGCGCGTGGCATCGCCGCGAGCCGGATCGCGCACGGCGTGCCTTTCGGTGGTGAGCTGGAGTACGTCGACGGTGGCACGCTGGCGCACGCGCTGCAGGGTCGTCACAGCGTCGGGTGAATTCCCGGGCCGGGGTGATCAGCCTGGCCGGTGGGCCTGCTCGGAGGCGGGCCGTTTCTCCCAGAGTTCCTCGTACAGCCGCCGCAGGCGGCGATAACTGTCGTAGCGGCGCCGGTCCAGCTGGCCGGCATCAACGGCAGCCCGTACCGCGCATTTCGGCTCCTGCATGTGGCGGCAGTCCTGGAAACGGCATTGCGCGGCCAGCGCGTGCACATCGTCGAAACCCATGGCCGGAGGCCGCAGGTCATCGATGGCGGGCGCGAAGTCACGCACGCCGGGCGAGTCCATGATGCGGCCACCCGTGGTGCATTCGTACAGCCGTGCCGCGGTGGTCGTGTGGCGGCCTTCTTCCTGGCGCATCAGCTCGCCGATCTCGGCTTCATGGCCTGGACGGGCCAGTGCCCGGATCAGTGAAGACTTGCCAACGCCCGACTGGCCGACCAGCGCGGTGACCTCGCCGGCCAGCCGTTCGCGCAGCCGCGAAAGACTGGCCGGATCGTGCGCACTCACGTGCAGCACCTCGTAACCGGCAGCGCGCCAGGCCGCCAGATCCGCGTCGAGTGATTCTGGAGCCGGCAGGTCCAGCTTGTTCAACACCAGGAACGCGCGGACGCCCGCACAGCTTGCCGCAGCGAGGTAGCGATCGATCATGTAAGGGTCGGGCTTCGGCAGCGGCGCCAGGATGGGCGCGAGCTGAGTCAGGTTCGCCACCAGCGCCTCGGACTGTCCCCGCAGGTTGCTCCGCCGCAGCAACGTGCTGCGCGGCAGGACCTCGGCGACGATGGCCTCGTTGCCGCCCGGAAACTCGCAGCGGACCCGGTCGCCGCAGACGATCTCCATGTGACGTCCACGGGGACGCGCCAGCAAGGCGTTGCCCGCGGTGTCCTCCAGCAGCAGGTGCCGGCCGAAGGTGGCAATGACTTCGGCGTTCGCATCTGCGGTGATCGGCATGGCAGTTGGTAGAATGACACAGCGCCCTGATGAATGCGCCGGAGTGAGGACGAATTGCAGCACCGCGACAACCTGATTTGGATCGACCTGGAGATGACCGGCCTGCGGACCGACCTGGACTCGATCATCGAGATCGCCACCGTCGTCACCGATGCCCAGCTGAACGTGCTGGCCGAAGGACCGGTGTTTGCGATCACCACGCCGGATCAGGTGCTTGCCGGCATGGACGAGTGGAACACTCGCCAGCATGGCGCCAGCGGCCTGGTCGCGCGCATCCGCACCCAGGGCGTGTCACTGGCGCAGGCCGAAGCCGGCACGCTGGAGTTCCTGCGGCAATGGGTGCCCGGGGGCATGTCACCGATGTGCGGCAACAGCATCTGCCAGGACCGGCGCTTCCTGGCTCGACAGATGCCGCAGCTGGAGCGCTATTTCCACTACCGCAACCTCGATGTGAGCACGGTGAAGGAATTGTCGCGTCGCTGGCTGCCGCAACTGTCGGCGCAATTCACCAAGGAAGCGGCACACCTTGCGCTGGCCGACATCCATGATTCGATCCGCGAGCTGCGTTTCTATCGTGAAGGGCTGTTCGTTGAAGCGGCGCGCGCCGCGCCGGCAGGCGACGCAGTTCACGGCGCGGCGGACTGAAGCTGGCGCCGCGACAGCGCGTGCTATAGTCGATCGCGATGCAGAGCGAGTTGCTGATTCCGTCCACCTGGCGCGCGCGGCCACAAGGCTTCGTCGCGCTGATGCAGCTTTATGAAAGCAACTACCTGCGCCTGCGTCGCCTCTGCGGTGATCCCGCCGCATTGGCTGGCGAGGAACTGTCGAGGGTGGCAGCCGGTTGTGACCTGAAGCTCACGATGCTTGAGCGTTCGGTCTACACGCTCACGCTGCAGCTCACCCATCTGTTCGACGGCAGCGGGCCGGCAGTGCCGGGTGCGGTCTCGACCTATCCCGACGTGCGCCTGCGGGTGTACTGCGACGCGCGTCTCGTCCAGGCCCAGGAATGGGGCGAGTCGGTCACCGTCCGGGCCATGCCAGCGTCACGCGCGATGGCGGATCGTGAACTGCGGCAGCGCTGGGCCCGCAACGTAATGTTAAACAAGTGGCTGGAGTATTGCCTGGACCTGGGCCATCGCTTCGGTTGACCACTTGCTTTCCCGATACCTGAAACTGCCCGGCATCAAGTTGCCGAGCCTGCTGCGCAGTCGCGTCGTGCTTGCTCCGCCGGAGCAGCCCGAGGATGGCCGCGTGCTCGAACTGTTCCGCAACCGCGCGGAACTGAAGAAGGCCTATGGCAGCGCGCAGGACGACATCCACAGGCTGCGCGACCGGATCAAGCTGCAGGAAGGCGCGACCGCGCGCGTGCGTGAAATGCTCGAGGCACTGGAGGCCAGGCTGGCCCAGCCGGCTTCCGGCCTGCAGGCGCTGATCCACTACCAGTTGCGCGCGCTGTGGAGCGCAGCCGAGGAACGCGTCTCGATCCTGGTGCGGGAACTCTCGGCGCAGCGCGAGGACTTCGAGCGGCGGCAGTTCGCAGCCAACCTGAATCGCCGCAGCTTTGACGCGCTGCAGGTCGCACAGCGCGAGCTGGCTGATGCCGAACGCAACAGCGCCGACGTGCGCACGAAACTCGCCGTGCTTCTGCAGCAGCTGCAGGCCCACCAGGCCTGGTGGCGGTTCTTCGCGCGCCGACGCCTGGAACGCCGCCAGCAGATGCTGCAATCCGAGCAACGGCTGGCCGAAGCCGACCTGGAGGCCGCACGCGAGGCCATGGCGGCGCTGGAACGCAGTGGCGTGCCGGAATTTCCCGGGTTGTCGCTGGAATCGAAGCGGGCGATAAACCTCGCGGCGATCGCCTTCGCGACGCTGATCCACTCGCGCATCGCGGCCGGTGGCCTGGTTGATCGCGCCGCGGATGCGGTTGCACGAGGTGAGCCGCGCGACCTGGGCAACGCCAATGGTGCGGCGATGCTGGGCATGATGGGAGAGATCGTGCGTGGCCGCCAGACGGTGCAGACCAGCGCGGCCTCGATTGCCGAGGTGAAGGCGATTGCCGACCAGCTGCGCGCCGTGGCGAAGTACCGCGGTGCCGAGGACACTGTGCCGGTGGTCGAATCGCTTGACCTGGCGCGGATCGCCGCGGTGCAGGCCGGGGCGAAGGAAACGGCCGCCGCCGCACAGGTCAACGTGCTGCGCGGCGACCTGTTCGGGATCAGCGGCCTGCTGCTGTAATCGCGCCGCTGCCCCGCGGGGGCGGGGCCGAGGCGATGATGTCGCCGATGATCTGCGCAGTCTGGTCGAGCTGCACGTCGGTCTCGGCTTCCTTCTTCACCTGCTCGCTGTAGTCCGCGTCCACGGCTTCCAGCGTGGGGAAGGGCTGCATGTTCAGGGCGACGCGACGGGCGTTTTCACGACGCAACCGGTCCGCATCGAAGGTCTCACGCTCCTTGCGGCGCTCTTCCAGGTTCAGCGACAACGAGGTCTGCGCGCGTACCTTCTCGCCCGCGGCAATCCCCTCGACGTACCAGAGGTAGTCCGCGTTGTTGCGGCTGCGCTCCCCTTCGGTCTTGTCCAGCACGTTGGCCGTGGGCAGAGTCGCCGCCTTGGCCAGCGGCTTGAACGGCGCCGGCGCGATGCGATCCCAGGGCAGCGCCGCGTCGAGCGCGCTCTCGCCGACATCCTTCAGGCTGATGGGCGAGGGCAGTTCGATGTCGGGCTGCACGCCGCGGTGCTGCGTGCTCTCGCCCGTCACGCGGTAGAACTTGCCGATGGTGACGGTCAGCTGGCCGTCCACCGGCCGCTGCGACCAGCGGTCGAGCGGGATCAGGTTCTGCACCGTTCCCTTGCCGAACGTGTTCTGGCCGACGACATAGCCGCGCTGGTAGTCCTGGATCGCGCCCGCGAAGATCTCCGACGCCGAGGCGCTGAACCGGTCCACCAGCACGACCAGCGGGCCATCCCAGGCGGTGCCGGGAATCGGGTCGTCGAGCACCTCGACGCGACCGGTGGTGTCCTTCAGCTGCACAACCGGGCCCTGGTCGATGAACAGCCCGGTCAGCGCGGTGGCCTCCGGCAGGAAGCCGCCGCCGTCGCCGCGAAGGTCGAGGATCAGGCCGTCAAGCGGGCCTTCCTTGCGCAGTTCATCGATCAGCCGGCGCACGTCGCGCGTGGTGCTGCGGTAGTCCTTGTCGCCACGATTCTGCGCGTCGAGATCCAGGTAGAAGCCCGGCACCGCGATCACGCCGACCGACAGCTCGCGGCCGTCCCGCTCGACGGTGAGCCGCTCGCGCTTGGCGGCCTGCCCCTCGACAGTCACCTTGCCACGCGTGATCTCGACCACCTTCTCCTGCGAGCCCGGCGCTGCGCCGGCCGGCAGCACCTGCAGGCGCACCGAGGTGCCGCCCTTGCCGCGGATGAGTTGCACGACGTCATCGAGCCGCCAGCCGATGACTTCCTGGAACGCGCCTTCGCGACCCTGCGCTATCGCCGTAATGCGGTCATTGATGCCGATCGTGCCGGACGACGCAGCCGGACCGCCCGGGAACAGGCTGACGATGCTGACGTAGTCGTCGCTGGTCTGGAGCGTGGCGCCGATGCCCTCGTAGCTGAGGCTCATCTGGATACGGTATTCCTCGGAGTTGCGCGCCGAGAAGTAGTTCGAATGCGGATCGAAGCTGCGCGCATAGGAGTTCATCAGCATTTCGAACACGTCGTCGGCATTCACCTGGTCGGTGCGCTTCAGAACGCGCTCGTAGCGCTTGCGCAGCAGGTCGGCCGTCTCGGTCCAGTCCTTGCCCGTGAGCATCAGCGCAATCGCGTCGCTCTTCACGCGCTTGCGCCAGATTTCGTCGAGTTCGGCCTGGTTCGCGGCCCAGGGTGCCTTCTCGCGGTCGAACTCGAAGCGCTCGTCGAGCTTGAAGTCGGGCTCGACGGCGAGCAGGTCGATGGCGTGCTGGATGCGTTCGCGATTGCGCTGCTGGAAACGCGCGAACACCAGGAACGCCGGCTCCAGCTCGCCGCTCTTGATCATGTCGTCGAAGCGTTCCCGGTATTTCTGGAACTCCTCGATGTCGCTCGCCAGGAAATAGCTGCGCTGGCCATCCAGCGTGTCGATGAAATTCCCGAACACCTGTACGGACAGCTGGTCATCGATCGAAACGCGGCTGTAGTGGGCTTCCTCGAGGATTGCGCCGATGCGCCGCGCCAGCAGTCGCTGCCTTTCGGCCGGGGCGATGGCGCCCTGCGGCAGGATGGTCGGCGCGGCGGCCGGGGCCACCGTGGAGCTGCCACCGGCGAGCAGCAGCAGTCCCAGCGCGGATACGGCGAGCCAGCTCATCGGGTGTCGAAGGGTTCGGGGCATTTCCTCAAGTCCGTCGGGGCAGGGGCCCGGGTGGTTAGGGGGGTGCTAATCTGTACTTTCCAGACACTAGACGGGCACGGGCGGTAGTGGCAAGTGCGCAAGGCTGAGTGTCCAGAACAGGAGTTGGATGCCCTTGCGGCCTGAGGAGTTCCCGCCCATATGAAGCCTCTGGCGGCCCTGCTGGGCATCCTGATGGGGTCCCTGGTGGCGATATTCGCGGGACTGGCCATGACCCTGGCCGTCTACCTGCTGCTGCCGGAGTACCACGACCGCCTGGCGGGTGAGCGGGCCCCGTTGCTGAAGGCCGTGGCATGGACAGCCTGCCTTTCTGCAGTGGCGGTCCTGGCCTTCCTCGGGGAAATCCGGGGTCGTCACTGGCGGAGGGGTTCGCAGCTGGCACTGGGTGTACTGCTGGCAGCCTTTGCGCTGGCCTATTGGCCGCGATAGCGCTGAATCAGGGACCTCAACGGCGCCTGCTGCCCCAGCCGTCGGCCCGCGAGGCCACGGGCCGCTGCGCGCCGCTGTCATAGGGATTGGTTCCGGTAGCCCTGCGGGGTGCCTCGGACACCTCCAGGCGGCCGGCCAGCAGCGCGGCTTCGATCTGCGCAATCACTGCGTGTCGACGCTCGATGCGGGCAGTGTCTTCCAGTTCGTCGTTATCCATGATCGCAGGCGCAAGGATACTGGAATCGCCGGACCTGCGCCCGCGAGCAAGCCGGCCGGATTAAGTCGAACGGCTGCGAGGGCGGGACAGCAGCGCACTGCTGATGCGGAACCATTTCCAGAGCACCCATGGAGCGAGCAGCGCAGTCCAGTAGCCGAGCGATCCGCTGGCCAGGCCCCGGAAGAAATCTCCCCATAGCGCGAACGGCCCGCCAACAGGCGTGCCGGAGTAGCTGCGCGCGTAGTCGCCCAGCGTCAGGTGGCCAGCCAGCCAGATCAGCGGCGGGAGGACGAACAGGCCGAAGGCCAGGGCCAGCCCCAGGCTTGCCAGTTCACGCGGCAGACCGGTGAGGCTGCGATATCGGCGCCATGACTTGCGAATGCCTGCAAACATGCCGGGCATAATACCGGACCATGCAGCAAGCTACCCGGACGATACGAACAGCCGTGATAGGTGTCGGTTACCTCGGGCGCTTCCACGCCCAGAAGTACGCGGCGATGCCCGGATGCGTGCTGGTGGGCGTGGCCGATCCCCAGGCGAACGCGCGCGATGCCGTTGCGGCGGAGCTGGGCGTGCCGGGTTTCGCGGACCATCGCGATCTGCTTGGGCTGGTCGACGCGGTCAGCGTCGTCACGCATACGCCCGCGCATTTCCCGGTTGCCGCGGATTTCCTCAAGGCTGGCGTGCACGTGCTGGTGGAAAAGCCGGTGACCGAGACAGTGGAGCAGGCACGCGAGCTCATCGCGCTCGCGGCCAACAGTGGTTCCGTGCTGCAGGTCGGACACCTGGAGCGTTTCAACGCGGTGATCCTTGCGGCGGAGTCACAGCTGCGCAACCCGCGATTTCTCGAATGCCACCGGCTGGCCCCCTTTCGCGAGCGCGGTACGGATGTGAACGTCGTGCTGGACCTGATGATCCATGACATCGACATCGTGCAGAGTATCGTGCGCTCGCCGCTGACCTCGATCGATGCGGTCGGCACGCCGGTGTTCTCGGATGAGATCGACATCGCGAACGCGCGGCTGCGTTTCGAAAACGGCTGCGTCGCGAACGTGACGGCGAGCCGCGTCAGCCTCAAGACCGAGCGCAAGCTGCGAATTTTCCAGGACGATGCCTACATCTCGATGGACCTGCAGCAGAAGGTGCTGACCGTGATCCGCAAGCGTCCGGCCGATGCACCGCCCGGGCCATTGCCGGTGACCATCGAGGAACAGAACCTGGACCAGGGCGATGCGCTGCGCGCGGAGATCGAGTCCTTCATTGCCTGCATTCGCGCCGGCGGCACGCCGGTGGTCTCCGGCGAAGACGGACTGCGCGCGCTCGAGACCGCGTCCCGCATCACCGCCCAGATCCAGGCCGCAGCGGACCGGGGTGCGGCGTGAAGGCGATGCACCCGGCACACCTGCATCGCGGCGCGCGGCAGGTGACGGTCGCCGCGACGCAGTTCGCGTGCGGCTGGGACGTCGAGGCCAACATCGCGCGCGCCGAGTCGCTGGTCCGGCGCGCGGCGCGTGACGGTGCGCAGCTGGTGCTGCTGCAGGAGCTGTTCGAGACGCCGTATTTCTGCATCGAGCAGGACTCGCGGCACCTGCGTCTGGCCACGACCCTGGCGGAGAATCCGGCGGTGAAGCGCATGGCGGCGCTGGCGCGCGAACTGTCCGTGGTGTTGCCAGTGAGCTTTTTCGAGTGCGCCGGGCGGGCGTACTTCAATTCCGTTGCCATCATCGACGCGGACGGAGCGGTGCTGGGCCTGTATCGCAAGGCGCACATTCCCAACGGTGTC
The DNA here is from genome assembly GCA_963785055.1 of uncultured Pseudomonadota bacterium. Lineage (GTDB taxonomy): Bacteria > Pseudomonadota > Gammaproteobacteria > Steroidobacterales > Steroidobacteraceae > ZC4RG30. The sequence continues at coordinate 445,717 of CAWATT010000005.1, forward strand.
GGTTACCAGGAGAAGACCTACTTCAGCCCGGGGGACACGGGATTCCGCGTCTGGGATACGCGCGTCGGGCGAATCGGCGTTGGCATCTGCTGGGATCAGTGGTTTCCGGAATGCGCGCGCGCGATGGCGCTGCAGGGCGCCGAGCTGCTGCTGTATCCGACCGCGATCGGCAGCGAGCCGCCGCCGGCGCTGCCGGTGAATTCGCGCGAGCATTGGCAACGCACGCAGCAGGGACACGCGGCTGCAAACCTCACGCCGCTGATTGCCTCGAACCGGATCGGCGTCGAGCGCTCGCTGCAGGACCCGGAGAACCTCTACATACGGTTCTATGGCTCCTCGTTCATCGCCGATCCGCTGGGCGCGTTGGTGGCCGAGGCGGGCGAGGAGGAAGAAGCAGTGCTCCTGGCAAGCTTCGACCTGGCGGATGCGGCGGAGCGGCGGGACGCGTGGTTCGTCTTCCGCGACCGGCGACCTGAGCTCTACTGGCCACTGGTGACACTGGACGGGCAACTGCCGGCGGTCGGGGGCACGCTGCCTTCACGTCGGGGCTGAAGCGCCGTGCGGATCCTGCTTGTCTGCCTCGGGAACATCTGTCGTTCGCCGACCGTCGAGGCGGTGGCGCGCACGCTGGCGGCACGCGAAGCGCCACACCTGGAGCTTGAGTTCGACTCGGCCGGCACGGCGGATTACCACATCGGCGAGCCGCCGGACGTGCGCAGCCAGCGGCACGGCGCGTTGCGTGGCTATGACCTGTCAGCCCTGCGCGCCAGGCAGCTGACGCGGGATGACTTCGGGCGTTTCGACCTGCTGCTGGCAATGGACCGCGACAATCTCTCGGCCATGCGGCGCGTTGCTCCCGCTGACCTGGACACACGCGCTCGCCTGTTCCTGTCGCACCTCTCCGGCGAATGCACGGACGATTCCGTGCCGGACCCCTACTACGGGGGTCCGGCGGATTTCGAGCGGGTCATCGACCTGGCCGAGCGCGGCGTTCGCGCGCTATTCGTCTCGATCGCTGCGGAACGGGGAGTCCTTGTCGACCACCGCTGAGGACGACCACACGACGGCCGGGCGTGTCTCGCGTGGCGGCTCGGCCGGAACCGGAGCGCTCGGCGCCGCAGGTTCCCACGGCGCGGCATCCGAAGCCGGAGGAGACTCGAAGGCCGGGGCCGGGCTGTACGAGGGTTGAGCAGCGGGCTCAACGTAAGCAGGTGCTTCCACCCTGACCAGATCGGCAGGATCCGTCCACGAGGCCGGCGGCGTCACGCGGATCGAATCCTCGCCCGGCGTGTAGTCGCTGGGACCGGCGCTGTGTTGCAGGCTGAAGTCCTCGGCACTCTCGCCGCCCGGCGAATTTGCATCAGGGGCACCCTCGGCGTCGAGGGCCGTGACCGGGCCCGCGCCATCGCGCTGACCACCCCCACGACGACGGCGACGGCCGCCTCGGCGCGAACGACGCTCACCGTCAGATCGCGGTGCACCGGTGGCTTCGACGCCCTCGGGAGCTCCGACCGGCAGGAGCACATCCTCGGTGGCCGCATTGGCATCAACCGGCGAGTCGGAGGCCAACGGGGCAACCGGAGTTGCCACTGAGGCGGACGGCCCCTGGCCACGACGCGGGCCGCGTTGGCCTTCCGGCCGCTCGCCGCGCGGCGGGCGCTCTCGCTGCGGGTCCCGGGTGCCTTCGCGTTGACCTTCACGCTGGCCTTCTCTCTGGCCCGCGCGCTGGTTGTCGCGGGGCTGTTCGCGTTGACCCTCGCGCTGCCCATCACGGGGACGTTCGCGCTGGCCCTCGCGCGGGCGGTTGCGGTCGCCGCCACCTTCTCGCGACTCGCGCTTCTCGCCCTGATCCTGGCCTTCCCGGTTGTCACGGCTGTTGCGGTTGCGATTGCGGTTGCCATCGCCACGATGTCCTTCGCCGCGCCCACCACGGCCGCGCTCGTCGCGGCGGGGTCGGTCGCTGGTGCTGGTCGAAACGGGCGCTGCGGCCACGGGGGCCGCCTCGGCGACGGGTTCCGCGGCAAGCCAGCGTTTCATGCGACTCCACAGGCCGACGCTGGCAGCACCCGTGGCTGCAGCCGTTGCTGCAACGACAACAGGCGCCGGTGCGGGTTGGCGCTCCGGCGCGGCGGGGGCGGGCTCGGCAGGCAGGATGGCGGCGACTGCGGCAGCCGGCGCGACCGGCTTCTTCGGCTGCAGGGCGGTGACATCGGGCGGTTCCGGCTGCGCGGGCATGCGGTAACTCGCCTGCGCATTCTCGGTGAGGCCGATCTCGTCCTCGCGCAGGCGCTTGATCGAGTATTCCGGTGTCTCGATGTTCGAGTTCGGCACGAGGACGACTTCGACCTCGCACTTCTCCTCGATGTTGCGCAGGGCTGCGCGCTTTTCGTTCATCAGGTAGGTGGCAACCGACACCGGCACCTGGATCACGAGCCGCGCGGTGCGCTCCTTGCGGGCATCCTCGCCGGCGAGGCGCAGTATCGACAGCGCCATCGATTCGACGCTGCGGATGCTGCCGATGCCATGGCAGCGCGGGCAGTTCTCGTGGCTCGATTCATCCAGGCTCGGACGCAGGCGCTGGCGCGACATCTCGAGCAGGCCGAAGCGCGACAGGCGCCCGATCTGCACGCGCGCGCGGTCCAGCTTCATCGCCTCGCGCAGCCGCTCCTCGACCTCGCGCTGGTTCTTGCTCGACTCCATGTCGATGAAGTCGATGACGATCAGGCCGCCGGCGTCGCGGATGCGCAGCTGCCGCGCGACCTCGTCCGCGGCCTCGAGGTTGGTGTTGAGGGCCGTCGCCTCGATGTCGCTGCCGCGCGTGCTGCGCGCGGAGTTGATGTCGATCGACAGCAGTGCCTCGGTGTAGTCGATCACGAGGCTGCCGCCGGACGGCAGCTGCACCTTGTGCGAGTAGGCGGACTCGATCTGGTTCTCGATCTGGTAACGCGTGAACAGCGGCACGTCGTCGGTGTACAGCTTGAGGCGGCGCTGGGCATCGGCCGGCATGAAGCGCTGCATGTACTCCTGGCGCCTTCATGAAGGCCGCGCCGTCGTCGACCAGGATCTCGCCGATGTCGTCGGTCAGGTAGTCGCGCAGCGCGCGGGTCACCGGATCGCTCTCCTGGTAGACGAGGAACGGGGCGGGACGCGTGTTGATGGCCGCGGCGATCGCATCCCACTGCGTCCTGAGGTTGTCGAGGTCCCACTGCAGCTCGGGTGCCGAGCGGCCGACACCCGCGGTGCGGATGATCGCGCCCATCCCGTCCGGGATGACGAGCTGCGACATCGTTTCGCGCATCTGGTCGCGATCCTCGCCTTCGATGCGGCGCGAGACGCCACCCGCGCGCGGGTTGTTCGGCATCAGCACGAGGAAGCGGCCGGCGAGGCTGATGAAGGTGGTCAGGGCCGCGCCCTTGTTGCCGCGTTCTTCCTTCTCGACCTGGACGACGATTTCCTGGCCTTCGGAGAGCACGTCGCGGATGCCGCGGCTGCCCTGGGCCTGGCCATCGCGGAAGAACTCCTTGGAGATTTCCTTCAGCGGCAGGAAGCCGTGGCGGGCCGAGCCGTAGTCGACGAACACGGCTTCGAGCGAGGGCTCGATGCGCGCGATGCGCGCCTTGTAGATGTTGGCCTTTTTCTGTTCCCGGGACGGGATCTCGATGCTGAGGTCGTAGAGCTTCTGGCCATCTACCAGCGCTACGCGCAGTTCTTCCTGCTGGGTTGCATTGACGAGCAATCTTTTCATGAATTCCACTCAAGTGTTTTTGAGCGGCAGGCACGGAGAGGCCGCCCGCGAACGCGGGCACAGCCACAACTCCGGCCAGGCGGAAGCGCGACTCAAGCAGAGCCAGTAAACTGGAAATGAGCGCAAGGATTGGGTGAAGCACTTCTGGCTTTGGCATCGGGCCGCGACTCTGACGCGCAACCCTGGAGCAATCCTGATTCCTGCCGGCCGGTGAGGTTTTGTTCACCAGGCCTGCCGTACGATGGTCCTTATCTAAGGGACCAACTGGTTGAACGGCGCGGGGCGCCGTTTGCCTGTGTGCGGTTCGGAAGGTGGGTACGCGCCTGGGGCGCGAGCCGGCCCGATCCGGCACGACGCGGCGGAGTATACTCGGTCGCATTGGAAAAACAAGGCGTTACGTGATCCCCTACCTCGATGCAGGCGCGACCCATGGTCGATGAGGCCGAAACCCCGGCGCGCACGGCGGTCCGCAATGAGGTCCTGGGCGAGGACGACGCGGGCAGCCGGGTGGACAAGGTGCTCGCGCGCCTGCTTCCAGGCGTACCGAAGACCTGGCTGTTTCGCCTGCTGCGGCGCGGCGAGGTGAGGCTGAACGGCAAGCGCGTGGGTGGCGAGGTTCGCGTGGCTGCCGGCGATGTGTTGCGAGTGCCACCCGTGCGACTGGAGGCGCCGACTCCCGTCGTCGCGCCGGGCGCCAGCGTGGCGGGCCTGTTCCCGGTCGCATGCCGACGCGACTGATGGAAGCCATGGAGGCTGCCATCATCCACGAGGACGCAAAGTTGCTCGTGATCGACAAGCCGTCCGGCATCGCAGTGCACGGTGGCAGCGGAATCGGCTTCGGCGTGATCGAGGCGCTGCGGGCCTCGCGGCCCGAGGAGACGCTGGAGCTGGTCCATCGCCTGGACCGCGACACCAGCGGTTGCCTGCTTGTCTCGCGGCGGAGATCGATGTTGCGCAGCCTGCACGCGATGCTGCGCGAGGACGCATTCGACAAGCGGTATCTGGCGCTGGTGCGTGGCAAGTGGGAGTTGGGGAAGAAGCTGATCGATGCGCCGCTGCGCACCGACCTGCGCGTGGGCGGCGAGCGTACTGTGCGCGTGGATCCGAATGGCAAGACGGCGCAATCCGAGATCCGGCCGGTGCAGTTCTTCGGCAACCTCGCGACGCTGGTCGAGGTGCGACTGCTGACGGGCCGCACGCACCAGATCCGCGTGCATGCGGCCTGGGCCGGCCACCCGGTTGCTGGCGACGAGAAGTACGGCGATGACGAATATTCCGGGCAGCTGCGCGCCTTCGGGCTGAAGCGGCTGTTCCTGCATGCGCACAGCATCAGCTTCATGGATCCGGAACGGCACGTGGATGTGTCGATCAGTGCACCGTTGCCGCAGGACCTGAAGAAGGTGCTCGATGCGCTGGGCCAGCGCGCGGGAAAGCTCAGGCCAGCGGGCGGGGATGGGACCATCCCGGGGGAACGTGTAGTCGCGGCGGCTGCGGCTGCGGCGGTACCTCGCAACGTGCCGCACCTGTCTTCGCGAACGAAGCCGCGCGCGAAACCGCGCGCGAAGGCAAAGGTCAGACCCGAACGCCCGCCTCGCGCAGCAGGCGGCAAAGCCCGATCAGTGGCAGCCCGACGAGCGCCGTCGGATCGTCCGTCACGACGGACTCGAACAACGTCACGCCGAGACCCTCGCACTTGAAGCCGCCGGCGCAGTCGAAGGACGGCTCGCGGTCCACGTAGTCGGCGATCTCCTGCTCCGTGAGATCGCGAAAACGCACCTGCGTCAGGTCGGCATGCCTGAGGGTGCATTCACCGCCATAGGCCAGCGCTACCGACGTGTGGAAGCGCGCCGTGCGCCCGGACATCCGCGCCAGTTGCTCGATGCAGCGCTCGCGAGTGCCTGGCTTGCGAAGAATTTCCACCCGGCCATGCGTCTCGATGCTGGCCACCTGGTCGCTGCCGATCACCAGCGCGCCGGGGACCTGCGCCGCCACTGCGCGCGCCTTTTCCGCGGCCAGGCGCAACGAGCGATCGACGGGCAACTCGCCGGGGCGAAGCGCCTCGTCCACCCCGGGCGAGCGGGCCTCGAAGGGCAGGCCCAGGCGCTCCAGCAACATCCGGCGGTGCGGGGAGGTCGAGGCAAGCAGGAGCGGAGGCGGGCGGGGGGCAGGCATGGAACTTCAGCGCGAAAACAAGGACTTGGCATGCCGCCGGAGCGGGATTTTCTTTTGACTTGAGGGGGTCTCCTACCTATGATACGCGCCCCATGCCGGAGGACGGGTCGAAACTCGTTGATGTTTCCGCGCTTGCGGATGCAGCGGCTGAGGTCGAATTCTCGATTCCCCTCTCGGGTCTGGAGCGGCTCAAGCCGCTGCTGACTTCGCCGGAAGGAACGGCAACGGGGCGGATCGGCTGGACTCGCGAAGGCGGCCAGGTGATTGCGGATGTCGAGGCCGGGGCACAGCTGAGGCTGCGTTGCCAGCGCTGTCTCGATGAGTTCGTGCTGCCGGTGAACAGTCGCTCGCGCGTGGCGCTCGTCGCAGACGAGGCGCAGGTCGCGACACTGGCCGATGAGCTGGAAACGGCGCTGGCCGTGGACGGACGGATCAGGCAGCGTGACCTCGTCGAAGAGGAACTGCTGCTCGCGGTGCCCGCGGCGCCGCGCCATCCGGACGGAGAGTGCGAGGCGAGATTTGTAGTGGGCAGTGCAGCTGAACGGGCTGCGGTGCCAGGCGTGAATGTAGTAGCGGAGACGCAGGAGAACACCCAGCGGCCTTTCGCGGGACTGGCCGACTTGCTCGGCGGTCAAGGGTTGAAGAAGTAGGCCAGGCGCGCGCCGGAGTCGGCACGCGCGGATCAGGAGTATCGAGAAATGCCAGTCCAGAAGAGTCGCAAGACTCCGTCCAAGCGCGGTATGCACCGCTCGCACGACCAGGTTGCCCGCCCGGCGCTGTCGGTGGATCCGCAGTCCGGCGAGACGCACCTGCGTCATCGCATCACCCCGGACGGCTTCTATCGCGGCCGTCGCGTGATCGAGCAGCCCGCCGCGGTCGAAGAGCAGGACTGATAGCCCCTCGCCGGGCTACCCGCGACTGATGTTCGCAAGAATCATCGGTACGGGCTCGTACCTTCCCGAGCGTGTTGTCCACAACACGGATCTCGAGAAGATCATGGATACGTCGGATCAGTGGATCCGTGATCGTACCGGTATCGAGCGCCGTCACTACGCCGCCGAAGGCCAGACCACGGTCGACATGGCCGAGGTCGCGGCGCGCCGCGCGATCGAGGCAGCGGGGCTGACGGCTGCCGACATCGACATGATCATCGTCGGCACGACGACACCTGACCTTGTGTTCCCGAACCCCGGGGCGATGCTGCAGAAGCGGCTGGGCATCGGCGGTGGGCCGGCATTCAGCGTGGAGGCGGCCTGCAGTTCGTTCATCTATGCACTGTCCGTGGCCGACAAGTTCATCCGGCTCGGCGACGTGCGCCGCGCACTGGTGATCGGCAGCGAGACGTTGACACGCATCACCGACTTCACCGACCGGACCACGGCCGTGCTGTTTGCCGACGGCGCCGGCGCCGTGGTGCTCGAGGCCTCGGAGCAGTCCGGCATCCTGTCCACGCACCTGCATGCCGATGGGGGTTACCAGGACCTCCTGTACTGCACCGGTGGCATCTCGCGCGGGTTATGAACCCGGTTCGGGCAACCGTGCCGTGATCCGCATGGCCGGCCGCGAGGTTTTCCGAATCGCAGTGACGATGTTGGGCGGTGTTGTCGATGAGGCGCTCGCAAAGAACGGCCTCGACAAGTCGGCCGTGAAGTGGCTGGTGCCGCACCAGGCCAACATCCGCATCATCCAGGCGGTGGCAAAGAAGCTCGACCTGCCGATGGAGCGCGTCATCGTCACGGTCCAGGACCACGGCAATACCTCCGCCGCATCCGTGCCGCTGGCGCTCGATGTCGGCGTGCGCGATGGGCGCATCCAGCGCGGCGACCTGATCCTGCTGGAGGCTTTCGGCGGCGGACTCACCTGGGGCGCTGCGCTAGTCCGCTACTGACCGGCCGCGTCAACCTTGCGCGGGGTCGCGCGTTGTAGTCTCCACAGGGCGTCGCCTGCCGGCGCCACAGGAGCCAACGTGTCCCTGATGCAAGCGGCCATCGCAGCCAACCGGTTCGGACTCGGCGCGAAGCCCGATGACCTGAAGCGGCTGTCCAGCGACCCGCGTGGCGCGCTGCGCGCCGAGCTGGAAGGCGAGGCGCCGCTCATCCGGGAGGCGCTGCCGTCGTCGGATGAATTGCTGGTTCAGGTCGCTGAGCTGCGCGGGGCGTCCGGTACGGATGTCGTCGCCATCGCGCAATCCCTCCGCAGCGTTTATGCGCCGGTCTACATCGCAGACGTCGCCGCGCGCACCCAGCAGGGTGTCGCGAGTGATCGCAGCTTCGTCGAGCGCCTGGTCCAGTTCTGGAGCAACCACTTTGCCGTCTCGGTCGACAAGCTGCAGGTGCTCGGGCTTGCAGGACCGATGGAACGCGAGGCGATACGACCGCATGTGCTGGGCGCGGTTCCGCGATCTGCTGCTGTCCGTGGAGCAGCACCCGGCGATGCTGCTGTACCTGGACAATGCGCAGTCGATGGGAGCGGATTCGCGCGCCGCGCAGCTGCTTGCCCGGCCCGGTCGCAACCCGTCCGGTCGCAAGCCGGGATTGAACGAGAACCTGGCGCGCGAAATCCTCGAGCTGCACACGCTGGGTGTCGACGGTGGCTATGCACAGGAGGACGTCCAGGCGCTGGCCGCGATCATCTCCGGTTGGTCGATCGGCGGGACGCGCGGCCTGCCAGGCATGGGTGGCCAGCCCGGGCGTTTCCACTTCCGCGAAGCGCTGCATCAGCCCGGCACAAAACAGCTGCTCGGGCGCGCGTATGCCGAGGGTGGCCTCGCCCAGGGCGAGGCTGCACTGGCCAGTCTCGCGCAGCATCCGTCCACTGCACGCCACCTGGCGACGAAACTGGTCCGTCATTTCATCGCGGATGATCCCCCGGCCGCGGCAGTCGACCGTGTCGCGAAGGCCTGGCTGCAGACCGAGGGTGATCTGCCCAGCGTCTATCGCGCGTTGATCGATTCGCCCGAAGCCTGGCAAGCGCAGTTCGCGAAGTTCCGGACTCCCGGCGACTACGTGTTCGCTGCCTGGCGTGCACTGGAAATCCCGGTGGGCAAGGGTCGTGCTGCGATCGCACCGTTCGAGTTGCTGGGCCAGCGCTGTTTCCAGCCGGGCTCACCCGCCGGTTGGCCGGATCGCAGCGCGGATTGGGATGCTTCGTCGGCACTGATGAAGCGCCTCGAATGGGCGCAGCAGCTGGGGCAACGCCTCGGCGCACAGCACAATGCCGGCGAGCTGGCCATTGCCTCCTGGGGTGCGGCCCGGGACAGCGCATCGCTGCAATCGATCTTGCGCGCGCAGGATCCGGCCCAGGGCATGGTCCTGTGGTTGGGCGCGCCGGAATTCATGCGGCGCTGAGGAGACACTCATGAGCAGGAACCTGAAGATCGACCCCCGGCGACGCCTTTTTCTCCGCCACGCCCTGGCCAGCGCAACGCTGGTCGCGACCGGCGGCCTGTCCGTGTCGCGCGTTGCCTTCGCCGCACCCTGCGCAGGCGATGCACGTTTCGTGTTCGTGATCCTGCGCGGCGCGCTGGATGGCCTGGCAGCCGTGCCACCCGTGGGCGATCCGGACTACGCGCGACTGCGTGGCACGCTGGCGATGGCTGCGCCGGGCCAGAATCAGGGCGCGCTGCCACTCGACGGCACCTTCGCACTGCATCCTTCGCTCACGTTCCTGCACGATTGCTGGCAGCAGAAGACGTTGGGCATCGTGCATGCGGTGGCGACGCCCTACCGCGAACGCTCGCATTTCGACGCCCAGGACCTTCTGGAGAGCGGCATGGCACGGCCACATGCGGCTACCAGTGGCTGGCTCAATCGCGCACTGGGTGGTCTGCCGCAAGGGTGCAAGCAGGGCAGCAACGGCATCGCACTGGGCGCGAACATTCCGCTGGCCATGCGGGGGCCGGTGGAGGTGGCTTCCTGGTCGCCGAGCCGTCTGCCGCAGCTCGATGCGGACACTTTGCAGCGACTCGGAGATCTCTATGCGCAGGACCCGACACTGTCGGTGCGACTGGCCGATGCGCTGGCAGTCGAGGCGGTGCGCGAAGGCAGCAAGTCAGATGAAGGTGGCATGTCCGGTCAGGGCAGGGCTGGCGGCGGCCTGGCTGGCGTGGTCGTGGAGACGGCGAAGTCGGCCGCGCGATTCCTTGCCCAGCCCGAAGGTCCCCGTGTTGCGGTCTTCGACACGACCGGTTGGGACACGCATGCAAACCAGGGCGCCGCCGAGGGCTTGCTTGCCCTGCGCCTCGCCACCCTCGACCGTGCGCTGGGCGCGCTGCGCGAGAACCTGGGAGAAACCTGGCGGCACACCGTGGTGCTGCTTGCAACCGAGTTCGGCCGCACCGCGGCGGTCAACGGTACACGCGGCACGGATCACGGCACCGGTGCCGCCGCCTTTCTGCTGGGTGGAGCGGTGGCCGGCGGGCACGTGGCCGGGAGCTGGCCGGGACTGTCAGCCAGCGCGCTGCATCAAGGGCGGGATCTCGCCGCGACCACGGATCTGCGCGCGGTAATGAAGGGCGTGCTGATGGAGCATCTGGCCATCTCGCCGGATTACCTGGAGAGACAGGTGTTTCCTGACAGTCGCAGCAGCGGTGTGTTGAAGGGGCTGACCCGCAGCTGACGTCCCAAAAGAAAACGCCGCCCGAAGGCGGCGTCTTCCATCAAAGCAGAACTTGCGGGTTCTTACTTCGAGACCGAGCGCTGGAACATGCGATCGACCTTCTCGTTCACGTCGTTCACGCCAGCCTGGGCGGCCTGTGCGGCGGACAGCGCCTGGTTCGCAGTGGCCTGCGCAGCCGAGGCAGCCGAGGCAGCAGCAGCGATCTGCGTGTTCTGCTGCGTCTGCTCCGTCTTGATCGCCGCAACATCCGAAGCCAGACGGCCAACCTGCGACTTGAGGTCGTCGATCTGCGCCTGGATCGGCTTGAGGTCCGTGCAGCCAGCCAGCGCAGCAACCACGGCCACGGCGGCAATCTTGATTCCAATCGAGCTCTTCATTTTTCAATCCCCTTTTGGTCGTGGAGCCATCCACAAACTGTTGGCAAAAAAACCGCTCTAGCACACGTCGCCATGAGCGACATATTGTGCGGTTACGCTACTTGATCATATTTGGGTATTGCATGGCAACAGGTATTTGGTTGTTGTCTGCATCTGGCAACAGCTCGTAACTCCTTTGTAATCAAAGCCTGCAAAGCAGCCTCCTGGGTTCCTACAAACGCAGCCGCCTGCGATCGGAAAGCAGGCGGCGAGCGCAGTTGCGACCGGGCAGACCGGTCACTCCCCCGCCTGGATGTGCACCGGAACCGCACAGGTAGAGTGAATCTATGCCGGTGCGGTAGTCGCCATGACCCAGCAACGGGCGCGCGGCCCAAAGCTGGTCGAGCCCCAGCGCGCCATGAAAGATGTCGCCCGACGGAAGCCCGAACCGGGTCTCCAGGTCGAGCGGCGAGAGTGCGGAAACACCGAGAATGCTGCGCCGGAAGTTGGGCGCGTGGCGCTCGACCGTATCGAAGATACGCTGCGTGGCCTCATCGCGCGCCTCAAGCCAGGAGCGGCCGTCCGGCAGCGTGGGAGCGAAGTGCTGGCAGAAGAGGCTGGCCACGTGCCGACCTGGTGGCGCCAGGGAATCATCCACCGTGCTCGGGATCAGCATCTCGACCACCGGCGCGGCCGACATGCCGCTGGCGCGTGCGTCCAGGAACGCGCGGTCCATGTAGGCCAGTGACGGCGCGATGAGGATGCCGGAACGGTGCAGGTCGCTGCCCGAAGGGCCACTTTCATCGAAGGCGGGAAGCTCGCTGAGTGCGACATTGATGCGAAAGCTCGCCGAGCCGGCACGGTAGCGCTGCATGCGCGCGCGAATCTCCGGCGCCACGTCGGCCGCGTCGAGCAGCGTCAGGTACAGGAAGCGGGGATTGACGTTCGCGATGATGCAGCGGGCACGGACCTCGCGCCCGCCCGCCAGCACCAGGCCGCAGGCACGACCGTCCCGTACCAGCACGCGCTCGACGCCCTGCGAGAGTTCGATGCGCGCCCCGTGCGCCTGGGCTTCCTTCGCCATCGCCTGCGTGATCGCGCCCATGCCGCCGACTGCGTGGCCCCAGATGCCGGGCTTGCCGTTGACCTCGCCGAAGGCGTGGTGCAGCAGCACGTAGGCGCTGCCGGGCGTGTAGGGGCTGGCGTAGTTGCCGACCACGGCGTCGAAGCCGTAGGCGGCCTTCAGCGCCTCGTCCTCGAACCAGCCGTCGAGCACATCCCCGGCGCTGCGCGTGAACAGCTCGTGCACGACGCGCTGCGTCTCGATGCCGAGCGCACGGAAGTGACGGCCGAAGCTGATCGCGCTCCACAGGTCTGGAAACCGCGACAGGTCGGTGGGTGGCGTCTCGAGCAGCAGCGACTTGAGCAGTCCGACGGCGGATGCCGAGCTGCGCGTTCCACGCATCGAATCGTTCGGCATCGCGCGGCGAGCGCGCGGCGATGCGGCGCTTCGTGTCGGCGGAAGTCGGGCCGATCGACAGGCCTTGCCCCGGTCCCTCCACGACATAGTTGAGCAGCGGCCGTTCGAGCACGGTGAGTCCGTGGCGCGCGAGATTCAGGTCGCGGATCACCTGCGGGTGCAGCAGGCTGACCGTGTAGCTGGCGGTGGAATTGCGGAATCCCGGATGGAATTCCTCGGTGACCGCTGCGCCGCCTGCGATGTCGCGGCGCTCGAACAAGGTAACCGACAGACCTGCCTTGGCCAGGTAGGCGGCGCAGGTCAGGCCATTGTGACCCGCGCCGATGATCGCTACGTCGAGTGATTGCCCGGAGGAGCCTTCGCTTTTCACTGATGATCCCAGCGCCCGGCACTGCGGGGTCGACCCCTACTTCACGGTGTACCCGCGCGATTCGAGACAGGCGGCGAAACCCTTCTTGAAGAGATCCAGCTGCTGTTGCTGCGCGGCCTGCTGGCTTGCTGCCTGCTGCTGGGTAGCCGCTTGCGCCTGCGACTGCGCCTGTGCCTTGTTCCTGCGATTTTCGGCTCCGCCCTTCAGAACACCGGCAGTGGCCCCGATAGCGGCGCCGCCACCGGCATCATCGTTGGCAACCTCACCAATGATGGCGCCCGCAGCCGCTCCGCGCGCAGCACCTTTCAGGCGTTCTCCGCCGGCGGCAGGAGCGGGCGCGGCAGGCTGTGCCGCCGCCTGTGCGGGTGGTGCAGCCGGCGCCATGGGGTCCACGCCGGTCTGGCCCTTTGACCAGGCATAGCATTCGCCTTCCTCCTGGCTCTGCTTCTGTGCCGTCTGGTCCTTGGCGGGAAAAACAACCATCCCGAGAGAGGTGGAAAGGGGTTTCGACGGCGCTGGGGCCTGGGCCTGAACCGTCGCTGCGAAAGCGATGCAGAGCACCGAAATTATGAATTTCACTTTGAAGGTCTCCTGGGGCAAAAACATGTGGCGTCGCAAGGGCGATTGAACCCTGTCGCGAGCGAGCAAGGTCGGATCGTCAGGGTACCGCATTCCTGCTTGCGGGCCTGAAAGTAAGCGCGTTCTGCGGGAGCCGACCGTTGGTGCACAGACTGGTGTTAGAATTTGCGGGTGATTACCCTTGCAGCCAGCTCCCGGGCGGAGAAACGAGAATGAACATGATGTTGGTCAAGTCAGCGGGTATCGCCCCATTGCTGATGGTTATTGCGGCGCATGGTCCGGTCTTTGCGGCGGATGGCGGTGCGGCAGACATCAAGGTGGCGGCAACCCGGGAAAGCCCGCTGTTCGATGACCCATTCATGGTGTCGCTGGGTACCTTCCTGCTCACCACCGAGACCAAGATCTCCATCGACGGTACTGCCGGAAACACCGGCACAATAATCGATACCAAGAAGGATCTCGGATTCAAGGACGCCGACCGGTTCCGCCTCGATGCCACCTGGCGCTTTGCGCCAAAGCACAAGGTCCGCGCAATGGCCTTCAGCATCAGCCAGTCCAACACCAGGACGCTGGACAGGGAAATTACGGTGGGTGACACGGTCTATCCGGTCAACGTCGAAGTGACGGCCAAAAACTCCACCACTGTCTATGAGCTGGCGTACGAGTATTCCTTCCTGCGTCGCGAGAACTACGAGATCACCGCGTCCGCGGGTCTGCATGCCGTCGACTTCAGCTTTTCCCTTCGCGGTACCGGCACGGTGAACGGACAGACCGGCCAGGCCAGCACGGAGACCGCCAGTGTCACGGCGCCTTTGCCGGTTTTCGGCCTGCGCGGATTGTGGGAGATTGCACCGAACTGGTACCTGGATGCCCAGGCCCAATACTTTGCCCTCAAGATCGACAATATCGACGGCAAGATTACGGACCTGCGTGCCGGCGTGACGTACATGATTGGCAGGCACTGGGGCCTTGGGGCGGGATACAACCGGTTTGTCACCACGGTGGGTGTGGACAAGAACTCGTTCGACGGCGAGCTCAAGTGGAACTATTCCGGCGCCCAGGTGTTCGTTACGGCTTCTTTCTAGGCAGGGCAGATCCCGCCACAACGTCTGAGCCCAGAAGACCCGGCGAGCCCGATTCGGGCGATGGCTGCGCCGTGGGCCGGAGCCCCTCATGGGCCACCCTCGAAGCAGGTACAAGGTCCCGGGGCGTCCGCCCTCTCGCGGTTGCAAACTCTGAATTCACGCTTACATTCACGGACCGGAGCCAAGCATGAGCACCATGGACAACAAGCCGCGCACCCACCTACCGATGCGCAATACGGAGCCGGCGACGTTCATTGCCTACGATGCGAAGGATCCGGACCACAAGACGACTCCGATCCCGCAGTTGCGCCCACCGCAGGGTGCACCGAACGTGCTGATCATCCTGATCGATGATGCCGGCTTCGGCTCGTCAAGCGCCTTCGGGGGTCCGTGCCAGACGCCGCACGCAGAAAAGCTGGCGGCAAACGGCCTGAAGTTCAATCGCTTCCACACCACCGCCATCTGCTCGGCTACCCGCCAGGCACTGTTGACAGGTCGCAATCACCACTCCGCCGGCATGGCCGGCATCACCGAGATCGCCACCGGCGCACCGGGCTACTCCTCGGTGCTGCCCAATTCCATGGCGCCATTGGCCAAGACGCTCAAGCTCAACGGCTACAACACGGCGCAGTTCGGCAAGTGCCACGAAGTGCCCGTGTGGCAGACCAGCCCGGTCGGTCCGTTTGACCAGTGGCCTACGGGTGGCGGTGGTTTCGAATACTTCTATGGCTTCATCGGTGGCGAGGCCAACCAGTGGTACCCGACGCTGTACCAGGGAACCACCCCGGTCGAAGCCGGCAAGTCCCCTGAACAGGGCTACCACCTTGTGGAAGACATGGCAGACAAGGCCATCAACTGGATCGGGCAGCAGAAAGCGCTGGCACCCGACAAGCCGTTCTTCGTTTACTTTGCGCCGGGTGCCACGCACGCGCCGCACCACGTGCCCAAGGAGTGGGCCGACAAGTACAAGGGGAAATTCGATGCGGGCTGGGACAAGCAGCGCGAGGAGACCTTTGCCCGGCAAAAGAAGCTCGGTGTCATTCCTGCCGACACCCAGCTCTCGGCCCGTCCCAAGGAAGTCCCGGCGTGGGACGAGATGCCCGAGGCCTTCAAGCCAGTGCTGCGCCGCGAAATGGAGGTGTACGCGGGCTTCATGGAGTTCACCGACCACCACGTTGGCCGGGTTCTCGAGACCCTGGAGAAGCTCGACGTAATGGACAACACCCTTGTCTACTACATCATCGGCGACAACGGCGCGTCCGCTGAAGGATCCATCAACGGCTGCTTCAACGAGATGAGCTACTTCAACGGCCTGCAGGCCCTTGAGACCCCCGAATACCTTACCGAGCGCCTCGACAAGCTCGGCGGCCCGGAGTCCTACAATCACTTTGCCGTGGGCTGGGCACATGCCATGAACACGCCATTGCAGTGGACCAAGCAGGTCGCCTCGCACTTCGGCGGCACGCGCAATGGCACGGTCGTTCATTGGCCGAAGGGCATCCAGTCCAGGGGCGAACTGCGGACGCAGTTCTGCCACGTGATCGACGTGGCGCCGACCATCCTGGAAGCGGCCGGCTTGCCGCAGCCGGTCTCCGTGGAAGGCATCCAGCAGGATCCGATCGAGGGTACGAGCATGCTGTCCGCGTTCAACGACGCCAAGGCGCCGGAGCATCGCGAGACGCAGTACTTCGAGGTCATGGGTAATCGCGGTATCTACCACAAGGGCTGGTGCGCGGTAACCAAGCACTACACGCCATGGATCATGGCGCCGCGGCCTGCGCTGGATGATGATGTCTGGGAGCTCTATGACGTCAGCACCGACTGGAGCCAGTCCACGGACCTTTCCAAGAAGAACCCCGGGAAGCTGCGCGATCTGCAAAGGCTCTGGATCATCGAGGCCACGCGTTACAAGGTGCTGCCGATCGATGATCGCATGTTGGAGAAGATGAACCCCGACACGGCCGGGCGCCCGGTGCTGATCAAGGGCAAAAGCCAACTGCTGTTCAGCGGCATGGGTCGGCTGTCGGAGAACTGCGTCCTGAACCTCAAGAACAAATCGCACTCCGTAACGGCACAGGTCATCGTCCCGGAGAAAGGCGCGGAGGGCGTCATCATTGCCCAAGGTGCGAATATCGGCGGCTGGAGCCTGTATGCCAGGGCCGGCAAGCTCAAGTACTGCTACAACTGGGGCGGGTTCAAGCACTTCATGGTCGAGAGCTCCAGCGCCATACCGGCGGGCGACCATCAGGTCCGCATGGAGTTCACCTACGACGGTGGTGGCCTGGGCAAGGGCGGCATCGCGGCGTTGTTCATCGATGGCAAGCCAGTGGGCAAGGGTCGCATCGATGCGACGCTGGCGAACGTCTTCTCAGCCGACGACGGCCTGGATCTCGGCGAGGACACCGGTGCGCCGGTATCCCCGGACTACGGATCGGAAGGCAACAGATTCAATGGCCAGGTGAAGGCCGTGCAGTTGGCCATCGCCGAGGCGGCAGAAAGCCTCGATCACCTGGTCGATCCGCAACTGGCCATCCAGATGGCGATGGCGCGGCAGTAGCCGGGCTTGCCGCAGGGCGTTTGAATATGGACGACATCTGGATGCGTATCGTCGAGGACATGGGGGCCCGGGTCACCGGGCCCATGAAGCTCAGGCTGGTGCTTCAGCCGCTCATGGCCTCGGTCTTTGCCATCCTCGCCGGCTTGAAGGATGCCAGGGCGGGCAGGCCACCGTACTTCTGGTCGCTGATTTCCGATCCGGCCCATCGTGCCGACATGCTCAAGGACGGCTGGAAAAGCGTCGGCAAGGTCTTCGTCCTGGCGATAGTGCTCGACGTCGTCTACCAGGTCATCGTGCAGCGGTTCGTGTATCCGTTCGAGGTGCTCCTGGTCGCGTTCATCCTGGCGATCGTGCCGTATCTGCTCTTGCGCGGGCTCGTCACCCGGCTGTTCTCCCGAAGATAGTCGTCAGCGTTTCGGGAACATCAGCGTCACGATGAGCCGATAGCCGACATCGTGCGCGCCGCTCTCGGGACTGTCCGCCCAGTAACGTACGCCGCCGCCGAAGCTGACCAGCTGGCCGCCCATTCGCGTGACTCTGGAGACCGACGCGTTCAGCGGCACGGACCACTCCTGGTTCTCCCAGTCGTACGAGCTCTCGGTGTTGAGGCCGAAGATCCACGAAGTGGGCGTGGTGTAGGTGAGGAAGGGTTGCAGGAAGGTCGAGCTGATGTCGGAACGGCCGCTGTTGCCGGCGAATGACCAGATGTGGTTGAACAGGACGCCGTAGGTCCATTCGTTCTGCTGCTTGAGAAGCACCCCGGTGGGACCCACGCCCCACTTGTCGGCGGTCAGCAGCCGGTTGGAACCGGTAGGTATAAGCATTGCCGGACCGGCACCCCAGATCCAGCCACCGGCAGTGGGCGCCTTGGGGGAGAAGAACGCGCTCGCCACGGTGTCTCCCGTGCCGGACTGGCTGCCGGCGCCCGGGAAGATGTCTTCCTGGAACACCAAGGGAAGAATGGTGCGCGAGATCAGGTTCCAGTCGGCGTTGATCTCGATCGGGATCACGGGCTGGATGTTGATGGTCGTGCGCTCGCCGTCGCGCGCCGGCCCGATGTTCGAGTCGTAGTTGAACTGGATGGGCACGCTGATCAGTGCCGCCACGGGATTGGAGAGCTGCTTGGCCAGGTCAGCCGCATCATCCGCGGCCAGCGCGGCGTGGGGTCTCGCGACGATCACGGTGAGCACGGCGATCAGTGCAGGGCGAGCCAGCAGGCGCGCCGATCCGATGTTCATATGGGGAATTCTGTGCGGCAATAAAGCTAATTGGGTGTTGGCGGTGCTGGCGGCGTGTGGCAGTTCATTGTTCGCCAGGGGCGGCCTTCGCCAGCTCGCGCCACGCACTGGGTGTGTGGCCGCTCCATTGCCGAAAGGCGCGCGTGAACGCACTCGCAGTGGAAAAGCCGAGCAACTCGGCGACCTGGATGATGTCCATCTTCGATTCGAGAAGCATCTGCCTGGACACCTCGAAGCTGACTTCGTCCCTGATCTGTCGAAAGCCGGTGCCTAGCGCATTCAGGCGCCGATTGAGCGTGCGTCTGTCCACCGAGAACAGCGCGGCGATCTGATCAGCGCCCGCATGGCCGGCCACCAGCGCATGCCGCATTACGCCGCGTACCTGTTCGGCAAAGTCGTCGTTCGCCCCTCTATCGAGCTTCCCGATCTGCTCCTGCAGGAGTCGGAGCAGGTCGGGATCGACCGCTGGCAAGGAACGCCCCAACCAGGCAGCAGAGAAGATCACGGCGTACTGTTCGGCGTCGAATCGCAGTGGTGCCTTGAAGTAACGCTGGAACGGTGCCACGTCCGGGGGCTTGCTGTGGGCAAACGTCAGCTCGATCGGCATCCAGTCGGGACCGCACAGATCTCGCAGGAGGTTGAATGCGATGGCGAGTGCTCCATCGCCGACCTGGTCAGTTGCCGCGGCCTGGGGCTGATAGCTCTCATAGCTCAGCACTGCCAGACCGCCTTCCACCTCCAATGTCAGGACCGCGCCGCGGGCCTGAATGTGGAAGTGACGCACCAGGCTGCGCAGTGCAGCACCAGCGTCCGGCGCAGAGCGCGCCAACAGGCCGATGAGTCCGAACGAACGCAGGTTGGCCTGTTGACCAACGAGCAGCCCGAAGTGTGGACACGCGGTGCGCTGCGCACAGTGCGACAGCAGGCGCCCGCGCGTGACAACGGAAATTCGGTTGTCCGGGTTGTCGAAGAGACTGGGCTCCAAACCCAACTCCCCTAGCACCTCACCGGTGTCGACGCCCAGGCTCGCAAGCACCCCGGGAAGTCCGGCGATCACACCGATGCGCGTAGTGGCCGACGTGCCTTGCTCCGTGAGCGGGCGATGCGCCAGATCAGTTCTCTTCGCTCGATTTGATCTCACTCAAACATTCTAGCGCCTGGCGTCCCAAAGTGTTCAGTCGCCGTCCCGACATGGTTAGAGCCCGCTCGAATTGAGCGCCAGAATCCCGCCATCACGGACAACCCGCTAGGCAAGGAGAAGACGATGGCCGCTGTCAAACTGAACACCGTGGCGCTGGACTGGAAGGAGGTGTACTACACCAATTGCCCGCTGGTATCGGCCAGCAATGTCGACCAGGAACTGGGCTGGACCCGCGAGGAGTACAAGAAGATCGGCGTGAAGTACGCCTTCCTGCGCTCCACCCGCGAGAACGACTGGTACCCGCATTACATCCACAACCTCGACAACCTGATCCGCTTCGGCGGCCTGTTCCCGCCGATCCATGTCCAGGCGGACATCCGCCGCACCCGGCTGCTCGGGGTGACGCACGCGCCGCACGAAGGCGGCTGCATGATGGTGCGCGCGCGGGACGACATCTACCGGATGGTCGACCTGAAGGGCAAGAAGATCGGCCTGTCGAAGAGCCTGAACACGCATCAAGAACGACTGGTGGCGCATCCAGGAGGAGCAGGGCATCGAGTTGATGCTGCGGATGAACGGCATGACCCGCAAGGACGTGGAGATCGTGGAGTTCCCGTACCCGGATGACTGGTACAACGATCCGAAGATGCTGGACCCGATGGAGAACCCGTCGGAGTTGTGGCTCAAGCGCGACCACAAGCACGACCTGGCCTTCCGGCCGCTGGAGACGGCGCTGGAGAAGGGTGTCGTCGACGCGATCTACACGCAAAGCAAGCCCTTCCAGCACCTGCAGGAGGCGACTGGCAAGTTCAAGGCGATCGAGGACCTGTCCCGCTATCCGGACTGGACCCTGCAGGTGGCCAACATTCCCGCCGCCATCACCTGCACCGACGTGATGGCCGAGAAGCACCCCGAACTCGTCGTCACGTTCATGAAGGGCATGATCAAGGTCGGACGCTGGGCCAACGAGCACAAGCACGCCGCGGCGGCGATCCTCGACAAGCAGACGTTCTACCTGGACGTCGAGGACACGTACGAAGGCATCAAGCACATCGACATGGTGCCCAACCTGTCGCCGCAGAACCTGGCCTCGGTCGAGATCGGCAAGGACTTCATGCTGAGCCACGGCTACATCAAGAACGACTTCGACGTGCACAAGTGGGCCGCGCCGGAGTTCCTGGAACAGGCGGCGAAGGAACTGCTGGAGGAACGCTGGAAGAAGGTCACCGGAGACAAGGTTCCGACTCTGCCTGCGGCGCGGATCGGGTAATCGTTCGATCGCTCCCGGATGCCGGCGCGCACCCGTCCCCGGTGGCCGCGCCGGCGACCTGCGCCCGACATGGATAAGGAACGCATATGACAGACAACAGCGATACGCGGATGCATCAGATCGGTTACCGCGCCCCCGCCGATGTCCCGGAGCCTGATCAACTGGTTCTTCTGGAGTTCGTTTCGGGCGGGCGCGTGGCGATCATCACGCTCAACCGCCCGCACGCCGACAACGCCATCACGACGGAACTGGCGGCACAACTGATCGAGGTCCTCGAGACGATCGCGGCCCGTCCGGTCGTGCGCGTTGCCATCATCACCGGGGCCGGTGACCGCGCGTTTTCGGTCGGCGGCGACCTCTACCAGCGCAAGAACATGACCAAGGAGCAATGGCTGCGCCAGCGCCAGGTCTTCGATCGCGTTCTGTACACGCTGCGCCTGCTGCGAAGGCCGATCATCGCCGCCGTCCATGGCATGGCCTACGGCGGTGGTTGCGAGATCGCCATCAGCACCGACTTCATCATCGCTGCCGACGACGCCCGATTCGGACAGCCGGAGGCGATGGTCGGCCTGTCCGCTGGCGGTGGCTCGCCCGTATTCCTGCCGCGGGTGCTGCCGCCTGGCCTGGCCTTGCAGATGCTGATGACCGGCCAGCCGATCACTGCGCAGGAGGCGCATCGGCGCGGCATGGTCAACGAGGTTCATCCGCGCGCCGAACTGATGAAGGCCGTGCTGCGCATCGCGGAGCAGATCGCGAGCAACTCGCCAACGGCGGTACAGGCCGTCAAACGCGCGGTTCTCATGGGGGAGGGCGAGCCAATCGAGCAGGCCGTCGCGATCATGATGGAGGCGCACTGGCGGTCGGTGGTTCATCCGGATCGCGTCGAAGGCATCCATGCGTTCACCGAAAACCGGGAGCCGGTTTTCCAGGACCCCGACTTCTGACGCTCGGTCGGCGTCGTGGCCGGCGGTCGGCAAAGCCGCAAGAACCAGCAGCAGGCTGCGCAACAGCAGCAGATGGACCATTTCAAGAAGGGCTTCGCGGCCTGCCTCGAGCCGAAGGATTACACAGTCAAATGAGCAATGCAGGCAACTCCAGGATTTCAATGACGATCGCAGCGGCGCTTTGCCTGTCTGCAGGCGTCGCAAGCGCGCAGGAACAGGCTGCGCCCAGCGATGTTGCGCAGGCGAACAACCCGCTCGCGAACTTCACCGCATTCAACGTCCACAACTATTACATCGGCGAGCTCACCGGGACCGACGAGGACGCCAACCAGTTCTGGATGCGCTACGCCAGGCCGTTCTCGGTCGGCCCCACGAACTGGCTGATGCGCGCCTCGCTGCCGGTCAATACCTACCCGGTGCCACCGGAAATGGACAATGAGACCGGGCTGGGCGACCTGAACGTGTTCGCCGCCTACCTCATCGATTCCGGCAACCCGGCGCTCAGTGTCGGCGTCGGACCGCAGGTCACGGCGCCAACCGCGACTGAGGATGCACTGGGCAGCGGCAAGTGGTCGGCCGGACTGGTGCACACGCTCTTCAACGCCTCGTCAAAGACGTTCCAGTACGGCTACCTGCTGAGCTGGCAGGCAAGTTTCGCGGGCGAAGACGACCGCTCCAGCGTCAACGTCGCCGGATTCCAGCCTTTCATGTTTTACCAGCTGGGCGGCGGCACCTACCTTCGTTCGACGGCGGTCATGTCGTACAACCTGGAGAACGACACCTACACCGTGCCGGTCGGGCTTGGCATCGGCCAGGTGATTCCGACTCAGCGAGCTGTCTTCAACCTGTTCATCGAGCCGCAATGGTCCGTGGCCGACAAGGGCGCCGGCTGGGCCAGGTGGCAAGTGTTTGTTGGTCTGAACACGCAATTCAAGTGAGGCAATGAACATGTCCGATACCCCTTCCGGCCTGCCTGCAGGCAAGCAGACGACTCTGGGGCTCTACCTGACGGCGAAGCAGGCCTTCGAGAAGTGGCAGCTCGATCAGGAGAACGTGAAGATCATCGACGTCCGGACGCCCGAGGAATACCTGTTCGTCGGTCATCCCGCGATGGCCTGGAAGATTCCCGTCGGCTCGCAGAGCTATGCGTGGGATGAGGGCAAGCAGCAGTTCCCGATGCAAGTCCTGCCGGACTTCGCCGCCCGGGTGAGCCAGGTGGCAAAGCCCGGCGACACGCTCATGGTCATGTGCCGCTCGGGCGGCCGCAGTGCCATCGCCGTCAACCTGCTCGCCAAGGCGGGGTTCACGCAAGTGCACAACATCATCGATGGCTTCGAGGGCGATGTGGTCAAGGACCCCGACAGCGTCTTCCATGGCCAGCGCCTCAGGAACGGCTGGAAGAACTCGGGATGCCCGTGGACCTACCAACTCACGCCCGACCGGATGCTGCCAGCGGGTCACAAGGCCTGAGTGCGCACAGCGAGGATGCTGCAGATGAGTGACAGTCAACGGTTACGGCGTGAGGCGGCAAGAGGCGTGCGACCGTGGCGCCGCGCGGGTTTCGCGATGACAGTGGCGGTGGGCATCTGTTGCCTGATCGGCGCTGGTGCTGCATCAGCGGCGGAAGTGGCTGGTGGCCAGCTGCCCACGCGGCACTTTCCCGTTGGGCATGTCTTCACGTTCCTGTTCCTCATGCTCGGCCCTTTCAAGATCATCGGTCCCTTCGCGAAAATCACTCAGGGCGCTGATGCTTCGACGACGCGACAGATCGCGCTGTGGGCGACGCTGTTCTCGAGTCTCGCCCTTGCTGTCGCGGCCATTCTGGGCGAGCGGGCCATCAGCAGTTACGGCATTCCAGTGCCGGTCCTGGCGCTCGCTGCAGGGATCATCCTCCTTCTCGTGGCGTTACTCCCTATCCTCGAGCAGGCCAAATCGCACGAGCCGCACGGAGAGGACGCTTCCCGCCCCGTCGCAATTCCGGTCATGAAAGTGGCGCTGGCGCCGCTTGCCTTCCCGACGATCGTCACGCCGTATGGCGTCGCCACGCTCGTGGTGTTCATGGCACTCAGTCCGGACCTGCAGGGGCGCTTGATCATAGGCGCCATCGGGTTGGCGATCATGCTGCTGAACCTGATCGTCATGCTCGTGACGAAGCGCGTCTTGCCGGTGCTGGGTCCTGTGCTCGCCATTCTGGGTGCCGTTCTCGGTGTCGTCCAGGTCGCACTGGGGCTTCAGATCATCAACAACTCCGTCAGGGCGCTGCTGGCCATGTAAGGCCGTCAGAGCATCAAGATGACAGTGGAAAGTACAGTCCCCGCACCTGACCTGAATACCGCCACCCGGCTGGCCTTCGAGCGCACGCGTGTTGCCTACGAGCGCACGATGATGGCGTGGGTCAGGACGGGGACCTCCCTCATCACGTTCGGATTCTCGGTCTACAAGTTCTTCCAGTTCGAGATGGCGGGCAAGGACAGCAATGGGCCCCTCATCGGCGCACGCGGCTTCGCGCTCGTTCTGATCGGCATCGGGCTGTTGTCTCTGCTGCTGGGCACCATCGAGCACCGGCGGGACTTGAGGTCGATGCGCCAGGACTATCCGGGTATGCCGACGTCCATGTCGACTGTGGTCGCATTGTTGATGGCGGCTTTGGGGGCACTTGCATTGGTGGCGGTGTTCGTCCACGCCTAGCACTTTGGGCGGCATGAGCTGCAAAACGCGCTGAACCCGCTGGGCTGCGGGCGTCGATTCGCTTCCAGGAGTACGGACTGGACTTGCTACTGGCCCGGTGGCTGTGTTTATATACAGTACGCTGTATGGAAACACAGCTTCCGGAGCCTGACGCCATGTCTGAATCCAACCTGACTCCCCGCCAGACGCAGATCCTGCGGCTGATCCAGCGCAGCGTGCAGGAAAGCGGCATGCCGCCAACCCGCAAGGAAATCGCCGATGAGCTGGGCTTCCGCTCGCCCAACGCCGCCGAGGAACACCTGCGTGCGCTCGCGCGCAAGGGCGTCATCTCGCTGCTGCCCGGCGCCTCGCGCGGCATCCAGCTCAAGGACGCGCTGCGCGAGCAGATGGGCCTGCCGCTGATCGGCCGTGTCGCCGCGGGCAGCCCCATCCTCGCCGAGCAGAACATCGAGGATCACCTCTCGATCGATCCTTCCGTCTTCCACCCGCAGCCGCACTACCTGCTGAAGGTGGTCGGCATGAGCATGAAGAACGCCGGCATCCTCGATGGCGACCTGGTCGCGGTGCACCGCACGCCGAACGTGCGCAACCGCCAGATCATCGTCGCGCGACTCGAGAACGACGTGACGGTCAAGCGCTACCGGCAGGAAGGCCCGGTGGCCTGGCTGCTGCCGGAGAACGAGGACTTCGAGCCGATCAAGGTCGACCTCAAGCAGCAGTCGCTGCTGATCGAGGGCGTGGTGGTCGGCGTCGTGCGCCGCGGCAAGGGCCTCGGCCTTTGATGCCGATAATGATCCATGTACGAGGCGGTCCGTCAGGCAGGACTTGAAGCGCTGCTGCAGCATCCTGCGCTCTGGCGCGGACGCAATGCCGCTCCCGGCGCAACGGTCACCACGGGCTTTGCTGCGCTCGATGCGGTGCTGCCGGGCGGTGGCTGGCCGTGCCGCGGCCTCGTCGAGATCCTGACGCCGGGACCCGGGCATGGCGAACTGCGCCTGTGGGCACCTCTGGTGGCCACGCTGTCGCAGCACGAATCCGCGCGCTGGTGTGCGCTGGTCTCCCCACCGTTCGAACCCTACCTGCCGGCCTGGCAGTCGCGCGGCGTGCGTCCCGAGCGGCTGCTGGTCACGCGTGGCGCACAGGGCGCCTGGGCCATCGAGCACTGCCTGCTGTCGGGCGCCTGTGCGCTGGTGTTCGGCTGGGTGGCGCAGGCGACGATGCGCGAGTTGCGCCGCTTCGCGCTGGCGGCGGAGAAGGGCGCTGCGCTGGGCGTGCTGATCCGGCCGCTGCGCGCCGCGCAGGCGCATTCGGCGGCGGTGCTGCGCATTGCACTCACGGCGATCACCGGCGGCTTGCGCGTGCAGTTGCTCAAGGGGCGCGGCGTCACGCCGCTGACGCTCGAGGTGGCGGCATGAGCGTGCAGCTGCAACCACAACCGCAGCAGCAGGTGCTCGAGTTCGCGGCACCGCAACCGGTGATCGTGGCACGAGCGGCCGGGCAGATCGTCTCCGCCGCCGCGTCGTCCGCCGCACCGTCTCCTGCAGCGGCCGAACTCTGGGCGGCCGTGCAGTTCGAGCCGGGTCCTGACTCCCTCACACCCGGCGAGCGCGATGCGCACCGCCGCGAACTCATCGACCTTGCCCGCCGTTTCACGCCACGGGTGAGCTTCGAGCCGCCCGATGCGCTGCTGTTCGAACTGGCCGGCAGCTGTCGCCTGTTCGGTGGCCTGCGCTCGCTGCTGCAGCAGCTGCGCGCGGTGTTCCCCGCTGCCATTCGCGGTCGCGCTTGCGCCGCTGCCGCTGGCGGCACTGGTGTTCGCGCGTGCCGGCCGGGCGCGTTGCCTGACGAATGCGGCGCGGCTCTCGAGCCGCCTGGCGCCGCTGCCGGTTGCGCTGCTGCGCTGGCCCGATGACGAACTGCAACGGCTGCGGTCGATGGGCGTGGGCACCTTCGGCGAGCTGCTGCGCCTGCCGCGCGAAGGACTCGCGCGTCGCCTGGGTCCGGCGCGGCTCGATGAACTCGACCGGCTCATGGGCAGGCGTGCCGATCCGCGCGTCAGCGTGCCAGCCGAAGAGCGCTTCACCGCACGCGTCGATCCGGGGTTCGAGACGACGGACACCGAACGGTTGCTCGGCGCACTCGCGCCCGCGCTCGAGAGCCTGGAGGATTTCCTGCGCGTGCGGCAGCGGGGCGTGCTGGCGTTGCGGCTGACGTTCGCGCACCGTCGCTGCCTGCCCACGATGTTCGTGCTGCGGCTGGTCGTGCCGGAGTATCGCGCGGCGCGCTTCAACGCATTGCTGGCGGCGCGGTTTGAATCCCTCTCGCTTCCCGGGCCGGTGCGCCATGTCGACCTGGCAGCAGGGAAGTTGCGCCGCCTGCCGGGCGACAGCGCGGCGCTGTGGCAGCCGGGGGAGCACGGCGGCGATGCGCGCGCGCAGGCGCCGGAGTTCCTGCAGTCGCTGATGGCGCGGCTCGGCGAGCGTTCTGTCTATGGGCTGGCGCTGGTGCCCGGGCACCGGCCCGAACGCCAGTCCCGCAGCGTCTGGCCGCGCCTGGACGCAAGCGTTCCAGCCGATCCGCTGCGCCCGGACTATCGCAGCCGTCCGCTGGGGCTGCTGTCGCCGCCACAACCGCTCGAGGCCTGCGCCGACGGGCAGGGGCGCATCCGCTGCCTGCTGCACCAGGGGCAGGCGCTGCACCTCGTCACCGGCCCGGAGCGCATAGAGACCGGCTGGTGGGACGGCGGCGACATCGCGCGCGACTACTACGTCGCGCGTGCGGCCGAAGGAGCGCTGTGGTGGGTGTTCCGCGAGTGCGACGAGGCGCGACGGTGGTATGTCCATGGCTGCTTCGCATGAAGGCGCTGGCGGCAGCACGACGTCGGGTGTTGCGGAGCAGGGCTACGCCGAACTCCACTGCCTCAGCAATTTCAGTTTCCTGCGCGGCGCCTCGCAGCCGGTCGAGCTGGTCGAGCGCGCCCATGCGCTGGGCTACCACGCGCTCGCGCTGACGGACGAGTGCTCCGTCGCGGGCGTGGTGCGCGCGCACACCCGCGCCCGTGAGCTGGGGCTGCGCCTGACTCATCGGCGCCGAGTTCAGGCTCGACTGCGGCCTCGCGTTCGTGCTGCTGGCCGCAACGCGGCGTGGCTACGCGCAGCTGTGCCAGCTGATCACGCGCGGGCGCCGCGCTGCGCCGAAGGGCCGTTACCGGCTCACGCGCGCTGATCTCACCGAGTGCCTGCCAGCCGGGCCGCAGCACAACGAGCCCGACAGCCTGCTGCTGTGGCGGCCGCCGGCAATGCCGGACACCGGTATCGATTCGACAGGGGCTGAACAGGGTCGCTGGCTCGCACGGCAGTATCCGGGCGCGGTGTGGATGGCGGTGTCGGTGCTGCGTGGCGAGGGCGACGCGGCGCGGATACGGCAGCTCGCGGCACTGGCCGCGCAGCTGGGGCTGCGCTGCGTCGCCTGCGGCGAGGTGCTGATGCACGACCCGGGTCGTCGTGCGCTGCAGGACGTGCTCACCGCGATCCGGCACCGCGTGCCGTTGCCCGAGGCCGGCTGGCTGCTGCATCCCAATGCACAGCGACACCTGCGCGAGCGTGCGGAACTGGCGCGGCTGTATCCGGCGGACTGGCTTGCCGAGACGCTGCGCATTGCCGGGCGCTGCACGTTCAGCCTCGATGAGCTGTGCTACCAGTACCCGCACGAGATCGTGCCGGCGGGCCACACGCCCACGAGCTGGTTGCGGCAGCTCGCGTGGGAGGGCGCGGCGAATCGCTGGCCCGCGGGTGTGCCGGAGAAATACCGCGCACAGGTCGAGCGCGAACTCGCGCTGATCGCCGAGCTGCGCTACGAACCCTTCTTCCTGACGGTGAACGACGTCGCCGCGTTCGCGCGCGAGCGCGGCATCCTGCACCAGGGCCGCGGCTCGGCCGCCAATTCCATCGTCTGCTACTGCCTCGGCATCACCGCGGTGGGTCCGGACCAGCTCGAGATGCTGTTCGAACGCTTCGTCTCGCGCGAA
This sequence comes from uncultured Pseudomonadota bacterium, assembly GCA_963785055.1. Lineage (GTDB taxonomy): Bacteria > Pseudomonadota > Gammaproteobacteria > Steroidobacterales > Steroidobacteraceae > ZC4RG30. The sequence continues at coordinate 473,986 of CAWATT010000005.1, forward strand.
CGCGACGAGCCGCCGGACATCGACATCGATTTCGAGCACGAGCGGCGCGAGGAGGTGATCCAGTACCTGTACCGCAAGTACGGTCGTGATCGCGCGGCGCTGGCCGCCACCGTCATCACCTACCAGCCGCGCAGCGCCATCCGCGACTTGGCCCGCGCGCTGGCCGATCGACGAGGCTACGCAGCGGCAGCTCATCCTCGGCCTGCGCGGCTGGTACGGCCATCGCATCGACCGCCAGCGGCTGGCCGAGTCCGGCATCGACGTGCAGGTCGCGCCCGTGGCGCAGTTGCTCGACCTGGCCGAACAGCTGCTGGGTTTCCCGCGCCACCTCTCGCAGCACGTCGGCGGCTTCGTGATCTCGGACGGCCCGTTGCACGAACTGGTGCCGGTGGAGAACGCCGCCATGCCCGAGCGCACCCTCATCCAGTGGGACAAGGACGACCTGGAGGACATGCGCCTGCTCAAGGTCGACGTGCTGGGGCTCGGCATGCTCACCGCGATCCGCCGCTGCTTCGACCTGGTAGCCGATTTCCAGGGTGGCCCCAAGCTGGCGCTGCATACGGTGCCGGTGGCCGACGAGGCGGTGTTCGACATGATCTGCCGCGCCGACACGGTGGGCGTGTTCCAGATCGAGTCGCGCGCGCAGATGTCGATGCTGCCGCGCCTGGCGCCGCGCACGTACTACGACCTGGTCATCGAGGTGGCGATCGTGCGTCCGGGGCCGATACAGGGCGACATGGTGCATCCCTACCTGCGGCGGCGCAGCGGCGTCGAACCGGTGACCTATCCCGAGCGAGAAGGTGCGTGGCGTGCTGGGTCGCACCTGCGGCGTGCCCATCTTCCAGGAGCAGGTGATGCAGCTGGCCGTGGTCGCCGCGGATTTCACGCCGGGCGAGGCCGACCAGCTGCGCCGCGCCATGGCGGCCTGGAAACGACGCGGCGGCATCGACCGGTTCGAGAGGAAGCTCATCGAGGGCATGCTGCGCAACGGCTACGACCCCGGGTTTACGGACCAGATCGTCGCGCAGATCCGCGGCTTTGCCGACTACGGTTTCCCCGAGGCGCATGCGGCGAGCTTCGCGGTGCTCGCCTGGGTGTCCGCCTGGCTCAAGCATCACCATCCGGCGGCCTTCACCGCCGCGCTGCTGAACAGCCAGCCGATGGGCTTCTATGCCCCGGCGCAGCTGCTGCGCGATGCGCGGGCGCATGGCGTCGAGGTATTGCCGGTCGATGCCCAGCACAGTGATGCCGACTCCACGCTTGAAAAGGGGCAGGCGGGAGCTGCGGCGCTGCGGCTCGGGCTTGGCCTCGTGCGCGGCCTGTCGACCGCCGTGCAGCAGCGCATCGCCGCTGCACGGCGTGAAGGTCCCTTTCTCGACGCCCAGGACCTGGGCGAGCGCGCCGCGCTGGCGCGCCACGACCTGGAGTGCCTGGCCAGGGCTGGCGCGCTTTCAGGCCTCACGGGCCATCGCCACCTGTCCTTCTGGCGCGTCGCCGGCTTCGCGCCGCCGTTGCCGACGGCGCCTGAAGCACGCGGCGAGGTGACGCTGCCGCTGCTGCGCACGCCCACCGAGGCCGAGGACCTGTTCGCCGACTACCGCAACCTGGGTTTCACGCTGGGGCGCCACCCGCTGGCGCTGCTGCGCACGCGCTTTGCCAGGGCTCGCACCGTGGAGGCCGAGGCGCTGCAGCAACTGCCTGACGGCGCAGCGGTCAGCGTGGCCGGCCTCGTCGTCACGCGCCAGCGGCCACAGACCTCCAGCGGTGTCACCTTCGTGACGCTGGAGGACGAGACCGGGCAGGTGAACGTGATCGTCTGGCGACAGGTCGGGGAGCGCTGCTATCGCGCGCTGGTCCAGTCGCGGCTGATGGAAGTGCGCGGCCGGCTGCAGCGCGAATCAGGCGTGACGCACGTGATCGCCGGCAGCCTGCGGGACCGCAGCCCCTGGCTGGGTGAACTCGATACGCAGATCCACGAGTTCCACTAGGTCGCTGGGGCAGGGTGCACCGCTAGCGGAAACGTACGCGCTGCACGCTGGCCTGCACCGGCTCGTCGAGGTCGTAATCGTCGAAGTCCGAAGTCAGCTCGGCGGTGAGCTTCTGTTCGCGCAGCAACTCCAGTCGCCGCAGCGCCGGCATGCCGGACTTGCTGTTGCCGCGACGCCGCGAGAGCTCCAGCTCGCGCGTGGCACGATCGAGGTCCTGGTCGTCGGCCTCGGCCGCGACCTCGTCAACGTCTTCGTCGAACTCTTCGGATTCTGTTTTCTCGTTCATGACCACCGACCATGAGGAGACACGCCCAGCCGATATATACCTCAGCGGATGAGGGAGTTCATCTGGAAAATTGGTAACAGCATCGCAAAAACGATCATCAGCACGAACAGGCCCATGCCGACGATCATCAGCGGCCCCAGCAGGCCGACCATCGCCGTCAGCATCCCTTCCAGTTCCCGCTCCTGGTTCTGGGCCGCCTTGTCGAGCATCGACTCCAGCTCGCCACTGGACTCACCGCTGCCGATCAGGTGGATGGTCATCGGCGGGAACAGTCGGCTGGCGCCCAGCGAGCGCCCGATCGGCGCTCCTTCCCGGACCCGGGCGGCCGCCGTGGCCACCGCCTCGCGCATCGGCGGGTTGGTCACCACGTCTCCGGCAATGCGCAGCGCTTCCAGCACCGGCACCGCGCTGGCCGTGAGGATGCTCAGCGTGCGCGTGAACCGGGCAGCGTTGAAGCCGCGGACCATCCGGCCGACTATCGGCAGCCGCAGCTGGAAAGACCCGAACCGGCTGCGGAAGGCCGGATCCTTCATGCGCCGCATGAACAGGAACACCAGCGCCACGATCCCGACCAGCAGCCAGATGCCCCACTGGCGCAGGAAGTCGCTGGTGCCGATCAGCACGCGCGTCATGAGGGGCAACTGGGCGTTGTGGTTCTCGAACACCGCCACGACCTTCGGAACCACGTAGACCAGAAGGATTGAAACAATGCTGAAACACATCACCGTCAGCACGATGGGATAGAGCAGGGCGCCCAGCACCTTCTGGCGTGTCTGCTCGCGGCTCTCGGTGTAGTCGGCGAGGCGCTCCAGCACCTGGTCCAGGTGTCCCGACTGTTCACCTGCGGACACGGTGGCGCGGTAGATTTCGGGAAACACACGCGGGTACTCGTTCAGCCCGGCTGCCAGGCTATGGCCCTCGACCACCTTGGCGCGCACACCGAGCAACACGCTCTGCACCCGGGGCTTCTCGGTCTGCTGCGAGACCGCCAGCAGGGTCTCTTCCAGTGGCAGGCCGGCGCGCGCCAGCGTCGCCATCTGGCGCGTCATCAGGGAAAGATCGCTGGCCGATACGCCCCCGCCCAGCAACGGCGCGCGCTGTCGGCGCGCCTCCTGCACCGAGGCCTCGGTGACGGTGACCGGCAACAGCTGCTGCTCGCGCAGTTGCGCGCGCACGTGGCGGGCCGTGTCGCCCTCCATCATGCCGCGGCGTTCGCGTCCGGCCGGGTCCAGTGCGGTGTATTCAAAGGCGCCCATGGGTGGTGCCGAAAGGCGCTCAGTCCTCGCGCGTCACGCGCAGGACTTCCTCGAGGGTCGTCTCGCCGGCCAGCACCTTGGCGCGACCATCGTCGCGGATCGAGGGGGTCATCGTGCGCGCATGGCGCTCGAGGTCCTGTTCGGCGGCGCCGTCGTGGATCATCGTGCGCATGGCGTCGTCGACCACGACAAGCTCGTAGATGCCGGTGCGGCCGCGATAACCGCTGTCGGCATCACGACCCGGGCGGTAGATCTGCGGAGAGGGCGCGCCCTCCGGCACGTTCAGCAGGCGCCGCTCGTAGTCGCTGGCCGGTGCGCCCAGCCGCGTCTTCGGGTCCAGGACGCGCACCAGGCGCTGTGCCACTACGCCAACGAGGCTGGAGGAAAGCAGGAAGGGCTCGATCCCCATGTCGCGCAGCCGGGTGATCGCGCCGACGGCGGTGTTCGTGTGCAGGGTCGAGAGCACCAGGTGTCCCGTCAGCGAGGCCTGCACCGCGATCTGCGCGGTCTCCAGGTCGCGGATTTCACCCACCATCACCACGTCCGGATCCTGCCGCAGGATGGCGCGCAGTCCGCGCGCGAAGGTCATCTCCACCTTCGTGTTCACCTGCGTCTGGCCGATGCCGTCGATGTAGTACTCGATCGGATCCTCCACCGTCATGACATTGCGGCTGTTGTCATTGAGGCGCTCGAGCCCCGCATACAGGGTGGTCGTCTTGCCGGAGCCGGTCGGGCCGGTGACCAGAAGGATGCCGTGCGGCTTGTGGATCAACTCGTCCAACAGTTCGCGCGTGCGCACGTCCATGCCCAGCGCCTCGAGTTCCAGGCGACCGGCCTGCTTGTCGAGGATGCGCAGCACTACGCGCTCGCCGTGGCCTGAAGGGATGGTCGACACGCGCACGTCCACCGCCCGGCCGGCAACGCGCAGGCTGATGCGGCCGTCCTGAGGCAGGCGCCGCTCGGCGATGTCCAGCCTCGACATCACCTTGATGCGCGACACCACCAGCGGCGCCACCGCGCGCTTGGTCTGCAGCACCTCGCGCAGCACGCCATCGACCCGGAAGCGCACGACGAGCCGGTTCTCGAACGGCTCGACATGGATGTCCGAGGCATTCTCGCGCACCGCCTGGCCGAGCAGTGCATTGATCAGGCGGATGATCGGGGCGTTGTCGTCGCTTTCCAGCAGGTCGGCCTGTTCCGGCAGTTCCTGCGCCATCTGCGCCAGGTCCTCGGTGTCCTCCAGGCCGCCGACCATCGCGATGGCGCCGGCTCCGGCCTCGTAGGTCTGGCGAATCAGGCGGTCGAACTCCTCGTCGTCGACGCGCTCCGGCTTGAGCGCCAGGCGCAGGGCGCGCTGCGCCTCGGCGAGCCCGGCAGCCGTGGCATCACGTCGCACCACGCATCGGGGTGCACCTGTGGGCGTCTCGCACACCAGCACGCCGTGTCGCCGTGCGAAGGCGAACGGAAGGCGGGGCGGGGCGCCGACAGCTTGCGCCCGGGCGTTCACGGCTGCGTCGGCGTCGCCGCCGGCACAGGGGCCTCGCCCTCGGGGGAGACTTCCCCTTCCGGCTTGACGGTCGTGGGTTGCAGGCCATCCGGCAGGGGCGGGGCCGGTGGCAGTTCCGGCTTCGTGATGCCCGGCATCAGGGGAATCAGCTCGACCTTCGAGTTCATCCGCATCTGCACGTCGCGGATCTGGTTGTATTTCGAGTTGGTCTCGATCGCACTGGAGATGCCGTCGGCGAGGATCTTCGGACGGATGAAGATCATCAGGTTGGTCTGGGCACGCTTGCCGCTGCGGACGCGGAAGGCTTCCCCGATCAGCGGAATACGCCCGAGGAAGGGCACGCGCGATTCGCCGTTCACGTCCGCGTCGCGGATCAGGCCGCCGATCACGATGGTGCCGCCGTCCTCGATCAGCACGTTGGTCTTCACCGAGCGCTTCAGCGTGATCAGGCTGCCGGCATCGCCGGACTCTCCCGACAGCTCGGAGCTCTCCAGCTCGATCTTCATCACCAGCGTGTCGCCCTCGTTCGTGATCTGCGGCGTGACCTTCAGGATCAGGCCGACTTCCTCACGCTCGATGGTCGTGAACGGATTGGCGGTTGCCATCGGTGTTGGCGCCGGTGCTGGTTGTGTACTGCCCGGTGATGAACGGCACTTCCTGCGCGTTCTTCAGTTCGGCCTCCTGGTTGTCCATGGTCGTCACGGTTGGGGTGGCGATGACGTTCGTGTTGGCGTCTGCCCGCAGCGCGCGGATCATCGCCGCGAAGCTCAGGCCGCTGTCGACGAGGCGGCCGATGCCGAACGTTGCGCCCAGCGGGACGGCCCCGGTGCCGCGGATTCTGGATCGAGCGGGCCAGGTCCACGATGCTGACAGGATTGTTGTTCGCCCCGCCCACCGGAGTGATGAAGCCACCCGCCGGGGTGGTTGGGTCTGAGCCACTTTCGTAGACCGCCCAGTTGACGCCGAGGTCGGCGGAATTGTTGGTGCTGACGTCCACGATGATCGCCTCCACCTGCACCTGGGCGCGGCGGATATCGAGCTGGTCGATGATGGCGTTGATGGACCGCATGGTCTTGGGCGGCGCCGTAATGATCAGCGCGTTGGTTTCGGGCTCTGCCCAGATCAGTCGTGCTGCCCGCGGCGGCGGCGGCGGCGGCTCCACCCGCGGCGCCGGCTGCACCGGCCGCGCCGGGTGTCGCTGCGGCGATGCCCGTGAGCTGCTCCTTGAGCCGGGGCGCGATCTTCTCCGCATCCGCAAAACGCAGGTAGCGCACGCGGGTGTCCCCGCCGTTCTCGATGGGCGTGTCCAGGTGCGCGATCAGCGTGGCGATGCGCAGTCGCTGCGCGGAGTCGCCGCTGACCAGGATGCTGTTGGAGCGCTCATCGGCGACCACTTTCGGCGCCGCGCCCCCGGCTTCGGCCCCGGCCTGGGCGCCGGTCAGGGCGGTCAGCGTACGCACCACGTCCGCCGCGGAGGAATTCTGCAGCGGGATGACTTCGATGTTCGCATCCCCGACCTGGTCGACCCGGTTGATGATCCGCAGGATGCGGGTCACGTTCGCCGCGCGGTCGGTGATGATCAGCGTGTTGGTGCCGGGGACCGGAGCGATGTTGCCGTACTGCGCAATCAGCGGTCGCAGTACCTGTGCCAGCTGCGCCGCATTGGTGTTCTTCGCGGTGACCACCTGCGTCACCATCTCGTCCGCGCCGGGAAACCCGACAGTCGGCAAATCATTGCCGGGCACCGTCCGGACATCGTTCTGCATGACGATCTTGATCACGTTGCCCGAGGGCACCGCGGCAAAGCCGTTGACCTGCAGCACCGAGAGGAACGCCTGGTAGAACTCCTCTGCCGTCATCGGTGTCGAGCTGATCAGGTTCACCTGGGCGCGGACACGCGGATCGATGATGAAGGTCTTGCCGGTTGCGGTGGCCACCGACTCGGTCACCGTGGCGATGTCGGTGTCCCTGAAGTTCACAGTGATCCGCTGCGAGCCGGCCGCCTGCGGCCACAGTGGCGTGCCCGCACAAACCAGCGCGGCCAGGGTGGCCAACCGGACGGCCCGGCGCATCGTCGGCCTCACTGCGTCGCCTCCCGGTTTGGCGGGGTGGCCAGCGAAGTGCCGGGTGGTGGAGCCTGTGCATTCATTCTGTCAGCCTCGTTCGCGACATCGGCCAGGTTCAGCACCAATTCCTGCTGACTGCCGTTGCGGATTACCGTGACCCTGGCTTCGGCCACGGAGGACAGGGTACTGAAGATCTCGCCGCCCCTGGTCGGATCATCCAGTGTAGTGCCATTGATTGCCGTGACGAGGTCGCCAGGCCGCAGCCCCAACCGGTTGAACGCCGCCTGGTTGGGTCCCGGATAGACACGGTACCCGCGCTGGCGGCCATCGGCCAGCACCGCCTGGGGCCTGAGGATCTCTCCGATCACGCCCGGGTTGTCACGCATGAACTGCTGGACGCGCTCGCCCCCGGGAGGCGCCATGGCGACCGGCGGAGGAGCCGCGGCGGATGAAATGCGCCGCGGCAGGGGCAGGGACTCGATGGTGCCGCCCCGATCGAGCAGCACGCGGTCAGGGAGCACCGAATGCAGGCGAGCCCCCCCGGGAAGCGAGGCGCCGACCGCATAGACCTTGATCGCGGTGGCCGACGGCCCAAGTAACGCATAGCCGCGTTGCGGATCCTGATCGGCGATGATCCCGGAGAGCACCAGGGAAAGGCTGGTGGTGGGAGCGGCATTCGGATCGGTGTTTGCGGCGGCCTGCGCCGAACAGGTTCGACCGCAGTATCGAAGGCAGGTCGACGGCCTGGACGGAGGAGGAAGTGGCTGCAGCAGGTGCAGAGGGCATGCTGGAAGGCCGGGAGGTCAGCAGCGCGGCTATCTGTGCGCCGATGAGCACAACGAGGATGCCAGCCACCCAGCGTGGCGCGTTCGCGAACAGGCGGGTCGGCAGTTCGCCGTCCAGCCGCAGGGCTTGTGAAACAGATGACACTATCCAAGTATTATGCGGTTCCCCCAACTTCACGCTCAAGCGGTTGTTTTGGCTTCACAAAGCGATCACATTGTTGACTCGAAACTGTCGCCTGATGGCGACCTCCTCCTCCTGAAACAGGACGAGGAGGTGGCCATGGCGGGAGAAGGGCATCCGCAGTCGCCCGATGGTGGGCACGGACTTGTCGTCGAGGAGGCGCAGCCGCAGGTGCGGCAGCCTCCCCTCTACAACGTCGTGTTGCTGAACGACGACTACACGCCGATGGAGTTTGTCGTCGACGTGCTGGAGCGATTCTTCCGCATGGGCCGGTCCGCGGCGACGCGGATAATGCTGGAGGTGCATGTGAAGGGAAAAGGCATCTGTGGTGTGTTTACCTATGAGATCGCGGAGACCAAGGTCGCGCAGGTGATGACCTATTCCCGCGAGAACCAGCACCCGCTGATGTGCACGATGGAAGAGGCCTGAACCGGAGACTGACGCCGTGCTTTCTAATGACCTTGAAAATTGGCTGAACCAGGCGTTCGCGCAGGCGCGCGAGGCGCACCATGAGTACCTGACCGTCGAGCACCTGCTGCTGGCGATCCTCGATGCACCCAGGGTGCGGGAGATCCTGCGCGCCTGCGGCGCAGAGCTGGCGCGACTCGAGGAGGACCTGCGCAAGCACATCGACGAGTCGACGCCGCGCATTGCCACCACCGAGGAGGACCGCGAGGTCCAGCCCACGCTGGGATTCCAGCGGGTCCTGCAGCGTGCGGTGTTCCAGGTGCAGTCAGGCGGACGGCGCGACGTGGGTGTCTCCGACGTGCTGGTGGCGATATTCAGCGAAAAGCAGAGCCACGCGGTATTCCTGCTGCAGAAGCACGGCGTCACCCGGCTCGACGTGACCAACTTCATCTCCCACGGGCTGCCGAAGGATGTGGACGGCACGGTATCGAAGGAGGAGCAGGCCACCGAAGGCGAGAAGGAAGGCGAGGGCGGCAGTGCACTGGACAAGTTCGCGGTGAACCTCAACCGCGCCGCGCAGGATGGTCGCATTGACCCGCTGATCGGCCGGCAGCTGGAGGTCGAGCGCACCATCGAGATCCTGTGCCGGCGCCGCAAGAACAATCCGCTCTACGTGGGCGAGGCCGGCGTGGGCAAGACCGCGATCGTCGAGGGGCTTGCGCGGATGATCGTCGAAGGCAAGGTTCCCGACGTGCTGGAAGGCTGCACCATCTACGCGCTCGACATGGGCGCGCTGATCGCCGGCACGAAGTATCGCGGCGATTTCGAGAAGCGCCTGAAGGCCGTGATTACCGAGATCCGCAAGCAACCCGGCGCGATCCTGTTCATCGACGAGATCCACACCGTGATCGGCGCTGGTGCCGCCTCGGGCGGCGTGATGGACGCCTCGAACCTGATCAAGCCGGTGCTGACCAGCGGCGAGCTGCGCTGCATCGGCTCGACCACCTACCAGGAATACCGCAGCATCTTCGAGAAGGACCACGCACTGGCGCGTCGCTTCCAGAAGATCGACGTGGTGGAGCCGTCGGTCTCCGAGACCGTCGAGATCCTCATGGGGCTGAGGTCACGCTACGAAGAACACCATGGCGTGAAATACACCGACGCGGCAATGAGTTCCGCGGCCGAGCTTTCGGCACGCCACATCAACGATCGCCACCTGCCGGACAAGGCCATCGACGTAGTCGACGAGGCCGGCGCGCGGCTTCGCCTGAAGCCACCCGGTGCGCGCCCGCTGATCGTGGACACCGGCGAGATCGAGGAGGTCGTGGCGCGCATTGCACGCATCCCGGCCAAGACTGTCTCCACGTCCGACCGCGAGGTGCTGCGGAACCTGGAGCGCAACCTGAAGCTGGTGATCTTCGGCCAGGACGCCGCCATCGAGTCGCTGGGCGCGGCCATCAAGATGTCGCGTTCAGGCCTGGGCGACCAGCACAAGCCGGTCGGCAGCTTCCTGTTTGCCGGCCCCACCGGCGTCGGCAAGACCGAGGTGACGCGCCAGCTGGCCTTGACGCTGGGCGTCGAGCTGCTGCGTTTCGACATGTCCGAGTACATGGAGCGCCACACCGTCTCGCGCCTGATCGGCGCCCCGCCGGGCTATGTCGGTTTCGACCAGGGTGGCCTGCTCACCGAGGCGGTGGCCAAGCACCCGCACTGCGTGCTGCTGCTCGACGAGATCGAGAAGGCGCACCCGGATGTCTTCAACCTGCTGCTGCAGGTGATGGACCACGGGTCGCTCACCGACAACAACGGCCGCAAGACCGATTTCCGCCACGTGATCATCGTGATGACCACCAATGCGGGGGCCCAGGAAATGAACCGCCCGGGAATCGGCTTCATGCAGGCGGACAACAGCAGCGATGGCATGGAGGCGATCCGCCGCCTGTTCGCGCCGGAGTTCCGCAACCGCATCGACGCGATCATCCAGTTCGCGCCGCTGGCCAGGCCCACGATCGAGCGCGTCGTGGAGAAGATGCTGGTCGAAGTGGAGATGCAGCTGGAGAAGAAGGGCGTGCACCTCACCGTCGATGACGCGGCGCGTGCCTGGCTGGCTGAGCATGGCTACGACCCGAAGATGGGCGCTCGCCCCATGGCGCGGCTGATCCAGGACCAGATCAAGCGGCCGCTGGCCGAGGAGCTGCTGTTCGGCAAGTTGACCGGCGGCGGGCAGGTATTGGTCGGCGTGGCGCCGGACGGGGAGTTGCTGTCGCTGGGCATCCAGCCCGCCGGCCAGCCGGCATTGCCCCAGTCGGTGGAGAGCGAATAGGTCGCTGGCGGCTTAACGCCCGCGGTAGACGATGGGCGGTGTAGCAGCGTCGCGGTAGGGCTCAGCGCCCCCGATATACGATACGTCCTTTGCTCAGGTCGTACGGGGTCATCTCCACGGTCACCTGGTCGCCGGTCAGGATGCGGATGTAGTTCTTGCGCATTTTGCCCGAGATATGGGCAGTCACGATGTGGCCATTCTTCAGCTGCACGCGAAACATCGTGTTTGGAAGGGTTTCAACAACCTCGCCTTCCATCTGTATCGCGTCGTCTTTGGACATGTCGTAAGCGGCTGGACCGGTGGCTTTCAGGGCGGCGAATTCTGCATAAACCGGCGCTGCAATGCAATTAAAGGAACGACAGGAACTCCCGCCGAGGCAGGGGACGGCTGCCCAGGCTTCGCAGATGTGCCGAGGGCATCTGGCAGTCGATCAGCTCTATTCCCAGCGCCGGGCACCGGTCCACGAGGTCGGGCGAGCGCCACCTTGGAGGCGTCCGCATGCCGGGAAAACATCGATTCCCCGCTGAAAACACGGCCACAGCGCACGCCGTACAGGCCTCCTGCCAGTTCCCCGCCACGCCAGACCTCGATGCTGTGCGCGTGGCCTTGCCCGGCCAGGTCGACGTATGCCTTGCGCATCGCGGGAGTGATCCAGGTGCCCTGTTCGCTGCCACGGCCGGCCGCGCAGGCATCGATCACGGCCGGGAAGCCCCGATCCGCGGTCACGGTGTACTCCCCGCGCCGAAGCCGTCGCTGCAGGCTGCGGGAGGCATGAAACTGACCGGGAAACAGCACTTCGCGCGGATCGGGAGACCACCACAACACCGGCTGGCCCGGCAGGTACCAGGGAAAGATGCCCCGGCGATAGGCCGCCAGCAGCCGGTCGGGCGACAGGTCGCCTCCGCCGGCCAGCAGGCCGGGCGGATCGTCCAGGGCAAGGCCGACATCCGGGAACTGCTCCGGTGCGGCCTCGGGCGAGATCCAGTGGAGACCCTTCATCCGCGCCGATAGGGCGTGTGGGCAGCGATCTGCGCGGCGTAGGCATCGACGGCCGGTGCTTCAGCCTCGAGGAAATCGCCGATTGCGGCGCGGAAGCGAGGGTCGGCGATGTAATGGGCCGACCACGTCAGCACGGGCGTGAAGCCCCGGCTGACCTTGTGCTCGCCTTGAGTACCCGGTTCGAAACGCTGCAATCCGCGCGCGATGCAGAACTCGATGCCCTGGTGGTAGCAGGTCTCGAAGTGCAGGCTGTGCTGGGCCTCGGCCGCTCCCCAGTAGCGACCGTAGAGCGTAGTGGTCGAACAGAAGAACACCGCCGCGGCCAGCAGCTCCTCGTTCCTCAGCGCCAGTGTCACCCACATCGCCTCCGGCAAAGTAGCGGCCAGGCGCTCGAAGCAGGCGAGGTCCAGGTACGGCTCGTTGCCATGCAGCCGGAACGTACGGGCATGCAGTGCGTACACGCGGGCCAGCGTGTCGCGCGGCAGCGAGGCAGCCGGAACCATGCGGAACGTGATTCCGGCCTCGCCGCAGCGACGGCGCTCGCGGCGAAGCTTCTTGCGGTACTCGGCGCTGAAGCGGGAGAGGTAGTCCTCGAAATCGCGATAGCCGTCATTCGACCAGTGGAACTGCACATCACGCCGCAACAGCCAGCCGCGCGCGCGAAAAACCTCGCATTCACCCGCATCGATGAACAGCGCGTGCGCGGAGGAGGTCCGCCGTGCCGCCGTCAGCTTCTCCAGTTCCATGACCAGCGTGCGCGCGCAGCGACGCTGCGTCCGGGCCAGGCCTGGTCAGCAGCCGCGGACCATTGACGGGCGAGAACGGCGACATGCAGGTGAGCTTGGGGTAGTAGTCGAGGCCGTTGTGGGCGTAGGCGCGAGCCCAGCCGAAATCGAACACGAACTCGCCCCACGAATGGTCCTTTGCATAGACCGGGCAGGCAGCGAGCAGGTCATCGCCCTCGAACAGCCCGATATGGGTGGCCTGCCAGCCGGTCGCCGCCGAAGCGCAGCCGGTTTCCTCCACCGCCGCAAGGAACTCATGCCGGAGGAACGGGCAGTCCGTACCCGCCAGCGCATTCCAGTCGGCGGAAGCGACGTCTGAAATGCGCGACAGGACACGTGTTTCCATGGGGCACAGGTTGCGTCGTGGTAGCTGCCGCCCGAGGTTCCAGCAACCCCGGTCGGGACTACTGGCGGGCTTCCAGTGATTCGAGGTAGCGATCCGCATCGAGCGCGGCCATGCAACCGGAGCCGGCCGAGGTGATCGCCTGGCGATACACGGAGTCCGCGACATCGCCCGCCGCGAAGACGCCGTCCACGCTGGTCGCGGTCGCTTGTCCCTCGAGTCCGCCGCGCACGACCAGGTAGCCGCCGGCGCGCATCTGCAGCTGCCCGGTGAACAGCGAGGTGTTCGGCGAGTGGCCGATGGCGATGAACGTGCCAGTTACCGGCAGCGTCTCGGTGCCGCCACCCACGCCGGATCCACCCGCCGTGGAACGCACCCGCACGCCCTGCACGCCGGACGCATCGCCCACGATCTCCTCGACCTCGCTGTTCCAGCGGATGTCGACCTTGCCCGCCGCAGCGCGTTCCATCAGCCGGTCCTGAAGGATCTTCTCGCTGCGCAGCTTGTCGCGCCGGTGTACCAGCGTCACGTGCGCGGCGATGTTCGACAGGTACAGCGCTTCTTCCACCGCCGTGTTGCCGCCGCCAATCACCGCGACACGCTGGTTGCGGAAGAAGAACCCGTCGCAGGTCGCACAAGCCGAAACGCCCTTGCCGCGAAAGGCTTCCTCGGAGGGGAGGCCCAGGTACTTCGCGGCGGCACCGGTCGCGATGACCAGCGCGTCGCAGCTGTAGCGCGCGGAGTCTCCCTCCAGCACGAACGGGCGCTGCAGCAGTTTCGCGGTGTGGATGTGGTCGTTCACGATCCGCGTGTTGAAGCGCTCTGCATGCCGGCGCATGCGATCCATGAGGTCCGGGCCCTGCAGGCCTTCGACGTCTCCGGGCCAGTTGTCCACGTCCGTCGTCGTCATCAGCTGGCCACCCTGTTCAACGCCGGTGATCAACAGCGGCGCGCGATTCGCACGTGCTGCGTAAACCGCGGCGCTGTACCCGGCGGGGCCCGATCCAAGGATGATCAGGGGACTGTGGAGCAGGTCCGTCATGTATACTTTTCTCCCAGCATTTAAGGTATTGCGGGTATTGTGCCGGCGCATCGCGCAGCGTGCCATGACCGCACCGTGACAACCCGCGAGGATCGACCGGATTTGAGCCAGACGACCACCGTCAGCGGCGGGGCCCGCTTCACGCAGGCCGTGATGAAGGCGGCGCGCGAGAGCGCCGCGATTGCACTGGGCATCATCGCGCTGATCCTGCTGGTCGCGCTGCTGAGCTTCGACCCCCGTGACCCGGGCTGGAGCTACCAGCCAGGCGGTCCCGGTTCGCCTGAAGGCGGGCTCGCGATCCAGAACCGGATCGGCCCGTTTGGTGCCTGGATTGCGGACCTGCTGCTGTTCCTGTTTGGCTGGCCGGCGTTCCTGTTCCCGGTGATGCTGGGCGCGGCGGCCTGGCAGCTGGCGCGTGGCACCCGGGACCGGTCGCCCACGACGCGTGCCAACAGGGTAGTGCGCATCGGCGGGTTCGTGCTGCTGCTGGCTGCCAGTTGCGGCCTGGCGGCACTGCACTGGGATCCGGGCAGCCTGCGCGAGTCTGCGGGCGGCGTGCTGGGCGAGCTCCTCGGTCACGGAATCGCTGCGGCGGTGAACCCGCTGGGTGCCACGTTGCTGCTGCTCGGTGCCTGGCTCGCGGGCACGGCGCTCGCCTTTCACGTTTCCTGGCTCGTGGTGATGGACCGCACAGGCCACTATTTCTGGCGGGGAGTCGAGTTCCTGCGCGAGCATTTCAGCACGCGCCGGGAAGTCGCCGAGGGCCAGGAGCGCAAGCGCGTCCGCAAGGATGCAGTCCAGAAGGAACAGAAGAAGGTTGCGCCCCGCGTCGCGCCGGTGATCGAGCAGCCGGTGCCGGTGCTGGAGAAGGGCACGCGTGCCGAGAAGGAGCGGCAGGTAACGCTGTTCGAAGCGCCGCATTCGCAGGAGCTGCCTCCGCTCAAGCTGCTCGATGATCCGCCGGCCCGCGTGATCGGGCATTCCGCCGAAGCGCTGGAAGCGATGTCGCGGCTGGTGGAGATCAAGCTCAAGGATTTCGGCGTGGAGGTCGAAGTCGTCGCGGTGCATCCGGGGCCCGTCGTAACCCGCTACGAGATGCGTCCTGCGCCCGGCATCAAGGTCAGCCAGATCTCGAGCCTCGCCAAGGACCTGGCCCGCGCGCTGTCGGCAATCATCGGTGCGAATCGTCGAGGTCATTCCCGGCAAGTCGGTGATGGGCCTCGAGATCCCCAACGAGAAGCGCGAGACGGTCACGCTGGGCGAGATCATCAAGTCGCGGGCCTATGAGGAAGTGAACTCGCCGCTGACGCTGGCGCTTGGCAAGGACATCGGCGGCCATCCGATGGTCGCCGACCTTGCCCGCATGCCCCACCTGCTCATCGCCGGAACGACGGGCTCGGGCAAGTCCGTGGGCATCAATGCGATGGTGCTGTCGCTGCTCTACAAGAGCACCGCCGAGCATGTGCGGTTGATCATGATCGACCCGAAGATGCTCGAGCTGTCCGTGTACGAAGGCATCCCGCACCTGCTCGCGCCGGTGGTCACCGACATGAAGCAGGCTGCCAATGCGCTGCGCTGGTCGGTGGCGGAGATGGAGCGCCGCTATGCGCTCATGTCCGCGCTCGGCGTGCGCAACATCGCGGGCTACAACCGCAAGGTCAAGGAGGCCATCGAGGCGGGCAAGCCGATCAAGGATCCGGTCATGATGCAGCGGGCCTCGAACGACCCGTCGTTCGACCAGCGCACGATCCCGGACCTGGCGCCGTTGCCCTATATCGTCGTCATCATCGACGAGCTGGCCGACCTGATGATGATCGTCGGCAAGAAGGTCGAGGAACTCATCGCGCGCCTGGCGCAGAAGGCGCGCGCCTCGGGCATCCACCTGATCCTGGCGACCCAGCGACCTTCTGTGGACGTGATCACCGGCCTGATCAAGGCGAACATCCCCACGCGCATGGCCTTCCAGGTCTCGGCGAAGGTCGATTCGCGCACCATCCTCGACCAGGGAGGCGCCGAGTCGCTGCTGGGCCACGGCGACATGCTGTACCTGCCGCCCGGAACGTCGCTGCCGACGCGCATACACGGCGCATTTGTCTCCGACGAGGAAGTGCACCGGGTTGTCGAATCGCTCAAGTCGGGGACGCCGCCCAATTACGTCGAAGAAGTGCTGTCCGGTCCTTCCACGGCCCTGCCCGGCATCAGTGGCGAGGAAGAATATGCAAGCGCACAGGCGGGCGGCGATGCCGAGCAGGATGCGCTCTACGACGAGGCAGTGAAGATCGTGCTGCAGGAGCGCAAGCCCTCCATCTCCTATGTGCAGCGACGCCTCAAGATCGGCTACAACCGCGCCGCGCGGCTGATCGAGTCGATGGAGGCGGCCGGGCTCGTCGGCCCGCTGCAGACCAATGGTTCGCGCGAAGTGCTTGCGCCGGCGCCCCACAGTGGAGAATGAACGCGTGCAAGGGCGCCCTGCTGTCGCGCTGTTGAAACTGATCGCCCGCACGGCAATGGCGATGACCATGGCGATGGTGTCGGTATCCGCCAGCGCCGCAAGTGCGAAGGGCGGCAACCCGCTGGAGCGCTATGTGGCTGACCTGAATACCTGGTCGGCCGACTTCCGCCAGATCGTGGTGGATTCCAGTGCCCGTAAGCTCAGTGACAGCCAGGGCCGGCTCGTCATCGTCCGGCCCGGCAAGTTCCGCTGGGAGTCGGCGCCTGAGGGCGCCGAACCCGGTGCGCAGCTGCTGGTCGCCGACGGTCGCAGCCTCTGGTTCATGGACCGGGATCTGCAGCAGGCCACCGTGCGGCCGCTGGACAAGGCCCTGCCGCAGTCGCCGGCGCTGCTGCTGGCCGGCGGCACCGACCTTTCGACCGCCTTCGAGCAGCGCGGACCTGCCCGGCGTGACGGCCTCGACTGGGTGGACGTGATACCGCGCGATCCACGCTCGGATTTTCGCGAAGCCTCGTTCGCATTCAAGGATGGCCAGCTCGCGCGCATGGTCGTGACCGACAAGCTCGGGCAGCGTTCCGAGCTTCGATTCACCGGCGTGCAGAAGAACCGCAGCGTCGACCCGGCGCTCGTTGCCTTCGAGCTTCCGGCTGGCGTTGACCTGATCGGCGCCCCTGCGCCGTCCCGCTGATGCCGGTGCTGCGCCCCGCGCTGCGCTATGGCCCGGCCTGGTTTGCGCTGGGCCTGCTGCTCGTCGCGGGCATTGTCGTCGGCAGCCTGCTGCCCACCTCGAACCTCCCCGATCTGGATGTATCGGACAAGTTCGAGCACGCGCTCGCCTACACACTGCTGGCCTTCTGGTACGGCAGCATCGTCGGGCGGCGGGCCCTGGCTGCGACCTTTGTCGCGCTGCTCGCCTTCGGCGGCGCAATGGAGCTGCTGCAGGGCTGGATGGGTCTGGGTCGCACTGCAGACCTCATGGACCTGGTTGCCAACGCGATCGGCATCCTCGTTGGCCTGCTGCTCTCCCAGACGCCACTCGGAAGCTGGGCGCAGCAGTTCGAATCACTGTTTGCGTCGCGGCCGTCAGCGTGAACGCTGTTTCCGGCGACCTGTCGCTGCGACCGCTGGCAGACCGGATGCGGCCACAGTCGCTGGACGAGATCGTCGGCCAGCGACACCTGCTGGCACCCGGCCGGGCCCTGCGTGCCGCGATCGATCGCGGGCAACTGCATTCCATGATCCTGTGGGGGCCACCCGGCACCGGCAAGACGACATTGGCAAGACTGTTTGCGCGCACGGTCGATGCGGAGTTCATCGCGTTGTCCGCGGTGATGGCCGGCGTGAAGGATATCCGTGCAGCGGTGGAACAGGCGCGGGAGCATCGCAGTCGGGGACGGGGCACGATCCTGTTCCTGGACGAGGTGCACCGCTTCAACAAGGCGCAGCAGGACCTGTTCCTGCCCTTCGTTGAAGACGGCACGATCGTGTTCATAGGGGCGACCACCGAGAATCCGTCCTTCGAGGTCGTCGGTGCGCTCCTGTCACGCGCGCGCGTCTATGTGCTCAAACCGATTCCTGCCGGGGATCTGGTCGCGCTGCTTCGTCGCGCGCTCGCAGATACCCAGCGCGGCCTGGGTGCCCGCGGATGCGTAGCCGACGACGAGGTGCTGGATGCGATCGCGGCAGCCGCCGATGGCGATGCGCGCCGTGCACTGGGCCTGCTCGAGACGCTCGCGGATCTCGCCGTCGACGGAAAGCTGGGGCGAGAGCAGGTCGCCGAGCTTGCGGCCGGCACGCGCCGCCGGTTCGACAAGGGCGGTGATGCGTTCCATGACCAGATCTCCGCGCTGCACAAGGCCGTGCGGGGCAGCGACCCGGACGCTTCGCTCTACTGGCTCGCGCGGATGCTCGATGGCGGCTGCGACCCGGCCTACCTTGCGCGGCGCATTGTCCGGATGTCGACCGAGGACATTGGCCTGGCTGATCCGCGCGCGCTGCCCATGGCGCTGGAGGCCTGGGAGGCTTACGAGCGGCTGGGCAGTCCCGAGGGTGAACTCGCGCTGGCGCAGTGCGTCGTGTTTCTGGCCGTGGCGCCAAAGAGCAATTCGGTCTACGTGGCATTCGGCGCGGCGCGCGAGGACGTGGAGCGTTACGGATCACTCGAGGTGCCGGACCGGTTCCGCAATGCACCGACCCGGCTGATGCGCGAGCTCGGCTACGGCAAGGACTATCGCTACGCACATGACGAACCGGAAGCCTACGTGGCCGGCGAACGCTACCTCCCGGATGCGATGCCGGACCGGCGCTATTATTCACCTGCGCCGCGCGGCTTCGAGATCCGCGTAGGGGAGGCGATGACGCGCCGGCGCGAACAGGAGAAGAAGGAATCGTGATCGACCCGAAACTGCTCCGCAGTGCCCCGCAGGACGTGGCGCGCAACCTCGCACGGCGGGGCTATACGCTGGACGTGGCAGCGCTCGCAGCGCTTGAGGACCGGCGCAAGCTCGCGCAGGTCGAGGCCGACCGGCTGCGCGCCGAGCGCAATGCCGTCGCCAAGCAGGTCGGCATGGCCAAGGGCCGGGGCGAGGACACTGCAGCGCTGCTTGCGCGTGGCGAGGCGATCGGCGGCGAGCTGCAGGCTGCAGAGGCCAGCATCGGCGCGGTGCAGGCTGAGCTCGATGCGCTGCAGCTGGGCCTGCCCAACCTGCTGCAGGATTCCGTGCCCGACGGTCGCGACGAGACGGCCAATGTCGAACTGCGGCGCTGGGGCACACCTCGCGTCCTGGACTTCGAGCCGCTCGACCACGTTGCGCTGGGCGAGGCGCTGGGCCGCGGCATCGATTTCGAGGCCGGCGCGCGCCTGGCAGGCGCTCGTTTCGTCGTGCTTCGCGCCCACATCGCCCGGCTGCACCGCGCGCTGGGGCAGTTCATGCTCGACCTGCATACGCGGGAGCATGGCTACACCGAGGTCTACGTTCCGTACCTGGCATCCGTCGAGGCGCTCACCGGCACGGGGCAGCTGCCCAAGTTCGAGCAGGACCTGTTCGCACTGGGTGGCGAGCATCGCTATTACCTGATTCCGACGGCTGAAGTGCCAGTCACCAACCTGGTGCGTGAGCAGATCCTGGAGGCGCGCGAGTTGCCGCTGAAATACGTCGCACATACGCCGTGCTTCCGGTCTGAAGCCGGCTCTCATGGCAAGGACACGCGCGGCATGATTCGCCAGCACCAGTTCGACAAGGTCGAAATCGTGCAGGTGGTGGCGCCGGAGAATTCCGCAGCGGCGCACGAAGAGCTGACTGCCCATGCAGAAGCGGTGCTGCAGAGACTGGAGCTGCCGTACCGCGTGGTTGCACTGTGCGCCGGCGATATCGGGGCGGCCAGCTCCAGGACTTACGACATCGAGGTCTGGCTGCCGGGACAGAAGCGCTATCGCGAGATCTCTTCCTGCAGCAATTTCGGTGCTTACCAGGCGAGGCGCATGCAGGCGCGCTGGCGCAATCCGGCCACGGGCAAACCCGAGCCCGTGCATACGCTCAACGGTTCAGGCCTTGCCGTCGGCCGTACACTCGTGGCGGTGCTGGAGAACGGACAGCAGGCGGACGGGTCTATCCACATTCCGGAGGTGCTGCGACCGTATTTCGGTGCAGATCGCATTGTCCGGGAAACGACTTGAAGTAAGGAGAATAGTGCAATGATATACAACAGATATTCCCGGTCTGCGACCATGGGCCTGACCGGCATTGCACTCAGCCTGACACTGGCTGCGTGTTCGGGCGGCGGGAGCACGGCACCGGTGACTCCGCCCTCAGGTGACGGATCGACAGCGGCCGCGACAGGCGCTTCGCCGGCCGCCGCACCACTGGAGACGCGTGATGCCAATGCCACAGGCTATCAACCGGCTTTCGCCGGCCAGACGCGTGCGCCAGGCATTCGCGACAGCGCTGCCTACGACGTGCAGACCGTGGCTTCCGGCCTCGATTCGCCTTGGGGCTTCGAACTGCTTCCGGATGGGCGCTTTCTCGTCGCCGAGCGTCCCGGCCGGCTGCGCATCGTCGCTGTCGACGGTTCTGTCTCTGCTCCGGTGCGGGGCCTGCCGGCGGTGATGTCGGAGGGCCAGGGTGGCCTGCTCGACGTTGCGCTCGATCCCGGGTTCGCCGCGAACCAGACGATCTACTGGAGCTATGCCGAACCGCGCGAAGGCGGCAATGGCACGACGCTGGCGAAGGGACGCCTGGTCGAAGGCGCTGCCGGAGCCTCGCTCGAGGACGTGCGCGTGATCTTCCGCCAGATGCCGACTTTCCAGTCGAACCTGCACTTCGGCTCGCGCATCGTCTTCCGGGGCGATGGCACGCTGTTCCTCACCGTGGGTGAGCGTGGCCTGCCTGCCGGCATGGTGCAGTCCCAGGATCTCGGCAGTCATTTCGGCAAGGTCATGCACCTGAATTCCGACGGCACGGTGCCTGCCGACAATCCCTTCATCGGTCGCAACGATGCCCGGGCGGAGATCTGGTCCTGGGGCCATCGCAACGTGCAGGCAGCGACGCTCGACACGGAGACCGGTCGGCTCTGGACCATCGAGCACGGTCCGCGGGGCGGTGATGAACTGAACCGCCCGGAGCCGGGCCGCAACTATGGCTGGCCCGTGATCAGCTATGGCATCAACTACAACGGCGACAAGATCGGCGAGGGCATCACCGCGCGCGATGGCATGGAACAGCCGGTGTACTACTGGGATCCGGTCATTGCGCCTTCGGGAATGATCGTCTACCGCGGCGCGAAGTTCCCGCAATGGCAGGGCAGCATCTTCGTTGGTGCACTCGGCGGCATGAAGCTGGTGCGACTGCAGATGGATGGCGAGCGCGTTGCCGGGGAAGAGTGGCTGCTTCAGGAACGCAACCTTCGCATCCGCGACGTCCAGCAGGGCCCGGATGGGGCGATCTACGTTGTCGCCGACGGCCCTAATTCCCCGCTGCTGCGCATCGTGCCGAAGGCGGGTTGAGGCCGCTCAGTATTGCGCGAGCAGGCCCGTCAGGTCGGCGCGCATGGCGCGCAGGCTCCGGTCCATGCCCAGGTCGGGCATCCGTGGCGTGCCGTTCACGAGCATTGCAAAGGCGATGAACCCGCCAGATTGCTTGCGCAGGTAACCGGCCAGGCCGTACACCGGCACCGGCTCGCTCAAGGACCCCGTCTTCAGCGCCACCCGGTCCTGCCAGGCCGGATCACCGCCGCGCAGGTAGGCGAACGGCGCGTCGTGCGGCACGACCAGCGCACCGTAGAAGGCGGGGAACCGGCGCGTGTCGCGGTACATGTCCGTGAGCGTGTCCACGAGGCTATGCGCCGACACGCGGTTCTCCGTCGTGAGGCCGCTGCCGCTGAGCAGCAGCGGTGCGCCAGCAACGCCCGCGACGAGCGTGCGGCTGGCCTCGGCAAGCGTGCGCTGCCCGGGCCCCTGGCGGGCGAGGGCGACGTTCATCGTCATCACGTCGGCAATGTAGTTGTTCGAGTACCGCATCATCCGTCCGACCACCTCGACCAGCGGCAGACCCTCGATGCCCGCAAGCTCGGTCAGTCCAGCCTGCGGGCCTCCGGTGGTTTCTACCGGCCCGCTCACGACCACGCCGAGCTGGCCGAGGATGGAGCGCAGCAGCAGCCCGGCGCCCAGCGCCGGATCGGACATCGCGCGATGGATGTGACGCTCCTCGCCCACGGGAATCGAGCCGCCCACTCCCAGCCGGTCAAGATCCCCCTCGGTGGAGCGCTCCACGCGGGGTGAGCCGGGACCCGTCAGCACGCTGCCCACCAGCGGTATCGGAAGCTCCACTGCACCGCAGCTGCGCAGCATGGCGGACTGGCCGGCGCGCGTCGGCCTGATCGCAAGGCACCAGCTGCCATAGTTCACGCCGATCGCGCTGGGGGCCGCATTGAATGCGCGGCTGGAGCGCCGCTGCCCGGCGCAGCGGTCAACCGTGTCGCAGCCCAGCTCGCCGAAAGGCGCCCGCTCCACGAGGATCCGCCCGCCGATCCGGCGGATGCCCATGCCGCGCAGCTGCGCGGCAAGCCCCCACAGGGCCTGTTCATCCAGCGTCGTGTCGCCGGAGCCACGCAGCACCAGGTCACCCGCAAGCAGTTCCGCTCGGGGAGGAGTCGCCGCCAGCAGCTGTGTACGGAACGTGTGGTCGGGCGCGAAGGTTTGCAGCGCCGCGGCCGCGACGAACACCTTGGACAGCGACGCAGGCGTCAGGGCCGTCGCGGCGTTCAGCTCGGCGATGGTGCTCCCCGTATCAAGGTCCACGGCCAGGGCCGTGACTGCGGCTCCGGCTTCAACCAGCGCCTGCAGCTGCGGCAGCGGCTGGGGTGCAACCACCACCTGCACGCGTGGCGAGGCCGCCAGTCCGGCCTGTGCCGCCAGCAGCAGCGCGCTCAGCAGCAGCCGTTCACGCAATTCCACTTCTGCTCGAGCTGTGCGCGAAAAAAAGCCTCGGCGCTCATCGGCTCTTCCTGCGGCTGGGTCCGCTTCATGTGGTCGACGTACTTGTCGTACGCGTCGTCTCCGGTCACGCCCCGCAGCAGGCTCAATCCCGCCGACAGGAACTGTCTCATCAATGCGCCCTCGGCAGCGCCGCCGCGTCGAGCTGCGTCAGCACGAACGGCGTCTCTGAGGTTGCCGGAACCGGAAGTCCGCGCCTGTGGCGCACGCACATGCGGATCATCTCGAAGATGACAATCCACATCAGCATTGCGAAGAACACGGTCAGCCAGCCGTCCAGGCGCTGGTTGAAGATCAGCGTGGGCGCCACCGCAACGCGCTCCGGAGGCAGGACGCCCGCCGCGAGTTTCTCGGCGAGGTCGTTCGCGGCAGCGAAGAAACCGAGCTTCGGATCAGTGCTGAATACCTTCTGGAAGGCGGCAGTGGAAGTCACGATGGCGAGCCAGGTGAGCGGCAGGCCGGTGACCCATGCGAAGCGCAATTTGCCGGATTTCACGAGGATTCCGGTCGCGACTGTCAGCGCGATCGCCGCGAGCATCTGGTTGGCGATGCCGAACAGCGGCCAGAGGATGTTGATGCCGCCATTCGGGTCGATCACGCCGACGTAGAGGAAGTACCCCCACCCGGCAACGATCAGCGTCGAGGCGATGATCACCGACGGGTACCAGGAGGTGCGGCCCATCGGCGCCCAGATCTGGCCGAGGGCGTCCTGCACCATGAAGCGTCCCACGCGGGTGCCTGCATCCACCGTGGTGAGGATGAAGATCGCCTCGAACATGATGGCGAAGTGGTACCAGAGCGCGAGCGCGCCCTGGCCGAACGCGCTGCCGAAGATGCTCGCCATGCCCACGGCCAGCGATGGCGCGCCGCCGGTGCGCGCAAACAGCGTCGTCTCGCCCATGTCCTGCGCGAGCTGTTGCATCTGCTCCACGGTGACCGGAAAGCCCCAGCTGGTTATGGTGGCCACCGAGGCCTCCGGCGTCCCGCCCACGACGCCCGAGCCGACGTTGATGGCAAAGAAGACGCCCGGGTCGAGCAGCGTTGCGGCGATCACCGCCATGATCGCGACGAAGGATTCCATCGCCATGCTGCCGTAGCCGGCGAGCCGGATGTCCTTTTCGTTGGCGATCATCTTCGGGGTGGTGCCGCTGCTCACCAGTGCATGGAAGCCGGAGATGGCGCCGCACGCGATCGTGATGAAGACGAACGGGAAGACCTTGCCGGCGAATATCGGCCCGGTGCCGTCGACGAATTTCGTCACCGCCGGCATCTTGATCTCGGGGTTGATCAGCACGATGGCCACGGCAAGCAGCACGACGACGCCGATCTTCAGGAAGGTCGAGATGTAGTCGCGCGGCGCCAGCAGCACCCACACGGGCAGGATGGCCGCGATCCAGCCGTACGCGACCACGAACGCCACCAGTGGCACGCCCTGCCAGTCGAACAGGTTGCGCAGCTGCTCGTGTTCGGCGACCCAGCCGCCGCCCACGACTGCGAGGAGCAGCAACGCCAGTCCGAGCAGCGAACCTTCCAGTACGCGACCCGGGCGAAAGTGGCGCATGAAGTAGCCGACGAATATGGCTATCGGGATGGTGGCGAACACGGTGAATGTCGCCCAGGGGCTGTGGCGCATCGCGTTGACGATCACGAGGCCCAGCACCGCGATGATGATCACCACGATCATCAGCGTGCCCACCACGGCGGCCGTGCCGCCGATCGGGCCAAGCTCGTCGCGCGCCATCTTGCCGAGGCTGCGACCGTTGCGACGCGTGGACATGAACAGGATCACCATGTCCTGCACGCAACCGCCCAGCACCGCGCCGACGATGATCCACAGCGTGCCCGGGAGGTAGCCGAACTGCATCGCCAGCGTCGGGCCAACCAGCGGACCGGCCCCGGCGATCGCCGCGAAGTGGTGGCCGAACACGACCCAGCGGTGGGTCGGGACGAAGTCGCGGCCGTTGTTGAGCCGTTCGGCAGGCGTGGCTCGCGACGGGTCTGCCATCAGCACCTTCGTCTCGATCCACTTCGCATAGAAGCGGTAACCGATGAGGTAGACGCACACCGCGGCGGTGACGATCCAGAGCGCGTTGATGGGTTCGTCCCGCTGCAGCGCGATGCCGCCCAGCGCGAAACCGCCGATCACGGCCAGCAGTACACCCCCGATTTTCGCCCACATTTGATTTATTCCCCGTTCACGGCAAGGCGGGCCGAGTGTCGCCGAACTGGCCCCCCGAGCCAAGCCCCGGCTGAGCCGCGGGCATCATTTGTATCCGGGAGTCAGAAGCGGTATTTATGCAGGCCCGTTCTCCCGCCAGCTTCAGGACAACCGAAGATGAACGTAGCCCAGGTGACTGCCGAGATCCTCAAGCGCGAGGGCGTCGAAGTCCTTCTGACTTATCCCCTGAACCCTCTGACCGAATCGGCCGCGGCGGCCGACATCCGGCCGATCGTGGTGCGCCAGGAGCGCATCGGCGTCCACATGGCCGACGCGATGAGCCGCCTCACTTCGGGCGACAAGGTCGGTGTGTTCTGCTGCCAGGCCGGTCCGGGTATCGAGAACGCCTTTGGCGCGGTCGCGCAGTGCTATTCCGAGGGCGTCCCGCTGGTGGTCATTCCAGGCGGGCCCGGTCGCAGTGGCGCCTTCGTGAAGCCGGGGTTCAACTCCGCGCTCAATTTCCAGCATGTCACGAAGCACGCCGAGACGGTCAACACGCCGGACCAGATCGTGCCGGCGCTGCGCAGGGCCTTCAGCTTCGCGCGCAATGGCCGCCCGGGCCCGGTCCTGATCGAGATCCCGGGCGACATGTGGAACGTCGAGGTACCGGGTGAGTTGAACTACGTGAAGACACGCCGCGTGTTGAGCGCGCCGGATCCACGGGACGTGGACGCCGCGGCCGCGGCGCTGATCGCGGCCAGGCGGCCCATGCTCTATGCAGGGCAGGGCGTGCACTATGCCCGCGCCTGGGACGAGTTGAAGGCGGTCGCCGAGCTGCTCGAGATACCCGTGACGACCAGCCTGGAAGGCAAGAGCGCCTTCCCCGAGACGCACCCACTGTCGTTGGGTTCCGGTGGCGTGGCCATGCCGCGGGCGGTGGCGGCCTATGTGGCCGAGTCCGACGTGGTGTTCGGCACGGGCGCCAGTTTCACGGCCACCGGCTTCGGAATCCGCTTCCCGACGAAGGACAAGACCTTCATCCACAACACCACCGACCCGCACGACATCGACAAGAACATCCCGGCGAAATACCCGATGGTCGGTGACTCGAAGCTGGCGTTGGGCATGCTGCACGAGGCCCTGAAGGACCGGCTCAAGAAGCCGCGCGGCCTGGCCCCGCAGGTGACGGCGCGGATCCAGGAGCTCAATGCGCCGTGGTTCGCGGAGTGGATGCCACGCCTGACCAGCGAGAGCACGCCGCTCTCGCCCTACAGGGTGATCTGGGACCTGATGCACATCGCCGATGTCCCGAACACCATCATCACCCATGACGCCGGCAGCCCGCGCGATGAGCTGTCGCCGTTCTGGAAGTCGGTCACGCCGTTGTCGTACATCGGCTGGGGCAAGAGCACGCAACTTGGATACGGCTTGGGACTCGCGATGGGCGCAAAGCTGGCGCAGCCGGAGAAACTCTGCATGAACATGTGGGGCGACGCGGCCATCGGCATGACCGGCATGGACTTCGAGACATGTGTCCGCTGCAACATCCCTATCATGTCCATCCTGTTCAACAACTTCTCAATGGCGATGGAATTCGGCCCCATGGCCCTGTCCCGCCAGAAGTTCAAGACCACGGACATTTCGGGCAACTATTCAGAGTTTGCCAAGGCGCTGGGAGGCTACAGCGAACGGGTTACCGATCCGACGCAGATCGCGCACGCGATCACCAATGGCATCCGGGCGACCCAGGAGGGCAAGGCCGTCCTGCTTGAGTTCATCACCACCCAGGACAAGGTCTATTCGACCTTCCAGGGCGGTTACCAGGGCGGACACTGAGGCGAGGGGCCTTCCAGGTTCCATTGCGGGTACCATTCCGGCATCGGAAGGGTGGCCGAGCGGTTTAAGGCTCCAGTCTTGAAAACTGGCGTTCCTTCACGGGAACCGTGGGTTCGAATCCCACCCCTTCCGCCAATTACCGATGCCGAAAGCGACCATTGCGCGAGGCGCGCACCGCTGCAGCGGTGCGCGCCCGTGCCAGGTTCGGTCAGCGGCTTGCGAGCAACTCGACTGTGCCCCGACGGTAGTTGTGCAGGGTGTCGATGCTGTCAAGGTTGACGTCCGCGACTGCCTTGTCCAGTGCTGCGGCGGCGCACTTCTGGTCGCTCCAGTTGGCCACCTTACGGCCGATGCCGCCGTCCTCGCAGACATTCGTGGCGATGGAGCGAAGCTTCGCGTAGAGCGCCTCGGCTCCCTGGGCCGTCTGGGCCTTTGCCACATCATAAGTAACGGTGACGGCATTTACCTCGACTCGCGCGAAACCGGTGCTGGCCAGTACCGGCGTGGTGACAACGGCGCACGCAGCTACAGCCAATGCAGCGCAGATAGCCTTCTTCACGGAGATCTCCTTTTCATGTGAATCGTGATTCGAACACCTCCATGGATTGCCGAAGCCCAGACAGGTTCGGCTCGATGCTGGAATCGGTACAAATCGTTACAAGGGATGTCCGCTCGCGACTGAGGGCGTGACGCCGCCCGTTCGTCATCGCACGGCGATGGGACTCCGGGAGGGCGGGCAGGGCCATTCCGCAGATACAAAATGAGACAAATGGTTACTTGTTTGAAACCCCTGTCGGACAGCTCATCTCCATAGTCGTTCTCCCGCAAGCCTTTTCCGAACAACTCTGGAGACCGGACCAATGAAACGACTCAAGCCGCTCGCCCTTGCCTCCCTGGCAATGGTGCTGGCCGCCTGCAATGACAGCGACTCGCCGGACTCGGGTACAACGGTCACCCCGGCCGATTCTCCACTCGTGCAGGTGATCCATGCTTCGCCGGACGCACCGGCCGTGAACGTGCTGGTGAATGGCATCACGGCCGCGTCCAACCTTGATTTCGGCCAGGCGTCCGGAACGCTGAGCACGGCCGCCGGATCGACCGGCGTGCGCGTCGATGCACGGCTGCCGGGTGGCGCGACCGCTCCGGTCATCGGTCCGACCAACCTTACGCTTGCTGACGGCAGTCGTTACACGGTCGTGGCGGTGGGCAAGGCGGCGACGATCGAGCCGCTCGTATTGTCGGACACCAAGGCATCTCCCGCAGCGGGCCAGACCCGGGTGCGTGTGCTTCACGCAGCGCCCTCGGCGCCGGCGGTGGACGTCTACCTGACTTCGATGACCGCGGACCTCGCAACGGCTACCAAGGTGGGGACGATCGCGTTCAAGCAGAACGTCGGTCCTGCCGTGGTTGGATCAGGTGAGTACCGCATCCGGGTCACGCCGGCCGGTAGACAGGAACACGGTGGTGTTCGACTCCGGAGCGGTGACCCTGAGCTCCGGCGACAGTACGTTGTTCACGGCGATCGAGAATACCGGGGTCGGCTCATCGCCTATCCAGCTGCTGGTCACCAGGACACTGCAGGCCACCGCCACGCGAGTACTGTCGGTCGGCACGCCGACCGCGGTGCGCGTGGTTCATGCTTCTCCGGACGCCCCGGCAGTCGACGTGGTCGCGAACGACAACTTCGCGGCGCCGTTGGTGCAAGACCTGGCCTTCCCGCAGGCGACCGGTTTCGTCGAGGTCCCTGCAGCGTCGTACAACGTCAAGGTCGTGGCAGCGAACACGACGACGGCAGTGATCAATGCGAATCTTTCGCTTCAGGCCAGCACTCGCTACACCGTGCTCGCAGTCGACAAGCTCGCCAGGATCGCCCCGCTGGTTGCCGAGGACGATCCGCGGCGTGTCGCGACGGCCGCCAAGTTGCGCGTGATTCACGCGTCGCCGACCGCTCAGGCCGTCGACATCTACCTCACGCCGCCGGGTGGCAGCATTGCGACGGCAACGCCGGCGCTCACCAACGTTCCGTTCAAGGCAAACACGGGCTTCCTGCAGCTGGCGCAAGGCAGCTATGACGTGACGGTGACCCCCACCGGGACGAAGACCGCGGCTATCGGGCCGGCGACAGTGACGATCCAGAACGGCGGGGTTTACACCGCGGTTGCACGCGATCCTCTGCCCTCGCAGTCGGCATTCGGATTGATCCTTCTCGACGATTTTGTTCCCTGACCGTACCCCCGGGGCTTCTGGCAGGCCCCACACTCATCGCCCCGGCGGCAACGTCGGGGCGATTCTTATTCAGTTCCGGCCCCCTTGCCACCGTGCCGAAAGCGCGTAAAGCTCGCGCTCCACTGGAGTCCGGGTTGCAGGGCTGGCGCCCGCTCCAGCCTTCAAGGCTGAGTACCGCCGTCCTGAGACAGCAGGGAAAAACGATTCATGTACGGGTTCATGGCAGTGTTTCTCGGCGGCGGACTGGGCTCCGCCGCCCGCCACGGCATCAACCTGATCGCGGCGCAGTCTGGCGCATCGCGTTACCCGGTAGGTACCTTCCTGATCAATGTGCTCGGCTCGTTTTTGATCGGCGTGCTGGTCGAGCTGTTTGCGTTGCGCATGCAGTTGCCGGCGAACCTGCGCCTGTTCCTGATCACCGGTATCCTCGGTGGCTTCACGACGTTTTCGACGTTCTCGATGGAGATCGGCCTGCTGCAACAGCGCGGCCAGTCCGGTGCTGCCATCGCTTACGCGCTGGCCTCGGTGATCTGCGGCGTCGCGGCGATGTTTGCGGGCATGCAGTTGACTCGACAGCTGCTGTCGCACTGATCATCGCGCACGCGGGCAGGCTTGCCAGCCCGTGCGGAACGGCGCAGGCTTTTGCACATCCAGCCAACAACACGATAGGGGAATGTCTTCATGGCCATCTTCACGCATGTCGTCGTCGGTACCAATGACCTGGCCAAGGCGCGCAGGTTCTACGACGCGACACTGGGCGCACTCGGAATCAAGTTCATCGCCCCGATGGGCGAGCATGGCCTGCTGTACGGCAAGGACAGTCCGGAGTTCCTGGTGACCAAGCCGGCCAACGGCAGGGAGGCCTGCTTCGCCAATGGTGGAACCATCGGCTTCGCAGCTCCCAGTCGAGCCTCGGTGCATGAGTTCCACAAGGCGGGCATGGCGAACGGCGGTACGGATGAAGGGCAGCCCGGCCCCAGGACTTTCACGCCGACGGCGTATGCCGCCTACCTGCGCGATCCGGACGGCAACAAGATCTGCACGTACTGTTTCCTGCCCGCCTGAGCGCCGGGGCGCACGCTCACTTGAGCGTGCGCCAGATGCCGGACTGCCCTTTGCCCCGGTGCTTGCTCGCATACAGCGCCTGATCGGCGCGCGCGAGCAGCACCTCGGGCTCGGTTCCCTGTGTCGGGGCCAGCGAGACGCCCACACTGCAACCGATCCGCACCACCTGACCACCCGGCAGCGTGTGTTCCTGCGCCAGCCTCGAGATCACGTGGTCGGCCGTACGGCGCGAGCTGACCTCATCCGCGCCCGGCAGGAGCACGATGAACTCGTCCCCGCCCATGCGCGCGATGGTCGAGGTGGGGGGCAGGTTTGACTGCAGGACGTGGGCTACGTGCTTCAGCAGCGCATCGCCGGCGGCATGGCCATGTTCGTCATTGATGGCCTTGAAGCCATCCAGATCCATGTAGAGCACGGCCAGCCTTGGGTTCGGGCCACCCTCCTGCAAGCCCGAGCAGGCTTCCACCAGCTGGCGTTCCAGTTCGATGCGGTTGAGCAGCCCGGTCAGCGGGTCGGTCTGTGCCAGCAGTCGCAGGTCTTCCTCGGCCTGGGAAGCTGACAGAAGGTAGTCGTGGTTCTGCAACGTGAACGCCACGATGGAGAGCACCAGCAGCACCATCACGATGGCCGCTCCCATCTCCGGTCCGCCGTGACTGGCCAGCACGGCCACAGGCGGAATCGAAGTCAATGTCATCGTGACGATCGCCGCGCGCGGCACCGATGCCCAACGGGAGGACAGGCCCGCAACGATGCCGAGCACGCCCGTCAGGCTCATCATCGACAGCGCGAAGTCCCCATGCGCGATGGAGGCCGCACTGCCCAGGCCAAAGGAGACGAACAGCAGCGCGCTGACCTGGAGGATCCGGAACAGGCGCTTCTCGGGGTCGGCGTGGCGCGCGAACAGCGGATATGCCGCGCGCCAGCCCACGATTACCGTCGTCACCACGGCCCAGGTCCATGCCCAGGGCTCGCGGCTTGTGCTGGCCACGGTAACTGCAATGAAAACCAGCGTCAGGTAGGTCAGCGCCAGCGACAGCGGCGGCGGCACGATGGTGGAGAGCATGCGACCGCGGAAGTCTGCGGGCACCTCGGCCAGCGGGCCCAGGATCAGCCTTTCGAAACGCGAATACGGCAGGGGAGCTTCCATGTCTCCTTGACCTTCCAGTCCCGGCGGAGTCGGGACCCTGTGCTATTCTCGCCGTCAAAGCCAGCCGGCGCAAAGCATTGGCTGCTACAAGTGTTCTGGGGGGTATCCAGGGCGTGAATACCGGTCCGCGGGAGATGACAACGCATGGCAGTTAGTACCGTCGGGACCAACCCGATCGCGGTGATCAACGACAACCCGATGAGCGTGCGGCAGTGGATTGTCGTCGTTCTGATGGTCCTGCTGAACGCGCTCGATGGATTCGACGTGCTGGCGAGCGCCTTCGCGGCGCCGGGCATCACCAAGGAGTGGGGCATCCCCCGCTCGGAGCTGGGCATCGTGTTGTCGGCCGAGCTCATCGGCATGGGCTTCGGGTCGATCCTGCTCGGCGGCATGGCCGACAAGGTCGGGCGCAAGTCGACGATGCTGCTGTGCCTCGTGATCATGGCGCTGGGCATGTACCTGGCGCACTCCGCCGCGAGCGTCATGTCACTCACCATCTACCGCCTGTTCACCGGCCTCGGCATCGGCGGCATGCTGGCTTCCACCAATGCGGTGGTGGCCGAGACGACCAACAAGGCGTCCCGCAGCTATGCCATGGCGCTGTACGTGATCGGCTACCCGATCGGTGGCGTGATCGGCGGCTTCGCGGCGCAGAGCTGGCTGCTGGTGGACCACGACTGGCGTGCGGTGTTCCTGTTCGGCGCCGTCGTGACCGCGATGATGATCCCGCTGGTCATGCTGCTGGTGCCCGAGACCCCGGCCTTCCATGCCGCCCGGCGTGCGCCGGACGCGCTGCAGCGGATCAATCGTTCGCTGCGTGCCCTGATGCAGCCGCCCATCGACGCCTTGCCGCCGGTGAAGGCCGATGCCCCCAAGCCGAAGGTATCGGACATCCTGTCCAAGCCCGGCCTGCGACAGGTCACGTGGATGCTCGCGATCGGCTACACGCTGCACACGCTGACTTTCTACTATGTGCTCAAGTTTGCGGTCCAGATCGTGTCGGATGCAGGCTTCAGCCAGCCACAGGCGGCGAGCACGCTGACCATCGCCAACCTCGGCGGTGCGATGGGCGGTTTGCTGTTCGGTTTCCTGTTGAAGAAGTGGGACATCAAGGGTCCGACCATCGCTGCGATGCTGCTGGGCGTGCGGCGCGGTCATCTGGTTCGGAACGGGTCATGACACGCTCAATGGCTGGCGCCTGGCGGCCTTCCTGACCATGTTCTTCCTGAATGCGGCGATCGTCGGCTACTACGCTGCCTTCGCCCGTGGCTTCCCGGCCTATGCACGCGCCACGGGTACCGGCTTCGCGCTCGGCATCGGCCGTGCGGGCGCGGCGGGATCCCCGATTCTCGCGGGGTTCCTGTTCACGACGCTGGGCAACGAGCAGCTGCTCACGGTGTCCATCATCATGACGGTGGGATGCCTGGCCAGCGCAGTGATGGTATGGCTGGTGCCGCTGCGTGATGCCGACCGCGCCCAGGAGGAGGGCAAGTGAGCGCAACAAGAATCGAGCCCTCCGCCCGCATGTCACAGGCGGTGGTGGCCAACGGCTTCGTGTTTCTTGCCGGCCAGGTGGCCACCGACCCGTCTGTTGCCGATGTGGAAGTCCAGACGCGACAGGTGCTGGCCGAGATCGACCGGCTGCTGGCTGCGGCCGGCACGCACAAGGGGCGCATTCTCAGCGCGACCATCTATCTCGCCGACGTCGGCAGTTTCGCGGCGATGAATCGGGCCTGGGAGGCCTGGGTTGCCCCGGACGCCAAGCCCGCGCGCGCGACAGTCGAGGCGAAGCTGGTGGCGCCCGAGTACCGCGTCGAAATCCAGATCACCGCGCTGGCCTGAGGAACACCGGACCATGAAGCAGACGAACACGCTGTTGATCCTTGCTTGCGGTTTCGCCTTGGCGTGGGCGCTTCCCGCTGGCGCGGCCAGTTGCGACAAGGCATGCCTGGAGGAAATCGCCACCCAGTACCGCACGGCGTATCGCATGCGCGATCCGTCGCTGGCGCCGTTCGCGAAGAAGGTCCGCTTCAGCGAGAACAACGTCGAAATGGCCTTCCCGGATGGCAGCTGGGATACGGTGAGCCGGGAGGTCGGCGACGCGCTGGTGCTTTCCGACCCCACCACCGGCCAGGTCGGCATTTTCACGCAGGTCATGCAGAACGACGTGCAGACCTATGTCGGTGCGCGCCTGCGCGTGAAGGATCGCAGGATCACCGAGGTCGAGCACATCCTCTCGACACGCCGCAACCTGAGTTCGCCGCCCACCCCGATCGGCGATATCTTCAAGACCGTGCGCGATCCGGACTTCACGCGCACGGTGTCTCCCGCGTCCCGTGCCACGCGTGACCAGCTCAAGGCACACGCCGACGGCTACTTCTCCACGCTGCAGTACAACAACGGCGAGATCCGCGGTACGCGCTTCACGCCGGTCGCCACGCGCGTCGAGAACGGCCTGCTGTTCGCCGAGATCGAGAAGGGTTTCCGCAGCGGTCGCTACCGTTTCAACAACCGCGTGCGCGATCGCGACTGTTTTCTCGTCGACGAGGAGCGCAGCGCCGTGCTGTGCCGTGGCTTCATCGACCACAAGGGCGTGCTTGACGAATACACGCTGACCGATGGCACCAAGACGCGTTCGGTGTTCCGTGAGCCCCAGACCTGGTCCTTCCTCGAGGCATTCAAGGTGAAGGATGACCACATCACGGCGGTTGAGGCCACGTTCACCGCTGCACCGTACTTCATCCGTTCGCCCTGGACCCTGAAACCCCAACCGGCCTACGACGCGATCCGTGAGGCGGAAGGCGGACAGCCGTAGCACACTGGCAAGGGTGAATTTCGGGAACGACGAACACCCTCCAGTCCGGCTCTCGGTTTGGCAGGACCTCGGGGTCGCGCTGGCCCTCGCGGGCCTCGCGGCGTTCATTGCCGCCATATTCGACTTTTACGAAAGCTGGTTCGATTTCAGCCGTCGCTGGGAGAGCCTGCAGCTGGATGAACTGCTGCCGGCGCTGCTCGTGTTCGCGCTGAGCCTGGTGGTCATCCTGGTGCGGCGTCATCGCGCGCTGCGGTGGGCCCTGGAGGCGAACCAGGCTTTGGGCCGCTGGAATCTGCGTGCACAGGAGCAGGAGCGGCGGCGCCTCGCGCGGGAGATCCATGACGAGCTCGGACAGCACCTCAACGCATTGCAGCTGGGTGCCGCCGACATCGTGAAGGCCGCCGGCACTTCGACGCTGGCGACGCAGGGTGAGCAGTTGCTGCGCGGACTGGGGCAGGTGCAGCGGGTTGTACGCGACCTGGTCCGCGAACTGCGACCGGCCGGGCTCGATGAACTGGGCCTTGTCCCGGCCCTGGAGGCCATGCTCCAGGGAACCCGCGAACACCAGCCGGCGCTGGCGATCCGGCTGGTGACCTTTGGCCAGCTCGATGGCCTGGGCGAAGAGCTGGACCTGGCGGTCTTTCGGATGGTCCAGGAGTCGTTGACCAATTGCCTGCGCCACGCCGATGCCAGCCGCGTCGAAGTTGTCCTGCAGCGCCAGGCGGACAGCGCAGGGCGTCCGTTGCTCACGCTGGAAATCCAGGACGACGGCCGGGGGTTGCCCGCACAGGCCGATCGCTCCGGTGGCCATGGGGTTGCCGGCATGCGCGAGCGGGTCGGAATGCTGGGTGGTCGTTTCGAAATGCATGCAGCGCCCGGGGCCGGCACCACGGTGCGCGCGGAATTCCCGCTTGCAGGGGGTGATGCATGAGCGCCGGCGAGTCGCGGATCACCGTGCTGCTCGTCGATGACCATGCGGTCGTGCGCGCCGGTTACCGGCGGCTGCTCGAAGGCAGCGCCGGCATCGAGGTGACCGGCGAAGCCGCCGATGTCGAGGCGGCACTGTTGCTCGTCGCGGCGCAGCGGCCGGACGTGGTCGTGCTGGACCTGTCGATGCCCTCGGGCAGCGGCCTTGAGGTCCTGCGCCGACTCAACTCCCAGCCGGATGCGCCGCGCGTGCTGATGTTCAGCATGTACGAGGATCCGGTCTACGCCGAGCAGTCGTTGAAGGCGGGCGCACGGGGCTACCTGACCAAGGCCGGCGGACCCTCGGAACTGGTGGATGCGGTGCGCAGTGTGGCGCGCGGTGAGACCTGGCTCGATCCGCGCATTGCACGCGTGCTGGCACTGCGTGGCCTGGCGGCGCCTGCACAGGCTGGCAGCCAGCTGTCCACACGCGAGACTGAGGTGCTGCGATTGCTGGTGCGGGGCTGCTCGCTGCGGGAGATTGCCGCGACGCTGGGCATCAGCGTGAAGACGACTGCAAATCACCAGTCGGCGATCAGGCAGAAGCTCGGGGCGGACTCGGCGGTGAAGCTGTTGCAGGTGGCTGCGCGCCTCGGTGTGGGTTGAACTGGCAGACACGTTGGGAGTATCGCGATGGGTAAAGCACGCAAGCGCAAGGACCTCTGGCAGCTGGATGACTTCAGGGTTGCTCCCGGGACGCGCCCGCACCTGGGCCGAAGGCCCACGGCCATCGAGCCGCTGTACCACGATGAAAAGGACGCGCGCCGGCGGCTCGAGGACCAGGTGGACCGGACTGCCGAACTGCAGGACGTGCTCTACGCCAGCGACCACCACTCGCTGCTGCTGATCTTCCAGGCGATGGATGCAGCCGGCAAGGACGGTGCGATCAAGCATGTGATGCGCGGCGTGAACCCGCTGGGCTGCCAGGTGTCGAGCTTCAAGCAGCCCAGCGCCGGAGGAGCTGGATCACGACTTCCTGTGGCGCACGACGCTGCAGCTGCCGGAGCGCGGCCGGATCGGCATCTTCAATCGCTCGTACTACGAGGAAGTGCTGGTGGTGCGCGTGCATCCGGAGTACCTCGCAGCCCAGCGCCTGCCGCGACTGCCTGGAGCCGGTCCCGACCACCGCTTCTGGGAGCAGCGCTATGCACTCGATCCGCGATCACGAGGCGCACCTGCATCGCAACGGCACCGCAGTGGTGAAGTTCTTCCTGCACGTTTCGAGGGAAGAGCAGCGCCAGCGATTCATCGATCGCATCGAGCACCCGGACAAGAACTGGAAGTTCAGCCTCGGCGATGTCGAGGAGCGCGGCCACTGGGACGAATACATGCAGCGCCTATGAAGCAGGCGCTGTCGGCGACCAGCACGCTCGAGGCGCCCTGGTACGTGATTCCCGCGGATGACAAGAAGAACGCGCGGCTGCTGATCTCGCAGATCATGAACAGCACGCTCGAGTCGCTTGGGCTCGACTACCCGAAGCGGACTCCACGGCGCAGCAAGGAGCTGATGGCCGCGCGTCGGCTGCTGCGGCGGACCTGACGGGACTGGCAGCGCCGAGCGCGGTGCTGGACCGGCCAGGTGCCGGTCAGCGGAGGCTTGCCCTGCAGTGCGATGTCCATCTTTTCGGGTGAACCCTCGAGGCCAGCGAACCGCGCCGGTGATCCGCGCGGCGTCATCGTGAACACGTGTTCCACGCTGGTGTAGTCGTGGTAGCCCATCCGTGCCAGCGGCCGGATGCGCTCGATGTCGAGTCGCCCGTCCGCGCGCAGGAAGGCATCGTCGATGTGTATGGCCACCACGCGACCGAAGACCACGTCCACCGTGCCGGTCGGGCCATTGCCGGGCAGCCGCAGCGGTCGGCAGCATGCCGGCACTCGAACTGCACCGGTGAGGCCGCGACGCGCGGCGGTCGCACCAGCCGCGAGGGCGCCTTGTCGAGGCCTGCATGCACGAATTCATCCACTTCCGGCGGCAGTTCCTCGGAAGTGCAGGTTCACCGCCTCGCGCAGATGCCCAGGTGGCCATGTTCCACACGAACTCGCCGGTCTGTTCGACGTTCACGCACGGTGTCCTTGCGCGCCCCGGCGGCCGTCTGGTTGGCGCTGAACATCAGCGTCGGCGGGTCGTAGCTCACCATCTGGAACTGGCTGTACGGGCGCGAGGTTGTCGATGCCCGCGGCGCTGGTGGTGGAGATCCAGCCGATCGGCCGCGGCACGATGCAGGACTTGAAGGGATTGTAGGGCAGGCCATGCGGCGTGCTGCCGGGTTCGTAGTACATGCGCAGATCCTGACCGAGCTTGGCCGTGGAGTTTTGGCGCCTGGCGGTCCAGAATAGCGCCGCGATTCGTGCCGGGGGGACTCCATGCATGCGCGACCTGTCCTGTTTGCTGCCGTTGCCAGTGCCTGGCACTTGTCGCGTGCTCGCCGGTCCCGCGGCCGATCCGAGGCGCAGCCCCGGCAGCCGCGGCGGCTGCGCCGCGGGCGCAGGTGGATGCCGCGCGGCTGCTGGCTGCCAACGATGCCGCCAATGCCGGCCAGTGGCTGTCGCATGGCCGCGACTACAGCGAACAGCGATTCAGCCCGCTGACGCAAGATCAACACCGGACAACGTCGCGCAGCTCGGCCTCGCCTGGTTTGCGGATTTCGACACGCGCCGCGGCCAGGAATCCACGCCGCTGGTCATCGACGGCGTGATCTATGTCACCACGGCCTGGAGCAAGGTCTACGCCTTCGACGCGAAGACCGGCCAGGCAGCTGTGGAAGTACGACCCGAAGGTGCCGGGTGAGTGGGCGGTGAATGCCTGCTGCGATGTCGTCAATCGCGGCGTCGCGGCCTGGAACGGCAAGGTCTACCTCGCCACGATCGACGCGCGCCTGATCGCGCTCGATGCAGCCACCGGCAAGCCGGTCTGGGACATCTCACCATCGAGCCGGGCCAGCCCTATGCGATCACCGGTGCGCCACGCGTCGCCAAGGGCAAGGTGCTGATCGGGCAGGGCGGTTCGCGAGTTCAGCCAGCGCGGCTATGTCTCGGCCTATGACGCCGAGACCGGCAAGCTCGACTGGCGCTGGTACGTGGTGCCAGGCGATCCGGCCAAGGGCTTCGAGAACCCGCAGATGGAAGCTGCGGCAAAGACCTGGAGCGGGCAGTGGTGGAAGACCGGCGGCGGCGGCGCGCCGTGGGATTCCATCGTCTACGACCCGAAGACGGATCTCGTCTCGTCGGGCACCGGCAATGGTGCGCCCTGGCCCGCCGAGATCCGTTCGCCCGGCGGCGGCGACCATCTCTACCTGTCGTCGATCGTCGCGCTCGATGCTGGATACCGGCGAAGTACGCCTGGCACTACCAGGCCACGCCGAACGAGAGCTGGGACTACGACAACACGCTCGCAGCTCTTCACGGCCGACCTCGACCATCGATGGGCAGACGCGCCATGTGGTGATGCAGGCGCCGAAGAATGGCTTCTTCTACGTGCTGGATGCCGCAGACGGGCAAGCTGCTGTCGGCGGACCCCTACGTCACGGGCATCAACTGGGCCAAGCGGCATCGACCTGAAGACCGGCCGCCCGATCGTCAATCCGGAAGCCAACTACGGCAAGACGGGCAAGGGCGCCTGGTCAGTCCGTTCTTCGGCGGCGCGCACAACTGGCAGCCGCTGTCGTTCAGCCCGCAGACCGGCCTGGTCTACATCCCCGCCAATCGAGAGCAGCTACGCCTTCGTCGCGGCCCGCGAGGACGACAATCCGATGGGCCAGAAGCTGTCGATCAGCTTTGCCGGGAACGCAGGAGATGATGCGCAAGCTCGATGACGCCAGCCCGTCAGCGAGGGTTTCCTGCTCGCCTGGGATCCGGTGCAAGCAGAAGGAAGCCTGGCGCGCGCCGGTCGGGCGCACGGGCCGCAGCGGCGGCACGCTCGCAACCGCTGGCGGCCTGGTGTTTGCCGGCAATTCGAACAACGAGTTCGCCGCCTACCGGGCCGACAACGGCACGAAGCTCTGGCAGATTCGACGCGCAGACCGGCGCGATGGCGGGGCCGGTGACCTACGAGGTCGACGGCGAGCAGTACGTTGCCGTCGTGGCCGGATTCCGGCAGACCGGCAATTACTACGCACCCAACTATTCGCGCCTGCTGGTGTTCAAGCTGGGCGGCACGGCAGAGCCTGCCCGAGGCCGTGCCGTTCCCGGCGCCGGTGTTGAATCCGCCGGCAGCCTTCGGCACGGCCGAGGTCGCTTGCACGGGGCGAGGAGGTCTACGGCCGCTTCTGCAGCACCTGCCACGGCACCGACGGCCTCTCGCGCGGCATGTTTCCCGGACCTGCGATACAGCGGCGCGCTGGCCAGCGCGGATGTCTTCAGGACCATCGTGATCGACGGCGCGCTGACGCAGAACGGCATGGTGTCCTTCGCGCAGGCGCTGTCGACCGGGGATGCCGAGGCAGTTCGCGCCTACCTCGTCGCGCGGGCCATTGAAGCAAAGACCCTGGCTGCCGCCGCCTCCGCCGGCCAGCTGCCACCCCGCCAACCCAGCCGCATGGTGGGTGATGCTGCGGCACCGGGAGCTGATAGACATGCGCGGCCTCGACGTGGGGCGGTAGCTCAGTTGGGAGAGCGTCGCGTTCGCAATGCGAAGGTCGAGGGTTCGATCCCCTTCCGCTCCACCACTTCATCTGCGTGCTGCTGGCCCTGTTCTGGGCTGTGCCCGCACTCGCGGCACGCACCGATGTGGTCGTCCTGACCAACGGCGACCGGATCACAGGCGAGGTCAAGCAGCTGTCCTATGGCCAGCTGGAATTCAAGACCGATGACATCGGCACGCTGTACATCGAGTGGATCAAGGTCCGGGCTCTCAGCTCTTCCCAGCAATTCCAGATCGAGATGGTCTCTGGCGAGCGTTACTTCGGACGGCTGATTGCTGACAGCGAGGAGGTTCCGGAGCCCGGCACTCTGCGGGTCCTGGGTACCCAGACCGGTGGTGGCCCGGAGCAGGAACATCAGCTGCAGATCATCGACATAGCACGGATCAACGTGCTGGACTCCGGCAATCTGCTTGACCGCCTCGATGGTTCGATCAGCGTCGGATACAGTTTCGCCCAGTCAACGGGAGTCTCGGTTTTCAATCTCTCGGCATCGGTTGGTACGCGCAACCGGCGCCGGTCCTGGAACATCAGCCTCGACAGCCAGCTGAGCGACCAGGATGCCGGCCCGGCCAGCAAGCGCTGGTCGCTGTTGGGAAGTGTCCAGCGACCGCTGAATCGAGAGCCTTACTACTATGAAGGCACCGCTTCCATCACGAGCAATGACCAGCTGGGCCTGGAGCTTCGCGGGCTGGTTTCCGGCGGGCTTGGCAGCTATCTGAGCGTGACTCCGGTCAGCGAATGGCGTGCCGGTACAGGGCTGGCGGCCTCACGGGAGCGGGGTACCGACGGGACCGAGCGAAGCAACCTGGAGCTGCAACTCGGGAGTGACTACCGGCTGTTCCGGCTCGACAGTCCCAAGTCATCGATAACGGCGTCACTCAGTGTGCTGCCCAGCCTCACCGACTGGGGGCGATGGCGCGGTGAGGCATCGCTTGATCTGCGTCGAGAACTGGTGAAGGACCTGTTCTTCGAGGTTTCGGTGTACGACAGCTACGACAATCGTCCGGCGGACGGGGCCGCCACCAACGACTGGGGTGTGACGACCTCACTCGGGTACACGTTCTGATCACGCCAGGGCGGGCATTCGTCTGCGCACTGCTTTGCGGCGGTCCGCTGTTCGCCCTGCCATTGCCGCTGCACGCGGCCGCCAGCACTGCGAGCCAGGCTTCATGGCAGCAGATCCGCGAGCGCGGCGTGCTTCGTGTTGGCCTGCCCGGGGACTACGCCCCTTATGCGCTTGCAGGGGCCGACGAGCCGCTGGGCATCGACGTCGCCCTTGCGCGGGAGATCGCCGCCACGCTCGGGCTCGGAGTCGAGTTCGTGCATACGAGCTGGGGTTCGCTGATGGCGGATGCACGGTCTGGCCGCTTCGACATGGCCGTGGGTGGCATCAGCATCACGCCGGAGCGTCGTCGCGAGCAGCGCTTCACGCGCGCCCACCTGCGTGACCACAAGGCACCACTGGTGCGTTGTGGGGAAGAGTCGCGCTATGACAGCCTGCGCGAGATCAATTCCCCGTCGGTTCGCGTGGTCGTCAATCCGGGCGGCACCAACGAGCGCTTCGCGCGGAGCAAGCTGCCGGCTGCAACGCTGACGGTCCATCCGGAGAACCGTACGGTGGCGGCAGAAGTGCTTGCGCACCGGGCGGATGTTTTCGTCACGGACGAGGTCGAAGGACAGCTGCTCTCTGGCCTGTACAACAGCCTGTGTGTCGCCACACGAGCGCCAGACTGGCAGCGGGTGGGGAAAGCATTCATGGTGGTGTCAGATGAACAGGGGCGCCGCAGCATCGATGCAGCATTGGGCACCGCCCTCCAGCGCGAGACGATGGCATCGCGCCTCAAGGACTGGCAGCAGCACGACTGGCACGGAACCGGGGCCGACGAGGCAGCAATGGATCTTGCCCGGTTGGCAGACCTGCGCCTTGGCGTTGTCACGGAGGTGGCACGCTGGAAGTGGAACCGGCAGGCACCCATCGAGGATCTCGCCCGCGAGGCCAGTCTCCTTTCGGCGCTGCGCAAGTCCGCCATTGAGCGCGGCATTCCTGCGGCGCAGGTCGACGCCTTTTTCGGAGCCCAGATTGAAGCGGCCAAACAGCTCCAGAGGGATCTGTTCGACCTGTGGCGCGAGCAGGGTGCCGGGCAATTCCAGGGCGTCGCCGACCTGGACACCCAGCTGAGGCCGCAGATCGACGCCATCAATGCCCGGATGCTTGAGGTCCTCGGGCGCTGGAGCGGTCTCGCGACCGATGTTCGGCGATTGGGGCCGCTCTCGACAGGGCAGCTCAGTCCTCAGGCTCAAGGACAGGCGCTGGCGCCACTGGGGCAGGGCACGGGAACTCCGGAGGACGGCAAAGGTCGTTAACGGGATGCATAGTCTGAATCGAAGGCAGTGGATCGAAGCCGCTGCAGCCACAGGCCTCGCGGTATTTCTCGCGGCCGAAGTGGAGTCGGGCGAGACAGCCCGACCCTACCGTGTATTCGTGACCAACGAGCGTTCCGGGACGCTGAGCGTGATCGATGGGGCTACGCGCCGGGTCATCGCCAC
The DNA here is from genome assembly GCA_963785055.1 of uncultured Pseudomonadota bacterium. Lineage (GTDB taxonomy): Bacteria > Pseudomonadota > Gammaproteobacteria > Steroidobacterales > Steroidobacteraceae > ZC4RG30. The sequence goes on from CAWATT010000005.1 coordinate 516,297, forward strand.
AGTGCCGCTGGGCAAGCGGCCACGCGGCCTGAAGGTCTCGCCCGATGGCAAGCTGCTTTACGTGGCGCTGAGTGGTTCTCCAATTGCGGGACCGGGCGTGGACCAGAGCAAGCTGCCGCCTGCCGACAAGGGGGCCGATGGCATCGGTGTCGTTGATCTGGCGACGCTGAAACTGCTGCGGGTCCTGCGCGGCGTTTCCGATCCTGAGCAACTCGCCGTCAGCGGTGACGGCAAGCGCCTGTTCGTAGCCAGTGAGGATACGGGCAAGGGTGTGGTGATGGACGCGAGCGATGGTCGCGTGATGGCCAGCATGCCGGTCGGTGGCGAGCCCGAGGGCGTGACGCTGAGCCCGGGTGGCCGCTTCGTCTACATGACGTCGGAAGAGGACCACCAGGTTTCGGTCATCGATACGGCGACGAACCGGGTGATCGCCACAATCGAAGTGGGTGAGCGCCCTCGTTTCACCGAGTTCTCCGACGACGGCCGGACAGCGTATGTCTCGGGCGAGAACGACGGCACGATCACGGTCATCGATGCCGTGGCACACCAGCGCCTGCGTACCCTGCAACTGGAGGGGGCGCTGGCGCGTCCGGTGGGCATGGTGGTCTCTCACGATGGCCGCCAGCTGTACACGGTTACGGGGCGCGGCCAGAAATTGCTGGCGCTGGATCCGCAGACCGGGAAGGTGCTCAAGTCCCTCGATGTCGGGCCGCGCCCCTGGGGCGTGGCGCTGTCGCCGGATGGCCGGACGCTCTACACGGCGAACGGCAACTCGAACGATGTCAGTGTCGTCGACGTGGCGAGCTTCCAGGTGGTCTCAAGAATTCCCGTGGGCGACACGCCCTGGGGCCTGATCGTTGTCGAAGACCCTGCGCACCCGGGTATCATCCGGCGCTGAAAGCCCAGCCCCGGTAGCTCAGTGGATAGAGCACTCGCCTCCTAAGCGAGGGGTCGCAGGTTCAACTCCTGCCCGGGGCGCCATGCGCGGCGCGAGCGGTCAGGCGCGAGGCCAGCGCGCCAGCAGCGATGCATCGCCGTAGGCAAGGAAGTCCGGGTTCAGCAGGTCGGCCTTGGTGTTGTAGCGCAGCGCCGAGCGATCCGGCAGGCGAACGACCTGCCCGCCAGCGGCCTCCACCACCGCCTGGCCGGCCGCGATGTCCCATTCGGAGGTGGGACCGAGCCGCGGATACAGGTCGGCCGAACCGTCGGCCACCAGGCACAGCTTGATGGAGCTGCCTGCGGGCTTCAGTTCATGCGGTCCCAGCGCGTCGAGCGCTGCGTCCAGCGCGGGATTGCCATGCGAGCGGCTGCCCACGCACGCGCAGCGGCGGGCGCAAGCCGGCGCAGCGCACATGGATCGCTGCCGCGGCCGGTCCGGCGACTCCCGCCAGGCGCCCACACCGGGAATGCCGGAGTAGGTGGTGTCCGGAACCGGGAATGTGCACCACGCCCAGCACGGGCCGCTGGTCTTCGATCAGCGCGATGTTCACGGTGAACTCGCCGTTGCGCGAGACGAATTCCTTCGTGCCATCCAGCGGATCCACCAGCCAGTAGCGATGCCAGCCGGCTGCGCTCGGCATAGGCGAACGTCCGCGGATTCTTCCGACAGCACCGGCAGTGCCGGGTGACAGCAGCGCCAGCGCCGTCGACGATCAGCCGGTGCGCAGCGCAGGTCCGCCTCGGTCAGCGGCGAACTGTCGGCCTTGGCGCGCGGCCTCGAAATCGGTGCCATAGACCGTCGAGGATCTCGCGCCCGGCGCGGCGCGAGATATCGCCTCGACGGCATCGAGCAGCTCAGAGGCCGGCGAGGGGATTGTCGTAGGCATAGGCGATGATGCCGGCCTTGTCGAGCTCGCCGATGATGCGCTCGGCGGCCTCCTCGGCCGTCAGTCTCGCCGGTGTCGATGGTGATCTCCGGCGTGCTCCGGGCGCTCGTAGGGCGAATCGATGCCGGTGAAGTTCTTCAGCTCGCCGCGACGCGCCTTGCGGTACAGGCCCTTCGGGATCGCGCTTCTCGGCCTCGGCCAGCGGCGTGTCGACGAAGATCTCGATAGAACTCGCCTGGCTCGAGCAGGTCGCGCGCCATGCGCCGCTCGGCGCGGAACGGCGAGATGAACGACACCAGCACGATCAGGCCGGCATCGACCATCAGCTTCGAGACTTCGGCCACGCGGCGGATGTTCTCGACGCGGTCGGCATCGGTGAAGCCCAGGTCCTTGTTCAGGCCGTGGCGCACGTTGTCGCCGTCGAGCAGGTAGGTGTGGCGGCCCAGCGCGTGCAGGCGCTTCTCGACCAGGTTGGCGATGGTGGACTTGCCGGCGCCGGACAGGCCGGTGAACCACAGCGACGCAGGCCCGCTGGCCCTTGAGCTGCGAGCGCGCCTGCGCGGTTCACGTCCAGCGCCTGCCAGTGGATGTTGTCGGCGCGGCGCAGCGCGAACTGCAGCAGGCCGGCGCCCACCGTGTCGTTGGTGAGCTTGTCGATCAGGATGAAGCCGCCGGTCTCGCGGTTCTCGGCATAGGGGTCGAAGGCCACCGGCCGGTCGAGGCTGATGTTGCAGACGCCGATCTCGTTGAGCTCCAGCTGCTTGCGCCGCCAGGTGCTCCAGCGTGTTGACGTTCACCTTGTAGCGCGGCGAGGCGATGCGTGGCGTTGACCGTGCGCGTGCCGATCTTCAGCAGGTACTGGCGGCCGGGCAGCATCGGCGTCCTCGTGCATCCAGATCAGCGTGGCCTGGAACTGGTCGGCGACGCCGGCCGGCTCGGCGGCCGAGCACGAGCAGGTCGCCGCGCGACACGTCGATCTCGCGGTCCAGCGTCAGCGTGACCGACTGGCCGGCGCACGGCTTCCGGCAGGTCGCCGTCGTAGGTGACGATGCGCGCCACGCGCGCTTCCTTGCCCGAGGGCAGGGCGCGCACCCGGTCGCCCACGGCAACCTGGCCGCCGGCGATCTGGCCGGCAAAGCCGCGGAAATCCGAGTTCGGGCGATTCACCCACTGCACCGGCAGGCGGAAGGGCGCGTCGCGCAGGTCGGTCTTCGACCTCGCACGGTTTCCAGGTGCTCCATCAGCGTCGGGCCGGCGTACCAGGGCATCGCATCGCTGCGGTCGGTGATGTTGTCGCCCTTCAGCGCCGACATCGGGAATGCAGGTGATGTTCGTCCAGGCCGACCTGCTGCGCGAACTGCGCGGTAGTCGGCCACGATGGCGTCGAAGGTCGCCTGCGAATAGCCGACCACGTCCATCTTGTTGACGGCCAGCACCACGTGCCGGATGCCCAGCAGCGAGACGATGTAGCTGTGGCGGCGGGTCTGCGTCAGCACGCCCTTGCGCGCATCGATCAGGATGATGGCCAGGTCCGCGGTCGAGGCGCCGGTGACCATGTTGCGCGTGTACTGCTCGTGGCCCGGGGTGTCGGCGACGATGAACTTGCGCTTCTCGGTGGAGAAGAAGCGGTAGGCCACGTCGATGGTGATGCCCTGTTCGCGCTCGGCGGCCAGGCCATCGACCAGCAGCGCGAAGTCCAGCTCGCTCGCCCTGGGTGCCGACCTTCTTCGAATCGGCGTCGAGCGCGGCCAGCTGGTCCTCGTAGACCAGCTTCGATTCGTACAGCAGGCGGCCGATCAGCGTGCTCTTGCCGTCATCGACGCTGCCGCAGGTGATGAAGCGCAGCAGGTCCTTGTGCTCGTGCGTCTTGCAGGTAGGTCAGGATGTCCTGGCCGGACAGGTCGATGGCGTGTGCCATCAGAAGTAGCCCTTCCTGCTTCTTCTTCTCCATCGAGCCGGCCGAGTCGTGGTCGATGACGCGGCCCTGGCGCTCGGAGCTCGTGGTCAGCAGCATTTCCTGGATCACTTCCGGCAGCGTGTCGGCCGTGCTCTCGACGGCGCCGGTCAGCGGATAGCAGCCCAGCGTGCGGAAGCGGACGCTCTTCATCTCGGGCTTCTCGCCGGGCTGCAGCGGCATGCGCTCGTCGTCGACCATGATCAGCGCGCCATCGCGCTCCACCACCGGGCGCTGCGCGGCGAAATACAGCGGCACGATCGGAATGCTGCTGCTGGTAGATGTACTGCCAGATGTCGAGCTCGGTCCAGTTCGACAGCGGGAACACGCGCAGCGCTCTCGCCCTTGTGCTTGCGGGCGTTGTACAGCTTCCACAGTTCCGGGCGCTGGCGCTTCGGGTCCCAGCGATGCTGCGCCGTGCGGAACGAGAAGATGCGCTCCTTGGCGCGCGACTTCTCCTCGTCGCGCCGCGCGCCGCCGAAGGCCGCATCGAAGCCGTACTTGTCCAGCGCCTGCTTCAGCGCCTGCGTCTTCATCACGTCGGTGTGCACGGCCGAGCCGTGCGTGAAGGGGCCGATGCCGCGCGTCGACGCCTTCCTGGTTGATATGCACCAGCAGGTCGAGGCCCAGCCGCTTCGCCGTCTCGTCGCGGAAGCGGATCATCTCGCGGAACTTCCAGGTGGTGTCCACGTGCAGGAACGGGAAGGGCGGCCGGGCCGGGATAGAAGGCCTTCATGCGCCAGGTGCAGCATCACCGAGCTGTCCTTGCCGATGGAATACAGCATCACCGGCTTTTCGCACTCGGCCACCACCTCGCGCATGATGTGGATGGCCTCGGCCTCGAGCCGCTGCAGGTGGGTCAGGTGGAGCGGATGGCGTCGTCATCGCAGGTACTGGGCGCGGGCGGCTTATAACAGGGCGCGCAGTCTACCAGACGCGCCGTACATGCAGCTCCAGCGCATGAGCTATAGCAGGCGGAATTGTGACGCTGGTCACTGGTCAGACCCGGCGTCCGGAGCGGCCGCCAGTCGCCGAGCATCTAGAATGCATGCCGGCCACAGCACTCCAAGGCGGATCGCCCATCGCTGACATCGACCCATCCGACCGGCGCAATGGCCGCGAGCGCCGCGCAGCGCCATTGGCACGGGCTGCTGGCAGGGCCATTCCATGCGTCGCCGGCGCAGCGGTCGCCGCGACGGACGAGCGCGCATCCCGTGGCCGCAGTCGACTGGCACGACCCGCACTGGCTGGCGGTGGCGGTGCTGATCCTGCTGCTGTCCATCGTCGATGCGTCTGCTGACCCTGACGCTGCATGAAGCACGGGGCGCCGAGGAGATCAATCCGGTGATGGCGCCCCTGGTCGACGGCGGTGGCCATGGATTTGCCTGCGTGGAAGCTCGGCCTGACCGATCATTCGGGGTGGTGGTGCTGACCGTGCTGGCGCGGATCCGGCTGTTCGGCCGCTTTCCGGTCGGCGATGCTGCTCTATCTCGTGCTGGCGCTGTACGTCCTGCTCGTCGCCTACGAAGGCTGGCTGCTCATCGAGGGCGCGCACGGGTTCGATTCTTATTGGTCGGGCATTCCATTACAACTACCCAGCTTAAGTCAATTCAGCCTGAATCCATGAGTCGAACAGACCCGGTTCGGGCGATCTTGCCGCTGCGCAACAGACCGCCACTACGTCTCTGTCGGGAGGCAACTCCACCTGGGTCGAGGACTCTCTACGAGCGCTATCTCGCCGGTGAAGCGATTCCCGAGGACTGGCGCAGCTACTTCGCCGGCTTCGCTGCGGGACGCACCGATACCCCGCACGGCCCGATCGTGCGCGCGCTGGACCGAGCGGGCCCAGCCAGCCGCGGGCCGTGCGGCGCCGACGCCGGTTCCGCGCAGAGCGAGAAGCAGGCCGCCGTCTCGCGCCTGATCCAGATCTACACCAATCGCGGCCACCTGATCGCCAAGGTCGATCCGCTGGGCCTGATGCAGCGACCGAAGCCGCGCGTGATGGAGCTGGAGTACATGGGCCTGTCCGACGCCGACCTCGACACCGAGTTCTTCACGGGCAGCCGCATCGACGCGCTTGCCGCGCCGCGCGAAGCTGCGCGACATCATCGCGCTGCTCGAGCAGACGTTCGCCGGTCCCATCGGCGCGGAGTTCGCGCATGTCTCCGACACCGACGAGCGCCTGTGGCTGCAGGACCAGTTCCTGCTCGGCCGGCTGCAGCAGAAATTCAGCACGGAAGAGACGACTCAACATCCTGCGGCAGCTCACGGCGGCCGAAGGCCTCGAGCGCTACCTGCACACGCAAGTACGTCGGCCAGAAGCGCTTCTCGCTGGAAGGCGGCGATGCGCTGATCCCGCTGCTGGACGACCTGGTGCAGCGCGGCGGCGAGTCGGGCATCGAGGAGATCGTCATCGGCATGGCCCATCGCGGCCGCCTGAACGTGCTGGTGAACGTGCTCGGCAAGGCGCCGTCGGAGCTGTTCTCGGAGTTCGAAGGCAAGTACGACACCGCGCACCTGCAAGGGCTCGGGCGACGTGAAGTACCACAAGGGTTTCTCCGCCGACCTGCGCACGCCGGGCGGCAACGTGCACGTGGCGCTGGCGTTCAATCCCTCGCACCTGGAGGTCGTGAACCCGGTGGTCGAGGGCTCGGTGCGCGCCCGCCAGGAGCGTCGCGGCGACCGCCACGGCGACGAACGCGTGTTGCCGGTGCTGATCCATGGCGACTGCGGCTTTCGCCGGCCAGGGCGTGGTGATGGAGACGCTGCAGCTGTCGCAGGCACGCGCCTTCTACACCGGCGGCACCGTGCACCTGATCATCAACAACCAGGTGGGATTCACGACCAGCGATCCGCGCGACGCGCGCTCGACGATGTATTGCAGCGACGTGGCCAAGATGCTCGAGGCGCCGATCTTCCACGTGAACGCCGATGATCCGGAGGCCGTGGTGTTCGTCACGCGCCAGGCGCTGGCCTATCGCAAGACGCTTCCACAAGGACGTGGTGATCGACCTGGTCTGCTATCGCCGCCTCGGACACAACGAGGCCGACGAGCCGGCGGCAACGCAGCCGGTGATGTACGCGAAGATCCGCCAGCACCCCACCGCGCGCCAGATCTACGCCGAGCGGCTGGTGGGCGAGGGCGTGCTGACGGCCGCGGATGCCGATGCGATACATGGAGCAGTATCGCGCCGGTCTTGATGCCGGCCAGCCGCAGGTGCCGCGCGTCGCTGGGCCTGATCGGCAACCAGTACACGGTGGACTGGTCGCGCTTCCTGCGCAACGACTGGTCCGAGCCGGCTGCCACGGCCATCGATGCCGCCCGCCTGCAACAGCCTCGGCGCGCGCATCGTCGCGGTGCCGGAAGGATTCAAGCTGCATCCGCGGGTCGAGCAGGTCTACGCCAACCGCCGCAAGATGCTGGCCGGCGAGCTGCCGCTGGACTGGGGCTGCGCCGAGACGCTGGCCTACGCCGCGCTGCTCGAAGATGGCTGCCCGATCCGCCTCACCGGCCAGGACAGCGGCCGTGGCACTTTCTTCCATCGCCACGCCGTGCTGCACCATCAGGAAGACTGGCGAGCGCCACGTGCCGCTGCGAGCACATCAGCGCCAGGCCAGCCCACCTTCACGGTCACCGATTCGGTGCTGTCGGAAGAGGCCGTGCTGGGCTTCGAGTACGGCTACTCGACCACCAATCCTGCTGCGCTGGTGATCTGGGAGGCGCAGTTCGGCGATTTCGTCAACGGCGCGCAGGTCATCATCGACCAGTTCATCAGCTCCGGTGAATCCAAGTGGGGTCGCCTGTGCGGCCTGACGATGTTCCTGCCGCATGGCTACGAAGGGCAGGGACCGGAGCATTCCTCCGCGCGCCTCGAGCGCTTCCTGCAGTTGTGCGCCGAGAACAACATGCAGGTGGTGGTGCCTTCCACGCCCGGCGCAGATGTTCCACATGATCCGGCGGCAGATGCTGCGCTCGCTGCGCAAGCCGCTGATCGTGATGACGCCGAAGAGCCTGCTGCGTCATGAGCTGTCGGTGTCGCTCACTGGAGGACTCTGACCGACGGCGGTTTCGCCACCGGTCATCGACGAAGCCGGATGACATCTCCACGCCGCCAGGTGCAGCGCGTGGTGTTCTGCAGCGGCAAGGTCTATTTCGACCTGCTGAAGGCGCGCCGCGCGGCGGGCCTGAAAGACGTCGCGCTGGTGCGCATCGAGCAGCTCTATCCGTTCCCGACCCAGGCCTACGAAGCGGTGCTGCGCCGCTATCCGCAGGCGCGCGAGATCGTCTGGTGCCAGGAAGAGCCGCAGAACCAGGGCGCCTGGTACCAGATCCGCCACCGGCTGGAGGATGCGCTGCAGAAGGACCGCCAGCAGTTGCTGTACGCAGGTCGCGGTCATGCTGCGGCGCCGGCCACCGGCATCGCCAAGATCCACGACGCCGAGCAGCGCGAGCTGGTCGACGCCGCGCTTGCGTGCCACCGTGCGCGAGAGTGCCGGTCGCTGACACTGCCCGGCTGGTCGGCGGCGCCGCCGGCGCTCCGGCTCCGCAAGACATCCTGATCGCGCCTCCATTCGACCGATCCACGGATTCCGAAGCATGACCATCGAGATCAAGGTTCCCAAGCTTCCCGAGTCCGTGGCCGATGCCACGCTGGTCAACTGGCACAAGAAGCCCGGCGATGCCGTGGCCCGCGACGAGAATCTCGCCGACCTCGAAACCGACAAGGTGGTGCTGGAAGTGCCGGCGCCGGTTGCCGGCGTGCTGAAGGAAATGAAGGTCGCAGGCCGGCACCACGGTGACCAGCGACCAGCTGCTGGCCATCGTCGAGGCGGGGGCAGTCGGCCGCTGTCCGCACCGGCCGCTGCACCGGCGCCGCCTGCGGCGACAAAGGCCGCTGCGGCACCGGCCGCCGCGGACTGCGCTCGCAGCCGGCTGCCGCGCAAGGTCAGTCCTGCAGCGCGGCGCGTCGCGGCCGAAACGGGCGTCGGATCCGGCCACGGTCGCTGGCGAGCGGCCTGGGCGGTGCGGTGACCAAGTCCGATGTGCTGGCGCATGCCCCGGCCGCGCTGTCCGGTGCGCCTGCCGTGGCAGCGCGGGCGCGTCGAGCGGCGGGTACCGATGACCCGCCTGCGCGCGCGCATCGCCGAGCGGCTGGTCACGGCCCAGTCCACGCAGGCATTGCTGACCACCTTCAACGAGGTCGACCTGCTGGCCGTGCAGGAACTGCGCGCGCGCCACAAGGACAAGTTCGAGAAGAACCACGGCGTGAAGCTCGGCTTCTCGTCGTTCTTCGTGACGCGCGACCGTCGAGGCGCTGAAGCGCTTCCCGGTCGTCAATGCCGCGGTGGACGGCAACGACATCGTCTATCGCGAGTTCTACGACATCGGCGTGGCGGTCTCGACCGACCGCGGCCTGGTGGTGCCGGTGCTGCGCGATGCGGATACGCTGAGCTTTGCCCAGATCGAGAAGGCGGTCGGCGATTTCGCCGCACGCGCCCGCAGCGGCACGCTGACCATGGAAGATCTCACGGGCGGCACGTTCAGCATCACCAACGGCGGCGTGTTCGGCTCGCTGCTGTCGACGCCGATCGTCAATGCGCCGCAGAGCGCCATCCTCGGCATGCACAAGATCCAGGAGCGTCCGGTGGTCGTGGACGGCCAGATCGTCGATCCGCCCGATGATGTACCTGGCGCTGACCTACGATCATCGCATCATCGACGGCAAGGAAGCCGTGCAGTTCCTGGTGACCATCAAGGAATGCCTCGAGGATCCCGGCCGACTGCTGCTCGGAGTCTGACGCCATGGCCGACCGCTACGACGTGATCGTGATCGGTGGCGGGCCCGGCGGCTATCCGGCGGCGATCCGCGCGGCGCAGAACGGCCTGTCGGTGGCCTGCATCGACGGCTGGAAGAATCGCGACGGCAGCTCATGCCTTCGGCGGCACCTGCCTGAATGCCGGCTGCATTCCCTCCAAGGCGCTGCTGGAATCCTCGGAGCTGTTCCACCGCGCCGGGCACGAGTTCAAGGTCCATGGCATCGGCGTCGGGCACGCCGACGCTCGACGTGGCGGCCATGCAGAAGCGCAAGGCGGGCATCGTCAAGGGCATGACCGGTGGCATCGCCGCCCTGTTCAAGTCCGGCGGCGTCACGGCGCTGCCGGGTCATGGCCGGCTGCTGGCCGGCAAGGCAAGGTGGAGTACACCGCTGCCGATGGCGCAAAGCAGCACCCTGCAGGCGACGCACGTGATTCTCGCCTCGGGCTCCGATGCCGATGGAGCTGCAAGCACGGTTGCCCAGGACGGCAAGCTCATCGTCGATTCCTGGGGCGCACTGGAATTCGACGCCGTTCCCGGCGCGACTCGGCGTCATCGGCGCCGGAGTCATCGGCCTGGAACTGGGCAGCGTCTGGCAGCGCCTGGGCGCCAAGGTCACGTACTGGAGGCCATGCCGAGATTTCCTGGCCGTGGCCGATCGGCAGCTCGCCGCCGAGGCCCTGAAGCAGCTGCGCAAGCAGGGGCTGGACATCCGCTCGGCGCCAAGGTGAGCGCGGCGGCGGTGCAGGGCGAGGAAGTCGCCGTGCAGCTTCGCCGGATGCGCAGGGCGAGCAGCAGCTCGATCGTTCGACCGCCTGGTCGTGGCGGTCGGTCGTCGACCCTATCACGCAGGATCTGCTGGGCGAAGGCACCGGGTGTCGAGCTCGACGCAGCGCGGCTTCATCGTGGTCGATGACCATTGCCGCACCGGCGGCCGAATGTCTACGCCATCGGCGACTGCGTGCGCGGCCCGATGCTGGCGCACAAGGCCAAGGACGAAGGCGTGATGGTCGCCGACCTGATCGCCGGGCGCTACGGCCACGTGAATTACGATGTCGATCCCGTCGGTGATCTACACCGCGCCGGAGATTGCCTGGGTGGGCCAGACCGAGGCGCAGGCCACGGCCGCCGGCATCAACGTGAAGATCGGCCAGTTTCCCGTTCATTGCCAGCGGACGCGCGCGGGCCATGGAAGTCCACGGCCGGCTTCGCGAAGATCGTTGCGGATGCCGACAGCGACCGGATCCTTGGCGTGCACATCATCGGCCCGATGGCCGGCGAGCTGATCGCCGAAGCCGTGCTGGCGCTGGAATACGCGCCAGCTGCGAGGACCTGCAGCGCACGATCCATGCCCATCCGACGCTGTCGGAAGCCGTGCACGAGGCTGCGCTGGCCGCCGACAAGCGGGCCATCGACATGCCAAACCGCAAGAGCGGCTAGCGCTGGATTCAGCGCGTCCGGCGCACCTTGTACGACGTTCGGAATCCGCGCCAGCCGGCGCTGCAGCCGCGCCAGTTCGCTCGACATCCCTCACCGTCAGCCGCACTTCGAACCGGGCGATGCGGTCGTCCGGGTCGGTCTGGCTGGTCACGCCCTCGATGCTCAGGTGCTCCTCGGCGATCAGGTCCGAGATGTCGCGCAGCAGGCCGCGCCGGTCGAAGGCCTCGATGTCCAGACGCGCGCGGCAGCCGCACGTCCTGGCCGTCTGCCCATTCCACCTGCAGCAGACGCTGGGGCTTCTGCTTGCACCATGCGCGACAAGGCCCGGCGCAGTCGGCGCGATGGATGGTCACGCCGCGCCCCAGCGTCAGGTAGCCGCGGATCGGTTGCGGACGCACCGGTGCGCAGCAGCGTGCCAGCGTGATCGGCAGATCGCCGACGCCTTCGATCTCCACCGGCGATCGGCGGCTGCCCTTGCCGGACGTGCGGGCCGCGATGTCTTCCGGCGCGCCGGCTGTGCCGGGCGCTGCGGGCTGAACGACGGGAGGCACGTCCGCCGTGGCGGGCGCGGCTTCGCGCGTCAATGCGCCGGAAGTAGGCGCGCAGCTTGGACGTGCTGCGCGAGGAGACCAGGTAGCCGCTGCTGGCGGACAGCCAGTCACGACTGGGTGCCGGCTGCTTGCCGGTGATGATCTCCACCACGTCACCGCTGTGCAGCGGCTGGTTCAGCGGCACGATGCGGCCATTCACCTTGGCACCGCGGCAACGCTCGCCCAGGTCGCTGTGCACATGGAATGCGAAATCCAGCGGCGTCCCGCCCGCGGCAGGTCGACCACTTCGCCCTTCGGGGTCATCGCGTAGATGCGGTCGTCGAACAGGCCGCCGCTGAGCCGGGCCAGTTCATCGCTGCCGGCTTCGCTGCGTCTCCTGCCAGCAGCTCGCGCACCTGCTGGATCTTCTCGTCGTAGCGCCGGTCGCGCGCCGCCTTCCTTGTAGCGCCAGTGCGCCGCGACACCCAGCTCGGCCTGATCCTGCATTTCGCGCGTGCGGATCTGCACCTCCAGCGGCCGGCCATCCGGCCCGGTCACCGCAGTGTGGATGGACTGGTAGTTGTTGTCCTTGGGCGTGGCGATGTAGTCGTCGAACTCGCTGGGGAGGAAAGGCCACAGGTCGTGCACCACGCCCAGGGCGGCATAGCAGTCGGCGACGGAGTCGACGATGATGCGCACAGCCCGCACGTCGAAAACCTGCTCGAAGGCCAGGTGCTTGCGCTGCATCTTCCGGTAGATGCTGTAGATGTGCTTGGGGCGACCCGCCACGCTGGCCTTCACGCCGGCCTCGCGCGAGTCTCTGCTGCCGAGCACGCGGCAGACATCCTCGATGTAGCGCTCGCGGTCGCGCCGCTTCTCGTTCAGGGCGCCGGCGATCCGCTGGTACTCGTCGGGTTGCGAGCTCCCGGAATGCGAGGTCCTCCAGCTCCCATTTCAGGCGACCAGATGCCGAGGCGGTTGGCCAGCGGTGCGTACAGCTCCGGATTTCCAGCGCGATCTGGCGGCGAGCCTCGCTGCGGGAGCTCACGCGCATGCCGTGCGCGCACGAGCTGTCGGCGAGACGCGCGACAACCAGGCGCGGGTCGCCCACCACTGCGAGCAGCATCTTGCGCAGCGTCTCGGCCTGTTGACCGGCCAGCGCCTGTTGTGCGCTCCAGCGGCTGTCCAGGCGAAACTCGCCGAGGCGGTCCAGTTCCGCAGCGAGCTTCAGGACTTCGGCTCCGGCGAGTGCGCGCAGCGTCGCAGGGACGGACGTGGCGCCGGGTGCAGCGTCCGCCGCCAGATCGAGCAGTGTTGCCTGTGCGAGCGGCAGGTCAGCAGTGAGGCCATGCACCAGGAGAGCCGCCTCGTGGCCCTGCTGAAGCATCGGTGCTGGAATGCCACTCTCCGCCAGCGCGTCGCGCATCGCCGACAGCGCCGCACCGGCATCAGCGGGAACCGTGGCTTTCGGGGCAGATCGCATGCGAGTCACGCTATCATAGAGACAATGTCCCGAAATGCCGGTCGCTCGTGGCGCAGTTTCGATCCGACGCAGACGCGGCAGGATCCTGCCGTCACCGCGCTTCCGTGCCGGATCCTGGGTCTTGATCCGGGGTCGCTGCGCACGGGTTGGGGCATCATCGACCTGACCGAACAGGGTGAACATCATGTCGCCAACGGCTGCATCCGGACCGGCGGCGGTGCGCTGGCTTCGCGTTTGAGCGCGATCCACGACGGTGTCGCGGCCCTGGTGCGCGAATATCGACCGCAGGAAGTGGCGATCGAGCGCGTCTTCGTGCATCGCAATCCGGATAGCGCACTGAAGCTCGGCCAGGCGCGCGGCGCGGCCTTGTCTGCGGTCTGGCTGCCAGGCGTCGAGGTGCACGAGTACGCGCCACGTGCGATCAAGCTCGCGGTGGTGGGTACCGGTGCCGCGGAAAAGGCACAGGTTGCCCACATGATCCGGGCGCTGCTGCGCATCGACTCGCCGCTCGGCGCGGATGCGGCTGATGCGCTGGCCATTGGCCTGTGCCATGGACAGGCGCGGCGCCTGCGTGGGCTCGGTGCGTCGGTCGCGACGTTGCGCCGGAGGGCGGTGTGATCGGCTCGCTGCGCGGGGTCGTCGCCGGCAAGGAAGTCCCGCGGCTGTTGCTTGAGGTCGGTGGCGTCGGTTACGAAGTCGAGACACCGATGTCGACCTGGCTGTCGCTCCCGGCGGTAGGTTCAGCGGTGCAGCTGTCCATCCATCATGTGGTTCGCGAAGACGCCTCGCTGCTGTTCGGGTTTGCCACGCAATCGGAACGCGCGCTTTTTCGCGCGCTGTTGAAGGTTTCTGGCGTGGGTCCGAAGCTGGCCCTCGCGGTGCTTTCTGGCGTCAGTACCGATGTGTTCCGGCAGCTCATTGCCAACGGGGATGCCGAGGCGCTGCGGCGCATTCCTGGCGTCGGCCGAAAGACCGCGGAGCGCCTCGTCATTGAACTTCGCGATCACTTCGGTGATCCCGCCTCTGATGGCCAGTCGGCTCCGCTTGCGGACGCGCGCTCGGAGGCGCGCGCCGCGCTGCTCGCGCTCGACTACAAGCCCGCCGAGGTCGCGGCGCTGCTCGACGCGGTTGGCGAGGGCGGCACGCAGACCACCGAGGACCTGGTGCGTGCGGCGCTGCGGCGCGCCGTGCTTCGCTGAGGCGGCAATGGAAAACGAACGCATCGTGAACTCGAAGGCGCGCACGGACGAGGACACGCTGGAGCGTGCGATCCGCCCCCGGCGCCTTGCCGAGTACATCGGGCAACCCGGCATGAAGGCCCAGCTGGGCCTGTTCATCGAAGCCGCGCGCCAGCGGGCCGAGGCGCTGGATCATGTGCTGCTCTTCGGTCCGCCGGGACTTGGAAAGACCACGCTGGCGCAGATCATCGCCGCCGAACTGGGCGTGAACCTGCGGCACACCTCGGGCCCGGTGCTGGAACGCACCGGCGACCTGGCTGCGGAACTGACCAACCTGCAAGCCGCACGATGTGCTGTTCATCGACGAGATCCATCGCCTGAGCCCCGTCGTCGAGGAAGTGCTGTATCCGGCGATGGAGGATTTCCAGCTCGACATCATGATCGGCGAGGGGCCGGCCGCGCGTTCCATCAAGCTCGACCTGCCTCCCTTCACGCTGGTGGGCGCGACCACGCGGGCCGGACTGCTGACTTCGCCGCTGCGCGACCGCTTCGGCGTGGTACAGCGACTCGAGTTCTACAGTGACGCCGAGCTGGCGCAGATCATCACCCGTTCGGCCGGCATCATGGGAGTGCCGATCGATGCCGATGGCGCCATGCGCATCGCGCAGCGTTCGCGTGGCACGCCACGCATCGCCAACCGGCTGCTGCGCCGGTCGCGCGACTACGCCCAGGTTCGGGCTGGCGGTAGCATCGATGGAGTGATTGCGGCTGCGGCGCTGGACCTGCTGGACGTCGATCCGCTGGGCATGGATGCGCTGGACCGGCAGCTGCTGACGACGGTGATCAACAATTTCGACGGCGGTCCGGTCGGCATCGAGAGCCTTGCGGCTGCGATCGGCGAGGAAAGGGGCACGCTTGAGGACGTGGTCGAGCCGTTCCTGATCCAGCGCGGGCTGCTGGTGCGCACGGCGCGCGGCCGGGTTGCGAGCCGGCTGGCCTACCAGCACCTCGGGTTTCCGGTGCCGGAGCGCAGTGCCGCGCCGTTGCCGCTGTTCGAGGAACCGGAAATGGGCGGCAGGCAGCCGTGAAGCCGTTCGACTGGCCGGTGCGTGTCTATTACGAGGACACGGATGCCGGTGGCGTGGTGTACCACGCGGGTTACCTGCGTTTCTTCGAGCGCGGCCGCACCGAGTGGCTGCGCGCGCTCGGGTACTCACAGGCACGACTGGTGGAGGAGAAAGGATTGTTGTTCACGGTGGCAGGGATCTCGATCCGCTTCCGGCAGCCGGCACGCCTCGACGACCTGCTCATCGTGCGTACGCAGGCACTGGCGGGAGGCGGGGCGACGGTGAATTTCGAACAGCAGCTGCTGCGCGAGGGTGAAGTGGAGCCGTTGGCAACTGGCCAGGTGCGCGTTGCCTGCATCGAGGCTTCCAGTTTCCGGCCGCGAAGGCTGCCGGCTGAATTGCTCAGGGAGATCGCGTGATGCCCGAAAAGTTGTCCATCATCCACCTCATCGCCGACGCCAGCCTGATCGTGCAGCTGGTGCTGGCGCTGCTGATCGGGGCATCCATGGGCTCCTGGGCGATCATTCTCCGCAAGCGCAGGCTGTTGCGCACCGCGCGCGGCGATTCCGACCGGTTCGAGTCGAAATTCTGGTCCGGCGGCGACCTCGGCGGTTTGTACCGCACGATCCAGGGCAAGGGCGGCACCACCGGCATGGAAAGCATCTTCGAGATGGGCTTTCGCGAGTTTGCCCGGTTGCGCCAATCGGCCGCCGAGCCGGCGCAGCTGCTGGAAGGCGCGCGTCGCGCGATGCGGGTCGCACAGTTGAAAGAGCTCGACCGGCTGGAGGAGAGCCTGGCCACGCTGGCGACAATCGGCTCGATCAGTCCGTATGTCGGGCTGTTCGGCACGGTCTGGGGAATCATGAACACGTTCGTTGCACTGGGTGGCGTGCAGCAGGCAACCCTGGCAACGGTCGCGCCGGGCATTGCCGAGGCGCTCGTCGCCACCGCCTTCGGCCTGGTCGCCGCAATACCCGCCGTGATCGCCTATAACCGCTACGCGGATCAGGTGGGTCGCCTGGAACTGCGCTACGACGCCTTCATGGAGGAATTCTCGACCATCCTGCAGCGGCACGCGGCGCCCTCGGCGCAGGCGGGCACGCCATGAGCGCCGCGCCGGGTCGTGGCCGCCATCGGCGCCTGATGGGCGAGATCAACGTCGTGCCCTATATCGATGTGATGCTGGTGCTGATGGTCGTCTTCATGGTCACCGCCCCGCTGTTGACGCAGGGCGTGAAGGTGGAGCTGCCGAAGGCATCCGCAGAACCATTGCCGGTGAGCAACCGCGAGGACCAGCAACCGCTGGTGATCTCGATCGATCGTGACGCGCGCGTGTTCGCGAGCCTGGCTGCGGATCCGGAGGCGCCACTGGAGGATGCGGCGCTTCTGGCCACGGCGCGCGAGTCGCTGCTTTCCGCGCCGGAGCGTGACGTGCTGATCAAGGCCGACACGACCGTGCCTTACGGACGCGTGATCGGCGCCATGGTGCTGCTGCAGCAGGCCGGTGCGACGAAGATCGGCTTCCTGACGGATCCGCTGCCGGATCCCCAGCCGGGGCGTCCCCGACGTTGAGCACGAACCCGACCTCGCCGCCGGGCGTCTGGCGATCATGGGGTTGGTCGATTGCCCTGCATGCCGCAGTCGCGATCCTGGTTCTGCTGGGAGTGATGTCGTGGCGGGACAGCGAGCCGGTGGCGCAGAAGCTTGCCATCGAGGCCCGCGTCGTGAGCGTCGCGCCATCACGTCCAGCGAAACCCCCACCGCCCGAAGTGGCACCAGTACCCGAGCCGGACCCCGAGCCGGCACCGGAACCCGAGCCTGATCCCGAGGTGCTCGAGCGCGAGAAAGCCCAGGCCGAGGCGGCCGCCAGGGAGCAGGAGCAGCGCGTCCTGGCGCAGAGAGCTGAGGAGGCCAGGCTCCAGGAGGCGCGTGAGCAGGAGGAGAAGGAAAAGGCGGCACGCGAGAAGGTCGACAAGGAGCGCGCCGAACAGGAGAAGGCTCAGCGCGAGAAGGAGCAGCGCGAGAAGGCGGAACGGGAGAAGGCCGCGCGGGAGAAGGCTGCGGCCGAGAAGGAGCGCCAGCAGCGCGAGGCCGACCTGAACGCACAGATTGCAGCCGAGGAGCGCCTTGCCGCGGCACGCGCCAGCGGCAAGATGGATCAGTACGTCGCCCAGATCACGGCCCGCATCGAGCGCGCCTGGATCCGTCCGCAGGGCGCGCGCCCGGGCCTGGAGTGCGAGGTCCGTGTGACCCAGGTGCCGGGCGGCGCTGTGGTCAGCGCGCGCGTGACCCGCTGCAATGGCGATGATGCCGTGCGAGAGTCGATCGAGGCAGCGGTGTATCGCGCCTCGCCACTGCCCCAGCCGGCCGATGCCGCCTTGTTCGAGCGCAATCTGGTCGTTACATTCCGGCCAGAGGATTGAAATGATGCACAGACTGAAATGGTTGTGGCTGACCGGGACCTTCCTGGCGGCTACGGCACAGGCCGAACTCAAGATCGACATCACGCGCGGCGTCACCGACCCCGTGCCTGTTGCGGTCGTGCCTTTTGCCCAGCCACCGCAGGGTGCCGGGGGCCTGGACATCGCCTCAGTAGTCCAGCGCGACCTGGAGGGCAGTGGGCGTTTCCTCGGAATGGCAACGGGAGGCGATGCCGGCCCGCCCAACGCGAGCCGCGGACGTCGATGCCGCACGCTGGCGTGCGCTCCGCACCGACTACGTGGTCGTCGGGCGCGAGGTGCCGCGGGATGGTGAAGTGCGACTGGAGTTCGAGCTGGTCAATGCACTGACCGGGCAGGTATTGCTGCAGGAATACATCGGCGTGACTCCCGCCAACCTCCGCCACGGCGCACATCGCATCGCCGACAAGGTCTTCGAGAAGATCACCGGCATCCGCGGTGCCTTCGCAACACGCATCGCCTACGTTTCGGTGGATGGCCAGCCGCCGGCCCAGCGCTACCAGCTGCTGATCGCCGACGCGGATGGCGAGAACGCGACGCGTCGCGATGGAATCCCGCCTGCCGATCATGTCTCCAGCCTGGTCGCCGGACGGGCAGTGGCTGGCCTATGTCTCTTTCGAGAACCGGGCTTCGGCGATTTTCGTGCAGCGGGTGCGCACGGGCGAGCGGCGGCAGGTATCCGCACGCACCGGGATCAATGGCGCGCCTGCCTGGTCTCCCGACGGTCGCAAGCTGGCGCTGACCTTGTCCGGAAGCGGAGGCAACCTCGATATCTTCGTGCTCGACCTCTCGACGCAGGAATTGACGCGTATCACCGATGATCCGGCGATCGACACCGAGCCGGCCTGGACCCCCGACGGCCAGTCGCTGTATTTCACTTCCGACCGGGGCGGCGGCCCGCAGATCTATCGGGTTGCACCGCGGGCCGGAGCGCGCGCGCAGCGGGTCACGTTTGGCGGTGGCTATGCCGCAAGGCCGCGGATATCACCCGATGGTCGCATGCTGGCGGTGGTCACGCAGGAATCCGGCAGCTTCCGCATCGGCGTGGCTGATCCGGCCGTCGGCCAGGTGACCAGCCTGACGCGCGGACAGCTGGATGAGTCGCCGAGCTTTGCGCCCAATGGCGCGGTATTGATCTTCGCAGGCCGCGAACGGGGGCAGGGCGTGCTGGCGACGGTGTCGGTGGACGGCCAGGTCACGCAGCAACTGAAGTCCGACCGCGGCGAGGTGCGCGAACCCGCCTGGGGACCGTTCGTTGATTGAGCTTTCTGGTGTCATAATGCAACGGCAGGCGATTGCCGACTGGAGACTGACTTGAATCGAAACCTGATCATCGCGGGTCTGGCCGCAGTGCTGCTGCTGGGCGGATGTGCCGGGAAGAGCAAGGTTGACGCCGAGGTTGGCGCCGGAGAGACGGTGCCGACTGGCGAGTCCGCAGACGGGCAGTCGTCCGGCGTGGCAACGGTGTCGGCCGTGGACGGCGCGGGCTCGCAGGGCGCACTGGGTCCTCCCGGGTCGCTGGGATCCCAGCGGGTGATCTACTTCGACTTCGACAGCAGCGAGATCCGCGCCGAGTATGTCGACGTCCTCGCCACCCACGGTCGCTTCCTGAGTGCCAATCCTGCCGTTCGCGTCAGGCTCGAAGGCCATACGGACGAGCGCGGTTCGCGCGAGTACAACATTGGTCTCGCGGAACGCCGGGCGCAGACCGTGCGGCGCGCGCTGGCGTTGCAGGGCGTGCAGGAATCGCAGATATCCACTGTCAGCTATGGCGAGGAGCGGCCGGCTGCCGCCGGCAGCGACGAGAAGGCCTGGGCACTGAACCGACGTGTTGAAATCGTCTACATCAACTGAGTCGCCCGCGCGGGCGGGACTGGCACTGCTGTTGGCGGCCGCGCTGCTGGTCGGCGGCTGCGCGACATCGAACGAACCGGACCCGCTGCAGCTGAAGGTCGATGACCTCGATGCGCGAGTCGCGCGCATCGATCGCGTGGTTGCCAGCCAGGGGCTGGTGCAGATGTCCCAGCGGCTCGACGCACTCCAGCAGCAGCTGCGCGTCATGCAGGGCCGCGTGGACGAGTTGCAGAACGAGAATGCCGCGCTGCGCAAGGAGCAGCGCGACCTTTATGCCGACCTGGATTCGCGCCTGGGCAGTGGCGCGGCCCCGGCCGCAGGCATGGCAGCTGGAGCCGAGGTTGCAGCGACAGCGACGGACACGCCGGCTGCCGGCGACGAGCAGTCCCGCTATGACGCTGCGTTCACGGCGCTGAAGAACCGGGAGTACGCCGCCGCCGTCGATGGCTTTCGCTCGCTCGCGGTGGCCTATCCGAATGGCAAGCTCGCCGACAACACGCAGTACTGGCTCGGTGAAGCCTACTACGTGACCCAGGAATTCGATCATGCGACCGCGGCCTTCCAGCGCGTCCTGTCCAGCTGGCCGGACTCGCGCAAGGCGCCGGATGCGATGTTGAAGCTGGGCTATACGCAGATCGAACAGAAGAAGCTCGCCGCGGGGAAGGAAACGCTGCAACAGGTGGTGGCGCGCTACCCGGATTCAGATGCGGCGAAACTGGCTGCCGAGCGGCTCAAGAAGCTGCCCGCGGGTTGAGCGCCCGCATGGACGCCGTGGCCAGCCCGGCGCGGCTCAAGATCACCGAAGTCTTCCGCTCGCTGCAGGGCGAAAGCGACCTGGTGGGCCTGCCCACGGTGTTCGTCCGGTTGACAGGCTGCCCCCTTCGCTGCACCTATTGCGATACGACCTACGCCTTCGGCGGTGGGTTCTGGCAGACGCTGGACGAAATTCTGGCCACTGTCGCCGCGCACCGGACACGACACGTCTGCGTGACTGGCGGCGAGCCGCTGGCGCAATCCAGTTGCCTAAAGCTGCTGTCGCTCCTGTGTGATGCCGGGCATGTCGTCTCGCTCGAGACCAGTGGTGCCATGCCGCTGGGAGGCGTGGATCCGCGCGTGATCAAGGTAGTGGACCTTAAGACACCGGACTCCGGTGAGCAGCAGCGCAATCTCTACGGTGAGCTGGTCCATCTGGGTCCGCGCGACCAGGTCAAGTTCGTGATCTGCAGCCGAGCCGACTACGAGTGGGCGCGCGAACGTACGCGCGCACTGGGGCTTGAAGGGCGTTCGAATGTACTGTTTTCCCCGTCATTCGGGCAGGTCCCGCCACGGGAGCTCGCGGAGTGGCTGCTGGCGGATGGCCTGGAAGTCCGCATGCAGGTCCAGTTGCACAAGCTGCTCTGGGGCAACGAGGCGGGACGGTGAGCCCGCCGCGGGACGCGGTCGTCCTGCTCTCCGGAGGGCTGGACTCGGCAACGACGCTGGCTGTGGCCCTTTCCAGGGGATTTCGCTGCCACACGCTGGCCGTGCACTACGGCCAGCGACACAGCGCCGAACTGTCGGCGGCGCGCGCCATCTCGCACGCGCTGGGAGCCGTGGAACATCGGCAGATGGGAGTGGACCTGGCAGGCATCGGTGGCTCCGCACTGACTGATTCCACCATCGCGGTACCGGAGGGTGGCACGAGCGGCATTCCGGTGACCTACGTACCTGCTCGCAATACGCTCCTGCTGTCG
>CAWATT010000006.1:0-17588 GCA_963785055.1 uncultured Pseudomonadota bacterium
TCGCATACCATCATTCTCGTGTTCCTCAATGCCACTGGGTACCGCTCTTCCGCCACATCGATACACGAAGGCGCAGTGCTGGGAGGCCTTCGCGCAATCGCAGTGGTTCAGGCGGCTGAATCCCCGGTCGCATCTCATCACCCGATCTGTCCTGCAACGCGACAACGGCATCGAGGAAAGAGCGTTGTCCGTCGACACGCTGGAAGAGGTCTTCGCGATCGATCCGGATACCCTCCATCGACGCTTCGCCACGCACGCACCGCGCCTGGCCACGGAAGCCGCGAAACAGGCGCTGGAGCGCGCCAGCCTGACGCCGGCGGACATCGGCGCCGTGGTTGTTTCCACCTGCACCGGCTATCTTTGCCCGGGCCTCAGCGGTTACGTCATCCAGGGCCTGCGCACTGCGCGGCAATACACTGGCCTTCGACCTGGCCGGCCAGGGTTGTGCAGGCGCAATTCCCAACTGGCAGCTCGCCAATGCACTGCTGGAGTCCGGGCAGTGCGAGCATGTGCTTTCCATCTGCGTGGAAGTCAGCAGCGCCGCGATGTACCTCGATGATGATCCGGGCGTGCTGATCAGCGCATGCCTGTTCGCCGATGGCGCGGGCGCGGCCGTGCTGTCGCGCGCACCTCCTCCCGGATCGGCGGCGCGTGCAGTGGCGGGCCAGCTCATCGCTGACGCACCCGGAGCATCGCGAGGCGCTTCGCTTCGAGCATCGTGCCGGCCTGCTGCGCAACATCCTCACCCGCCAGGTGCCGGCGCTGGCGGCCGAGCACGCGGAGCAGGTACTGGACGAGGCCCTGTCGCGTGCGGGCGTGACCCGCGCAGCAGATCACCGGATGGATCCTGCATGCCGGCGGCCGCGACGTGCTGCTGGCGCTGGACGAACGCTTCGGGCTGCGGGCGGACGAACTGCGCTACAGCCGCGAGGCATTGCGTCGCTACGGCAATCTCAGCAGCGCCTTCGTGTACTTCGTTCTCGATGCGGCGCTGGCCGATGCCGCGCCCGGCGGCTGGTGGTGGATGTCGTCGTTCGGCGCAGGCTTCACCTGCCATGGCGCCCTGCTGGCGGTCGAGTAGCGCGATGGATATTTCCGTCCGCTGCGTGCTGCCGGAGATGCTCGATGCCATGGACGCCGCAGGATCCGCGGGCCCTGCGCGCGCGGCGCGACCTGCAACGCGTGCATCGCGCGATGCGGACCGTGACGGTGCTGGCGCGCGCCGTCGGCAAGCTGCGGCTTGCGCGCACACCGCGCCGCATCCTGGAGCTCGGTGGCGGCGATGGCACACTGATGCTGAGATTCGCGCGCGGGCATCCGCATTGGTCACCGGTGGAACTCACCGTCCTCGACACGCAGGATCTGGTCAGCGCGCAGACCCGCGCGGCGTATCGTTCACTGGGGTGGGATGTTCGTGTCCTGACCGCAGGACGCCTTGCAGTGGGCCAGCGCAGACCGGCGCCGCGCGCCATGATCTGTGCGCTGACGAATCTGTTCCTGCATCATTTCAACGAGCCGGAGCTCACGCGCCTGCTGTTCGCGATCGCGCGCGACTGCGACGCGCTGGTGGCCTGCGAGCCTCGCCGCAGCGTCTGTCTCGCTGCTCGGCAGCCGGGTCATCGGCCTGCTGGGCACGAGCTACGTCACGCGCCAGGACGCCGTCACCAGCGTGGTCGCCGGGTTTCGCGGACAGCGAGCTCTCGGAAGCTCTGGCCGGCCGATCTGCGACGGCTGGTCCATGCGAGGAGTACGCGGCGTTTCCCTTCTCGCATTGCTTTGTCGCCGCGAAGGACAGCGCTTCGGCGCCGCAGGTGGCGCCGTGAACAGCGCCGACGCTCTCGATCATTGGTGGCGGACCTGCCGGCACTTCGGCCGCGGTGCGGCTTGCCGATGCGGGCTGGAGCGTTGTGCTGGCGGAACAACAGCACCTTTCCGCGCCAGAAGGTCTGCGGAGAATGCCTTCCGGCCGGTGCCTTCGCCCTGCTGGATGAACTTGGCGTGGGAGAGCAGGTTCGTCATCTTGCAGGCCCGGAACTCAGGCGCGTGGGATGGATGGATTCCCGCCGGACCCTGGTGACCGACATGCCGGCGTGCGTGGCAACCGCGCGAGTCCTATGGCCGGGCGATCGGCCGCGATGTGCTGGACTGCGCTGCTGATGGAGCGCGCTCGCGCCGTCGGCGTGGACGTGCATCAGCCAGCGCGGGTCACGAAGGTCGGCGGCTTGTCGCGGCAACTTCCATCTGCGAACTGGTGCCGGAAGGTTCGACGCTGTCGACAATCCGCGGCCGGGATCATCATCGACGCGCATGGATCGTGGGAGCGCGGACCGCATTTTGCGGTACCAGGCGCCACAGCCGACCCAGCCGACCAGCCCGCACGTGCCTCGGATCTGCTGGCGTTCAAGGCGACGTTCGCCGCGGTCCGCCCTCGATCCTGGCGTTGCTGCCGGTGATCGCACTGCCGGGAGGCTACGGCGGCATGGTGGTGTCGGGTGACGGGCGTACCACCGTGGCGCTGTGCCTGCGCCGCGATGCGCTGCGCGCCGTCCGCTCGCGCAACCGCGGCATGGCGGCTGGCATTGCCGTTGAATCGTACCTGCGTGAATGCTGCCCCGGCGTCGCGGCCGTGCTGCGTGACGCCGATCGACAGGGCAACTGGCTGGCCGTGGGTCCGCTGCGCCCGGGCGGCGGTCCACCCGGCGCGCCCGGCATCCATCGCGTCGGCAACGCCGGCGCCGAAGTGCACCCGCTGGTGGGCGAAGGCATGCACATGGCATTGCAGTCATCGCGCACCCTCGCGCATGCCTGTCGAACGATTCATCCCGCGCGGGACATCCACGCTCGCGCGCTGCGCATTCAGCCCGCGTTCGCGTTTCGCCGCCTGCTATGCCCACATCGCCATGCGGCCACTGCTTGCCGCGCCGGTCGGCCGGATGCTGCAGCATGGCCGACGCTGCTGACCACCGCAGCCATGCTTGCGGGCAAGGCGCGATCCAACGTTCACTCGTTCGATCCAGTCGAGGAACACGCATGACGACCCTGCAGGTCCTCCAGGACATCCTCGTCAGGGACTACCACGTGGCGCCCGATCTGGTGACGCCGGAGGCCACGCTGACCACGCTTGGCCTGGACTCCCTCAGCGTCATCGAACTGATGTTCAAGATCGAGGATGTCTTCGGGCTGACGATCACCGACGACACGCCGACGAACCTGGTGACGGTTGCCGATGTCGTGGCTTATATCGACAGCCTGCTGGCAGACAGGACCGCGGTGCCGGCGCAGCCCGCGGCCTGAGCATGCAGCGGCGCGTCGCCATCACCGGCATGGGTGTGGTATCGCCGCTGGGCAATGACGTGGACACGATGTTTGCGCGCCTGACGGCTGGCGAATCGGCAATCCGGCGGCTGGCGATCGCCGCGTTGCGAAGGCCCTTCGCTGTCCGCTAGGCGCACCGGCCGACTTCGACGGCAGCCGCGCATTTCGACGGCGTGAGGCTGCGCATGCTGGATCGCGTGAGCCAGATGGCGCTGGTGGCAGCGGGCCAGGCCGTCACCGATGCAGGTCTGGATTTCGCGCGCGAGGACCTCGAGCGCTGCGGCGTGTCCGTGGGCAGCAGCCTCGGCGGCGCACAGACCACCGACGAGGGCTACTTCAGCCTGTACGGAGAGCGATCGGAACGGGTGCAGCCACTCAACGTCGTGGCAGCCATGTGCAATGCGCCCGCCGCGTGGATCGCCATCGAGTACGGCCTCGCCGGCCCCGGCCTCACCTACTCCACGGCCTGTTCCTCCTCGGCGGTCGCCATTGGCGAGGCGGCACGCCGCATCCAGTGCGGCGACACGGACCTGATGCTCGCCGGTGGCACCGAGGCGCCGCTGGTAGCGGGTGTGCTGCGGGCCTGGGATGCGATGCGCACGCTCGCCACGCCGGACCCGGTGGACCCTTCCGCATCCTGCCGGCCGTTTGCGCTCAATCGCACGGGCCTGGTCATCGGCGAAGGTTCCGCCTTCGTAGTGCTGGAGGAGTGGGAGCATGCGCGCAGTCGCGGCGCGGTGATCCATGCCGAACTGACCGGCTATGGCCTGACGAACGATCCCGCGCACATCACCCGGCCAACCATCGCCGGCCAGGCCAGCGCAATGCGAGCGGCACTGCGCTCCGCAGGCCTCGAGCCACAGGCGATCGATTACATCAACGCGCACGGCACGGCCACGCAGCAGAACGATGCGGTGGAAACCGCCGCCATCAAGGAAGTGTTTGGCGCGCATGCGCAGGACATGCCCGTGAGTTCGACCAAATCCATGCACGCCCACCTGCTGGGTGCCGCGGGCGCGCTGGAGTTCGTGATTGCGGTTGCCGCACTCGGCCGCGGAACCCTCCCGCCGACGATGCACCTCGACGTCCCCGACCCCGCCTGCGACCTCGACTATGTCTCCGGCAAGGCGCGAACCGGCGTGGCGCTGCGCACGGTGATGTCGAACTCGTTCGCCTTTGGCGGGACCAACGCCGTACTGATTGCCACCCGGAGTTCTCGATACCCGGATGTCGACTGAGAAGGAGACGCATTGCTGTTCCGGCAAGGCGTTGCTTCGGAATCGCTGGGGCAGAGTCCCGTGATATCGTCCCGGGCAATCGAGGATCAATCATGTCCAGTCTGAAGGTCTACCCAGTCTGGGATGCCGGGGTTCGCTGGTTCCACTGGATCAACGTGCTGTGCGTGCTCGGCCTGATGGCGATAGGCGTCGCAATCCTCAACGACAAGGCGCTCGGCGTCAGCAATGACGGCAAGATCCTCCTGAAGACGGTGCATGTCTGGATCGGATACGCGTTCGCACTGAATCTGCTGTGGCGTCTCGTCTGGGCCTTCATCGGGGGTCCCCATGCGCGCTGGCGCGCCCTGCTTCCGGGCGGCCGTGGCTACGTCGCCGAGACAATGCGGTACATCAGCGCTGCGCGTGCCGGGCGGCCGATGCAGTATCTCGCGCACAATCCGCTGGGGCGCGCGGCAGTCAGCGTGCTGCTGTTGCTCCTGCTCGTCATGGCCGTCACCGGCCTGATCCTCGCTGGCACTGATCTCTTCTACCCTCCAGCGGGCCGCTGGATCGCCGGCTGGATCGCAGCACCGGGCGTCGACCCAGGCACCCTGGTGCCCTACGCGCCGGAGATGTACGACAAGGTCGCGTATGCGGCCATGCGCGAGGAGTTTCGCGCTCCTGTCGTTCGCATTCACTATTTCGGCTTCTACACGCTGCTTGGGCTGGTGATCATCCACATTGTCGCCGTGGTCGTCACCGAGGTACGTGAGCGGTGGCGGCCTGATATCAGCCATGTTCACAGGCAGGAAGGTCCTGAGCGAACCGCCCGCAGACCAGCAACGCGGCGACTGACTCCAGTGACCCTTGCAGGTCTTCTGGGCTACATCCTCGCTGCCCTGCTGCTTCAACTCGTCGCTGCCGTGGCGATTGCCCTCCGCCACCGGCGCAAGGCGCCCGCAGGCGCGCAGGTCACCGAGCATTCCGCCGCGTCTCGAGTCTCCGCGACTGCCTGGAAGGGTTGGCGCGAGTTCCGCGTTGCGCGCCGGGAGTACGAGGATCGCGCGCGCACGCAGTGTTCCTTTTACCTCGAGCCCGTGGACGGCGCGCCGCTGCCGGAGTACTTGCCGGGACAGTACCTGACATTCTCCGTGCCCGTGGATCCGGACAGAACGGTGAATCGCTGCTACTCGCTGTCCGATCGGCCCTCCCCGACGAGCTACCGCATTACGATCAAGCGGATGGCTGCCCCGCAAGACAGGCCTGGGCTGCCGCCCGGAGCGTCATCCAGCCACTTTCTCGATCGGGTGCAAGTGGGCGACGTGCTGAAAGTGAAGGCACCGGCCGGCACCTTCTGCATTGATTCCGCCTCTGAGGTGCCGGTCGTGCTCATTGCCGGCGGAATCGGGATCACCCCGATGATGAGCATCACGCAATGGTGCCTTGCCGTACAGACACACCGCATCGTTCATCTGTATTACGGGGTGCGCAACAGCAATGATCACGCGTTCAAGCAGACGCTCGAGCAGCTGGCGCGTGCACACCCCGGCCTCCGCCTGAACGTCGTCTACAGCAAGCCGGGTGCAGAAGACCAGCAAGGCCGTGACTTCCACCACGTCGGCCACGTGGACGCCGGGCTGCTGCGACGGACCCTGCCTCACGGCCGGCATCAGTTCTACGTGTGTGGGCCAACCGCCATGATGGAAAGCCTGATCCCTGCCCTTTCCCTCTGGGGCGTGCCGGCAGGGGACATTTTCCACGAGGCGTTCGGTCCCGCTTCGCTGCGTCCGGCACACAAGGCCGATTCACCGCTGAATCCCGGCGCCGAACCCCATCTCGAAATCCAGTTCCGGCGCTCCGGCAGGACGCTGGTGTGGAACGGACAGGACGGGAACCTGCTTGATTTTGCCGAACGCAACGGCGTGGCGGTCGAGTCCGGGTGCCGCACAGGAAGCTGCGGGACGTGCGAGACCCGGCTGATCTCCGGAACTGTCCGCTACAGCACCCCTCCCGACCATGAGGTTGCAGCCGGCTGCTGCATGCTGTGCGTTGGCGCGCCTGAATCCGCACTGGTACTGGAGGCCTGACGACCATGCAAGCCAGGCTGCTCAGTCGCGAGGTTCTGCCGTTCCTGCTGGCCTTCACGACCCTCGCAGTGGTCTCGCTGCTGATCGATGCCGTGCTGCACGTGCTTGATGCGGTCTGGATCGGGCGCTACCTCGGGATTCCCGGCACCCTGCTGATTCTTGGCTCGCTTGGATATTCACTGCGCAAGCGCAAGGTGATCCGCTCCGGCAATCCCGTGCGGCTGTTGCGACTGCACGAGCGCATGGCCTGGCTCGGATCACTGCTGATACTGGTGCATGCCGGCATCCACTTCAATTCGCTGCTGGGGTGGCTGGCCGTCTGGGCGATGCTGATCAACATCGGCAGCGGCCTCACCGGCAAGTTCCTGCTCGAGCGCTCGCGCAGGCGGCTGAACGACACACGGCAGAGGATGACCCGGCAGGGCCTTTCCATAACGGAGACCGACGACCAGTTGTACTGGGACAGCATGACCTTTGACGTGATCAAGCAGTGGCGGAAGGTTCATTTCCCGATCACGCTTGCGTTTGCCGTGCTCGCAACGGCTCACATCGTTTCGATCTTCCTGTTCTGGGGCTGGAAGTGATGCGGCGCGGCACCCTGGTCCTGATCGCTGCCAACCTGGCGGTGCTGGTCGGGTTGGCCTTCATCTATCCGCACCTCATGGTCAGTCCCGGACCTCCCGCAGCCAGCCATGCCGAACTCACCACAAACTGCTTCGCTTGTCATGCGCCGTGGCAAGGTGCGAAGGCCCAGCGGTGCATGACGTGTCATGCACCGGCCGACATCGGCGTGCGCACCACCAAAGGCGCACCGCTGGCCCGGACGGCCGCCAAGACTCCATTCCACCAGGAGCTGTTGTCGCAGGACTGCATGGCCTGCCATACCGAGCACGCGGGAACGAGGTTGACCGAACGCGACCGGGGGAAGTTCTCGCACGCCATGCTGCGCGTGGCGATTCGAGGGCAATGCGGGTCTTGTCACACCGCTCCGGCGGACGCCCTTCATCGCAATCTCGACACAAGCTGCGGTCAGTGCCACAAACCCGAGCACTGGAAACCGGCAACGTTTGACCATGCCAAGCTGTTTGTCCTGGACCGCGACCACAACACCGATTGTGCAACTTGCCACGTCAACAGCGACTTCCGCCGCTACACCTGTTACGGCTGCCATGAGCACCAGCCCGAACGCATACGGGCAGAACATCTCGAGGAAGGCATTCGCAACTTTGAAGACTGCGTGAAGTGTCATCGCAGTGCCAGCGACGAACCCGAAGGGCGCGGCTCCCGGGGGGATCGGGAGCGAGACTGATGCCCCATTCTCCTGGGGAACCGGAGATGGGCGAGGAACTCCCTCTCCCAACCTGCATCGTCTATTCTTGCTAGCTGCCCCTCCCGATTGAAGGACATATGAGCCTCGGTCTTGAGCCGTCGCGGCGGCTGCTCCCAGAACATGTTTCATGCAACGCCTGGCGGGTGCTGGTCGTGGCTGCGGCCCTGCTGGCCGGTTGCGCTGGACGGTCGCCAACGATCGACGATGGAAGCCAGCGTTCGGTGGAGCAGTTCATCGCGGACACCAGCGCCTCTTCGGTGCTCGGGCCGGAGGCCCGATTCACCGGCAGCCCCTATCCCGACGTTGGCCTGGGCGGGCTGTTTCCCGTGCAGGGCCCGGAGGGCTGCCAGATTGCGGTCCTTCAGGGCGGCGAGGATTCGTTCGCGATTCGCCTCCAGGCCCTCAAGAACGCGCAACAGTCGATCCGTATCCAGGCGCTGATCTTCAACGGTGACGAAACGGGCCTGCGCATCGCCGAGATCCTGAAGCAGAAGAAGGCGGCCGGGCTGGACGTGCGCGTCATCGTGGACGCCTTCTCGAATCCCGCGCTGCAGACGCAGTGGATGTACTTCGACCTCAAGCAACACGGCATCGAGATCGAGGGCTACGAAGCGATGGCACTGCAGTGGCTTAACGAGATCCCGCTGCCGAAGCTGGTCCCGCACACTGATCCCGATGCGCTCGACAAGCGATTCCACGAGAAGATGTGGATCATTGACGGGGAGACGGAGCACGGTGTCGCGGTGACCGGTGGACTCAACATCGGCAATGAATACTTCCGCGCCAATCCGGGCGATCCCGACGACAACTGGCGCGATCAAGACGTTGTCGTCCGGGGCGCCATTGTCGGAAACCTTATGGCCGCGTTCGACCGGAACTTCGACTACTTTGTCAGCGTGAAGAAGAGCCGCGGCATCTTCAACACGAACCTCTACTGGGACGCCACGCGCGCTGTACTGGACAGGACCGGCAAGGTGCCGGTTCACTATGCGACCGATACAACGCTGGTGGAAAACGTCGCGGCACTCGAAGCCCGACAGCCCGTGCTCGACTTTCACAGCGCCACTTGCCGATTTCTTCAGAACCGACCGCGCCTCCGGGAGACTTACATCCAGCAGACCTACGTCAAGCTGATCGAGCGTGCCAGCAGCGAGGTGCTTATAGCGAACGCGTATTTTGTGCCTACCCCTTCGCTGTTCACGGCACTCACTGACGCCGCGAAGCGCTGCGCGTCCGTCCAGCTGATCTCCAACAGCCCGCAGACCAACGACCTGCCGGAGATCACACTGGTGGGGCGCGGTTACTACAAGGATCTGCTGGCAGTGAACGATTCGTTGGAGGTCCGCGCCTGCAGCAACCCCGACGCGGGGCTGCGAATCTGGGAATGGATTGGCCAGGCGGCAGGCGAGCCCGTGCGAAGCCAAGGCACGATGCATTCGAAATTTGCGGTGTTCGATTCACAACGCAGCCTGGTCGGCTCATATAACCTGGACCCTCGCAGCGAGAAGCTCAACAGCGAGTCGGCCATCGTGTTCCTGCAACCCGATCTGGCACGGCAGCTACGCATGAAGATTCTCGAAGAAGACCTGCAGTACGCACGGGAAGTCACGATCGAGGAGGCGGCCACGTTCGAAGCGCCGGAAAGCGTGATCACTAGATTTCGCAAGTCGCTGGGGCAACTGTTCGAGGAACATCTTTGACACTGGCGCGCCGCTTCCCCGACGCCCTGGCGCGCATCGGCATCGTGGCGCTGCTGATGCTGTCTTTCGCCGGCTGCGCGACCACCTCGTTCGCACCGGAGCCACTGGTCACGCCGGACGAGCTTCGGGACGTCAGGTCGAAGACGATCGGGGACGTCGGTGTGTCGGTCTCGATTCTCACCGACGCGCAGGCACGGAAGCACTTCGGCGTGGATCTCGGCCGGAACGCTGTACAGGCGGTCTGGATCAGCGTGCGCAATGGCTCCGACCGTCGCCTCTGGTTCATCCGGAGCATGCTCGATCCGGACTTCTACTCCGCCGAGGAGGTGGCGCTTCTCGTGCAGGGGGATGGGCCGCGCAGCGCGCGCGCGGAGTTGCACCAGCTCTTTCGTGACGAGTCGATTCGCTCGCAGCTGTTGCCGCGAACCGTTACCGAAGGGTTCATGTTCCTGCCCAGGGTCGAGGGTGGTCGCTATGTCGATATCCGCCTGCAGGGCGACGCATACCAGGAGGACAGTCGTACCCCCGGTATTGTCACAGGCAGCGCAGCCCCTCCGGCCGGGTCACCCCGGGAGCTGCGCTTCGACTTCGCCCTGCCGCTGCCGGATGGCGACTTCGACTATGAGCGCATGGATACCTCACGAATCTACAGCGGCCAGACGCAGCCGAGCCTTTCCCGGGACGAACTGCGCTCGACCCTGGAACAGTTGCCTTGCTGCGCGAAGGACGCCGACGGCCAGCAGGACGGCGACCCGCTCAACATCGTGATCATCGGGGAGTCCTCTGACGTGCTGAACTCGCTGTCGCGCAGCGGCTGGTCGTTCACCCACCGGATCGACATGAGCACGGTTCGGCGCGAGATCGGCGCTGCGATTTCAGGCGACGCCTATCCCGTGGCGCCGGTCAGCAGCCTCTACGTGTTCGGTCGCAAGCAGGATGTGGCGCTGCAGCGCGCCCGTCGGTCGATCGCGCAGCGCAATCACCTGCGCCTCTGGCTGGCGCCTTTCCGGTTCGAGGATCGGCCGGTGTGGATCGGTCAGATCAGCCGCGATATCGGCATCAAGATCACGCCGAAGTCGCCGACGTTGACGACCCACATCATTGATCCCGAGGTGGACACCACGCGCGAGTACCTGCTGCACAGCCTGGTCGCGGCGGGCTTCGTGGATCGGTTCGGCTTCGTCAAGGGCAGCGCTGCGGGGACGCCACTACAGCCGCGGACGAATCTCACTGGTGACCCCTACCACAGCGACGGACTGCGCCTCGTCGTCATCCTGTCTCCCGAGCCTGTAACGCCGGACAAGATCCGCAGCCTGTTGTGGGAGCAGTCGGCCGCCCCGATCGCCGCAGGCCAGAGCGAGGCGGCAGGACGCAACGTGCGACCGATCGATTGAGTCGCGGCCTGCAGTAGAGCAAGCCGTTCCTGATAGGCCTGCAACAGGCAGGCGCGGTGTGTTTCCTGGAAGGCGCACCGGCTCCTGCGCAGGAACCACTGGTAATCGCTTTCTGCCAGCCCCTCGCCCTGCATTCCTGCGCGTACAGCCAGGATCTTGCGGAGCTGGTCATCGAGGGCCCGGAGCTCGGGGTCCGCGCAGACCAGCTGGTCGGAGGCGAAGACCGGTGCGACGCAGTTCGCCGTAAGCTGTTCCGCTGGAGGCGGGACCGCCTGAGGGTCCGTCGCAGCGGCAATCGCAGCAGGACCGGGGACAAGTGGTGCCAATGCAAGCAGCAAGTACAGCGCTCGAGCGAAGCCTTGCGGCAAGCGCACGTCAGCACCAACGACCGGCGCGAGGACCGCGGGTCACGCCAACCCTAGAACTCGACCGTCTGGTCCAATCGAAGGATCCAGCCAGATCCACCCTTGTCCAGCTTGTATTGCAGCTGGCGCATCTTCCCGGTGGGCATCCCCTTCTCGTCGTGAAGCGGGAAGCGCCGCGCCAGCACGTTCTCGACCACGGCGAACTCGTCCTTCCCGAGATAGCCGGACCGGTCCTCCAGCGGAGGAAGCTGAATGGAACTGAGCGACTTGCGGTTGTTCGCGGCATAGGCCACCAGCAGGCGCTCCGGATCCGGCTTGTCGGACTGGACGTAGACATAGATCTCAGGGGACCCATCCACATCCAGATCCGCAACCTCCGCCTGCCTGACGACCCCATCGACCTCTTCGGTCCAGGACGAATTGTCCTCTTCCAGCCCGGCTGTCGTGATGACAACCGGATTGGGTACTGCGGCATTGGCAGACACTACGGAGAATGTCACCCCCTGCAATTCGTGGCTCTGCTCGTAGGCAGCAGCCATAGGAGCTCCGGCTGGCGCCGCCGGCGGCGTGCCTCCTGCCGTCGCAGCCGGTTCACGGGCTCCACACGCCGCCAACAGAAGAATTGCAGGACAGAAGAAACTCGCTTTCATCTAGTTGCAGCTCTCGGTTCCGTACACCACTGATGAGACGCGGCGCTCCGAATTCATCTGCACCACAACGCACTGGCCACCGGATGCGGGCCGGTAATTGCTCCAGATCTCGCCGCCGGACTGGGAGTCACTGACATGCCGGTAGCCACGTCGGGACATCTCGTCCTCCACTTCGGCACCAACCCACCTTCCACCCACGAGATTGCGCAGGTTCTGCGGGGTGTCTCCTACCTGATGGCTACCGCCCCCAGAGTGAGACTGTCCCTGTGAGGAACCGCCGCTGGATCCTGCGTTGAAGCGCACGGTGATCTTCTGTCCATCCCACTTGTACTCGTGCGCCCCCTGACCATTGACTGTCCGGACGACCTGCTTGCCGTTCTGGTCGCGATAGCGGTTGGGTTTGTCGGATGGGCTGAGACTGAAGCTCTCGCCGTCGCGCAGGGTGATGTCCACGTAGCCCTGGCGCTGGGAGAATGTGCATGAACCCGTGGCGTTGTGTTTCGTGTCCCCGTGCTTGCGCAATTCACAATTTGCCCCGGTGGTGTCGGCTATCGATGCGGGCGCCCAGGCGCTGATCAGCAGCGCCATTGCCGGGATTGACGATTTGAGGTTGAGCATGAGTCCTCCTTCTTTGACAACCGGTCGGTTGCCGCTTCGCCGCCCTTCCAGCGCCAGGCCTGCGCGAATGGACTCGATCGCGCCCTCATCCATGAGGGAGGCGTACCAGTCGCCCAGCTTCCGTAGCTCGCAGTGCGAGAGTGAATATCTAAGCACACGCACACAGTAGAATGGATCAAGGACGTGTAACGATTTGTAACTGACCTCCCTCACGCTCAGCAGGGCGCAAGGTGGCGCAGATATCCCAGGATTTCGCCGGTGAAACCGGCAGCAAGCACCGAGTCAAGCGAGCGATGCGAGAGAACAGACTGCACGCGCTCATAGTCGTACTGGGTGACCAGCTCGATTTCGACGCCGCGGCATTCGATGGCTTCGACTCAGCCTTGGATGCCGTGTGGATGGCCGAGGTGGATGAAGAGTCGACGCACGTGTGGTCGAGCAAGCCGCGCACAGTGATGTTTCTGGCCGCCATGCGACACTTTGCACAAGCCCTGCAGGCAAGCGGGCGCACCGTGCACTACACGCATCTGGATGCGCCAGGAAATGGCGGCACCCTTGCTGCGCAATTGCAGGCCGACATCCTGCGCCTGCGCCCTGCCAGGCTCGTGATCACCGCGCCGGGTGACTGGCGGGTGCTGAAGGCTATCGAGTCCATTGCCGGGGCCAGTGGGCTGCCACTGGAAGTTCGCGAGGACCGCCACTTCTTCTGCAGCGTGCGGGACTTCGCTGAACACGCCAGGCAGCGCAAGTCGCTGCGCATGGAGTACTTCTACCGTGAACAGCGCAAACGCCATGGCGTGCTGATGCGCGGCGATGAGCCGGTCGGCGACCGCTGGAACTTCGACGCCGAGAACCGGGAAGGCTTCTGCGCGCAAGGCCCGGGCGACGTACCACCGCGCACGCGCTTCGAGCCCGATTCGGTGACGCGCGAGGTGATCGAACTGGTCGATTCCCGGTTTGGCGCTCACCCCGGCCGGCTGGAGAGCTTCGCCTGGCCTGTGACCCGCGATCAGGCGCTGCAGTCCCTGCGCGCCTTCATCAAGGAGCGCCTGCCGATGTTCGGCCGCTACCAGGACGCAATGTGGCCGGACCAGCCATGGCTGTACCACGCGCACCTCTCGGCTGCGCTCAACCTGAAGCTGCTGAACCCGCGTGAGGTAGTGGCGGCGGCGGAAGCCGCCTGGCACGACGGGCACGCGCCGCTGGCCAGCGTGGAGGGCTTCATTCGCCAGGTCCTCGGCTGGCGCGAGTATGTGCGCGGCATCTACTGGACCCAGATGCCCGGCTATCTCGAACGCAACGCGCTCGAAGCCCGGGAGGCCCTGCCCGCGTGGTACTGGACCGGCGAGACGGACATGGCTTGCCTGCACGACGCGCTGGAGCAGACGCTGGCCCACGGGTACGCCAACCACATCCAGCGGCTCATGGTCACGGGCCTTTATGCGCTGATGCTGGGCGTGGAGCCGAAGCAGGTGCATGCCTGGTACCTGGCTGTCTACGTCGACGCCGTGGAATGGGTGGAGCTGCCCAACACGCTGGGTATGAGCCAGTACGCCGATGGCGGCCTGCTGGGCAGCAAGCCCTATGTCGCCACTGGAAAGTACATCCAGCGCATGAGCCCGTACTGCAAGGGCTGCCGCTACGATCCCGCGCAACGCCTCGGTGACACTGCCTGCCCTTTCACCACCTTGTACTGGGACTTCCTGATGCGGCATGAACCGATGCTGGCCCGCAATCCTCGCATGGCGCTCCAGGTCAGGAACGTGGCGCGGCTGGGCGATGGGGAGAAGCAGGCGGTGCGAGACCGGGCTGGGGCGATTCGCCGCGGGGAGATTGGCTCCGCGTGCGGTACAAGGAAGCGATGACGCCCAAGGCCAGCAACCCGAAGGTGACGCTGAGCGAGACCAGCGGGTCCATCTTCCCGACGAACTGGTTGTAGAAGATCTTGCTGCCGATGAAGATCAGGACGGCCGCAAGCGCGTACTTGAGGTACACGAAACGATGGATGACGGCTGCCAGCGCGAAATACAGCGCACGCAGCCCGAGGATGGCGAAGATGTTGGACGTGTAGATGATGAACGGATCGTTGGTGATCGCCAGGATGGCAGGCACCGAATCCACCGCGAAGACAAGGTCCGCGAACTCCACCAGGACCAGCGCGAGGAACAGCGGAGTTGCCCACCAGGTGGCGCCGGCTTCCGGAGCATTGGGAGCAGGAAGCTTCACCCAGAACCTGTTGCCATGCAGGGTTTCGGTCACGCGCATGTGCCGCCGCATGAACCTGAGCAGGCGGTTGTTCTCCAGGTCCGGCTGGCTGTCGACAACCCGCAGCATCTTGAAGCCGGTCAGGATGAGGAACGCCCCGAACAGGTACAGCACCCAGCTGAACTTCGTCACCAGCGTGGCGCCAAGGCCGATCATGATGGCGCGCAGCAGGATAACGCCGAGGATTCCCCAGTAGAGCACGCGGTGCTGGTACATCCGCGGGATGGCCAGGTAGCTGAAGATCAGCGCGATGACGAATACGTTGTCCAGCGCCAGGGACTTCTCGATCATGAACCCGGTGAAGTAGTTGAGGCCGGACTCGCGGCCCAGGTGCCACCAGACCGCGGCGCCAAATGCCAGTGCGACCAGGATGTAGCCTGCCGAGAGCCACAGGCTCTCGCGTACACCGATTTCGTGATCCTTCCGGTTCAATACCCCCAGGTCGAACGCAAGCAGCCCGATCACGACGGCGACGAACGCGACCCATAGCCAGGCGGGGGTGCCCAGCAGATCAAGCTGGAGGGCGGGTAACAGTGCTTCCACGGTGTGCTCCGGTGAGGTGTCGTGCTGACGACATCGCAGCACCGGTGCTGCCAGAGGGGCCCGTCATTGGAGGCGCAGCCTAGCTCGCCACGTCTGGTCTGGATATTCGAATCTTCAGCGCCTGATATTCGGTTTTCTCGAAGATTGGGAACCGACCAGCGCCGCCGGAGCGCCGGAGATCACGGCCTTGACGGCCGGATGGTGCACTCGCCGCTCGCTCGAGATTGCGAAGTAGGCTTCCTTCAGCCCCTCCACGACGCCTAGCAGCACGCAGTCGTACTGGCGCTCGACGTCCTCCCGAACGGCCAATGGCGCCGGGAAGATGCCTGCGCCCGCTGCACCGAAGGTCTTGAGCAACGCGGTGTCGTCGAACTCCGCCACCACCTGCGGCACCAGGCGTCGCGCCTCGCACCACTCCAGCAGCCCATCGCGGAGCGGCGAGCCGGCACCCGGCAGCAGCAACGGCTGGCCATGCACGCAGCGGGGGAATGGGGCACTGCGCTGACCACCAGCACGACGCTGGTACAGCCCGATGCCCGACTCCCCGAGCCGGTGCGTGTACCCACGGACATTGAGCCCGGCGGGCACTGGTCGGGTGGATAGCACCAGATCAAGCCGATGCAGGGCAAGTTCGGCGAGCAGCGCCTCGAGATCTCCCTCCCGGCAGATCAGGCGCACGGGCTCGGCCTGCGCAAGTACGGGCGCGAGCACGCGGCGCGCCAGCGCCTTTGGAACGGCATCGGCCACCCCGACCCGGAACGGCCGCACCCTGGCAACCGGCAGCGAGGCCAGGGCCTCTCCCAGCTCAGCGCCCAGCGAGAACATCTCGTCGGCGTAGGAGTAAGTCGTGCGTCCGGCCTCGGTCAGCTCCAGGCGCTTGCCTGCGGAGCGGAACAGCTGCAGTCCGAGGCTGGCTTCCAGCTGCTTGATCTGGCCGCTCAGCGTCTGCGGCGTGAGATGCAGGCGTTCGGCGGCGCGGGTGATTCCTCCCCAGCGAGCAACGGCCCAGAAGTAATGCAGGTGCTTGTAGTTGAAGTGGCGGCTCATGCTTCGGGAAATCCTGATATCGACATCAGGATATTCGACTTCTTTCCAGCGCGCGCGGCGGATACAAGGCTGCCGCCATGTGGAGAATGAATTCGGCCATGCCTGAGGGTGCCCGGTGATCGATCCGGTTGTCTGGTTCTTCGTGCTGGGCGTGGTCGCCCGCCGCCTGGGCTCGGACATGCGACTGCCCGGCAGCGGCTCGGACAATCTGGCGCTCTTCCTGCTGCTGGCCATCGCGCTGAAGGGCGGCGCTCATCTTGCCGAGAGCCCGATGCCGCAGGTGGCTGCAGTGGCCGGCGCCGGACTGATGCTCGCGCTGGCTTTGACCGCCGCGCTGTTCTTCACGCTCTGGCGCTGGAGTCGGCTGTCTCGCCTGGACGCCGCTGCAGTGGCCGGGCACTACGGCTCCGTGAGCGTGGCCACGTTCACTGCGGCCACGAGCGAACTCGCGCGGATCGGCTGGAGTTCAGAACCGTTCATGCCGGCCGTGCTGGCGGTACTGGAAGCACCGGGCCTCATGCTGGCGCTGGTGCTG
Source organism: uncultured Pseudomonadota bacterium (assembly GCA_963785055.1). GTDB lineage: Bacteria > Pseudomonadota > Gammaproteobacteria > Steroidobacterales > Steroidobacteraceae > ZC4RG30. The sequence goes on from CAWATT010000006.1 coordinate 17,067, forward strand.
GCGGGTGGACACGTCGGCCGCTCCTGGTGGCACGACCTCGTGGCGGGCAAAACCATCCTGGCCCTGTTGGGCGGGCTGGTGATCGGCGCGATGGTGGGCGAGGAAGGCCTCGAACCCCTGAAGCCGGTGTTCTTCGATGCGTTCAAGGGAATCCTGGCGCTCTACCTGCTGGATCTCGGCACCCGCGCCGCTGACCAGTGGGGACTGCTGCGCGGACGCCTGCTGCTGTCGACGGCGGTGGGTGTCGGGGTGCCGCTGGTTGCCGGTCTCGTGGCGCTGCTCGTGGCGCAAGGCCTGGGGTTGTCTCCTGGCGGCAGCGTCCTGTTCGCGATCCTGCTCGCCAGCGGGTCGTACATCGCCGCCCCCGCCGTCTTCCGACTGGCGCACCCCGATGCAAACACCGGCTTTGCGACGGCGCTGTCGCTGGGGTTCACCTTTCCGTTCAATGTGCTCGTGAACATCCCGCTGCTGGTCCACCTGGCGTAGCGCATCGGGTGCATTCGCCGCTCACTCCTCTTTTCG
>CAWATT010000007.1:0-96610 GCA_963785055.1 uncultured Pseudomonadota bacterium
TCCACCTCGTCGGAGCCGACCTTCACGTCCACGGTGCCGTGGACCAGGTGAATGGATCACCGCCTCCTTGTCCAGGTCCTCCTCCTTAGCCAGCGCCGGTAACGTCATCGGATCCAACTCTGCCAGTCGGGTGTAGTTCCGGTCATACAGCGGCGTGGTCTGGGGGATGGCGATGTCCAGGTGGGCGCGGTCCGCCAGGGGGAAGACCTCACGCCCGGGTTTGGGGGGATGGACCGCCGTGGCAATGCCGACCCCTTCCCTCCTCCAGCTCCCGGATGAAGTTTTCGAAGGCGTTGGTGCCGATCAGCTCCAAGATCTGGTTGTTGTCCCGTGGCACCTTGCGCATCAGGCGCAAGCCCCGGCCGATGGCCTGCTCGGGCAGGATGGTCGCCTTGGCGGTGAAGGGCCGCAGACCCAGGTCACGGAGACGTTGCGCACGTCCCAACCCTCCCGCAGCATAAGCACCGAGACGATGGCGCGGATCTTCGAATGTCCCTCATCCACCTCCCGGGCCGCCCGCCGGGCGGTGTCCAAGTCCTTCTTGGTGATCTCCCCCGCCTTGTCCGTGTGGAGTCAATGCCGTCGACTATTCCGGCTATCCGGATTGCAGACCGGAGTTCATTTCCGCCTTCGAGGCATTGGCCAGGCTGGCCACGCGTGCAGGCGTGGAGGGGCAACCGCTGCGAATACATGCGCCGCTGCAGCAGCTTTCCAAGGCCGCCATCATCCAGCTCGGCGTGCAGTACGGAGTCGACTTCGCGCTTACGGTGAGCTGCTACCAGGCAACGCCGGAGGGTCTCGCCTGCGGGCGCTGTGACTCCTGTCGATTGCGCCGGGAGGGGTTTGCCGCGGCGGGCCTGCCCGATTCCACCCGTTATGCCTGACGCGGTATCATCGCGGCCCCTGTTACAGGGCCGTTAGCTCAGTCGGTAGAGCAGCTGGCTTTTAACCAGTTGGTCGCGCGTTCGAATCGCGCACGGCCCACCACTACTTCACCTGCACGAAGTTGTGCACCTTCTTCACGCCCGGCACGCCGGCAGCGGCCTTGCCTGCGGCATCGCGCTGGCTCGCCTTCGGAACGAAACCGCCAAGCAGGATCTCGCCGTTCTTGGCCTCGGTGTTGATCGACAGGCCTTTCTCCCAACCGTCGCCACTCGTGATCGCTGCCTTCACCTTGGACTGCGCGGCCTGGTCATCGATGGTGGTACCGATGCTGCGGGTGCCCGGCATCACGACGAGGCCATCGATCACGGCGGTATGTCCCTTCACGCCACGTGCAGCGGCGAGTGCTTCGGACTTCTGCTTGTCCGAATCCACGAAACCCAGGAGCAGGACACGACCAGAGTGTGCGTTGACGTTGATCGCTGAGGCAACGTTCGGGGCGACCATCACCAATGCCGTCTTGGTGGAAGATACCAGTACCCCGTCGTCGACGGTTTCCCCCGTGCTGCGCTGGGCCAGGCAGGTTGCTGCCATGGCAAGGCTCAGGGAAGCGGCCAGGGCGATTGCAGACTTGCGCATGTTCGGAATCCTTCTCAAATTCGGTTGCCAGGGCACCGCCGATTCGTGACTGGTGCCAGAAGGCGAATGCTGGCACGAGACCAGCACAAATGGAACGGTGATCGGGGTCGACGGAGTGGGCGTATAGTACGCTCATCGGCAGTGGCAGTTCGCCGTGGCCATCGCAATGGAGAGCATCGAAATGAAGCGAATTTCCCTCCTGTTCATGGCCGCGCTTCTGGCCCTGCCGCTGTCGCTGGCTCACGCTGACGAATTCTCGGACACTGTCCAGCTGTTCAGGAACGCCGGCGACAGTGGCAAGTATTTCGCCAAGGCTTACGGCTATGCGGTGTTCCCGACCATCGGCAAGGGCGGCCTCGGAGTAGGCGGCGCGCATGGAACGGGCCGGGTCTACGTCGGCGGCAAACACGTGGGCGACACGACGATGAACCAGCTGAGCTTCGGATTGCAGGCTGGCGGCCAGGCCTTCAGCCAGATCATCTTCTTCCAGGACAAGCAGACGTTCGACGCATTCACCCGTGGCAACTTCGAGCTCGACGCACAGGCCAGCGCCGTGGCGATAACGGCAAGCGCCAGCGCGGGTGCCGGCTCCACCGGTGCCCGCACGGGAGCCAGTACCGGCAAGGACGACGCGCAGACCACGGGCGCCGGCTACCACAAGGGCATGTCGATCTTCTACATCGTGAAAGGCGGTGCCATGTATGAAGCAGCCGTAGCCGGGCAGAAATTCTCCTACAAGCCCCTCGGCAAGTAGCCAGGGCAGTGCAGTACGAGAGGGCGCGTGCGCAACCGTGAGATCCTGACGGCAGCGGTCGCGTCGCTCCTGGTGGCCGGGTCGGTAATGGCTTCCGACGCACGCCAGCAGTTCGAGGAAGCCGTAACCGCAGATGGCCTTGAGCGGGTCAAGGTCAAGGGTGTCGACCTGGCCTATCGCGCGCCTGGAACATCCCTTTCAGGCTATGCGCGCGTCAGGATCGAACCTGTCGATGTGGCGTTCCGGAAGGACTTCGACCCTACCCACACGACCAGCAGGCTCAGGCTCACGGCGAAGGAGCTCGAGCCGATGCGCCAGCGGACCGGCATCCTGGTGCGCGAGGAGTTCAGCAGGGAACTGGAGCGCGGCGGGTACCAGATCACCGAATCAGCCGGACCGGATGTTCTGGAGGTCAGGGCCCGCATCGCCGATCTGTATGTGAACGCGCCAGACACCATGGAAGCAGGTCGAAGCTACAGCTTCACGATGAACGCCGGTGAGATGACACTGGTGCTCGAATTGCGGGATTCCGAAACCGGGCAAGTGCTTGCCCGCGCCTATGACCGGCGTGAAGCGCGGGAAACGGGACAGCTCAACTGGACGACGAGCGTCTCCAACGAGGCTGATGCCCGCGAGATCGCCCGCAGGTGGGCTCGAATCCTCCACCAGCGCCTCGATGCGGCACGCGCAACCGGGGCCGAGGCACCCGCCAGCCGCTGAGATCCACGGCGGGTTCGGCCTGTTGATGTGGCATCATAGCCGCCAATGTCCAAGCGGCCTCAGCAGACCGCAGGCAGCCGCAGGACCCCGGGGAGGGCAACGTAATGGATCTGGGAATCCGGGGGCGACGTGCCCTCGTAAACGGCGCCAGTGCGGGCATGGGTCGATGGGCGGCGGAGATGCTGGCCGGCGAGGGCGTCGACCTCGTGCTTTCGTCGCGCGGCCAGTTGCGTCTCGAAGAGACTGCCAGCGACCTGCGGTCAAGGTACGGCGTCCGCGTGGCAGCCATTGCCGCGGACCACAGCACGGAAGAAGGCCGGCTGCGCATTCTTGCCGCCTGCCCGGATCCGGACATCCTGGTCGCCACCTGCTCACCACCGCCCATGACCCCGGATTATCGGGCGATCACGATGGAGCAATGGAAGGCCAGCCTCGAGACCGGCCTGATGAGCCCGCTGCATTTCATCGATGCGCTGCTGCCCGGGATGCTCGCGCGTCGCTGGGGCCGGATCGTCAACATCGCGACCATCGCCGCGAAGTATCCACTCGAGCTTCGAATCCTAAGTGGTGCCCCACGCGCGGCGCTCATCAACTACACGGTGGCGGTGGCACGCAAGGTGGCCGCGGAGAACGTGACGCTGAACAACGTGCTGCCGGGCATGTTCCACACGGCTGCGGTGCAGGACCAGTTCACTGCGACTGCCCTGCGCAACGGCACCAGCTATGAAGTCGAAGTGGACCGGTTCGTCGAGGCGTTCCAGATCCCGGCCCGCCGCTTCGGCGAGCCGCGTGACGTCGGTACACTGGTGGCCTGGTTATGCAGTGAGCATGCCAGTTACATCACCGGCCAGAGCATCGTCGTTGACGGCGGCGCGACGCGCTCGACCTTCTAGCACGCGCGGGATCCTGCACCTTGACCGAAGCACTGTATCGCAAGACGGCATTGCGCCTGTTGCTGCCGATCGCGATCATCACGTTCGTCAACGCGCTGGACCGCATGAACATCAGCTTCGCCGCGGCGCAGATGATGCGCGATGCGAACCTGACGCCCACGACCTTCGGAACCGGTGTCAGCGCGTTCTTTGTTGCCTACCTGCTGTTCCAGTATCCCCACACGATGCTTTTGCGCCGCATCGGCATCCGCTTCTGGTTGCCGCTTTCGATGGCGCTGTGGGGCATTTCCGGCCTGATGATGTCGCGCGTGCAGGATGCCCAGGATTTCTATCACGCACGCTTCCTGCTGGGGGCTGCTGAAGCCGGGTTTGCACCCGGCATGACCTGGTACATCAGTCGCTGGACCCTGCCCGCGACGCGTGCCCGCGCCATGGCTTTCGCACTGGCGGCGGTGCCGGTTGCCCTGGTGCTCGGCGGGCCGCTGTGTGGCTGGCTGCTCGGCCTGTCCAACCCGATGGGCATGGCCGAATGGCGTTTCATGTTCCTGGTCTCGGCGGTCCCCAACTTCCTGTTTGCGGTGATTGCGGCCTTCTGGTTTGTCGATCGCCCGTCCGAGGCCCGCTGGCTGACCGCCGAAGAGGCTGCACGCCTGGAGGCGCAGGACACTGGCGCGAGCGCAGTCGGCCGACCGCGCATCGCACTCGCCACGGCGCTGCAGGATCGGCGCATCTGGCTCAGCGCGATGGTCTGGTTCCTGGTGATGACGGGGGCCTACGCCCTGGTGTTCTGGCTGCCGCAGATCGTGCGGCAGCTCCAGCTGGCAGACCGGGAATTCCTGATCGGGACGCTCAGTGCGTTGCCGCAGGCGGGCCTGCTGGCCGGCCTGTTGCTGAATGCGCGGCATTCCGATCGCAGCGGCGAGCGTTTCGCGCATACGGCTTTCGGCGCCGGCCTTGCGGGCGTTGCGCTGATTGTTGCGCTGCTGTTGCCGGCGGGCACCGGAGTGCTCGCCCTGCTGGTCGTGGCGGGCTTTGGCCTCGGGGCGGCGCAGGGCGTCTTCTGGACCGTTCCCCCGGCGCTGGGCATTGGTGGTGAGGCAGGTTCCGTGGGCGTGGTTCCGGTGGGAGTGGTCACCGGGATCAACATGGCTGGCACCGCCGGTGGAATCGTAGGTCCCTGGATGCTGGGCTGGTTGCTGGAGCGCAGCGGCAACCATGCGCCCGGCATCGGGTTGCTGGCCGGATGCCTGTTGTTCGCCGCGGTTATCCTGTTGTGGGGCCGCAGGTGGAATCTCGCGACGCCAGGAGCACGCAATGGATGAGCCACGGATCGGAGATATGACCGCACCCGGACTGCTGTTTGCATTCCGGGTACTGCTGCAGTTCGATTCCGGGCCCCGGCTGCGTTTCGAGCCAGCGCACCAGGCGGGCCGCCGTGGCTTCGTGGGCGTCCAGGGCGGACGGATCGAAGGTCCACGGCTGAACGGGCGGGTAGTGCCCCAATCCGGCGGGGACTGGCCGCTTTTCTGGCCCGGAGGCCTGGTGGACTTCGAGGCGCACTACATGCTCGAGGCCGACGACGGCACGCCGATCTACATCCACAATCGCGGCATCGCCTGGTCTTCTGCCGAGGTGCTGGCACGGATCGAGGCGGGTGCGACGGTGTCGCCAGAAGAAACCTATTGCCGCGTCACGCCGCGCTTCGAGGTGCCGGCTGGCCCGCATGACTGGCTGGCCCGCACGCTGTTCGTAGGCAAGGGCGAGCGCCGCGGCGCGCAGTCGGTCTTCGACTACTACGTCGTCACGTGAAGTGGCGGCGTGACTGGATGTGGACCGACTATGTGCGGCTGGAATAGCATCCTCAAGAATACTGGCCGCAATTCATGCGGCCAACCCAACGGAGCACGGATGATGAGCAACTGCACACGGATCATGCTTGCTGGCGTAGCGGCGTTGCTTGGCACTGCGTGCGGTAGTCCGCAGCCACCGGCAGACCAGCAGGGCGCAGCCGCCGAGGTCGAAACCGTGCAGCTGGGTGGTGAGGCCGTGGGTGTCGGCACGCTGAATGCGGATTCCGGAGAAGTCCGCGAAGTTGACCCGGCGAAGTTCAACAAGACTCCGGGCTACTCACCCTACGCTGGCCGCAACTACCCCGAGCGCCCGTACTTTGGCGACGAACACGTGCACACCTCATGGTCGGCAGACGCCGGCGGGTCCGGCACGACGCTTGGACCCGAAGAAGCGACTCGCTTCGCTCGTGGCGAAGAGGTGGTTTCAACCACCGGGCAGCCGGCCAAGCTGGGCACGCCGCTGGACTGGATCGTGGTCTCGGACCACTCGGATGGCATGGGTGTCATCGCCGAGATCAAGGGCGGCAATCCGGAAATGATGGCCGATGCCACATTGAAGGGCTGGCACGACATGTTTGCGGCCGGGCCGCAAGAGGCCATGAAGGCCACGATGCAACTGATCAACGCACAGGCGAACAAGAAGCTGCCGCCGCTGGTCATGGATCCGAGGTTCGCGAAGAGCGTGTGGCTGAAGAACACCGCGATCGCCGAGAAGTACAACGAGCCGGGGCGCTTCACCACCTTGATTGGCTACGAATGGACGTCGAATGCAGGCGGTGGCGACAACCTGCATCGCAATGTGATCTATCGTGACGGCAAGGACAAGGCCGACCAGGTGCTGCCTTACACGACCTTCCAGAGCGAGAACCCGGAAGACCTTGGAAGTGGATGGAAGCCTGGGAGGCGAAGACCGGCGGCAAGCTGCTGGCGATACCGCACAACGGCAACCTGTCGAACGGCCGGATGTTCGCGCTGACGAAGTTCGATGGCAGCGCGATGACCCCCGAGTGGGCAGCGGCCCGACAGAAATGGGAACCGCTGTTCGAGGCAATCCAGATGAAGGGCCAGAGCGAGTCACACCCCTCGCTTTCGACGACTGACGAGTTTGCCAACCATGAGCTGTGGGACCGCGGCAACCTTGTGCTGGCGCCCAAGAAGCCCGGCGACATCCAGTACGAATACGTTCGCGAAGCGCTGAAGAACGGGCTCAAGGTGGAACAGGACCTGGGCTCCAACCCGTTCAAGTACGGCCTGGCCGGCGGCACCGACACTCACAACGGCCTTGCGGCTGCGGAAGAAGACAACTATTTCGCCAAGTTCCCCAGCGCTGAGCCTCGCGCGGACCGCTGGGACGAGGACGCGATGAAGTTTGGCGACCGCGTCGTCAAGGGCTGGGAATTGACCGCTGCGGGCTATACGGCTGTCTGGGCGACGGGTAACACGCGCGAAGAGCTGTGGGATGCCATGAAGCGCAAGGAGACGTATTCCACCAGCGGCCCCCGCATCACGGTCCGCTTCTTCGGTGGCTACGAGTTCACGAAAGACGACGTTTCACGCGCACCAGCGGTGGCCGGCTACGCGAAAGGCGTGCCGATGGGTGGAGACCTGCCGGCAGCTCCGGCGGGCAAGGCGCCCACTTCCTGGTGGCGGCAATGAAGGATCCGAAGACTGGCAACCTGGACCGCATCCAGATCATCAAGGGCTGGGTCGACAAGTCCGGCAAGACTCAGGAGAGGATCTTCGATGTGGTGTGGGGGGATTCAGGGCGCCGCAAGGTGGTAAACGGCAGGCTGACGCCGGTTGGCAATACCGTGGATGTCGGTCGTGCAACCTGGACAAACACCATCGGCGACCCGGAACTGATTGCCGTGTGGAAGGATCCGGATTTTGATCCAGCCGTGCGGGCGTTCTACTACGCGCGCGTGCTGGAGATCCCGACGCCTCGCTGGACCGCGTACGACGCGGCCTACTTCAAGGTCAAGGTGTCGGACAATGTGCCGATGGTCACCCAGGAACGCGCGTACACCTCGCCGATCTGGTACACACCCAACTGACAGCGCACGGACGGCAGGGTCCCGGTCTGGTGTGACGCCACGCTTCTAGCGCAGCGCGCTGACCACCTGCGGCTCCAGGTAGGCCTCCAGGCCGAGCCGGTGGTAGGTGCGACCCATGCCGGACTCCTTGGCTCCGCCAAACGGCACGGTGGCCATAGTGGCGCGGTGCTGGTTCACCCAGGCCGTGCCGACCTCCAGTCTCCCGGCTATCTGCATTGCACGCTCGACATCCCGGCTCCACACCGAGCCTGCCAGGCCATAGCGCGTATCGTTGGCACGACGGATCGCGTCTTCGACGTCGGTGAACTTCAGCACCGGGAATACGGGCCCGAACTGTTCCTCCACAACGAGACGACTGGTCTCCGGCAGCCCGGTCACCACGGTCGGACTCACGAAATACCCGCCACCGGCAGGCGCCGCAGCCCCCTCGACCAGCGTGCCGCCACTACGGCGGGCGTCCTCCTTCAACTCCTGGACGCGCTCGAACTGACGTCGGTTCTGGATCGGGCCCAGTACCGTGCCGGCCTCGAGGCCGTCTGCCGAGTTGGGCCGCACGCGCCTCGTCCACCAGCGCGGCGCACAGCGCGTCATGAATCTTCTCGTGTGCGTAGATGCGCTTGACGGCCATGCACGACCTGGCCGCTGTTGACCGTGGCGGCGAAGAACAGCTTCTTCGCAACGGCCTTCACGTCGACATCCTCAAGCACGATCGCGGCATCGTTGCCGCCCAGTTCGAGCGTGACGCGCTTCAGGGTGCCGGCGCAGCTGGCCATCACCTTCTTGCCGGTTGCGACGGAGCCGGTGAACGAAATCTTGTCGATGCCCGGGTGTGCGGTGAGCAGTGCGCCGAGCTCGTCGCCGCCGGCCAGCACGCCGATCACGCCGGGCGGGAGGATCTCGCGCAGGATCTCGCCGATGCGCAGCGTCGTCAGCGGCGTGAAGGGCGAGGGCTTCACGATCGCGCAGTTGCCCGTGTAGAGCGCCGAGGCGAGCGGAGCAATCGCAAGGTTCACCGGTGCGTTCCAGGGCGTGATGATCCCGGCGACGCCGAGTGGCTGCGTAGCGCAACTCGATGAAGCGCTCGGCGTTGTCGACCAGCACCTCCGGGCGGATGGCGATCTTCGTCAAGCCGACCGACAGCGTGGCCGCGCGGTCGAGCTCCTCACGTGCCTGTCCCAGCGGCTTGCCCTGTTCCTGTGTCAGCAGGCGGGCCAGTGGCTCCTGCTGAGCCTTGAGTGCCTCCGCGCAACGCGCGATGAAGGCAGCGCGTTCCTCGAACGACAATGCCCGCCACGACGCAAATGCCGCGCGCGCCACGGCGACCGCGGCAGTCCAGCTCGGCGCTCCCGGCAGCCGGGCAGCGCGCGAACACCGCTCCCGTCGCCGGGTTGATCACGTCGAGCGTGGCCTGCGCGCCGCGCGCCTTGCCGCCGATCGTCAGGGTGTAGGGGGCGTCGAAATCAACCATGGGGCACCGCGTGGATCAGTCAACCGGGGGTGCTAGAATAGCGATTCCCCAAGACAATTCATGAACAGACGGGCGGATCCATGAAAGTAGGACTGGCAGGACAGGGCGCCTTCGGCATCAAGCATCTCGAGGCCATCCAGAAGATTCCCGGCATCGAGGTGATCACGCTGACCGGTGGCAATCCAGGAGGCCACGAAGGAAGTGGCGGGCCAGTTCGCCATTCCGCACTGCACCGGCGACCTGGCCGAGAGCCTCAGGCAGCCAGGCCTCGAGGCGATGATCCTCGCCACGCCGACGCAGATGCATGCTGCGCAGGCCATCCAGTGCATGCGCGCGGGCAAGCACGTGCAGGTCGAGATCCCGATGGCGGACAACCTGAAGGACTCCGAGGAAATCGTGAAGGTGCAGAAGCAGACCGGCGTCATCGCGATGGCCGGCCACACGCGGCGGTTCAATCCTTCGCACCAGTGGATCCACAGGAAGATCGATGCCGGTGAGCTCAAGGTCCTGCAGATGGACGTGCAGACCTATTTCTTCCGCCGCATCGAACATGAATGCGCTGGGCAAGCCGCGCAGCTGGACGGACCACCTGCTTTGGCACCACGCGTGCCACACGGTCGACCTGTTCGGCTACCAGACGGCAGGACGACGTGGTCGTTGCGCGGGGCGTACAGGGGCCGATGCATCCTGACCTTGCGATCGCCATGGACATGTCCATCCAGATGAAGACACGGGCGGGGCGATCTGCACGCTGTCGCTGTCCTTCAACAACGACGGGCCGCTGGGCACGTACTTCCGCTATATCTGCGACAACGGCACGTATCTCTGCCGCTACGACGACCTGTTCGACGGCAAGAACGAGCAGATCGACGTGTCGAAGGTCGACGTGTCGATGAACGGCATCGAACTGCAGGACCGGGAGTTCTTCGCGGCGATCCGTGAGGGCCGGGAGCCCAACGGCAGCGTGCGCCAGGTGCTGCCAGCCATGCGCAACCTCGACGCGATCGAGAAATCGCTGCTCTAGTCCCGGTCGAGGATCTGCATCATCGCGGGCGGATGCCGCTCGCCGGCAACCGGTGATTCGGCCAGCAGGCCGTCGATTCGTGAAAGCTGCTCCGGCGAGAGCCGGAGTTCGTCCGCCAGCAAGGTTGTCCGCGAGGTGCGCTCGCGTCTTCATGCCGGGAATCGTGACCACCTCCGGCGCCCGGGACAGCACCCAGGCGATCGCAACCTGTGCGGCCGTCGCACCTTCGCCGGCGGCGATGTCCCGCAGCAACGCGACCAGTCGTTCGTTCTGCGCGGCATTGGCGTCCTGGAAGCGCGGATGGCTCTGGCGGTTGTCCGTGGCCGGGAGGTCGGCGAGCCTGCGAAAGTTGCCCGCCAGGAAGCCACGCCCCAGCGGGCTGTAGGCAACAAAGCCGGTGCCCAGCTCACGGCAGGCGCCCAACATCCCCTGTTCGGGATCGCGTGACCAGATCGAATACTCGCTCTGCACGGCGGCGATGGGATGCACCGCCGCCGCCCGGCGCAGGGTGGCGACGCTGCACTCCGAGAGTCCGATGTGGCGAATCTTGCCTGCCTTCACCAGCTCCGCCAGCGTCCCGACCGAATCCTCGATGGGCACGCTTCGGTCGATCCGGTGCAGGTAGAAAAGGTCGATGGTCTCGAAGCCGAGCCGCGCCAGGCTTTCATCGAGCGAGCGGCGCAGGGTCTCGGGCCGGTTGTCCACCTGCGTGGTCCCGCCCGGACCCCGTGCGAGGCCGCACTTGGAGGCCAGGAATATCCGGTTCCGGAACGGCCGCAGTACCTCCCCCACGAACCGTTCGTTCTCACCGATCTGGTAGCTCGCCGCCGTATCGAAATGGGTGACGCCCCGGTCGACCGCGGCCAGCAGCGTGGCGCGGGATTCCTCGTCATTGCGGGTGCCATACCAGCCGACCAGCCCCATGCAGCCAAAGCCTACGGCGGATATCCGGGCCCCGGAATTTCCCAGGGGTCGTTGCGCGATCGTGTTCATGGTCGGAAAAGGTATCATGCAGAATACCTTTACAGGGCGGGACCGCATGATCATCGACTGCCATGGCCATTACACGACGGCGCCGCAGACGCTCACCGAATTTCGCGATGCACAGATCGCGGCCCTCAAGGATCCGGTGCAGACTCCCTCGCGCGATTCGCTGAGGATTTCCGACGACCAGATCCGCGAAAGCCTCGAGAATGCCCAGCTGAAGCTGCAGCGCGAGCGAGGCTCCGACCTGACGGTCTTCTCGCCCCGCGCCTCGACGATGGCCCATCACCTCGGCAACGAGGGCACCAGCCTCGAGTGGTCGCAGATTTCCAATGACCTGATCGAGCGCGTGGTGGGGCTGTATCCGCAGAACTTCGTTGGCGTGTGCATGCTGCCGCAGTCACCCGGCGCGTCGCTCGCGGGCAGCGTGAAGGAACTGGAGCGCTGCGCGAAGATGGGGTTCATCGGTGCCAACCTGAATCCGGATCCTTCAGGTGGCCACTGGACCTCGCCACCGCTGACCGATCGATACTGGTATCCGGTCTACGAGAAGCTGGTGGAGCTCGACATGCCCGCCATGGTGCATGTCAGTTCTTCCTGCAATGCAAATTTCCACGCCACCGGCGCGCATTACATCAATGCTGACACCACCGCGTTCATGCAGTTCATCCAGGGGGACCTGTTCAAGGACTTTCCCGCGCTGCGCCTGATCATCCCGCACGGTGGCGGGGCAGTGCCTTACCACTGGGGGCGCTATCGGGGCCTTGCGCAGGACATGAAGCGGCCACCGCTCGACACACACGTGATGAAGAACGTGTTTTTCGACACTTGCGTCTATCACCAGCCGGGCATCGACCTGTTGCTGAAGGTCATACCCGTGGAGAACATCCTGTTCGGATCGGAAATGGTGGGTGCCGTGCGCGGCGTGGATCCGACGACCGGCTTCAATTACGACGATACCAAGCGTTACATCGACGCCGCGGCGCTGTCCGCGGCGGACAAGAAGCGCATTTTCGAGGAGAACGCCTACCGCGTGTACCCTCGCCTCAAGGCGAGGCTCGCGGCGGGCTGACGGGGCAATCGGGCAATACGGGGGTAAAGATGAATCTGGTGCTTTCGCGCCGCGAAATGCTTGCGGCGGTTTCCTTGGGCCTGGTGGCGCCGCGACTGTTCGGGGCGGCGTCCGCCGGTCCTGTCTGCCTGTCCATGATCTACATGAACAGCAAGGACCTGAAGTTCGATTCAGAGCGCTACCGGGAGGACAGCATGTTCCGCTGCTGAGGCGCGCGCTGGGGGACTCGGTGGAACGCATCAGAGTTGCGGACGGCACCCCGGCCACCGCGGGATTCTCCGATGCCGCCTTCGCCAATCAGCGTGGACATCTCGATGTGGATCCGCGATCTCCAGGCCTTCGCGGCGGCAACCCAGAACAGCGGCGCCGAGATCACAGCGGACCTCGCAGAAGGTCACGGGCAACAGACCGGTGCTGCAGTACGACCAGGTGATCGGCGAATGGGGCCAGCCGCGCGAGTCAGGTCGGAATGGGCGTCGACAGCGTGGCGATGTACTACCCCAATGGCGATGACGCCAAGTGGGATGCCGACTACTACGTGAACACCTACCTTCCGAAGCTGGTGGACGCTTACGGTGGGGAAGAGCGTGCTGCGACGCGTCGAGGTGCGCCAGCGGCGTCGGTGCCCAGGGCGGCGGCAAGCCTGCCATGATCAATTCCGTGCACCTCTATGCGAGCAGCAACTACAGGTTCGCGAGGGCAGGCATGCGCTGCGGGCCAGAAGCTCATGAGTGACGCGAAGTCGATCACCTCCATCTTTCCCTACGTCGCCAGCATGAAGGTGCAGGCCGTGGGTTGACCCGGGGTGAGGGCTGCGGCTGGCTCACTGCCATAGTGGGGCCGGCATTGGGGTAGAGTCCGTGCCAACAACCGTTCTTCCAGTATCAAAGGCAGGCACATGTCCATGAAGCGCAGAACCCTGGATCGGAGCCCCGTCATCCTCGCGGTAGCGCTGTTGTCCACGGCCCTGGCGGCACCGGTTACGGCGCAGCAGGTAGCCGATCCCGGCTTCAAGAGTGTTGGCCGCGGAGCACCGCTGGCTGTCGCGTTGCCGACTGTGCGCCTGCCCCGGTTCGTGCCTGGCGGGCCTCCGCCTACCCCGGAGGCCGTGCGGCAGTCGCAGCAGGACCTCGCCGGCTTTCCCTTCGTCGGGCCCATGGGGGCGCCGCCCGGCTCTGCGCCACCCCGGGCTGGAGGGCTCTTCGCGGTCAGCGTGGGTTCCGCCTGGAACGGCGCGGTGCCGCCCGGCATCGAGGCACTGCCGGTGGACATCTTCACGTCGAAGGATTTCTACAAGGATGCGCATCTCTGGAAGGACCCGCGCTACTTCCGGTGCAACAGCCCGCAGGGACTGGAAAACCAGCGCGGCGCAAACACTACGCCGATGATCGGGAATGACCCGCCGCGCACGGCAGCCTGGGGCATGTGCGATCGCGGCCTGCCCCGCGAGGCCCTGGTCAGCCCGTATCCATTCAGGACGGCCCAGGCGCATTACGAGGCGCTGCTCGCCGAGACCACGAAGCGCGGCGGACCGACGAAGCACACCTATGCCACGGTGCCCGGCGACATCACCGGTCGCTATGCGCCGGGTGGCTGGCTCGAGAACTGGTATTCCATGATGCTGGCGGTGCAGACCTCCACCGTGGTGTCGCTGCTCACGCCGGAATACCAGAAGCGCTTCGTGCAGGACGGTTACCACCAGGCGAACACCAACGCCCCGCACTGGCCCTCGCAGTACTGCTGGCCGGAGGGGTACATCCGCCGCTGGTACTCGGCCGCCATCCAGTTCCCGCAGTCGGTGATCGTCACGCCCTCGCTGGTGCAGATCATGGCGGGCGTGGCCGACAACTTCGTCTCCAACATCCATATCGGCCGCAGCTTCAACATGGAAGGCGGGGTGCCGCGACTGGGCGCGGACGTGCCGCGCTGGTATGGCGAGACCATCGGGTTCTGGGACGGGGAGGCGCTGATCACCTGGACCTCCAACCTCCAGGGCTGGACGGCGCACGGCGCCTTCGAGTTCTCCAACAAGATGCAGACCATCGAGATCTACACGCCGGTGCGCGATGCTGCCGGCAAGGTCCTCAGGCTCAACCACGAGGCCATTTTCTATGACCCCGAGGCCTTCGTGGACCCCTTGCGCATCGTCCACAATTACACGCGGCTCAGCGGCTTTGACGAAGGCGACCCGTACGTCTACATCAAGTGCATTCCGACGATCTACCCGGTGAAGGGCAAGTCCACGCCCGTTTCACCCGGCAATGTGATCGAGTACGAGATCCCGGACATGTACGGTCGGCCGTGGGCGCAGATGTGGGAGAAGTACTTCGAGCAGGGCATGGAGCGCCCGAAGGAAGAAGACCTGTTCGACTTCGAGAAGAAGTAGCGCCCGGGGCCCGGGTCCGCCCGTTGCCGGGCGGACCTCGCGCAATCAGATGTACTTGAGCCCCATGCCCGCGAGCGTCTCGCGGAATTTGTAGATGTCCATGCCGAGCTCGCCGGAGGCGAGGCGCTTGCGCTTTTCCTCCTCCAGGGCGACACGCTTTGCGGCCGCTTCAGCCACCTTCGGCGCTTCCTCGCAGCGCACGACGCAGACGCCATCATCGTCGGCCACGATGACGTCGCCGGGATTGATGGCCTGGGCCGCGCAGATCACCGGCACATTCACCGAACCGAGGCTCGCCTTGATGGTTCCCTGGGCGAATATGGCCTTGCTCCACACGGGGAAGTCCATGTCCTTCAGCGTGGCCACATCCCGCACGCCAGCGTCGATGATCAGGGCCTGCACACCGTGGGCCTGCAGCGACGTGGCCAGCAGATCGCCGAAATAGCCGTCAACGCACGGTGAGGTCGGGGCGACGACGAGGATGTCGCCCGGTTTGCAGACCTCGACGGCCACATGGATCATCCAGTTGTCGCCCGGCGGGGCCGAGACCGTGACCGCAGGGCCTGCAATGGACTTGCCCGCATAGATCGGGCGCATGTAGTGCGCCAGCAGCCCCGTGCGGCCCTGGGCCTCGTGCACCGTTGCCACGCCACAGGCAGCGAGCTGCTTCGTGACAGCCTGGTCGGGGCGCGGAATCTCTCGCACGCAGACGTGCTTGCTCATCATCGGCTCCTTTCAGAAATCCAGCTTGAACACGCGCCGCGCATTGCCCTCGAAGAAGGCGCGCTTGTCGGCAGCGGGTATGGTCATCGCGTCGCAGAACCCGACTTCTTCGGGGACGTACTGGTAGGGGTAGTCCATTGCATACAGCACGCGGTCGGTTCCGATCACCTTCTGGCAGAACTCGATCGCCGGCTGCCAGGCCACGCCCGAATTGGTGATGTAGACGTTGTTGCGCAGGTAGTGGCTTACCGGGTGCTTCAGCGGCTTCATGAACGGATAGCGCTGCGAGCGCACCGTTGCGCCGTGCATGTAGTCGAGGCGATACAGCCAGAACGGCAGGGCCTCACCGGCATGCCCGATGATGAACTGCAGCTTCGGGTAGCGGTCGAACACGCCGCCGACGATCACGCGCAGCATGTGCAGGCCCGTCTCGCAGCCGAAGCCGAACACGGCCCCGTCGAGGCCCGCGTCCACGAACGGCTTGATCATCGCGGGCGGCGGCGTCTGCGGGTGCAGGTAGATCGGCACGTCGAGGGCTTCGGCGGCCTCCAGCACGGGGGCGAACTGCGGCTCGTCGAGGTAGTGGCCCTGCGTATGGCTGTTGACGATCACCGCGCGGAAGCCGAGCTTCTTCACTGCGCGCTCCATCTCCTTCACCGCGTTGGCCGGGTCGTGCGGCGCGACAGCCGCCATGCCCGTGAAGCGCCCGCTGTACTTGCGGCAGGCTTCGGCCAGCTGGTCGTTCGCGTCCACGGCGAGGCTGGAGGCGGTCGCCGGATCGAACACCTGCACGCCGGGAGCGGTCAGCGCGATGACCTGGTGGTCGATGCCGGTGGCATCCATGTCGGCGATGCGCTTGTCTCCCAGGGACTGCAGCGCGTCGTTGATGAACTTGGCGCGGGGGCTCTGGTGCGTGCCGTAGAAGCCCCAGAGGCTGCGGAAGCCGGGATCGTCGAAGCTGCGATCCTCGAGCAGCCGCAGATAGCCCTTCAGGACGTCTTTGGTTATGAATGCTTCTTCGGTGGCGATGCGCCGGTAATCGACCTTGTCTATCATGGGTGCCCCTGATCTTCCCCTGCGGTATCGAGCCGCCTAGTCTACAGCGATGAGTCATCCCGATCTTTACCTGCTGGTCGACGGCAAGCGCCTGAAGGGCGAAGGCCGCCGCACCCAATCCGTGATCAATCCGGCCACAGGGGAGACCCTGGGCCAGGTGCCGCTGGCCACGACCTCGGACCTCGACCGGGCCCTGGAAGCCGCACAGCGTGCCTGGCCCGCCTGGCGGGCGCTGGGGCCGCAGCAGCGCGGGCGCATCCTGCGCAAGGCGGCCGATCTGCTGCGCGAACGCGGCGAGGCGATCGCGCGGCTCGCCACGCTGGAAGAGGGCAAGGCGCTGGCCGAGGCGCGCGTGGAGCTCAACATTGCGGCGGAGATCTTCGACTGGTACGCGGAGGAAGGTCGCCGCGCCTATGGCCGCGTGCTGCCGCAGCGCACCGCGGGCGTGCGCATGACCGTCGTGAAGGAACCCGTCGGGCCGGTCGCGGGCTTCGCGCCCTGGAATTTTCCGTTGGGCAATCCGGCGCGCAAGCTCGGCGCGGCGCTTGGCGCGGGCTGCACCGTGATCGTCAAGCCGGCCGAAGAGACGGCTGGCTGTGCGCTGGCCATCGCGCAGGCACTGGTTGATGCCGGGATCCCCGATGGCGTCATCGCCGTGGTATTCGGCGTGCCGGCAGAAGTGTCGCAACACCTGATCGCCTCGCCCGTGATCCGCGCCATCACGTTCACCGGTTCGATTCCCGTGGGCAAGCTGCTGGCTGCGCAGGCGGCCGCCGGGATGAAGCGCACGACCATGGAGCTCGGCGGGCATGCGCCGGTGCTGGTGTTCGACGACGTGGATGTCGATGCGGTGCTGGATCTGTCCGTCACGTCGAAGTTCCGCAACGCCGGCCAGGTCTGCGTCTCGCCGACGCGCTTCTACGTGCAGGATGCCATCTACGATCGCTTCGCAGCCGGCTTTGCCGAGCGGGCGAAGAAGCTGCCGGTGGGCAACGGCCTGGAGGAAAATGTCCGCATGGGTCCGCTTGCGCATGCGCGCCGGCTGCCTGCGGTTGCGGCCTTGATCGACGAGGCAGTTCAGTGCGGCGCGAAGGCGTTGGCCGGTGCCCATCCGCTTCCCGGAAAGGGCTATTTCTACGCGCCAACCGTGCTGGGCGACGTTCCGGAGAGTGCGCGGATCATGAACGAGGAGCCCTTCGGGCCGGTGGCCGTGCTCTCGCGCTTCAGCGATTTCGACGAGGCCATCGCGAAGGCGAACCGGTTGCCGTACGGCCTTGCCGCCTACGCCTTCACGCAGAACGCGCGGCGCGTGAACCTGCTGGGCGAGCAGGTGGAGTCAGGAATGCTCGGCATCAACAGTTTCACGATAGCGGCGCCCGAAGCCCCGTTCGGTGGCGTGAAGGAAAGCGGCCACGGTTCGGAGGAAGGCATCGAGGGCCTCGAAGCCTGCCTCGTCACCAAGTTCATCACCGAGTCGTAGGATTCGTCACGACCCGAGCAGGAGCAGGGCAGCCAGCCCTGCGGCGGCGAAGCGCCACCAGGCAAACAGCGTAAGGCCATGGCGGTTCAGCCAGGCCACCATCCATTTCACGGCAAGTGCGGCCGAGACCCAGGCGGCGACGAAGCCCGTGAGCAGGGCCGGCCAGCCATAGGCGGCGACCATGCCATCGCCGGACTTCAGGGCGGTGTAGGCGGTGGCCGCAGTCAGGGTCACTACGCCCAGCAGGAAGGCGAATTCCACCGCGGCCGCCAGCGACAGGCCAACGGCAAGCCCGCCGAGGATGGTCACGAGGCTGCGGCTTGTGCCGGGCCACATCGCGATGCACTGGATCAGGCCAATCACCAGGGCGGCCTGCCAGGTGATCTGTTCGAGCGCCTTGCCGTTGCGCCGCGCTTCGACCCAGCGCGACAGCGCAAGTATCAGCACGCCGCCCACGACCCATGCCGCGATCACCGGCTTCACCCCGAACAGACGCTGCTCGATCCTGTCGTCGAACAACGCGCCCAGCACGGCCGCTGGCAGGAAGGCGATCAGGATGCACAGTCCGAGTCGAAGACCGGCCGGATCTGCGGCCCACGAAGCCCTGCGAGGACGCCACCGACACGCTGCCGATAGGTGCCCAGGACCGCGACGATCGCGCCGGCCTGTATCGCGATCGCATAGCTGTTCGAGGCTTCGTTCTCCGCAATGCCGAGCAGGCGCTGCGCGATCAGCAGGTGGCCGGTGGAGCTGACCGGCAGGTATTCGGTGATGCCCTCGACTATCCCGAGGATCAGGGCCTGGAGCAGGGTCAACGCAGCCTCAGGCGCGGCGGCGCCGGAAGGCGACGAACAGGACCAGCAGGGTCAGCGCGCCGAGGGACACTGGAGTGATCGAGCCACCGCCACTGCTGCCGTTTGCCGTCGGAGGCGGATTGGTGCTGTCGGTTCCACCGCCGCTCAGCGGGGCCGTCACGCTGACCTGTACCGTATCGGTGGCGCCGATGTTGTCGGTCACGACAAGCTGCAGCGTGTAGCTGCCGGTCGACGGTGCATTGACCGAGGCGAGCGCCTGGTTCGGCGTTGGAGATGACCGGAGTGGATGCGCCGCCACTGACGCTGACCACGCTCCACTGGTATCCCGTCAGGCTGCGATTGATGGAGGCACCACTGCCCGTGCCGTCGAGGTCGAGTTTGCGGTTCGCAATGATGGTGCCGAGAACCTGCGCCACCGCGGTGGGACGCAGCGCGGCGTTGACCGCAGCGCCGGAGTCCAGCATGCCTGCGCCGCAGAACTGGGTATTGCAGAAGCATTCCGAGCCCTGCTCGGCATCGACGGCGGGCGACACGCAGGCCGGGGGACTGGGAGAGGTATCACTGACCGTGGGGAAGGCGCGTGCCGTTGCTTTCAGGCGATTGACCAGCTGCGCTGGCGTGAGTCGCGGATTGACGGCCTTCATCAGGCCGATGGTGGCGGCAACGAGCGGCGCGGAAAAGCTGGTGCCGACATTGGCGCGAAACTGGTCCGTGTACGTTGAGGTGGTCGGCGTTGTCTGGCCCGCGTTCGTTGTTGTATCGAGCGAGTAGAGGCAGGGGTCGTTCACGCCCGTCAATACGCAGTTGCCTGCCGGTGCGGCGATCGCGACTTCCGGACCCAGGTTGCTGTATCCGACCTTGGAGCCGGCGTGGCGAAGGCCGGCCACCGCCACGGCACCCGCGCAATTGGCCGGCGAGTCCACAGCCGTGCCCTCGTTGCCCGCCGACACGACCACCAGCACGCCGTGGGCAGTGATGTCCTTCACCGCGGCGGCATACAGCTCCGTGCAGGGGCCGGTGCCGCCCAGGCTCATGTTGATGACCTGCGCAGGATTCGGATTGACTGGCGGCACCGTCATGACCAGCGGGGGCGGGACGCTCAGGCCCGCCGCCCAATACATGCCGGCCAGCACATCCGAGTCGTATCCACCGCAGCGGCCCAGCACACGCACGGGCAGCACCCGGATATTGAAGCCGGCGCCTGCGATGCCGGTGCTGTTGTCGGAGCTCGCGGCGATGAGGCCGGCCACGCGCGTGCCATGCCAGCTGCTGTCCACGTGCCCGTCAGCATTGTCGTCATTGCCGCATTCGGTGCCCTTGAAGGGCGGGTTGGCCAGGTCGGTGGCCGTCAGGTAATCCCCCGGATCTGTCGCATCCGGATCCCACCCATCACCGTCGTTCGACGTGGCGAAGAGTCCGCCGGCATCGGCGGAAACGAAATCGTAGCCGGGCAGCAGCTTGCCACCATTGGCCGCCCGGCCCAGGTCCGGATGATCAAAACGCACGCCGGTGTCGAGCACGGCCACGACGACCGTGGACGCTGACGGACTTGCGCCACCACGCGTGATGTCCCAGGCGGTGTCGACCCGCATCGCAGACGGCTGGGCGCCCTTGAGGAACCACTGGCCTGCGAACAGCGGATCGTTGGGGACATAGGCATGCGCGCGAACGCGCCGGTCGGGCGTGGCGAGCGCCACACGCGGATCGGCGCGCAGCGTGGCCAGCGTCTGCTCCATCTCGGCGGAAGCGTACTTGCGCTCCAGGCGCAGCAGGCTCATGCGTCCACCCAGGGGACGGCCATAAGCGAGCCGCTTGCCATGGCGACTGGCCAGCCCCTGCGTCTCGGCAACTTCGTCCGGCGTCTCGCCTTGCGTGGCAACCCACTGGACGATGATCCGGTCCGAGGCTTCAGCCTCGGGAGCGGCCTGAGCCTGATTGTGCGGAGCGGCTGCAAACAGGCCGGCCAGGAGCGCAGCGGCCAGGAATCGGGTGGTCTTCACACCCGACAGTCTACCGTCTGGCAGGCAGGGCGGCGATGTTCCGAAGGCAGGGAAGTGCGGGGATTCCCTGATTATGGAAAGCCTTGGGAGGTCTTCCTGTCGCCCGAATCACCCTGCTTGCAGTCCCTTTGAATGTTGACTGCAGGCACACAGGGCGTCGTTCGCGGAAATCCCCGCGTTCGCGGCAGTTAGTGGACCTGACCGGGTGGGGTCCTGGCCGCCTAATGGCGCCGTCGCCAATTACTCCAGCTTCCGTAACCACGCAGACCCGGGAGACATCACCGATGAAAGGAAACCGCACGCAGTCCGGTCAAGGCATGACCGAGTACATCATCATCGTCGCACTGGTCGCCATTGCGGCGATCGGCGTCTACACCGCATTCGGAAAGACCCTTCGCGGCCAGATGGCGGTAACGGCGCAGTCCCTTGCGGGAAACAGTGCCAATGACGCCCGCTCCGAGTCCAACGACGGCGGCGAGAACGCCGTATCGCAGGCTCAGCGCTCCGTACAGCTCGACAACTACGACCAGGCGCAATAAATGCGCCGGGCTCGCACAACCGGCCAGGCCCTGGTCGTCGTGCTGGCGTTCCTGGCAACGCTGACTGGCGGATTCCTCGTCGTGTTCAGCGTTGGCCAGGTGGTCAACGACAAGGTCAGGCTGGTCAATGCAGCGGATGCAGCAGCGTTCAGCGCAGCGCAATGGCAGGCACGCAGCCTCAACTATCAGGCCTATCTGAACCGGGCCATCGTGGCCAACGAGGTCGCGATTGCACAGATGGTCAGCCTGCGCTCGTGGTCCCGGTACATGGATCGGACGATCTCCAATGCTTCGCGCATCGGCAGCTTCGTGCCGCCGATGGCCGCCACCCTGCAGTCCCTGGAGCGTGGCTGGGACGCCGTAGACCGGGCCATCGCCGGCATCGCACCGCTGGAGGGCGTGCTGAGCCGTTGGAATGTGGATGTGTTGACCAACGCACAGGCGATTGCACACCAGCAGGGAACCATCGCGGCAGCAGAGCTGGTGGCGCAGGTCGCAGCGCTGCAGGAGCCCAGGGCGGAGGTGTACGAAGCGACCCGGCTATTGCAGGTTCGCAATGCAGCGCAGTGGCAGCACCGTTTCACGGCCCGAATGCAGCGAGGGGGCGGGGACCTGCGTCGCTACTCGCAGCTGCTGATGGATTCACGCGACGGATTCTCTGCCTGGCGCAGTGCCGACCTGGCGCCGGAGGGGTCACCACTTCAGGTTTCCCGGCGCGGTGGCACCGATCTGATCGGAGCATATGCGTGGCGCGGAATCGACACCCTGTCTGCTCACATCGACCTGGGGATCCTGGCACAGGAGATTCCGCTGGGCTGGGGTGCAGCCGAGCAGCGGCACCTGCCAATGACGCAACAGGGTATCCATGGGAACAGCTCCCGGCGGAACTCGCGGGCTTCACGATTGGCGCGGCGCGAGCTGGCTCCGGTTCAGGCCTATCGAGGCCTGCCTGAAATTCGCGATGTTGTTCAACCCGCGCGGCAGGACGAACGTCGCGTCACCTATAGCGTTGCGCTGCGAATGCCCCAGACCCGGATAGACACGGCCGAGCGGTTGCTCGTGCCCCATGGGCTATGGGGAGCCGCCGCTGAGCCCGAACGATTTGCAGCGAACTTCTCCTCTTCTGCGCTCCACGCACTGGGTTCAGCTGAAGTCTATTTTCGGCGACCGGAAGGGCGCGCGGATGGTCGCCGGGAGTTTGCAAGCCTGTTCAGTCCCTACTGGCAGGCTCGCCTGGCGACGACGCCGGATTCGGATCGTCAACTCACGGCAATTCAAAGGGGACTCCAGTTCGATCCCTTCGGGGTGCAGCCGTGAAGGCCATGGCGGGACAGAGCAGTGTGGAATTCGCGGTCGGTCTGTCCACGCTCCTGTTGCTCTGCATGGCGACCCTGGCGACCGGCGCGTGGCAGGAAGCCCAGCGCCGGGTACTGGTCACTGCGCGCCATGCCGCATTCGAGCACATCTGGAGCGGTGCGCGTGACGCTGCCGACAGCGTGGTGCGACTTCACCGGCAGCACCTTGGTGATCCTGGCTTGGCCATGCCCCTGACAGGCAGCTTGCTCGTTGGCACTCAGGATCTGGAGGAGGTACCGGTTTCGCTGAGCCTGGAAGGAGCAACCGGTGCTGCTGAAGGCTGGCTGTTGCAGGTTCTCGAGCACGGAGTATCTGGAGCTTCGGGAGGGTTTGATCCCGGTGGCCGCGGATGGGCAGGCGCGCGAATCGTGGTGCATCCGCGGCAAATGCCATTCCTGCCGTATCCGGTTCGAGCACTTGTGCCTGAACTGAACGCCAGCATGCTGTTGCTCAACGACAGCTGGTCGGCCTCGGGTCCGGCGCAGGTCCGGCAGCGGGCGGGTGCACTGGTCCCCACGCATGCGCTGGACTCCTTGCAGTCGGTTGTCCGGCCCCTGTTGCTGCCGCTGTCGTGGATGGAGCCATCACTTGCACACTTCTGTCCCGGGCTGCTGGATCCGGACGGTGTGCCCGAGGACCGCCTTTCGTCGTCCGCTACCCCTCGACCGACCTGGAATTCCTGCCGGTGAACGCTGTGCGCAGAGGTTGCTGCGTGCTGCCTGGTGCGTCGGCGCTGTTCCTTGCATCGCTGATCGCGACCGCCGCGCCGCAATGGCAGGGGCTGCATGTGGTGCGCGAATCGCTCGACTCCATCGAACGGGTGAATGGCGTGCCAATGCGCATCGAGCGGTTTACTGGCGGGGATGTTCCGGAGCTGCTGCGCCGCTGGCTTTCCGAGTGGCGCGCAGACGAAGGCACCGTCGCACAGGGCAGCGGGAGCAGTGGCGATTGGCGCCTGTATTCGCGGCTGCGGCGACCCTTCATCCAGGAGGTTCTCCAGGCAAGAGGCACGGGCGATGCGTCGGAACTGCTCTGGTCAAGTATCACGGTGTCCGAACGCCACCCCGTCGGGAGTGTGTCCCCTGGAGTTCCAGCGGGTTGCAGGGCTGGACCAGGTATCCAGGGAAGGGACGCGCAGGGCGCGTTCGAGATGCACTCGGCCGTCTGCTGGCGTCCGCCGGAATCCCTGCGGTCGGTTTCCTGCGACTTGAGGGCGGCAGGGACGGCGCTTTGCATCGTGCCATTGCCCGGAAAACGGGAGGATTCGGCCCGTGCGCTGGTCTACCTGCGTCGGCGAGCTTCAGGAGCACGCTGATGCGAAAGCATTTCCATGCGCAGCGTGGACAGGTTCTTGCGGAGTTCGTGCTCGTCTGTGTCGCACTGGTCCTCGCGCTTTTCGTGCCGCGAATCGGTGAGGAACCGGCAGCACTCTGGCTGCTGCGCGAACTGGCCGGCCTCTACCAACGATGGTCCTTTGCAATCTCGATTCTCTGACGGAGATTCCAGGATGACGTGGAGATCCAGCCTGCTCAGGCTCTTTCAGTCGACTCTCGTGCTGGGAGCGCTGGCGCTTCTGGGAGGTGTACTGGCTGCCGCCCTGGGCAGGCACTACCTGCAGCAGCGCGCCAGACAGATCGAAGTCGAAGCGGCCCAGCGCTATGCGATGACGCCAGTGGTCGTCGCGAAGCGCGACCTCGCAACCGGCGAGCGGCTGGATCCTGACGCGCTGGCAGTACGACCCATGCCGACAGCCTATCTTCCAGGCGACAGCGTCGCGGCAGTAGATGCGGCGACGCTGCTGGGTCGCCAGCTTTCCAGTCAACTGAAGCGCGGCGAAGCTCTGCAGCTCTCGACGCTTCAGCCCCTGCTGATGTCACTGTCACGAACGCTGCCCGCCGGTGTCCGGGCGCTGACCGTGGCGGTAGACGACCTCAACGCCCATTCGGGCCTGCTGCAAGCTGGTGACAACGTGGATATCTACCTGGTTGAGCGCGACGGGACCCGATCACGTATTGGACTGCTGCAGGAGAACCTGCATGTGCTGGCAACGGGTTCCCGTACCGCGACTCCTTCGTTCACGGAGGGTGGAAATGAATCCCGGGATTTCGGCACGGTCACCCTGCAAGTGGACGATAGCCAGGCGCAACGACTTGTGCTCGCGCGTCAGGCCGGGGAGTTGAGTTTTGTGCTGAGGGCAGTGGGAGACGCGTCTCCGGCACCCTCGCAACTTCTCGACAGCCGCCTCCTGCTCACCCCCGGCACCCGGCCCGCGGAAACACGGTCGTCGCGGAGGCGCCCGACCGATGCCGTTGAGCTACTCATTGGTGGAGGAGGTGGACCTACACCAGCACGGCATTGGTTGCGGATCGCCGCTCCCGCGCCCTCCGAAGGGGGAGTGTGATGCGAAACTGGATTGTCGTCCTGCTGGCGATGTGGAGTGTGCCCGAAGCCCGGTCACAGGTGCCGGCACAGATCGACCTCAATGTCGGTGATTCGCGAGTAGTGGCCGTGGACCTCAAGCGTGCGGCGCTAGGGAACGGCAGCATCGTCTCCCTGTCCACGCCCGAGCGCGGCCAGTTGCTCATTCTCGGGGAACGCGCAGGCGCAACGACCGTACAGCTGTGGATGCGGGACGGCACGCGCCAGGCCTTGCGGATTGTTGTCAGCGAGGCGGATCTGGAGGGTGCACTCACGGAGGTCAGGCGCCTTCTGGAAGGCACCCCGGCCGTAACGGCCCGCGTCGCGGGTGGTCGCATTCTTCTGGAGGGTGCATTGGCCAGCGAGCAGGACCGGCGGCGTGCGGCGGGAATCGTTGCGCTGTTTCCCGGCAAGGTGCTCGACTTTGTCGGACAGGTCGGTTGGGAAGCCATGGTGCAGATGGACGTGCGGATAGTGGAGATCAGGCGGGATCAGCTGCGGCAGCTGGGCATCCGCTGGCCGATCGATGCGGCCGGACCCGAAGTGTCGATTTCGGTGGGGCCTGGTCCCGACTCGGCATCCATTTCACTTCAGACCTCGCTCGCATCACGAATTGATCTGCTGGAGCAGAGGGGCCTGGCCCGCACCATCGCAGAGCCGACACTCAGTTGTCGCAGTGGAGGGTCCGCGCGGTTCATCGCCGGTGGCGAGATTCCATTGCCGGTGACGGATGCGCTCGGCTCGACGGACGTCGAGTACAAGGAATACGGCGTGATCCTCGAGTTGCGACCACGGGCCGATCCGGGCGGAACCATTTCCGCCGAGGTGGACGTTGAACTGAGCCAGCTGGATGCCTCGGTACGCGTGCGGGACTTCCCGGGCTTCATCAAGCGTCGCTCCAGCACGGCGATCAATTCGCGCAGCGGCGAGACGATCGTGATTGCCGGATTGCTGGCCAGCGAGCTCAACACCGACCGCCAGGGTCTGCCCGGCCTGGGACGCCTGCCGGTTGCGGGCCACCTGTTCTCGTCGACCCGCCGACAACAGAGACAGACAGAGCTGCTGGTGTTGATCACGCCGCGTTCACTGGCAGCGGACGCGCCGGGCGCCGCAGAAGCGGCGCAACGACAGGACGCCCTGCTCGAGCGCGCCGGGCAACTGGCCTCGGACGAAGAGGCGCGGCCGTGATCCCCGGCGAACGCGACCTCGAGGCGATTCACGACGAACTGTTGCTGCGCCTGGACCTGCGCCGATCGGACATCGATCGTCTGGCCGATTCCGATCTGCGGCTTCTGGCGCAACGCCACCTGCGCGAGATCCTGGAGCGACGCCTGCACGGCAGGGTCGAAGATTGTCGTGCCCTGGAGCGGATCCTGCTTCAGGAGGTCGTCGGGCTGGGTCCGCTGGAAGACCTGCTGGAAGACGACGCGATCAGCGAGATCATGGTCAACGGACCGGGCTCGATATTCGTCGAGACGGGCGGCCGGCTCCGGCCCCTGGAGCGACGCTTCACCAGTCAGCGCTCCCTGGCAGGGACCATCGAGCGGCTGCTGCAGAAGACCGGTCGCCGGGTCGATGAGTCCTCGCCGATGGTCGACGCGCGGCTTGCGGATGGATCGCGCGTAAACGTGATCATTCCGCCTCTGGCCATCGACGGTGCGGCAATCACGATCCGCCGCTTCTCGCAAGGCTGCCTGACGCTTGACGATCTTCAACGCCGGGGCGCGCTCTCGGCACCGATGGCGCGCTTTTTTGCAGTTGCGGTGCTGGCGCGCCGCAACATCGTGGTCTCCGGTGGAACCGGCACGGGAAAGACCACTCTGCTCAACTGCCTCTCCACGCTGATTCCTCCCGGTGAGCGGATCGTCACCATCGAGGATTCAGCCGAGCTGCAGCTGGGTCATGCAAACCTCGTGCGGCTGGAGGCACGGCCGCCCAATCTGGAGGGTCGTGGGCAGGTATCCATCCGCGACCTGGTGCGCAATGCACTTCGCATGCGTCCGGACCGGATCGTCGTCGGTGAGTGCCGTGGCGCCGAGGCACTGGATATGTTGCAGGCCATGAATACGGGTCATGACGGATCCTTGACGACGGCGCACGCGAATTCTCCGCGCGACCTGCTTTCGCGGCTGGAGGTGATGGCGCTGATGGCGGGCATGGACCTGCCGCTGGCGGCGATACGCGAGCAGATTGCCAGCGCCGTGCATCTGATCGTGCAACTCGGTCGCGCATCCGACGGTCAGCGACGAGTCGTGCAGATCTGCGAGGTGACCGGCACGGAGGCCGGACGCATCCAGACGCAGGAGCTGTTCCGCTTTGATACCGGCGCCACCGGCGAGGGGGGCGAGAAGGGCATTTTTCGGGCCAGTGGCAATGTCCCGGAGTTCTATGAGGCACTGCTCTCTGGCGGTGCTGGCCTGGATTGCAGTCTCTTTGATTCGCGCCCGCTTACCAAGGGTGCTGCATGAGCAACTGGTTGGGGTTGCTGCTGGCGATCAGCGCGACGCTTGCACTCTGGGTGCTGGGTCGCCTGGTCCTGCGGGGAACAGGCGCTTTCCTGGACGCGCAGCACCAGCTCGCGAATGGCGACCTGGCCGCGATGTTCATTTTCATGGATGGCCAGCGGATTGCACTGGGATCGATGGCATCAGGAGCCGTGCTTGCGCTGGCCAGCCTCATGGCGGGGGCGCCTTGGCCCGTCGCGGTGCTCACCCTTGTCGTTGGCCTGATGAGCCCGAGGATTCTCGTAGGCCATCTGCGCAGGGCACGACAGCGCAGACTCTATGCGCAACTGCCAGACGCGTTGCAGGCGTGGGCCGGACTGCTGTCATCCGGCCACGGGATGAACAGTGCACTGGCGCAGCTGGCCGAGCGGCAGGCGCACCCGCTCGGCGACGAGCTGAAACTGCTTGTGCGGCAGAGCCGCATGGGTGTGCCCGTAGACGGCGCCTTCGATGCACTCTGCCGCCGCATCGGCTCGCCGGACCTGATGCTGCTGGCCACCCTGTTGCGGGTGACGCGTGAACTGGGTGGCAACCTGGGCGAGTCACTCCTGCGGCTGGCTGGGCTGATGCGGGCACGCCAGGCGGTAGAGGCCCGCATTCGATCCCTGACCGCGCAGGGGCGACTGCAGGGTTTGATCGTGGGGATGTTGCCAATTGGCCTGATGGTGGTGCTGTGCTTCATGGAGCCAGAAGCCATGGCGATACTGTTCACGCAGCCCGCGGGATGGGCAGTGCTGGGTCTGATCGCCGTGCTGGAGGTGCTGGGGTTCCTGCTGATCCGTCGGATCGTGGCCATAGATGTCTGAGTGGCTACAGTGGTCTTTCAGCGCAGCCGCAGGGATCGGAGGGCTGGCACTGGCGTTGCTGTTGTTGCACCTCGCAGGGCGCCGGTTGTCGGGCGGGAATCCGGCGCACGAGCCGGATCTGCCCTGGATATTGCGCCGGGGGTGGCACACCTCTGACGCACTGCTGCCCCTGGTGCGGCGCCTTCCTGCACAGTTCAGGCGCAGCGCGAAGCGTGCGATGGCTGCCGAGGAATGGGCTGCCAGTGTTTCCGGTGATCGCTGGCTGGCAATACGCGTTGCACAGTCCATGACGATGTCGCTGGTGGCTGCGGTTTGCGCACTGCTCCTCGGCATGCCGGTCGCCGGCGCCATGACACTCGCTGCTGCGGGAACCTTCGTGGCCACCGGGCTATGGATCCGACGGCGTCGTTCAGGGCGCGAGCACGCCATAGCGCGGGGTTTGCCTCCCTACCTGGATCTGCTCACGGTCAGCATCGAGGCGGGCTCAAGCCTGACGGCGGCAATGCGCCTGATAGTGGCATCGGCACCAGAGGGTGCGCTTCGGCACTACTTCGAACGCGTACTGAGGCAGATTCGGGCGGGGAGACTGCGAGCGGAGGCTTTCGCCAGCGTTGCGGAGGACCTGGATTCTCCGCCCCTGCGAACGCTGGCCACTGCGCTGGCACATGGAGAGTCATCGGGGATGAGCCTGGGCGCCGTGCTGCGGGCGCAGGCAGAGCAGCGCACGGCAGAGCGGTTTGCGCGTGCCGAGAAGCTTGCGATGGAAGCCCCGGTCAAATTGCTGGGGCCACTTATCCTTTGCATTTTCCCATGCACGTTCCTCGTGCTGGCCGTTCCGATCGTCGTCAGGTTGCGGGAGGCGCTGGGTTCATGATCATTCATCGCGTCGAGCACAACCGGCGGCGAATGCCGGTGGATGTCGAAGTCTGCGAAACCGTGCTGGAGCGGGGAAGGGGACTGCTTCTGCGTCGTTGCCCGGATCGGCGGGCAGCGCTGATGCTCAAGCCCTGCTCCACCGTGCATACGCTGGGCATGACCTATCGCATCGACGTGATGTTCTGCGATGAAGAGGGCCGGATCCTGCGCATCGTCGAATCCCTGCCCCCGTTTCGCATCGCGCATTGTCCAGGGGCGCACCTTGCCTGGGAGGCCGGCGCAGGCTTTGCAGCGCATTGGGGGTGGCAGGTTGGCGACCGGATCACACCGTGCTGAACCGGCCGGGATCCGGTACGGTCGGCGGCGGGCAGCGCGGCGCGGCAGCGGTTGAGTTCCACGTCGTGGCGCTGTTCGCCATGATGCCGATGCTGCTGGGCATGCTCCAGGTGTCGCTGCTGATGGTTGCCAATCACCAGGTGGATTTCGCAGCCTTCATGGCGGCGCGCGAAGGTGCGACTGAGGGCGGAAGGGAAGGCGCCGTGAGGGCCGCTTTCGCGAATGCGCTTGCGCCGATGTTCCTGGACGCTGGCGCGCGAAACGACGCCGACGCACTTGCACACCGGCTGGTGCAGGCACGTCTGCGTGCTGCTGCAGCGGTGCTCGCTCACGGCCGGATCCGGATCCTCTCCCCCACGCCGCAGGTCCAGCAGGCGTTATCCATCGAACGAGACGGTCAACGCGTGATTCCGAATGATTCGCTCGTCGTTCGCCTCCGCCGGCCCGGAGGTAGCGGCCTTCTCGAAGGCAATGTGCTGGAGGTTGAAGCCACCTGGTGCCATCCGCTCATTGTGCCGATTGCCCGGCCAATGCTGGTGGCGGCCATGCGACTGCTCGACCGTGAACCCTGGCACCAGATGTGCTACGCCAGCGATCGGCTGCCCATACGGGCGCGCGGAATTGCAGCGATGCAGTCCGATTTCATCGTGGATCCGTGAGCGCGAGCAGATCCTCGGGCGTATCGATGTCGATGGCCGCATTGGGCATCGGAATCCGCAGGCACCGCTCCGCGTGCCGCGCCAGCATCGTGCGCGCGCCCGCATCGCCGCGCAGGTCGCTGAAGCCGGAGAACGTCCAGCGGGGGAACACGGCAGGCACGCCCGTGTGCCCGTCGTAGCTGGCGGCGATCAGCCATTCCGGCTGCGCGGCGCCAGGCGCTGGCCAGCCGCTGCGAGGTCGAAGGTGGTGACGGCCACCTGGTCGGCCAGCAGTGACCAGCACGCCATCGCAGCCGCCGGGCAGGTGCGCGCACGCCCAGCGCGCAGGGAGCTGGCCAGGCCTTCCTCCCAGTGCCGGTTGATCAGGACCGAGCGCAGGGCTGTGCTTGAGCAGCGGCGACGAGCTGCTCGGCATGGGCGCCCAGCACCACGGTGACGGCCTGACCGGCCACCTCCGTGGCCTGGGAGACTGCCCTGTGCAGCAGTGGCTCGGCCGCCGATGCGCACCAGCTGCTTGGGTGAGCCGAAGCGGCTCGCCGCGCCGGCCGCGAGCACCAGGACATGCAGATTGCGGGTCCGAATGTCATGTCATTGTCGGCTCGCCTCAGTGCGTTGCTTGCACGCGTGCCCTGCGCCCTTTAGAGTTCGCGGGTTTTTTCCTATTAAACAGCAACTTCGGCCACAACATCGATGAAATCCACGGGATCTTCCGCCTGGGTCGTGCACAAGTTCGGCGGCACCAGCGTCGCTGACGCCGCCTGCTTCCGCAAGGTGGCCGACATCATCGAGTCGCAGCCCACGCACGCGCCTCGCGCGTGGTGCTGTCGCCTGCAAGGGCGTCACGGACGTGCTGCTGGGCCTGGTCGCGCATGGCCGAGAAGCAGGACCCGGGCTGTCAGCCGCGCAGCTGCAGGCGCTGCGCGAGCGGCACGCGGGCCATCGCCGAGACGCTGCTCGACGCGGCCGCCGCCGCGCAAGCTGGCTGGCGCAGTTCGACCAGGACCGCGCCGACCTCGACGGCGTGCTGCACACCACCAGCCTGATGCGCTCGGCCGCGCAGAACGTGCGCGACCTGGTCGCCGGCTACGGCGAGCTGTGGTCCACCACGCTGTTCACCGCGTACCTCAGCCGCGCGTCGCAAGGACGCGGCCAACACGGTGCGCTGGCTCGATGCCCGCCAGTGTCGTGGTGGTGGAGTGGGGCCCGCTCGGCCCGGCCGTGCAGTGGGAGGCCTCGCGCGCCCGGCTGACGGCAAGACCGGCGCCGCGGACTTCGACGGCACGCTGGTCATCCCCGGCTTCGTGGCGCGCACCCCGCAGGGCGTGCAGACCACGCTGGGCCGCAATGGCAGCGATTTCTCGGCCTCGATCTTCGGCGCGCTGCTCGATGCCAGCGAGATCCACATCTGGACCGATGTCGACGGCGTGCTGTCGGCCGATCCGCGGCGCGTGCCCAATGCGCAGGTGATCGACCAGCTCTCGTACAACGAGGCCATGGAGCTGGCGTACTTCGGCGCCAAGGTGATCCATCCGCAGACCATGGCGCCGGCCATCGGTCGCTCCATCCCGATCTAGATCCGCAATACCTTTGCGCCGGACAATCCCTGCACGCTGATCTGCGCGCAAGCCCACCTCCGAGCTGCGGTCAAGGGCATCACCACCATCGAGAACGTCGCGCTGGTCAACATCGAGGGCGCCGGCATGATCGGCGTGCCCGGCACGGCGCATCGCCTGTTCGGCGCGCTGCGCGAGGAAGGCATCTCGGTGATCCTGATCTCGCAGGGCAGCTCGGAGCATTCGATCTGCTGCGCGATTCCCGGCCGCGAGGCCGAGCGCGCCGAGCGCGTGGTGCGCGCGGCCTTCGCGCGCGAACTCGACGAGGGCCAGATCCAGAGCGTGGAGGCCACCGCGCGACCTGGCGATCCTCGCGGTGGTCGGCGATGGCATGGCCGGCACGCCGGGCGTGTCGGCCAAGGTGTTCAACGCGCTGGGCGCGGCCGCCGTGAACGTGCGCGCCATCGCGCAGGGCGCCTCGGAGCGCAACATCTCGGTGGTGGTGGATGGCCGGCAGGCCACGCGCGCGCTGCGCGCCACGCACGCGAGCTTCTATCTCTCGCCCAACACGCTGTCGATCGGCGTGATCGGCCCGGGCACGGTGGGCCGCGTGCTGCTCGACCAGCTGGCCTCGCAGCAGGCGCGGCTGTCGCGCGAGTTCAAGCTCGACCTGCGCGTGCGCGGCATCATGTCCACGCAAGCGCATGCTGCTGTCGGAGCGCGGCGTGGACCTCGCGCAGTGGCAGCGAGCGAGTACGAAGCAGCGGCGCCGCGTGCGCGACATCGCGACGCTTCGTCGAGCACCTGCAGGTCGACTACCTGCCGCACACGGTGATCATCGACTGCTCGGCCGACGAGTCCGTGGCCACGCACTACCGCGACTGGCTGGCGCAGGGCATCCACGTCGTCACGCCGAACAAGAAGGCCAACAGCGCCGACATGACCTACTACGACTCGCTGCGCGAGGCGCGGCGGGCCGGCGGCTCGCACTACCTGTACGAAGGCACCGTCGGCGCCGGCCTGCCGGTGATCCAGACGCTGCGCGACCTGCGCGAGACCGGCGACGAGATCGACAGCATCGAGGGCATCTTCTCCGGCACGCTGGCCTACCTGTTCAATGTGTACGACGGCACGCGTGCCGTTCTCGGCCATCGTGCGCGAGGCCAAGCAGCGCGGCTACACCGAGCCGGATCCGCGCGACGACCTCTCGGGCACCGACGTCGCGCGCAAGCTCATCATCCTGGCGCGCGAGATGGGCCTGCGGCTCGAGATGAGGGACGTGAAGGTCGAGAGCCTGGTGCCGCGCGATCTGGCAGGGGCTCGATCGACGAGTTCCTCGACGGCCTGCCGCAAGTACGACGCGGCGATGCAGCAGCGCTACGAGGCGGCGAAGAAGGCCGGCAAGGTGCTGCG
Source organism: uncultured Pseudomonadota bacterium (assembly GCA_963785055.1). Lineage (GTDB taxonomy): Bacteria > Pseudomonadota > Gammaproteobacteria > Steroidobacterales > Steroidobacteraceae > ZC4RG30. Next base: position 33,261 of record CAWATT010000007.1, read on the forward strand.
CTTCGTCGGTCGCATCACCGCCAAGGGCGAGGCCACCGTCGGCGTGGTCGAACTCGACGCGAAGCATGCCTTCGCCAACATCGCGCTCACCGACAACGTGGTGCGCTTCGCCACGGCGCGCTACTGCAACAATCCGCTGATCGTGCAGGGCCCGGGCGCCGGGCCCGAAGTGACGGCCGGCGGCGTGTTCGCCGACCTGCTGCGCCTGTCCGCCTACCTGGGAGCACGCCTGTGAGCGCTGCACGCAAGCGTCACCGCGTTCGCGCCGGCTTCGGTCGCCAACGTCGCCATCGGCTTCGACATCCTCGGCTTCTCGGTCGATGCGCTGGGCGACCGGGTCACGGTGACGCGCACGCGCGAAGCCGGGCGTACCGTGATCACGTCCATCCGCGGCGTGGTGGAGGACCTGCCGCTCGAGGCGGAGAAGAACACCGCCGGCCGGCGCTGCTGGCGCTGATCGCAGGCGCGCAGCCTGCCCTTCGGCTTCGAGATGCGAGATCGACAAGGGCATTCCGCTGGCCTCGGGCCTGGGCGGTTCGGCCGCCTCGGCGGTGGCGGCGGTGGTCGCGGCCAATGCCATGCTCGACGAGCCGCTGACCCGCATCGAGCTGCTGAAGTTGGCGATGCAGGGCGAGGCCGTCGCCAGCGGCTCGCGGCATGCCGACAACATCTCGCCGTCGCTGTTCGGCGGCCTGGTGCTGACGGTGGGCATCGACAATCCGCGCGTGAAGCAGATTCCCGGTGCCGGAAGTGCATCCACGCCGTGATCGTGCATCCGCACCTGCAGGTGTCGACCAAGCAGGCGCGCGCCATCCTCAGCCGCACCGTGAACATGTCGGACTTCGTCTGGCAGACGGCGAACCTCGCCGGCTTCATCTCCGGCTGCTACACGAACGACCTGGACCTGATCAAGGCCTCGCTCGAGGACGTGATCATCGAGAAGCAGCGCCAGGTGCTGATCCCGGGCTTCATCGAGGTGCGCGCCGCGGCGCTCGACAAGCGGCGCGCTCGGCTGCTCGATTTCCGGCGCCGGCCCGACGATGTTCGCGCTGTGCCTGGAGCGCGATGCCGCGCGCCGTGCGCGATGCCATGGTGCAGGCAATTTGCCGCGCACGAACATCGAGACCGACCACTGGATCGTCGCCGGTGCAGTCCGGCGGCGCGCATGTGGTGAGCAGCGAATGAAGTTTGCGCAGCACGCGCGGCCAGGCGCCCGAGGTGACATTCAGCCAGGCGCTGCTGCAGGGGCTGGCCCCGGATGGCGGCCTGTATGTGCCGCAGCAGTGGCCGGCATCTGTCGCTGGCAGTCGGCCGGCGAGCCCTGCCCGCCGCTCGGGCAGCAGTCTGATCGGCGCATTCGCCGCGGGCGATGCGCTGGCCGCCGCACGTGCCGGCCATCGCGCGCGACGCATTCAATTTTCCGGCGCCGCTGAAGGCGCTGACGCCATCGCGGCCGCTGCGCGTGCTCGAGCTCTTCCACGGCCCCACGGCGGCGTTCAAGGATTTCGGCGCGCGATTCCTCGCGGCCAGCCTGGCGCGCATTCCGCGGCGCATCGGGCCGGCCGCTGCACATCCTGGTCGCCACCTCGGGCGACACCGGCGGCGCGGTGGCCGCGGCCTTCCATCGCCGTCCCGGCATCGAAGTGGTGGTGCTGTTCCCGAAGGGGCTGGTCTCGCCCGACGCAGCAGCAGCAGCTGACCTGCTGGGGCGACAACGTCACGAGCCTCGCCGTGCGCGGCACCTTCGACGACTGCCAGCGCCTGGTGAAGGAAGCCTTCCTCGATCCGCATCGCTGCGCACGCAGGTTCGAGCTGTCGTCCGCCAACAGCATCAACCTCGGGCGCCTGCTGCCGCAGGCCGTGTACTACGCGGCGAGCAGCCTCGCCATGCGCGCGCGAGACCGGCGCAGCAGGCCTCCTACATCATTCCCAGCGGCAATCTCGGCAATTCGGTGGCCTGCGTCTGGGCGCGGCAGCATGGGCTTGCCGATCGATCGCATCGTGCTGGCGCACAACGCCAACCGCACGGTGCCGGACTTCCTGGCCACCGGCCAGCTGCACGCCGCGCCCCAGCATCGCGACGCTGGCCTCGGCCATGGACGTCGGCAATCCCAGCAACCTGGAGCGCCTGCTGTGCGCTGTATCCCGACGCGGCGCGCTGGGCGCAGCAGGTCAGCGCCATGATCCGTCGACGATGCGGCCATCCGCGCGCGCATCCGCACCGACCACGCGACGCTACGGCGAGATCTGGTGCCCGCACACCGCGACTGCGGCCGAGGTCTACGCGCGCCTGCCGGACGCCGAGACGCGCCGCGCACCACTGGGTGCTGGTGGCCACGGCGCATCCGGCGAAGTTCCGCGAGATCGTCGAGCCGCTGGTCGGCACGGTGCCGGTGCCCGAGAATCTGCAGCGGCTCTATCGAACTGCCGTCCGCGTTTCGCGAAATCGATCCCACGCTGCCGCGACCTGCGCAGTGCAACCGGTGGTCTGAAGTCCCGTCTGAACAGTCTGGATACGCCGCAGAACCGGCTGATCCTCACGGCGGTGCTGATCGTGATTCGTCGGCGGCGCTGGTCTACTACGTCGTGCGCGCCTGGCGCCGCCGCGCGCGAGCGCGAGCGCCTGCATCGAGCATCGATCATCGGCGTGGGCACCGAGCACCTGCGCAATGTGCTGGTGCCCGACGGCATGGGCGCTGCCATGCACGTCGACTACCTGCTGCTGACCTCGCGCGGCGTGCGTGGTGATCGACCTGCGCGACATCCGCGGCAACATCTTCGGCGGCGACCAGATGACCGAATGGACGGTGATGAATGGCGCCAACCGCGCGACCTTCCAGAATCCGCAGCATGCGCTGTACGACCGCGTGGCGGCGGTGCGCGCGCTGGCCGGCGACTTGCCGGTCGAAGGTCGCATCCTGTTCACGCGTCGCGGCAAGTTCCCCAAGGGCCTGCCGCGCTGGACGCTGATGGTGGATTCGCTGCGCGCGGAATTCCCGCCGGCGGACTCCGAGGCTTCGCAGAGCTGGATGGAGCGCTACCGCGAGGACTGGCAGGCGCTGTGCGCCGCGCGTCAGCGCCCAGCCCGCTGCGCCAGCGGCGCGGGTTCCTCGCGCGAGGTCTTCGACCAGAGCTCAGTCGGCGCTCACGGCAGGCCGAAGAACCGCCTGCGCTGCGGCCGTGCTGCTGGCCGCCAGCTGCTGCCGGCTTTCTCCGCGCGCCTGCGCCACCGCTGCGGCAACCTCGGTCAGGAATGCCGGTTCGTTGCGTCGCGTCGCCGGCTTGGGTTTGAGGCTGCGCGGCAGCAGGTAGGGCGCGTCGGTTTCGATCATCAGCCGTCCGCGGGAATGCAGCTGCATCAGCGGCAGCAGGTGCAGGCCGCGCCGCTCGTCGCAGATCCAGCCGGTGATGCCGATGGCCAGGTCCAGCGCCAGGTAGTCGTCCAGTTCCGCTGCGCCTGCCCGGTGAAGCAATGCGCCACACCATCGGCGATCGAGCCGGCGAAACTCCCGCAGGATCGACGATGAAATCCGCGTGCGCGTCGCGCTGATGCAGGAACACGGGCTTGCCCGTTTCGGCGGCCAGTTCCAGCTGGCCGCGGAAGGCGCGCGAGCTGCGCTTCGCGGGGCGAGAAGTTGCGGTAGTAGTCCAGGCCGCATTCGCCGACCGCGACGACCGCCGGATCCGCGCGCCAGCTCGCGCAGCTGCTCGCAGCACCGGCAGCGGTCGAAGTCCGCGGCATGATGCGGATGCAGTCCGGCGGTGGCGAACAGCCGGTGCGGATGCTGCGCGTGCAGCGCGATGGCCTCGCGGGTTGCCGCGACGCTGGTGCCCGTGACGATCATCCGCTGACACGCCCGCCAGGTGCGCGCGGCGCAGCACCTCCGGCAGGTCGTGCGCGAAGCTCTCGTGGGTGAGGTTGACGCCAATGTCGATCAGTTCGGAAGTCGGCGCTGCTATCATGTCCGATGGCGTCGACGCCAGATAGCCGACAACCACGGGCTGCACCTGGCGCCGTCGCAGCTGCCGCTGTGGCCGCTGCACTGCGAGGGCGCTCGAGGCGACGCCCGCCCCGAGCGTGCGTCACAGCCGGCGCGCCCGACGCGTGGCCGTGCGCATCGATGCCGGTGGGCGGTGGAGCTGGTCGTGCCGCGCGGCGTCTCCGAGGCGCGTGCGCGGGCGTTCCTGGACAGCCGCGCCGACTGGGTTGCGCACCACGCTGCAGCGCCGTCGTGCCGCCTCGCCGCCGGATCAGGCGTTTCCGCCGCCGAACATGTCGATCTGCGCCGCGCTGGGCGAGCGCTGGCGCGTGTTCCTCGCCGGCGGCACGGGCCGCCTGCGCCTGCGCGAACGGGCCGGATCATGCTGGAGTGCGCGGCAGCGGCAGTCGCAGCGCAGTGGCGGGCGGCTGCTGCGCGCTGGCTGTCGCGCGCGCGCGCGCGGCGATTGCGCCGCAAAGCTTGCCGGAGCATGGCCGGCATGCACGGGTTTTCGCTTCCAGCGACTGAGCGTGCGCGCCAGCGCACGCGCTGGGGCAGCTGCTCACTCGCGCGGGCGGATCTCGCTGAACCTGTGCCTGCTGTTCCAGCGCGCCGGAAGTGCTGCGCTACCTGCTGCTGCCATGAACTGGCGCACACGCGGCACATGAATCATTCGGCGCACTTCTGGCGCTGCGTGGCGCGAGTGCGAGCCGCACTAGCGCGACGCTCGACGCGGAGCTGCTGCGACGGGCTGGCAGCAACGTGCCGCACTGGGTGCGTGGCGGCCACGCATGAGCGAAGAGCGAGGAAAGCCGGCCGGCCAGCGCATCGATCTGACCGGCGAGGCGGTGCACTGGGACCTGGGCACCTCGCAGTCCTATGGCGAATACCTGCAGCTGCACGCAGCTGCTGTCCGCGCAGAAGCCGATCTCCGGTCGAGCACGACGAGATGATGTTCATCGTCGTGCACCAGGTTTCGGAGCTGTGGATCAAGCTGTTCCTGCACGAGCTGGAGTTCGTGCAGCGCTGCGTGGTCAGGGACGATTTAGATCCATCATTCAAGGCGTTACAGCGTATATCTAAGGTGCAGGCTCAGCTGTTCGGTGTCTGGGAGGTGCTGGCCACGATGACGCCTTCGGATTACACGGCGTTCCGCAATTCACTGGGACGATCCTCCGGATTCCAGTCCGTGCAGTACCGGCTGCTGGAGTTCGGGCTCGGCAACAAGAACGCCGAGATGATCCGCGTGCACCAGCGCGATGCCGCAGGACTACGAGCGGCTGCAAGCGCGCGCTGCAGGCGCCCAGCCTCTACGACGAGGTGCTGCGGCTGCTGAGCCGTCGCGGCTACGGCGTGCCGGCGGAACTGCTCGATCGCGATTTCTCGCGAGGCCTACGATCGCCAGCAAGGCGGTCACCGGCGCGTGGCTCGGCGTGTATCACAACGCCGAGAAGGACTGGGATCTCTACGAGCTGGCCGAGGGCCTGGTCGACCTCGACCATCGCTTCCAGCTGTGGCGCTTCCAGCACATGAAGACGGTGGAGCGCATCATCGGCTACAAGCCCGGCACCGGCGGCACCAGCGGCGTGTCCTACCTGGCCAAGGCGCTGGAGCTCAGGTTCTTTCCGGAGCTCTGGCAGGCGCGAACTTCGCTCTGACGCGCGCCAGGCCATCAGCACCGCGAAGATCGGCGACATAGAGCAGCGGCTCGCGGATGTCCTTCTTCACCTGCCACCAGAAGTGCCACACGCCCAGCGCGTGATCACGTAGACGAGCCGGTGCAAGCTGCTGTCCAGCGGCGGCCCAGCCGGCGCATCATGCGGTTGGTGGAGGTGACCGCCAGCGGAACCAGCAGCAGCAGCGCCAGCATGCCGATCGTGATGTAGGGGCGCTTGACGATGTCCGCGCCGATGGCCTGCGAGGTCCAGCCCCTGGTCGAGCCAGGCATAGCACGGTGAAGTGCAGCAGCGCGTAGAAGAACGCGAACAGTCCCAGCATGCGCCGCAGGCGCAGCAGGTGGTTCCAGCCCGTGATCTGCGCGCACCGGCGTGACCAGCAGCGTGATCAGCAGCAGGTTCAGCGCGGTGATGCCGCAGGCATGGATGCAGGCGCGCGCACCGGATCGGCGCCCAGGTCCATGCGGGCCGCTTGCCCGAATGCGCCCAGCGTCATCAGCACCGCGGGCGCGGCGCAGGCGGCGAAGACCAGCGGCTTGATAGAACGATAGCTGGCGACGTGCTGCGCGCGTTCAGAAGTTGCGGCGCAGGTCCATGCCCGCGTACAGCGAGGCCACCTGGTCGGCGTAGCCATTGAAGGGCAGGGTGGCGTGCGCGCTGGGCGAGCAGCGATGCCGCCGATGCGCCGCTCGGTGGCCTGGCTCCAGCGCGGGTGATCCACCGCCGGGTTCACGTTGGCATAGAAGCCGTATTCGTTCGGCGCCGCGATCTGCCAGCTGTTGCGTCGGCTGCTGTCTCGGTGAAGCGGATGCGCACGATCGACTTGATGTTCTTGAAGCCGTATTTCCACGGCACCACCAGGCGCAGCGGCGCGCCATTCTGGTTGGGCAGCACCTGGCCGTAGAGGCCGACCGCCATGAACGTCAGCGGATGCATGGCTTCGTCCATGCGCAGGCCTTCCACGTAGGGCCAGTCGCAGCACGCGATAGCGCTGGCCCGGCATCTGCTTCGGGTCCAGTCAGCGTGGTGAACTCGACGTACTTCGCCTTCGAGGTGGGCTTGAAGCGCTTGCAGCAGGTCGGCCAGCGGAAAGCCCGTCCACGGAATCACCATCGACCAGGCCTCGACGCAGCGCAGGCGGTAGACGCGTTCTTCCAGCGCATGCGGCTTGAGGATGTCTTCGAGCGTGAAGCTTGCCCTTGACCTCGGCTTCGCCGTCGACCGTCACGCTCCAGGGCGTGGGCTTGAAATTGCGCGCGTAGCACGGCCGGATCGGACTTGTCGGTGCCGAACTCGTAGAAGTTGTTGTAGGTGGTGATGTCTTCGCAGGTGTTCGGCGTGTCCTGATGGACAGCGCCTGCGTTGCGCGGCGGCCTTGAAGCTGTCGCGACTTGCGGGCGCGGCGGCAAGGCCAGCGCGCTGCCAGATGCGCCCAGCGCGCCGAACGGCGAGGCCCGGCGTGCCAGCAGCTGGCGCCGGTCGAGGTACACCTCCTCGGGAGTGATCTCCGAGGGCAGATGCGGGGATGCGGATTTCATGGGTACTCCCGCAATGTCGGATGGTCATCCGCGGTAGTACGTACGGCCGCGATGTTACGCCTTCACCGCCACTGGACGCAGCGCAGGCCCGGCTGGCGTCAGCGCGCGGCCAGTGCGGGCGCTGGCATTCACGTAGACAGCCTCGTTCGCAGCGCATCCATGTGGACCAGGTCCGGCGCGCTGTTGCCGTAGGCGATCACCGGCAGGCCCGGCATGCGCGGCGCGCAGCTGCTGCCAGCACGCGCGCCTTCTCCTGATCGCGGCGGTTGGGTCCCGCCAGGCGGCCGTCCAGCAGGTCGCCGTTCCAGCGCACCTCCGTGCAGATGACTTGCTGCGCGCCCAGCAGCGCGGCCGATCTCCGGCACATAGAGATCCGGACTGGCCGACAGCAGCACCACATGGTCACCGGCAGCCAGGTGCGCGCGGAAGGCCGCGAGGCCTTCGGCGAACATGCGCTGCGGCGACGACGTCGCTGCGCGTACTGGCGCGCCCACGCATCGATGGTCGCGCGCGTGGCAGGCCGCCGAACAGGCAGTGCAGGATGGCGCCCTTGAGGCCACCACGATCCAGGCAGCCGCAGCACGATAGCGCCAGCGCGGGAGCGAGCAGCAGCGGCAGGCGCAGCCAGCGCGCGCGGATGGCGCGCCAGCAGGCCCAGCACGAACGGGCACGAAGGTGTCGCGCCGTGTCAGCGTGCCATCGAGGTCGAAGATCGCCAGCCGGCGCGGTCGCCGGCTGGCGTGTGCATGCTGCACGGCGGCCTCAGGCCGCCTTGCCGGCCGCGGCCAGCTGGCGCAGCACGTAGTGCAGGATGCCGCCGTGCCGGAAGTACTCGCGCTCCTTCGGCGTATCGATGCGCACGCGCGCCTCGAACTGCGATGGGCTGTGCCGCCATCGGCGGCGTTGCCGTGACCGCTGACGGTCTTGCGCGACGGCATCGCTGCCGCCTTCGATGGCGAAGATTTCCTTGCCGGTCAGGCCCAGCGACTGCGCGCTCTGGCCCGGCAGGAACTGCAGCGGCAGCACGCCCATGCCGATCAGGTTCGAGCGATGGATGCGCTCGAAGCTCTCGGCGATCACGGCCTTCACGCCCAGCAGCATGGTGCCCTTGGCCGCCCAGTCGCGCGAGGAGCCGCGTGCCGTATTCCTTGCCGGCCAGGATGATCAGCGGCGTGCCTTCCGCCTTGTACGCATCGCGGCGTCGAAGATCGACATCTGCTCGCCGGACGGGATGTGCAGCGTGATGCCGCCTTCGGTGCCCGGCAGCAGCAGGTTGCGCAGGCGGATGTTGGCGAAGGTGCCGCGCATCATCACTTCATGGTTGCCGCGGCGCGCGCCGTACTGGTTGAAGTCGGCAGGCTGCACACCCTGTTCCATCAGGTACTTCGCGGCCGGGCTGGTCTTGGCGATGTTGCCGGCCGGGGAGATGTGGTCGGTGGTGACCGAGTCGCCCAGCAGCGCCAGCACGCGCGCGCCGCGGATGTCGCCCGACGCCGGCCGGCGTCATGGTCATGCCGTCGAAGTAGGGCGGGTTCTTCACGTAGGTGGACTTCTCGTCCCACGAATAGATCTTGCCGGCGGGCACCTTGATCGCGCGCCAGCGCTCGTCGCCATCGAACACGCCGGCGTAGCTGCTGCTTGAACATCTCGGAGGTGATGTACTTGTGCACGAAGTCCGCCACTTCGCTGGGCGCTGGGCCAGATGTCCTTCAGGAAGACCGGCTTGCCATCGCTGCCCGTGCCCAGCGGCTCGGTGTTCAGGTCCACGTCGAGCGAGCCGGCCAGCGCATAGGCCACCACCAGCGGCGGCGAGGCCAGGTAGTTCTGCTTCACTTCCGGATGCACGCGGCCGTCGAAGTTGCGGTTGCCGGACAGCACCGAGCAGCCGATGACATCGCCGGCCTTCACGCCGGCGGAGATCTCCGGCTTCAGCGGCCCGGAGTTGCCGATGCAGGTGGTGCAGCCGTAGCCGACCAGGTTGAAGCCGATGCCGGCCAGTTCATCGAGCAGGCCGGCAGCGGCCAGGTAGTCGGTGACCACGCGCGAGCCCGGCGCGAGGCTGGTCTTCACCCAGGGCTTGCTGGTGAGGCCCGCGCTTGCGCGCATTGCGCGCCACCAGGCCGGCGGCGATCAGCACGTAGGGGTTGGAGGTGTTGGTGCAGCTGGTGATGGCGGCGATCAGCACGGCGCCGTCCTTCACGTCGAAGGTGCGTGCCGTCCACCGTCGACCGTGGCCTGTGCCGGTGGCCGCCGGATTCTTCTTTGCGCGTTCCTCGGCCTGCTTCGCGAATGCCGTCTGGTACGCGGTCTTCGCGATGCGCAGCGGCACGCGATCCTGCGGGCGGCTGGGGCCGGCGAGGCTGGGCTCCACCGTGGCGAGGTCCAGTTCCAGCACATCGGTGTAGTCGGCGGCCTTCTGGCCGTTGACGCGCCACATGCCCTGCGCCTTGGCATAGGCCTCGACCAGCGCGATCTGCTCCGCCGGGCGGCCGGAGAGCGTCAGGTAGCGGATGGTTTCCTCGTCGATCGGGAAGATCGCGCAGGTGCTGCCGAACTCCGGCGACATGTTGCCGATGGTGGCGCGGTCGGCCAGCGGCAGGTTCGCGAGGCCATCGCCGAAGAACTCGACGAACTTGTCGACCACGCCCTTCTTGCGCAGCATCTCGGTGACGGTGAGCACCAGGTCGGTGGCGGTGGCGCCCGGCGGCAGCTGGCCGTCGAGCTTGAAGCCGATCACCTGCGGAATCAGCATGGTGACCGGCTGGCCGAGCATGGCGGCCTCGGCCTCGATGCCGCCCACGCCCCAGCCCAGCACGCCCAGGCCGTTGATCATGGTGGTGTGCGAATCGGTGCCGACGACGGTGTCGGGATAGGCCTCGGGCGGCGGCTGCCTTCCTTCGCGAACACCACGCGGCCCAGGAACTCCAGGTTCACCTGGTGCACGATGCCGGTGTTCGGCGGCACCACCTTGAAGTTGCGGAACGCGGTCTGGCCCCAGCGCAGGAAGGAATAGCGCTCGCCGTTGCGCTCGAACTCGATGCGGTTGTTGTCGGCCAGCGCCTGCGCCGTGCCGTATTCGTCCACCTGCACGGAGTGGTCGATGACCAGTTCGGCTGGCGCCAGCGGGTTGACCTTCTCCGGATCGCCGCCCAGGCGGGCGATGGCCTCGCGCATGGCGGCGAGGTCCACCACGCAGGGCACGCCGGTGAAGTCCTGCATGATCACGCGCGCCGGCGTGAAGGAGATCTCGTAGGAGGGGGCGGCCTTGGCGTCCCAGTCGAGCAGCGCCTCGATGTCCTTGCGCGTGACGTTGACGCCGTCCTCGAAGCGCAGCAGGTTCTCGAGCAGGATCTTCAGCGAATAGGGCAGGCGGGCCACCTTCTCCGCCGGCAGGGCCGCGAAGCTCCAGATCGTGTGCTGCTTGCCGTTCACGCTCGAGGGTGGTGCGGGCCTTGAAGCTGTCGGTCATGCGTACCTCCGGCGAACGAAGCCGCAATTATATATCGGTTCGCGTCGATCACTCCGCCGCCAAGGCAGCGCGTGCCGCTGATAGATCACGGCGGACTGGCCCGGCGTGACCGCCCGCTGCGGCTCCGCGGGCGCGATCGAGCACGCCGCCATCCGTGCAGCGGCGACCCGGCGCGGGTTGGTCCTCCTGACGGTATCGCAGCCGAACCGTGACATCGAACGGCTGCCGGCGGTGGCGCTCGCACAGCCAGTTCACCGCGCCGCGTGCGCAGCGCGCGGGTGAACAGCGCCGGATGATCCTCGCCCTGCGCCACGACCAGCGCGTTGCGCGCGGGTCCTTGCGCGACCACGTACCAGGGCTCGCCGCTGCCGCCGCGCGTGCCACCGATGCCGATGCCGCCGCGCTGTCCCAGCGTGTAGAAGGGCAGGCCCACAGTGCTCGCCGACCAGCTCGCCGCTGCCGGTGTCGGATCGGGCCCGGGCGTGTGCTCGATGTACTGCGCCAGGAACTCGCGGAACGGCCGTTCGCCGATGAAGCAGATGCCGGTGCTGTCGCGCTTGTCGAACACCGGCAGGCCGGCCTCGCGCGCCAGCTCGCGCACCTCGTCCTTGTGCAGGTCGCCCAGCGGCATCAGCGCGCTGCGCGAACCGCTCGCGCGGCACGGCATGCAGGAAGTAGGACTGGTCCTTGCCGGCATCAGCGCCCTTGTGCAGCTCGGGCCCGTCGGCGCCGGCTACCAGCCGCGCGTAGTGGCCGGTGGCGAGCCGCTCGCCGCCCAGCCGCCGCGCATGCCGCAGGCAGTCGCCGAACTTGATCTCGCGATTGCACAGCACGTCGGGATTCGGCGTGAGTCCGGCGCGGTATTCGGCGAGGAAATCCGCGAACACCCGCTCGCGGTACTGCGCGCGAAAGATCCACGCGGTGCAGCGGGATGCCCAGTTCCGCGGCCACCCGGCGCGCATCCTGGAAGTCCTCGGCGGCCGTGCAGTAGCCCTGCTCGTCCTCTTCCCAGTTGTGCATGAACAGGCCCTGCACCTCGTGGCCGGCGCGCAGCAGCAGCAGCGCGGCGACGGCGGAGTCGACGCCGCCGGACAGCGCGACGATGACGCGCTCGCTCATCAGGCGCTGCTGGCGCGACCGCGGGCGACCGCCAGGGTTCGAGGAGCTGCAGCAGCGTCGAGGCCGTAGCGCCGGCCGGCCAGATAGTCGTCGATGCAGCGCAGGACCAGCGGGCTGCGCAGGCGCGCGGCTGGGCAGCCAGCTGCTCGCGGCGTCATCCAGTGCGCGGCGAGGATGCCGCGGTCGAGCGCGTGCGCGCGGATCGTGGCCGGACCTCGCCGCTGAAGGCGACGCGCAGCGTGGAGCGGCCGTTGTCCGGCATTGCGCCACAGGTAGATGCCGAGCAGGTGCCGCGGCCGGAAGTGCCAGGCGGTTTCTTCGAGCGTCTCGCGGACCACGGCCTCGAGGATGGATTCGCCGTCTTCGACATGGCCGGCGGGCTGGTTGAAGACGATGGCGCCGCGGATGCGCTCCTCGACCATGCAGGAAGCGGCCGTCGCGCTGCGACGATGGCAGCAACGGTGAGGTCGGGGCGCCAGGTCATGCGGCGCAGTATAGAGCGAGCGCAGTGCCGGTCGGCAGACGTCAGTACTTCGGAACGCTGGCGATCCACATCTCGTCGAATTCCTGCAGGTACAGGCGGGCGATGGGCGGCTGGTTGAAGCCGGCGACGCCTTCCCAGCTCGTGGCCTGCGCGCGATACACGATGGCGCGTGCTGTCGGCGATCAGCATGCCGCTGGTGCGCGCGGCGAACTGCGGATTCGACGGTGCGGATCTCGATGTGCCCGACAGCCGGCGGCGCATGGCGAGCCAGCTTGTGTGGCGAAGTGTAGGCGGATCGGCCGGTGCGTCAGCAGCGCGCACCTTGGCGAAGCTGTGGCTGAGCAGGAAGCGCTTGATGAGTTCGAGGAAGGCCGGCTGGTCGTAGAGCTGCGGCTCGAGGTCAGGCGTGAAGATCGACATCAGGCGCTGCGCGCCGGCGACGGCGCGGCGGGTGGCCTGCGCGCACGTCCTCGAGCGTGGTCAGCACCTGCAGCGGCTCGGGCGCGGCGGCCGCGCGGATCGCCCCGGCCCAGCACGGTCGACGGGGCGGCCGGGGCATCCTGCAACCTGCCTGCGAAAATAGTACTGCGGTCCGCGCCATGGCGGCGATGTTAGGAAGCGGGCGCCGCCGGCCATTGTGGGCCGCGTTCACGCTTTGCCGTGCCCGCGGGCAGGCGCGGCCGGAACTGCGTGCGCGCAGTTCACGGAAACTGCCCGCGTTATGTCAGGTCTGGGCCAGCGCCGCGGCCAGCTGCCGCGGCGCGAGCCCGACGTAGCCCGCCGGCGTCAGCGCCAGCAGCCGGGCGCGCTGCGGCTCGGGCAGCGGCAGTGAGCGGATGAACTCCGCCAGCAGCTCGCGCGGTCCAGCGGCTTGCCGCGCGAGTGAGTCCTTGAGCAGTTCGTAGCCATCGGGCACGCCGGCGGCGCGCAGCACGGTCTGCACGGCTTCGGCCAGCACTTCCCAGGCATCGTCGAGGTCCGCGCGCCAGGCGCGCCGGATCGGGCGCGATCTTGCCCAGGCCGCGCAGCGCAGCGCGCCAGGCGATCAGGCAGTGGCCCAGCGCGACGCCGACGTTGCGCAGCACGGTGGAGTCGGTGAGGTCGCGCTGCCAGCGCGACACCGGCAGCTTCTCGGCGAAGTGACGCAGCAGCGCGTTGGCCACGCCGAGGTTGCCTTCGGCATTCTCGAAGTCGATGGGATTGACCTTGTGCGGCATGGTCGAGGAGCCGACTTCGCCGGCCACCGGCCGCTGGCGCAGGTAGCCCAGCGAGACGTAGCCCCAGATGTCGCGGCACATGTCGATGCACGATGACATTGATCGCCGCGAGCGCATCGCAGTATTCGCCGATCCAGTCGTGCGGCTCGATCTGCGTGGTGTGCGGATTCCACGCCAGCCCGCAGCGCTCGACGAACGTCCGGGAAATGACCGGCCAGTCGACGTCGGGAAGGGCGACAGGCATGCGCGTTGAAGTTGCCGACCGCGCCGTTCCACTTGCCGAGGATCTCCACCTGCGCCAGACGCACGCGGGCGCGCGCCAGCCGCGCAGCGACGTTGGCGAATTCCTTGCCCAGCGTGGTCGGCGAGGCGGTCTGGCCATGGGTGCGCGACAGCATCGGCAGGTCGGCATGTGGCCAGCGCGAGGGCCGCGATCTCGCGCAGCAGCGAGTCAACCGCCGGCAGCAGCTGCTTCCGTGCGGGCCCGCGCCAGCAGCCGCGCGTAGCTGAGGTTGTTGATGTCCTCGGACGTGCAGCCGAAATGCACCAGCTCGAGCTGCGCCGGGCGTGGCGCCAGCGGCCTGGAGTTCGTCGCGCACGAAGTACTCGACGGCCTTCACGTCGTGGTTGATGCGCCTCTCGATGGCCTTGACCGCGACTGGCGCAGGCTTCGCCCGGATCGGCGGCCAGCGCTCGCAGGCGGCGCCGAACCGCTGGCGGACAGCGGCACGGCCGGGAGGCCGGGCAGCGGACTCGCGCCAGCTGCAGCACCCACAGCGCCTCGACGCGGACGCGCTCGCGGATCAGGCCGCTTTCCGACAGCAGCCGGGCCAGCGCCTCGGTGGCGGCGCGATAGCGGCCGTCGACCGGGGAGAGGGCGAGGAGGCGGGGGTCCATGCGTGAGCGGTCGGGACATGCCTGAATGTTAGGATCGCGACAATCATAACTGATGCAGACTTCGGCGGCGGAGTCGAGGACATGACCAATGCAGCATTCCGGATCGAGCGCGACAGCATGGGCGAGCTCGAAGGTGCCCGCCGATGCGCTGTGGGGCGCGCAGACGCAGCGCGCCGTGCAGAATTTTCCCATCAGCGGTCGACCCATGCCGCGCGCCTTCATCCGCGCCGTGGCGCTGATCAAGGCCGCGGCCGCGCGTGCCAACGCGGCGCTCGGCCTGCTCGATGCCGAGGTGGCCGACGCGATCGTGCCGGCGCTCGATCGAGGTGGCCGACGGCAGGTCACGACGCGCCAGTTTCCGGTCGATGTGTTCCAGACCGGCTCGGGCACCAGCACCAACATGAACGCCAACGAGGTGATCGCGCACCTCGCCGCGCGCGGCTCGGGCGCGCCGGTGCATGCCGAACGATCACGTGAACATGGGCCAGAGCAGCAACGACGTGATCCCGACGGCGATCCACGTCAGCGCGGCGCTGCTGTGGCGCGAGTCGCTGCGCCCGTCGCTGGAGCACCTGGCGCAGCGCTGCGCACGAAGGAAGTCGCAGGTCGGGCATGTCGTGAAGACCGGCCGCACGCATCTGATGGATGCGATGCCCGTGACCTTCGGCCAGGAGCTGGCTGCCTGGCGCACGCAGGTGGAGAAGGGCATCGCGCGGATCGCGGCGGTGGAGCCGCGGCTGCTGCAGCTTGCGCAGGGCGGCACCGCCGTGGGCACCGGCATCAATGCGCATCCGGATTTCGCGCGCGGTTCTGCGGCCGAGCTCTCGACGCTGACGGGCCTGCCGTTCCGCCCGAACGCCAGCCTCTTCGAGGCGCATTGCGACGCAGGACACGGCGGTGGAGCTCTCCGGCCAGCTGAAGACCGCTCGCCGTCAGCCTGATGAAGATCGCCAACGACCTGCGCTGGATGAACAGCGGGCCGCTGGCGGGGCTCGGCGAGATCGCGCTGCCGGCGCTGCAGCCGGGCAGCAGCATCATGCCGGGCAAGGTGAATCCGGTGATTCCCGAGGCCACGGCCATGGTTGCGGCCGAGGTGATCGGCAACGACGTGACGATCACGGTCGCCGGCCAGTCGGGCAACTTCCAGCTCAACGTGATGCTGCCGCTGATCGCCTAGCAAGCTGATCGAGAGCCTGCGCCTGCTGGCGAATGTCGTCGCGCGCGCTGGCGGACAGCGCGATCGCCGGCTTCACCGTGAACGAAGCGCGGCTGAACGAGGCGCTGGAGCGCAATCCCATCCTGGTCACGGCGCTGAATCCGGTGATCGGCTACGAGAAGGGCGCGGCCATCGCCAAGAAGGCCTATGCCGAAGGCAAGCCGATCCTCGAGGTGGCTGCAAAGAAGACCGACCTGCCTGCCGACGAGCTGCAGGCGGCTGCTGGATCCGCTCGAACTGACGCGCGGCGGAATCAAGGGTGGCACGAGCGGCGGCGGCTGATGAAACCGCTGCAACTGGCAGCCGACGGGGCGCAGAAGCGCCTCGTGGAGCGGCTGGCCGGTACGCGCGCCCGATCACGACCTGCTCGCGCACTCGCCTCGGCGCCGCACGGCTCAGCGGAACGGATCCGCGATTGCTGCACTGCTGCCGCCGGATCCGCGCCGGCCGCCGTGCTGATCGGCGTTGACCGGCGAGGGGGCCAGCCGGCATCCTGCTCACGGTCCGGGCCGCGCACCTGCGCCACCATGCCGGGCAGATCGCCTTTCCCGGGGGCGCATCGAGCCCACTGACGCAGAACCCGGCCGCGGCGGCGCTGCGCGAGGCAGAGGAGGAGGTCGGCCTCGTGCCCGGCGCGGTGGAAGTCATCGGCTATCTGCCCGACCAGATCGTGCTGACCGGCTTCCGCATCACGCCGGTGGTGGCGCGGATCAGCGCGCCTTCGTTCCGCGCCCGGATCACCACCGAGGTCCAGGATGCTTCGTGCTGCCGTGGACCCAGCTGCTCGACCCGGCAAGCCAGGTCGAAGTGCAGCGACCCATGACTGGGACAGAGTCAGCAGTGCGGGATATCCACTTCCGGGAACACCGCATCTGGGGCGCCACGGCCGGCATGCTGTTGACGCTGCTGCGAGCTTGTGCGCGAATGAGCGACGACCTCTCCGGCCACACGACAGCTGCTGGAGGTCATGCGCCGCCTGCGCGACCCGCACTCGGGTTGTCCCTGGGATCGCGCGCAGGACGAGCGCTCGCTGGCCCGCTACACGCTCGAGGAAGCCTACGAGCTGGTCGCTGCGCTCGAGCGCGGCGACGCAGCGTCGCTGCGCGACGAACTCGGCGACCTGCTGTTCCAGGTCGTGTTCCACGCGCAGCTTGGCGGCCGAACGCGGCGAGTACGATTTCGATGCGGTGGCCCGCGGCATCGCCGACAAGCTGACGCGCCGCCATCCGCATGTGTTCGCGATCCGGCGATTCGCGCGGCGCCGCGGCACTGGGAGGCCATCAAGGCAGCCGAACGCGCGGCGCGCGGCGAGCACAGGCGTGCTCGACGGATGTGCCGCTGCAGCGCCGGCGCTGTCGCGCGCCACCAAGCTGGGCAAGCGCGCGGCGCAGGTGGGTTTCGACTGGCCCGATGCCGACGGTGTGCACGCCAAGATCCTCGAGGAACTGGCCGAGGTCGCCGAGGCAGCCCGCGCAGGCGACAAGGCGCGGTGCGAAGACGAAGTCGGCGATCTGCTGCTGGCGGTGACCAGCCTCGCGCGGCATCTGCGTGTGGATCCGGAAACCGCACTGCGGCGCGCACTGGCGAAGTTCGAGGCGCGCTTCACGGCCATGGAATCGCTGGCCCGCGAGCAGGGCGGAGATCTCCAGGGGCGCACTGCGGAACAGCTGGATGCGCTGTGGCGGCAGGCCAAGGATCGTGTTCAGGGTTGATTCATGGCATGGCGCCTAGGCTTGTCTCCAGCGTCCGGGAAGCCGGGCCGAAGCAGGAGAGAGGATCATGAACAAGCACCTTGTCAGTGTCGCCCACGGCATCCACGGTCCGCGCTGATCGGGCTACGATAGCGAAATGACCAATGGACGCAGCGCGCAACGCCAGTTGCGGCAGGCAGGCGGTGCCGGGAGTTTGCTTCCGGCGCTGCTTTGCATGCTGCTGTCGGTCATTTCGCCAGCTGCCCCTGCAGACCAGGCGCAACGCCATCAGCGAAGCAGCAGGAGCGCCAGGGCCAGGAACCACCCCGGCAAGCCATTTCCCTCGACCAGGCCATCGCCATGGCGGAGCAACGCCACAACGCACGGGTCGTCCGCGCCAGCACCGCCGAGACCGATGGCCGCCAGTACTACGTGCTGCGCCTGCTGTCCGAGGAGGGGCGGGTCTGGACCGTGCGGGTCGACGCGGACACCGGACAGGAGCGCTAGCGCATGCGTGTACTGGTCGTCGAGGACGAGGCCGCGCTGCGCGAGGCCCTGCGGCGCGCAGCTCGTCGCAGCAGGCTTCACCGTCGACGTGGCCGCGGATGGCGAGGAAGGCCTGTTCGCAGGCAGCGAGTATCCGATCGACGTGGCCGATCATCGACCTCGGCCTGCCGAAGACTTCCGGGCCTGGAGCTGATCCGCAGACTGCGGGCGCAGGACCGCCGCGTTCCCGATCCTCATCCTGACGGCGCGCGACCGCTGGCAGGACAAGGTCGAGGGCCTGGACGCCGGCGCCGACGACTACGTCGCCAAGCCCTTCCACTTCGAGGAAGTGCTGGCGCGCCTGCAGGCGCTGCTGCGCCGCAGCGGCGGCTGGGCACTCGTCCAGCCTGGCCTGCGGCCCGGTCGTGCTCGATACGCGCGCGCAGACCGTGACGGTGGAGGGCACGCCGGTGGAGCTGACCACCTTCGAGTACCGCATCCTCGAGCACCTGATGCTCAAGGCCGGCGAGGTCATCTCCAAGACCGATCTCACCGAGCAGCTCTACGAGCAGGACTTCGAGCGCGACAGCAACGTGATCGAGGTGTTCATCGGCCGGCTGCGGCGCAAGCTCGATCCGGACGACCGCATCAAGCCCGATCGAGACCCTGCGCGGCCGCGGCTACCGCTTCGCGCTGGCGCGCAACCCGGCTGAGCCGGCACGTCGTCCGATGCGTTCGGTCAGCCAGCGCCTGCTGATCTCGGTCACGCTGCTGCTGCTGCTGTTCTTCGGCGTGATGGTCGCCGTGCTCGACGCGCGGTTCCGCGCGATCGCCGAGCACTCGCTGCGCGACCTGCTCGATGCGCAGATGGTTGCGCTGATCGCGTCGGCAGAGCCGGATGCAAGCGGCCACATCGTGCCGCGCCTGTCGGATGCCGAGTCGCGCCTGGCGACGCCGGGTTCCGGCCTGTATGCCGCCGTCAGCGCAGCAGGCCGATGGCGCCGTATCTGGCGTTCACCTTCGGCCACCGGCAGCCTGCGAGCAGTTCGGTCCGCCGCAGGCGCCCGGCGCGCGCGACTTCCGCTACCTGCACGGATGCGCGCGGCGCAGTCGCTGGCGGCAGTGAGTCGCGGCGTGCAGTGGGAGGATGAGACGGGCGGCGCCGCGACCTGACCTTCACGCGTGGCGGCGGACCTTGACGCCGTACGACGCGCAGATGCGCGATTTCCGGCGCGGCCTGCTCGGCGGCTTCGCCGCTGCTCGCCGCTGCTGCTGCTGCTGGCGCTGGCGCTGCTGCTGCGCTGGGCGCTGCCGCCGCTGCGACGCCTGGCGCGCGCAGATCCGCGCGGTGGAGCGCGGCGAGCGCGAGCAGCTGGATGAGCGCTGGCCCAGCGGAGCTGGCACGGCGTGGTGGCCAACCTCAACACGCTGCTGCAGTGCCGAGCGCACGCGCATCGCGCGCTATCGCGACACGCTGGGCAATCTGGCGCACAGCCTGAAGACGCCGCTGGCGGTGCTGCGCGCCAGTCTTCGCGCGCAGGGCGCCCGGTGCGCGCGCAGGTCGAACGAGCAGGTGGACCGCATGACGCGCGATCGTCGAGCACCAGCTGCGGCGCGCGGCCACCAGCGGCGGCGCCAGCGTCGGGCGGCATGCGGTGGACGTGCTGCCCATCGCGCAGGACCTGCGCAGCGCACCTGCTGAAGGTGCATGGCAGCAAGGATTTCTCGCTCGAGCTGGCCGTTCCCGCCGACGCTGCAGTTCGTCGGCGATCGCGACGACCTGATCGAAGCGCTGGGCAACCTGATGGACAACGCCGCCAAGTGGTGCCGCGTCGCGGGTGCGGGTGTCGGCGCGCTGCTGCAGGCGCGGCGCGGCGCGGCCAGAAGCTGCACGCTGGTGGTCGAGGATGACGGCCCGGGAATGCCTGCCGCGCGACCGCGCAGCGGGTGCTGGAGCGCGGCGCGCGCGCCGACGAGCACACGCCGGGACATGGCCTCGGCCTGGCCATGGTGCGCGACATGGCCGAGCCTGTACGGCGGCCGGCTGCACATCGGCGAATCGCCGCTGGGCGGCGCCCGGGTGGAACTTCGGCTGCCGGGACGCCTGAGGTAGCATCGGCAGGCATGAGATCCCCCGAAATGACGACCTGGAACCCGACCAGCTGGCAGACCCGCAAGGCGCAGCAGCAGCCGCACTACTCCGACGCCGCCGCGCTGGAGCGCGCCGTCGCGCAGCTGTCGCGGCTGCCGCCGCTGGTGGTGTCCTGGGAGATCGAGGCGCTGCGCGAGCGCCTGGCCGGCGCCCAGCGCGGCGAAGCGTTCCTGCTGCAGGGCGGCGACTGCGCCGAGAGCTTCGCCGACTGCGAGTCCGACCACATCGCCAAGCAGCTGAAGGTGATCCTGCAGGTCAGCCTGGTGCTGCTGCACGGCCTGAAGCGGCCGATCATCCGCGTCGGCCGCATGGCCGGCCAGTACGCCAAGCCGCGCTCGGCCGACACCGAGACCACGCGATGGCGTGACGCTGCCGAGCTACCGCGGCGACATCGTCAATCGCCCGGAGTTCACGCCCGAGGCGCGCGAGCCCGATCCGCAGCTGCTGCTGCGCGGCTATGAGCGCGCGGCGCTGACGCTGAACTTCGTGCGCGCGCTGATCGATGGCGGCTTCGCCGATCTGCACCATCCGGAGTACTGGGATCTCGGCTTCCTGCGCATTCGCCGGCGCGCGAGGCCTACGAGCGCATCGTGCGCTCGATCGCCGATTCGCTGGATTTCTTCGAGTCGCTGACCGGCGGGCCGGTGCACGAGGCCGGGCGCGTCGATTTCTACGCCAGCCACGAAGGCCTGCACCTGCAGTACGAGCAGGCGCAGACGCGCTTCATCCCGCGCTCGCAGGGCTGGTACAACCTGTCCACGCACATGCCGTGGATCGGCATGCGCACGGCGCAGCTCGATGGCGCGCACGTGGAGTATTTCCGCGGCATCTCCAATCCGGTCGGCGTGAAGGTCGGCGCGGCGATGGACAGCGGCTGGCTGCAGGGCCTGGTCACGACGCTGAATCCGAACAACCAGCCGGGCCGGCTGACGCTGATCCATCGCTTCGGCGCGAAGGACATCGAGAAATCGCTGCCGCGGCTGATCCAGGCCGTGCGCGAGACCGGCCAGACCGTGCTGTGGGTCTGCGACCCCATGCACGGCAACACCGAGACCACGGTCGGCGGCTACAAGACGCGGCGCCTCGAGAACATCCAGAAGGAGCTGGAGCTGGCCTTCGATGTGCACGAGGCCAATGGCTCGCGCCTCGGCGGCGTGCACCTGGAGATGACGGGCGAGGATGTCACCGAATGCACCGGCGGCGCGCGCGGCCTGTCGGATGCCGACCTGGCGCGCGCCTATCGCACGCAGGTCGATCCGCGCCTGAACTACGAGCAGGCGCTGGAGCTGGCGCTGATGATCGCCGAGCGCAGCAAGAAGGCAGGAGCGCTCGCCCTGAGCTTCGACGGCCGGGAGTTCGCGAGCCACGCTGCCGCGACGTCCCGGCGTCTACCGGATGTACGGCGAGCGCCGAGCGCCGACCGCCGAGCGCTGCTGTACGTGGGCAAGGCCGCGAGCCTGCGCGATCGCGTGGGCAGTTACTTCCAGCAGGGCACGCCAGGCGCCCAAGGTCGAGGCGCTGGTGCGCCGATCCGCCACGTCGAGGTCACGGTCACCGACTCGGAGACCGAAGCGCTGCTGCTCGAGTACAACCTCATCAAGGAACACCGGCCGCGCTTCAACGTCATGCTGCGCGACGACAAGAGCTTTCCCGTACATCCAGCTGCACGCAGCACGAGTTCCCGCGCCTGGCGGTGTATCGCGGGCCGCGCACAGGCGCGCGGCCGCTACTTCGGTCCGTTATCCCGATGCGCGCGCGGTGCGCGCGTCGCTGCAGCAGCTGCAGAAGCTGTTCCGGCTGCGCAACTGCCGCGACAGCTTCTTTGCCAATCGCACGCGTCCCTGCCTGCAGCACCAGATCGGCCGCTGCTCGGCGCCCTGCGTCGGGCTGATCGACGCGGCGGCCTATGCGCGCGATGTCGATGCCGCCGTCATGGTGCTGGAAGGTCGCGACAGCGAAGTGACCGCGCGCGCTGGAGCAGCAGATGCAGCAGGCCGCCGAGGCGCTGGATTTCGAGCGCGCGGCGCTGCTGCGCGACCAGCTGGTGAACCTGCGCAAGCTGCAGGCCGAGCAGTCGATCGATGCGGGCACGTGATCGCGACGTGGATGCCTTCGCGATCGTGGGCGAGCCGGGCGACTACGCGGTGAGCGCTGCTGCTGGTGCGCGGCGGACGCAGCCTCGGCACCACCAGCTACTTCCCGCGCGCGCCCGGGAACGCCGAGGAAGTGCTGGCCTCCTTCCTGCTGCAGCACTACGCGCGCGAGGAAGCCCCGCCGCGAAGTGCGCGTGAATCTGGATCTGCCGGATCGCGCAGGCCCTGGCCGAGGCGCTGTCGCAGCAGCAGCGGCACGGCAGATCGCTGGTGTCGCGGCCGGCGCGCGGCCTCGCGGCGCGCTGGGTGGAGGCGGCCGTCGACAATGCCGCCCAGGCGCTGCGCATGCGCCAGGCGCGCACGCGCCGATGCCGTGCACGCTGCTCGAGGCGCTGCGGCGAGGCGCTGGCAGCTGCGACGCCGCGCCGGCGCGGATCGAGTGCTTCGACATCAGCCACACCGGCGGCGAGGGCACGGTGGCCTCCTGCGTGGTGTTCACCACCGAAGGGCATCGCGCGCAAGGAATACCGGCGCTTCAACATCGAGACGGCGGTCGGCGGCGATGACTACGGCGCGCTTGCGCGAGGCCGTGGGCCGGCGTTACGCGCGCATCACGGCCGGCGAGATCGCCGCGACCGGACGTGCTGCTGATCGATGGCGGCGCGGGGCAGGTGAACGCCGTGCTGCCGGTGCTCGCAGAGCTGGGCTTCGGATCGCTGCTGGTCGTCGGTGTATCCAAGGGCCCGGACCGCCGCGCTGGGCCAGGAGCGGCTGCATCGTGCCGACAGCCGGCGACGTTCAGCGCTGCCGCCGGATTCGCCGGCACTGCGGGTGATCCAGCGCGTGCGCGACGAGGCGCATCGCTTCGCCATCCAGGGTCATCGGCGCAAGCGCGCGCGACGCCACCAGGAGTCGGTGCTGGAAACCGTGCCGGGACTGGGGCCGGCCAAGCGCCGCGACCTGCTGCAGCATTTCGGCGGACTGCAGGGCGTGCTGCGGGCGGGTGCGGCGGACCTTGCGCAGGTGCCGGGAATCGGCGCCGTGCTGGCGCAGGTCATTTATGATCACCTGCATCCGGGCGCCTGAAGATCCGGAAGCGAAGCAACATGGTCTGGAACCTGCCCGAACATACTGACCTGGCTGCGCATCCTCGCGATGCCGCTGGTCGTCGTGCTGTTCTACCTGCCCTATCACTGGGCCGATCCGGCTGCCGGGCCTGCTGTTCGCCGCGGCCTCCATCACCGATTCGCTGGATGGCTACTTCGCGCGGCGCATGGGCCTGACCAGCCGGCTGGGCGCGTTCCTCGATCCGGTGGCCGACAAGCTCATCGTGGCCGTGGCGCTGGTGCTGCTGGTGAGCAAGGACCGCCCACCGGCAGCGACCGGCGCTGGTGATCGTGCTCACGGCCTGCGTGATCATCGGCCGCGAGATCGCCGATCTCGGCGCTGCGCGAGTGGATGGCCGAGCTGGGCCAGCGCACGCGGGTGGCGGTGTCGCAGCTGGGCAAGTACAAGACCATCCTGCAGATGGTCGGCCTTTCGATGATGCTTTACCGCAACCCGCTTTTTGGCATCGAGATCTACTCGCTGGGTCTCTGGCTGACGGTGGCTGCGGCAGTCCTGACGCTGGTTTCGATGCTGGACTACCTGCGGGCCGCCTGGCCGGTACTGAGCGCTGACGAGAAATAGGCCTACTGAAAACGGGGAATGACATGATCGACAGATCACTTGCCTTGATCGCCGTGTGCGGCGCCACGTTGCTGCTCGCAGCTTGTGCGAAGAAGGAGGCTGCGCCCGAGGCTGCAGTCGTCGCCACCGAAGCTTCAGTGCCTGCCGGTTGCGAGCCCGACGGCGCGTTGAGCTACCTCTGCGGCCTCGTCAACGCGGAGGACATCATTCGTCTCGGCGACTCGCCATGGCTGATCGCCTCGGGCATGGACGGCCAGATCAGCGGCACCGCCGGCACAGGCCACCTCTACCTGATCGACCACGCGGCCAGGACCTGGGAAGAGTGGTTCCCGGCAGCCAGCCCGGCATTCCGGCACGACACGGCCATGTTTGGCGATTGCCCGGGTCCGCTGGACCTTGCACGGTTCTCTGCGCATGGCCTGTCGCTTCAGGAGCGTTCGCCCGGCCAGTACCGGCTGTACATGACCAGCCATGGCGCACGCGAGGCGATAGAGATCTTCGACGTGGACACCACGGGCAGCAAACCTGCGATCGCCTGGGCGGGCTGCGTCCTGCTGCCCGCGAACACGTTCGCCAACAGCGTGGCCATCCTCAAGGACGGCGGCTTCGTGACGACCAAGATGATGGACCCCGCGGATCCCGAGGGCTTCCCCGGCATCCTGTCCGGCAAGATCAGCGGGCACGTCTACGAGTGGCATCCGGGTGGCCAGGTGCAGGCTGTCGCAGGCACTGACATGTCCGGTCCAAATGGCATCGCGCTGTCTCCCGACGACTCGCAGATGTTCGTCGCGGGCATCGGCTCGCGGGAGATCGTCCGCTTCGATCGATCCTCGGCGCCAATGGGCAAGCAGGTCGTGGTGCTCGACATC
Organism: uncultured Pseudomonadota bacterium; assembly: GCA_963785055.1. Taxonomy (GTDB): domain Bacteria; phylum Pseudomonadota; class Gammaproteobacteria; order Steroidobacterales; family Steroidobacteraceae; genus ZC4RG30. The sequence goes on from CAWATT010000007.1 coordinate 57,837, forward strand.
AGGCCTGACAATCTTCGCTGGGCGAACGGCAAGCTCTATACGGCCGGGGGCAACTACGTGGCGCCCGCGGACTGCGCGACCCCGCCGTGCAGCACTGGCTGGTCCGTGGTGGAGATCGACCCGCAGACACTGGCTACCCGGCGCGTCACTGGCGTCGACCAGAACGCGAAGCTTCATGATGCGAGCGTTGGCCTGCCCGTGGGTGATGAGGTCTGGGTGGGGACATACAGCGGCGACCGGGTAGGGTACCTGCCGGCCCGTTAAGGGTCATTTGCGGCCCCGGGCAATCTGGCCTGTACGCTTGACTTGTCCCGGGCCGCATCTACAATTGCCCCCCTCTCGATGCGGGAATAGCTCAGTTGGTAGAGCGCAACCTTGCCAAGGTTGAGGTCGCGAGTTCGAGCCTCGTTTCCCGCTCCAGTCTCTCCCGGCTCCAGGCTAGGTGGCAGAGTGGTCATGCAGCGGCCTGCAAAGCCGTGTACGCCGGTTCGATTCCGACCCTAGCCTCCATCTCGCCGACGAATACTGGCCCGTTGCGGATGTGGCGAAACTGGTAGACGCAGCAGACTTAAAATCTGCTTTCCGAAAGGGAGTGTGGGTTCGAGTCCCGCCGTCCGCACCATGCACGCCAAGTGACACGTGCTCGAAGTCAGTAACCTGCACCTCTGGCGCGGCGACCGGCACCTGCTGCGCGGCCTGGGCTTCACGCTGTCGAGCCGGGCAGGCGCTGCAGCTGCTGTGGCCCAATGGCACCGGCAAGACCTCGCTGCTGCGCTGCTGTCGCGGGCTTCCTGCATGCCGAGGAGGGGCAGATGCGCTGGCAGGGCAGGCCGGTCGCGCACGACCGCGACGCGTTCCACTGGGACCTGGCCTACCTCGGGCACGAGACCGCACTGAAGGGCGACCTGACCGCGCTCGAGAACCTGCGCTTTGCCTGCGCGCTGCGCATGCGGCGCCGCGACGCCGCAGTTGCAGCGCGCGCTGCGACGGCGTGGGCCTGCCGAAGATCGATCCGACGCAGCCGGTGCGCAGGCTGTCGGCCGGCCAGCAGCGGCGCGTCGCGCTGGCGCGCCTGTCGCTGTGGGATGCGACGCTGTGGCTGCTGGATGAGCCGGCATCGCAATCTCGATGCCGCCGGGCAGGCGGTGCTCGCAGGACTGCTGCAAGCAGCATCTGGCAAGCGGCGGCATGGCGATGCTGGCCACGCACCAGGCCACTGCGACTGCCGCGGCGCGCGACTGCCGCCTGCTGGCGATCACCCGGCGGAGCCGGCATGAGCGCGTCCGCGCGCATCCACCTGGCAGTGCGGCCATGCGCCGTGCTGCACCGCGACCTGCTGCTGGCGTTCCGCCGGCCCGGCGAGTGGCTGCAGCCACTGGCGTTCTTCGTGATCGTGACGGTGCTGTTTCCGCTGGCGCTGGATCCGGAAGCCTGCGCGGCTGCGGCTAGCTGGCGCCGGCGGCGCTGTGGGTGTCGCTGCTGCTGTCATCGCTGCTGGCGCTGGATTTCCTGTTCCGGGAAGACGCGCGGGATGGAACTTTGGAGCAGTATTGCGTTGTCTGGACAATCGTTCACGGCGCTGCTGCTGGCCAAGACGGCCACGCACTGGCTGCTGACCGGCCTGCCGCTGGCGCTGGCGGGGCCGCTGGCGGCGATGAGCCTGGGTGCGCCGCCGCGGCGATGCCGGGCGTCTGCGTGGCGCTGCTGCTGGGCAGCGTCATCGCTGAGCCTGATCGGTGCGATCGGCGCCGGGCTCACGCTGGGCGTGCGCCGCGGTGGCGCGCTGCTGTCGCTGCTGGTGCTGCCGCTGGCGATGCCGGTGCTGGTGTTCGGGGCGCGCGCCACGCAGCTGGCCATCGCCGGCGACGAGGCCGGCAGGCGCGCTGTACCTGCTGGCCGCGATCGGTGTGCTGGCGCTGACGCTGGCGCCGCTGGCTGCGGCGGCGGCCGTGCGTATCAGCCTGGAGTAAACTCGACGATCATGAACTGGGTCTGGTTCCATCGCTTCGGCTCGCCGCCGTATTTCTACCGTTTCGCGGGACGCTGGGCGCCGTGGTTCGCTGGCATCGCGCTGGTGCTGCTGGCTCGTCGGGCTGTACGGCGGGCTGGTGGTGGCGCCGGCCGACTACTTCCAGAGCGACGTCTACCGCATCATCTACGTGCACGTGCCCGTCGGCCTGTCTCGTCGCTGATGACCTACACCACGCATGGCGATTCGCCGCGGCAGTCGGCCTGATCTGGCGCATCAAGATCGCCCATGCGGTGGCCGCGGCCTGCGCGCCCGCGGGCGCGAGCTTCACGGCGGTGTCGCTGGTCACGGGCATGATCTGGGGCCAGCCCACCTGGGGCACCTAGTGGGCCTGGGATCCGCGCATCGTCTCGCAGCTGTTCGTGCTGTTCTTCTTCCTGGGCTACATCGCGCTGCGCGGCGCCATCGATGACCGCGACCGCGCCGATCGCGCCAGCGCGGTGCTGGCCATCGTCGGCGTCGTCAACGTGCCCATCGTCCATTACTCGGTGGACTGGTGGAACTCGCTGCACCAGGCGCCCACGCTGATGCGCGCCGATGGGCCGACGATGCCCATGTCGATGGCCTGGCCGCTGCTGGTGATGCTGCGGCGCCTACACGTTCTACTTCGTCGCCATCATGCTGATGCGCGCGCGCGCCGAGGTGCTGCGCCGCGAGCGCGGCGGCACCTGGCTGCGCGAGGAACTGGCGCGCGACGGAGGTCGGCCGATCGATGCAGCGAATTCCTGACATGAGCGGCTACTGGCGCCTATGTGTGGTCCGCCTATGCGCATCGCCATCGGCGGCCTGGTGCTCAATGTCTGGCTGGCCCGCCGCCAGCTGCGCGGCGCACGCGAGGAAGCGCGGCGGCGACTCGCCATGCAGGAGACGCCATGACGCCGACCGCAGCAAACGCCGGCTCTACATGGTGCTCGGCATCCTGGCGGGCGTGGGCATCGCCGCCGGCCTTCGCGCTGCAGGCCTTCGAAGAACGGCATCGGTCTTCAACGATCCTACCGCAGGTCGCTGCCGGCGCGGTGCAGCCGGGCAAGCGCTTCCAGCTCGGCGGCATGGTGAAGAAGGGCAGCGTGCAGCGCGCGCCCGGCACGCTCGAGGTGCGCTTCGTCGTCACGGATTTCCAGACATGACGTGCCGGTGCGTCTATACGCGGCGTGCTGCCGGACCTGTTCAAGGAGAACTCCGGCGTCGTCGCCAATGGCCGCCTGGATGCGCAGCGGCGTGTTCGTCGCCGACGAAGTGCTGGCCAAGCACGACGAGAACTACATGCCGCCGGCGGTGGGCAAGGTCGCTGAAGAAGGGCGAATCACGACTCGATCCACCGGCCGCAGCGCCGCACGACAGGAACAGCATGATTCCCGAGATCGGCCAGTTCGCAATGATCCTGGCGCTGCTGCTGGCGGCGGCGCAGGCCTTCTTCGGCATCGCCGGTCCCTGGCGCGGGCAGCAGCGCTGGATGCAGGCGGTGTATCCGGCGGTGGCCGGGCAGTTCGTGATGCTGGCGCTGGCCTTCGGCTGCCTGGTCTGGTCGCTTCGTGCACAACGATTTCTCGGTGCGGCTGGTTGCGGCGCATTCGAACTCGGCGCTGCCGGTCTATTTCCGCGTCGCGGCCGCCTGGGGCAACCACGAAGGCAGCCTGCTGTTCTGGGTGTTCGTGCTGTCGGTCTGGACGCTGGCGGTGGCGGCGCTGTCGCCAGCTCGCTGCCGCGGCCCTTCGTCGCGCGCGTGCTGGGCGTGCTGGGCATCATCAGCGTCGGCTTCCTGCTGTTCTCGCTGGCCACGTCCAATCCCTTCGAACGACTGCAGCCGGCGCTGCCCGATGGCGTCGACCTGAATCCGCGTGCTGCAGGATTTCGGCCTCACCATCCATCCGCCCATGCTCTACGTGGGTTACGTGGGCTTCTCGGTGGCCTTTGCCTTCGCCTGCGCCGCCATGCTGGAGGGCAAGCTCGACCAGACCTGGGCGCGCTGGACGCGTCCGTGGACCACGGTGGCCTGGATGTTCCTCACGGTGGGCATCGCGCTGGGCAGCTGGTGGGCCTACTACGAACTGGGCTGGGGCGGCTGGTGGGCCTGGGATCCGGTCGAGAATTCCATCCTGATGCCCTGGCTGCTGGGCACGGCGCTGATCCATTCGCTGGCGGTCACCGACAAGCGCGGCCTGTTCAAGAGCTGGACGCTGCTGCTGGCCATCATGACGTTCTCGTTCTGCCTGCTGGCCACCTTCATGGTGCGCTCGGGCGTGCTGGTCGTCGGTGCACAGCTTCGCGGCCGATCCGACGCGCGGCATCTTCATCCTCGTCGTTCCTCGCGCTGACGATCGGCGGCGCGCTGACGCTGTACGTCTGGCGCGCGCCGCTGCTGCGTTCCGCGGCCGGCTTCGACCTCGTGTCGCGCGAGAGCTTCCTGCTGTTCAACAACATCCTGCTGGTGATCGCCACGGCGGTGGTGTTCGGCGGCACGATGGCGCCGTTGCATCGCGGACTGCGCTGGGCCTGGGCACGCTGTCGGTGGGCTCGCCTTACTTCAACCCGACGTTCCTGCTGCCGATCCTGCCGCTGCTGGCGCTGGTGTCAGCTGGGCATGTTTGCGCGCTGGAAGCGCGGCGGCCTGGGCGAGTCGCGCAGGCGCATCCTCGGCAACGCCTGGCGCTGGCAATCGTGCTGGGCCTGGCGGTGATCCTCGGCATCTACGGCGACCGCTCGCTGCTCGGTCCGATCGGCGTGGTGCTCGGCCTGTGGATCATCGCTTTCGTCGCTGGTCGATCCGATCGACCGCCTGCGCCGCGGACTGTCGCTGTCGCCGGCCGTGCTGGGCATGACGATGGCGCACATCGGCCTTGGCATCCTCACGATCGGCATCACCACCATGGAGATCGCGCATGCATCGAGCGCGATGTGGCGCTGACGCCGGGCGAGCAGGTGCGAGCTGGGCAGCTACGCCTTCCGCTTCGACGGCGTCGAGCGACGTCGAGGGCCCGAACTATTCGAAGCAGGCCGCGCGCGGTGGTGGTCACGCACGACGGCAAGCCCGACACCGTGCTGCTCCCGGAGCGGCGCAACTACTGGGTGCAGCAGCAGTCCCTGGCCGAGGCCGCGCTGGGCGTGAGCTGGCGGCGCGACCTGCTCGTCACGCTGGGCGAGAGCCTGGGCGACGGCGCCTGGAGCCTGCGCCTGCAGGTGCGGCCCGCTGATGCGCTGCGTGTGGCTCGGCGCCGCGCTGATGGCGCTGGGCGGATTGCTCGCGACGCTGGACAAGCGCTATCGCACGGCGGCGCGTGGCACCGCAGCGGGCGTCCAGCGCGCTGCAGCGGCGCAGCAGGCATGAACCGCTTCGCCATTCCGCTGGTGGTCTTCGGCGCTGCTGGTGGTCGTGTTCGCGCGTGGCGCTGAAGCGCGCGCCGGAGAAGCAGCTCGTGCCGTCGGCACTGATCGGCAAGCCGGCGCCGGAGTTCGCGCTGCCGGACCTGCTGCAGCCCGACGCGGACGGTGCGACAGTCGCCGACTTCAAGGGTCGCTGGACGCTGGTGAATGTCTGGGGCACCTGGTGCGTGGAGTGCCGGGCCGAGCATCCGGTGCTGCTGGACATCCAGCGCGAGGGCAAGGTGCTGATGGTCGGCCTGAACTACAAGGACGACGACGACGCACGCGCGCGCACTGGCTGAGCGAACTGGGCAATCCCTACGCGGTCGTGGCCGTGGACCAGGAGGGCCGCGCGGCCATCGACTGGGGCGTGTATGGCGCGCCGGAGACCTTCCTCGTCAATCCCGAGGGCATCATCGTCGCACAAGGTGGTGGGCGTCGTGACGCCCGAGAACTGGGCCGCGACGCCTGCTGCCGCTGATCGAAGGACGCGCGCCATGAAGCGCCTGCCGCACTGGCAGCTCTGCTGCTCGCTGTCACGTGGCCGGCATTCGCCATCGATCCGGCGCCGCCGCTGCCGGATCCGGTGCAGCAGACGCGCTACGTCGCGCTGATCCACGAGCTGCGCTGCCTGAAGTGCCAGGGCGAAACGGTGGCCGATACGCCGGCGATGTTCGCGGTCGACATCCGCCGCCAGGTGCGCGAGATGGTGGAGGCCGGCAGGAGCGAGAACGAGGTCCGCCAGTACATGGTGGATCGCTATGGCGAGATCATCCTGCTGCGGCCGCGCTGGTCCGCGCGCAACGCGTGGCTGTGGCTCGCGCCTGCGTTGTTCCTGCTCGGCGGCGCGCTGGATCGGCGTGGCGCATCGTGCGCCAGCGGCGCCAGCTGCTGGACAGCGACGATGATCCGGTGTCGACGACGAGGCACGGACGCTCATGAGCGGCTTTGTCGTCTATCGCCGTGCTGCTGACGCTGGCGGTCGCTGGCGCTCGTGCTGTGCCGCTGCTGCGGCGGCATGCAGGGCGGTCGCACGAACTGGCCCGCTGCCGGGCATTGGCGGTCGCTGGTGCTGCGCCGGCGGTGCGGCGCTGCTGTATCCGGTGTGGAGCAAGTGGAACTGGAACGAGCCCGAGCGTGGCGGCCGACTCGCCGGCGGCCATGGTGGGTCGCCTGGCGCGCCGCCTCGAGAAGCGATCCGGATGACCTGCGAGGGCTGGCTGCTGCTGGGCAAGTCGTATGCCGTCGATCGAGCAGTATCCCGCTGTCGGTCGCGCGCCTACCAGCGGGCCGACAGGCTGGCCGAAGGCACGCAACGCCGATGCGCTGACCGGACTTGCCGAAGCCCTGGTCGCTGCGCGGACGCAGAGCGACCTCGACGGGCGGGCCGGGCGGCTGTTCGAGCAGGCGCTGGAGCTGGACCCGAACTTCGACCAAGGCGCTTTTCTACAGCGCCATCGCCGCACTGGAGCGCAACGAGCTGCCGCTGGCCACGCGAGCGCTTCGAGCGGCTGCTGCAGGGCAATCCGCCTCCCGAGGTCCGGCGGATCATCGAGGAGCAGGTGCAGCGCACTGGACGCGCCGCGGCTCGCGGCCGCGCCACCGGCGCGCCTGCCAGCTGCGGCTTCAGCCCAGCGGCGGCGCCGGCCAGTGCGCAGGTCAGCGTGCCGCTGCGCATCACGCTGGACGCGAAGGTGGCCGACAAGGCGCGCGGCCGGCGCACCGCTGTTCGTGCTGGCGCGCATTCCCGGCCAGCGCGGACCGCCGCTTGCGGCCAAGCGCCTGGAGGCGCGGTTTCCGCAGGACGTCGAGCTGCTGAGCACCGATGCCATGATTGGCGGCACTGGTTTCACGGCCGGCCAGGAGATCGAGATCGAAGCCCGCATCGCCAATGGCGGCAGCGCGATTTCGCGCAGCGGTGATCCCGTTCGGCACGGTGAAGGTCAAGGCGGGAGCGACCGACCGCGTCGCCATCGAGATCAACCAGCTCAAGCCCTGATCCGGGCGCTCCAGGCTGGGATTCGTGCTGGATTCTCTCCGGGGATTATCCATGATATGGTTCCGGGGGATTCATGCGACGTCTGATCTTGCCTGTGTGCCGGCGCTGCGCTGCATGCGGTGTAGTGGCCTGCGTGGCCGCGATGCAGACTCGGCGCAAGAAGCGTCCGCTGCGCGATGCGGCGGAGTGGGCCGACCCATGGCCGCGACGACAGCGAGCAGCGCTACAGCCCGCTGAAGCAGATCACTGCGGACAACGTCGAGCCAGCTGGGCCTGGCCTGGTACGCGGACCTGGCGGAGCAAGGGCGGCTACCAGACCACGCCGGTCATGGTCGACGGCCGCATCTTCGTCACTACGCCGTGGAGCAAGGTCTACGCCTTCGACGCGAAGACCGGCAAGCAGCTGTGGAAGTACGATCCGAAGGTGCCGCGTGAACTGGCGGCCACCAGCCTGTGCTGCAACATCTCCAATCGCGGCGTCGCCTACTGGAACGGCAAGGTCATCTGGGGAACGCTCGATGGACGCCTGGTCGCCGTGGATGCGAAGAAGGGCACCAAGGTCTGGGAGTCCCAGACCACCGACCCGCAACTGGCCCTGTCCATCACCGGCGCGCCGCGCATCGGCAATGGCCTCGTGTTCATCGGCCAGGCCGGCGCCGAGTTCCACCAGCGCGGCTACATGTCGGCCTGGGATGCCGAGACCGGCAAGAAGCTGTGGCACTGGTGGGTCGTGCCGGGCAATCCGGCCAACGGTTTCGAGCAGCCCGAACTGGAATGGGCCGCCAAGACCTGGAACGGCGACTGGTGGAAGACCGGCGGCGGCGGCACGCCGTGGGACGGCATCCTCTACGACCCGCGAGACGGACCTCGTGATCTTCGGCACCGGCAATGGCGCGCCCTGGCCGGCCGAGGTGCGCTCGCCCGGCGGCGGCGACAACCTGTTCACCGCGTCGATCGTCGCGCTGGATGCGAAGACCGGCAAGTACACGCTGGCACTACCAGGCGGTACCGGATGGACAGCTTCGACTTCGACAACACCTCGCCGCTGACCATCGCCGACCTCGTCATCGACGGGCAGAAGAAGCACGTGGTGATGCAGGCGCCGAAGAACGGCGTCTTCTACGTGATCGAGGCGGCCACCGGCAAGGTGATCAGCGCGAACCTGTTCGTGCCGTTCGCCAACTGGCTGACCGGCTTCGACAAGGACAACAACTGGAAGCCCATCCTCAATCCGGACGCCAACATCGGCAAGACCGGCAAGGGCTGGCACATCGTGCCGTTCCAGACGCATGTCTGGAATCCGCAGGCCTTCAATCCCGACACGGGCCTGATGTACGTCCCGACCCGCTACGCCAGCTACGGCATGGTGTCGGAGGCCGGCGCCAAGATGGGCAACCAGCTGCTGTCGATCAACGTCGCCAAGCGGCCGGAGACGCGCCGCCCGAAGCTGGAGGGCGGCGGGCGCCTACCTGCTGGCCTGGGATCCGGTGAAGCAGAAGGAAGCCTGGAAGATCCGCGAGGGCAGCGGCAGCGCCGGCACGATGACCACGGCGGGCAACCTGGTGTTCCAGGGCACGGGACAGCGCAACTTCAGCGCCTTCCGTGCCGATACGGGCGAGAAGGTGTGGACCGCGGACGCCCAGGCCGGCATCACCGCCGGTTCGATCAGCTACCAGCTGGGTGGCAAGCAGTACGTGGCGGTTGTCGGCGGCCGGTGGGCCCGGCGGCGGCGGCGGGGCGCGCCTGCTGGTCTATTCGCTGGACGGCAAGGCCACGCTGCCGCCGCAGCGCCCCCGGTGCCAGCCCGTACTCAATCCGCCGGCCGAGTTTGGCACCGATGCGCAGCTGGCACGGGGCCAGGAGCTGTACACGCAGAACTGCACCATCTGCCATGAAAGCGGCGCGCGCATGGGCAGTTTCCCGGACCTGCGCTACTCGGCGATGCTGCAGAACGGCGAGGTGTTCAAGGCCATCGTGATCGACGGCGCGCTGAGCGAGAACGGCATGGTGTCGTTCAGCAAGGTGCTGAAGCCGGAGGACGCGGAGGCGATTCGCGCCCACCTGGTGCGCATCGCCAATGACCTGAAGGCCAATCCGCGCCCGGCTGGCGCTGGCTTTGGCCCGCCGGTGGGGCCGGTCCTGGTGGACCGGTGGCGCACAGCCACAGGCGCCCCAGCAGCAGCAGTCGGGCGCGGGCCTGCACCAGTAGCCGCAAGCCAACTCTGATCGGCGCGAGGCAGTCGGCAGTGCCGATTCACAGTCTCTTTCCGACACGCGTGCATGCGGCAACCCTGCCGCGTGCACGCGCGGCACCGCTGAATGCGCGCCTGCTGCGTGAATGCCGGCAATTGCAGCAGGACGACGCTGCCGGCCAGCGCTGGTCGCGTCGCAACTACCCGGGCGGATTCACCTCTTATGCCTCGGCGCACCAGATGCATCGCATGTCGCCCACGTTCGCGCGATTGCAGCGCTGGATCGACGGGCAGGTGCGCCGTTTCGCAGCAGAGCTGGAACTTGATCTTGGCGGCGTGCCGCTGGCCATGACCGACTGCTGGGTCAACGTGATGCCGCGCGGCGTGACGCACAGCCTGCACCTGCATCCGCTTTCGGTCGTCAGCGGCACCTACTATGTCCGGGTGCCGCGCGGCGCACCGGGACTGAAGTTCGAGGATCCGCGGCTGGATCGCTACATGGGCGCGCCGCCGCGAAAGGCTGACGCGGCGCTGCGCAACCGCAGCTGGATCATGATGCCGGCCGCGCCGGGTGGCCTGCTGCTGTTCGAGAGCTGGCTGCGCCACGAGGTGGCGGCCAATACGTCTGGCAGCGACCGCGTCAGCATCAGTTTCAACTACGGCTGGGGATGAAGCGCCAGCTACGAGCACAGGTCTCAAACAGGGGGAATCATGAAGAGCAAGGAACGAACCACGGGCCGCAAGATCGATCGACGCCAGGTACTGGGCGGCATGGCACTTTCTGCCGGCGCTGCCAGCTTGCTGGCACAGGTCGGTGCAGTGTCCGGCGCTGCCGCAGCCGCAGAGCCTGCGCCGGCTCCGGCGCCTGCGCGGCGGCCGCCCGGAGATCCGGTGCTCGGTACGCCACCGCAGGGCAGGCAGCAGCCGCAGCTCACGGACCTGAAGGGAAAGACGGTCTACATCACCGGTGGCAACACGGGCATCGGCCTTGGCATCGCGCGCGCGGCTGCCAATGCAGGCATGAACGTCGTGATGGGCTACATCCAGGAGGACCAGGTCGAGCCGGCGATGAAGCTGTTCAAGCCCGAACAGAAGGCCCGCGTCATCGCGATACGCCACGACGTCACCGACCGCGAGGGCTGGGTGAAGACGCTGGCCGAAATCAACGCGAAGTTCGGCAACCTGCACCTGCTGGTGAACAATGCCGGCATCAAGACGCTGCGCCAGGCGAGCCAGGTCGACGCCAGGAGCTGGGACGCGGCCGTGGCCGTGAACTTCACGGGCATCTACAACGGCTGCGCGGCCGTCATTCCGCACATGATCGCGCACAAGGAGGGCTCGCACATCGTCACGACGTCCTCCATGGGCGGCATGTTGCCGGGCGTGAATGCCGGCGTGTACACGGCGACGAAATTCGCGGCCGTGGGCATCATGGAGGCATTGCGGGTCGAGTTGATGGGCACGAACATCGGCACGTCCGTATTCACGCCGGGCGGCGTCAGCACCGACAACATCGGCTCGGCGGAAGGTACCGCAGTGCTGATGATGGATCCGCTGGAGGCCGGTGAGCGCGTCCTGAACGGCGTGAGACACAACGACCTGTTCATCTTCTCGCACCCGGAGTTCAAGCCGGGCATGCAGGAGCGCTTCGATGCCATCCTGGCCTCGGTGCCGGCGGAGGCTTTCCCGGAGGCACGCGCAAAGGCCCAGGCGCGCGTACTCACGTCGCCGCCGTATGCGCCAGAGATCGCACACCGCAGGCAGGGACGCGCCAGCTATCGCGGCTGACCGGCCCGACGCGACGGCGCTGGCTTCTGCGCCGCCGTCGCTTCGCGCTCGATCAGCGCGCGCTTGCGTTCGATGCCCCAGCGATAGCCGGTGAGCTTGCCGTTGCTGCCGATGACGCGGTGGCAGGGCACCACGACGGCGATGGCGTTCTGAGCGCAGGCACGCGCCACCGCACGCACGCTGCGCGGAGCGCCGATGCGTCGTGCCAGTTCGCCATAGCTGACGGTGCTGCCGGCAGGGATGCGCTGCAGGGCCTTCCAGACTTTCGCCTGGAAGGCCGTGCCGCGGATGTCCAGCGGCAGTTCCGCTCGCTGGAGCACTGCCGTCAATCATGCCGAGGACCGAAGCGAAGCCAGCCCTGCAGGCGTCGGTCGCCAGGCTCGACGGCGCACCGGGAAAGCGACGCCGAAGCTCCTTCTCACCCGAAGCGGCATCGGTGAACTCCACGGCGCACACGCCCCGGTCCGTCGCAGCGACGAACACGGTTCCCAGGCTGCAGGAAGCCGAGGCGTGGCGGATTCGTTCACCGTGGCCGCCGCGTCGCAGGCTCGATGGCTTCATGCCGAGGGCCGCACTGTCCCGGTAGGCAATCGAGCTGGCCGTGTAGCCCGCCTCGAAGATCGCGTCGGTCACCCGTGACGCTCCATCGAGCGCATCCACGAGGCGTTTGCGACGCAGCGTCGTGCCATAGGCCTTCGGACTGACGCCCACGGCCGCGACGAACAGGCGCTGGAAATGCGCGGGACTCAAGCCTGCTTCGCGAGCAAGGGTCGCCAGGGAAGGCGACAGGTTCGCTGGTCTCGATCAAGCCGGCAGGCGCGTTCGATGGCACGCCTGGCTTCGGGTCGGATCTGCTGGCTTGTGTCCATGGTTGGCAGCATGCCCGAGGTGGTCATGCCGTTCATCCCGAATCTTGCGAAGATGCATGCATGGAGAGCCGGGAGGAAATCATGGCCTGGCGCCGCGCCGAGCGCGAGCGGCTGATCAACGCGCGAATGGCCCTGAGCGTGGCGCAGCGACAGGAGGCGTCGGCGAGGATCATCGGGCGAGGTTGATGCCTGGTGCCGGACACGGGCGCTGCTGGTTCCCGGTGTGATCGTGAGCGGGTACTGGCCCTTGCGCGGCGAGCCGGACTTGCGCCCGTGGCTTGCCGTCGCTGGTCGATGCAGGCCTGACCTGTGCGCTGCCGGTGGTGGTGGAGAAGGGCGCGCCACTTGCAATTCCGGGCCTGGCACCCGGGTGCGCCATGGAGAAGGGTTTCTGGAACATTCCGGTTCCCGTGGCTGCAACACCCGTCACGCCGGATGTGCTTGCTGGCGCCCGTTGTCGGTTTCGACCAGGCGAACTACCGCCTTGGCTATGGGGGCGGTTACTTCGATCGCACGCTGGAACAGCTGCGGAAGCGGGCCTGCGGTATCACGCCATCGGCGTCGGCTATGCGATGGCCCGTCTCGGGACCATCCACCCCATGGCCCACGATATCGCGCTCGACACGGTCATCACGGACTGACCCGCCTGCCGGATGTTTCCAGCGCAAGCATTTCGCTGCGATAGTGCTGCGCCCGCTCCGGCATCCGCATGGCATCGTAGGCGGTAGAGAGATCCTGGCGTGCCGCCTGCAGGAAGCTGATAGAAGGACTGGCCTGGCGCGAAAGGATGTCGTAGCCCGCAAGGGACTCCTTTTCTGCCTCGGGGTACCTGCCGGCGCGCAGCAACGTTCGACCCAGCTTGATGCGGGCGATACCCGTGTTCACGTTGTCCGGCGACAACGTGGTCGAGAACAGCGTGATGACCTCGCGGAACAGCGCCTCGGCCTGCACGTAGTCGCTTTGCTGCATCTGCATGTAGGCGACATTTGCAAGCGCGATTGCCACCAGGTAGCTGCGCTCCCCATAAACGCTGCGGTAGATATCCGCCGTGCGACGGAAGTGCGATTCCGCCTCGCCATAACGGCGCTGCATGGCCAATACATTGCCAAGTTCATTCAGCGCTTCGGCAACCACCGGATGCACGTTGCCGCGCGCCGCTTCCTGAATGGTCATCGCGCGTCCTAGCACCGAGACAGCCTCCTCATACTTCTCCTGGTAAGTGAGCGCGCGCCCGAGGGAGGTCAGATCATCGGCTGTGCGCGGACTGTCCGGGCCGTAGTAGCCTTCGGTGATGGACAGCGCGTCACGCGAGAGGCGCTCGGCCTGCGCGTAGTACCCGAGGTCCTGTTGAATCGCTGCAAGATTCCCGAGGTCCCTGGCGACCAGCGGATGGGTACTGCCCAGCGCCTCACGATGCAGCGCCAGGGCCTGTTCAAACAGTGTGCCGCTGTCTTCGTAGTGCCCAGCTGCGTAGTGGGCGCTGGCCAGCTCGGACAACGCAGCGGCACGTTCCGCAGCCTGGACGTCTGGCGACGACTGCAGCGCCACGGCCTGCAGCAGCGTCGCAATCGCCTCGTCATGGGCGCCGCGCTCGCGCTGCGCACGACCCAGCGCAAGGCGTGCGGCAAGTGCCTGGGGATGCGCGGGAGCCAGCTTCCTCTCGGCCATGGCATGTCCCCTGCGGATCATTGCCTCTGCCTCCTGGGGACGGGCCTGGTCGATGCGCAACAGGCCGATCGCCACGAGGGTCTCCGCCACGGGCGCACTGTCAGCACCGAACAGCGGCTCGCGCTTCGCGAGTGCGAGCTTGTACAGGGCGTCGGCCTTCGCGAGTTGCCCGAGTTGCTGGTAGATGCCTGCCAGGCTCTGCAGCAACTCTGCCTGGACAGCGGGATCCGCGCTCATCGCCTGTACCTCGCCGGCGCCACGATCGAGCATGTCGATCACTTTCAGGTCGTTGGCGGGGCCGGCCAGCGCATCGCCACCCTGGAAGAGATTGACCATCAGCTGCTGCACCCGCTCGATGCGCGCCGCGTCCGCCAGCGCGGCATCACGGGCGTGGGCCAGGTGCAGCATGAAATAGGCGCTGACGCCCACCAGCGCCACGAAAGCCGAGGCGGCCAGCGTCGCCATAGGGCGGTTGCGTCGCAGGAACTTTGCCGCGAGGTAGGTCCAGTTATCCGGGCGCGCCTCCAGCGGCTCGGAAGCCAGATAGTGGTCGATGTCCCGCAGCATGGCCTCTACGGAACTGTAGCGGCGCACGGGTTCGGCCTGCATGGCCTTGAGGCACAACACGTCCAGGTCTGCCCATTGCGCGCGGTCGAGGCGGCTGGCGGTGGAGTCAGTGGCCGGGAATACCTGGGAAGGTCGTGCCGCCGGGTGATGAAGCAGGACGGTGCGCGTCTCGATGGCAGAGAGATCACGCAGATCGAAGGGAAGGCGGCTCGCGAGCAGCTCGTAGAGCACCACGCCGAGGGAGTAGACGTCGGTGTGCACCCCCACCTGCTCCCCAAGCACCTGCTCGGGCGCTGCGTAGGCGGGCGTCATCAGCCGCAACACGGTGCGAGTCTGGCCGCCCGGGGCGTCGATGACGTCCAGCTGCTTGGCGATGCCGAAGTCGAGCAGCTGCACGCTGCCGTCGGCGGTGACGAGGATGTTGGAGGGCTTGAGGTCGCGGTGGATGACGGCATGGGCATGCGCGAAGCGAACCGCCTCGCAAGCCTGCCGGAACAGCTGCAGGCGACGCTCGATGCTGCAGCCATGCCGGAGGCAGTAGACCGTGAGGGGTTCGCCTTCGACGTACTCCATGGCGAACCACGGCGTGCCGTCGGGTAGCGTATCGGCGTCGTACAGGCGCGCGATGGCGGGGTGATTGAGCTGGGCGAGCGTACGCTGTTCGACCGCGAAGCGCTCGCGCCGCGCGGGCGAGAGCCAGGCGTCGCGCAGGATCTTGATGGCAGCAGGCTGCCCAGGTCTGCCCGCTCGGCAAGGTAGACCACGCCCATGCCGCCTTCGCCGAGTACGCCGGATGCGACGTAATGGCCAAAGCGCGTCCCGGGCGGAATCGCGGGCTGCAGTACCTCGCCGGCCAGGAGCCCGAGCCCCCCGTCCAGCAGTGAAACGCCGTCACGGTCTGCGCGCAACATGCCCAGGACCTCTGCGACGAGATCCGGGTCCGAGGGGCATTGCGACTCAAGAAAGGACAGGCGGGTATCGTCGTCCGGCAGTTCAAGGGCCTGCTGGAAGAGTCCGCTGATCCGCTGCCAGCGTGGGCTGTCCATGCAAGGTCAGTGCGCGCGTCGCAGCGCCTGGCCGAGCCAGGCTTTCGCTGTCCGCCAGTCACGCATCAGCGTGGCTTCCGATACGCCAAGCGCCGTGGCGGTCTCGAGGACATCCATGCCACCGAAAAAGCGGTACTCGATCATCAGTGCCTGGCGTGGTGCCGACTGCGCCAGTTCATCAAGCGCGGCATCCAGTGCGAGCAGTTCGTTTTCCGTCACGGCAACGTCGTGCAGAGATTCGTCAAAGGTCACGAGCCTGATGCCGTCGGCCCCGCCGCGCTTGGTGGTCGCGCGACGCCTGGCGGCCTCAACCAGCAGCTGGCGCATGGCGCGTGCCGCAATGCGACGGAAATGCAACGTGGACTCGAAGCGAAGTCCCGGCGAGCGGGCCAGCTTCAGCCAGGCCTCGTTGACGAGCACAGTGGGACTCAACGTCACGAAGCCCTGGCGGCTTCGAACGGCCAGGGCGACGCGGCGCAGCTCCTCGTAGGTCGAGCTAAAAAGCATGTCGAGGGCATGTCGCTCGGCCACCGTGGACGCCGCGGCGATTCCGGATCCGGTCGCGCCGTCATCCTCGACAGCTGGATTTTCCGTCTCCATGACAGTTTTGCGCCTGTTGCCACGCACTGTAAGGAACAGAGGCTAGCAGGCTGGATGGAACAGGGCCATGGACAAGCGTGGAACCGTAATGCGGGATGCCAGTGCCGGACCTGGGCTCGTGATCGTCCAGGGCCTGCAGTATCCGTTCGGGCTGGAGGGCATCTGGAGGTCCGAAACCCTGCCGCGGCCGGGCCTGGTGGTCGATGTGGATTTCGACACAGCGGGGCGAATCCGCGCCATGACCGCCGTGCCTGAAGCACAGCTGGTGCGTGAGCAGGCTGAGGCCGCCCTCGCGCTGGCCCGGGAAAAGGGCTCTGCCTGGTCAAGGGGCATGGTGCGGCGCCATGGCCTGCCGCGACTGTTGGCCGTGGCGGTTCTCATCGCCGGATGGTTTCTGCTCAGCTTCGCGCAGATTGAGACAGCCCTGTTCGGCACGGTCGAACTGACCTTCTGGCAGGTGTTGGGCCTGGTGAATTCGACGGATTCACGGGTCCTGGCGCTGGCGGGCGGGAGAGGCCCCGGCGCTGGCCTCCATGGTGGCGTGGCCATTGCGTGCCTGTGCGGTCCTTTCCTGGCCCAACTGTGGCCCGTCCGGCGAGCGCACCTGCTTGCCTGTGCACCGTTCGCCTTGATGGTCTTCATCGGTTGGGGCCTGGCCAGCGCAGCGATCGACGGAGCCCATGGCGGAATGCTGGATCTTCAGTCGCCGGGTGCAGGTCTCTGGGTGTCACTGCTGGCAAGCATTTGCCTCGCGGCACTTGGCGTGAAGGACTTTCTCGTGGGGCGAGCGGGCGACATCGCATCAATCAAGGGGTGAGCAACATGATGAGTCGACAGGTATCCAGACTCGTTGGGAAGGCGACCGGCATCGTTGGCTCCGGCACCGGCCGGTGCGGCGGCGCCAGCCGGCGATCCCTGCGCGGGCCTCCAGCGCTGCGCGAGCGGCGGGTCCTTCATCTCCCAGGTCGTGTCACTGACGCCCGTGGGCGGCCCGGCGGACCGGCACCACTCCCTCAAGCTCAACCTGACGTTCCGCAACGTCAGCACCCAGCCGGTCATCCTGGGCTACAAGTCTGGCAGCAGCGCGGCCATCGACAACCTGGGCAACGGCTACATCTATGGCCGTCCCGGAACCCACGACACCAGCTTCTCCGGCATCGGCCTGGTGACTTCCCGGGCGGCGGATCCGTCCTTCGTGCTGAATCCCGGCGAATCCCGGAACGCCGCATTCACCGTGACCCGCTTCAATTCCGGCGGCAAGGAGCTGGGCACCGCCTGGTCCTACGACGTGGTCGTGAACCAGCTGGAGATCCTGCCGAGCCAGCAGGTGCGCACGGGCAGGGAGCACAGCCTGCACTTCACCGACCTGAGCGGCAACATGCCCGCCGTCTCGACCGGCGCTGCCGCCGCGCCGCCGGACCTCAAGAAGGCGGTCGAGGATCTCAAGAACATCTTCAAGAAGAAGTGAGGAAAGTCGTCATGAAGCTGTACCAGTGGTTGCCTGTTGTGCTCGCCGCCATGGTCCTCACGGCCTGCGGCGCCAAGAAGGAAGATTCAGTCCGGCGCGGGGCCCGCCACCGCCGAACAGCAGCCGAAGCCTGCTCCTTCCGGCAATGCCAGCGCCGAGGACGTCGCGGAGGAGGCACGCGGCGACGTGGACTGCCCGGCCGACATCGAGACACCGGCCCGCGCCGCGGACGCGCCGGTGGACGACGTGGTTGGCGTTCGCCCCGGCATGACCTACGAGGAAGCAGCCAACGTCGTCCTGTGCACGGACGACCTGATGGTGGTCACCGGCCCCATCACGACCGGCTTCAACATCCAGACCTACGGCCAGACCCTGCGCCAGGGCTTCACCGCCCGGCTACGCGGAGCCGCGGGTGGAGAAGACGCTCCAAGCAGATCATGGAGGAGATGCAGGACGACATGATGGCCCGCACCGGCAACGCGGTGCGCTAGGACCTGAAGCCCGGGCAGTCCAAGTGGTACGTGACGACGCTGGGCCTGCCGGGCGAGGAGACGGTCATCGCCGCCGCGCGCGAGGAATGGTTCGCGGAGGGCAAGAATCCCGACCATGGCGAGCGTTGCCGAGGCGCTGCTCGAAGAAGTACGGCAGCCCCAGCGCGAACCTCGAACAGAGCAGCGCGCGCAGACTCCTGAGCTGGGCCTACGATCCGCTCGGGCGTCCGATCACGGAGACGTCGCCGCTCTTCCACCAGTGCGTCGGGCAATCTCGGATCCGGACGGCGGCACGAATTTCTCGCCGGACTGCGGCCTGGTGGTCGTGGCGGCAGTCTTCGCGCTCGCAGGACAACCCGGCGCTGGCGCAAGCTCTTCCAGGTCGGGCGTGATCGACCAGGCGAGCGGCTACGAGGCGATCACGGGGACGGAGCAGGCGCTGCAGAAGGTGGACGCGCAGCGCAAGGCGAAGGAGGTGAACGATGCCGCGAAGAACGCCGATGCGCCGCAGCTGTAGGCCGGGCCCATGCGCTGCGCTCTGGATGCCGTGGCGGGAATCGCCCTGCTGGCGGGCTGTGGCGACGGAGCGGCCCAGGGCGCGACCGCAGCGCCGGCGGCAAGCGACGCGGTGCACGCCGGATCGAAGCGGCGCCCGGGAAGACCGCTCACGGCGCGGCACTGCGGAGCTTCCCGCAGGGGGCAAGGGTGGCTGCACAACGCACTGGGAGCTGGTGAATCCGGACGACGCCACGATGGTGTTCCTGTACTACGACCTCGCGGGCATCACGCCACCGATCGAGACTGGGTCGAAGAAGACGAGCCGCGTGAAATACGCGCCAGCGGCGGAAAAGGCTGCGCGACGCGTGGCGTTGAAGCTGGAGATCTCCGCCGGCGCCCGGGCTGTCAACGACGTTGGCCGGATCCGGCTGTCGATGAACGCGAACCTGAGTGAATACGATCCCAAGTACGGTGAGTTCACGATGCGAGCGCTGGCGCCGAGCTCGGTGGTCGAGTTTCGCGCGTTCGACAGCAAGGTCTCGCTGCGGTTCGCCAACGGCCAGAAGGCACAGATCTGGGCCGTGCCGGCAGCACAGGCACAGGAGCAATCCGCGATCGCGTGGCCCATGGAAACAACGTGGAACTGGACGCACTGCTTGCAGTTGCGGATATGCAGCCTGGTCCCGGCGGCGGATCGATCATTGCGGACGTACTTGAATACGAACTGCGCGAGATGCGGGGCGGCACAACGCTTGGGCGCGTGACACTCGACCAACAGCCAGGAGCAAGTCGATGAACTCGCAAGCACATCTGTCCGTGGTGGGCCTTGCATTGCTCGCTACGCTGGCGGCATGCAGTGGTGGCCCTGGTGAATCGGAGTTCGTCCAGGCTTGCCTCCAGTCGGGGCCACCGGGCGTCACGGAGAAGCAGTGCGCCTGCGTCGCGCGGGAGACGCGATCCGCCGTCTCTGGCAAGGAGTACCAGGCCGCGATCTTCAGGATGCAGGGCAAGCGACAGGAAGCCGAGGCACTGGTAGAGAAGCTGAGCTTCGACGAGCGGGCGGATGGTGCCATGAAGCAGATGCAGGCGATGTCGGGCTGCATGGGAATGGATTGACGCGCTAGAATCCGCCGGTGACGCACGACCCGGCGCTTCTAACCCGAACCAGAACATTGCTTCGACCAGAGCGACTGGAGGAGACGCCACCACTTGCGATTCCGGAGCCTGAGGCGGCGAATCCCAGGCCTCGGGGCTGCTCTTCCTGCACCGCAGAGGACTTTCCCCGCACCGGACGGCCACGCAGTGACCCGGGGGAAAGGCATTGCCCAGGACGTAACATGACTGCGATGCAGATGATCATGATCGCCATCAACATCAGCATGGCGATGATCGTGTTCTGCCTGGCGCTTGAAGACGCAGAAAGGAGATCTCGTCTCCCTGTTGCGCCGGCCCGGTCTCCTGTTCCGCTCGCTGCTGGCGATGAACATCGTGATGCCGCTGGTCGCAGCGCTGGTCGCGATGTCCTTTTCCCTCAGTCCAGTCGTCAAGGTCGCGTTACTAGCACTGGCGATTTCACCCGTGCCGCCGATCCTCCCTAGCAAGGAGATCAAGTCAGGCGCAAGCGTTTCCTATTCGGTTGCCTTGCTCGCGACGTCCGCGATCTTTGCGATCGTGTCGGTGCCACTCGTGATGGCCTTGATCGGCCAAGCCTTCGATCGCACCGTGAGGGTCCCGCCGATGGCGGTGTTCAAGGCCGTGGGGATTACAGTGCTCGCACCACTGCTCGTCGGAGCAATCGTGCGGGAGCTGGCGCCGGGTTTCGCGGAAAGGATGGCGCGACCATCTCACGCTCGCCGCGAACCTGCTGCTGATTGCCGCGCTCATTCCGGTCCTGATCGTGGCCTGGCCTCACCTGGTAGCCCAGATCGGCAATTTCACACTCCTGGCGATTACGGTCGTCACGCTTGATCGGATTGCTGGTCGGCCATCTGCTCGGCGGCCCCGATCCAGGTGATCGCACCGCGCTGGCCCTGTCCACTGCCTCGCGGCATCCCGGTGTAGCCGTGGCGGTGGCCCTGGCGGTGACGCCCGATGACAAGTCTGTCGTGGCTGCTGTGCTGCTCGCCTTCCTGGTAGGCGTGATCGTCACGGGGTTCTATGCCAAATGGCGCAAGCGCGCCGCAGCCTCTCGGACTGCCTGACCTTCAGGTGGTGCGGGACCCCATATCTTGAGTGGCTCCCCGGGTTGGAATCGAACCAACGACCAACGGATTAACAGTCCGACGCTCTACCGCTGAGCTACCGAGGAACAGGAGGAGGAAGGGCCGGAATTCTGGCCAGCCTTCTCAGGCAAGTCAAGATTCAGGGTCCCTCCCGAAGTCGAATTCCATGCAGGGCGGCTGCGGCCGTACTAGGCTACGCGGGGTCTTGGACGTGAATAATCATGGGGTGGCGAGTATGGACAGGAAACGCAGATTTCTCGACTGGATTGGCTGGCCTGGCGGGGGCTCTGATGTTGCTCGCCGGATGTGCATCGACGTCTTCCAGCGGTCCCAGCGAGTGGGACGGCCTGCAAGCGCGTGGAGCGCCGCAATGTCGACCAGCTGTTCGTCGTCCCGGACGCGCAGATCGGCCCGTTCAGCAGCGTGATTCTCGAGCCTTCACAAGTGTCGTTCGACCAGAACTGGGACCCGAACCGCAACACGCGTTCGGTCGGGCGCCGCATCTCCCAGAGCGACATGGACCAGATCCGCAAAGACGTGGGCAGCCATGCTCGACACCACCTTTGCGCGGGAGCTCACTGCAGGTGGCTACAAGATCGTGACCACGCCGGAGCCCGAGACGGTGCACATCAGTCCCGCAATCGTGAATCTCTACATCAATGCGCCAGACAACATGTCGGCGGGTCGTAGCCAGACCTTCGTAATGGAAGCGGGCCGCATGACCCTGTTTGCGGAGTTCCGCGACGCGTACTCGGGCAAGCTGCTGGCCCGCGCAGTGGATACGCAGTCCGGCACCAACTTCGGCACGATGCAGGTCGCCAATTCAGTGACCAACTCTGCAGAAGCGCAGCGGGCCATGAACACCTGGGCACGCACGCTGGTTCGCGGCCTGGACAGCCTGCACAACCAGGCTCCCTAGCCTCGGGAAGCCTCCCGCACGACGCGGTCGATTCTCTCGATCGCGTCGTGCAGCATCTCCATGCTGCAGGCAAAGGAGATGCGCATGTGGCCCGGCGCGCCGAAGCCGCTGCCGGGTACCACCGCAACGCCGCCTTTTTCCAGCAGCAACTCCGCGAAGGCGCCGTCATCGGCGCATCCCGTGGCGCGCATGGCGCCCGTGACGTCCGCGAAGGCGTAGAACGTGCCCAATCCGCCCAGGCAGGCGATGCCCGGGATCGAGTTCAGGCCGGCAACCACGAAGTCATGCCGGGCATGGAAGGCCTCGTTCATCGTGGCGACGCAGCGCTGGTCACCCGCGAGCGCGACTACGGCAGCCTTCTGGCTCATGCTGGCGGCGTTGGAGGTGGATTGCCCCTGGATGGTCGACATCGCGGTGATGATCTCGCGCGGTCCGCCGCAGTAGCCGATCCGCCAGCCGGTCATCGCATACGCCTTCGAGACGCCGTTGATCGTGACGGTTCGGTCATAGAGCGCGGGCACGGCCGACAGCAGGCTGCAGAAGGGCTCGGGGCCCCACCAGATCTTTTCGTACATGTCGTCGGTGCCGATGACGATGCGCGGATGCCTCAGCAGCACCTCGCCCAGCGCGACGAGCTCACGGCGCAGGTAAGCCGCGCCGGTGGGGTTGCAGGGGCTGTTGAGCAGCAGCAGCCGCGTCCTCGGGGTGATGGCCGCCTCGAGCTGGGCCGCGGTGATCTTGAACTGCTGGTCGGCACCTGCGTAGGGCGTTACTGGCGTGCCATCGGCGAGCATGACCATGTCGGGGTAGGAGACCCAGTAGGGCGCCGGGATCACCGCCTCGTCGCCCGGGTCCAGTACGGCCATGCAGAGGTTGAAGATCGTCTGCTTGGCTCCGCCGGATACCAGGATCTGGTTGCGCTGCGTAGTCAATGCCGTTGTCGCGCGCGAACTTCGCACGGATCGCGTCCTTGAGCTCGGGGATGCCGTCCACGTTGGTATAGCGTGTGAAGCCGGAGCGGATGGCGGCTATGCCAGCCTCGGCAATGGCGGCAGGGGTGTCGAAATCCGGTTCGCCTGCGCCCAGGCCGATGATGTCGCGGCCCTCGGCCTTCAGTGCCGCGGCACGGGCCGTGACGGCCAGGGTGGGCGAGGGCTTGACGCGCTGTACGCGTCGCGAAACGGGTTGGGACACGGAGGAAACCTGCAAGGTATCGGGAACTGAAAGGGCGGATATAGTACCGAAGACGGCCTTTCCGATAGCTCCCCATGACCACTGCCCAACCCGAAAGCGCTGGCTTCCAGCTCAGATCCGACTATTCCCCGGCGGGGGACCAGCCGCGGGCGATTGCGAGCCTGGTCAGCGGCCTGGAATCGGGCCTCGCGGCGCAGACGCTGCTGGGCGTCACCGGTTCGGGCAAGACCTTCACGATTGCCAACGTGATCCAGCAGGTGCAGCGCCCCACGCTGGTGATCGCGCACAACAAGACGCTGGCGGCCCAGCTCTATGGCGAGTTCCGCGAGTTCTTCCCGCGCAACTGCGGTGGAGTACTTCGTCTCGTACTACGACTACTACCAGCCGGAGGCCTACGTCCCGTCCTCGGACACGTTCATCGAGAAGGACTCGTCGGTGAACGAGCACATCGAGCAGATGCGCCTGTCGGCAACCAAGGCGCTGCTGGAGAGGCGCGACAGCATCATTGTCGCCACGGTCTCCTCGATCTACGGCCTGGGCGATCCGGCTGCCTACCTGCAGATGGTGCTGCACCTGAAGAACGGCGACCGGGTCGAACAGCGCGCACTGCTGCGTCGGCTGGCCGAGATGCAGTACACGCGCAATGACGTGGACCTCACACAGGGCTGCTATCGGGTGCAGGGGCGACGTGATCGACATCTTTCCGGCAGAGTCCGAACGCAACGCGGTCCGCGTGGAGCTTTTCGACGACGTGATCGAGTCGCTGACACGCTTTGATCCGCTGACCGGCGAGGTCCGGGGCCGGGTGCCGCGCTATACGGTGTACCCGGGCACGCACTATGTGACGCCGGCAGACCGCCGGGTCAGCGCCATCGACCAGATCCGCGATGAACTGCGCATTCGCCTGCAGGAGCTGTATGCGGACAACAAGCTGCTCGAGGCGCAGCGGCTGCAGCAGCGCACCACGTTCGATCTCGAGATGATGAAGGAGATCGGCTACTGCCAGGGCATCGAGAACTATTCGCGCTATCTCTCGGGGCGCGAGCCGGGCGAACCGCCACCGTGTCTCTACGACTATCTGCCGCCGGATTCGCTGCTGATCGTCGACGAGAGCCACCAGACGATTCCGCAGCTTGGCGCAATGTACAAGGGCGACCGCTCGCGCAAGGAGACGCTGGTCCAGTACGGCTTTCGCCTGCCCTCGGCGCTCGACAACCGGCCGCTGAAGTTCGAGGAATGGGAAGCCATTGCGCCGCAGATGATCTTCGTTTCGGCGACACCGGGCCCCTACGAGGCACGCAAGTCGGGCCAGACCGTCGAACAGGTCGTGCGTCCGACCGGACTGGTGGATCCCCAGGTGGAGATCCGGCCGGTGCGCACCCAGGTGGACGACGTGCTGTCGGAGATCAATGCCCGCGTGGCGCTGGGCGAACGCACGCTCGTGACCACGCTGACCAAGCGCATGGCGGAGGATCTGACGGAGTACCTCGTCGAGCACGGCGTGAAGGTGCGCTACCTGCATGCGGACGTCGATACGGTTGAGCGCATGGAGATCATCCGTGACCTGCGGCTGGGAAAGTTCGATGCCATCGTGGGCATCAACCTGCTGCGCGAGGGGCTCGACATGCCGGAGGTGTCGCTCGTGGCGATCCTGGATGCCGACAAGGAGGGATTCCTGCGATCGGAGGGCTCGCTGATCCAGACCATAGGCCGGGCGGCGCGTCACCTGAATGGCCGGGCGATCCTGTACGCAGACCGGATGACGGGTTCCATGCAGCGCGCGCTGGCCGAGACCGACCGGCGCCGGGCCAAACAGGAGGCCTTCAACGTCGAGCATGGACTGACCCCGGTCAGCATCACCAGGCCCGTGAAGGATGTGCTGGAGGGCGCGCGCGAGACGCCCGAGCCAACGGGCAAGCGCGGTCGCGGCAAGGATGATGCCGCCCGCGTACTGCCCGCGACGGCGACAACCGAGCAGGTGGGCCGCGAGATCCGCCGGCTGGAGGCAGTCATGCTGGCGCATGCACGCAACCTGGAGTTCGAGGAGGCCGCGGCCTGCCGCGATACCATCCAGGGCCTGAGGTCGCGGCTGCTCGAACTGGCCTGAGGAGAACGCACTCCGATGCCCGCTCCCGGCTCGCAACTGGATCGATTCGAGATCCTCGAGTTGCTCGGTGCGGGCGGCATGGGCGAGGTCTATCGCGCGCGTGACTCGCGCCTGAATCGGGACGTGGCGCTGAAGTTGCTGCCCGAGAACGTCCTGCGTGATCCGGAGCGACGGGCACGGTTCGAGCGCGAGGCACAGGTGCTCGCGTCGCTAAACCATCCCAATATCGCAGCGCTGCACGAGATCGTGGCCATGCCCGACGGCCAGTTCCTGGTGATGGAACTGGTCGAGGGCGAGACTCTGCGCGACCGGATCGACCGCGGCGCGCTGCCGGTGCCGGAGGCGCTGGGAATCGCGGCGCAGGTTGCCACGGCGCTGGAAGCCGCGCACGAGCAGGGTGTGGTGCATCGCGACCTCAAGCCCGGCAACGTGAAGTTGCGACCGGATGGCACGGTGAAGCTGCTCGACTTCGGGCTGGCCAAGGTCTTCGATCCATCGCTGCGCGCGAGCGGATCCGCCGAGGTCACGCTCACGGTCGTCGGGCAGGCCGACGCGGATGCGGGGCGGATCCTGGGCTCGCCGTCCTGCATGAGCCCGGAGCAGGCGCGTGGCCTGCCCGTGGACAAGCGCACGGATGTCTGGGCCTTCGGCTGCCTGCTCTACGAGATGCTGTGCGGCACGCGCGCCTTCGCCGGTGATTCGACTTCGGATGTCATCGCCAGGATCCTTGAGCGGGAGCCGGACTTCACGGCCTTGCCTCCGGACTTGCCGCCCGCCATCCCGAGATTGCTGCGACGTTGCCTGGAGAAGGACCGGCGCCGACGCCTGCGTGACATCGGCGACGCCCGCATGGAGTTGCTGGAGAAAATCGAGAACGCACCAGGCTGAACCCACCGCCCGCGGTTCGCTCTCGGCCAGGGCCAGTGTGTCTCGTCGCAGGCCCGTGCATGGCGTTGGCTCGCTGCGGCAGCGCTGGCCGTCCTGGCGGGCGCAGGCGACCTGGCTGGTGCTGCGTACCGATGGCACGGTGCCTTCCGCCGCAGGTCACGCGATTCACGCTCGCAGAACCAAGCGCGGGTGGCGGGGGCGTTGCGATTTCCGCGGATGGCAGGCAGGTGGCCTATGTCTCCGGGCGGGGTCTCGTGGTCCGTGCGCTCGACCAGCCTGGAAGACAGGGTCCTCGTCTCCACCAACAACATCCAGTCCGGACCCTTCTTCTCGCCCGACGGAGAGTGGGTGGGCTTCAAGGGCTGGGACGCCCTGCGCAAGGTGCCAGTCGCCGGCGGTGCGGCAACCACGCTCGTGGACCGGATCTTTCCGGCGGGCACCTGGAGCGGCGAGGATATCTACTACGGCGAGACGCGCGGACTGTTCCGGGTGGCGGCGGCGGGTGGCGAGCCCGTCGAACTGCTGGCGACCACAGGACGTGGAACAGATCGTCTCGGTGGAAGTGATCCCCGACCGCGAGGCAGTCCTGTTCACGGTAATTCCCACCCGGGGAAACGTTCCGGGCATGGGCAGCCAGCATGCCCTCGGCGCGAATCGAAGCGCTGGACCTGCGCACCGGGAGCAGTCATGTCGTGCTGCGCGGAGGTGGACGCCCGCGATTCACGACGACCGGGTCACCTGCTGTACGCGAGTGGTGGCACCCTGTACGCAATCGCCTTCGACCCGAAGCGACTGCAGACACGCGGCAAATCCGTTGCGGTGGTCGAGACAGAAGGCCTGATCGATTTCGACGTCTCGGCGCAGGGCACGCTGTTCTACCAGGCCGTCCAGCCTCCGCAAGACAGGCAGACTGGTGTGGGTCGACCGGCAGGGTCGTGAGGAACCGCTGGGGGCTCCGTCCCGAGGCTACCTGTATCCACGGATCTCCCCGGATGGCAACCGCATCGCGATCGACGTGAACGAAGCCGGCGACGGAGCGGAACGTCTGGATCTGGGACCTGCGGCGCGAGACGCTCGCGCGGTTCACCAAGGATCCGGCCCACAATCCACTCGTGATCTGGAGCCCGGACGGACGCCACCTGGCGTTCGGCAGCGAGCGATCGGGCGTGTCGAATCTCTATCGACAGGCTGCGGACGGAAGCGGCGAGCCCGAACACCTGTTCGACAGCGACTCGCTGCAGATGCCGATCAGCTATGCGCCCGATGGCAGGCTGCTGGTTTCGGTCGGCGTGCCTGGCCAGCAGCGCGACATCCACCTGATTGACCCTGGGAAGCGAGCGCAAGATGAGCCCGCTGATCCAGGGACCGGCCAACGAGCTCATGGCCGAGGTGTCGCCTGACGGGCGCTGGATTGCCTACGACGTCGGACGAATCCGGCCAGTTCGAAATCCATGTGCGCGCATTTCCGGATGCCGGTGGCGGAAGCCGCTGGCAGGTTTCATCAGGCGGCGGCGGGCAGCCCGCCTGGTCGCGGGATGGACGAGAACTGTTCTACCGGGACTTCAGCGGCGCAGTGATGGCAGTTCCAATCGCTGCCGGGCGTGGCCTTCGCGCCCGGTCGGCCAGTCCAGGTCGTCAGCGGAACCGGATACGCCAGCTGCGGGCAGCCGGGGTGGCGGTCGTACTTACGACGTCACCGCCGATGGACAGCGCTTCCTGATGCTGAAGCAGAGTGGCGCGGCCGCGCGCGCCGGAGCTCGTCGTCGTGCTGAACTGGTTCGACGAGCTCCGGCGGCTATCTCCCATCGACTAGCGCAACCCCAGGTAGTTGCTGAAGACATAGTCGGCCACTTTCGTGCAGGCCATGTTGCTGGCATGGATTTCGAACTCGAAGTGGATGCCACCGTAGACGCGGGCCATGCCGGCCTCGTCGGCCAGCTGTGAGAGCGAGCGTAGGAGCGGGTGACATCGCTGCCGGCACCCGGTGCCCCGGTCCACGTCCAGGTCACGTTGAAGGGAATTGCATTGCTGCCCAGCACCCGCGCGAGGGCGCGCGCTGCGCTGGTTCCTATGCACGCCACATTGCTTGAATGGGACGGGTAGGGCGGCGTCGTGATCAGCGGCGTCCAGGTCGAGATCCGGCATCGTCGCTGGATTCAGGTCATCCGCGGCGTTTGGGATGGCGGTGACCGGTCTCCACAGGTGATAGATGTACTTGCTGGTGTGGGAAGTCTGCAGGCCGTCATGCATCGAGACATTCATCAACGCAAACATCCGGGCCGTTTCCAGCAGCGACATCTGCCGACTCTCCGCGAGGCCACGTGTCACCTGGTTCCAGAGTGCAAACGGACCCGGACGAACGCTCACCCCGGCGATGAGCCTTGCGAGTTGTGTCTGCTCGGCGGTCCGGGTGACGCTGTCCACGCGGCCGACGTCCATGACCTGCTGGTAGTTCTGTGCGTACTCCGCGGTATCAAGCTGGGGCGGCGGCGCAGGCAGGAACTGGGTGGGAGTCAGAAGTCCGAAAGGCAGGATCGTCGCGAACCGTGTGCCCGCGGCGACCTGTCCCGGTGCGGTGGGGCGCCAAAGGCCCGGCAAGGGTGCATTGGTGTATGCCGGGTCCGGGCCCGCCGAGCCGTCGCCGGTGCGCCACTGGATCACGGCCTGTGCCACCTGCTTGCCGATGTCCACGCCCTGCGAGGCCGCCGGCTGGGGAAGGGGAGCCAGCCTTGCCGCCAGTGCCGTGTCAAAGCTTGCCGTGGCGGCCGGATACAGTGAAACCATGATGTCGCGTGCAGCCTGCGCGGCTGCGGCTTCATCCGATGCCGTACTGCCACCAGGCACCAGCAAGCCGATAGGGTCGGTACACCTGCCGGACGGAATTCACCGCATCGAACATCGCGATGTGGAGCATTGCGTACTGGCGGAAGCTGTAGAGGTTTCCGGCGCCCTGGTTGTCCGTCAGGATCCGGTTCCATTCCAGGACCACCGCATTGCTGCCCGCGGGAGCAGGAGGCGGCAGGGGTGGGGGCGTACCCAGGTCCGAGTTCTCGTCATTGCAGCCGCCGAGAATGAGCATGGCAAGCAATGCCAGCCCACCGGACCTTTTGATGTTCATGAAGTCTGCTCCAGTTGGGAGTGTCGGCCGTCCCGCGGCCGGATGGGCCGATACTGGCGCGCCGGGTAGAATGAGTCGGGGTGCTGGCCGGGCGAAATAGGGGCGGAATCGGGGTAGCGGATGGTGCGATTCGGCGCTTTCGAATTCGACAAGGTGACGCGACGCTTGCGGCGCGATGGCAGCGACATCCACCTCACTCCCAAGGGATTCGAACTGCTGGGCCTGCTGGTGGAAGCCGCACCACGCGTGGTCGCCAAGCGTGAACTGCACGCCAGGCTCTGGCCCGGCGGAGTGGTGGCCGATGCGACCCTGGTCGCAGTGGTCAAGCAGTTGCGCAAGGCGCTGGGCGACCAGGACAGGGATTCCCGGCTCATCCGCACGGTGCATGGCGTGGGCTACGCACTGGAATCGCCGCTGACCCGCCGCGAACGGATGGTGGCCGGTGGTCCCGAGCGCTGGCTCATGGCGGGCCGGCGCCGGCTGCTCCTGGTTGCCGGATTGAATATCGTGGGACGGGATGCGTCAGCCCAGGTGCGCCTGGACGACGCGGTGGTGTCGCGCCGCCACGCGCAAATCGCCGTCAGCGACGCGGGAACGCAGCTTGAAGACCTCGGGAGCAAGAACGGCACCTTCCACGACGGCGAGCGACTGGTGTCCGAGGCGGTGACGCTGCGTGACGGCAGTCGCCTGGCCTTTGGCACGGTCCAGGTCATCTACCGCGAGTCCGGGGGTGGCATGCCGACCCTGACACATTTCGGCGGTGGGTAACGCCCAGCCCCTTGAGGGTAGAATGCCTCTCCGGTATCGTTCCCGGCCCCTGCGGTGGTCGACACAGTAGTCGCGTAGCTCAGTGGTAGAGCACCTCCTTGACATGGAGGTGGTCGGTGGTTCGATCCCACTCGCGACTACCAATTTTGAATGATGCCCGTCATCACGCTGCCTGACGGCAGCCAGAAAAACTTCGACCACCCGGTCACCGTCGACGAAGTGGCCGCCAGCATCGGCGCCGGCCTGCGCAAGGCCGCGCTCGCCGGCCGCGTGGACGGCAAGGTGGTCGACACCTCGTTCGTCATCGACCGCGATGCGTCAGCTCTCCATCGTCACCGACAAGGATCCGGCCGGCCTCGATGTGATCCGTCACTCCACCGCGCACCTGCTGGCCCAGGCGGTGAAGCAGCTGTTCCCCGAGGCGCAGGTCACCATCGGCCCGGTGATCGAGGACGGCTTCTTCTACGACTTCGCCTACTCGCGCCCCTTCACGCCCGAAGATCTCGTCGACGATCGAAGCGCGGATGACGGAGATCGTCGAAGGCCGACCTGCCGGTGAAGCGCCGCGAGCTGCCGCGCGATGCGGCGGTGAAGCACTTCCTCGACGCAGGGCGAGAAGTACAAGGCCGAGATCATCGCCAGCATTCCCGTCGAACGAGCCCATCGGCCTGTATGGCCAGGGCGACTGGGAAGATCTGTGCCGCGGACCGCACGTGCCGTCCACCGGCAAGCTCAAGGCCTTCAAGCTGATGAAGGTGGCCGGCGCCTACTGGCGCGGCGATTCACGCAACGAGATGCTCCAGCGCATCTACGGCACGGCCTGGATCAACGAGAAGGACCTCAAGGACTACCTGCACCGGCTCGAAGAAGCCGAGAAGCGCGACCATCGCAAGATCGGCCGCGAGCTCGACCTGTTCCACATGCAGGAAGAAGCCCCCGGCGCGGTGTTCTGGCACCCCAAGGGCTGGGGCATCTTCCAGCGCCTGATCGGCTACATGCGCGAGCGCGCAGGAGAGCGGCCGGCTTCCAGGAAGTGAACGCGCCGGAGATCATGGATGCGGCGCTGTGGCAGCAGTCGGGCCACCTGGAGAAGTTCGGCGAGAACATGTTCCTGACGCGCACGCCGGATGACCGGCTGTACGCGATCAAGCCCATGAACTGCCCGGGCCATGTGCAGATCTTCAAGCAGGGCATCCGCAGCTACCGCGACCTGCCGCTGCGCTTCGCGGAGTTCGGCAAGGTGCACCGCTACGAGCCTTCCGGCGCGCTGCACGGCCTGATGCGCGTGCGCGCGTTCACGCAGGACGACGCGCACATCTTCATCACGCCGGACCAGATCACCGAGCGAATCGGTGAAGGTCACGCGGCTGATCCTCGACATCTACAAGGACTTCGGCTTCGACGACGTGCGCATCAAGTTCTCCGACCGCCCGCCCAAGCGCGTGGGCGACGACGCCGTCTGGGACAAGGCCGAGAGCGCCCTGAAGGCCGCCGCCGACGGCCGCCGGCATCGAATACACGCCTGAACCCGGGCGAGGGCGCCTTCTACGGCCCCAAGCTCGAATTCGTGCTCCGGGACGCCATCGGCCGCGACTGGCAGTGCGGCACCCTGCAGGTGGACCTGAACCTGCCGGGCCGCCTGGGCGCCCACTACATCGACGAGCACAGCCAGAAGCAGACCCCGGTCATGCTGCACCGCGCCATTTTCGGCTCGCTGGAGCGGTTTTTCGCCATCCTGCTCGAGCACCACGCCGGCCGGCTGCCCGCCTGGCTGGCCCCGGTGCAGGGCGTGGTGATGACCATTACCGACCGCCAGGACGCCTACGTCGAGTCGGTGTGGTAGAAGCCCTTAAAAATCAGGGATTTCGGGCCAAGTTCCGACTTGCGGAACGAAAAGGTGGGCTTTAAGATCCGCGACCACACGCTGCAGCGCGTCCCCTATCTATTGGTGGCGGGCGACAAGGAAGTAGCAGCGAACCTGGTTTCCGTGCGTACCCGCAACGGCAAGGATCTGGGCACGATGTCGCTCGCAGACGTTCGTTGAACGTCTGCGCATCGAGCTCGAGAGCCGCGGGCGTACTGTTTTGGAGGATTGATTTATAGCTACATCAACCAAGCGCGTCCGGCGCAACGAAGAGATCACGTCGCCGCAAGTGCGGGTGATCGGAGCCGACGGAGAACAGGCGGGAGTGATGACGCGCGCGGAAGCACTGCAACTGGCCGTCGATGCGGCGCTCGATCTGGTCGAAGTTTCGCCCACGGCCGAACCGCCGGTGGTGCGCGTGATGGATTTCGGCAAGTTCCTGTTCGAACAGAACAAGAAAGCCCACTCTGCCAAGCGCAAGCAGAAGCAGATCCAGGTCAAGGAAGTGAAGTTTCGTCCCGGTACGGAAGAGGGCGATTACCAGGTCAAGCTGCGTAATCTGATCCGCTTCCTGACCGAGGGTGACAAGGCCAAGGTAACCCTGCGGTTCCGCGGCCGTGAGATGGCGCACCAGGAAATCGGCCGCCGGCTCCTGACGCGGGTGTCAGCACGATCTCGCGAACACGCGGTGGTCGAGCAGAACCCGCTGATGGAAGGCCGGCAGATGGTCATGGTGTTTTCGCCAAAAAAGAAGTGACTCGGCAAGGTCCGCTGCCGGCAACGGCACGGTCAGACCGCGGATTCGCCCCTAGCGGGCGAGCGGCGTCGCAAGACGCGGCTGCCTTGCGACAGGGAGCTACAAGACAGGAGTTGATGACATGCCCAAGTTGAAGACCAACCGGGCGGCGGCGAAGCGTTTTCGCAAGACGGCGAACGGCTTCAAGTCCTATTCCGCCGGCCGCCGCCACAATCTCGGCCACAAGCCTCGCAAGACCAAGCGCCAGCTGCGTTCGGGCGGATCGAGCCTCGTCCACAAGAGCGATGTCGGCCGCGTCGACGCAGCTGCTGCCCAACTCCATGTAAGCGAGGAGATGAACCATGGCACGAGTAAAACGTGGCGTCATTGCTGGACGCCGACACAAGAAGGTCCTCGCCAAGGCGAAGGGTTACTACAACGCCCGCCGCAAGGTATTCCGCGCCGCCAAGCAGGCGGTCATCAAGGCCGGCCAGTACGCGTATCGCGACCGCGCGCCAAGAAGCGCGAGTTCCGCGCGCTGTGGATCGCCCGCATCAACGCCGCGGCCCGCGAGCACGGCCTGACCTACAGCCGCCTGATCAACGGCCTGCTGAAGGCCGGCATCGAGATCGACCGCAAGGTGCTGGCCGATCTCGCCGTGCACGATGCGGCGGCGTTTGCGCGCCATCTGCGAACAGGCCAAGGCACAGCTGCAAGCCGCCTGACGCGCCGGCGCCTGGCGCTGCGCTGACCAGGAGGCGGCCAGTGCGAGATCGCTCACCGAGCTGACGCAGCCGTGCGCTGGCGGAAATCTCCGCCAGCGCCGATGCTCGCGCGCCTCGACGAGGTGCGCGTGCACTGGCTGGGCAAGAAGGGCCTGCTCACCGAGCAGCTGAAGTCGCTCGGCGCGCTGCCGGCGCGCGAGCGCCCGGCAGCCGGCGCGCGCATCAACGAAGCCAAGGCGGCCGTGCAGGCCGCCATCGATGCGCGCCGCGACCGTGCTCGGAGCCGCAGGCGATCGAGCGCAAGCTCGCCCAGGCGCGCATCGACGTCACGCTGCCGGGCCGCGGCGAGCAGCCGCGGCGGCCTGCATCCGGTGACGCGCGCGCGGCTGCGCATCGAGCAGCTGTTCCGCGAAGCCGGCTTCGAGTGGCCACACGGCCCCGAGATCGAGGACGACTTCCACAATTTCAACGCGCTGAACATCCCGGCCGATCATCCGGCGCGCGCGATGCACGACACGTTCTATTTCGCCGGGGACGGCGAGCGCGCGCTGCTGCGCACGCACACCTCGCCGGTGCAGATCCGCGCGCTGCGCGCCGCGCGCGGACAACCTGCCGCTCGCGGTGATCGCGCCCGGGCCGCGTCTATCGCTGGATTCCGACGTCACGCACACGCCGATGTTCCACCAGGTCGAAGGCCTGCTGGTCGACGAGGGCGTCAGCTTCGCCAACCTGAAGTCCATGCTGCACGGCTTCCTGGAAGCGTTCTTCGAGCGCGACCTGACGATGCGGCTGCGGCCCTCCTACTTTCCCGTTCACCGAGCCGTCGGCCGAGGTCGACATCACCTGCGTGGAGTGCGGCGGCAGCGGCTGCCGGCTGTGCAAGCACACCGGCTGGCTCGAGGTGCTCGGCTGCGGCATGGTGCATCCGAACGTGCTCGCGCGCCTGCGGCGTGGATCCCGAGCAGTACACCGGCTATGCCTTCGGCATGGGCATCGATCGGCTGGCCATGCTGCGCTATGGCGTGAATGACCTGCGCCTGTTCTTCGAGAACGACCTGCGCTTCCTGCGGCAGTTCCGCGGCGGGTGGTCATGAAGCTGCCGCTGTCCTGGCTGCGCGAATGGGTCGACATTCCCGTGGGACGCGCAGGAACTGGCGCGCCGCCTGACGCTGTCGGGCTTCGAGGTCGAAGGCGCTGGAGCCCGCGGCGCCGGCTTTCACCGGCGTGGTGGTCGCCGAGATCGTCTCGAGTCGCGCCGCATCCCGCAGGCCGACAAGCTGCGGTCTGCCAGGTCGCACGCCGGCAGCGGCGAGCCGCTGCAGATCGTCTGCGGCGCCGCCAATGCGCGCGCCGGGCCTCGAAGGCGCCGCTGGCCACCGTGGGCGCCAAACTGCCGGGCGACGTGCAGATCAAGGCCGCGAAGCTGCGCGGCGTGGAATCGGCCGGCATGCTGTGCTCGGCGAAGGAGCTGGGCCTCGCCGCGACCAGTCACGAGGGCATCCTGGAACTGCCGGCCGATGCGCCCGTCGGCGCCGACCTGCGCGAGTACCTGGAGCTCGACGACTCCGATCCTCGAACTGAAGGTCTACGCCGAATCGCGGCGATGCGCATGTCGGTGCTGGGCGTCGCGCGCGAAGTCGCGGCGCTGACCGGCGGCCGGCTGAAGGCGCCGCAGCTCGAGCGCGCCGCGCGGCCACGACGCCGATCGGCACCCGACGCGCGTCGCAGCGCCGCCGCGCCGCGCCGCGCCTGCTCACGCGCCGTATCACGGGCCTCGACAATCAGCGGCACCACGCCGCCGTGGCTGCGGAACGGCTGCGCCGCGCCGGGCTGCGCACGCATCAGTCCCGGTGGTCGACGTCACCAACTACGTGCTGCTCGAGCTCGGCCAGCCCATGCATGCCTATGACGCGCGCAGCTTGCAGGGCGCGCTCGCGCGTGCGCATGGCGCGCGCCGGCGAGACGCTGCAGCTGCTCGATGGCCGCGACATCGAGCTCGCGCCGCGATGTGCTGGTGATCGCCGACGACGAGCGGCGCCGATCGGCCTCGCCGGCGTCATGGGTGGCCAGCGGCACGTCGATCACCGCCGACGCCAGCCGACGTGCTGCTCGAGGTCGCGTTCTTCGCGCCCGGAGGCCATCGCCGGCCGCGCGCGCCGTCATGGCCTGCAGACCGATGCCAGCCAGCGCTTCGAGCGCGGCGTGGATCCGCAGGGCCAGGCGGCGCGCCATGGAGCGCGCCACGCGCTGCTGCTGTCGACTCTGCGGTGGCGAGGCCGGCCCGGTCGTCGAGTGTCGTGCGATGCCGCACGCGCTTGCCGGCGCGCGCCCGCGGTGCTGCTGCGCCGCGCGCGGCTGCGCCGCTCGCGGGCGCCGAACATCGCCGACGCCGCGTGCGGCGCAGCGCTCGCGGTCGCTGGGCATGAAGGTCGAGGCGCACCGACGGACGGCTGGCTGGTGACGCCGCCGTCGCTGGCGCTTCGACATCGCGATCGAGGCCGACCTGATCGAGGAAGTGCTGCGCATCGTCGGCTTCGACGCCGTGCCGGAAGCGCCCCGGCGCCTGCCGCAGCGCTTCGCGCGCCGCAGCCGAATCCGTGATCGACGAGCGCGCGCTGCTGATGCGCTGGCCGCGCGCGGCTACCAGGAAGCCATCAGCTACGCATTCGTCGATCCGGCGCTGCAGCAGCAGCTGTTCCCGGCGTCGCAGCGCCATCGCGCTGGCGCAATCCGATCGCCGCCGACCTTTCGGTGATGCGCGCTTCGCTGTGGCCCGGCCTGCTGAAGGCCGCGCTGGAGAATCAGCGCCGCCAGCAGGATCGCGTGCGCCTGTTCGAGCGCGGCGCGGTATTCCTGCAGACGGCGGCGCAGTGCGCGAAATCGCTGCGCGTGGCGGGCATCGCCGCCGGCTGCGCGCTGCCCGGAGCAGTGGGGCGCGTGGCCGCGACGCGCGTGGATTTCTTCGACCTGAAGGCGCGACGTCGCGGCGCTGCTGGCGCTGGCCGGCGCCTGGCGTGACGTTCGAATGGCGCCCGGCGCCCTGGCCTGCCTGCATCCCGGCCGCAGCGCGCCGTCGTCCGCGCGACGGCGACGAGATCGGCTGGCTGGGCGAGCTGCACCCGTCGCTGGCGCGCCGAACTGCGGCTTTACTGCGCCCGTGCTGCTGTTCGAACTGGACATAACGCCGGCGCTCGCGGCGCCGCTGCCGCGCTCACGCCGGTTTCGCGCTTCCCGCAGGTGCGTCGCGACCTCTCGGTCACCGTGCCGATGGACACGCCTTTAAGCGCGATCACGATCGTGTTAGTGTTGCTGCAGGGAGTCTGCTGCGCGATCTGCGGGTGTTCGACGTCTACCAGGGCGCCTGGCATAGAACCAACTCGAAAAAGCGTCGCTTTAGGATTGATTTTTCAGGATAATACTAAGACCCTGACGGACGACGACGCGGACGCCCTGATGGCCGCCGTCGCTGCCGATCTGCAGCGCAAGCTGGACGCAAGAATACGGGACTAGAGCATGGCTCTGACGAAAGCGGAGATGGCCGAAGCGCTGTTCGACCAGCTGGGTCTGAACAAGCGCGAAGCGCGCGAACTCGTCGATCTGTTCTTCGAGGAAGTGCGCGGCGCGCTCTCCAACGGCGAGCAGGTGAAGCTCTCCGGTTTCGGCAATTTCGACCTGCGCGACAAGAACCAGCGGCCCGGCCGCAATCCGAAGACCGGCGAGGAGATCCCCATCAGCGCGCGTCGCGTGGTGACGTTCCGACCGGGCCAGAAACTGAAGGCGCGGGTCGAAGCCTATGCTGGAACCACGGAACAATAACGAACTGCCGGCGATCCCGGGCAAGCGCTACTTCACCATCGGTGAAGTGAGCGAGCTGTGCGGCGTGAAGCCGCATGTGCTGCGCTACTGGGAGCAGGAGTTCCCGCAGCTCAAGCCCGTGAAGCGCCGCGGCAACCGCCGCTACTACCAGCGCCAGGACGTGATCGTCATCCGCCAGATCCGCAGCCTGCTGTACGAGCAGGGCTTCACCATCGGCGGCGCGCGCCAGAAACTCGAGGGCGAGGAAGCGCGCACCGACGTCAGCCAGAGCCAGCAGATCGCGCGCCAGCTGCGCATCGAGCTGGAAGACATCCTGCGCATCCTGCGCCGCTGAGCGCTGCACACGCGCCATCGCGGCGTCGGGGGACGATGTCATCCAGGAAGTTCTGGGCGCCTGGCCTCACGGCTGCCTGCCTCGCCGGCTTGCGCTTGCCGGCTGTTCGCCAAAGCCGGCCGTCGAAGCTCCTGCACCGCCCGTTGCTTCCGCGCTGAAGCCCGTGGCCAGCGTCATCGACCTGATGGCGCTGATCGATCCTGCAGCGGATTTCCTCTGGGAATCCGTGGCCACGATCAGCACCGAGAAGGGCATCGAAGAGCGCCATCCGCGCACTGATGCCGAGTGGGCGGAAGTGCGCCACAAGGCGCTGATGGTCATCGAGGGCGCGAATCTGCTGATGATGGAAGGGCGGCGCGTGGCGCATCCCGGCCAGAAGCTTTCCGAGAGCCGGCGGCGAGGGCGACTTCACACCCGAGCAGTCACAGGCCGCGATCGAGCAAGGACCGCGCCAGCGTTCGTGGCGTTTGCCGACGGCGATCGCAGGCGTGGCCGAGCTGATGCCTGGCCGCCATCGAGAAGCGGGACGTCGAAGCCTGCTGGAGCCGGTGGCGCGCTCGACGAAGTCTGCGAGGCCTGCCACCGCAGCTTCTGGTATCCGAATTCGCCGCTGCCTCCGGGCGCCTGAGGCGCGTCGGCCTGAGGGGTCAGCCTTCCATCCTCCAGTCGTTGACGAGCTTGTAGCGCGCCGCCTTGATGTGGCGGAACTGGCCGTTGTCCACCCAGTACATGCCCGAGGCTGATCACGCGGAATACCTCGCCGGCCTTCAGCGGCGCGCCTGAAGTAGTTCGGCTCCGCCCAGTCCTTGTAGAC
Organism: uncultured Pseudomonadota bacterium; assembly: GCA_963785055.1. Classification (GTDB taxonomy): domain Bacteria; phylum Pseudomonadota; class Gammaproteobacteria; order Steroidobacterales; family Steroidobacteraceae; genus ZC4RG30. The sequence goes on from CAWATT010000007.1 coordinate 95,917, forward strand.
CTTGAACTCCGATGGGCAGCTCGGCGGCGATGCCGGTGGCGTCGGCGACGTAGTGCGTCACTTCCACCTTCTCGTGGATGTGCGCCTTTACTTCGGCGTAGAAATCGCGGATGCGCGTTGGCGCCTCCAGTCGTCGCATTGCCCAGCTCCAGCACCACGTCGGGGTGGTAGAACTCCAGGAAGCGCGGGTCGTTGTCGTTGAACCAGTCGACGTACTGCAGGTAGCGCTCGCGCGGCATGCCGCCGGCGCGGGCTGGGTGTCGCGCCGGGGCCTGCCGTGCGGCCGGGGCTGCAGCCCGGGAGCCAGGGCCGCGCCAGGCGGCAGCAGCGCCCAGCGCGCCCGCGGCGCCAGCAGGCGGCGGCGGCTGGCGATCGGTCGGATGCATGGCTCGAATCCCCCTTTTTCGTGCCGAGCGGGTATTATGCGCGTCCCTACGGTCGGGGCGTGGCGCAGCCTGGTAGCGCACTTGCATGGGGTGCAAGGGGTCGGAGGTTCAAATCCTCTCGCCCCGACCAATTCAGTCCTGGTCTCCATGGGAAACGCGCCAGGATAGATCCATGCGCTTGGCCCGGCCTGCATTTGTCCTGTTGCCGCTGGCTGCCTTGGCGGCTGGTGGCTGCGCGGCCAATCCTTCCGCAGGGCAACAGCCGGGGCAAGTGAGTTGCTGGAACGTCTCCAGCGCACAGTCTCCCA
>CAWATT010000008.1:0-669532 GCA_963785055.1 uncultured Pseudomonadota bacterium
GGAATGCTTCGCCGGCCTTGAGCGGCCGACGGAAGTAATTGGGTTCCGGCCAGTCCTTGAACACCTTGAACTCGCTCGGCAGTTCAGCGGCGACACCCGTGGCGTCCGAGACGAAATGCGTCACCTCCACCTTCTCGTGGATGTGCTGCTTCACCTCGTTGTAGAAGTCGCCGATCGCCTTGGCACCCTTGAGCGTTGCATTCCCGAGCCACAGCACCACGTCCGGGTGGTAGAACTCGAGGAATCGCGGATCGTTGGCGTTGAACCAGTTGACGTACTGCAGGTAGCGCTCGCGGGACATGCCGCCAGCAGCAGGCGCGGCCGAAGCGGCAGTCGCCGGTATCGAAGCCGTGCCGGCCAGTACGCTGGCGGCGCCCAGCGCCCCGGCAGTAATGAAGTCGCGGCGGTATTGGCGGCGGTCGCTCACGGCGGAATCCCCCTTTTTTGTGGTCCCAGACGGTATCATGCCCGTCCTCGGTCGGGGCGTGGCGCAGCCTGGTAGCGCACTTGCATGGGGTGCAAGGGGTCGGAGGTTCAAATCCTCTCGCCCCGACCAATTCTTCCATCGTCCGGAGGAAATGAGCATGTCGAACCGGAATGGCCACCCGTTGTTCATCGACATTCTCGCTGCGGCGATGCTTTCCGTCATTGCCACTCCAGCCTTGCCTGCGGCACCAGCCGCCGCGCAAGCGGTGCCGCTGATCCCACGGCAGGTGCTGTTCGGCAACCCCGACAAGGCCGCGCTGCGGATCAGCCGCGATGGCAAGTGGCTGTCATGGCTCGCGCCGCGCGATGGGGTGTTGAATATCTGGGTGGCGCCGGCCTCTGCTCCGACGGATGCGCGCCCGATGACGGCCGAAAAGGAGCGTCCAATCCGCAGCTACTTCTGGACCTCCGACAGCCGGATGCTGCTGTACGTACAGGACAAAGGGGGCGACGAGAATTTCCTGCTCTATGGCGTGAATGTCGCGACCGGGGAGGAGCGCCTGCTCACTCCCTTCGAGAATACGCGGGTCGGGGTGATCGCGGTGTCGAACCGCATCCATGACCGGATCCTGGTTGGACTGAACAACCGCGATCCGCGCTGGCACGACGTACACAGCCTCGATCTGAATACCGGCAAGCTTGCCGAGGTGCTTCGCGCTGACGGCTATGCGGGGTTCATCGCCGACCAGGACCTGCAATTGCGCGTTGCAGCCCGTCCGGACGGCAATGGCGGCGTGCAATATTTCCGCGTGGTGAATGGCGCCGTGGAGGCCCAGCCCTTCAGCGCCGTGGGGCTTGAGGACTCGCAAACCACGCGGCCCGCCGGCTTCACCGCCGATGGCAAAACACTGTACTGGCTGGACAGTCGCGGCCGCGATACCGCAGCGTTGCTGGCCCAGGATGTTTCCAGCGGCAGCACGCGGATCCTCGCGCAGGACGCGCGCGCGGACGTCGGCGGCGCGATGAGCGATCCTGTCACCGGCGAGATCGAAGCCTATTCGGTCAATTACCTGCGCAACGAATGGACCGCGCTCGACCCTGCGGTGGGCGAATCGCTGAAGTTCCTGCGAGGCAGGCTCGACGGCGACGTCTTCGTGACTGCGCGCACCATGGACGATCGCTACTGGACGCTGTACAACGATCCGGCGACCGAACCCACCGCGGGCTGGCTCTACGATCGCGTCAGCGGCGGGCTCACGCAGGTGCATGTCACGAGGCCAGATCTCTTGGGCGCTCCACTGGTGCCGATGCATTCGCTTCAGATCAAGGCACGCGACGGCCTAACTCTGGTCTCCTATCTTTCGCTGCCGCCGGGCAGCGACCGCAATGGCGACGGCCGCCCCGAGCAACCCTTGCCCATGGTGCTCAACGTGCATGGCGGGCCTTGGGCGCGCGACGGATACGGCGGCAATACCGGGCACCAGTGGCTCGCGAACCGGGGTTATGCGGTGCTGTCCGTGAATTTCCGCGGCTCGACGGGATTCGGCAAACGCTTCATTTCCGCTGGCGACCTGCAATGGGGCAGGACCATGCACGACGACCTCATCGATGCCGTCAAATGGGCGGTCGACAGCGGCATTGCGGTCGAGGACAAGGTGGCGATCCTGGGCGGCAGCTATGGGGGTTATGCCACGCTCGCGGGCCTCGCGTTCACACCGACCACCTTCGCCTGCGGCGTCGATATCGTGGGGCCGTCGAACCTCGAAACACTGCTGAAGGCCATTCCGGCGTATTGGGAAGCGCAGAAGATCCAGCTGTTCCGGCGCGTCGGTGATCCGGGCACCGAGGACGGGCGCGCGTTGCTGAAAGAGCGTTCGCCATTGTATTCCGCGGACCGCATCGTGCGGCCGCTGCTGATCGGTCAGGGCGCGAACGATCCGCGTGTGAACCAGCGCGAGTCGGACCAGATCGTCGAAGCACTCAGGTCACGCAAAGTGCCGGTGACCTACGTGCTGTTTCCCGACGAGGGGCATGGTTTCGCCCGGCCGGAGAACAACATCGCTTTCCAGGCGACGGCCGAGAACTTTCTGCAGCGCTGCCTCGGTGGGCGTGCCGAACCCTTTGGCAACGTATTGACGAGCTCGTCGGCAACAGTGCCCATGGGCGCTGAGCACACGCCCGGGCTGCCGGAGGCGTTGGCGGCGAGGTAGGACGACTCCGGCTGGATTCGACCAGCAAGGCACGCGCATCCGTTGTCCGTGGCATCCGACCTCACCGGACCACACCTGGGAAGCCACGACACGGGCAACCCGTCGGCCCTGAAGCCGTTCGGCATCATGTTGCGGTGAAGGAGCAGAAGCGACCTGCGAAAATCGATTATTTGCCACGCGGTGCTCACCTTGTGTCCACTTGTGGTGAATTTGGGTGTTTGGCGATGCCATTGCATGAGAGGCATCCCACCCCACCTCTATAGGGACTTCAGCCACCATCGCGTTGCACCAGGTTGCATGGCATTTCGGGCCGGGTCCGCAGGGGGTGCAAGGGTCGGAGGTTCAAGTCGCTTTCGGCTCGCGCGTGGCTGCCGGCACAAGTTACGCAGTGACCGTTTCGTCGCAGCCGCTCGGCCCGGATTGTGCGGTCACGAACGGATCCGGCGTCGCAAACCAGAACGTGAGCGGCATCGCTGTCACCTGCACAGTCGATTCGCAGACGAGGTTCCTGCCGGTAGCGAGCCCGATCCAATAGTGCGGCCTCCGGAGCCAACGGCCTGTACGTCGCGTCATCGAAACTCATCGAACGGCCTTGGGTGCGCGTTACGGCTGACAACGTGCAGCGCGTCTCGCTGGTGCCCGAGTTGGTGCGTGATGCCAATGGCAGGGTGATCGACTCGAAGCCGGCGAGATTCACGTACGTTACGCAGGGGGCGTCAGGCGGAGACAGGCTCTTTCGCCTCGAGCTGACCGGAAGCAGTGATCTGGTGCCGAGGCAGATCAGCAACCTGAACCTGCTTGATTCCCGGGCAGGCAACCTCTGCTTCCAGGAGGGCTTGCTTGAAGACCTGAATTCCCTGGACTCGGACTTCTATATTCTTGGCGTGTCCTCCGCGCTGAACAGCAACTGTGTCGGAATCTCCAGTGCCGGGCGTTTCCTGCTGATTCGCGGTCGCGACGATGCGGCCACGCCTCCAGTGGAATTGCCGCGACTCGTGCAGGCTATAGAGCCCCTCTACAGACCGGATGGCAGGCTTGCAGGGCTGCTCTCCGTCGACGAGTCGAGCCGGTTGCTCTTCTACCAGGATCTGAGCTTCGCCCAGCCGCAGGTGCTCCTGCCCTATGTCGGGGAGTTCAGCGTGGAGCGACTGGGAAAGCGTACTCCGTGGTCTGATCTCGTCGGGGATCCGGGTGAAGTGATCGTCCGAAGCATCAACGCGGATGGCGATGTGGAGCTTCGCACCCTTGATTACAACGGTTCCCTCTCCGCACCGTTGCCGTACGGCTACCGGGATTCGGGGCAGAGCCCCTTTTTCACGGAGCGACACGTCTACTTCTCCGAGCCCACCCAAGGCACTGCAGGCCTCCTCTACACGTTCTACCGGGTGGCAAGAAACGGACTGACGCCGCCGGAGGACGTGTTCGAGTATGAAATTGCCCCGAATCAATCGCCCTATGAGATGGTGGCGGCGGACGGGCAGCGGGCGCTGCTGACGGGAGGCTTCGATGTCCTCGATCCGCTCACGGGAAACTACCTGCAGACCTTGTATACGGTGCCACTTTCAGCACCCGGTGCAGTTCCGCAGCAACTCGTCAAGTTCGGCGTGCCGCACAGGATGCAACAGCGTGGCGGCCACCTGTTCCTGAGCGCTCATCAGGGATTCAATCCACCTTTGTTTCGCCCCGACTTCTCGTCAGCGATATACAGCCTGACTGGTACGGCAATCCAGTCGCTGAGAACCCGTTCCGCCTTCGTTCACGACCCTGTATACGACGACGCGGCGATTCTGCAGGCCACGGATGCCGCGCAATCGTTCTGGCTGGGCGGCGCTGCGCTCGCGCGTGTCACGGTCGACGCCCTGGGTCAACTGGCTCAGGCCCCGATGAACAGGCAGAGCGGCAGCCCGATGACGATTCCTGGCGCTGAGTCGGATGCCTTCTTCCTCGCAGCGAGCCCGACTGTCGGCATGGGCTGGATCCATTTGAATGAGCAACGCGCAGCTCTCTATGATTTCCGTCGCCTGCTCGTCGTCGAGGCGCCCTACACGGACACGGAGTTCGCCTGGTTCCGTTCGGACAGCGAGGATTTCTAGGCGTCCGGCCGGAGGATCTGAGGGAATAGCCGTTCGAAATTCCTGTCCAACTTTAGGGCTGTTTCGGCCTCAATGACAGTGCTTGTTCCAGCGGCCTCCTACTTCAGTTTCAGTCGGATACAGACAGGCGGAACAAGGCCTCGCCCCGACCAATTGATTCCCGCGTTCTGCGGAAGCGCGCTAGACTCGACCCATGTTCCTGGCCCGGTCTGCAGTATTCCTGTTGGCGCTGGCTGCCTTGGTGGCTGGTGGCTGCGCGGGCAATCCTTCCGCGGAGCAGAAGCGGGAGCAAGTGAGTTGCTGGAACGTCTCCAGCGCGCAGTCTCCCAGGAAGACCTATTGCCTTACGGAAGCGCAGTGGGCCCGGTTCCTGGCCGCTGCCAATGTGAAGTGCAAGGATGGGCCGCCGGTCAAGGGACTGTGCCCCGAGTACTGGAAGGCAAGGGAGCGCGTACAGCGACTGCCAGCAGATGTCCCGCTTACCAGGGTACCAACCTGTCGGGCGACGGCGTCGCAACCCAGTACGTCATGCCCTACCTGCCCCTGATGCCGGACGGATTTGTGCCGATGCAGCCCGCAGGGCCGCAATAGGGCTATCTCGCCGGACCAGGTGTGCACTGAACGACACCCGCTTCGCCCCGACCATTCTTTTTTGGACTGCGCCTTTTCTTTGGCGCATCAACGGATGGCACCAGCAACCGCTGAGCGGTTCGCTTGTCACTCCGCTGCATAGCGGACACACTCGGGCCTGCTACATATTCCAGGAAGGAATCCCCGCCATGAAATCCACGCAATTGCATTCGCCCGTCATTCTCGCCGTTGCAGCAGCCCTGGCCGGCGTTGCTCCCGCAGTGGCATTCGGACAGGCCGAGGAAGCCGACGAACTGAGCGAGATCGTGGTCACCGGCACGCGTGCACTCGAGCGGTCGCGACTCGACACCCTGGCGCCGGTCGACGTGGTGACCGCGGACCAGCTCAGCACGCAGGGGACGACCGAGCTGGCCACCGCGCTGGCGGTGGCTGCGCCTTCACTGAATTTCCCACGCCCGGCCATCTCGGACGGCTCCGACCATGTCCGGCCCATCACCTTGCGCGGCCTGGCGCCAGACCAGGTGCTGGTGCTCGTGAACTCGAAGCGGCGCCACCAGTCTGCACTGGTCAACGTCAACAGCTCCATCGGCCGCGGTTCCTCCGGCGTTGACCTGAACGCCATTCCGATTGCCGCCATCGAGCGCGTCGAGGTGTTGCGCGATGGCGCTTCCGCCCAGTACGGCTCGGATGCAATCGCCGGCGTCGTGAACCTGCAACTGCGTGAGGCGCGATCAGGCGGCTCAGCCATGCTCACCTGGGGCCAGTACAACACCGACGTGAATGCCGCACGCAGCTCGCGCTCGGAACGCGACGGCGACACGCTGACCATGTCGGCCTGGGCCGGCTTGCCACTGGGTGGAGAGGGCTTCCTGACCCTGACCGGCGAGTATCGCGACCGCGACTACACCAGTCGCGGTGACGTGGATCCGCGCGTGGCGACACTCACGCCGCCGGAGGCGTTGCGAGTGACCTCGCGATACGGTGATCCCGTCGTAGAAGACCTCACCTTCTATGCCAATGCCGGCCTGCCGGTCGGGGACACGTGGGAGATCTATGGCTGGGCGGGATTCCAGAACCGCGACGGCGAGTCGGCGGCCTTTCCCCGGCTGCGCAACAACGCCAACAATGACCCGACGGTCTATCCCAACGGATTCCTGCCGCTTATCGCCAGTGACGTGAAGGACATCGCCGCGGCTTTAGGCACGCGCGGTGAACTGGGCGCGTGGCGTACCGACGTCAGCCTCGTCTATGGCCTCAACGACCTGGCCTACCGGACCGAGAACAGCATCAACGGCACGCTGATCCCCAATTCACCCACCAGCTTCGACTCGGGCGGTTTCGACTATGAACAGCTCGTGTTCAATGCGGACCTGTCGCGCAACGTGTCATGGTTTGGCGGTCGCGACACGAACCTGGCCGTGGGCTTCGAAGCGCGGCGCGAGGCGTACAGCATAACGGCGGGTGAAGAGGCTTCGTGGATCACCGGTCCGCGCACCGGTGCGGCCTTTGGAAACCCGACGCCAGGTGCGCAGGGCTTCCCGGGGTTCCAGCCCTCGAACGAGGTGGACGAGAGCAGGAGCAACATCGCGCTCTATGTCGACATCGAATCGCAGCTGACGGAGAAGTTCCGCGCCTCGGTGGCCGCGCGCGGCGAGGACTACTCTGACTTCGGCTCCCAGGTGACGGGCAAGGTCTCGGCTCGCTATGACTTCACCGAAAGCTTCGCCCTGCGCGGCACGGTGTCCACCGGATTCCGTGCTCCCGGCCTGCAGCAGACCTACTTCACGTCGACGGCCACGAATTTCCTCGGGGGAATTCCGTTCGAGGTGGGCACGTTCCCGCCGGAATCCGCCGTGGCCCAGGCGCTGGGGGCCCTGCCACTGGAGCCGGAGGAATCGACGAACTACTCCCTGGGCGCCGTGTTCCGCGCTGGCGGCTTCGAGGCCACCGTCGACGTGTATCGCATCGACATAGACGATCGCATCGTGCTGTCGGAGAACCTGGGTGGCACCGCGGCGATCGACGCGCTGCTGCAACCCTTCGGCATCGGCCGTGCGCGGTTCTTCATCAATGGCGTGGACACGGAAACGCAGGGCGTGGACGCGGTCCTGCGCTATTCGCTGCTCACCGGGTCTGCCGGCAAGTGGGACTTCACGTTGTCGGCCAACTGGAACGAGACGGAGGTGACGCAGCTGCCGTCGACCAACGTGATTCCCCAGGGCGGCGTGTTGTTCGGGCGAATCAACGTGCTGACCTTCGAGGAAGGTCAGCCGGACAACAAGCAGTCGCTGGCAATAGCCTGGGACCAGCCTGTCGGCTTCGGCGCGCTCGGTGCAACGCTGCGAGCCACCAACTACGGGCAGGTGGTGGAGCCGACGGCACCACCGATCCCGTCGGACATCTTCCTGGGCTCGGCGGTGCTGGTCGACCTGGAGCTGCGCACGCGCATCGGCAACGGCCTGCTGCTCGCGATCGGCGCGGACAACGTGCTGGACAAGTACCCGACCATGACGCCGGCGACGGCAAACACGACCGGGGCGCTGGCGTTCTCGCGCTATTCGCCGTTCGGGTTCAACGGACGATTCCTGTATGCGCGGCTGGGCTACAACTGGTAGTTGCGACTGCATCACGCGTCCGCCGCCTTGAGTGCCGCCAGCACCCGTTCGCTTGCGGAACGGCGGCCGGCGCAGCCGCACGCCGGTGGCATCGTGGATCGCGTTGGCCACCGCTGCGATCAGCGGCTTGTGGCTGCCTTCGCCGGCGCCGTAGGGGGCGAGGTCGGGACGATCCGGATTGGGATCGCCGTTGACCAGCACGATGTCGATGGTCTCGGGCGTGTCCGAATGCCGCAGGCTGGGGTGCGAAGCCCAGTCGACGCTGGTGACCTTCTCGGTGTCGAACTGCACTTCTTCCCACAGCGCGCGGCTCAGCGCGTGCAGCATGCCGCACTCGACGGTGTGGCGCAGGCCTTCGGGATTGATGACCAGGCCGCAGTCGTGCGCGCACACCAGGCGCTTGACCCAGACGCGCCCGGTCTCGCGATTGACCTCGACCTCGGCGATCATGGCGGCAACGGTGTTGCTGCGGTAGGTGTAGGCGATGCCGCGTCCTGAGAGCATGTCGCCGCGCAATGCCGCGGCGCGCGGTTGCGGCGACGGGCGCGCATCCCAGCCATAGGCCTTCGCGGCGGCCTCGCATCACGGCGAGGGAGCGCGCCTTGCGGAACACGTCGTCCTCGTGCGCGGCGTCCAGCATGTCGAGGCGGAACTGGACGGGATCGGCCTTCGCGGCCGCGGCCAGCTCGTCGATGAACGACTCGAAGGCAAAGGTCACCTGCGGCCCATTGGGGTCGCGCAGGTTGCCGGTGCGCAGCGGCGTCTCCCAGAGCATCGGCAGGCCGACGACGCGCGTGGTCGTGCGCCGGTTCGGAATGCGCATACATCACGGAGGGCGTTTCGGCATTGCCCCTTGCCGGCCGTTCGGGGCGCCGGCCCATGAGCTGCGCGATCAGCACGGTGTCGGGTTCGTTGTAGCCCAGGTGGTTGTGATCGACGGCGCAGGCGTCGTACTCGAGCGCCACCACCTTGCCCTGGGCATCGAGCCCGCCGCGCAGCTTGAACACATAGGGCGGACCCTTGGTGTCCCAGGCGGTCTCCTCATCGCGCATCCACTGCATGCGCACCGGGCGACCCATCTCGCGTGCCAGGAAGGCAGCCTCGAAGCCGGCATCGTCGGCCGCGGTGCGGCCGTACACCTGCGGCCCATCCATGTAGACCACGCGCACCTTCTCGCGCGGCATGTCGAGGAACCGCGCGACGCCGTTGCGCAGGCCGTAGGCCTTCATGTCGTTGGAGTAGATCGTCATCTGCCCGTCGGAAGGATCGGCCAGCGCATGGGCCGGGCCGATGGCCGTGTGTCCCTGGAAGGGCACTTCGTACTCGGCTTCGATGACGCGCGCGGCGCTCCGGCGAAGCGCCGCGATCCGGATCACCCTGGACCTGCGGCTCGCCGGTCGAACGTCGGCGTCGCGCCGCGCATGTAGTCGAACAGCTCGCCGGAGGCCGGGAACGGCGCGGTCGCCGGTCGTCTTCCATTCCACCTTCAGTTGCCGCGCGGCGCGGATGGCCTGCTCCTCGCGTTCGCAGACCACGGCCACATAGTTGCCGCGGCTGACCACGCGGAGGAAACCGGGCAACATCGGCCACCGACGATTCGTCGATGCGCTGCAGGGTTGCGCCCGCGAGCGGCGGCCGCACGTTGCGCGCGTGCACCATGCCGGGCAGCTTCATGTCCACGGCCCACTTCAGCGAGCCATCCACCTTGGCGGGAATGTCGTAGCGCTTGCAGTGACTGGCCGACGACGCGCAGTTCGTCGACGGGCTTCACCGCGGCCTTGCCGGTGGTGGCATCGACATTGCGGCCGGTGAGCGCCACGTTGAAGCGCTTGCCGCCGACCAGCTCGGCGTAGGTCACCTTCTTCGCGGCATCCGACTTCAGCGCGATCGTCGCGTTGCGACACGGCGAGCAGCTCGACCGGCACGCCCAGATGCTGGCCGCCCAGCTCCAGCAGCACGCGCCGCGCTTCGGCGGCCACCCGGCGCATCGGCCAGCCGTCGCGCTCGATGCGCGTCGGAACCGCCCGAGCCGCCCTGGTCCGGCGTGATGTCGGTGCAGCCCATGACGAGGCTGGTCTTGTCGTAGGCGATGTCGAGCTCGTCGCACATCATCTGCCGGAAGGCGGTGCCCGTGCCCTGGCCGCCATCGGTCTTGCCGACGAAGAACGTGGCGGTGTTGTCGGGATGGATCACGATCCAGGTGTCGAGCTGCAGGAAATCGGGATCGGGATAGGGGCCGGCCGCCACGGGCCGCTGCTGCGAGCGCGTTGGCGCCGGGCAGGGCGCTGACGCCCAGGCTGAACACCAGCGCGCCTGAAGCCTTGAGGAAATTCCGGCGCGAGGACGTGGTCAAGCCCGACGAGTGCGTCCTCGACCGCCTTCGGAAGTCGCAGTGAGTGCTCACTTGCCTTCTCCGGCTGCCGCCGGCCGCGCACCACGCGCTTGATCGCCGCCTGAACCCGGTAAGTACGTCATGCACCGGCACAGCGCGCCGTCCATGGCCGCGCGGATCTCGGCATCGGTGGGGTTCGGGTTGCGGTCGAGCAGCGCCTTGGCCGTCATGATCTGGCCGTTCTGGCAGTAGCCGCACTGCGCGCGCCTGCTCGTCGATCCAGGCCTGCTGCAGCGGATGCAGCTTGCCGTTCCTTCGACAGGCCTTCGAGCGTGGTGATCTCGCCGCGCACCGCCGACACCGGCAGTGATGCAGGAGCGGATGGCGGCGCCGTCGATGATGACGGTGCACACGCCGCACTGGCCGAGTCCGCAGCCGAAGCGGGGCCCCTGCAGGTCGAGGTCGTTGCGCAGCACGTAGAGCAGAGGCGTCGACGGGTCGACGTCCACCTCGTGAGTCGCGCCGTTGACCTGCAGTTTGACGATGCTCATGACTCACCCCCGGGAAGGACGCAGATTGCGAGGTCCGTCCGAGAATAGGGTAGGGCCCGAGCGGATACAACGCGCCGCTACCCTTCAAGGGTCGATCGACAGCATTGCGCCTGTGGAAGTTCCCCTCCGCCGATCTCAGGACGCGCGTGCGAGAGCGGGGTTCCTTGAGGCGGCCGAGTCCAGCAGCGTCGCAATGAATCGGGTGTGCCAGGCCTCAATGTCGTTCCGTCGCAGGACCTCGAGCATCGATGCATGGCGCGCACGCCGTTCGTGCAGCGGCATGTTGAAGGCCTGCTGGATCGCATGTGCCATGCAACGGGTGTCGTACGGATTGACCTGCAGCGCGCCATCGAGCTCCCGTGCGGCGCCCGCGAGCGTGGAGAGGACCAGGACGCCGGGATCCTCGGGGTCCTGGGCTGCCACGAATTCCTTCGCAACGAGGTTCATGCCGTCGCGCACCGGCGTGACGATGCCGACCGGCGCGTTGCGCATGAAGGCCATCAGCACGTCATGTGGAAAGTTGCGGTTGAGGTAGCGGATCGGAGTCCAGTCGGTGTCCGCGAAACGACCATTGGTGCGGCCTGCCGCCTGCTCCAGCTCGGTCCGCATGGTTGCATAGGCCTTCACGTCGGCTCGCGTCAGCGGCGCGATCTGCAGGAACGTCACCCGATTCTGGTTGTCGGGATGGGTCTCGAGGAATCGCTCGTACGCCCGAAACCGTTCCACCAGTCCCTTGCTGTAGTCGAGCCGATCGACACCAATCATCAGCTTGCGTCCCAGCAGGCCGGCGCACATGCGCCGGCAAGCCTCGGAGCCCAGGGCACTGCTGGCCTCGGCCTGGATCGCATCGACATCGACGCCAATAGGAAACACGTCGATGCGCACGCAACGGGCGCCGACCTTGATGCTGCCATCGGCACAGAGTGCGTCGTTGCCCCACAGGTGCTCCACCACCGAGCGGAACGCGACCAGGTCTGAGGTGGTCTGGAATCCGATAAGGTCGTAGTCCAGCATGGCGCTGACCAGCTCGCCGTACACCGGCAACACGCGCAGCATCTCGACGTGGGGAAACGGGATGTGGAGAAACAGGCCCATGGGCTGGGTCGCGCCGGCCTCGCGCAACTTCCGGGCCAGCGGCAGCAGGTGGAAGTCGTGGACCCAGATCAGGTCATCCGGTCGCAGCATGGGCAGCAGCGTGCTGGCGAACTTCTGGTTGACTGCAAGGTAGCGCTCGTAGTGCGCGTCCTCGTGCCGGTAGTTCTCGGGGAAATAGTGAAACAGGGGCCAAAGCACGCCGTTGCAGAACCCGAGGTAGTACCCGTCAAAGTCCTCACGCGCGAGATCCAGCGTGGCGTACGTGACGCCTTCGCGGCGGACGGTCTCCAGCTGGCCATCCGGCACCTCTGCAATCTCGCCGCTCCAGCCGAACCAGAGGCCGCCCTGGGCCTTCATGGCCGCAAGCAGTCCCGTGGCCAGTCCGCCTGGGGCCGTACCGCGGCGTGGCAGGGTCACCCGGTTCGAAACGGCCACCAGTCGGCTCATAGCTCCTGCTCCCAGCTGCGACTGAGGCGCAGCGCACTGGTGATGATGCCGACCATGCTGTACGTCTGCGGGAAATTGCCCCACAGCTCGCCGGAGACGGGATCTATGTCCTCGGACATCAGGCCCAGCTGCGTACGGCGGGCGAGCAGCCGCTCGAACTGTTCCCGTGCCTCGTCCATCCGGCCACAGGCAGCCAAGGCGTTTACGTACCAGAAGGCGCAGACCGTAAAGGTGGTGGTTGGCCGGCCGAAATCATCCGCGTGCCGGTAGCGATGCATCAGGTCTCCGTTCCCGAGTTCCCCGCCGATGGCGCCGACCGTGGAAATGAATCGGGCATCGGTGGCCGGCAACAGGCCGAGTTCGGGCAGCAGCAGCGCCGTGGCGTCCAGCTCGGTTCCGCCGAAGGTTGAAGTAAACGACTTGCGTTGTTCATTCCATGCGCGACTGAGTATGCGTGTGCGCATTTCGTGGGCGATCGAGCGCCAGCGCTCGGCCGCGGCGTGGTCCTGGAGGCGCGCGCCAATCCGTGCCAGCCTGTCGCAGCCCGCCCAGGACATCGCTGCCGAGAACGTGTGAACCTGCCTGCTGCCGCGCAGCTCCCAGGGGCCGGCATCGGGCATTTCGTAAACGGCGCGCGCCTGCTCGCCCAGGCGCTGCAGGCGCTCGTACAGTCCGGCGTCCCCGGCGCAGACCAGGCGCGCGTCGAAGAAGAGCTGCGTGGAGGCGAGGATCACCGAGCCGTAGATGTCATGCTGGTTCTGGTTGGCAGCCGAATTGCCGACGCGAACCGGACCGATGCCCCGGTAACCCTGCAGCGATGCGATCTCGCGTTCAGCAAGCTGCGTCTCGCCGCTGATGCCATACAGCGGCTGCAGCTCGCCGACGCTGGAGCACGAGACAATGTTGTCTATGAAGTGCAGGTAGGCCTCCATGGTACGCGTCGCACCGAGGCGATTGAGCGCCTGGATCACGAAGTAGCTGTCCCGCAGCCAGCAATATCGATAGTCCCAGTTGCGTGACGAATCACCGGCCTCGGGAATCGACGTGGTCATCGCCGCGAGCACGGCTCCGGTGTCCTCGAAGGTGCACAACTTCAGCGTGATCGCGGCCCGGATCACCGCCTCCTGCCAGTCCAGCGGTATGGCCAGCGTGCGCACCCAGTCCTGCCAGTAACCGCGGGTCTCGGCCAGGAACGACTGGACAAGCGTGTCGAGCGATTCCTCCACGGTCTCGTCCGGTCCCAGCAGGAAGGTCACCGGTCGCTCCAGCACCGTCCATCGCTCCTCGGTGAGGGTCGAGACGGAGCAATCGGTCGTGACGCGGTAATCGACACCTTCCGCCGGATAGCGCAGGTGGTGGGCGCCGGACAGTCCGCGGGCCGCGGGCTGGCCATAGCGCATCGTGGGTCGCAGGCGAAAACGCACGCGTGGTCGGCCCGAGACCGGCGTGACGATTCGGGCCAGCACCATCGGACGGAACATCCGGCCACGACTGCGAAAGCGCGGGCAGAAGTCGATTACCTGGACCGAAGCACCCGCGGAATCGATGAGCGTCGTCTCCACTATCGCCGTGTTGGGGAGGTAGCGCTGCTCACTGCGGGCGAAGTTAGCGAGATCGACGGAGAACACGCCGGAACCCTCTTCAGGGTCTGCCGCGGACAGCAGGGCCGAGAAGACCGGGTCGCCATCCGGACGCGGCAGGCAACACCAGATGATCGATGCCTTCGCGTCAACCAGAGCCCCGATCTGGCAGTTGCCGATTGCGGCGAGTTCCAGACTCGTTCGGCTCATTGCGCCGGTTTCGGGACCTGCGAGGCAAAGCGGCCCAGCCAGGCCCGCACCGCTGCCGGGTCGGGCAGGTGCCAGCGGGCAGTCACCCGGTCGCCGACGCAGATATCGACGCCGCCATTGCGACGCACTGCACCGAAGCCGTCGAAATCCGTGAAGTCATCGCCGATGTAGATCGGCGTGCGACCCTCGAAGGGCTCCTCCGTCATGAATGCCTCGATCGCCGTCGCCTTGTTCAACGTCGCGGGCTTGATCTCCTGGACCATGTCGCCTTCCAGGACTTCGAATCCCGGTCCAAGCTGGGCGGCGGCGGCGGCCATCAGGGCCTCGACGTCCTCCGCAGCGTGGGGTGCCGCGCGATAGTGCAAGGCGAGCGCAACGCCCTTGTCCTCAAGCAGCAGGCCCGGCCGGGACGCAGCCGCCGATTCCAGTCGGGCGCGAACTGCGTCCAGCGAGTCGGCGACCAGGGTAGGGCGATAGACGACATGGGAGCCGCTGCGCCGCTCGAAGCCATGGATGCCAGCGGCGGGCAGCCGCAGCGGCGAGAACAGCCGGTCCAGCTGTGCCAGCGGCCGGCCGCTGACCAGGGCCAGTGCACCCTCGAGCTGCTCGTGGATGCGGCCCAGCAGCGCAATGAGCTCACTGCCGATCGTCACGTCGTCGGGCGTGAACGCGAGGTCCGCGAGGGTGCCGTCCACATCCAGGAACAGGCAGGTGCGGCGGGTATGGAATTTGCCGGGATCGGGGGCGGGATGTGCAGTGCTCCCCCGGGGATCGCGATCGTCCAGTGCTTCTCTCATGTGATTGAGTATATTCAACTATTTCATAATTTCAATCAATTTGACGGGAGCCGGTCCCGATTGCCTGATGCTTCGCGGCTCACCTAGAATTCGTGCTGATGTCGCGCACGAACCGCACGGAGCCCGGAACCACACAGCGCGAGCTTCAGGAGCGGACGTCGCTGCTGCTCGCGCGCACACTGGTTGATCGCACACGCGCCCTGTATCGCGAGCTCGAGCAGCGCACTGGCGCTCCGGTACAGGTGCACCGGGCACTGGCCTGCATTGCCGCCACACCCGGGATCCCGGCCTCGCACCTGGCCCTCGAACTGGGCATGCAGCGATCCGCGGTCAGCCACCTGCTCAAGGCGCTGGTGGCGCGTGGCTGGATCGAGCGCAAGCGCGCGGAAGACGACCAGCGCTCGGTGCACCTCTATGTCACCGCCGCCGGACGCGGCATAGTCGGGGCAACCTCCGGTCGGGTGGTCGGCATCCTGCAGCGCGCCGTGCAGAAGCTCGGGGACGTCGAGCTGACCGAGCTCGAACGTTCGCTCGGTGCGTTGCTGCAGCACGTGGAGAAGCCCGTGCCCCAGCTCGTGCGGCCGAAGCGTGCGCGCTCCCGGAGCAGGTGACACCATCCCCGCCCAAGTGGTGTTGAACCGATGCTGCTGACGGCGGCCCTGTTCGTCCTGCTGGCGGGCGCGCTGTTGCCCGCATTGCTTGGCCGGTTGCCGCTGCTGACGCCCGCGCGGGTTGCCGGTACCGTCGCGGCGACGGCGCTCGTGCTGGTGCTGTCACTGGCTCCCGAAGTCCTGCAGGGCGGCGTGCATCGCGAGTGGTTGCCCTGGATCCCCAACGCCGGACTCGACTGGTCCCTGCGCCTGGATGGCTTCTCGCTGCTGTTTGCCGTGCTGGTCTGCGGCATCGGCCTGCTGGTCACGGTCTACGCCAGCTACTACCTGGGCGAGCACGAGCCGAAGGCCAGGTTCTTTGGACTGCTGCTGCTGTTCATGGCCTCGATGCTGGGGCTGGTGCTGGCCGGCAACCTGTTGCTGCTCGTGCTGTTCTGGGAACTCACCGGTCTTTCATCGTTCCTGCTGATCGGCTTCTGGCGGGACCAGGAGCAGTCTCGTCAGGGAGCGCGGCTGGCCCTGCTCGTCACCGGATCAGGCGGACTGGTGCTGCTTGCCGGCGCCATTGTGCTGGGTCGCATCGTTGGCAGCTTCGAGATCGATGCGGTGCTCGCTGCGGGGGAGGCGATTCGTGCCGACGCGCTGTATCCGCTCGCGCTGTGCCTGATCCTGGCGGGCGCCTTCACGAAGTCCGCACAGTTTCCCTTCCACTTCTGGTTGCCGCATGCGATGGCCGCGCCGACACCGGTCAGCGCGTACCTGCATTCGGCCGCGATGGTGAAAGCCGGCATCTACCTGATGGGCCGGCTATATCCCGTGATGTCCGGCACCGATCTGTGGTTCTGGCTCGTTTCCGGCGCCGGTGGCATCACGCTTATCCTCGGCGCCTTCATCGCGCTGTACCGGCACGACCTCAAGGGGTTGCTGGCCTACTCGACGATCAGTCACCTGGGGCTGATCACGTTGTTGTTCGGCCTGAACCGGCCGCTCGCGGCGGTGGCGGCCGTGTTCCACATCGTCAACCATGCGGTGTTCAAGGCAGCGCTGTTCATGTCGGCGGGCATCATCGAACACGAGACCGGCACGCGCGACATGCGCCGGCTGGGCGGCCTTGCGCGCTTCATGCCGCGAACCGCGGCGCTGGCGATCATCGCGGCCGGGGCCATGGCCGGCGTGCCGTTGCTGAACGGCTTTCTCAGCAAGGAAATGTTCTTCCAGCAGGCCGTGGAACTGGGCGGGTCCGGGATTCTCGCCTGGCTCCCACCCGTGCTGGCCACGCTGGCCGGCATCTTCACCGTGGCCTATTCCGCGCGCTTCGTTCATGACGTGTTCTTCGGCGAAGGCCCGCACCTCGGCGATCGGGTTCCGCACGAACCGCCGGTGTGGATGTCGGTGCCGGTCGCGCTGCTGTCCGTGCTGTGCCTTGCGGTTGGCCTGCTTCCAGCCCTGGTCGTGGGCCCGCTTCTCGATGTGGCCGCGCGTGCCGTGCTGCAGGCCCCGGCTCCCGCCTTCAGCCTCGCGCTCTGGCACGGGTTGAACCTGGCCTTCGTGATGAGCCTGATCGCACTGGCCGGTGGTGCCGGGCTGTACTTCGCCCGCCGCTTCCTGTTCGACCTGCATTCGCACACCCCGGCAGCCTTCAATGGACGGGCGCTGACCGAACGGGTACTACGCACGCTTACCCGCGGCAGCCAGAAACTGCTGGCGTTTGTCGATACCGGTTCGCTGCAGCGCTACATGCTCTGGCTGCTGATGTGCGCCCTGATCGGTGGCGTGGCCGGGTTCGCCGGCAGTCCGCTGGCCGGCACGGTGGCCAGGCAGGACATCGACGGAGTCACCCTCGTGGGCGTGCTGCTGATGATGGCTGGCGCAGTGGGCACCGCGGTCTGGCACCGGGACCGCGTGCTCGCTGTCATTTCGATGGCGGTGTCCGGGCTCATGGTCACGCTCGCTTTCGCGCGGCTGTCCGCGCCGGACCTTGCGTTGACCCAGCTGCTTGTCGAGGTGGCCTCGCTGCTGTTGCTGGTGCTCGCTCTGTACTACTTGCCGCCGGTCGCCCCGGTCGACTCCTCCGGGCAGCGGCGGCTGCGTGACGTGCTGGTGTCCTGTGTTGCAGGCCTGGGGGCGGGCCTGCTGACCCATGCCATGCTGACCAGGCCTTTCACAAGCATTTCCGGCTACTTCCTCGACGAAGCAAGACCGTCCGGCGGCGGGTACAACGTCGTCAACGTCATCCTGGTCGACTTCAGGGGCTACGACACGCTCGGTGAGATCACCGTGCTGCTGATCGCCGCGATTGCAGTGCTGGCATTGCTGCCACGGGTCGACGTGGTTGAGCCGCCGCTTGATCCGGCGGGTCGGCCCTGGCTCGACGGGCGCAGGCCACTGATGCTCGGGCAGGCGGCGAGGGCAGTCCTGCCGCTGGCGCTGCTGATCACCGCATACCTGTTCCTGCGCGGCCACAATGCACCCGGCGGCGGCTTCATTGCAGGCCTGGTCGCGGCCCTTGCAGTTGCCATGCAGTGGCTCGCATTCGGATTGCCGCAGGACAACGCGGCGCTGCGCAGGGCGCTTCCGGCGCTGCTTGCATCCGGACTTGGCCTGGCCACGCTGACCGGACTGGGCAGTCTCGTCTTCGGAGCGCCGTTCCTCACGTCGGCATTCGGGCATGTGGAGCTGCCCGTGCTCGGAGACCTGGAGCTTGCCAGCGTGCTGTTCTTCGACCTGGGTGTGTTCCTCGTCGTGCTCGGCATGGTGCTTGCTGTGCTCGCCGCCATCGCGCAGTTGCCACGACCCGCGGCGGAGCGGCTGTAAATGGAACTGCTGCTGTCGGTCGCCATCGGTGTACTGGTCGCCAGCAGCGTCTACCTGCTGCTGCGTGCCCGCAGCTTCGACCTGGTGCTGGGCCTGACACTGCTGAGCTATGCGGTGAACCTGTTCCTGGTGGCCAGCGGCCGGTTGCGGCTCGGGTCCGCGCCACTGACTGACAGGGCTGTGACCGACTTCCCTGATCCGCTGCCACAGGCACTCGTGCTGACGGCAATCGTGATCGGGTTCGGCATGACTGCACTGCTCGTCGTGCTCGCGTTGCGCGCGAAGGGCAGGGGGCCTGACGATCACGTGGACGGGCCGCCGCGATGAGCCACCTGGCCCTGGCGCCGGTCGCGCTGCCGCTCCTGCTCGGCGTGCTGCTTGTGGCTCTGGGGCGGGCGCCGCTGGTGCTGCAGCGAACGCTGTCATTCACCGGCGTGGTGCTGCTCGTCGTGATCGGCGCCGCGCTGGTCAGCGAAGCCAGCTCCGGCACGATCACGGTGTATCGGCTCGGTGACTGGCAGCCGCCGTTTGGCATTGCGCTCGTCGTGGACAGGCTGAGCGCGGTGCTGGTCCTGCTGACCGCCTGCGTGGCGCTGCCGGCGCTGCTTTACGCCTCGGCCGGTGAGGACGGCGAGGGGCGGTACTTCCACGCGCTGTTCCAGTTGCAGCTCATGGGCATCAACGGTGCCTTCCTGACGGGCGACCTGTTCAACCTGTTCGTGTTCTTCGAGGTACTGCTGATCGCCTCCTACGGGTTGCTGCTGCACGGTGGCGCCGGAACGCGGCCCGGCGCCGCACTGCACGTCGTGGCGCTCAACCTGGTCGGCTCGGCGCTGTTCCTGTTTGCCGTCGGTGCTATCTACAGCGTGACCGGTACGCTCAACCTGGCTGATCTGTCGCGGATCGTGCCGCAGCTGGATGCCGCTGACGCGGGGCTCGCGCGTGCGGGCGGGCTTCTGCTGCTCGTCGTGTTCGGGCTCAAGGCCGCCCTGTTGCCGTTGCTGTTCTGGCTGCCACGGGCCTATGCGGCTGCGCCTGCTTCGGTGGTCGCGCTGTTTGCGGTGCTGACCAAGGTCGGCGCCTACGCCATCCTGCGCGTGTTCACGCAGGTGTACGGGCCTGCTGCCGGAGAGGCCGCGCAACTGGGGGCGCCGTGGGTGCTGCCGCTGGGCCTGGCAACACTGGGCTTCGGCGCGGTGAGCGCCCTGGCGGCACGCGACCTGTTGCGGCTGGGCGCGGCGCTGGTGATCGCCTCGATGGGGCAGCTGCTGGCCATCATCGGACTGTTCACCGAGTCGGGAAGGACCGCGGCGCTTTACTACCTGGTGCAGAGCACGCTGGCAGGCTGTGCCCTGTTCCTGCTGATCGACCTGCTGCGGCGCCAGCGCGTGCAGCTGGGTGCGCTGCTGCAGGGTGGCGAGGTCCTGCGCCAGCCGCTGCTGCTCGGCCTTGCGTTCATGACAGTGGGGCTTGCCTACATCGGGTTGCCCCCGAGCAGCGGGTTCCTTGGAAAGCTGTTGGCGCTCGAGGCCGCCTGGCCTGATCCGCGGCGCGCGGCATTCTGGATCGTCACGCTGGCCTCGGGCGCCGTGATGCTGGTGGCGCTCGCGCGCAGTGGCAGCCAGCTGTTCTGGAAGACCGGTACGCAGCCTGCGGGTGGAGAGGCAGCGGCGCCGCGCCAGCTGCTGGCGGTGGCGCTGCCTGCGACGGCATCGCTGCTGCTGATGCTGCTGGCACAACCGGTGCTTCGCTACGCCGCCGAGGCTTCCAGCCAGTTGGCGGACATCATGGTCTACCAGTCGGCCGTGCTCGGCGACACGCAGGCGGTCGATGCGCGCCGCAGGAGTTTTCCGTGAAGCCTCGCGTGCTGCTGCCGTCGCCGGCGTGGTCGGCAGTGCTGATGCTGTGCTGGCTGTGGCTCAACAACACGCTCGCGCCGGGCCACATCGTGCTCGGGCTGCTGCTTGGCCTTGCCATACCGGTCGTCGTCGCCGCGATCGCGCCAGCAGGCGACGACCGGCGGCGCCTGCCGCGGTTCGCGAAACTGCTGCCGTTCCTGGCGATGGTGTCCTGGGACATCCTGGTGGCCAACATCCGCGTGGCACTGCTGATCCTCGGGCCACGCTCGCGGATCCGCAGCGGGTTCATCGAGGTACCCCTGGTGCTGGAGCGGGAGCTGTCGGCGCACGTACTGGCCAGCATCATCACGCTGACTCCCGGGACCGTCTCGGTGCGCTTCAGCCCGGACCGCAGGCGCCTGCTGGTCCATTACCTCAGCAGTGATGATCCGGTCGGACTGGTGCGGGAGATCCGCGAGCGCTACGAGCAACCGATAAAGGAGATCTTCGAAGCATGATCGCCATCAGCCTCGACATCGCCTTCACGCTGTTCGGCCTGTCGCTGCTGCTGGCGGCTGGGCGACTGCTGCGCGGGCCGGACCTGCTGGACCGTGCGCTGGCGCTGGACACGCTGTCGGTCAATGCCGCGGCCCTGCTCGTGCTGTATGGCGTGCGCCTGGGCAGCAACGAGGATTATGAAATCGCGCTGCTGATCGCCCTGCTCGGGTTTCTCGGCAGCGTCGCCATAGGCCGGCACCTGAGCCGGGGGAGGATCATCGAATGAACCTTCGCCTGTTGCTCGAGATCCTCATCTCCGTGCTGGTAGTGGCCAGCGGCGTGTTCAGCCTGATCGGCTCGATT
The DNA here is from genome assembly GCA_963785055.1 of uncultured Pseudomonadota bacterium. GTDB lineage: Bacteria > Pseudomonadota > Gammaproteobacteria > Steroidobacterales > Steroidobacteraceae > ZC4RG30. The sequence goes on from CAWATT010000008.1 coordinate 21,072, forward strand.
GGCCTGGCGCGCATGCCGGATTTCTTCTCGCGCCTGCATGGACCAGGCAAGGCGAGCACGCTCGGCATGCTGTGTGCGCTGGTTGCCGCCGCGCTGTATTTCAGTTCCCTCGGGCAGGTGCTTTACCTGCGGGAGCTGCTGCTTGCGGCCTTCATCGCCGTGACTGCCCCGGTCAGTGCGTATGTGCTGGGCCGCGCCGCCCTTCACCGGAAGCTTCCGGGGACCCAGACCGGTCCTGACACGTAGTCCAATCGTTTGCATTACAATCGGAGCGGAATACCAGAAGTGTCGGAGAAATCATATGAAAACCAGACGTGGGATTACCTTGCTGGCGGCCTTGCTCGGCGCCATTTGCTGTGTTTCGGCCAGCGCACATCATTCCTTCGCCGTCTTCTTCGACAGCGATGAGGGACTCGTCTCCGTGCGCGGCGAAGTCACGGAATTCATTTTCAAGAATCCGCATGGTGTCATCCGGCTCAACGTGAAAGGCAAGGACGGGAAGGTGGAGGTGTGGAAGGCCGAGACCAACTCACCCTCAATCCTGGAGCGACGCGGGTGGAAGAAGGACAGTCTCAAGGTTGGCGAGGAAATCATCCTTGAGGGGTGGCGTGCGCGCGATGGCAGGCCCTACATGCGCATGCGCAAGGTCATGCGAGCCGATGGCACCCCGGTTGGCATCCCGTTCGAATCGCTGGAGGTCAAGTGAGCAGGGCAGTGCGCGGCTTCGGCCTCGGCGGATTTTCATTGATGATCTGCCTGGCCTGGACACAGGCAGCATTGGCCGCGGCCCCTGCAAAGCCCGACCTCTCGGGATTCTGGATGCTGGCACAGGGTCCACCGATAGAGGATCCGGTGCTGAAGGCAAAGATTGCACCCGGCACCGCCATACTTGCGGATTCGGGTGCGGTGGAATTCGGGATCATGGAGTTCGGTGGGCTGCAACTGACCCCGGCCGCCCTCGCGGCCGCCAAAGCCTGGAATCCGGCGGACGACATGACGGTCACCAACGCCTGTCGCATCCCGTCCATCGTCTATGCAATGCAGGGACCATTCCCCATCGAGATTTTCCAGGGCACGGAGATGACCGTCATGCGCCTTGAGTACTTCGACATGGCGCGGGTCATCTTCACTGATGGCCGCGGACACATGCCCGCAGGCGCGCCGCTGACGAAGACCGGCGACTCCATCGGCCGCTGGGAAGGCGATACGCTGGTAGTCGAAACCATTCACCTCAAGGAGGCGACGATCACCAACAACGGTCTTTCGCACAGCGACAAGGTCAGGGTTACCGAGCGGTTCAGGCTGTCGGCCGACGGCAAGAAGCTGCTCGCCACCCAGGAATTCGAGGACCCGGAAATGCTGCTGAACAAGGGCGCCCGGTTCATCACCTGGAATCGCGTTGCAGGCGACCATGTGCACGCCTACGACTGTGATCCCGCCTTTGCGGAGAACTACGCGGAATAGTCTCCGCACCTGTCCTGTCGGGGCAGGTGGAAACTTCATCGGTTCGAACAGGAAGGGGAGAGGGGGTCATGTCGATATCCAAGCGGTTGCCGCGTGGCACGCGGAGTTGCCTGCTGGGCGCATTTCTTCTCGTGGCCACCACGGCGGGCGCGCAGCAGCCCGGCGCAGCTCCCGCGCCGTTGCCACTCGGTACTGCACCGCCGGACTCTGTCATGCCGCGCGTGGAGTTCGCATTCGAATTCCGCGTGACCCTGTCGCCTGCCGTCGTGCTGGGAGAGACGGCGCTGGGCCGGAGACAGTACATCCCGATCACAGGCGGCACGATCGCCGGCCCGAAATTCACGGGCGAAGTGATTCCCGGCGGCTGGGATTACCAGCTTGGGCTACCCGGTGGCTGCGGCACGCTGACAGCAGACTACTTCGTGCGCGCGACGGACGGCACGGTGATCCACATCCTTAACGAATCCTTCAGCTGCGGGTTCGGCGGGCCGGGGGGTGAGCGCAGCTTCTTTCGGCCGCGCTTCGAGGCTCCTAAGGGTCCTCATGAGTGGCTGACCCGTGCCACGTTCGTGGCCACGCTGGAGCTGGACAGGCCCGCTGCGCCGCCGACTCCGGGTACCGCACCGGCGCTGGGTGCCATCCGCATCAAGTTCTACCAGGTGAAATAAGCGAGGCGGTCAGACCTTCTTCACGAACTGTGACTTCAGCCCCATGGCGCCGATTCCCTCGATGCGGCAGTCAATGTCGTGATCTCCCTCGACGAGGCGAATTCCCTTCACCTTCGTGCCAACCTTCACCACGCCGGACGAGCCCTTTACCTTGAGGTCCTTGATGACGGTGACCGTATCGCCGTCCTTCAGCTCGTTTCCGACCGCATCGCGCACGACGCGCTCCGCAGCCTGGGGAACCTCGTTTCCGCCCTCGCGTGGCCACTCATGGGCACATTCCGGGCAGACGAAATTCGGACCGTCTTCGTAGGCGAGAACGGAGTTGCAGGCCGGGCAGGGTGGTGCGGTCATGCACGAAGGCTAACAGGCCCAGGCCCGCACCTGCGCCGAATATCGCGGCGCTACTTGAGCACTGGCTTCTGCACTGCGAAAACGACCCGGTCGCGCAGCGTCACACTACCCCCGAGGAATCCCGACGTACCGATCTCCAGCGCGTACAACAGCACGCGTTCACTGCCTTGCGCACGCATCGAAGTTGGTGGTCCAAGCAAGCCGATCACCTCGAGTTCGGCCATTCCTGGCCGCAGACGCTCCCACTTCGATGCGTCCACCCATGTCGTGGCGACCAACCCGCCGTCCACACCGTCGGTGGTGGAGGAAGGCGGGGAAGGCGACCTGTCGGTGGGCCGAACCGGCTGTGCCTGCAGCCCGGCCACCTGCCGCGACAGCAGCTGCACCTCTCGCCGCAGGTTCCGCACATCCTGCTCGAGCTGCATCACTCGCAGGTCGTCCGCCGCGAGAACCGCAACAGGCCCGCACAAAACCAGCGCTGTCATCAGGACTCGAGTCATGCATCCTCCAGGCCGGAAGGTTACCGTAGAATGAACAGCCCATTCAGCGCGGCGCAGGGAACTTGAGCGTGAACAACCCGTTACCGTCCTGGAATGAAGGCGCAGCCAGAACCGCCATTGTCGATCTGGTGGCACGCGTCACGCGCGCGGGTGGGGCCGACTTCCTGCCCCCCGCCGAACGCATCGCGACCTTCGACAATGACGGAACGCTGTGGTGTGAGCAACCGCTGCAGGTGCAGTTGTTCTTCCTGATCGACGAGGTCGGTCGCCTGGCGGGAAAGGACCCCACGCTCCGGGAGCGCCAGCCCTACAAGGCGCTGCTCGAACAGGATTTCCACACGCTGCTCGGGATGGGCAAGAAAGGGGCCGAGGAGCTGTTCGCGGCGACCCACGCCGGCATGTCACAGGAAGATTTCGATGCCAGGGTCTCGCAGTGGTTCGCCACTGCCCGTCACCCGAAGTTTGATCGGCTGTTCAGCCAGGTGACCTACCAGCCGCAGCGGGAGCTGCTCGACTACCTGCGCGCGAATGGCTTTCGCACCTTCATCATCTCCGGCGGCGGGATCGATTTCATGCGCGTGGTGTCCGAGCAGATCTACGGCATCTATCGCGAACAGACGATCGGCTCCAGTGGCAGGCTCCAGTTCGACATCCAGCATGACCTGGCTGTGGTCATGAAGCAGCCGGGCCTGAACTGCTTCAATGATCGCGAAGCAAAGCCTGCCACCATAGCCCTTCATGTCGGGCGCCGGCCGGTTCTGGCCTTCGGCAACTCGGACGGGGACCTGGCGATGCTGCGCTACTGCAAGGGCGGTACCGGGGCGCGGCTCGCGCTGCTGCTGCATCACGACGATGCGGCTCGCGAAGTCGCCTACGACCGGGACTTCAAGCTCAGTGCATTGAACGAGGCGCTCGACAAGGCCGACGACTACGGCATCACGCTGGTCAGCATGAAGAACGACTGGAAAGCGGTCTTCGGCCCCTAGAGCTGCGAATCCAGTGGCAGGATGCGGGCCAGCCAGGCCTGGAAGCGCCGACCCAGCGAAGCCTCCGGTGCCTTGTCGACCGTAGTCTCCCCGTCACTCCAGTGAAGTTTTCCTTCCGGCAGCGTCACGCTCCAGGCATGTTCGCCCCGGGTATCGCGCGCGAAGATGTCCTGCAGTTGCCGGGCGACCTCCGGATCCTGCATGAAGATGCCCTGCTCGCTGTTGAGGGAGGTTGAGCGCGGATCGATGTTGTAGCTGCCCACGAAAACCGTCCCGGAATCGATCACCAGCGCCTTGGTGTGCAGGCTCGCACCCTGGGACCCGAACATGCTCGCCTCGACCTCCCCGCCGGGCAAGGGCTTCAGCTCCCAGATCTTCACGCCGCCACGCAGCATCTTCTCGCGCCATTGCGAGTAGCCACCGTAGACGGCTGCGACATCATTGGCTGCGAGCGAGTTCGTCAGGACCTGCACTGAAATGCCCGCCTGGGCCTGCTTCACGAGCGCCTCCGCACCGGCCTTCCCGGGCACGAAGTAGGGCGAAATGATGGTCACCTCCGTAACTCGCACTGCGCAGAATGGGAGTGAGGAATGCCAGGACCTCGGAACCATTCAGGCCTCCATCCTTTCCCTGCACCTTGAGGGGATCATCCGCGACGAAGCGGTATCGCGAGGACCAGTTCATGGGCCAGCTGCCCGACGTCAGGCGCAACACGGCGTCGTCGCCCTTGAGCTCGCTGGCAAAGCGGCTGGCCTGGGCCTCGACGGCGTCTCGCTGGAATTGTTCACGCAACCTTGCGAGGTTCTCCTCCGTGACAGCCTCGGGTGACAGCTGGATCATCGGGTAGGCGGCTGCGGCGTTCCAGTAGCGGTCGAACGAGTTCGAGGCCTCGCGCACGATCGGCCCCACCAGGGCGAAGTCGAGGTCCACGAAATTGGTCTCGTCACTGGCCCCGAAGTATTCGTTGCCGAGATTGCGGCCGCCGACGATCGCGAGGCGGTTGTCGACAATCCAGCTCTTGTTGTGCATGCGGCGGTTGATGCGGCCGAAGCTGCCAATCGCCTCGAACAGGAAGGCCAGCGATCCTTCCCTGCGACGCGAACGGATTGAACATCCGCACCTCGATGTTGTCGTGGGCATCGAGCGCGGCGAAGGCGAAGTTCTCGCCGCGTCCGTTCATGTCATCGACGAGCAGGCGCACCTTCACGCCTCGATCGGCCGCCTCGATCACCAGGTGGGCGAGATAGCCGCCGGTCATGTCCGCGTGCCAGATATAGGTCTGCACGTCGAGGCTGCGGCCGGCCAGCTGCGTACCACGCGCACGAATCGCGAAAGCCTCGGGACCTTCAGGGACCAGTCGGAACCCGGACTGGCCCTCGTGCCGATTCTCGGCATCGCCAATGGTCTGATCGAGCGGGGTCTGCATGCCTACGGGGATGGCCTGTGCGGCCGGAAGCGGATCGCGCTGCGCCAGGTTCGCGCAGCCGGCAAGCAGCAACAGGGGCAGCAGCAGCGCCAGGACGGCCGAAGGCCGCGGCATCAATGGACGCATCTGCTATCCTTCCGGCCAGCGTTTTCGCAAGGGAAGTTACACATCGCCATGACCCACTTCAGGAAGAGCATCAAGCCGGGAATCTTACTCTGGAGCGTAGCGACACTGGCGCCATTGGGCATCCCGACCGCCCACGCCGCCGATTGGCAGCACTCGCTCACACCATACATCTGGGGATCCGGCATGTCGGGCACTACCGCCATCGCCACGCCTTTGGGACCGCTGTCTGCCGACGTCAACATGTCGTTCGGCGACATAATGAGCAATCTGGAATTTGGCGGCATGGTTGCTTACAAGGGGCAATACGGAAAATGGGTGGTGATGTCCGACCTGATCTACATGGACCTTTCCGCAGACAAGACCAAGGAGGTCGCGCTGGCATCGATAGGCTCTGGTGCCTCTGTGGAGCAACTGGCCCTTGAGCTCAGTGGCGGTTATCACATCACCGATGCCATCGCACTGTATGCCGGCATGCGCGTCAACGACCTGGATGCCTCGGTGCGTGTCACCACGACCACGAATCTGAATTCCGTCACCCGCTCGGCGCGTGCCAGCGCTTCCTGGATCGATCCGATAGTGGGCATAGTCGGCGAATTCGGATTTCCGTTCACGGATCGCTGGGCGGTGAACCTCAAGGGTGATGTCGGCGGGTTCGGCGTGGGGTCCGAATTCGCGTGGCAGGTCACCGTCGCCCTGCGCTGGCGCATGAATGACCGCTGGGATTTCTCGGCGGGCTACCGGTACATGGACATGGATTACGAGGACGAGGGTGGCAGCGGCATCGTGGTCTACGACATGGTCTCGCAGGGCCCGGGCATCGCAGCGACGTGGCGTTTCTGAGCTCAGCCTTCGGTTGAGGTTGGCGGGACCAGCGTCCACGAGCTGTCCGGGTCGAAGGCGATCATCTGCTGGACCGCGGCGGCGGTATCCTCGCCGAGGTCCTTCTGGAACACCTCACCGTCCTGGCTGACCAGGAACGTCATGACACCCGACGCGCCATAGTCGGCCGGCCACGCCACCAGCGCGAAGCCCTGCGTGAGCAGGCCATCCTTGAAGTATTCGCGCTCGCCACCCTTTGCGTTGGCACCCTGCTTGTACAGCATGCGGTAGTGGTAACCGTGATAGGCCGCGCCTTCGTTGGCGCGATAGCCTTCGCCCGCAGCGGCCGCGACGAATTCGCCAGCCGGGCTGGGCGTCTCGTCACCCTCGGTAGGCCAGTACAGCCCATTCTGCAGGCCCGGGTCGCTGACCAGTTTCAGCGCATAGATGCCGGGTGGATCGCCGTCATGGCCCAGCGCCGCGTACTCGTTCTGGGCATCGACAAAGCCGTAGGCCACCGCAATGGCGCCGAGTTCGTTCTCGCCGACGCGGCGGTAGACCAGCTCATCGGCACCTGCCGCGCCATCCAGCATCCACTTGCCGTCCTTCTTCACGGCTGGAATCGGAAACTGCCAGTCGTTCTCGCCTGTCACCAGGATCTGGCGATCTGCCCCGTCTTCCTGCAGCGAATGACCCGCCTTGTAGCGCGCGACGAAATCCGCGCGATCGGCCTGGTCCTGCAGGGCATCGCCCGACTCGAGCAGGTCTCCGGCGTCGGGACCGAGCAGCTGGTTGGCCATTGCCAGGTCGTTCTTTTCCAGCGCCGCAACCAGTGCATCAAACGCTGCTTCGGGCGTCTGGAAGCCTGCCTGTGCGCCGGGTTTGGCACACGCGACCAGTGCGAGCGCGAGCAGCCCGATCGCGCCGAGACGCGCCTTGTCAAACATGCCGTTCATGGCCGGATTCCTTCGAGTCATCCTGATTCTCCGCAATTCCTAGCGCTTCTTTCCGCCACTGCGGGCACCGCTGGGCTTGCTCTGCTTGCCGCGCTGGCTGGCCGCCTTGTTGGAAGCACCGGAGCCTGAGGGCCGCGCCAGCGCCGAGTTGTCTTTCTTCGGTTGTGCCTGGGGCTGCGGTCGATTGGCAGGCTGCGGCCGGGCATCCGGCTGAGGCCGACTGGCAGGCTGCGGCCTGTTCTGGGCCTGCGCCGTGGCATAGCCGCGGTCCGCCTTCGGCTTGCTGACGTCGCGCGCCTGATTGGCCGCGGGGCCGGCTGAATCACGGGTCGGAACCTTCGCTGTCGCGGGTCGGGGAGCCTGCGTTGCCGGCTTCGCGCGATCCGGCTTGGCTCCTGCGTAGCTGCCCTGGACCTTGGGAGCAGGGGCTTTGCCGCCAACGCTGGGCGTCGGCCGGTTGCCGGCACCGGCATAGCTTCCCTGCGCCACCGAACGCGAGCGACTGTCCTGGGACTTCTGGGCCTTGGCAGCCTGGTTGTCCATGGAGCGTCGTACTTCCGGGTCGTTGCCTGCATAGCCGCCCTTGCCCTTCAGGGCATCGGAGGCCGGTGGTGCGCGCCGCGTCGGGCCCTGGGCTGCCTTTGAATTCAGCTGCTGCAGTTCCGGCCGGTTGGGCTTGGCGGCCGTGATCGGGCTGCGCGGCTGGGTTCGTGACTGCGCGATGTTCTGCGGATTGTTGTAACGGTTGTTGTAGTCGTTGTTCTGGTTGATGACGATCGTGTTGCCGCCGCGGACATAGGTGGGCGGCCGATTGTAGGAATTGCCGGGATAGAAGCCCGAACCATATGAAGGCCTGTACGGATAGGGCGGGTAGTACGGCATCGGGCGAGACCACATGTTGTTGTAGTAGCCGCCGTGGTAGTAGTCGTCGTCGTCATCGAAGATCTCGTTGACGAGCATGCCTGCGCCGAAGGCCAGCAGGCCGGTGGCCACCATGGATCCGGTGCTGTGCCCGGTGCTGGTCGTGGTGGTGGTCGTCGTCGTCGCCGGTGCAGCCGCGGGCACTGCGGCAGGCGCCGGTGCATAGACAGCCTGCGGATCGTACTGTGGCACGTAGACCACCTGCGGGCTGGGTGGTGAGAGGGCAATGACATCCGGCTGCCCGGCCTCCTGCTTTGTCTCGACCTTCATCTGCGGCGAGGTCTTCAGGTTGCCCACGTCCTGGGCCTGTTTGCGCAGGCGCTGCACGGCATCCATCACGCCCTGCTGGTCGTTGACGTAGGCCTGACCGAGTCTCCTCGGTCCACAGCAGGTTCAGGCAAAGCTTGTCCACCGCCTCCGGGAACTGCATCAGCGAGCGCATGGGCACGGTGAAGCCGGCCTTCTCGGCCGCTTCTTCCAGCGGTTTGCCCGTCAGGTCGGGGTTGGCGATGAGCCAGTTGCCGGCGTCGAGCACTTCCTGCGGGTTCGTCGCCGCGACGAGCAACTGCGCGAGCACGGGATCCGGAAACAGCGCGACCGGCGCGAGCAGGTCTTCCATTGCCTCGGGCGTCCAGGTGGTGGACGTTGCCGTAAGCGTCTGCGCCGCCTCGGCGGCGGCGGCATTCACGTCCGCCGGAGGTGCCTCGGCCGCAACAGGGGCTGCGGCTGTTGCCGCTGGCGGGGCAGTAGTCCCCCCTCCGCAGGCGGACATCAGGGCCATCGCAATGGAGATACCGATGAGGCGATGACTGTTCGAAGCGCCTGGGGTCGTCATGTGGTTCAGCTCCCTGCCGTCGACCTGTCCATGCGGCCGATCAGCGTGCACATCTTAGGTCAAGTACGGCTGGGTATTGCCATTCCCGGTCGACGGTCGCATTGGGCAATCTGCAGCTACTCGGGCAGACTTCACTGGAGGCCGGAGTACCCTTGAAAAAATACAGTGAAGAAATCCGGCGCCACGTCGCCGTGGACGCAGACGGAAAGCCCTTCGAGATCCTGGAGACGGATAACCTGGGAGCGAACACCCTTGCCTGACGGCTCGCCGGGAGAGGCGCAGGTGTTCAACCGACGCTTCGACTTGCGTACCGGAGAGCGGCTGAACCGCCTCGGCGATGCTGAATTCGAGGTCGACGGCAGCGGGCTGAGGTTGCACCTGCAACCCTGAAGCTCGAAGCCGTCGCCGCTTGTCTGTCAGCGTGGTCAGCGGCTCAGAAGCGCACCACTGCTTCGACCGCGATGCTGCGCGGCGGATCCACGAAGCCGTAGTAGCTGCGGGCGCGGAACAGCCGGGTCGAGAGTGGCGTATCTCCCGAGTAGCTGACGGTCATCTCGTCGGTGAGGTTGCGCCCGACAAGGGCCAGCTCCCAGCGCTCGCCCGCGCGACAACGCAAGCCGGGCGTTCACCTTCAGGAAGGAATCCTGCGTCGTGTAAGGATCCAGTGTCAGCGAGGTCAGGTACTCGGCCGAGTAGACGAGGTCCGCCGAGGCCCTCACCACGAAACGCTCGCCGATCGGGAAACTGTAGTCTCCGGACAGCACACCGGTGAATTCCGGTGCCAGCTGGTTGCTGAAGCCGGCGTAGTTGCAGTTGCCGGCATTGGCCCCGGTGCCATCGGGCGCCCGGCCGAAGTAGCACTGCCCGTAGTAGTCGGTCCACTCGAAGTCGAGCCAGGCCATCGAGCCCGACAACATGAACTGCGGCGTGACGCGCCAGCGACCCGACAGCTCGACACCCATGACCTCGGCGCTGCCGCTGCCGACGTTGAAACCGATTGCGCCGTCGAAGGCGCTGGTCTGCAGGTCCTCGTATTCGGTGTAGTAGAACGCCGCGTTGATTTCGGCCGTGCGGCCCAGTCCCATCTTCGCGCCGAGTTCGTAGGTGTTCGCCTTCTCGGGTCCGAACTGGAAGGTCCCGGTGGAAGCGGGCGGCGGCGGCTTGTTCGAGCGCGCATCGAAGCCGCCGGACTTGAATCCCTGCGCCCATGAGAGATAGGCCATGGACCTGTCCGCAAACTGCCATTCCAGGTTCACCAGCGGCGAGAAATTCGACTCCGACAGGGAGCCCTCGACGCTGTGCGGAATGATGCCGAGCACCTGCGCGAACAGCGGGTAGGTGGAAGGTGGCAGTGGCGGGCCACCAAGGCCGGCCGTCAGCTGCGTGGCACGTGAACCGTCCTTCTGCTCGTCGTTGTAGCGGCCACCGGCCGTCAGCGTCCACTGCTCGTTGAAGTGCCAGCTGACCTGCGCGAATGCAGACCACAGCGTGCTGTCCTGGCTGAACTGCCGCGGATTGGCGGCATTGCGGAAGAAACCCGCCAGCGTCGAACAGTTCGGCGTCGAGGTGGGCGTGCAGATGCCCTGCTGCTGGAAGGCGCCGGTCAGCACCGGGATCACGAGACTGTTGGAGGGAACGAACAGGTAGTCGGTCTCCTCCAGGTCGTACTTCTGGAAGAAGGCGCCGGCGATCCAGTCCAGGCGCTCGCCCACGGGGGAGGTGAAGCGGATCTCCTGGCTGAACTGGTCGTACTCTTCGGTGACGCCGGCATTGAATACCGTCGCACCGACGAAGTCGCAATCGCACAGCTCGTCGAGGTCGTAGGTGCTGTAGCCGGTGACTGATGTCAGCGTGACTCCATTGGCGAAGTCATAGTCGACGGTCAGTGCCGCCTCGAAGTTCGAAAGGTCGCTGCTGTCGCCATTGGAGGAGCGCTGGTAGTCGAGCACGTTGTTCGACGCGCTGGGATCCTGGCCCTGGCCGAGGTTTGGCGTTCCGCTGACGATCTCGCTGTAGGTGCGACCTGCAAAGGCCGTGTTGGGCGGCAACGGCGGCGCGGTCGGAAGGATGGGCGTTTCGTTGAAGATCTCGATCTGCCGGCCTTCCACCTCATAGCTGCCGCCTTCGAGCCGCAGCGATGCACTCAGGTCATCCGTCATGTCCCAATCAAAGGTGAGGCGGCCAGCGATCTCGTCGCGGCTGGGCTCCGAGGTGCCCAGCGTCAGGTTGTCGACATAGCCATCCGCCTGGCGGTAATGCACGGCCGCGCGGGCACCGAAGGTCTCGGTGATCGGCCCCGACAGCATTGCGGAGCCCAGCGTCTCGTCGAGCTCGAAGTCATAGGACAGGCGCGCCATGCCCTCGAAGACATCGCCCGGACGCGCGCTGATCAGGTTCACTGCGCCGGCCACGGCATTCTTGCCGAACAGGATGGGCTGCGGGCCACGCAGCACTTCGACGCGCTCCAGGTCGAGGAAGGGCATGCGCGACTGGTGGCCACGGCCACGGTAGATGCCGTCCGCGTAGATGCTGACCGACTGCTCGAAGCCCTGGTTCAGGCCCGAGCCGATGCCGCGGATGTAGAAGTTGTTGGCGATGCCCGTTTCGGTCACCTGCAGGTTGGGCACGTAGGACTTCAGGTCGTCGAGGCGAACGATGCCGACGTCGGCGAGTTTCTCGCCTGAAACCGCTTCGACCGACAGCGGGACGTCGCGCAGGGACTCCTCGCGCTTCTGGGCGGTGACGACGATTTCCTCGAGGATATCGATCCCGGCTTCCTGCGCCAGGGATGGAACCGGAACGGCGGCAAGTGCAATGGCCAGCCGCACGAAGCGGCGCACGGTCGTCGACATGTCGTCTCCCCCGTTTGTGTGCGAGCGGGCGTTCCCGTTGCGACGATGATGCGCCGCACCGTGCAGCGCCTCAACCCCGGCTTGGGCAGGAATACATCAGAACGAGGCGACGATCTCGGCGCCGGCAGCCGCGACCTGGCCATCCTGGCTGGACATCACGCCCGAAACGCCGATGCTGCCGACGATCTCCCCGTCCTTCAGCAACGGCAGTCCGCCCTCGACAGCGGTGACCCCGGGCAACGACATCATGTGCACGCGGCCGCCGAGAACCCCTTCCTCCAGCGCCTTGGTCGGGCGCTTGAAGAGCAGGGCGGTGCGCGCCTTTTCCTGGGCAACGACCACGGATCCCAGCTGCGTGCCGTCGGCGCGCTCGAGGTAGATCAGGTGACCGCCAACGTCGAGGACCGCAATGACCACGGTCCAGTTTTCGGCCCGGGCCTTCGCCGACGCGGCGGCGGCAACCTTCTTGGCTTCATCGAGTGAAAGGGTCTTGCGGGTAATCATGCGGTCTCCCTGGATGCCTTGAACTGGCGGCGCCGTGCGCTGAGGATGAATTCGGTATAGCCGTTGGGTTGCTCGCGTCCCTTGAAGATCAGGTCGCTGGCGGCTTCGCAAGCCAGGTTGCGCGCGAAGTCCGCTGCCATCGGCTGGTAGGCGGCGTCGGCGACGTTCTGCCGGTCGACGATCGCCGGCCATGCGTTCAAGCGTGGCGCGAACCTGTGCTTCGCGTGCAGACGCCGTGGTACAGCCAGTTGGCGACATGCTGGCTGGATATGCGCAGTGTCGCGCGATCTTCCATCAGGCCGACATCGTGGATGTCGGGCACCTTCGAGCAGCCGACGCCCTGGTCGATCCAGCGCACGACGTAGCCGAGGATCCCCTGGATGTTGTTGTCCAGTTCCTGCTGCACGGCCTCGGGTGACGGCAGGTCGTGCATGAGTGGCGGGGTGAGCAGATCGTCGGTACCCGGAATGGGCTCGCCAGTCATCGCCGCCTGGACGGCGCGCACGTCGACGCGGTGATAGTGCAGTGCATGCAGCGCCGCGGCCGTGGGCGAAGGCACCCAGGCCGTGCTTGCGCCCGCCTGCGGGTGAGCGATCTTCGCCGCCAGCATCCCTGCCATCAGGTCCGGCATTGCCCACATGCCCTTGCCGATCTGTGCGCGCCCTGCAAACCCCATCGCGAGGCCGATCAGCACGTTGCGTTTCTCGTAGGCCCGGATCCAGGGCTGCACCTTGACCGCTTCCTTCGGCAGCACGGGACCGGCTTCCATCGCGGTGTGGATCTCGTCTCCGGTGCGGTCGAGGAAACCGGTGTTGATGAACACGATGCGGTGCCGGGCCTCGGCGATGCACGCGGCAAGATTGGCGCTGGTGCGCCGTTCCTCGTCCATCACTCCCATCTTCACCGTATGGCGCGGCAATCCCAGCAGGTCTTCGATACGGTCGAAGAGCTCGTTGGCCAGTCGCACTTCGTCCGGGCCGTGCATCTTGGGCTTGACGACATAGATGGCGCCCGTGCGGCTGTTCTGCCGCAGGCGCTTGCACGTCGTGCAGCGCGATGGTGAGCGTGATGCAGGCGTCGATCACCGTCTCGTAGGCAGGCTGGCCGTCCAGCAGCACGGCATCACAGCGCATGTGATGCCCGACGTTGCGCACCAGCATCAGGCTTCGACCGGGAAGCGTCAGTTCCCGACCCTTCGGATCGGTATAACGCCGGTCTTCGTTCAGTCGCCGCGTGAGTTTCTGGCTGCCCTTGGCGATGACGGCCTCGAGGCGACCGTTCATCAGGCCCAGCCAGTTGCGGTACACGCCAACCTTGTCGGCGGCATCGACCGCTGCGACCGAATCCTCGCAGTCCTGGATGGTCGTCAGCGCCGCCTCGACCAGCAGGTCGGCGATGCCGGCGGCGTCAAGGCTGCCGATGCGGTGACTGCGGTCAATCGTGATCTCGACGTGCAGGCCGTTATTGCGCAGCAGAATGGCCGTGGGCAGGGCCGGTGTGCCGCGCCAGCCGGCATAGCGGGCGGGAATGGCCAGGCCCGCGTCCGTGCCATCGGCAAGTCGCACCGAGAGTTGGCCATCGCGGATCGAATAACCCGTTGACTGGGCATGGCTGCCCCGGGCCAGCGGCGCGATCTCGTCCAGCAGGCCACGCGCCCAGGCGATGACCTGCGCGCCTCGGGCCGGGTCGTAGCCGCGGGCAGATGCATCGGGAGGTGAGATCGCATCCGTACCATAGAGCGCGTCGTAAAGGCTGACCCAGCGCGCATTCGCGGCGTTCAGCGCGTAGCGCGCATTGCTGACCGGAACGACCAGCTGCGGGCCGGCGACCTCGGCAATCTCCGGGTCGACGTTGGCCGTGTCGATCGTCACGCCCACCGGTTCGGCAACGAGATAGCCGATGTCGCGCAGGAAAGCGGTGTGGGCGGTGACATCGAAGGCCAGGCCCTTGTGCTCGCGCCACCAGGCATCGATGCGCGCCTGCAGCTCGTCCCGGCGTGCGAGCAGCACGTCGTTGCGCGGCGTGAACTCCGACAGCACGGTTTCCAGGCCTCGCCAGAACGCGGCGGGCTCGATGCCGGTGCCGGGCAGCGCCTCGGCCTCCACGAAGGCATGCAGTGCCGGGTCGACCTGCAGGCGGCCGGAAACGATGCGGTCAGTCACTCTGTCCAGCCCCCCAATTGAGCCCCGATGGTTGCAGGTGCGGCTATTCTATCGAATGTCGCCGGTGCCGGCCCTGATGCCGGCCCGGCGCCCTTGAACGGGAGCCAATCGATGCCGACAGTCCGCGAAGCCACTTTCGAGCTGCTGAGGTCGCTGAAGGTCACGACGATCTTCGGCAATCCGGGCTCTACCGAACTGACCATGTTCCGCGAGTTTCCGGCGGATTTCCGCTATGTGCTCGGGCTGCAGGAATCGGTGGTCGTCGGGATGGCCGATGGCTTCGCGCAGGCGACGCACAATGCGGCCTTCGTGAACCTGCATTCCGCGGTTGGCGTGGGGCATGCCATGGGCAACATCTTCACCGCCTATCGCAACCGCACTCCGCTGGTGATCACCGCTGGCCAGCAATCCCGCTCGCTGCTGCAGATGGAGCCCTTCCTGTTCGCCACGCAGCCCACGGAGCTGCCGAAGCCCTATGTGAAATGGGCCTGCGAGCCGGCCCGCGCCGAGGATGTGCCGCTGGCGATCGCGCGCGCGTACTACCTGGCGATGGAGCCGCCCTGTGGACCGACCTTCGTCTCGGTGCCCATCGACGACTGGGATGTGCAGACGGAGGGGGTAGCAACGCGCGAGGTGTCGCGCTCCATTCGGCCGGATGCCGCGGCGATCGCGCAGCTGGGCGAGGCCCTGTTCGGCAAGCCGTCGGCCGGTGTTCGTGATCGGCGGAGCGGTGGACCGCGATGGCGCATGGGACGACCTGCTCGCGCTGGCGGAGCGGCATGGCGCGCTGGTGTGGGTCAGTCCGCTGATCGGGCGTTGTGGCTTTCCGGAGGACCATGTTCTGTTCGCAGGGCTTCCTGCCGGCGTTCCGCGAGGAGATCAGCCGCCGACTGGACGGGCACGACCTGCTGGTCGCGATCGGCGCACCGGTCTTCACGTACCACGCCGAAGGGCAGGGGCCCTATGTGCCGCGGGGGCTGTCGGTGTTCCAGCTGACGGAGGATCCGGACTGGGCGGCGAGCGCGCTTGCCGGCCGCTCCATCCTCTGGCAGCGTGGGCGCCGCGCTGCGGGACCTGCTGGCCGTGCCGCGCCAGTCGCCTCCGGCCGCGCAGCGCGGCCGCGGGCCAACACCCGAATTGCCGCTGGCCGATCCGCCCAGCGATGCGCTGCTGATGCAGGTGCTGGCGCGGCTGCGGGATCCGGAATCGATCATCGTCGAGGAGGCGCCGAGCACGCGCGGCCCGATGCAGCGGCACCTGCCCATCCTGCGCAGCGAAACCTTCTACACCTGCAGCAGCGGCGGCCTGGGGCACGCACTGCCGGCATCGGTGGGCATAGCGCTGGGCAAGCCGGGGAAGAAGGTGATCGCGCTGCTCGGCGACGGCTCGGCGATGTATTCGATCCAGGCGCTATGGAGCGCGGCGCAGCTGCGGCTCCCGATCACATTCGTGATCGTCAAGAACGGCCGTTACGAAGCGCTGCATCACTTCTCCGAGCGCTTCGGCATCACAAGCCCCGTGGGCACGGACCTTCCCGGCCTTGATTTCGTGCAACTGGCGAAGGCCCAGGGGTGCGAGGCGGTGCGCGTCACCCGGGCCGTGGAACTGGAAGGCGTGCTGCGCACCGCGCTCGCGTCGAAACTCCCGACGCTGGTCGAGGTTGTCGTCGCCTGACGGCGCGGTGCCCCTGCAGCCTTACTTGCCCCCGGGTACCCACGGCCGGCTGACTTCGGTCTCCTGCTCGGTGATGAACTCGAGCAGTGCCGGCTGTCCCTTCTGCGTGGCTTCGATGCCGCGCTTGATCGCCGCGACGATGTCGTCGGCTTTCGTCACGCGCTCGCCGTACCCACCGAACGCGCGCGCCATCGCGGCGTAGTCGCCGGAGATGTCCGTGGCGCGGAATCGCTGCGTGGCGTTGGGCATGATCGGCAGCTCGATCGCCATCGTGAAGTTGTTCAGCAGGATGGACAGGATGGGCAGGCGGTCGCGCACCGCAGTCTCGAAATCCATGCCGGTGAAGCCGATCGCCGCATCGCCCCAGACATTGATGCACAACTTGTCGGGGTGCACGAGCTTGGCGCCCATCGCCAGCGGCAGGCCGTACCCCAGCTGCGTGGTCTTGCCCCAGCCGATGTACGACAGGGGTGTCGTGGATTTCCAGAACGGCACGAGCTGGTCGCGCGGGCTGCCCGCATCGTGCGTGATGATGGTGTTGTCGATGTCGACCGTGGCCTGAAGGTCACGCAGCACGCGATAGGGCGACAGCGGGCTCTTCTCGCTGTTGATCTTCGGCAGCCAGAGCTTGATCCATTCGGCCTCGATCGCCTTGATCTCCGCGGCGACCTTCGTCGCGTCGCGATTGGCCTTGATGGTCTTGCGCAGTTCGGCAATCAGCGCCTTGAGCACCAGCTTCGCGTCGCCGATCAGGCCGATCTCCGAGCGGATGGTCTTGTTGAAATCCACCGGGTCGATGGTCGAGTGGATGTAGCGCCGTCCCGGGCCACCCTGCGGGAACTGGATGGCGAAGCTGCTTTCCGTGAACGAACAGCCGATGCCGAAGACCACGTCGGCTTCACTGACGAACTTCCAGACCTGGCCATTGATGCCATGGCCGCCCGAGCCCAGCGAGAGCGGGTGGCGCTCGTTGAACGTGCTCTTGCCCGGCAGCGAGGTGCTCACCGGCGCGCCCAGCAACTCGGCCAGTTCCTGCAGCTCCGCATAGGCATTGGCCCAGTGCACGCCCTGGCCGGCGTGGATCAGGAGGTGTTTGGCCTCTGCGATGATCTTCGCGGCGCGGACGACAGCCTCCGGATCGGGCGCCGACTTCGATGCATAGACGGGCTGGTAGTCCAGCGGCTCGGGCACCTCGTCGTTGAACGCGTCCAGCGGCACTTCGATGACCACCGGCTGGGGCCGGCCATTGCGAAGCTGCGTGAACGCGCGGCGCATGATGTTCGGCACCTCGGCGCCGATCAGCACCGGCTCGCAGTGCTTGGAGATGCCCCTCATCTGGATGGTCGAGTTGTAGTTGTAGGGCAGGTACATGTTCTTGCGCGCATAGCCCTGGGGAATGACCAGGATGGGCACGGAGTCGGCATAGGCCTGCGCGACGCCACCGTAGGCGTTCTCGGCGCCGGGCCCGTGCTGCATGCAGAAGGCGCCCATGACCTGGCCGCGCGTCATGCGCGAGACGGCATCGGCCATGTGCAGGCCGGTGCGTTCCTGGCGAACGATGATCGTGCGGATGTCCTTCTTCGCGGCCGCATCGAGCAGGGCGTTGCGCGGATAACCGAACAGGTACTTCACGCCCTCGCGCTTGAGGATCTCCGCCATCGCCTCATCGGTCTTCACGGTTCGTTCGCTCCGGGCCCAAGGGGCCCGCGTGATCAAAAGGGGCGCGGATCATAGCAATCCGGCGCCATGGGCGCCCGCAAAACCCCGCCTGGAGGCCTCCGCGATGCTCCCCGGGGCATGACCGGGCCGTGGCGAATGAACGATACTCCCCGGCTATTGTCATTCGACGCGAGCAAGGGCCGGTTCGGCCGAAAGGAGTGATGTGATGGCGGAAAAACGCCTTGTCTGGGATCTGCCCACGCGCCTGTTCCACTGGGTGCTCGTCGCCAGCATGGTCGCGTCCTGGCTGACGGCTGACCCCGGCTCGCCGTCCATGAAGTGGCACATGTACCTGGGCTACTGGACCCTGGGCCTCGTGATCTTCCGCATCCTCTGGGGCTTTTTCGGGCCGAAGCACGCGCGCTTTTCGGAATTCTTCAAGCCGGGGCGCATCGGCGGCTATGCGGCCGGACCTGTTCAGGCGGGATTCAAAACAGGCTGTCGGCCATAACCCGCTCGGAGCGCTCGCGGTCATCGTGATGCTGCTGATGGTGACCATCCAGGCCGTGTCCGGCCTGTTCATCACCGATGACATCGTGTGGTCGGGACCCTGGAACCCGGCGGTGAGTGGCGAGACGGCGGACCGCCTGACCACCCTGCACCACCTGAACTTCGACGTGTTGCTGTGGCTCGTCGGACTGCACGTGCTGACGATCCTGTTCTACGCCTTCTACAAGCGACAGGACCTGGTGGGCCCGATGTTCACGGGCTACAAGAAGGCGGCGGTGGTGCCCGAAGGCCATGCAATCACGGATTCGCAACTGCTCAAGGCGCTGGTGATCGCGGTGCTGAGCGCCGCGACGGTCTACGCGGTGCTGGCTTTCGCGCCACCACCGGTTATCGAGGATTACTACTGAAACGAACAGGGCCGGAGCGCTTTCGCGTTCCGGCCCTGTTCACAGCCCTTGCGGGCCGCAGCGCGGATTTACTTGGCGCGGTAGCTGTCGTGGCAGGCGCCGCACGCCTTGCCGACTTCGCCAGCTGCCTTCAGCGTCGCGGCCTTGTCGCCGGACTTGGCGGCAGCGGTCAACGCGGCGGCGGCCTTGGTCAGCCCATCGGACTTCACCTTGAAGTCGGGCAGGCTGTTCCAGATGCCGTCGAGCGCCTTGGTCGGCGTCGCCGTGAACTTGCGCGTGTCATTCGCGAAAAGCTCCGGGACCATGTCGGAGATCACCTCGATGCGGGCCGAATTCTTCGCCACCAGCGCGGCGTCGAAGGGCACCTGGTTGCGCAGCATGCCGCCAATCGGGCCGAACTGGCTCGCCATGACCTTGAACAGGCCCTGGCGCGTTTCGATCGCCGACTTGGCCTGCTGTTCAGGCGTGGGCGGGCCACCCTGGGCCCAGGTGGTGGACGACACCGCGGCAATCGCCGCAGCCACACCGATGCAAAGCAGTCGTTTCATGATAAACCCCCGAGGTGACAAGAGCAGGACCGGGAACAATGCGGACGTGGTACCGAGTCTAGCAGATCGATAATCGGTGCAATCAGATTGAGCGACCGACCACCGAGGCCGTGTCGCTCAACTCTTCGAGCAACGCCAACGACACCTTGCCGGATACGGCAAAGGGGTTGAGCACGGCCTTCTCGGCATACTTGAGCAGCAGGGACGGGTTCACGCGGCCGGTATCCACCTGGCCCATGGCCCAGCCGCCAAAGCGCCGCTCGCTGATCTCCTCGAAATTCAGCAACTGCACCCTGGTGTGGCGCTCGTCGCGGACGATGGCGTTGTAGGTCTCGCAGACCTCCTCGCGGCCACCTTCCAGCACCTGCAGGAATACCTCGTCGCTGAAGCACAGCACGCCGGTGACCCCGCGCGCGGCGTTGTTCTTCTGGCTCGTGGCCAGGATCGAGGTGACCAGTTTCTTGTCGGGCTTGCGCAGCGTGCGGCTGGCGTAGGTGAGTCGGACGAGCATGGCTGCTGCCTTTAGGTGTTGAGCCGGATCAGGGACAGGAATTCGCGTCGCAGCGTGTGGTCCTTCAGGAAGGAGCCGCGCATCACGCTGTTGATCATCCGTGCCTGGTCGTCCTTCACGCCGCGCCAGTGCATGCAGAAATGATCCGCCTCCATCACCACGGCGAGGCCGTCGGGGCTGACCTTGGACATCAGCAGTTCCGCTACCTGCGTGATCGCCTCTTCCTGGATCTGCGGGCGGCTCATGATCCAGTCCGTCAGCCGCACGTACTTCGACAACCCGATCAGGTTCGAGTGCTCGTTCGGCATCAGGCCGATCCAGACGCGCCCGATGATCGGGCAGAAATGGTGGCTGCAGGCGCTGCGCACCGTGATCGGGCCCACGATCATCAGCTCGTTCAGGCGCTCGGCATTCGGGAACTCGGTGACCGCGGGCGCGGCAAAGAAACGGCCGCGGAATACCTCCGTGACGTACATTTTCGCGACGCGGCGCGCCGTATCCTGGGTGTTGTGGTCACCGTCCGTGTCGATCACCAGGCTACGCAGCACGGATTGCATCCCCGCGGCAACCTCGTCGATCAGCTCGGCAACTTCGCCGTCCTCGAGGAAATCGGCGATGTTGTCATTCGCGTGGAAGCGGCGGCCCGCCCGCTGCAGCCGGCGGCGCACGCGTTCGGACACCGGTTCCACGGGCGGCGCAATGCGCTTCCTGGCGCGGGTCATGCGTGCCAGTCTATGGCATGTCGCCGGTATGGTGATAGGCTTGCCGGCCTACCAATCCACGCCATCGGAAGAGGCCAGCAGAACATGACGACCAAACTCGAACGCCCGCTCAAGCGCGAAATCCTCGTCGACGACAAGGCTTACACGCTGACGATTGACGCCGCGGGACTGAAGCTGGTGGAGAAGGGCCGCCGCAACGGACAGGAAGTGTCCTGGAAGCAGATCCTCTCCAGCAGCGCGCCCGCAGCCAGCGGCTGATTTTTCAGACGGCCTCGCAGCGGTCGGTCATGCAGGCCGCTGCGGGATATACAGCGCGAGAACGGTAGCGACCAGCGCGGGCTGTTCGCGGCCCGCCACTTCCAGCGTCAGTTCGCGCTTCAACAGCATACGTCCGTCCTCGCGCGGCTCCGCACCGGTGATCTGCACGAGATAGCGCACCCGTTGCCCGGCAAACACCGGGCTGACGAAACGCAGGCGGTCGATGCCGTAGTTCAGGACCAGCGCCAGATCCTCAACCTGTGGCTCATCCACCGGCCGGATACCTGCGGCCAGCGACAGCAGCAGGAAGCCGTGCGCGAGCACGTCGGGAAAGGGGGTCCGCTCGCGCACCTGCTCCGGATCCACGTGGATGAACTGATGGTCGCCCGTGCAGTCGGCAAAGGCCTTTATCCGTTCGCGCGTCACCGGCATCCATTCCGTCGGGGCCAGCCGCAGCCCCACCAGTTCGGGAAGGCGGGCGACCGTCAATCGGGCAGGCGGCGGGGCGCTCATCACAAGAGCCTAGCAGCTGGCTTGAACCGGCAGCACGAATAGGCCAAATTGGGAGGATCCATGAACGCTTCGAAAACAGACTCCAAGGGAACCCTGGCGCTGGCTGCCTTGCTGCTGGCAGTCCTTTCGCCCCCCGCGCTGGCCACCGTGTTCTCGCTGGAAGAGACCGACGGGTCGCTGCTGGGCCGCGAGGAGCGGGTGGTGACCCGCTACGAGGACACCCTTTACGACATCGCCAGGCGCTTCAGTCTCGGTTCAGAGGAGATTGTCCGGGTCAACCCGGGGATGGATCCGTGGCTCCCAGGGGCTGAAAGGGAGATCGTGATCCCGGGTCAGCGCATCCTGCCGCAGGGCCCGCGAGAGGGCATTGTCGTCAACCTGCCCGAGCATCGCCTGTACTACTTCCCGAAGCGCGTGGCGGGCCAGCCGCAGCGCGTTTATACGTACCCGGTCAGCATCGGCAAGATGGACTGGCACACCCCGCTGGGCAAGACCTCGATTACCCAGAAGCGGGAAAATCCCACCTGGACGCCCCCGGAGTCGGTCCGCAAGGAACACCGGGAACGCGGCGACCCGCCGTTGCCTGCCGTGGTGCCGGCCGGACCGGACAACCCGCTGGGCGCCTTTGCCATGCGCCTGGGGCTGAAGGGCGCCTACCTGATCCATGGGACCAACAACCCCATCGCCGTGGGCATGGCGGTCACGCACGGCTGCATCCGCATGTATCCGGAGGACATCGAGGAGCTGTTTCCGATGGTGTCGGTCGGAACGCCCGTTTACCTGATCAACGAGCCCGTCAAAGTCGCCTGGATCAGGGGCCAGCTCGTCCTCGAAGCACACCCTCCGATTGACAATCAGGGACAGACTTCCGAGCCGGATGTTGCTGTTCTTGAACCACTTTTTGACAAGGCGCTAGGGGACTCCCAGGCGGCAATCCACTGGGATCGCGCCCGTGCGGAACTGGGCCGCGCCAGGGGCATGCCGGTGGTCGTCGGGCTCGAGGCTGGTGAATCGGAGTTGAACGCCGCCGCGAATTCGCTATAGTTCGCAGCCCAATGCCCGGCAGTTTCGGGCATAACTACCTGATTTAACGAAAAATACTCCCCCAAAGCCAGATGTCTGAGCGCGACAACGGCCGATTTGAAATCGACGAAGAGTTTCTTGCAGAGCAGGAAGACGGCAGCGTCTACGACAAGCTGCTGGACCGCGTGGACAAGCGCGCGCGGGACAAAGGCAAGAAGGGCAAGGCTGCCTGGAGCAAGCTCGAGGAAGTCCTTGCCGAGCGCAAGCTGAAGAAGGACCTCCAGGATTTCGAAGACCTGGACGTCTGACACCTTCCCCATGACATCGCGCGCTGCAGCACCCTGGATCGTGCTGAAGTTTGGCGGCACGAGTGTTTCCACACTGCCGAACTGGCGCAACATCGCCGGCGTCGTACGCCAGCGCCAGGCCGACGGTGCGCAGGTCCTCATCGTGCATTCCGCGGTCAGCGGCGTTACCGACCGCCTGGAGCGGCTGCTCAGCGCGGCACTGGCAGGCGAGCACGAGGCCGCGCTGGCTGCGATCGAGGCCCGACACCTGCAGCTGTGCGAAGAGCTGGGCGTTGGCTGCAGCGAGCAGCTCGAAGGCTATTTCACGGAACTGCGCCAGATCGCCCAGGGCATCCACCTGACGCACGAGATCAGCGACCGCACGCGGGCACGGGTCATGGCCAATGGCGAGCTGATGGCCACGGAGATCGGCTCGCGCTTCCTGCAGGGGCAGGGGATCGATGTCGCATGGTGGGATGCGCGCACGGGTCTGTTCGCCGAAACACGCAATGCCGCAACCTCGCGGGGCAACTGGCTCGCTGCCACCTGTGACTTTTCCCCGGACGAAGCGCTCGGCAAGCGCCTTTCCGGCATGGCGCCGGTCGTGATCACGCAGGGCTTCATCGCCAGCGACGCGGCCGGCGACACCGTGCTGCTCGGTCGCGGCGGCTCGGACACCTCCGGGGCCTACTTCGCCGCAAAGCTGCAGGCCAGGCGGCTGGAGATCTGGACCGACGTGCCAGGCATGTTCAGTGCAAACCCGCGCTCAACGCCCACATCGCGTCTGCTGCGCGAGCTGCACTACGACGAGGCGCAGGAGATCGCCAGCTCGGGCGCCAAGGTGCTGCACCCGCGCTGCGTCATGCCGGTGCGCGTGCATGGCATCCCGCTGTTCGTCTACGCAACGCAGACCCCGCTGCTCGAAGGGACGCACATCAGTGCCTCGCCGCTGGACGGCTCGGCCAAGGTCAAGGCCGTCTGCGTGAAGAAGGGGATCACGCTGGTGTCGATGGAAAGCCCCGGCATGTGGCACGAGGTCGGCTTCCTGTCGGACGCCTTCCAGGTGTTCAAGGCCCATGGACTGTCCGTTGACCTCGTATCCACGTCGGAGACCAACGTCACCGTATCGCTCGATCCGCAGGCCAACACGCTGGATGCCGATGTCATCGGCCGGCTGCTCGCTGACCTGTCCGTACTGTGCCGCGCCCATGTGATCGGACCCTGCGCCTCGGTCAGCCTCGTCGGGCGCAACATCCGCGGCATCCTGCATCGCCTGGGCGAGGCGCTGGCGTTCTTCGAGGACCAGAAGATCTACCTTGTCTCCCAGGCCGCCAACGACCTGAACTTCACCTTCGTCGTCGATGAGCGCCAGGCCGACCGCCTCGTGGAGCAGCTGCACGCGCTGCTGATCCACCCCGAGCGCGGCGACAAGGTGCTCGGACCCACCTGGGAGGAGTTGTTCCGCCAGCCGGAGTCGCCCACGGCACCGGCCGAGCGCTGGTGGTGGCAACGCGAGTCCGCAAACCTGTTGTCGCTGCTCGGCGCACGCGACGCCGCCTACGTGTACCACCTGCCGACCGTGCGTGCCGCCGCCACAGCACTGAACGGACTCACCGCCGTGGATCGCGTCCACTATGCGGTGAAGGCGAACTGGCATCCGGATCTGCTGCGGACGCTGAATGCCTCCGGAATCGCGATGGAGTGCGTTTCGCTGGCCGAGCTGGAGCATGTGCTGCGCCTGCTGCCGGACATCGACCCGGGCCGGATCCTGTTCACCCCGAACTTCGCGCCGCGCGCCGAGTACGCGCGAGCCTTCGAGCTCGGGGTCAGCGTCACCATCGACAACCTGCATGCATTGCAGCAGTGGCCGGAGCTGTTCGCAAACCGGCAGGTTCTGGTGCGCGTCGACACCGGCACCGGTCGCGGCCATCACCAGCACGTCCGCACGGCGGGCACCTATGCCAAGTTCGGCGTGCCGACGGACGAGCTTGCGGAGCTCGCGCGACTTGCGCGTGCGGCCGGCGCAAGGATCTTCGGCCTGCACGCACACACCGGCAGCGGAATCTTCGACATCCAGAACTGGGCACACACGGCACGCGCGCTGGCGCAGGTCGCCACCGGCTTCCCGGACGTGCGCGTGTTGAACATCGGTGGCGGCTTCGGCGTGCCTGACGCCAACCAGCGCGAGAGCGTTGACCTGGCGGCGCTGGACCAGGCGCTGCTGGCCGTGAAGGCAGAGTATCCGCAGTTCGCGTTGTGGATCGAGCCAGGCCGCTATCTGGTCGCCGTGTCTGGCGTGC
This sequence comes from uncultured Pseudomonadota bacterium, assembly GCA_963785055.1. Taxonomy (GTDB): domain Bacteria; phylum Pseudomonadota; class Gammaproteobacteria; order Steroidobacterales; family Steroidobacteraceae; genus ZC4RG30. The sequence goes on from CAWATT010000008.1 coordinate 46,054, forward strand.
TGCTGGCACGCGTCACCCAGTTGAAGCAGAAAGGCGAGCAGGGCTATGTCGGGGTCGCCACCGGCATGAACGCGCTGATACGGCCCGCGCTGTATGGGGCATTCCACGAGATCGTGAACCTGTCGCGCCCCGGCGAGGATACGGTCGGCAGCTACGACGTGGTTGGACCGATCTGCGAGACGGGCGATGTGCTGGGGCACGACCGGCGACTGCCGGAAACGCGCGAGGGCGACGTGCTGCTCGTGGCCAATGCGGGCGCCTACGCGCGCTCGATGGCCTCGAGCTACAACCTGCGTGCGCCGCCCGAAGAACTGATCCTCGACTGACCTTTAGCCCGGACGGGCCTGGTGGCGCGCGGCCAGTTCCGCGGTGACATCCGCAAGCGACAGTCCACGCGAGCGCAGCAGCAGCGCCAGGTGGAAGATCAGGTCTGCGCCCTCGCTGACCAGTTCCTTCTCGTCACCGGCCGCGGCCAGCGCCACCTCGACGCCTTCCTCGCCTACCTTCTGTGCCATGCGGCGCACGCCCTGTGAATGCAGTCGTGCCGTGTAGCTGCCTTCCGGCTGTTCCGCGATGCGGGAGGAGAGCACCGACTCCAGGCGCGCGAGAAATCCCAGGCCGTAGCTCGCCGGCGGCTCTCCGTCACCGAAGCAGGTGGTCGTGCCGCGATGACAGGCCGGACCCACCGGTCGCACGCGGACCAGCAACGTGTCGAAATCACAGTCCGCCACGATGGACTCCGGCGCGAGGAAATTGCCGGAAGTCTCGCCCTTCTCCCACAGCCGCTGCTTCGAGCGGCTGAAGAAGACGACGTGATCCCGTTCGAGCGTCGCCGCCAGCGACTCGCGGCTGAACCAGCCGAGCATCAGCACGGCTTCAGTGCGCGCGTCCTGGATCACGCCCGGAATCAGCCCGCCGGACTTGTCCCAGTCGAGACGGTCGAGTCCGCTGGTGGCAATCGTCATGGACGCACCTCGATATGTCGTTCGCGCAGGTAGCGCTTCAGGTCGGGAATCGCAATCTGGCCGCTGTGGAATACGCTGGCGGCAAGCGCCGCATCCGCGGCCTGCTGTTCGAAAAGCGCCGCGAAGTGCTCGGGTGCACCAGCGCCGCCGGAGGCCACCAGGGGTACCTGGCACTGCGCGCGCACGGCAAGGAGTTGCGGCAGGTCATAGCCCTTGCGGACACCGTCGCTGGCCATGCAGTTCAGCACGATCTCCCCGGCGCCGCGCGACTGCACCTCGCGCACCCATGCCAGTGTATCGCGGCCGGAATCGCGGCTGCGGTCCGGGTCGCCGGTGAACTGGTAGACGGCGTGTCGACCATCCTCCAGCGTCTGGCTGTCGATGCCGACCACCACGCACTGCGATCCGAAGCGCCGCGCCAGCGCCTCGATCAGCGGCGGATCGGCCAGGGCCGGGGAGTTCACCGAAACCTTCTCCGCGCCGGCATTGAGGATGGCCTCGGCGTCGCCGAGGCTGCGTATGCCGCCGGCCACGCAGAAAGGGATGTCGAGCACTTCGGCCACGCGCGCGATCCAGCCCCGATCAACCGAGCGGCCCTCGGGACTTGCGGTGATGTCATAGAAGACCAGCTCGTCTGCACCTTCGTCGCGGTAGCGAGCGGCGAGCTCGAGGATGTCGCCGACGACACGGTGGTCGCGGAAACGGACGCCCTTGACGACCTGGCCATTGCGGACGTCAAGGCAGGGGATCAGGCGCCTGGCGAGAATCGCTGCAACTCCTCCATGGTTATGCGGCCCTCGAGCAGGGCCTTGCCACTGATCGCCGCGGCCACGCCGAGTCGGGCCAACTGCCCAAGGTCGGCGGAATCGCGGATGCCGCCGGAGGCCTGCCAGGCGATGTGCGGTGCGCGCCGCCGTGCCTCTTCGTAAAGCGCCAGGTTCGGGCCACCCAGCGCGCCATCGCGCTCGATGTCGGTGCACAGCACGTGCTTGAGCGGCGTATCGGCAAAACTCTCCAGCAGCTGCCACAGCGACAGAGGCGACTCTTCCACCCAGCCGCGCGTGCGGACCCGGGGCGTGCCGCCAGCGTCGATGCGCACGTCGATCGCCAGGCAAACGCCGTCCGCGCCGAGCCGGGCGAGACTGTCGCGCAACAGCGCAGGCTGCTCCACGGCCGCGCTGCCGATCACGATGCGTGATACGCCCGCCGCCACGACCGCATCGATCGAGGCCGGATCCCGCAGGCCGCCACCCAGCTGGATGCGCAGGCGCCTGGTGGCACAGAGCCGGGCCACCAGCGCATGGTTGCCCGGCGTGCCGTCGCGCGCACCATCGAGGTCCACGACGTGCAGCCAGGGCGCACCCGCGGCTGCATATCGCTCGAGCAGTTCGAGTGGATCGATTTCATAGCGCGTCTCGGCGCCGAACTGGCCCTTGAGCAGGCGCACACAGAGGCCGCCGCGCAGGTCGATGGATGGAATCAGCAGCACGCGGTCACGCTCCGATGCGCAGGAAGTTGTCGAGCAGCCGTGCGCCCACGCTGGCCGAGCGTTCCGGGTGGAACTGCACGCCACGGAAATTGCCACTGCGCACGACAGCCGGAACCGGCTGGCCGTAATCCGTGACCGCAAGCGTGGCGTCCGTCGCAGGTGCCACATAGCTGTGGACGAAATAGACGTAGTCGCCGGACTTGATGCCGTCGAACAGCGGATCTTCAGCCAGCAACTGCAGCTGGTTCCAGCCCATGTGCGGCACCGGGCGGCCGGGCACGGGCTGCAGGCGGGTAACGCGTCCCGGCAGCAGTCCGAGGCAGCGCGTGGGCCCTTCGCCCTCCAGCGCCTCGTCAGAGGCTTCAAACAGCAGCTGCATGCCCAGGCAGATGCCCAGCAATGGCACGCGCAGCGTGGGCAGCAGGGCAGGGATGCCGTTGGCCGCAAGCCGCTGCATTGCATGCTGGGCAGATCCCACGCCAGGCAGCAGCACGTGCGATGCCCCGGCAATGCGCGCCGGATCGGCGCTGACCTCGCCGCGCGTCCCCAGGCGCTGCAGTGCATACAGCAGCGACGCAAGGTTTGCGCCGCCGCTGTCGATCACGACCACGTCGGACTTCAAAGCACGCCCTTCGTCGACGGCAGCTCCACGCCCTCGCGCCGGATCGCCAGTCGCAGCGCGCGGCCGACACCCTTGAAGCACGCTTCCACCATGTGGTGCGTGTTCTCGCCCTTCACCGACACATGGATGGCTGCGCCGAGCGTCTCGGCCAGCGAGCGGAAGAAATGCGGCACCAGCTCGGTTGCCAGGCCGCCCACCTCAGTACGCGGGAAGTGGCCGTCAAACACGGCATAGGGCCGGCCCGAGAGGTCCATGGCCACCTGCACCTGCGACTCATCCATGGGCAGCAGGAAGCCGTAGCGGCCGATGCCGCGCTTGTCGCCCAGCGCCAGGCGCAGGACCGACCCGATCGCCAGCGCACAGTCCTCCACGGTGTGGTGTTCGTCCACTTCCAGGTCACCGGTGCAGTCCAGCTGCATCGAGAAGCCACCATGCTTGGCCAGCTGTTCGAGCATGTGGTCGAAGAAGCGGTGGCCTGTGGCGATGCGGATGGGGCTCTCCGCGTCCAGGTCCACTGCCACGGCAATGCGCGTCTCACGCGTCTCGCGCGCCAGCTGGGCGCGCCGCGCCAACAGCTGCTGCGCGATCGCCTGCCATGTCTCCTCCGCGGTTCCATCTTGCGTCAAGCGAAAACCGCGCACGCCGATGTTGCGCGCGAACTCCAGGTCGGTCAGCCGGTCCCCGACCATGGCGCTCGCGTCCAGGTCGACCGCATTCGCCGGCAAGGTAGTCGCGGATGATTCCCGGCGACGGCTTGCGGCAATTGCAGCCGTCGGCCGGGCGGTGCGGACAGATGCAGACCGCATCGAAGACAAGCCCCTGCGAGGCGAAAGCCTCCAGGACAAACTGCTGCGCCAGCTCGAAACGTTCGCGCGGGAAGCTGCTTGTACCGAGGCCATCCTGGTTGGTCACCATGACGAGCCGGTAACCCGCCGCGACCAGCTTCTGCAGCGCCGCGAACACGCCGGGAATGAACCGGATCTTCTCCAGGCTGTCGACCTGCTCATCGGGCGGCTCCTCGATCAGCGTGCCGTCACGGTCGAGGAACAGCACGCGCAGCGCCTGGCCCCTGGCTCCGAGGTGGGTCATTTCAGGCTCTCCAGCAGACGGTCGTTGTCGGCCGCGCTGCCCACGGAGATGCGCAGGCTGCGCGGCAGCGCGGGCTGGCGCACGTCACGGATGATCAGGCCGGCGCCACGCACGCGGTGCAGCACATCATCGGCATCGATGCAGTCGACGAGCAGGAAATTCGCATCCGAGGGCCACACCTTCGTGAAGCGGGGGTTGGTGGCGAACGCCCCGGCGAGCCGTGCGCGCTCGCTGACCAGCGCCGCGATGCGCTCACGCATCAGGCTCGTGGCATCGGGCGCCAGCAGCGGCGCGACCGCCTCGACGGTGAGCTCGGTGATGGCATAGGGCGGTATCACCTTGCGCGCGAGCTGGATGATCGAGGCCTCTGCCAGCAGGGATCCGCACCGCGCGCCGGCCAGGCCATGGGCCTTGGAAAGCGTGCGCAGCACGGCAAGGTTGGGGTGCGCGTCGATATCACCGGCGAGGCTGGGCTCATCGGCGAACTCGATATAGGCCTCGTCGACGACCAGCATCGCACGCGGCATCAGCGCGGCAGCCAGCGACCGCAGTCGCGCCACCGGAATGGCGTTTCCGGTCGGGTTGTTCGGCGAGCAGACGAAAACCAGCCTGGTGTCATCGTCGACGGCATCGAGGATCGCCGCCTCATCCAGCGAAAAGCCGGCGTCCGCGCGCAGCGGCACCGGCACGACCGCCGCGCCCTGGATGCGCGCGGCCACGGCATACATGCCGAAGGTCGGCGGACAGACGATGACCTTGTCGATACCCGCCCGACAGAACACGCGCACCAGCAGGTCGATCGCTTCGTCACTTCCGCGCCCCACCAGCAGCTGACCGGGTCGCACGCCATAGAGTGCCGCGAGGCCGCGCACCAGCGACGGCGGCTGTGGCTCCGGATAGCGGTTCAACCCGGCCAGCGAATCATCTCCGGCCACGCGCCACGGCAGCTCGTTTGCATGCATGCGCGTCAGCTGGGGTTCCCAGGCGGCATGCTGGTAGGGCGCCAGCGCGCGGATGTCCTCGCGCGCCCGTTGCAGCATCGGATTGGCGGGCGTCGAAGCGGCCGGGGCACTCATCGCTGGTTGTCCCGGGCCAGCGCCTCGAGCCGCACGGTGACTGCACTGGCATGCGCATCCAGCCCTTCCATGTTCGCCAGCGTGCGCGCCACGGGCCCCAGCAGGGCGAGTCCGTCGGCCGTCAGCTGCTGCACCGTGATGCGCTTCTGGTAATCCACCAGCGACAGGCCGCTGTAGGCGCGTGCATAGCCATAGGTCGGCAGCACATGGTTCGTTCCGGAGCAGTAGTCGCCCATCGATTCCGGCGACCACTCGCCGAGGAACACCGATCCGGCGCTGGTGACTCCCGCGAGCAGGGCGCGCGGATCGCGGGTCTGGATGATGAGGTGCTCCGGCGCATACCGATTCGAGACGGCCAGTGCCGTCGCCAGGTCCGGCACGAGGATCGCCCGGCAATTGCGCGCCGACTGATCGAGTACCGCACCGCGGGACAGCGACTTGCGCTGGTGATCGAAAGCAACGGCCGTCTCGGCCGCGAGTCGCGCCGAATCGGTGACCAGGATGGCCTGCGCCAGCACATCATGTTCGGCCTGGGCCAGGAGGTCCGCTGCAACGAACTCGGGACGAGCCGAGTCGTCCGCTATCACCAGCACCTCGGAGGGACCGGCCGGCAGGTCGCATGCCGCGCCGTCGGGATCGGCAGCCACCAGCTGCTTGGCCGCCGTGGTCAGCGCCGTGCCGGGTCCGAAGATCTTGTCCACCTTCGGAATGCTTGCCGTGCCGTAGGCCATCGCCGCGACCGCCTGTGCGCCACCGGCCTTGAAGACGCGCTGGACTCCGCAGCGTCGGGCGGCGACCAGCACGGCGGCATTGGCCGTGCCGTCCGCAGCCGGGGGCGTGCACAGCACGCGCTGCGGACAGCCCGCGATCCGGGCAGGAACCGCCGTCATGATCACGGTGGAGGGCAGTGGCGCTGAACCGGCGGGCACATACAGCCCGACGGCGGGAATCGGCCTCAGCACCCGCTCGCAGCGCACGCCCGGCATCACTTCCATGTCGAGCGGCGCGGGCATCTGCGCCGCATGGAATCGCTGCACGTTGTCGATGGCCGTGTCGATGGCGGACAGCTGCTCCGCGCTGAGCCTGCCTTCCGCCACGTCGAACTCGGCCGCCGAGACCTCGAGCGAGGACAGCTTCGCGCGGTCGAAACGGGCGGCGAAACGCAGCAACGCAGCGTCACCGTCGGCACGCACCTCGCGAATGATGGAACGCGCCAGCTCCACCACGTCGCCGCGCGATTCCAGTTGCGGCCGGGCCAGGGCCGCCATGCGCCCGGCTTCGTCCAGCACTTTCCATTCCAGCGTCTGCATGGGCGCGCTCAATTGAGCATTTTCTCGACGGGCAACACGAGCAGCGCGCTGGCGCCTGCAGCCTTCAGGCTCTCGAGCGTCTCCCAGAACACGTTCTCGCGGCAGACCGCGTGCACGGCGACCTTGTCGATGGATCCTTCGAGCGGAATGATGGTCGGCGACTCGCTGCCGGGCAGCAGCTCGCGGATGCGCGGCAACGCCGAACGCGGCGCATGCAGCATGATGTACTTGCTCTCCTTGACCTGCTCCACGCCGTCGATGCGCAGCAGCAGGCGCGCGATCCAGTCTTCCTTCAGCTGCGAGAGCTTCACCGGCGTGCGGATCAGCACCACCTGGCTCTGAAGCAACGTGTGGACCTCGCGCAGGTGGTTGGCCTGAAGCGTGGAGCCCGACGACACGAGGTCGCAGATCACGTCGGCACGACCGAGGCGTGGCGCTATCTCCACCGCGCCAGACAACGTCACGATCTCGGCCGACAGGCCGTTGCGGGCCAGGAAGTCGGCCAGCAGCGCCGGATAGGTGGTGGCGATCCGCTTGCCCGCGAGGTCCGCCAGCCCGGCATAGGCCATGCCTTCCGGCACGGCAAGCGACAGGCGGCAGCGCCCGAAATCCAGCGGCCGCAGTATCTCGAACCGGGCCGTCGCGCCGCGCGCGCGCATCTCCAGCCGCCGCTCTTCCAGCACGTTGAGCCCGACGAACCCGAGGTCGCAGACGTCTTCCTGCACCAGGTCCGGGATGTCGTCATCGCGCACGAACAGCACGTCGAGCGGCAGGTTCTCGCCGAAGCCCATCAACTGGTCCTTGCCGCGCGAGAGCTTCAGGCCGCAGCGCGTGAGCAGGTCGAGGGAGTGCTCGGTGAGCCGGCCGGACTTCTGCACGGCCAGTTTCAGTCGCGTGTCCTTATCCATTCCTTGCGATCTCCAGCCGGCGAACCGCCAGCGCATAGCCGCCGTTTCCGACTGCCAGGTAACGGGCAACACGCCCGATGGTCGTGACGCTGACGCCGGTGATGCGGTGGATCTCCCGATAGGGCAGGTCCCGCTGCAGCGACTCGACGACGGCCCAGCGATCCGCCATGGCCTGCAGCTCGGCAGGCGTGCACAGGTCGCGCAGGAAGGCGCGCAGCTCCTCGGGTGTGCGCTGCGTCAGCATGGCGGCCACGAGGTTGCGCTCGGCCTGCGCTTCCTGGCGGGTGGACAGGGTCCGGTTCGCTTTCATAATGTATTAACACGCTATCACATTGGTACAAGACCCCACAAGCCCCTTGAGGTTGCCGCAATTGCCGTGAAAACCTACAATTCGCGCCCCTTGTCACACCCTGAGCCCAACTTGGCCGCAGCTCGCGAAGGCGTACTCACCGTGCCGGGCCCGACCCGGCTGCACCACGGCGGAGTGATCAATGACCTGAAGATCGGCTGGAGCCTGTCCGGCCAGGAAGGACTGCCCGTGGTGCTCGCCCTCGGCGGCATCTCGGCCAGCCGCAAGGTCTTCGACCTGCGCGATCCGCGGGAAGGCTGGTGGCGCGAGATCGTGGGCCCTGGCCTGGCCCTCGACACCGATCGCCTCGCCATCCTCGGCATGGATTACCTCGGCGGCAGCGGTGCCAGCTCGGGACCGGTGGCGGGGCAGGGCTTTCCCAACATCTCCAGCTATGACCAGGCTGAGGCGGCCTTGCAGGTGCTGGACCACCTCGGCATCGAGCGCCTGGCGGCCATAGTCGGGGCCTCCTACGGCGGCATGGTGGCCCTGGCATTCGGCGAACGGCATCCGTCACGCGTGCAGCGCCTGGTGGTGATCAGCGCCGCCGACATGCCGCATCCGATGGCCACGGCCTGGCGCAGCGTCCAGCGCAATATCGCGCGCCTGGGTCTTGCGGCCGGAAAGCCCGGCGAAGCACTGGAGCTGTCGCGGGCACTGGCCATGTCCACCTATCGCAGCCCGGAGGAATTCGTCGCCCGGTTTCGTGGCGCGCCGCGCCGCGAGGGCGATCGCTACGTGTTTCCGGTGGAGGAATACCTCAATGCACGTGGCCGCGACTACGCCGCGCGCAATCGCCCCGAGTCGTTCATCTGCCTGTCGGAGTCCATCGACCTGCACCAGGTGGACGTCACGCGCGTCGCGGTGCGCACGGAGGTCGTTGCGGTGCGCGAGGACCAGCTCGTGCCGCTGGCCGACATGCGCGCCATGACGGCGCGGCTGCCCGATGCACGGCTGCATGAATTCTCTTCGCTGCTGGGCCACGATGCCTTCCTGAAGGAAGCCGACCCGCTGCGTTCCATACTGTCCACTGTTTCCCCGGGAGAGCCGACTTGAGCGACCGCCCCCAGTTCACGACCCGCGCGGTGCGCGCCGGCCTCGAGACGGATGACGTCACCGGCGCCGTGGTGCCGCCACTGCACCTGAGTTCCACGTATGCCTTCAGGGGCTACGGCGACAAGCGTGCCTACGACTACTCGCGCTCGGGCAACCCGACGCGCGACCTGCTGGGCAACGCGCTGGCCGACCTCGAGGGCGGCGCGGGCGGCGTGATCACCGGCACCGGCATGAGCGCGATAACGCTGGTGGGACACCTGCTGCCGCAGGGCGCGCGCATCGTCGCCCCGCACGACTGCTATGGCGGCACCTTCCGGCTGTTCACGGCCTGGAACAAGCGCAACGAGCTCAAGGTGGACTTCGTCCGCTTTGCCGACGCTGCGGCACTGGACGCCGCGCTTGCGCAGAAGACCGACCTGCTGTGGATCGAGACGCCCAGCAATCCGCTGCTGCGCATCACCGACATCGCCGCGCTGGTGCAGAAGGTGAAGGGCAGGGGCACGCTGGTGGCGGTGGACAACACGTTCCTGTCCCCGGCCTGGCAGCAGCCGCTGGCACTCGGCGCGGACATCGTCGTTCACTCCACCACCAAGTACATCAATGGCCACAGCGACGTGGTCGGCGGCGCGGTGGTGGCGGCGACGAAGGACCTCCATGACCAGCTTGCGTGGTGGGCCAATGCACTGGGCCTGACGGGCGGCGCCTTCGACAGCTTCCTCACGCTGCGCGGCCTGCGCACGCTGCAGGCGCGGCTCGCCGTGCATGGCGCCAATTCCGGCGAACTGGCCCCCTGGCTGGCGAAGCAGCCGGGCGTGAAGCAGGTGTACTACCCGGGCCTGCCCACGCATCCGGGCCATGAGATTGCCAGGCGCCAGCAGACCGGCATGGGCGCCATCATCACCTTCGAACTCGCGGGCGGCGAGGCTGCCGTGCGGCGCTTCGTCGAGGGCGTGGAGTATTTTTCCCTGGCCGAGTCCCTCGGCGGTGTGGAAAGCCTCGTCGCACATCCTGCCTCGATGACCCACGCGGCCATGGCACCGGAAGCGCGCGCGGCCGCGGGCCTCGTGGACGGCCTGCTGCGGCTTTCCATCGGCATCGAAGACGTGGATGACCTGCGCAAGGACCTTGCCGCGGGCCTGGCCCGCGCGCAGGGGTGATGCCCACCGACCGACGGGTAGTGGTATACATCCGCGACAATGAAGGCCATGGTCTGCACGCGCACCCGGGGAATCGCTATTTCCCTGTTGACCGCGATCCTTGCCGCCTGCAGCCACCCGCCATTGCAGCCCTACGACATCGGCGGGTCGCCACTGGTACTCGTGCCTGCCGGAATGGCCGGTGTCGAGGACGGTCGCACACGCTTCCGCGAGATCTTCTGCGCCGTGCTGCAGGCGCATGGCCCCTCGCTGCCAGACTACCGGCCCTGCGACCAGGCACTGAACCGGCTCGCCGGTGAATCGGCCAGCAGCGGCGCAGCCGTCGACCTGTCGCCTTCGCGTGCACGCCTGGTTGCCATCGTGATTCCCGGCATCGGTTACGAGTGCTTCGCACCCTGGCTCGAACCTCCTGGCACCGTCACCAAGCATCTGCAGACACAGGGCTTCGACGCCATGCACATTCCCGTCGATGCACTTTCGGGAACGCAGTTCAACGCGAAGCAGATACGCGATGCAATCATGGCCATGCGCGTGGAGGAAGGTCCGCCGCGCATCGTGCTGGTGGGTTATTCCAAGGGTGCACCGGATATTCTCGAGGCACTGGTGACCTATCCGGAGATCCGCAGTCGTATTGCCGCGTTCGTGTCGACAGCAGGCGCAATCGGGGGATCACCGCTGGCAAATGACGCCAAACAAACCCAGGCGGATCTGCTGCGGCATTTCCCGAAGTCCGAGTGCGAGCCAGGGGACGGCAAGGGGGTCGAAAGCCTTCGTCCGGATGTGCGCCGCAAGTGGCTGGCCGAAAACAGCCTGCCCCCCGGCATTCGCTACTATTCGCTGGTGGCGCTGCCCGAGCCTGAGCGCATTTCGCGCGTCCTGAAATCGGGCTATCGCAAGCTCTCGCGGGTCGACGGACGCAACGACACACAGGTGATCTTCTACGATCAGGTGCTTCCCGGCAGTTCGCTGCTGGGTTACCTCAACGCCGATCACTGGGCGGTAGCGGTGCCGGTCGCGCGCAGCCACGCGACGATAGGCCGGATGCTCGTGACACGGAATGATTACCCCCGCGAAGCGCTGACCGAGGCGATCCTGCGCTTCGTCGAAGAAGACCTTGCGAAACCCTCATTGCCCGCTGCCGGAACCAGCCAGCTGCAATAACGGCACCCAGTCGAGGAAATCCACGTCCGAAAACGTCAGCGGCCGGGTCGTAAAGAACAGCACGGCGCGGTGGCCATCACTGAAGTAGCTCGACCCATCTTCGAGCTGGCGTCGCTGCGATTCCGGCACCGCCGCGAGACCTGGCAGGAAGCCAACGGCCTCGAGCCCGCCTGAATACATTGCATCCTGCAGATAGAGGTTCCGGGCTTCGTCGATGTCTGCGTGCATCTGCAACCGGTCCGGATCCTTGCCCGCGAAACGGCCGCCCACAGGCCGCGCCGTCTGCGCCACGTAAACCGGCTGGCCGCGATAGTTCAGCGGTGCCCGCCAGGCGCGCACCCACGTGGCCGGCGCTCCCGCCTGCGCGTGCTTGCGTGCCGCGTAGTCCGGTTCGCGGCCGAACACCTTGTATTGCCTGTCCACCTGCAGAATATCCCGGCGATACCCCCGGCGTATGGCAGCCGCGCCGAGGTCCTCGATTCTTCCGACGAGGACAAGGTTCAAGGGCGTGGCGCAATCCTCCGAGCCGTCCCGGCTCGCGCAATGCGGCAGTCGCTCAAGCGCCTCGCGCAAAGCCTCCAGATCCGCATGATCGATGATCTCGAAGCCTGGATTGTCCAGCAAATGCAGCCGTTCGCTGACGTCCTCGCCGCCCGGAACGTCCACCAGCAACGAAATCGGGATCATCACCTGGTTGCCGAGCAGGTCGATGTTGACGAGTTTCATGGAGGGCTGGGGGTTCGTATAGACGAAGCCGCTGCGAGTCTGGCCACGCGCGACGGGGTTCTGGAACTCGAGCTGCTCGAACAAGGCATCGATCCGCGCATTGCTGTCGCCGCCGAACTTCACATGCGCGGACCAGGCCACTTCATGCGCGGAGAAATGATCCGGATCGATGCCCTGGAACTGCAGCCACAGGCTGTTCTGCGTCCGGTTGCGAACCTCGATCCACACCGCCTGAACGCCTGATGCCTCCAGGTCTGTTCCAAAGACGCGGCGACTCTCCTCGGCCCCCAGGACCGCAGCGTGCACCTCGACATCGCGCGATTGGCTGGTGGTTGCGCGAGCGCGCAGAGACGCGTCGTCGAAGGGCGCCGGGGCCTGCCATGTCGCGCAGGCCGGCAACGCCAGCAGCGCAAGGACCGCCGCACCCAGCCCAGCACTGCCGCTGCCGAACCGCAAATTCACCGTTGCACCGTGGCCGGATCGTCCGCAGCGCGATCGAGCGTGAGTTCCCAGGGCAGGATTTTGATGTCCGTGATCGAAGTCGGCTTGCGATCGAATATCAGCACGGTGCGCAGCCCAACCGTGAAATAGGGGTCGGTCGTCAGGTTTCTTTTAGGCGCCTCCCTGGCTGCCGGACCGACTCCACCTGCGAATCCGATCTTCTGCAGGTTCTGCGAATAGACCATGTCCCCGGCCAGGGCCAGTGCCGCGCCATCGACATCAGGATCGATCTTGTGTGTGGTCAGTGTCGGCGAATGAATGGTCATCCGGCTGCCGATGTCGCGGCTGATCTGGCCCACCCAGACGGTCTTGCCGCGATAGCGCATCGGACTCTTCCACAGGCGCAGGTGGTTGCGCTGATGGACGTTGTCGCGCGCCTTCTGCAGCGCCACGTCCTGCGGGCGACCATAGAGGTACAGGCTGCTGATCGGGGCGTAGGCATAGCGCTCCTTTGCCAATGCCGAATTGATCATGCGCATCACCGACCCGGACCAGGTGGATTCGGTGGGGCTCCAGCCGCGGCGCACGAGCGCGGGAAAGGCATCGTCCAGCCCGCCGACGATGACCAGGTTCAGCGGGTCGCCGTTCTTCGTGCCGTCCTTGTTCGTGACGCAGCAGGGCAGGGCCTCGAGTGCGGCGCGGAACGAGGCATCGTCGTCGAAATGGACGAGTTCGCTCGCAGAGTAGTTGTCCTCCAGGAACACGCGGCTGCGCAGATAATCCGATCGCAGGCCCGGCACCGGCGTCAGCATCAGGTAGGTCTTGCTCCACTTCTCACCGACAAGGTCGAGCTGCACGAACTTGACGCCCTCGTGAAGGTTCGTCAGCACGAATCCCGACGCCGTCGAGGCCGGCGCCACGGGATTGGGAAAAGACAGTTCGCGGAAGCGGCGCTCGGGCCTCTCAAAGGCCTCGGCCGCCTCCGATGCCGGAAAGAAGCCCGGATCGATGCCGGGAGACATCAGCCACAGCGTGTGGGAGGTGCGGTTCTCGACCTCTATCCATACGGGCTGGATCGATCGTCTCGCCAGGAGCACGCCGTACTCCGAGTGCGCCTCCCTGGTCGACAGCACGGCAACCGACACACGCACGCCATCCTCGTCGCGCGTGACGACTCGTTCCCGGTAATTCCCGGCTGAATTCGGGGGCTCTTCAGCCGCAACTGCGCCAGGTGATGCGAGCAGAACCAGAACTGCCGCCACGCAAGCCACTCGCCGGGGAGAAACCATCACATCCCTCAGATATGCGCTGATTTCTAGCACGCGGGCAGTGAACGGCGCAATCGAGGCACCGGAGCCGTTATCGCCTGCTTGAGTGCCGGGCACCATGCGGCCCGGACGTCGGATTCAGTCGCGCCGGATCAGCGCTGCGATGTGCTCGCCGGCCCCGGCAGTGCTGGCGGCATTGCCGCCCGCCGCGATGTCAGCCGTGCGCAGCCCTCGCGCCAGGGCTTCCGACACCGCGCGTTCAATCGCGCGCGCTTCGACTTCGAGTCCGAGTGAATGGCGCAGCAACAGCGCGGCGCTGAGGATGGTCGCCGACGGGATTGGCGATGCCTCTTGCCCGCGATGTCCGGCGCCGAGCCGTGGATCGGTTCGTACAGCCCGCGCCGTCCATCACCCAGCGAGGCCGAGGGCGACAGGCCCAGCGAGCCGGCCAGCATCGAGGCCTCGTCGGTCAGGATGTCGCCGAACATGTTCTCGGTGACGATCACGTCGAAGTCCACCGGACGGCGGATCAGGTGCATGGCCGCCGCGTCGACGAGGATGTGCTCCACCGCAACGCCGGGGAACTCGGCCTTCATCACGCGCGTGACCACCTCGCGCCACAGCCGCGAGGTGTCGAGCACATTCGACTTGTCGATCGACGTCAGTTTGCGGCGCCGCGCCTGTGCCAGCCGGCCCGCGACACGCGTCACGCGCTCGATCTCGGCTGCGGTGTAGCTGCACAGGTCGCTGGCCGCATCCGCCGTGCGGGTCTTGGCGCCGAAATAGATGCCGCCGGTGAGCTCCCGCACGAACACCAGGTCGACGCCGCGCACCACTTCGGCCTTCAGCGTCGTGGAGTCCGCGAGGGCAGGGTGCACGGCCACCGGCCGGAGGTTGGCGTAGACGCCCAGCTCGCGCCGCAGCCGCAGCAACCCCGTCTCGGGTCGCAGCTTCGCATCCGGCGCGGACCACTTCGGCCCGCCGATGGCGCCGAGCAGGATCGCATCGGCCGCGAGGCAGCTTTCGAGCGTGGCCGCGGGCAGCGGGTCGCCATGGTTCTCGATGGCGATGCCACCGAAGTCGCGCTCCGTCAGCTCGAAGTCGTGGCCGAAGATCCGCGCCACGGCCTGCAGCACGCGCACGCCTTCACGGGTGACCTCCGGCCCGATGCCATCGCCACCCAGCACGGTGATCTTCGCCTTCATGGTTTCCTGTCAGCGGACGGTGTGGCGCTGTTCGTAATCCCTGATCTCGGGATCCTTCAACAGCAGGTAGCCGAGCTGGTCGACGCCGTGCATCAGGCAGAAGCGCGCGAAGGGCTCGATGGGGAAGGCCACGGAGCGCCCACCCGGAAGACGCAGCGAGCTGCTGTCCAGGTCCACCGTGACTTCGATGCCCGGATTGGCGAGCAGCCACTGCAGCGTGTCCTCGTCGACGATCACGGGCACCAGACCGTTCTTCAGCGAGTTGCAGCGGAAGATGTCCGCGAACTCCGAGCTGACCACGGCGCGAATGCCGAAGTCGAGCAGCGCCCATGGCGCGTGTTCGCGCGAGGAGCCACAGCCGAAGTTGCGTCCGCCGACCAGCACGGAGCATCCCTTTGCCTCCGGCCTGTTCAGCGCGAAATCCGGGATCCGGCTGTCCATCGGGCAGGTAGCGCCATTCCGAAAACAGCTGCTCGCCCAGGCCCTCGCGCCCGGTGGTGTCGCAGGAAGCGCGCCGGGATGATCTGGTCGGTATCGATGTCGGTGCGGCAGTACGACGGTGCGCGACGTGATGCTCGTGAAAGCTTGCATGGGTTGCCTGCGAAAACGCTACAGCAGTTCGCGTGGATCGGTTATCGCGCCGCGGACCGCCGAGGCCGCAGCGGTCAGGGGGCTCGCGAGCAACGTGCGCGCGCCTACGCCCTGGCGCCCTTCGAAGTTGCGGTTGCTGGTGCTGACGGAATACAGCCCCTTGCCGACCGTGTCGCCGTTCATCCCGAGGCACATCGAGCAGCCGGACTCGCGCCATTCGGCGCCCGCCGCGATGAATACCTCGTCGAGCCCTTCGGCCTCGGCCTGCTTCTTGATCTGCTGCGAGCCCGGCACCACCAGCATCTGCACGCCGCTGGCGACGTGGCGCCCCTTGAGCACGCTGGCTGCGGCGCGCAGGTCGCGACAAGCGCGAATTCGTGCAGCTGCCGATGAAAACCACGTTGATGGGCGAACCCGAGAGTTTCTGGCCGGCCTCGAAACCCATGTACGCAAGCGCCTTGCCGAACACCGGGTCGTCGCTTTCGCGGGGCACATGGCCCGTCACGGCGGCGACCATGCCCGGATGCGTGCCGAAGGTGATCATGGGCTCCACGCTGCCCGCATCGAGGGTCACTTCGCGGTCGAACACGGCGCCCTCATCGGTGGCCAGTGCCGCCAGTCGGCCACGGCCTTCTCCCACTCCGGCCCTTGGGAGCCCGGGGACGTCCCTTCAGGTATTCGAAGGTCGTCTCGTCCGGCGCGACCATGCCGGCGCGCGCGCCGGCCTCGATCGACATGTTGCAGACGGTCATGCGCTCTTCCATCGACAGCGCGCGGATGGCCTCGCCGCGATACTCGATCACGTGGCCGGTGCCACCGCCGACGCCGATCGTGCCGATGATGGCCAGCATCAGGTCCTTGGCCGTGACGCCGGGCCGGAGTCGCCCGTCGACGTTGATGGCCAGCGTCTTGGGCTTGCTCTGCAGCAGGCACTGCGTGG
Organism: uncultured Pseudomonadota bacterium; assembly: GCA_963785055.1. Classification (GTDB taxonomy): domain Bacteria; phylum Pseudomonadota; class Gammaproteobacteria; order Steroidobacterales; family Steroidobacteraceae; genus ZC4RG30. The sequence goes on from CAWATT010000008.1 coordinate 62,407, forward strand.
CCAGCACGTGCCCGACCTCGGTGGTGCCGATGCCGAAGGCGAGCGCGCCGAACGCGCCATGCGTGCTGGTGTGGCTGTCGCCGCAGACGATCGTCTTGCCCGGCTGCGTGGCGCCCAGCTCCGGCCCGATGACATGCACGATGCCACGCTGGCTGCTGGCCATGTCGAGCAGCTCGATGCCGAACTCCGCGCAGTTCTTCTCCAGCTGGCGCACCTGCTTCGCCGCCGAGTCGCTGATGATGGGCGCGCCGCCGAACACCTGCTCGGTGCGCGTCGGCGTCGAGTGATCCATCGTCGCCAAGCGTGAGGTCGGGGCGGCGCACCTTCAGGCCGCGCTCGCGCAGGATGCTGAACGCCTGCGGCGTCGTGACCTCGTGGATCAGGTGCAGGTCGATGTACAGCACCGCCGGCGTGTCGGCCGTCTCGGGCACGACTTCATGTCTTTCCCAGATCTTCTCGAACAGTGTCTTCGGTGACTGCTCACCGCAACTACCGTTAGGCCGAGTAGCGGCGCGTACGCGCCGTCCGATCTCCAATCGGCTCGAGCCAGCCACAACGGTCCGGCGTCGCGCCCGTGAACAAGCCGAAGAAAGCCTTCTGCAGCGTCTCGGTGATCGGGCCGCGCTTGCCTTCGCCGACCGTGATGCTGTCGACCGAGCGGATCGGCGTGACCTCGGCGGCGGTGCCGGTGAAGAACAGCTCGTCGGCGATGTAGAGCATCTCGCGCGGAATCGTTCTGTCTCGCGCACCTCGATAGCCCAGCTCGCGCGCCAGCGTGATCACCGTGTCGCGCGTGATGCCGCCAAGCATCGAGGCGCGACAGCCGCGGCGTGTAGATCACGCCGTCGCGGATCACGAACAGGTTCTCGCCGGCGCCTTCGCTGACGGTGCCGTCGGGCGCAAGGCCGATGCCCTCGGCGAAGCCGAGGCGCTGCGCCTCCATGCTGATCAGCTGCGCTCGAGAGGTAGTTGCCGCCGGCCTTGGCCATCGCCGGCAGCGTGTTCGGCGCCACGCGCTGCCAGGAGGAGACGCACACGTCGACGCCGCTCGGCCTCGCTCTCGGCGCCCAGGTACTTGCCCCATTCCCAGGCCGCGACGGCCACTTCCACGGGCGGGTCGATCTTCGGCGCCACGCCCATCTCGCCATAGCCGCGGAAGGCAACGGGACGCAGGTAGGCGCCGTTCACCAGCCCGTTCTCGCGCACCACCTCGCGGCAGGCCGCATTGATCTCGTCCTGCGTGAACGGAATCTCGATGCGGTAGATCTTTGCCGAATCGAACAGGCGCCGGGTGTGGTCCGTGAGCCGGAAGATCGCCACGCCCGTGGGCGTCTTGTAGACGCGCACACCCTCGAACACCGACGAGCCGTAGTGCAGGGCATGCGTCAGCACGTGCACCGTCGCCTTCTCCCACGGCACCAGCTTGCCGTTGAACCAGATGTACTGCGTCGTATTGATGGGCATGGCGTCTCTTTGGGGTTGTCCCGTCCGACTGGCTTTAAGCGCGCTCGTCCTGCAACCAGGTCATGCGCTCGCGCAGCTTCGCGCCGACCTTCTCGATCGGGTGCTTCATGTCGGCCTTCATGAGCTTGTTGTAGTTCTTCAGGCCGGACTTGTTCTCGTCGATCCACTGGCGCGCGAACTTGCCGTCCTGGATCTCCTCGAGGATCTTCTTCATTTCCTTCTTGGTGGCCTTGTTCGACGATGCGCGGGCCGCGCGTCAGGTCGCCGTACTTGGCCGTGTCGCTGATGAACTTGTGCATCTTCGTCAGGCCGCCCTCGTGCAGCAGGTCGACGATGAGCTTCAGCTCGTGCAGGCACTCGAAGTAGGCGACCTCGGGCTGGTAGCCGGCCTCGACCAGCGTCTCGAAGCCCTTGCACGACCAGCTCGGTGGCGCCGCCGCAGAGCACGGCCTGCTCGCCGAACAGATCGGTCTCGGTCTCCTCGGCGAACGTGGTCGTCGAGCACGCCGCCGCGGGTGCCGCCGATGCCGTGCGCGTAGGCGAGGGCCTTGTCGAAGGCTTGCTGCTCGCATCCTGCGCGACGGCGATCAGGCGCGGGCACACCACGGCCCTGCTCGTACTGGCGGCGCACCAGGTCGCCCGGGCCCTTCGGCGCGATCAGCACCACGTCGAGATCGGTGCGCGGCTTGATCTGCTTGAAGTGGATGTTGAAGCCGTGCGCGAACAGCAGCGTCGCGCCCTTGCCGATGGAGTCCCTGATCTCGGCATACAGCGCCTTCTGCGTGGTGTCCGGCACCAGCATGGCCACCAGGGTCGCACCCTTGACGGCTTCGACCGGCGTGGTGACTTCAAGGCCGTCGCGCTTGGCCTGCTTCCAGCTGTCGCCCGGGCGAACACCGACGACGACATTGAAGCCACTGTCCTTGAGGTTCAGCGCATGGGCACGTCCCTGGCTGCCGTAGCCCAGGATCGCGATGCGCGCGTTGCGCAGGGCCTTCTTGTCGACTTCTTTCGGTCCGTATAAACGCATGGCTTTGGAAAACTCCGTATCTATTGACGAAAAACCCCGCTCCCGGAAGCGCCGGTGCGGGGTTCGGGCGGCACTGCCTTCAGGCGTGTGTGTCAGCAGGGAATGGGACCATACGCTTCAACGCCTTGTCAACGCGGGCCCGGCGCGGATCGCGTAATATTGCAGCGTGCTGGAGTGCTTCCTTCCCGAAGATCGCGATGCCGGTGGCGGTGCTCCGCAGGCACTCGCGCTGCTCTGCATCAGCGAGATGCAGTTCACCGCGTGGCGCGATGCGCAGCCGGAGTCGACGCGCGCCTTCGTGGAACGCTCGGGCTTCGCGCCGGAACGCGGCCGCGTGCTGCTGGTGCCCGATGCAGCGGGTCGTCCGGCCTGCCTGCTGGCCGGGGCAGGTACGGGCCTCAAGGATGCATTGGCCACGTTCTGGTTTGCTGCCGGCCTGGCCGACCGGCTGCCAGCCGGTGACTATCGCCTGGCTGACCCCCTGCCGACGGCGCAGGAGTTCGCGCTTGGCTGGGCCTATGGCAGCTATCGATTCCTGCAGTACCGTCCCCAGTCTTCGGCTTCGCGCGGAGCGCGGCTGCTGCTGCCGACCGGCATCGATCGCGATTACGTGGAGGCGGCCACGCTGGCCACTTCGCTCGCCCGCAACCTCGTCAACACGCCACCCAATGACCTCGGCCCGGCCGAGCTTGCCGAACAGGCGCTGAAGCTCGCGGCCGCGCACGGCGGCCAGGGGCAGGTGGTGGAGGGTGCGGCGTTGCATGCGCAGTTCCCGCTGGTGGCCGCGGTCGGTCGCGGCAGTCCGCGCGCACCGCGCATGATCGAGCTGACCTTCCCGAGGCCAGGCGCGCCGCGCGTCGTGCTGGTGGGAAAGGGCGTGTGCTTCGACTCCGGCGGGCTGGACATCAAGACTGCCGCCGGAATGCTGCTGATGAAAAAGGACATGGGCGGCGCGGCCATGGCGCTGGCCACGACGCTGCTGCTGCGCCGGCTGGAGGTTCCGGTCGACCTGCGGGTGCTGATTCCCGCGGTCGAGAACAGCGTGGACGGCGAGTCCTTCCGGCCTGGCGATGTCTGGCCCTCGCGCAAGGGCGTGACGGTCGAGATCACCAATACCGACGCCGAAGGCCGCCTGATCCTGGCCGATGCCCTGGCTGCGGCCGGGGAGAACAACCCGGATCTCGTCATCGATTTCGCGACGCTCACCGGCGCGGCCCGCATCGCGCTGGGCGCCGAGCTGCCTGCCGCCTACGGCGGCGATGCCGCACTCATCGCGCAGCTGGCCGGGCAGGGCGCCGCGCTGGCCGATCCGTTATGGCCCATGCCGCTGTGGGACGGGTATGAGGAGGAACTCAGCAGCCGCATCGCGGACCTGAACAACTGCCCGAGTGGCGGCCTCGGTGGCTCGATCACGGCGGCGCTGTTCCTGCGGCGTTTCGTTGCGGATCCTTCACGCTGGATCCACCTCGACCTGTACGCCTGGAACGGCCGCGAGCGCCCGGGGCGCCCCGTGGGCGCCGAGGCGCAATGCGTACGGGCCGTCGCGGGCCTGCTGCTGCAGCGCTATCGATGATGAGGCAGGCCCGCCCGAGCCTCTTCGCACAAGCCCTCCACCGCCGCGAACTTCTGCCCTGGGGGCTTTCCGGCTTCACGCTGGGCCTGGTGGAAGGCGCCACGGCGGCAGTGCTCGTCAAGCGCGGATTCACCGGGCTGGCGTCGCCCTGGGCGGTCAACCTGGCCGTCGCCTTCGTGAGTGGCGCGCCGGCGTTGTCGAACATGGCGAGCTTCATCTGGGCGAACGTGGCGCAGGGCCGCGAGAAAGTGCGCCTCATCGTCGTGCTGCTCGCCCTGTTCGGCCTGCTCGTCGGAATGGTCGGCCTGTTGCCGCGTGCAGGCGGCGGCCTTGCCGCGACGGTGCTGCTGGTGATCGCGGCGCGGGTCGTCTGGGCGGGAATCGTGGTGGTGCGCTCGGCGATCTGGACCGCGAACTACCCGCGCGCCGTGCTCGCCCAGATCACCAGCCGCATCGTGATCGTCACGGCGCTGGGTGCCGTGGCGGCCGCGGCGCTGGCCGGAATCGTGCTGCAGACGCACCCGACGCTTGCACGCTGGCTGTTCCCGGTGGCGGCGCTGGCGAGCCTGGCCGCGGCGTTCCTCTACCAGCGAATGCGGGTGCGACAGTCCTGGCGGCTGCGCGCGGCGGAACTGGGCGAGGGCGGCGGTGAGCAGGTCTTCAGCCTGCGCTCGCTGCGCGAGGTACTCAGGGAGGACCCGCAATACCGTCGCTTCATGACCGCGCTGGCCTTCTATGGGGCCGGAAACCTCATGATCGGCGCCCAGCTCGTCGTGATCTTCTCTGATCACCTGCACCTGCCCGCGGCGATGCAGATCGGCATCCTGACCATCGTGCCGCTGCTGTGCCTGCCGGTGTTCACGCCACTCTGGGCGCGCCTTTTCGATGCCGGCCACGTGATCGAATTCCGCGCGCGGCAGTGCTGGTCGCTGGTGGCCGCCATGACCGTGATGATCCTGGCCGTGTTCACGCAGCAGCACTGGATGCTGTGGGTCGCCGCCGTGCTGTGGGGCGTCTCCACGGCAGGGGCGAGCCTCGGCTGGAACCTGGGCCACAACGACTTCGCCTCGCTGGGCCGCGTGCAGCACTATATGGGCGTGAACGTGACGCTGACCGGCATGCGCGGCCTGGTTGCGCCGCCGCTCGGCGTGCTGGCCTATGCCTGGCTCGAACGCCGTTCGCCCGGTGCGGGGCGCTATGCTCTGCTGCTGCCGCTGATGATGACGCTCGCCGGCGCAATCGGATTCAACCGCATGAGAAGCAAATGACCCGCAAGACGAATCGCCCCGATCCCCGCAGCCATTCAAGCCTGGTCGTGGATGGCCTGAAGAACGCACCCGCACGCGCGATGCTGCGCGCCGTGGGATTCACCGATGCCGATTTCTCCCGCCCGCAGGTGGGAATCGCCTCGACCTGGGCCAACCTCACGCCCTGCAACATGCACATCGACGGGCTGGCGCGCGACGCCGCGCGCGGCGCCGACTCGGCCGGCGGCAAGGGCGTGATCTTCAACACGATCACCGTTTCGGACGGCATCTCGATGGGCTCGCCCGGCATGCGCTATTCGCTGGTTTCGCGCGAGGTGATCGCCGACTCCATCGAGACCGTGGTGGGCGCCGAGGGCTTTGACGGGTTCGTGGCCATCGGCGGCTGCGACAAGAACATTCCCGCCTGCGCCATGGCCATCGCGCGGCTGAACCGCCCCGCGGTATTCGTGTACGGCGGCACCATCCGCCCGGGAGAAGGGCACCGCGACATCGTTTCGGTGTTCGAGGCCGTGGGCGGCCATGCCAGCGGCAAGATCAGCGATGCGCAGTTGCTGGAAGTGGAACGGACTGCGATTCCCGGTCCCGGCAGCTGCGGCGGCATGTACACCGCCAACACCATGGCTTCGGCCATCGAGGCGCTCGGTCTATCGCTGCCGGACAGCTCGGCCCAGGAAGCCGTCGGCGAGGCCAAGCACGCGGACTGCTTCCGCGCAGGCGAGGCTGTCGTGGCGCTGTTGCGCGCCGGCATCCGGCCAAGCGACATCCTGACTCGCAAGGCCTTCGAGAACGCCATTACCGTCGTGATCGCGCTGGCGGGTTCGACCAATGCAGTGCTGCACCTGCTGGCCATTGCGCACGAGGCCGGCGTCAAGCTTTCCCTGGCGGACTTCAACAGGATCGGCCGCCGCGTGCCCGTGCTGGCCGATGTGCGCCCCAGTGGCCGCTACCTGATGACCGAGCTCATCGCGATCGGTGGCATCCAGCCCCTGATGAAGCGCCTGCTTGAGCAGGGACTGCTGCACGGTGACTGCATGACCGTCACCGGCCGCACGCTGGCGCAGAACCTCGCGGGTGTGCGGGACTACCCGAGGGACCAGGACGTGATCCGCTCATTCGAGTCACCCATCAAGAAAGACAGCCATCTCATTGTGCTGCATGGGAATCTGGCTCCAGATGGCGCTGTGGCAAAGCTGACCGGCAAGGAAGGTCTCGCCTTTGCCGGCACGGCTCGCGTGTTCGAGGGAGAGGAAAAGGCGACGGCGGCCATCCTCGCCGGCAAGGTCAAGGCGGGCGATGTGGTGGTGATCCGCGGCGAGGGGCCGGTGGGCGGCCCTGGAATGCGGGAAATGCTGAGTCCCACCGGCGCGATCATGGGTCGCGGCCTCGGCAGCAGCGTCGCGCTGATCACCGACGGACGTTTCTCGGGCGGCAGCCACGGCTTCGTGGTGGGACATATCTCGCCGGAAAGCGCGCTGGGTGGCCCCCTGGCGCTGCTGCGCAATGGCGACCGCATCGCCATCGACGCGAAGCGCCGGCGAATCGAGGTCGAATTGTCAGCAGCGGAACTGACGCGCCGCCGCAAGGCCTGGCGCGCGCCGCGTCCCTACACGACGCGCGGCGTGCTCGGCAAGTACGCGCGCGTGGTGTCCAGTGCCAGTCGCGGCGCGGTCACATGAACATTTCATCGCAGGCTTGTCCGCAGGCGTCCGCGCAAGTAAATTGGTCACAATACTTGCGAAGGGGCGCAAACGCCGTTAACTTGCGCCGCTCACGGGGATCTCTGGCTGACAGTGCGCGGCAACGCTGACCGGATTTCAATAAAGACGATTCAAGCGACATGGGCGTATATACAAATCAAGGCAACTTCCTCTCGCGCCGCGGGATCTTCCTCATCCTGCTGGTGCTGTTCCACATCGTCCTCATCTGGGGATTGAAGAGCGGCTTCGCCATGAAGATGGTTGCCGCGATCACGCCGCCGATCATCGCGGACGTGATCAACGAGGTAGTGGAAGAGGAGGCGCCGCCGCCGCCGCCGCCGCCCAAGATGGAGCTGCCGCCGGTGGAAGTGCCACCGCCGGTGGTCGACATCACGCTGCCGATGGAGACCACGACCTCCACGGCCCTGACCAACGTCACGGACAAGCCGCAGCCGCCGGCACCCCCGCCGCAGCCGCCGGCTCCGCCGCCGCAGCAGCTGAAGCTGTCGCGCGCCAACCAGCCCAACGTGAACGACTACTACCCGCCAACGTCACAGCGACTGGGCGAGGAAGGAATCGTCAGGGTGAAGATCTGTGTCGGCACCAACGGGCGCGTGTCCAGCGCGGAGATCGGGCAGACGTCCGGCTTCGAACGACTGGACGAGGCTGGACTCAAAGTCGCAAAGCTCTATCGCTTCAATCCGGTGACGCAGGAAGTCTGCAATACGCTGCCGGTGCGCTTCCAGCTGCAGGAAAAATAGCGCGTCTCTTCAGTCCCGAACGATCACCCCTTAAATAACAATTTTCTTTAAACAGCCCGCTGGTGCGGGAGCTCTGGTAACCGAGGATCAAAATGGAAAACCCAGTCACCGCCGATGCGGCCGTCGCAGTTGCTACCGAAAACCCGTACGGTCTTTCAGCACTCATCAACCATGGCGACGCGGTTTCCTACACCGTGCTCGGCATCCTGCTGATCATGTCGCTGGTGTCCTGGTACATCATCTTCACGAAGCTCTGGGACCAGTACCGCCTCGGCAAGTCCGTCAAGAACGTCGAGAAGACCTTCTGGGCGGCCGGCTCGCCCCGCGAAGGCGCCGACAAGCTGCCCAAGGACGATGACTTCCGCGTCATCGCCGAGAGCGCACTGCGCGCCGCGCAGCACCACGAAGGCCGCCTCGGCGACCGCATCAGCCTGCGCGACTGGCTCGCGATGGCGCTGCAGCGTTCGGTCGACGGACTGAACAGCAAGCTGTCCAACGGCCTGTCGTTCCTCGCCACCGTCGGTTCCACGGCGCCGTTCGTCGGCCTGTTCGGTACCGTTTACGGCATCCTCAAGGCGCTGATCGCGATCGGCCTGTCCGGCCAGCCTTCGATCGACAAGGTCGCCGGCCCCGTCGGCGAGGCGCTGATCATGACGGCCATCGGCCTGGCGGTCGCCGTGCCCGCGGTGTTCGGCTACAACATCCTGCTCAAGCGCAACAAGGCCATCCAGGACTCCATGCGCGAGTTCACGGGTGACCTCGAAGCCAACCTGATCGGTGGCATTCGTCCGGATATCGCCCCGGCGCATCGCGCTGCGGCGGCTCCCGCGCGCAAGTAACGGTCACGGCAGCTACTACCGTTCCAGTCCTGGGGGAATAGTCCATGTCGATGAGCGTGCCCGGTGCGGATGATGGCGACGAGGACAAGGCGCTATCGGAAATCAACACGACCCCGCTCGTGGACATCATGCTGGTGATGCTGATCATCTTCCTGATCACCATCCCCGTCATCGTGCCCACGGTGAAGGTCGAGATGCCGACGCCGACGAACATCCCCACGACGACCAAGCTGGAGAACATCCCGCTGTCCGTCACGACGGACGGCAAGATGTACTGGAACGGCGCGTCGGTGCCGGATCGGGCCAAGCTGCTGGAACTGGTGGTCGCCGAGGCGCGCAAGGTCCCGCAGCCCGAGATTCACATCAAGGGCGACCGCAATGCGCGCTTCGAGTCCATCGCCCGCGTGATCTACACCATCCAGCAGGGTGGCATCGTCAAGGTCGGCTTCCTTACCGAGCCGACGGCCACGACGCCCTGAACCCAACTTGAGACCGGGGTACTTGAAACCATGTCCATGAGCGTAAAGACGGGCGGCGGCGAAGCGCCGATGTGCGATGTCAACACGACGCCGCTGATCGACGTCATGCTGGTGCTGCTGGTGATGCTTATCGTGACGCTGCCGATCATGACGCACTGCGGTGAAGCTCGACATGCCGCGCCCGAACGACAACCCGCCGCCGCCGGTGCCGCCGGAAGTGATCAACATCGAGATCGACTACGACGGCACCATCGTCTGGGATGGCACGCCGGTGGCGAGCATCGCCACGCTCGACTCCTATTTCCGCCAGGAGTCCGTCAAGGATCCCGCAGCCGGAGATCCACCTGCGCCCCGACCGTCGCGCCAAGTACAATTATGTCGCCGAGGTCATGGCCTCCGCGCAGCGCGCGAAGATGGTCAAGATGGGTTTCACGAACGTTGCGGAGTTCCAGGACTAGGCCAGGTGCCTGACCGGATTCCGCTGGACGGGCGCACATCTGCGCCCGTTCGCCATTTCTGGTAAAACTTTATCGGGGGCCTGGGGTCCAATCCTTCAGGTTGATCAAGACCATATTCACGGGGTCCAGCATGTCGAAGAACTCACTTTCCGCCGTCGCACTGGCCGTTGCCCTGGCCGTTGGCAGCTTCAGCGTGGCCCCCGCGGCCTTCGCGGGCCAGGACAAGCCGACCGTAAGTCGTGCCGCCGCAAAGCCCCTGAAGGAAGCGCAGGACGCTGCCCAGGCAAAGAACTTTGACGTGACCGTCGCCAAGGCGAAGGAGGCCCTCGCTCTCCCGAACAAGACGCCTTACGACACCTACGTTGCCAACCAGATGCTCGCTTTCGCCTACGCGCGCCAGGGCAACAACGCCGCCGCGGCACAGGCCATGGAAGCCCAGCTGGATTCAGGCTTCGCCTCTGCGGCCGAACAGGCCACGATCATGAAGGCGCTCGCCTCCGTGGCCTACCAGCAGAAGGACTATGCCAAGTCCGCCGATTTCGGCCAGCGGATGGTGAAGGCCGGCACGGCCGACGCCGAGACGTACACGCTGATCGCGCAGTCCTACTACCTGCAGGGCAACTACAAGCAGGCCACGAGCTTCCTCGGTTCGTATGTGTCGGACCAGGAGCGCCGCGGCCAGGTGCCGAAGGAGCAGTCCCTGCAGCTCATCGTCGACTCGTACTCGAAGCTGGGTGACAACGCCTCGGCCACCAACTGGCTCGAGAAGATGGTGGGCTACTATCCCAAGCCCAACTACTGGAACAACCTGCTCTATACGATGATCCGCGCGGACGGCAACACGGACCGCCACACGCTGAACATCTACCGCCTGATGCAGGACACCAAGACCCTCAAGCAGGGCGCGGACTACACCGAAATGGCCCAGATCGCGCTCGACCAGGGCACGCCCGGCGAGGCGGTTACGGTCATCGAGAGTGGAATGGCCGCAGGCGCTTTCGAGGAAAAGGCGAGCAAGGATCGCAACCAGCGCCTGCTCGACTCGGCCAAGAAGGCCGCGGCAGCAGACAAGGCCGGCATGGCGAAGTTCGAGACCGAGGCCAAGGCCTCCAAGACCGGCGACGCGGACATCGCGCTGGGCCGGGGCTTCCTCAGCTACGGCATGAACGACAAGGCCGAGGAGGCCTTCGCGCGTGGCATCGGCAAGGGCGTTTCCAAGAACCTCGACGAGGCGCAGATGCTGCTGGGCATCTCGCAGCTGCGGCAGGGCAAGAAGGACGCGTCGGTTGCCACCTTCAAGGGGATCAAGTCCACCGATCCGACATTCGAGCGCCTGGCCAAGCTCTGGTCGCTGCACGCCGGCGCGGCATGAGATCCGCAACATGACAATTACCGTGGGTGACCGGGCCCCTGCCGGACGATTCAAGATTGCAACCCCCGATGGTCCGGGCGACCTGACCTCGGCCGAGCTGTTCGACGGCAAGACCGTCGTGCTGTTTGCGGTGCCCGGTGCGTTCACGCCCACCTGCGACGCCCGGCACCTGCCGGGCTACGTCGAGCACGCCGATGCGCTGCGCGCCAAGGGCGTCGATACCATCGCCTGCATGGCGGTCAACGACGTGTTCGTGATGAAGGCCTGGGGCAAGGCCTCGGGCGTCGACGGCAAGGTGCTGATGCTGGCCGACGGCAATGGCGACTATGCGAAAGCCCTTGGCCTGGCGATGGACGCCAGCAAGTTTGGAATGGGCCAGCGTGCGCAGCGCTTCGCGATGCTCGTGAAGGACGGCGTCGTGACGCAGTTGCACGTCGAGGCGCCGGGCGATTTCAAGGTCTCTGCCGCCGACTACGTCCTCGCGCGGCTCTGAATCGCTGCCCGCAGTGCGGGCACGATTTCGAACAGGTCTCCCACCAGCCCGAAATCAGCCGCCTCGAATATCGGGGCGTCCGCATCCTTGTTGATCGCCACGATGGTGCGCGCGTCCTTGATGCCCGTCATGTGCTGGATCGCGCCGGAAATCCCCAGCGCAATGTAGAGCTCAGGCGCGATGATCTTGCCGGTCTGGCCGACCTGCAGGTCATTCGGCGCATAACCGGCATCCACCGCGGCGCGAGAGGCGCCGACCGCAGCGCCCAGCGCATCGGCGAGTTCCTGCACCAGCTGGAATTTCTCCGCGCTGCCGAGCGCCCGTCCACCGGAGACCACGCGGCGCGCGCTCTGCAGGTCGGGTCGGTCCGATCGGGCCGCAGCCACCTCAACCAGCCGCGTGTGTGCTGGCACTGTGGCGGCAACCGTTCCGGCCTCCACCGGCGCGTTACCGTCGGCAGATGCGGCATCGAAGGAAGCGGTGCGCACGGTGGCCAGCACGGTAGGCGCATCGACCTCCACGGTGAGGATGGCATTGCCCGCATAGACGGGCCTGCGGAAGCGCGTGGGTGACTCCACGGCCATGATGTCACTGAGCGCAGGCAGGTCCAGCAGCGCCGCAATGCGCGGCAGCAGGTCCTTGCCAAAGGTGGTGGAGGGCGCCAGCACGTGGGTGTACTGGGCGGCCAGCGCCGCAACCTGCGGTGCGAGCACCACGGCCAGCGTGGCCGCATTGACCGGCGAATCGAAGGCGAGCACGCGCGCCACGCCACGCAACCTCGCCGCATCGGCAGCCACGCCCTGGATTGCGCTGCCGAAGACGCCCACGGTGACCTGCGCATCCTCGATCTGCAGCGCGCAACTGACGCAGCGCGCGGTCGCGGAACCCAGCCGGGAACCGTCGTGTTCCGCGACGACGAAGACCTTGTTCATCAGAGCAATCCTTTCGCGCTGAGCGCATCGACCAGCTCGGCCACGTCCTTGACGCGCACGCCCCTGGCGCGTGTTTCCGGCGCGGCATAACGCAGCGCGCGCAACCGCGGCCGCAGTGCAACGCCGAGGGTCGCCAGCGACAGCACCTCCAGCGGCTTCTTCTTGGCCTTGATGATGTCCGGCAGTTTCACGTAGCGCGGCTCGTTCAGCCGCAGGTCTACCGTGACGACAGCGGGGAGGTCGACCTCCAGCGTTTCGAGCCCGGCATCCACTTCGCGCGTCACGCGCGCGGTATTGCCTTCAACCAGTACCTTCGAGGCGAAGGTCGCCTGCGGCCGGTCCCAGAGTCCGGCGAGCATCTGGCCGGTCTGGTTGTTGTCATCGTCGATCGCCTGCTTGCCCAGCAACACGATCAGCGGCTGTTCCCGCTCCACCAGCTTCAGCAGGATGCGGGCCGCGTCGAGTGGCTCGGGTGCTTCGCTGGTCTCAACCAGCAGTGCGCGGTCGGCGCCCATGGCCAGCGCGGTGCGCAGCTGGGCCTGCACGTCCGCGGGCCCGATCGAGACGACGACGACCTCTTCGGCCACGCCGCGCTCCTTCAGCCGCAAGGCCTCCTCCAGTGCGATCTCGTCGAACGGGTTGATCGAGAGCTTCACGCCGTCGGTGACCACACCGCTGTTGTCCGGCTTGACCCGGATGCGGACGTTGTAATCCACCACGCGCTTGATGCCGACAAGTATGCGTTTCATATGCAAAATGCGAATCAGGACGGAGAGTTGGCTATTATAACCTTATATGGTCCCGGGCACGGGATCCCCAGGTAGGCTCAGCGCCATGAAAAACGAAGTCCGCGTCCGCCCCAGCGACAACACGAAGAACGTCCGCTACGAGATCCGCGGTTCGCTGGCGCGTCGCGCCCTGGAGCTCGAGCGCCAGGGCTACGAGATCATCTCGCTCAACATCGGCAACCCCGGGGCCTACGGGTTCCGCACGCCGGAGACACTGCGCCTGGCGATGATCGAGAACCTGCCGCAGGCCGAAGGCTATTGCCACCAGAAGGGCATCTATCCGGCGCGCGAGGCGGTCGTGCTGCAGCAACAGCAGCGCGGCGTGAAGGGCGTGAACACCGATTCGGTGTTCATCGGCAACGGCAGCTCCGAACTGATCGACATGATCCTCCGCGCGCTGTTGAACGATGGCGACGAAGTGCTGGTGCCCGCACCGGACTATCCACTGTGGACCGCGGCCGTGACGCTGAATGGCGGTCGCGCGGTGCACTACGCCTGTCGCCCGGAGAATCGCTTCTACCCGGACCCGGAAGAGGTCGAGCGACTGATCACGCCGCGTACGCGCGCGCTGGTCATCATCAATCCGAACAATCCCACGGGTGCCGTCTATCCACGCGCGGTGCTCGAAGCCCTCGCGCGGGTCGCGGAGAAGCACCAGCTGGTGGTGATGAGCGACGAGATCTACGACGGCATCACGTATGACGACGTTCCTTACGTGCCCATCGCCACGCTGGTGCGTGACACGCTGTGCGCCACGCTGTCGGGCCTGTCAAAGGTCTACCGCGCCGCCGGCTACCGCGTCGGCTGGGTGAGTTTCTCGGGCGCGACGCAACGCGCCTCGGAATACCTCGCTGCCGTGGAGCTGCTCACTTCGATGCGCATGTGCAGCAACGTGCCGGCGCAGTGGGCCGTGCAGAGTGCGCTGGGCGGAACGCAGAGCATCCTGGAACTGACTTCGCCGGGTGGCCGGCTGTACGAATCGCGCAAGGCCGTGATCGAGGCGGTGCAGGGCAGCCGCTACCTGACGCTCACGCCACCCGATGGCGCGCTGTACAGCTTCATCGGCGTGCGCGAGGACGAGGTACCGGGTTTCAACGACCAGCAGTTCGCACTGGAATTGCTGGAAGAGAAACATGTGCTGGTCACGCCGGGCGCGGCGTTCAACGTGCCTTACTCCAACCACTTCCGCACGACCATCCTGCCGGACGCGGCAACGCTGACGCAGGTGTTCACGCGCATCGAGGCGCAGCTGGAGGCATGGTCCGCGCGCCACGGCTCGCAGCAGGCGCCGGTGTCAGGCCCGCGCCTGGTCGACGCGAGCGGACGTTTCTAGTCACCGCCGCCGGGGCAATGCCCCGGCATAGCGCAGCGGAACAGCGGTGAACGAAGCGATCGCCCAGGTCCTTGCCGCGGGTCGCACGCTCATAGTTCCCTCGCGGCAGCGCGCTGCCGCAGTATCACAGGCTTGGGCGCGCACGCGCGCGGCGGCCGGCGAATCCGTGTGGCGCACGCCGGAGATCCTCACCTTCGATGCCTGGCTGGCGCGTGAATGGCAGCGGGCGCGCAGTGCCGGCAACCTGGTCCCGCCGCTGCAGCTGCTCAACGCCGCGCAGGAAAGGCGCCTGTGGACGCAGGTACTGGGCCAGATGGAAGCCGAAGCGCCACCTGGCAGCGAACTGCGTGTCCATGCCCAGGCGTTGATGCGCTCGGCCACACGTGCACGGCGCAGCCTCATCGACACGTGGCGGCATGCGGTTGGCGCCGAGGAGAAGCTGCTGGCTGCCGCGCTCCGGGAGGTGGACCGGCTCTGCACGCAGAACGGGTGGTGGATAGCCGGACTCGCTCGCGCAGGGGACCTGCAGGGATTCTCCCCTGAGCCCCCGGTGTTTGCCGGCATTCCCGAGCCACCGCGGCTCGCTGCCGGAATCGCTGGCCTGCAGGATGGAATGCAGCTTCTGCCGCTGCCCGCACCCCGCAAGGCGCCGCAACTGCACATGGCCCTGGACGCGCGTGCCGAAGTCCTCGCGGCAGCGGACTGGTGCCAGGGACTCCTGCGGGAGGATCCAGGTCGTCGACTGCTCGTGCTGAACCGGGGGGCTGAGCTGCCGATTGGCCTGGTCGGCGAGTTGCTCTGGGGACGGCTTGCCGAAGGAACGCGTGCCGCGCTCGGCGAGGCGCCCGACCCGAGGCTGCTCGGCATCGAAGGCGGCGCACCGCTGCTGGACCAGAGCCTGTTCACCGATGCGCTGGCAGCGCTGGCACTGCTGCAGGAACCCGTCGACTTCAACGCGGTTTCGCAGCTGCTGCGCAGCCCGTATTTCGGACTGCCAGATGCGCGTACCACGCTGCAGGTGGAGAAGGCGCTGCGCCAGGCGCAACGCAGCAGCTATGACTTCGACATGCTGTGCCGCGCACTGATGCGACTGGAGGAGAAGGTTCCCGGCGCATCCCGGCTTGCCCGGCTGCTGGGAGAGCTGCCCGCCCAACTGCATGGGCACGCGAAGTCGGGTGCGGCGGAATGGGCAGTTCGCTTCAATGTCGTGCTTCGGTCCCTGGGGTTTCCCGGGGATGGCGCCATGGATTCCCGCGATGCGCAGCGCCTGGCGCGCTGGAGCGAGTTGCTCGACGAGTTCGCGACACTCGATGCCATGGCGCCTGCCATGCGGTACGAGGAAGCCATCGCGTTGCTGACGCAGCTGGCGCGGCATGGTCGCCACGAAGCAGCAGGCCTCGATGCCTCGATCACGCTGAGCGGGGAAGGCGGCGACCCGCTGGCCGACTACGACGGAATCTGGGTAATGGGGCTGACGGGTTCCCGCTGGCCCGAACCGCCACGGCCCGATCCGTTCGTCAGTCTTGCCGAGCAGCGGCGCTGCGCATGGCCGGAATCCAGCGTGGCGCTGCGCGCGCAACAGGCGCGCCTTGAGCTGGCTGCATGGCAGGCGCGCACTTCACGCCTGGTGCTCAGCTACGGACGATATGCCGGGGACGTGCACCAGCTGCCCTCGACGCTGATCACGGGATTCGAAGAGCTGGAGACTCCGCGGCGACCCGCGTTTGCCGGGAGCGCAGTGCTGGGCGTCGTGGCGGATGATCGTCTGGCTGCGCTGGCCGCACCGGGCGAAGCCGTGGCTCTGCCGCGCGGCGTGCGCAGCGTGGAACTGCAGCATGCCTGTCCGTTCCGCGCCCAGGCGGAGCTGCGACTGGGAGCCGCGCCGCTGGAATTGCCGCCCGGCGGAATCGATGCGCGGCTGCGCGGTGACCTGCTGCACGCCGCACTGCAGGAACTCTGGGCTGACCTCGGCGACTCACGGACGCTGCAGGCACTGGACAAGGATGAACGCCAGCGACGCTGTGCGCAGGCCTGGGCCCGGGCGCAGGCCACGGTGCTGGGGAGGCAACTGCTGGCGCCGATTCCGCGCGCCATGTCGCGCGAACGGGAACGCAGCATCACACTGCTGGCTGGATTGCTCGACTACGAGGCGGCGCGCGCGACATTCCACGTGCAGGGCCGTGAGCAGCCCCGCGAAGTCGATCTCGGGGGTCCGTCGCTGCGCCTGCGCATCGATCGCATCGACGGCTTCCCGGATGGCTCGCGGCGCGTCATCGACTACAAGACGGGTGCATACGATCGAGCGCGAGTGGACGTCGATCCGCCGGAGCCCGTGCAACTGGCCGTGTATGCCGCCGCGCTGGAAGCGGCCGGCGAGGCGCCGCAAGCCGTGGCGCTGCTGACCGTTTCGGCCCGGGAATTGCGCTTCACGGGAGGCGGCAAGTCCGGCAGCGAAGCAGCGGCAGGGCTCACGCCGCTGGCGAACTGGGATGAACGCGTGGCGCGCTGGCGTGCCATCGTCAATGCGCTGGCCGCGGCGCATGTAGCCGGCGACGCGCAGGTCGCGCCATTGCGGGGTGCCTGCGATCGTTGTCACCTGCAGGGCTTCTGCCGCATCGGCATAGCGGCGCTGGCCGACGACGGATTCGAGGCCGGCTCCGACACGGACGGGTCGCCCGCGGGAGCCGGCGATGACTGACAACGCCATCCGCCTCGAGGCCATCGACCCCTTGCGGTCGATATTGCTGCAGGCCCCTGCAGGATCAGGCAAGACCACCGTGCTCTCGCAGCGCTTCCTCGCCTTGCTCGCAACGGTGTCCGAGCCCGAGGAAATCCTCGCCATCACCTTCACCCGCAAGGCGGCCGCCGAAATGCGCGAGCGCGTGCTGCGTGCACTGGATGGCCAGCTGGACGGCGACGATCCGATGGGTCGGCAGTGGGCGCAACTGCGCGGCGCGGTGCTGGCCCGGTCGCGGGCGCAGGGCTGGTCCACCGAAGACCTGCCGGGCCGCCTTCGCATCCAGACCATCGATTCGTTCAATCACGAACTGGCGCGTGCCATGCCGGTGCTGGGCAGGTTCCAGTCCTCGCTGCAGGTGGTCGATGACGCAGGCCCGCTGTTCCACGAGGCGGCGCGGCGGACACTGCAGGCACTCGACGCGGAGCCGGAACTGGCCGCGGACGCCGACCTGCTGCTGCAACGACTCGACAACAACAGCCGGCGCGCCGAGGAACTGCTGGCAACGCTGCTCGCGAGCCGGGAACGATGGATGCCGACGCTGGTGCAACACGGGCCCGCCGACATTGCCACTGCCGTCGAATCCAGCCTGCGGCGCATCGTCACGGGAGCGCTGCAGGCGCTGGACGGCCTGCCCGCGGACTGGCTCGCGGAAGGCGCGGCGCTGGCACGGGCCAGCAGCCAGCACCGTGAGCGGCTGGGAAAACCACCTGGTCCCTGGAGACACTGGCTTGATCCACAGGCGCGCCTGGCGACATCGCTGGACCAGTTGCCGGCCTGGCGCACGCTTGCGGACCTGGCGTTGACCCAGGAGGGCGGCGTCCGCAAGACGATCACCGTGACGCATGGCTTCCCGAAGGAAGAGAAGGCCCTGAAGCTTCGGCATGCCAACTGGGCTGGCCAGCTGCTGGCGCTGCCTCTCGGCGTGCAGTTTCTCCACGACCTCGCAACGATGCCTGACCCCTGGCTTCCAACCGACGAACGCGCGGCCTTCGCTGCGCTCGGCCGCATCCTCGTGCGCGCGGTGACCGAGCTCAACCTGGTCTTCAACGAGCACGGGCGCGTCGATCATCCGCAGGTTGCCGTGACCGCCCGACAGGCGCTGGTCGAGGAGGGCGCGCCGACGGAGCTGGCGATACGGCACATGCTGCGCATCCGGCACCTGCTCGTGGATGAATTCCAGGATGTCTCGCCCGAACAGGTGCGACTGCTCGAGACGTTGACGACGGACTGGTCGCCCGGCGACGGACGCAGCCTGTTCCTCGTCGGGGATCCGATGCAGTCGATCTACCTGTTCCGCAATTCCGAAGTCGGGCTGTTCCTTCGCGTGCGCGAGCGCGGGATTGGCTCGCTGCAACTCGAGCCCCTGCAGCTGTCGCGGAATTTTCGCTCGCAGGCCAGGCTGGTCGAATGGGTGAACGCGGCCTTCCCCGGGATCTTCCCGTCCGCAGAGGACGCACGCCGATCGGCCGTGGCGTTCCTGCCCTCCGTGGCGGCGCGCCCGGCAGAAGGCGCGACGGGCGTGGAGATCTGGCCCTTCGACGCGACCACAGCCGACCAGGAGGCCGGACGCATCGCCGATGAGATCGCGCGGCTGCGCGGTGCCTCGACGAAGAAGCTGCGCATCGCCATCCTGGTGCGCGACCGATCGCTCGCTCCTCCGATTCTCGCCGCACTGCATGCGCGGGCCATCCCGGTGCTCGGCGCGGACCTGGCTCCACTGGCCGCGCACGCCAGCGTGCAGGACCTGGTTGCATTGGGTTCGGCCCTGCTCCACGCGGGGGATCGCACTGCCTGGCTGGCGGTGCTGCGCGCTCCGTTCTGCGGCCTGCAACTGGCGGACCTCGCACTCCTCTGCGCGGGTGATCCGGATGCGCTGCTGGTCGAGCGCATCGAGGATCCGCAAGTCCTGCAGGCGCTCTCGCCGGATGCACGCCAACGCCTGGAACGCTGCGCACCCGCGCTTCGCGACGCATGGCGCAGGCGTGGCAGTGACGGACTCGATGTGGCGATCCGTCGGCTGTGGCAGCGACTGGGCGGTCCGGACTGCTGCCAGGACGCCACGGAACGCGAGGCTGCTGCGCAGTTCCTCATCGCACTGCACACGTTGCTCGAAGGCCAGCCCCGGACGGACGGCCAGGCGCTGGCTGCACTTGCCGTGCGACTGCGCGATGCACGGCCACCCGGCTCCGAAGGCCAGGGTGACCTGGTGGAAATGATGACCATTCACCACGCAAAGGGACTGGAGTGGGACATCGTGTTCCTCCCCGGGCTGGGCAAGCGGGCGCGCAGTGACGACGCGCCGCTGATGCGCTGGCTCGAGCTGCCGGGAGAGGAGGGCGAGGACCTGTTGATGAGCGTGCACAGCCTCGGCTCCGACAGCGCCAGGGATCCGCTCAGCCTGTTCATTCGCCTGCTGCAGAAGCAGCGCCGGCGCAATGAACAGGCGCGGCTCGCCTATGTTGCGGCGACGCGCGCGCGGGAGCGCCTGTACATCAGTGGCGTTGCGGGCCCGGATGGCCCGCCCGCCAGTTCACTGCTGGGGACATTCTGGCCGGCCGTGGCAACGCACTTCGCCGGTTCGCCCGACCCGCAGGTGCCCACGCCGGTGGCGGCTCCGGTGCGGGCGCAAGCGCCGGCGTGGCGGCGCGTGGCCGCGGATTTCGATCCGGCGGCAGGGCTGCCCGAGTTGCCTCGCCCGCCAGGCACGGTCGCGCAAACCGAAGGGGGCGTCACCGCACTGGAGTTCCAGTGGGTGGGCCCCGCCGCGCGCGCCGCAGGCACCGTCGTGCATGAGGAACTGGAGCACCTGGCCCGCAGCGGCGAACTCTCGAAGGCCGACTTCGGTTCGCGACACCCGCTGTGGCAGCGACGACTGCTCGAGCTCGGCATGCCTGCGCAGGAAGTGCCGGGCGCCGTCGCGGGTATCGCAGTGCGCCTGGAGGGATTGCGCGCGGATCCGATCGCACGCTGGCTGCTCGAGACTCCCCATGCAGACGCACAGTGCGAACTGCGGTTGTCCGGCTCGCTGGACGGCCGGCTGCAGAACGCCGTGATCGATCGCAGCTTCATCGACGAAAAGGGTGATCGCTGGGTGATCGACTACAAGACCGGCACGCATGGCGGCGGCGGACTTGAAGCCTTCATCGCGGAGGAGATCGAACGCTATCGCCCGCAACTGGAGCGCTATCGGCAGCTGGCTGGCCGCCTGGGTCCGCAGCCGGTACGCGCAGCGCTGTATTTTCCCTGGCTCGGGGTGTTGCGCGAACTGCCGCCCTGAAGTCCGGCTGTTCTCAGCGATCTCCGGCGATGGAGAAGGGTCGCGCGCCAGCGACGTCTGCAGGTCCCAGCAACTGCAGCATCCGCGACAACGAAGGTGGCGTGTCGGGCCGCGCAGTGACGGTGCCCTCGAGCACCCAGCTGGTATCGGACTGGACAGTGAGCTGGCCCTGCAGGTCCAGCGGACCCTCGATGCTCCTGGAGCGTGCCCTTGAAAGGCGCGGACTGGCTCTGGCTGCCGAAATCCATGCGATAGCTGCCGAGCCGCCCGGAAGATCCATCCGTCATGCCACGCAGCACCGCGGAACCGGCCAGTAGCGTGATCGACGAGCCATCGAGTCGCAGACGTGACGTCCTCGAACGTGGCCACGCCCTGCCAGCCCGAGGGCAGGGGCGGCAGCAGTGCGCGGTCGACGCGCAGGTCGCCTTTCAGTGAGCGCACATCCAGCAGGCCACCCCGACCGCGCGTCACGGTGGCGCGGGCGACACTGCCACCTCGCTGCAGCTCGATGTCCGCGGAGACGCGTCCC
Organism: uncultured Pseudomonadota bacterium; assembly: GCA_963785055.1. Lineage (GTDB taxonomy): Bacteria > Pseudomonadota > Gammaproteobacteria > Steroidobacterales > Steroidobacteraceae > ZC4RG30. The sequence continues at coordinate 83,440 of CAWATT010000008.1, forward strand.
CGCAGCAGGTCCGCGGGGTGCAATGACCACTGCAGTGCATCGATGCCGAGCGGCGCGCGATTCGGCAAACCCTGGTCGATGGACATCCCTTCGCAGTCACCGTGCCAGACGGTGCCGCCCAGGCCCTCGCACCGGATCTGGCCCGGCAGCTGGCCGGCAAACCACGCGGCCGGCAGGCGCACCACGAGGATCGCGAGAAAGCCGGCGAGACCCAGCAGCAGCCACCGCGTCATCGGTGCTTCATTTCCGCAGGCGAATGACTACCGCTGCGTTGACCAGTCCGGGTTCCGGGCCGCCATCGATGGTCGCGGATTCAATGTGCAGTCCATGCTGCGTGCCGAGCCGGGCCAGCCAGGCCACGAGCAGGTTGAAATCCGCTTGCTCCAGCTGGATCCGCAAACCGCCATCGCCAACCGGCTGGCTGCCCGAAATGGCCTTGGCCAGGCCCGACTCGCGCGCACTGCTGTCGATCAGCACAACCAGCGACTCCTGGTTGCCTGGCGGCGGCGCGACGGGACCGGTCGTGGCAATCGTCGGTCCGACCTGGCGAAGGAACGCGAGGTCCTGCTGCTTGGTGTCCACGCGCGTGCGCGCCGTGCCAACCCGCTGCTGCAGGGACAGCACCACCGCCAGCACGAGCAGCGCCACCGCCGCGACGGAACCCCAGCGCAACACCGCCTGGTCGCGCGGCGAGCGCGATGCGTACCACTGCTGCAGGCTGGCGAAGTTCATGATCCCTGCGTTCGCATCAGGATGCGCCCCTCGAACGCGGCCCCGCTGGTGGAGCCCGATGCCACTTCAGCCTGATAGCCGCCCGCGCGCAGCGCCTGGTTCAGCAGTTCCAGGCTCGCGGCGTCCGGGCCGGACACCTTCATCTCCAGTTCGCCCGGCTTGAAGCTCAGCGATCCGATCTTCGTGACGGGCACGTTGTCGTGGGCTGCCGCGACGGCGGCGAGCACGTGCAGGAAGTCGCCCTGCTGGCCGCCACCGCTGGCGACCATGCCCACTCGCTCTTCCACGCGCCGGCGCAGGTTGCCGCCGAGGGGCTCGCCCGGCAGCGCGACGGCCGCCGCCTGTTCGATCGACTGGTCCAGCGCCACTTCGCTGCGCCTGAGCTGCCGCAACTCCCACAGCATGGCAGCCACATGCAGCAGCAGCAGCGCTCCGGCCAGCGCCGGCGGCGAGTCGCCAGCGGCGCAGCGTGCCGCTGTGGTCCTGCTTGGGGCGCAGGTCGCCCTGAAGCAGGTTCACCGTCTCCGCCTGTGCGATGCCTGGCGCCAGCAGTGCCAGCAGTCCGCCCGTCGCGATCTGCACCTTCATCGAGGCAAGCCGCGAACGCAGCTGCTCGAAAGCCGCTGCGTTGCGCTGCCAGCCCAGCGGCGTAGCCTGAACTGAAAGATGTACCGATGTGAGATCGGCATCAGGGCCCAACAGCATTTCGATGGCCAGCGCCGGGTCTTCCACCGAAAATACGACGGGACGCCCGCCTTCGGTGCGAAGCGTCAGGTGGGTTGCGTCCAGCAGTGCGGCCACATGACCGGGCATTGCCTGCAGCAGGTCGCTGTCCGCATGCACGACCTGCGGTTCAAGCCCCAGGTCGCGGGCACGGGCTATCCAGCCTTCCAGCAGGACGCGTGAGACCACGAGCACGGGCACAGGCCCGTCCTTGCCCACGCGCGGACCCACGGCGAAGTGCAGCGTGTCGATGTCCTCGGAGAGCTGGTCCTCCAGCGCGAAGGGTGCCAGTTGCTGCAGCTTCGCGGCATTGCCCGGTGGCAACGTGGCCTGCAGTTGCAGCACGTCTCCGCCCGGCACCAGCAATGCCACCCGTCGTCCGGCCGCTGCGGGAGCGGGCGGGGAAAGCGTCGCGTCAGCGGGCGCGCTCTGCAGCAGGCCGCGCGCGTCGGCGAGCACCCAGGTGGCCTGATCGGCCGGATCAGGTGGAATTCGCAGCAGCAGCCAGTCTGACATGGGGGAGGGGAGCCTTACTCCGTTCCGAAGGTGCGCACGATCGGTCGTGCAGTTCCGCTTCCGTCGCGGTACATGAGACTGTACAAGGCGAAGCGGGCCGGGCCAATACGCACCCAGGTGCGAAGCTGGAAGAATGAAGTGGTTTCCCCGACGCGCATCTTGAGCTTCTCCTCATTGGGGAAATTCGCCAGTCGCGGAAAGCAGCCAGAGGTCCGGGCTTTCGCCAGCTCCTCGGGTGGCATGCGGCTGAACTCCTCGTAGCTGGTGTCCTTTTCGCTTAGCGCGTATATCGAATCCAGCACCGGACCCGTGGCCGTGCAAACATTGACCGCACGCGCCGAAGGGGGTAGCGCGGTCACATGCGGGAGCAACCTCAGGTAGCGTTCGCGACCGAAACCAGGCAGTTGCTCAAGCTCGGAGACGCTGGTGATCGGCAGGTTCGCCGCCCGGCCAGGCGGCACCTGCGAGGCATAGAGACTGTCCTCTCCACCGCCAGCTTGATCGGTGAAGCCGTCCTCATCGAGCCAGTCGACCAGAAGCGTTGCCCAATTCGTTTCGATCTGCAGGAGTTCCAGCAGTCGCGTGAAGACCAGGACCGAGTCATCGTCACGCTTGCCGTCGGCGTTCAGCAGCGTGTTGAGGTTGAACTTGCCCTGCTCATCGAACATCTGCGCCTCGAGGCCGACCTCTTCCACGACCTCCACGGGACCATAGGGCTGCGCCCAGGCTTCCGAGGGATCGTCCTGCTTCTTGTTGTCGTCCTTGTTCAGCGCGTACGCCGCGAGTGCTTCGGCGCCCTGCGCGAGTGCCAGAGCCTGCTCCATACCCAGCGTCGCGGTGCTGCGACGGGCCACCATCGCCGAATCGAATGCGATTCCGGTTGCCAGCATGGTCGCCAGCGCCAGCAGCACCAGCGCAGTTAGCAGCGCAACGCCGCGTTGCCGTTTCACCCGGGAACCTCGACCAGGCGAACGATCGTTCCCCAGTCCTCCAGTTCCAGCGTGACTTCCACCGCGATCGGTCGCCACCGCAATTCCTGTTCCGTCCGTGTCCCGCTCGACGCGGGCGGCGGCCAGTCGGTCTGCCAGGCGCGGCCTTCATGCTTGTACCGGAGCGAGAACGCGCGCACGTCGTCGAGCAGCAGCCGTCGGACGGGAAGCGGCGCCAGCGTTGCATCGAGAACCGCCCACTGCTCGCGATAGAGCTTGCCGCCCTCCAGCACATAGCGCACACGCTGCAGCGTCGGGCGCGGCACGCCGGCCGGGTTCATCCAGCCGCCGCGCGTCAGCGTCGCCTGCGAAGGCGCGCCGAGCAAAGCGGGAATGCGATCACCGCCGAGCGGATCCCGGACCGGTCGCGGCGCAAGCTGCGAGAAATCCTGCACCAAGCCACGTACGGTTGCCTGCAATGCCTGCAGGCGTTCGGCGCGCGCGGTGATGGTCTCCCGGTTGGCGAGGGCCTGGTTCAGCGAGCCGTAGCCGAGCGCGAAGACGATCGCGGTGATCAGCATCGCGACCATCAGCTCGATGATCGTGAAGCCCCTGTAACCGCGGATCATGGGGACCCACCTGGCGAGCCACCGGGTCCGCCCCCCGATCCGCCGGTAGGCTGAATCGACTTCACCGACCAGTCCGGATCGATGCCGCTGGCGCCTCCCACCTGGCGGCCGATGAAGCCCCAGGCCGTGGCGAGATTGGGCGCCTCCTGGTCGCCTTCGGGAACCCGGCTCACGGTCATCTCGATGCGCAGCATGTCGAACATGCCCTGGTCGGTGATCTCCCGACGCCAGCGCCATCTCTGGCCGGCGTACTCCAGCTCGCCGCTCGCTTCGCCGGGCGAAGGGCGGCTCACGTCGAGCCGCAGTTCACTGATCTGGTTCAGTGCAATCCACTCTGCGAACGACTTGTCGCGCAGGTGCCCGACGGTATCTGCAGCCGAGGTCAACGTGGACATCAGCGCGCCGGCACCGAAGGCAACGATGACCAGCGCGACCAGGACTTCGATCAGCGTGAAGCCGCGAGCGGCGCGACGGCTCACGATTCGCCCGCCACGACCGAGCGCACCCGTATCTCGCCGCTCTGCGGATCCGGCGAGAAGATCTCGGCCGGCCCCCGGTCGCTGCCTGAGGCATCCGCCCCGATGCGACGCAGTGTCAGCTCGAAGGAATTCAGGTCGCCGCTGGAGAACAACATGATCTGCGGCGAGGGGTTCTTGTCGTCCCGCTTCGACAGGATCACCGGCCGGCCTTCGACCAGCACGAGCGTCTCGAGTCCCGGTGGCAGCGTGCGCTGGCGCAGCAACGGGTCATCCGCAACCGGTTCCCAGCGCGCCGTGCGCACATCCCACGACAGGAATTCATAGCCGCCATCGAACAGCCGCATGCCGAACTCGCGGTTCTGCAGCGCAGCCTGCTCGCGCAGGTAACCGGTGATCGCCACGATGCGGTCGCGCTCGCGCTCCAGTTCACGATCCTGGCCGATCACGCTCACCGAGACCACGGCCCCCACCGCAAGGATGCCGATGATCACCACAACGACAAGGATCTCGATCAGCGTGAAACCGCGGACCGAGGCGGGTGCTGCGGCGGCGGGCCTACTGGGACAGCGACCAGTTTCCGATGTCTGCATCAGCGCCCTCGCCACCGGCCTGGCCGTCGGCACCCAGGGAGGAGACATCGAACTCGCCATGCGACCCCGGGCTTGCGTACTGGTAGTCGTTGCCCCAGGGGTCCTTGTTCAGCCGCTTCAGGTACCCGGGCGCCTTCCAGTTGCGCACGTTCGGATCCGCCGGCTTCTCGACCAGCGCGCGCAGCCCCTGTTCGGTCGTGGGATAGCGGAAATTGTCGAGCTTGTAGAGCGTCAGCCCCGACTCTATGGCCTGGATATCGCTCTGCACCTTGGTGATCTTGGCGTCGTCGACGCGACCCATCACCTGCGGGCCAATGATCGCGGCCAGCAGGCCGATGATGATCACGACGACCATGATTTCGATCAGCGTGAAGCCCTGCTGCCCCCGGAACCTGCCGAGCGTCATACTTCGTTCTCCTGGGAGCGCATCAATGACCGTGGATCATATCAAAACCAGAGCGACGATCCCGTGACGCCCGCCGCAGACAGGTTCCGCAGGCGCTTGAGGTCGCTGAATGGCGACGGACGGATGGGGCTTGCGCTGCTGGCCTGCGTTGCGGCGCTGCTGCTGCCGCTGCTGGGCGGGGATGCCTGGCGACTGGCGCTGCGCTACGAGCGCGATGCGGTTGCGGCCGGACAGCTCTGGCGCCTGTTCACCGCCCACTTCGTGCATCTCGACGCCGGGCATGCGCTGCTCAATGCCGCGGGCCTTGTCCTGCTCTGGGCCCTGTTTGCGCGCTCATGGCGGCCGTGGCAATGGCTGGTTGCCACCCTTGCCTCGATGCTCGCCATCGCGCTTGGATTCTGGTTCCTCGAACCCGGGCTGCGATGGTACGTCGGCGCTTCCGGCGTGCTGCACGGACTGTTTGCCGTCGGCTGCCTTGCGATGCTGCGCGAAGGTGATCGCGCCGGCATCGTGGCTGCGGCGCTGCTGGCGGCGAAGCTCGCGTGGGAGCACTGGCAGGGTCCGCTGCCGCTCGAAGACGGGCCGGTGGTGACCGCATCGCACCTGTACGGCGCTATTGGTGGTGCGCTGGCGGGTCTTGCCTTCCTCGGCACCGGACCGGCGCGGCAAAAGGCCAAGCTATACTAAAGCGCAACACAGTCGAGGCAGGGTGGCATGCAGCGCGTCTTTGTTTTTCCGGGTCAGGGTTCCCAGTCCATCGGCATGATGGCCGCTTTGGCAGCGCAGGACCGGGCAGTCGCGGACACGTTCGCGGAAGTCTCTGAAGTCGTCGGTGAAGACCTGTGGCAACTGGTGTGCGATGGGCCGGTGGAACGACTGGCCGAGACCACACGGACGCAGCCGGTGATGCTGGCCGCTGGCGTGGCAACCTGGCGATGCTGGTGCAATGCCGGTGGCGCTCCACCTGACGTGGTCGGCGGCCACAGCCTCGGGGAGTTCTCCGCGCTGACGGCAGCAGGCGCACTGGAACTGGGCGAGGCCGCGCGTCTCGTGAAGTCCCGGTCGCAGTTGATGCAGGACGCGGTGCCGGTGGGTGTCGGGGCCATCGCTGCGGTCCTGGGACTGGAAGACGAGGCCATTGCCGAGGCCTGCCTCGAAGCGGCGGCCGGCGAGGTCGTCGAACCGGTCAACTTCAACTCGCCCGGGCAGGTGGTCATTGCCGGCCATGCCGGGGCTGTCGAGCGCGCACTCGCGGCCTGCAAGGCGCGCGGCGCCAAGCGCGCCGTGCTGCTGCCGATGAGCGTACCGGCCCACAGCTCGCTGATGCAGCCCGCTGCCACGAGTTTTGCCGGTCTGCTCGACGGCGCCCGCATCGCCACGCCGCAGTTGCAGTTCTGGAGCCCGGTGGACTCGGCGCGGCATGAAGGCGCCGAGGGCGTGCGTGCGCTGCTGAAGAGGCAGCTGATCAGCCCGGTTTACTGGTCCGGGCTTGTCCGCGCGCTGGTCGCCGCCGGAGCAACGCGCTTCGTGGAGTGCGGGCCCGGAAAGGTGCTCACCAGCCTGAACCGGCGCATCGAGAAGCGGCCCGATATCGAATGCCTTGCGCTGCAGGACCCGGACAGCCTGCGCGCGGCACTGGCGTCCTGATCTGCAACATCAACGGAAGCAAGGGAGACAGGTCGCTTGAATGGCAATGAAATCCTGAAGGGCGAGACGGCGCTGGTCACCGGCGCCTCGCGCGGCATCGGTGCGGCGATCGCGCAGAGACTTGCATCAGCCGGCGCCAGGGTGATCGGCACCGCGACCAGTGTCGACGGCGCGGCGCGCATCAGCGCGGCGCTGGCCGGGCAGGGGGGGCGCGGCGAGGTGCTCGACGTGAGCAGCAGCGAGTCTACTGCGGCACTGTTTGCTGCACTTGAGTCGGCTGGCGACATGCCCACCGTGCTCGTGAACAACGCCGCCATCACGCGCGACACGCTGATGCTGCGCATGAAGGACGATGACTGGAACCTGGTGATCGACACGAACCTGTCCGCCAACTTCCGGATCAGCAAGCTGTGCCTGAGGCGGATGATGAAGGAGCGCCGCGGGCGCATCATCAACATCGCCTCCGTCGTGGGCCAGATGGGCAACGCGGGCCAGGTTAACTATGCGGCGGCGAAGGCCGGAGTCATCGGCCTGACCAAGTCGATGGCCCGGGAGTTGGCTTCGCGCAACATCACCGTGAACGCGGTGGCGCCGGGCTTCATCGACACCGACATGACGCGCTCACTCTCCGAGGAGCTCAAGGCCGGATTGCTGCAGCAGATCCCGGCCGGCCGGCTGGGCCGGCCGGAGGAAGTGGCCGAGTGCGTGCTGTTCCTGGCATCGCCCGGAGCGGCTTATGTCACGGGCCAGACCCTTGCCGTGAACGGCGGCATGTTGATGCCCTGAAACACTCTCCGCGGCCGCGCATACGTTCCGGGTGTGGCTATCAATCTGGATAAGTCTTTCAAAAACAACAAATTGGAAGACTTCCGGAACGGGAAATTTGCTGGCCACGGGACGCCCCTTCCCCTACAATACGCGCCCTTGCGCTCCCCCACAGGGAGCATTTCGATTCAAATTTTTAGAGGACTAAACACAGATGAGCAGCGTCGAACAGCAAGTCAAAGCCATCGTTGCCGAGCAGCTCGGCGTCAAGGCTGAGCAGGTGACGAGCGACGCCTCCTTCGTCGACGACCTGGGCGCTGACTCGCTGGATACGGTCGAACTGGTCATGGCCCTCGAGGAAGAGTTCGAGATCGAGATCCCGGACGAAGAGGCCGAAAAGATCACGACGGTCCAGCAGGCGATTACCTACATCAACGATCGCCGCGCCAAGGCCTGATCGTCCTGTCCCCGGGCACGGCTCCCTGCCGTGCCCTTCTTCGAGTTCCTCCAAGCGCCGGAGTCACGCGTGGGTAAACGCCGGGTAGTCGTTACGGGCATGGGCATCGTTTCCCCGGTGGGCAGCACGCTCGACTCCGCCTGGAGCAACGTGCTGAACGGCGTCAGCGGCATCGCGCCGATCACGCGCTTCGACACCAGCGCCTTTCCCTGCCGCTTCGGCGGAGCGGTGAAGGACTTCCAGCTGGATAAATACCTGCCGCCCAAGGAAGCCCGGCGCATGGACGAGTTCATGCACTACGGCATCGCCGCGGGCATCGACGCGATGAGCGATTCGGGCATCGACCTTTCGAAGATCGACCTGGACCGCGCCGGCGTCGTGACGGGCTCGGGCATTGGCGGCCTGTACACCATCCAGGAAGAGCACAACGCCTACCTGGCGGCGAACAGCCCCCGCAAGATTTCGCCCTTCTTCGTGCCGTCCACGATCATCAACATGATCTCCGGGCATCTGTCGATCCGCCTCGGGTTGCGTGGCCCGAACCTCGGTGTTGTCACCGCGTGCACCACCTCCACGCACGCGATCGGCATCGGCATGCGGACCATCCAGTATGGCGACGCCGACATCGTGCTTGCCGGCGGCTCGGAGATGGCAACGACGGTGATGGGTCTCGGCGGCTTCGGCCAGGCCAAGGCCCTGTCCACGCGCAATGATTCGCCCACCGAGGCGAGCCGACCCTGGGACAGGGATCGTGACGGCTTCGTGTTGTCCGATGGCGGCGGCGCCCTGCTGCTCGAGGAACTCGAGCACGCGAAACGCCGCGGCGCACGTATTTATGCGGAACTTGTCGGGTTCGGCATGAGCGGTGACGCGCACCACATCACCTCTCCACCCGAGGATGGCAACGGCGCCCGTCGCGCGATGGAGTCCGCGCTGCGCGATGCCGCGCTGAATCCCGCCGATGTGCAGTACATCAACGCGCACGCGACTTCCACGCAGCTGGGTGACCTGGCCGAAACGCGGGCCATCAAGGGTGCGTTCGGAACATCGACTGCGAAGCTCGCCGTCAGCTCCACCAAGTCGGTCACCGGCCATCTGCTCGGCGCGGCAGGCGTTGTCGAGGCGATCTTCACCGCGCTGGCGATCCGCGACCAGGTGCTGCCACCGACGATAAACCTGCAGTCGCCCGATGAAGGCTGCGATCTCGACTACGTGCCCGGCGTCGCGCGTCCGGCTCGTGTCGACGCGGCGCTTTCGAACTCCTTCGGGTTCGGCGGCACGAACGGCACCCTCGCGCTGCGTCGCTTTACCGGTTGAGCTCCCGGCGCGATGCGCGCCTCCCCACTTCACGTCGAGCCTCTGGCTGTGCCGCCCGGCGCTCTGCTGCAGCTTGCCGCGCGTTCACCGGACCGCTATCCGGTGCTGCTGGACAGTGCCGCGCACGGAGCGTTGTCGCAATACACCGTCCTGGCCGCACTGCCTCGCGGCGCGCTGTGGCTCGATGCAACAGGCCGGATTCACGGCCACGGGACGCTGGCGAGGACGGAGTCCACCGGCGCTTTCCTCGAGGCGTTCGACGTAGCCTGGCGCACGGCACGACAGGACGCGAGCGAACTGCCTCCGGGATTGCCGTTTGGCGGCGGCTGGATGGTGTACCTCGGCTATGAGCTCGCGGTGCAGATCGAATCCAGGCTGCAGTCCGTCTGGCCGGCTGCCAGCCGCAACGATGCACGACCCGTCGCGCTGGCATTGCGCGTGCCGGCTGCCGTCCTGACCGATGCGCAGGGCGAGGGCTGGCTGGTAGCCGAACCTGGCGTTGAAGAGTCGGAGCTGGCCGCGATCCGCGCAGATGTTGCGCGGGCAGGGCAGGCCGACGACTTCCTTCAGGCCCCGGAAGGGAGCATCGAAGCCCTCGAGGAAGTGCCGGAGGCCTACATCCGGCGTGTCGAACGGGCCAAGGAGTACATCCGGGCCGGGGACATCTACCAGGCCAACCTGTCGCGCTACTGGCGGGCGACGCTGCCCGAGCGCTTTTCCGCTGCCGCGCTGTATGCGCGCCTGCGACAGGCCAATCCCGCGCCGTTCGCCGCGCTGGCGCAGTTCGGTGACTTCCGGGTGCTCTCCTCTTCGCCTGAGCGGCTGCTGCGCATTCGCGGACGCCGCGTCGACACGAGGCCCATCGCCGGCACACATCCGCGGGGAGGAACCGAGGCCGACGACCGCGCGCTGGCCGAGGCGCTCATCGCGCATCCGAAGGAGCGGGCCGAGCACGTGATGCTGATCGACCTTGCGCGCAATGACCTGGGCCGGGTCTGCGAAGGTGGCAGCGTGCGCGTGGATGAATACATGGCTGTGGAGACCTACGCGCACGTGCATCACATCGTCTCGAACGTCACCGGCACGTTGCGGCAGGACGTCACTCCCGTGCAGGCGCTGCGGGCTGTGTTTCCGGGTGGAACGATCACCGGCGTGCCCAAGGTGCGCTGCATGCAGATCATCGCTGAGCTCGAGGACTCTGCGCGTGGCCCCTACACCGGCAGCCTCGGCTACCTGAACCACGACGGCTCCGGCGACTTCAACATCCTGATCCGCACGATGTCGCTGCAGGGCCGGGAACTGGAGTTCCGGGCCGGCGCCGGCATCGTCGCGGACTCCGATCCGGCGCGCGAACTGGCCGAGACCCGGGCGAAGGCACGCGGCATGCTGCTGGCACTGCGATGAGCACGCTGCCGATCGAAATCCGCGTGGATGGCCAGCCTGGCGGTACGCAGGGCTGGCCTCTGGATCGCGGACTGCATTATGGCGATGGCCTGTTTGAAACGATGGTCGTGCGTGGCGGACGGGTGCGCTTCACGGCGCTGCATCGCGCGCGACTGGCCCGGGGCCTGGCCCGACTGCACATCGAACTCGACGAAGAGGCCACATGGCGCGAAGCGGGCGATGTGGCCACGCGGCATGCAGGGGCCCTGCTGAAACTGCTGGTCACGCGCGGCGACGCCACTGAACGGGGCTATGCGCCCAGCGGAAACGAGAAGGCGCGGCGGGTGCTGCTGGTCTATCCGCCGCCCGACGCCCTTGCGTCCAAGGCGGCCGAAGCAGGCGCCGTAGCCCTGTCCACGCGACTGGGAGAAAACCCGTTGCTGGCAGGTCTCAAGCATGCGAACCGGCTTGAGCAGATACTGGCGAGAATCGAACTGGCCACTACCGGCGCCTTCGAGGGACTCATGGCCAATAGCTCCGGACTGCTGGTCTCTGGCACGCTCAGCAACGTGTTCCTTCGCCTGGACGGCAAGTGGCTGACACCGCGCCTGGATCGCTGCGGCATCGCAGGCGTGATGCGCGCCGTCGTGCTGCGCGAGGCCGCGCGCGAGGGACTGGAAATGCAGGAGGCCGACATTCCATTCGACGCGTTGCCACGCTGCGAGTCCCTTTGCGTGACGAATGTGCGCATGGGACTGCTTCCCCTGTCGTCAGTGGACGGTCGGGCGCTGGCGCAAGACCCCGCGCTCGAGGCCCTTGCAACAAGGGTGGAGCGTCTCGATGACTAGACGCGTGGCTGGAATCCTCCTGCTGGTCCTGGTGCTCGGCACAGTGGTGCTGGGTGTGGGTTACTGGCGCATCCTGCTGCGCACGGCGGCAACACCGGGTGCAGCCACCGAGGTTCAGGAGTTCATGGTCCAGCCGGGCGCCTCGCTGCGACAGGTGCTGCTGGAACTCGAAGACCGCAAGCTCATCACCAGCGCGCGCCGACTTGAACACTACCTGCGCTGCTGCCAGTCGGATCCGCGGATCGAAGGCTCCCGGATCAAGGCCGGCCAGTACCGCATCGCGCCAGGCCAATCGCCACTGGTGATCCTGCGGCAGCTGGAAGACGGCCGCGTCGTGCTGAACAGCGTGACCGTCGTGGAAGGCTGGAACTTCGCCCAGATGCGCCGTCTCGTCGAACGTCATCCGGGCATCGTGGCAACGTTCCAGGGACAGGAAGACGCGCTGATCATGCGGGCGCTGGGCGCCCCTTCGCTGCATCCGGAAGGGCGCTTCGCCCCGGATACCTATTCATTCGCGCCGGGAACGTCGGACCTTACGATCTATCGCCTGGCCTTCCAGGCGCGGCAGCGCGAACTGGCCGAAGCCTGGGCCAGCCGGCAGCCGAACCTGCCGCTGTCTTCGCCCGACGAAGCGCTGGCACTGGCCTCGATTGTCGAGAAGGAAACCGGACTTGCCAGCGAGCGCGCCCGCATCGCCGGCGTGTTCATGAATCGCCTGCGCAAGGGCATGAAACTGCAATCGGATCCCACCGTGATCTATGGCATCGGCGCCCGCTATGACGGCAACATCCGGCGCAGCGACCTGACGCGCGACACGCCGTACAACACGTACACGCGCACCGGCCTGACGCCGACGCCGATCAGCCTTCCCGGACGCGATGCGATCATCGCCACGCTCAATCCGGAAGCCTCCGACGACCTGTTCTTTGTCGCGATTGGCGATGGCAGCGGCGGGCATTACTTCTCCTCGACGCTGGCCGAGCACAATCGCGGTGTGCAGCGCTACCTGGAGCGGCTGCGCGCCACGCCCCCTGGAGGAGATGAAGACGAGGCCCCGGAAACGCCATGATCCGCGGTCGATTCATCACGCTCGAAGGCATCGAGGGCGCCGGCAAGTCCAGCCTGCAGCGGCTGCTGGCCGAGGCGCTGGTCGCGCGCGGACGGCGAGTCTGCGCGACGCGTGAACCGGGGGGCACGCCGCTGGCCGAGGACATCCGCAGCCTGGTCCTGAAGCGACGCGAAGAGGCCATGCCACCCGCCGCTGAAGTCATGCTGATGTTCGCCGCGCGCTGCGCGCACGTGGAGAACCGGATCCGGCCTGCACTGGCGAGCGGCGAATGGGTGCTGTGCGACCGGTTCACCGATGCCTCGCGCGCCTACCAGGGCGGCGGCCGCGGCTTCGACGCGACGGCGATCGAACAGCTTGCGGCGCTGTCGCACCCGCGGCTGCAGCCGGACCTGACACTGCTGCTCGACCTGCCGCCCGAAGCCGGACTGGCGCGTGCGCGCGGCCGTCGGGAAGGCGGCGACCGCTTCGAGGACGAGACGCTCGCGTTCTTCACGCGTGTTCGCGAACGCTACCTGGCGCTCGCGGCCGCCGAGCCCGGGCGCATCCGCGTGATCGATGCCACCCAGGCTGCAGAAGCGGTGTTCCAGCAGGCGCTCGCGCTGGTGGAGGCGGTGAGATGACGATGCCGTGGCTGACCGCGGCGCAGGAACAACTGGCGCGCGCCGCGGAGGCCGGCCGCCTGCCCGCAGCGCTGCTGATCCACGACTCTCCCGGCGCCGGCGGCATCCGCGTGGCACGCGCGCTCGCAAAGTACCTGCTGTGCGAGCATTCGCCACGCGCCTGCGGCGTGTGCCGCAGCTGCCGGCAGGTGGAATCCGGCGATCACCCGGACCTGGTGCTGGTCGTGCCCGACCCGGAGCTGAAGTCCGGTCAGCTGACGGTGGACCAGGTGCGGGCGGTGTCGGCAGGACTTGCGCTCTCCAGCCATCAAGGGCGGGGCACCTGTGTCGTTTTCAACCCGGCAGACGCGATGAATCGCCAGGCCTGCAACGCGCTGCTCAAGACGCTGGAAGAACCCCGCAACGGCGCCCACATCGTGTTGCTGACGCGGCAGCCTTCGCGGCTGCCGGCCACCGTGCGCAGTCGCTGCCAGGTGCTGCGTATCCCCGCGCCCGACCGTGCCACGGCGCTGGCCTGGCTGGATGTGCAGTCGCCGGGAAAGCGGTCCGATTGGGAGGCCGCACTCGATGTGCTGGGCGCCGCGCCACTCGAGGCGCTGGATGCCGATACGGGCCACCTGAGGGCGATCCGCGACGATACGACGCAGCTGCTGCAGGAGGCCCTCGGCGGCCGCCTGGACATCGTGCGCAGGGCGGAGCAATGGGCGAGGGAAGACCTGCCCCTGCGCCTGCGCGCGCTGGAGCAGGCCCTGGTTTCGCATGTGCTGGTTGGCCACGGCACGGAACTGAGGAGCGTCCCCTTGTCAGGGGCGGTTGGCGCCTTGAAGATAGCAACCGCGCTGGGGCTGCTGGACGAAGTGCGTGAGCTGCAAAGATTGCTCGCCACGCCGGTCAACCGTCCGCTGGCGCTCGAAGGGGCGCTGTGGCGCCTGAACGCCGCCGTCGCCGCGGATGCTGCGACTCTGAAGAACGGAAGATAAATGTCGCCAAGAGACCCGACCTCGAGATCCGGCATCAACAAGCCGGGCCTGCTGACCCTGACGATCAAGGACAAGAGCGCGCTGTACCTGGCCTACATGCCATTCGTGAGGAATGGTGGCCTGTTCATCCCGACCAACAGCAATTACCGCCTCGGCGACGAGGTCTTCATGCTGCTGAACATGATGGGCGAGGACGAGAAGCTGCCCGTGGCGGGCCGCGTGATCTGGGTGACGCCCAAGGGCGCCCAGAGCCGACGCACGGCCGGCATCGGCGTGCAGTTCAGCGAGCAGGATCGCGGCCAGACCCAGAAGCGCATCGAGAATTACCTCGCCGGCGCCCTGTCAGGCGACAAGTCCACGCACACGATGTAGGAAATGCCCGCCCCGTGCGGGCAGCGGCTCAGCTTCCGACCGCGCGCCGCAGGCCGGTGTCGAGCGAGGACAGGCCACCCTTCAGCACATAGGCGTCGTAGCCCTTCTCGACGAGGATGAAGGCTGCTGCCGAACTGCGCCTGCCGGTGTCGCAGTAAACGACGTAGGGCTTGCCCTTCTGCAGCGTGTTGAGCTTCAGCCGGATGAAGTACAGCGGCACGTTGATCGCATCCTCGACCGCCAGGTTCTGGAACTCCGACGGCAGTCGCACATCGAGCCAGCGCCCGCCCTTGGTCACCAGCTCGCGCGCCTGCTCCGCGGTGACCCAGCGCAGCACCGGCTCGTTCATCAGCTCGCGGAAGTCCTGCTTGCCCAGGCGCATCAGCACGCCGTCGGTCAGCATCGTCACATTGGCGTTGCGCTTGGATTCGGAGATCAGCGCCTCCTCGCCGAACGTATCGCCGACACCGAGTTCCGCCAGGCGGATGCCTTCCTTGTTCAGCGGCGTCTCGCGCGTCACCGCGCACTTGCCACTCACGATGGCGTAGAAATAGTCACCGTCCGCGCCCTGGCGGATCACCGCGTCTCCTGCCCGCAGCGGCGTGCGCTGCATGCGCATGAAGATCGCCTGGATGTTGGCCGGCGGAATGCGTTGCATCGCCCGGCTCTGCAGCAGCGTCGTCATCCAGTCGTCGCCAGCGGTGCCCTGCAGCTGGCTCTGCAGTTCGGACACCTCGTAGGTGCCGGTCTGGTCCCAGGTGATCATGACATCCAGCAGGTCGCTGTCTATCGAGAGGTATTCGATCTCGCCCACCGCGCGCGCTGCATGCTGGCGCGGCACCTTCGAGGAAAGCGGATTGCGCGCCTCGGGCGTGCCGCCCTTGATCATCGCGACGGTCCGGTCGCCCTCGCGAAGCTCCACCGTGCCTGAAACCAGCCAGATCGTGCGCTTGTCCTTGTCGCCCTCCTTGAACAGCAGGCGGCCGGACTCGAGCTTGCGGACCGTGATCTTGCGGGCGAGGGATGCCTGGTTTTCCTTCTTCATGCCGTCGAGTGGCGAGAATTTCGCCAGCATCTGCACCTCGATCGGACGCTCTTCGCTCATCGTCGAAATGTTAACAGCGGCCTACAGGAGCGACCAGCCCGGATCAGGCTCAAAGCGTGAACCGTGTTGCAGAGCGAGCTGCTGGAGGCGCATTTTCAGCGTTTCGGGACCTGCTTCACGCGCCCAGTGGAGCGGCCCGCCGCGGAACGGGGCAAATCCCGCGCCGAAGATCACGCCCGCATCCACCAGGTCCGCATCGGCAACCACGCCGAGGCGCAGGCAGGCCACGCTCTCGTTGACCAGCGTGAGCATCAGGCGGTCCTCCAGCTCCCGGGAAACAAAATCCGGCTCCACCTCCTGCTTCTGCGCCTTGCCATCCGACCAGCGATAGAATCCCTGGCCACTCTTGCGCCCGAGCTGATTCGCTCCGATCAGCGCATCCAGCCGCTTCAGTGCCACGGGGATGCGCCGGCCAATCGCCGCGGTGATGATCTGGCCCACCTGGCGGCACACGTCGAGGCCGACAACGTCCGCCAGTTCGATCGGCCCCATGGGCATTCCGAAATGAATGGCCGCGCCGTCGATGATCTCCGGTGCGATGCCTTCCTCGATGGCGATCAGGCCTTCCTGCATGTAGGGGATCAGGACGCGGTTGACGAGGAAGCCCGGCGCGCTGCGGCAGGGCAGCGGCAGCTTGTCGAGTCGGCGCACGAACGCCGCCGCGGCCGCGGCCACTTCCGGCCGGGTGTGGGGCCCCGCAATGATCTCCACCAGCGGCATCTGCGGGACCGGATTGAAGAAATGCAGCCCGACGAACCGGCCAGCGTCGGCCAGTGCATCGTCCAGCGACTCGAGCACGAGGCTCGAAGTGTTGGTCGCCAGCAGTGCACCGGACTTCATGCGCGGCTCGGTCGCCGCATACAGCGCGCGCTTGGCCTCCCGGTTCTCGAATATGGCCTCGATCACCAGGTCAGCGACAGCGATGCCGTCTCCAGGCACGTCGGCGATGAGCCGTCCGAGCGCGGCCTCGCGTTCGGCCACGACCGGGAGTCGCTTCGCGAACAGTTCCGTTGCACGCTGCAGGGCGGGCTGCACTCGCTCGATGGCCTGGTCCTGCAGGGTGACGGAGAGTCCGCGCAACGCGCACCACGCCGCGATGTCGCCGCCCATGACGCCGGCGCCAACCACATGGACCCGCGAGATCCGCGGTGCGCTGGCTGCGGCCACATCCTTCGATCCCAGCGACTTCAACCGCTCCTGCAGCTGGTAAACCCTGACCAGGTTGCGCGCGGTCGGCGTGACGAACAGCCCGGCGATCGAAGCCGCCTCGGCACGGTAGGCCGCCCGTCCGCTCGCGCCATGCTTGCGCCACAACCGGATCAGCGCATAGGGCGCCGGGTAATGCTCGGGACGTGCCCGGGCCGCCACCTTGCGCTCCATGGTCAACGCAGCAAAGCCGCGCACCACCGGCCAGGAAAGCATCCGGTCCTTCAGCGGCGGTTGATGCGGGGGAGGGCGGCGCGCGATCAGTTCGCGGCAGGCGGACTCCGCATCCGCCGGCTTGGCATGGCGGTCGATGAGGCCGATCTTCAGCGCCTTTTCCGAGCGTATGGTCCGGCCGGTCAGCATCAGGTCCATGGCCGTGGCCGCACCCAGCAGCTGCACCGAGCGCACCGTGCCGCCGAAGCCCGGATGAATGCCCAGTTGCACTTCCGGCAGGCCCAGCGCGAGCCGACCGTCGTCCACGCCGACCCGGTAACGGCAGGCGAGCGCAAGCTCGAGGCCGCCGCCGAAGGCAAACCCCTGCAACAGCGCCACGGTGGGGCAGGGCAACGCCGCGATGCGGTCACAGAGCCCCTGACCGAGCTGCACCAGCGCCAGCGCCTCCCCGACCGTGCGCAGCGTCGTGAATTCGTTGATGTCCGCGCCGGCGATGAAGCCGCCCGGCTTGCCCGAGCGGATCACCACGCCGGTCGGTGGCTGGCGCTCGATCGCATCGAGCACCGTGGCCAGTTCGCGCAGCACGGCCGAACCCAGCACGTTCGCCGAGCGACCCGGCAGGTCGAGCAGCAGTTCGCCAACGCCATCGGCGCGCACGCCGTAAGTCCAGGCTGGATCGCTCATCGCACCCCCCCTTCGCGTACGCTGAAATCACAGACGATGGGCCGGTGGTCCGACAGCCGGATATCCGGCACGCGAAAATCGTGCACGTCGATGCCCTCGCTGACCAGCACGAAGTCGAGCTCCGCGCGTGGCGAGCGCGAGGGAAAAGAGGGGAGGTTGCGCACATTGGCGCTGCGCAGGCGCGACGCCCGCATGAACAGGTACAGCTCGTGCGAGCCCCAGAAGGTATTGAAGTCCCCCGCCACGATCACCGGCTTGGTCGACTTCTCGATCAGGTCGTACAAGTAGCGCAGCTGGAACTGGCGATGCCGGTACTTCAGCGAAAGATGCACGAGGAACACGCACACGTCATCGAGCTCCAGCTCGATGATCAGTCGCTTGATGCCTGAATCGAAATAGTGGAAGCGCTCGCCCCGCACGCGCGGAGCCGCGAGGAAGGCATTGGCCTGCTTGCGCACGATCGGCACGCGGTTGTTCCATGACCCGGCGCCGTACTTGCACTCGTAGATCGAATAGTGGCCCAGGCTGCTGGCAATGTGCTCTGCCTGGTTCACCATGCCGGAACGCACCGAGCCGGTATCGACCTCGATCAGCCCGATGATGTCGGCATCCTGCTGGCGCAGGAACTCCACCAGTCCGGCCAGCACGCGGCGATTGCTGCGCAGATAGCCCGCCCCGGGCAGGGGCAGGTGGAATGCCGGGCCGGTGCCGGTCGCATAGCGGATGTTGTAGACGACGAGCCGCAAGGATGGCCTTTCGAAGACTGGCGTGGGAGCAGTGTACCGTGCAGGGGGCATATCGGGGTTGCGGCCCGGTTGCGGTACACTCTCGGGCATGTCGCAGGCGAACCCGATCCGGCTGTTCGTGACGCACGTCTGGGAAGACTCGGACGATTACTCGCGCCTGTTCGAATACATCGAAAGCGCGCGCAATTTCTTCTATCTCAATACCAGCAAGCTCGACAATCCACCGTCGGGCGGC
The DNA here is from genome assembly GCA_963785055.1 of uncultured Pseudomonadota bacterium. Taxonomy (GTDB): domain Bacteria; phylum Pseudomonadota; class Gammaproteobacteria; order Steroidobacterales; family Steroidobacteraceae; genus ZC4RG30. Next base: position 102,052 of record CAWATT010000008.1, read on the forward strand.
ACCGAGGCGATCCGCGAGGAACTGCGCCGCCAGATCAACCAGGCCGAAATCGTCATTGCGCTGCCGGACCTGTATGCGAAGCAGCCCGACCTGACGATCTTCCAGATGAACTACGCTCAGTCGCAGAAGAAGCCGGTGCTGCTGCTGAGGTATTTCGGCACATCGACGGAACTGCCGAAGCTGCTGCTGGACCGCGCCAGCGAAGTGGTCAACTGGGACGAGCGCGGGCTCGTCGATGCGGTGCGTCGCCTTGCCCGCAGCGAGAACACGGCCCGCTTCGACACGGTCGAATTCAATCCCGACGACTTCAAGGACTTCAAGATCGACTGACGCGGCCGCGTCAGTCAACGCCGTCGCGTCAGGATTCCTTCGCGAACAGCTTCATGATCGGCGTCGCCACCGGCGACACATGTGCCGTGCGCCGTGGTGCGCGTGCAGCAGCATCGCGCCGGCCACGCGCGGGGCGTTGCTCGCGCGCCACGCTCGCATACAGGCGCACGACGAACACGGCGTGCTGGCTGGCTTCCTCGTTCGACATCTTGCGCACCGAGGCGCGCACCATGCTCTCGCGCGGCAGCGGCAATGCGCGATTCATCGCGGCGCGAAGTGCATCGAACGCAATGCGCTGGTCTGCGGGAATCTGCTCGAGATCCAGTTGCGAGAGGTGATCCGAATACGCTTCGGCGAGCCGATCCTTTATCGATCCGTCCCGGCACAGCGAAATGGTCGCCTGATGCAGGGTCTCGAGCGTGTTGTCAGTCGGCATTCGATTCCTCGTCCGCTCGCCACTGCGAGTCTTGTTGGCGGTACATGCCTTGAGGAAATACCTTAGGCATGCACCGAAATAACCTCCTTTGATCTCAAGGAGGTAGGGGGGAAATATACTCCTGCGTCCGCAGGGTTCAAGCCGGAAATCAGCCCGGCCGGAGCAACAGGGCGGCGCTGGCCGCCAGCACCATTCCCACAAGGCCGCTGGTCACGCGCCAGCCATATGCCCTGCCACCTCCCACGAAAGCCAGGATCGACTTGGAGAGCGCGCTGGCCGCCAGGATCAGCACCACGCCCCAGCGGGCCTCGGAGAGCGGCAACTCCCCGTGATGGAACAGTTGGCCGATGGTTGCGCCCGCAGCATGGACTTCCGCCAGTGCCACGACGGTCGCCGCCGCCAGCGCACCCGTGCTGCCAAACCGGCGGTGCAGCCACGCGGTGGCGAGCAGGAGAAGCGCGATGAGTCCCGCCAGCAGCAGCGCATGAATGAGGTTGAAGGCGCGAGGCTGGGCCCCTTCCGGGAGCGCCTGCGGCCCGCCGCTGCCCACGGCCAGGACCACTGCGCCGAGGACCAGAACACCGCCACCGATGCCCAGCGGCAACGCGATCGCCGCGGCCAACGTGGGCGAGGCGGCCGCCAGGACTCCCGCCAGCAGCGTGAGCGAACCCAGGTTCGCGAAAAGTGCGCCCGAAGCCGCGGCGCCCGTGTAGGCCGGTGTCGCCCGGGCCTGATGCCCGAACCCGAGCACGGCGGCGGTGGATGAGGCGAAGCCGGAGAGGAACCCGGCCAGCGGCAGTCCCCAGCGCGCACCGACCAGCCGAAGCAGGATGTGTCCCGTCATGCCGACCGCGAGGATCAGCACCACGAGTTTCCACAGCTGGCGTGGCACGAGCACGCCCCAGGGATCCACCGGCCGGTCCGGCAGCATGGGGAGGATGACGAGCGCAGCGCCCGCGAGCAGCAGCGCATCCGTCAGCTCCTGTTCGCTGATCCGCTCGCGCGCAAGACGATGCAGCGGTGCCTTGGCCCAGAGCGCCGCCGCGACAATCACCGACAGGCCAGCGGCAAGCCCCGGCTGCGAGAGGGCGAGGGCGCCCAGCAGCGCAGTTACCGGCAGCGCAACCTCGCCGGTGAGGCCCGGGTCGTGCTCGACTGTCTTCAGGTAGCTTGCTATCGCCAGTGCGCCGACGGTCAGAAGGACGGCAACCAGAACGGTCGTACCCAGCGCCGCGCCGAGCGCGCCGGCGATGGCAACGATCGTATGAGTTCGTATTCCCGCGACGGCATGCCGCGGATCAGGGTGAGAGCGCTCGCGAACAACGCCGATCAGCAGGCCCAGCCCCAGTGCCGAGGCCAGTGCGGATACTGTGAGGCCGGACTCCATAGGGAAGCCGCCCGGGGATGATCGCGTGTTCCTGCGCGATCACCCCGGAACGGGCCTCGATCAGCGGACCGAAACCTCGACCCGGCGCGAGGCGCGCTCTTCGCCGCCGCCCGTGGTCACCATCGGCTTCTCGAGGTCGATCTGGTCCGCGGACACGCCCATGCCCACCAGCAGGTCCCGAACGGCAGTTGCGCGGCCCAGGGACACCGCTTCGTTGGCGGCAGCATCGCCGGACGGGTCATGGAAACCTGAAACCGCCAGGCGAGCCGACGGGTTGGCTTTCGCATGATCGGCAACCGCTGCCAGTGTCGATCCGGCATCCATGCCAGGCGTCGATGACCCGGTGTCGAAATACACCGTTGCCGTCGCCGGCATCACTGGCGCGGAAACTGGCTCTGCCACGGGATCCGGCACGGACTGCACCGGGGTCACTTCCTGCTGCGCGGTGCAGCGCGAGAGCAGCCACAACGCCAGCAGCACACCGATGACCCACGGCAGCCAGCGCAGGAAACCCGACGACTTGGCTTCGTTCGCAGATAGCGCCGTGATGTGCGACGCCGGGGCGAAGCCCGCAGCTCGCGACAGGCTTTCCGGAACCTTGCGCGCGAGCGAGTCGCGCTGGCCGAGCAGCAGGCTCGCCAGGCCCGACGCACCCAGCCCTTCCTTGGCGGTGTGTCGGCGCAGCATGCCGAAGGCAAGCGGAGCCACGGCGGACAGAAGCGTTGTGGCCGAACCGGGCTTGACGCCCGCGAGGCCCGCAAGCGCACTGTAGATGCCGTCCGACTTGTTCCCGAACAACGCGGAAATGATGCTGTTGCCCGCAGTGCCCAGTCCACCCAGGCCGCCGCCTCCCGACAGCAGGCCAGCAATGTTCGACAGCTGGGAATCCGCCGCTCCGAAATTGTTCAGCAGATTGAGGACCTCCGAGGCGCCATTCGGCGCGCCAGACTTGTTCGCGAGACCCGAGAAGAGCAGGGGCAGGCCCGAATCCAGCACGCTCTGGGTGCCCTGCACATTCTCTCCAACCAGGCCGGCGATCTTGGAAGCGAAGTCCGGGCCCAGGCCTTTCGTGGCCATTTCAAGCAGATCCATTGCCATTTCCTGTACTCCCTGAATTGAAACTGGTTAACGGGCAGAAGCCATGACCTGCCCGAGGCTGCGTATTCTGCCGCCGCGTCAGGATTAAGTCCTATTGATTAACAAATACATATGAGAATTATATATTTACATGATATTTCTCATGTAATGTATTAGCCACTAAAGGCTCGCCAGGGACTCAGTGCGCGCGCGCCAGCCCCCGACCCACCAGGCGGTAGACGAACCGCACGAACACCAGTGTCAGCAGCGCCTCGCCGAAGGTCTGGAGGAAGGCCAGCAACGGCCCGCGTGCTTCGCTGCGGCGCCGCCACTTCGCCACGGCCCGATCCCGCGCAGTCTCGATGCTGTCGTAGAAGGTAGGGATCACCAGCAGCGTCAGGAACGTCGAGGTGATCACGCCGCCGATGATCGCCACCGCCATCGGGCTGTAGAACTCGGCGCCGGCGCCCATGCCGATGGCCACCGGCATCATGCCGGCGACGAGCGCGAAAGTGGTCATGAGGATGGGACGCAGGCGCTGTCGGCCAGCGCGCATCAGCGCCTCTTCGCGGTTCACGCCCTTGGCCTCTTCCTTGCGCGTGCAGTCGAGCAGCAGGATGGCGTTCTTGGCCACGAGACCCATCAGCATGATCACGCCGATCAGGCTCATCAGGTTCAACGAACCGCCGGTCAGCAGCAGCGCCAGCACCACGCCGATCAGCGACAGCGGCAGCGAGATCATCACCGGCAACGGCACGGTGAAGGAGCCGAACTGCACCACCAGCACCAGGTACATCACCGCGATGCCCATCAGCAGCGCGGTGAACATCTCCGCGAAGATCTCTTCCTGGTCGCGCGAAGAGCCGCCCAGGGTGACACCGAAGCCGGTTGGAAAATCGATCTGGCTGGCCAGCGCCTGGGCATCGGCCGTGACCTCGCCCGAGCCGCGATTGTTCACGTTGGCAGCCACCGTCACGGTGCGCTTGCCATCCAGGTGCTGGATTCGTGCCGGACCCTTGTCCATCGTGATGCTGGCGATCTGCTCGAGGGGCACCAGCATGTTGCTGCCTCCCACCGCAACCGGCAGTCGCTCGATATTCGAGGCATCCACCCGGTCATCCGGATGCAGGCGGACCGCGACATCGCGCGACTCGCCGGTCGGGTCGACCCAGTCGCCGACCTCGACGCCCGCAAAGGCCACGCGCAGCGCCTGTGCCGCATCGTCCACCGAGATGCCCAGCTGGTTCGCCAGGCCCCGATCCAGCTCGATGCGCAGCTCGGCCTGTGGCTCCTGCTCGGAGAGGCCGATGTCGACGGCACCGGGGATCGAGGCCATCTGCTTCATGAAGTCGTTGGTGATCTCCATCAGGCGGCGCGAATCCGGGCCGTAGAACTGGATCTGCACCGGCTTCTGCGCGCCGTTGTTCAGGTCGTCGAGCACGTAGTACTCGGCACCGATCAGGCGCTTCAACCGATCGCGCAGTTCCACGGCAACCTCCTGCGAGGAGCGCGAGCGGTGCGTGCTTTCGCCAAGGTCGACGTAGACCCGGCCGCCGGTGGAGTTCACGTTGGAGTTGGTCGCCTCGGTCTCCGGGATCTCGCGCGCCAGCGCGGCAGCAGCCTCGACCTTCAGGCGCGCGTACTCCAGGCTCGCGCTGGAGGGCGTGCGCACCTGCACGGCGATCATCTCGCCATCGGTCTTGGGCAGGAAATCCGTGCGCCCGAACATGACCTGCAGCGACAGCGCGGCCACCAGGCTCGCCAGCGCGATCAGCGCCATCCAGGTGCGGTGCTTGAGCGCCCACTCGATCACCCGGCTGTAACGGTCGGCCTGGTGGTCGAACCAGACATTGAAACGGTGCAGCACCTTGCCGATTCCGCGTTGCTCGCGGTGGGAATAGCCCGGCGGGTCGCCCCAGTAGGCCGACAGCATCGGATCGAGCGTGAAGGAAATGAACAGGCTGACCATCACCGACGTGGTCACCGTCACCGCGAAGGGCCGGAACCACTCGCCGGCGACGCCACCCATGAACGCCACCGGGACGAACACGGCCATGATCGAGAAGGTCGTCGCCGCCACGGCCAGTCCGATCTCCGCCGTGCCGTTGCGCGCCGCAGTGATGCGGTCCTCGCCACGATCCAGGTGGCGCACGATGTTCTCGCGCACGACGATGGCATCGTCGATCAGCACGCCGATGGCCAGCGACAGGCCCAGCAGCGTCATGAAGTTCAGCGTGAAGCCGGCCAGCCACACGGCGATGAACGCCGTGATCGCCGAGGTCGGCAGCGACAGCGCGGTGATCAGCGTGGAGCGCCACGAATTGAGGAAAGCGTACACCACGAGAATCGTGAGGCCCGCGCCCAGGATCAGCGCCTCGATCACGTTCATCAGGTAAAGCCCGGCTTCCTTGCCGCCGTCCTGCGTGATGGTCAGCGTGGTGCCCGGGGGAAGTTCCGCCTGGATCTCGGTGAGCATCGCGCGCACTTCATCCGCCACCCCCATGGTGCTGGCATCCCGCGAACGCACCACCGAGATGCCGACATTGGGATTCCCGTTGCGCAGGCTGTAGCCACCCAGCTCGCCGAATCCGTCCTCGATCGTGGCCACCTGACCCAGGCGCACCATCTCGTCGCCATTGCGGCGCAGGATGATGTCCTCGAATTCCTTCGGGCTTTCGATGCGCCCGACCAGGCGGATGCTCTGTTCCTCGAACTGGCCCTTCACCTTGCCCACCGGGGCCGTGGTGTTCTGCCGGCGCAGCGCATTCACCACCTCGGCCACCGAGACGTTGTACTCGCGCAGCTTCTGCGCATGCAGCAGCACCGAGAGCTCGCGTCGCAGCGCGCCGCCGACATCGACGGTGGACACGCCATTGATGCTGCGGAACCGGTCGGCCAGCTGGTCCTCGGCCAGGCGGGAGATCTCGGCCAGCGACAGCGTCTCGGAAGACAGCGCCATCTGCATCACCGGCTCCATGGCCGGGTCCTCGCGGAACAGCACCGGCTCGCGCATCTCCAGCGGCAGCTTGTAGCGCACCGTGCCGATGGCATTGCGGATCTCGTCCGCGGCCTCGACCATGTTCTTGCCGAAGTTGAAGGTGATGATGATCTGCGCGTTGCCCTCGTTGGAGTTGGAGCGCAGTTCGTAGACACCGGGGATGCTCTGCAGCGCCTTCTCGACGCGGTTGACGATCTCGCGTTCCACGGTCTCGGGCGAGGCGCCGGGGTAGGGGATGCGCACCACCAGCACGGGCTGCTGCACGTCCGGGAGCGGGTTGACGCGCAGGTTCTTGATCGCGATCAACCCCAGGCACATCAGCACGACGACGATGGCCACCGTCGGTATGGGGTTCTTGATGGCAAAGTTCGAGAGGAACATGGCCTCAGCCCTCGCTCACCGTGGCGGGTTGCCCTTCATGCAGCGTGGAACCCGGGTACTTGATCACCCGGTCGCCGGCCACCAGCCCCTCGAGCAGAACGTACTCGCCGCTGCGCGGATCACGGTCGCCCAGCTTCAACTTCACCTTGTTGAGCTTGCCGTCCCGCATGCGCCATGCGAAGGAATCATCACCGTCGCGAACGATCGAATCGGGAGGCAATGACAGGCCCTCGGCGTGCCGGGTCTCGACGCGCCCTTCGGCGTACAGGCCCGCCACGTCGGGCAACTGCTGGCCCTCCGCAAAGCTCACCAGCACTTCGACCTGTCGCGTCGAGGCATTCGCCGCCGGATTCACGCGCGTGATGGTGCCGGTGAACTCCTTCTCGCCGTAGCCGTGGATCCGGAAGCCCACTTCCTGGCCGGGTGACACATCGCCGATGTTGTCGGTGGACACATAGCCCTCAAAGCGCAGGCTGCGTGGATCGATGACCTTCACCAGTTCCTTGCCGACCTGCGCCGTATCTCCCGCGGAGACCTTGCGATCGCTGACCACGCCGTCGAAGGGGGCGCGAACCATTGTGCGCTGCACCTGCTGGCGCGCTGCCACAAGGTTGCTGCGCGCTGCCTCGCGATCGCTCTGCGTGGCGTTGCGGCGCACCTCGGCATCCTCGACCTGCTGGGCCGAGACGAGGCCGCCGTCGCGCAGCTTCGCCAGTCGCTCGTACTGGCGCTGCGCCTGGTCATAGGCCTGGCTTGCCGTCGTCGACGCGGCCTCTGCCGCTGACAGCGTGTCGCGGATGGAATTGGCGTCCAGGCGCACCAGCAGGTCGCCCTTGCGAACAGGGTCGCCGTTCTCCTTGAGCACCTCGAGCACCACGGCCGAAACTTCGGCGCGCAGGTCCGCGCGCTTCTCCGGCAGGATCGAGCCGGTAATCGACGGCCCGGAGGCGAGCGCGCGGGACTCCAGCGTGAGCAGGTCGGCAGGCGAGAGCAGCAGGGGAGTGGGATTGGCGGCGACCGCCGAGCCATCCTTGGCTGCATTACTCGCTGCCTTGTCGCAGCCGACGGCCACGAGGCCGAACAGCGCGATCGCGAGGATTCTGATGTTCATGGATCCCGGATGCCGCGGCGCAACCGCGGCGACGAAACGAAGGCCGCGTAGTCTATCCAAAGTTCGTTGCCTCTCCGAGTGAATCCAGGTGGACCAACACAACGGAGACGATGGCAGCACGGCCTCTGGATGCACGGAGCCGCAGAAATTTGCGGCTCCCGGCCTGCGTTCCGTCCGGGTTCGAGTGCGCACCTGCAGGAATTGGACAAGGGACGGGAGAAATTCTATTTTGTCCCGCGCCGCCAGATGCGCACGGATGGCCGTTCCGGGTTTGACGACAACAACTGAACCGCAGTGCTGGCGACCTCCGCTGTCGGTACCGAAGAGAGACCGACATGACCCTGAAGGCCAAGCGACCTGCGTCGACGATTCTCCTGTTGAGTCTCCTGTTGAGCCCGTTTCTGGCGAACGCCGAAACCAGTCCATGGGCAGCCACAGTCTATGCTGCCCGCATTTCCACCCAACCGGGATGGGCGGACATCATCATCGACCCACTCCACACGGGGTTCGCCGATTCGGGCCTGGTGACCGTCGCGGTGGCACGCCAATACGCCATACGCAAGGAAGGCGCGCTGACGATCGAAGCCGAGGGCCAGGTTGTCCATCACATCGGCGAGCAGACACATTGGGAATTCAACGCGATCCCCGTTTCGCTGCGTTGGCACCGATTCCCCTGGGGCGAACGCGTCGCCACCACAGCCGCGTTCGGACTCGGCCTGTCCTATGCCACGGAACTGCCTTCCGTGGAAGTGGAACTCGAGGGCGAGAGCCACCAGCTCCTTGTGTACTGGATGATGGAGATGAATGCCGGGCCAGTCGACTCTCAGTGGGCATTCTCGCTGCGACTCCATCATCGCTCGGTGGCCTACGGACTGATGGGCGCAAATGGCGGGATGAATGCCGTGGGCCTCGGGATGCGTTACCAGCTCAGGTAGTCCACAGCCAGATCCTACTTCGCATAATGTATATTATGTTAAATTATGCATGGATCCATGTGCTTGACGACTATCAGACGCCGGCCCCAGCATTCCCCCGCCCGACTGATCGATCTCCCAAAGGCACACCATGAACAAGAGCGGAATCTACCTGTCACTGGCCATTGTCCTTGCGGGTTGCGCCAGTTCGGGTCCCACGCTGACCACTGATGAACGCCTGCAGCTTTATCGCGCCAACTCCACGCCGGTCGGCAACTTCCGTATCGACAACCGGAATGGTCGCGTCACGCAGTGGACGGCCCTGGGCGACCAGGCACTTACGGTCTTTGCCGCCACGAGCCAGACCTACCTGCTCGAACTCAGGAATCGCTGCTCGGGGCTCTCTTTTGCAACGTCCATAACCATCTCCAATTCGTTTGGAACGGTTACGCCAGGCTTCGATTCCGTTCAGCCACTGAGCGCCGGCCGGACGGCCACATCGCCGTCGTGCAGGATCGCGAGCGCGCGGCGCATCAACAATCGCTCGCTCCAGGAAGCCAAGCAGGACATGCGCGAAGCAAGCCTGGTGGAGCGCGATCCGAACGCGAAGCCTGACGACAGCGCGAACTGAACGGCGTTCCGGGTAAGGCAGCCTGGCCACGCCGGCCAGGCGCGACCTCGATTCGTTCCGCTTCAGGGCTGACTGCTGTTCCCTTGCTCGCCCACGCGCCCACCCTGGGCCTTGCGGCCACCGCGGACAAATGCCGACTCACCCAGTGTGCTGGCGATCATCGTTCGCGCCATGTCGACGCTGCGCGCCACCAGCGCCGCTGCACCCTCGTGCAGGGCCGCGGAGGCGCGCACGATCTCCTGGTTGCGTTCCATGTCCTCCGCGCTCCACCCGCGTGAGTGCGCTATGAATGGAAACTGCGGGAACTGGCACCCGATTTCGCCGAAGAACATCAGCATCTGGCCAGCCACGGCCTGCACGTTGTCCTGCCCGCCCGTGATGATGAACGAGGCGACCTTGTTCTTCAGCAGGTGCCGCCCGTGCAGCGTTTCCTGGTTCTGTATGCAGTTCATGCGCTCGACCATCTTGAAGTACTGGCTCGCAGGCGCGCCCCAGCGGATCGGGGTAGCCACCAGGATGACATCGGCCCAGTGAACGACGCCCTCGTAGACCTGCACCATCTCGTCCGTGGTGTCCATCTGCGTGATCGAACAGGGCCACGTGCAGGCATGGGCTGACTTGGAATAGAAACCCTCGCACTCGCGGACACGCAGGTCGCGCAGGCGCAGCAACCTGGCATCGCATCCCAGTGAGGTTTCGGCATGTCGCAGCGCATGCTCCAGCAGGTCTTCGGAAGTGCTGTAGCGGGGCTGGTTGCGCGTCATCGAAGTCGTCGACAACCCGAGTACGCGGATGGGCCCCTCCTCCCGAACCGGTTTGCGCGCCACCGGATGCGGGGGATGAGGCAGGTGGCCACGCCGCGTCAGCGCCGCGCGCCGAACCTGGATCCGACCGCCCTCCACGCGAATCGCGAAGGACGGGACACGGTCCGCCTCGTAGCCAGGCTCCCCTGCCCCCGTCTGCCAGTGGAATTTCCAGTAATGCCACGGGCAGGTGACGTAGTCATCCTGAAGGCTGCCCTGCCCCAGCGGTCCGCCGACATGGTTGCAGCGACCGGAAATGGCGCCCCATTCGTTTCCGCGGCGCGTGACCGCGATGGGCCTGCCGTCCAGCAGCAGCTCCCGCACGGCGCCGTCGGGAACGGAATCGGCTGCACCGACGTCCTGCCAGTCCGCCTGATCCGGCGTGTCGCTCACGCTGCGGGTCCATTTACGCGAGTGGCGGCGGTGGCCGGCCAGTCGCGGCGCCAATCCTCCCCGCCGGCCTTCTCCAGGTAACGGATCTGCACCGGCATCCTCGCCATGCGCGCGAACCGCAACTTCTCGCCACGGATGGGCCACCAGTCGTAGAGAAAGATCTCGAGGGGACGCCACATCGCGACCCAGCCGCCGATGACGAAGCTGGCATCCAGCAACTCGGGCATGTTGCCTGCCGGCAGGCGCGTCCTGACCCAGCTGCCGAGCAGCACTGCCAGGATCAGGAATCCAGTGCCGATGGCGAGGCTGATGCGACCGGTGCGGAACATCCTTCGCAGCCGCGCCTGTTCGGCATCGCGCCGGCGCCCGAAATACAGTTGCACGGCCGACCGGAGAAGAGAGGCCTCGTCGAGTTCCCCGGGACCGCGTTCCAGGTGCACCACCAGGGCGAGCGGGGACTCGCGCGGAAGATCCCGGGCCCATTCGTCCATGAACGCCACGGCCTTGGGATCCAGGTCCTGCTCGTGGAACGGTGATGGATCCATCTCGTCGAAGAGACGCCGCAGCTGCGGGACACGCACCTCGATGGTCCCGAAACCTTCGGGCACGGCGTCGCCCGCCACCGCCAGGTCCGGTGCGCCCAGGTTCAGGCGATGAGCCAGGTGAACACTCCGGTGGTCGGATCGAGCTTCTCGAACTGAAGGCGCCGACCGGACTCCGCGGCAAGGCCTCGCACCATCAGCAGGTCGGCCCATCGCGTCATGCCCAGCAGGCGCGTGCCCCGTGCGCACAGGAGGCCTGCCGATTCGCCGCGCCAGAGCCGTACCGGATCCCCGCCCAGGGGCAGGCATCGCGCGCCTGTCGACTCCAGCCGCTGCAGGGCAGCCGGATCCATGGGCATCCGCTCGTCGTAAAGCACGACCATGTCCCTGCCTGGCACAGCGCCCGGCAGTTCAGTCGTCCCGGCCATCAGGGGTGACAGCGGCGCGCCGATCGCACTGCCTGCAGCGGCGGCCCCCGCGAGGAATCTTCGCCGGCCTGCGTCAACGGAATTCTGGCTGCTCATTGTTTGCCTTAAGGAGAGAAACAACGCGATCACAACGGCCGCCCGTTGCGGAACCCATGATGACCAGCCGACCCGGCATAGTCCAGATGGTAGAATCCATGCATTCAAACCATGTCACTGGGGGTCGTCCGATGAAGCCTTTGAACTTCTGGGGAGCCGTGTGCACGGCGCTCCTGCTCTGCGCTCCCCTGTCGGCGAACCAGGCTGTCGAGTGGGCCCCCGATGCGCGTGAGAACGCCGGCCTGCCCCAGTTCACGCGGGCCGAGCTCTATGCCGCGATGGACCAGTACCTCGCCGCGCTGAAGGCCGGTGATCCGACCCGGGTCAACTGGGCGCCGAAGGTGCGCAACACCGAGAACAACGTGGCGATGATGGTCGGTGACGGGGTATGGCAGACGATTTCCGCCATGGGCGACTACGACCTGCGCTTCGTGGACACGAAGCTGGGCCAGGTGGGCCTCTTTGGCGTGCTGACCGAAACCCAGGAGACCTCGGCCTTCGCGCTGCGCCTGAAGCTCGACGAGCAGAAGCAGGTCGCGGAAGTCGAGACACTGGTGCTGCGGCAGCTGAACCAGGGCATCCGCTTCGAGAACCAGAAGTTCGAGCGCCAGCCGGCGATGAACGAAATCCTGCCGCCGGAGCAGCGCCTGTCGCGCCAGCGCATGATCTCGATTGCCGACGGCTACTTCGACACGCTGCAGTTGAACGATGGCCAGCTGTTCACGAAGTTCCACCCCAACTGCAAGCGCATCGAGAACGGCGTGCAGACGACGAACAACCCGAATTTCACGGTTGTGCCGGTCTCGCGGCTGGGCTGCGAGGAGCAGTTCCGCATGGGCAACTACCGCTACGACACGCGTCTGCGCGCGCGGCGCTTCCCGCTGGTGGACGAAGAGCGCGGCATCGTGCTGGCCATGGGTTTCATCGACCACTCTGGCGCGCTCAAGGAATACAAGCTCACCGACGGCACGCTGGTCAAGTCACCCCTGACGCGGCCGCACAGCTTCTACCTGTTCGAGGCCTTCAAGATCCGGGATGGGGCCATCGAGCAGATCGAGGCCGTGTTCATGAGCGTGCCGTACAACATGCCGTCGCCATGGGACGACTGGAAGCATGACGATCGCTAGCTGCAGGTACCAGCGTCCATGGGACGACTGGGCCGCAAGCAGATAACAACGGCCCCCGCGCAGTGCGCAACCGCGGGCTGCGGACGCCGGGCAATCCGGCGTTCGTCTTCGTCTTCATCACGGTCGCCCTGGACATGATGGCAGTGGGCATCACCGCTCCGGTGTTGCCCAAGCTGATCATCGGGTTCCGGCAGGGAGACATCGCGAGCGCCGCCACCTGGGTCGGCATCTTCGCGACGCTGTGGGCGGCGATGCAGTTCGTGTTTGCGCCGGTCATCGGTGGCCTGTCCGACCGGTTCGGACGCCGGCCCGTGATCCTGTTGTCGAACCTGGGCCTCGGCCTGGATTACCTGCTGATGGCGGTGGCCCCGACGCTGGGTTGGCTGCTCGTTGGCCGCGTCATCTCCGGGATCACCTCGGCGAGCTATCCCACTGCCGGAGCCTACATCGCGGACGTCACGCCACCGGCTGAACGAGCCGCGAAGTTCGGCATGCTGGGTGCCGCCTTCGGCCTGGGCTTCATCCTCGGTCCGGCCATCGGCGGCCTGCTGGGCGGCATCGACCTGCGCCTGCCCTTCTGGGTTGCCGCGGGATTGAGCCTCGCCAATGCCACGTACGGGTACTTCATCCTCCCGGAGTCACTGCCGCCGGAGAAGCGCAGGCCCTTCCACCTGCGCAACGCCAACGTGGCGAATTCACTGCGCATGCTGCGCTCCCACCCCGAGCTGCTGGGCATGGCTGCAGCGCTGTTCATCATGAACCTTGCGCATGAGTCCTTGCCCAACACATTCGTCCTGTATGCCGACCAGCGCTTTGGCTGGAGCGAGGAGCAGGTAGGACTCGCACTGGCGGTCATCGGCATCGGATCGGTCCTCGTCTCCATGCTGCTGGTCAAGCCGCTGGTGCGCAGGCTGGGAGAGCGACGCGCTGCGATACTGGGTCTCGCCTGTGGCATCGGTGGATTTCTCGTGTTCGGTCTCGCACCGGTCGGCAGCCTGTTCCTGGCCGGTATTGCCGGTGTCGCGCTCTGGGGCGTGGCGACCCCGTCCTTCCAGTCGCTCATGAGCCATCGAGTCGACGCCACGGAACAGGGGCAGCTGCAGGGAGCACTGGGCAGCATCCGGGCGTTGACGGGCATGATCGGACCCCTGCTCTTCACGCAGGTCTTCGCGGCAGCGGTGGGCCTGGAGCGCGTGCAACTGCTGGGCGCTCCGTTCCTGCTTTCAGCCGCGTTGCTCGCCGCTGCGCTGGCCATCGGTTGGCGCGTACTGCCTCGCGCTCAAGCTCCAGGGCCGTAGGCCTGAGAGCCTTCCCTGGTTTATGGCCTGGTTTATGGCGCCGGAGCAGTCGCCGACTGCTGCGCGGTGGCTGTCAGCTCGCGCTGCAGCGCGTCCTTGTCCCTGGCCTTGGCCAGCGACATCAGCTTGCTGGCGCGCGCCGGGTCGATCTTCTGCATCGAGACGATGTTGTTCCTGCCGGGAACCGCGCTGCGCGGTCCAAATGCCAGCGCGTCGGTGCCGCCGCCGCAGATGCTGCCACTGCCATTGTCATCGACGATCGCAATGCCCACATCGGACATCAGGTCCGGGGTCGGGAAGAACAGCCTCGCGAGGTACGCATCGCGGCGCAACGGACCGAAGATGATGAGGTGCTGGTTGTCCAGCGGGGTCCAGTCATCCACGGTACGGGTGAACAGGCAGTCCGTGTAGACCGGCTCTTTCGGGATCGAGGCAGGATTGGTGCTGGCGCAACCGGCGAGGGCAGTCACCGCGAGCCCCGCCGCGCCGAGGCCCGAAGACATTCTCCCTGGCCGCCTTGCACGCATTCCTGTCTCCGGAAGCAATCGCCAGGCGAATTCTGCCGCTAGCGCGTGCGGCGCCGCCGGTCCGCCGGGGTGACCAGTTCGAGCAGGTAGTCCCGGAAAGGTCCACCCAGCGTCGGGTGGTTCAGCGCGAACTCCACGGTGGCCTGCAGGTAGCCCAGCTTGTTGCCGCAGTCGAAGCGCTTGCCTTCGAAGCGGTAGGCAAAGACCTTCTCGCGCTCCATCAGCTTCGCGATGCCATCGGTGAGCTGGATCTCCCCGCCCGCCCCCTTCTGCACACGGCCGAGCTGCGCAAAGATTCCCGGTGTCAGCACATAGCGCCCGACAACCGCGAGGTTGGACGGCGCCTTGCTGGGCTTCGGCTTCTCCACGATGCTGCGGATCCGGGCGATCTTGGCCTCGGATCCCTTGACGTCGACGATGCCGTATTTGTCGGTCTCGTTGTGCGCCACCTCCTCGACACCGAGCACGCTGCCGCCATGCTTGCGGTGCACGCCCGCCATCTGCTTGAGGCAGGGCACGCCGGCATCGATCAGGTCGTCGGCAAGGTGGACGAAGAAGGGTTCGCCGCCCACCGCCGGCTGTGCACACAGCACCGCGTGTCCCAGGCCCAGCGGTGCGGGCTGGCGTATGTAGATGCAGGTGGCGTACTTGGGCAGCACGCTGCGGACCTGGTCGGCCAGCTCCGACTTGCCCTGGGCCTCGAGCAGGTTCTCCAGTTCCAGGTCCGTGTCGAAGTGATCCTCGATGGCCCGCTTGGACGCGCCGGTGACGAACACCAGCCTGCGCGCACCGGCAAGCAGCGCCTCCTCCACCGCGTACTGGATCAGCGGCTTGTCGACGACAGGCAGCATCTCCTTCGGGCTGGCCTTGGTGGCCGGAAGGAATCGGGTGCCCCGGCCTGCGACCGGGAAAACGGCTGTACGAATGGCTGTTTGCGACACATTGGCCTCTTGCGCGGGTAGTCCCTTACCCCTGATCTTAGGCCAACGCGGCAGGCCGCGAGAGTGCACTGAAGCATATTTTCACTTGTCCACGGGCGCGCTGCGCGGAACACCTGCCGCTCCAGGCACCGTCTTTACCGGCGCACGACCGGAGCCTGCGGTCGCCGCAGGCCGCGCATCGACACGGATGTCCGCGCGGTTGGCTTCGATTGCCTTCGGCCCAATTCCCTTGACCAGGGCCAGCTCATCGGCCGAGCGAAAGGGCCCGTATTCCCGCCGGTAATCCACTATGGCCTGCGCCCGCTTCAGGCCAATGCCCTTGAGTTCGCGCGCGAGTGTCGCGGCATCCGCGGTGTTGATGTTGACGGGGCCGGCCACGGCAAGCCCGACCTGGAACAAAGCGCCGGCAAGCCCCGGCAACAGGACAGCGAGGCGAACGCGATTGAACATGGGTCTTCCTCCAGCGATGCGCGTGCCCGATGGCAGCGACCTGGAGCAAGGCTAGAGGGGAGGTGGTCCGTTCCGCGCCCTGCGAATGAGGCGCGTTCTCGCGATAATCCGCGTCAGTCGCGGATCGGCGTGCCCGCGCCTTCGTTGACCCGCTCGCGCAGGTCCTTGCCGGGCTTGAAGTGCGGGACGTGCTTTCCCGACAGCGCCACGGCTTCACCGGTCTTGGGGTTGCGGCCCTGGCGCGGCGGCCGGAAATGCAGTGAGAAGCTGCCGAAACCGCGGATCTCGATGCGCTCGCCCTGCGAGAGCGAGTCGCTCATGATCTCCAGGATCTGCTTCAGCGCCAACTCCACGTCGCGCGCAGGCAGGTGCTTCTGCTTGGCAGTGATGATCTCGATCAGTTCGGACTTGGTCATCTTGTTCTTCGTCCCCGCTCGAGGAACGGGAAGGCGCGGCTCCCGGTCCGCGCCTTCCCTTCAGGCATCAGGCCTCAGTCGCGCTCTGAGCTTCCGATCTGCTCCTTGAGCAGATCGCCGAGGCTCGTGCCGGCCGCGCCGCTGCCAGTCTCGGTGCGGTAGCTCTGCACGGCCTCTGCTTCCTCGTGCATTTCCTTGGCCTTGATCGACAGCGTGATCGACCGCGTCTTGCGGTCGACGCCGGTAAACCGGGCTTCGATCACTTCGCCGACCTTCAGCATGGTGCGCGCGTCCTCGACACGGTCACGGCTCAGCTCGGTGGCCCGCAGCTGGCCCTCGACGCCATTGCCGAGGTCGATCAGTGCGCCACGCGCATCCACTTCCGTCACCGTTCCGGTAACGATGGTGCCGCGCGGGTGCTCGGCCACGAAGCCCGAGAACGGGTCCTTCGCCAGCTGCTTGACGCCCAGCGAGATGCGCTCGCGCTCCGGATCGATCGACAGCACCATGGCCTCGATGAGCTGGCCCTTCTGGTAGCTGCGCACGGCTTCCTCGCCAGGCGCATCCCACGAGATGTCCGACAGGTGCACGAGGCCGTCGATGTTGCCCGACAGGCCGATGAAGATGCCGAAGTCGGTGATCGACTTGACCTGGCCGGAGACCTTGTCGCCACGGTTGAAGTTCTCGGCGAACTCCTTCCACGGATTGGCCTTGCACTGCTTGAGGCCCAGCGAGATGCGGCGACGCTCTTCGTCGACGTCCAGAACCATGACCTCGACTTCCTCGCCGGTCTGCACGACCTTCGACGGATTGACGTTCTTGTTGGTCCAGTCCATCTCCGAGACGTGCACCAGGCCCTCGACGCCATCCTCGATCTCGACGAACGCGCCGTAGTCGGCGATGTTCGTGACCTTGCCGAACACGTGCGTGTTCGGGGGATAACGACGGGCGATGTTTTCCCAGGGATCGGCACCCAGCTGCTTCAGGCCCAGCGAAACGCGTGAGCGCTCGCGGTCGAACTTCAGGATGCGCACGTCCACTTCGTCGCCGACCTTGACGACTTCCGAAGGATGCTTGACGCGCTTCCACGCCATGTCGGTGATGTGCAGCAGGCCGTCGATGCCGCCGAGGTCGACGAACGCGCCGTAATCGGTCAGGTTCTTGACCGTGCCCTTCACGACCGAGCCTTCGGCCAGGTTGTCCATCAGCGCGCTGCGCTCTGCGGAGAATTCCTGCTCCACGACCGCGCGACGCGAGACCACGACGTTGTTGCGCTTCTGGTCGAGCTTGATGACCTTGAACTCGAGCGGCTTGCCTTCCAGGTACGCGGTGTCGCGCACCGGGCGCACATCCACCAGCGATCCGGGCAGGAACGCGCGGACGTTCTCCAGTTCGACGGTGAAACCACCCTTCACGCGGCCCGTGATGACGCCGGTGACGATTTCAGATTCGGTGAAGGCCTTTTCAAGTCGCGTCCAGGTGCGGGCGCGCTTGGCCTTTTCGCGCGAGAGCCTCGTCTCGCCTGTGCCGTCTTCGACGGCGTCGAGTGCAACCTCGACTTCATCGCCTGCGGCAACTTCGATCTCGCCGCGCTCGTTGCGGAACTGCTCGATGGGGATCACGGCCTCGGACTTGAGTCCGACGTTCACGACGACCTTGTCGTCGCCGACGCTGATCACCAGTCCGGTGAGGATCATGCCCGGGCGGATACGCTGGTTCGCCAGGCTGTTTTCGAACAGTTCGCTAAAAGATTCTGTCATGTTTTTCACTTACATTTCGAGAGCTTGCATCCTGAAGCTCAACGGTTTGTTAACTCCCCGGGCCGATCCATGGTCCGAAGTTCTCAAAATCAGCCGCCCCGCGCCTAGACCCACGCGCGAAAGGGCGGGAAGGCTAACACCAGAGTCCTTGTGTTTCAACCGCTTATGGTGCGCCGCAGCCCAATTCGGGCACCTTCTGCCAGGGGCTCAGACCAGCTGCCGCCGGCGCATCTCCGACAGCACGCATTCGACCACCTGGGGAATCTCCAGCCCGGTCGTATCGAGGATCACGGCATCGTCAGCCGGCACAAGTGGTGCCACGGGACGCGTCATGTCGCGACGGTCCCGTTCCGCGATCTCCAGCGACAGCCTCGCAAGGCTGAGGGAGGGATCCTTGTTCTCCAGCTGCTGGAAACGGCGACGCGCCCGCTCCTCGGCGCTGGCCGTGAGGTAGATTTTCAGCGCTGCAGCCGGAAACACCACCGTTCCCATGTCGCGACCATCGGCCACGAGGCCCGGCGGCGTCGCAAATGCCCGCTGGCGGGTCATCAGTGCCGTTCGCACGGCTGGCCAGGCCGCCACGCGCGAAGCGCCCATGCCGGCCGTCTCGCTGCGGATGAGCTGCGTGACGTCCTGCCAGTCGGGCCCGAGCAGCACCTGCTCATGGCCCTCGGGAGTCGAACCGAAACGCACCGGCATCGAGGTGGCCAGAACGGCATGGCCTGCAACGTCGTCATCGGCGAGGCCAAGCCGGCGACCGGCCAACGCCACGAGTCGATAGAGCGCGCCGCTGTCAAGCAGGTGCCACCCGAGCTGGTCTGCAATCTGGCGACTGATCGTGCCCTTGCCCGATCCGCTCGGCCCATCGATTGCGACAACGGGAACCGCGTCGGTCATGCCGGCTCGACGTCGATACCCGCCTGGCGGGCCGTGTCGAGGAAACCCGGAAACGACGTTCCGACATTCTCCACGTCGCGCACGCGGATCTCGCCATCCGACACGAGACCGGCCACAGTGAAGGCCATTGCGATGCGGTGGTCTCCATGGCTGTCGATGGCACCGCTTCCGAAGCGATGGCCGCCCTCGATGCGAATGCCGTCCGGAGCGAGCTCATGCGGGATGCCAAGGGTGCCGAGGCCCTCTGCCATCACTGCGAGGCGATCGCTTTCCTTCACGCGCAGTTCCTCTGCACCGGTGACGACCGTCTCTCCCTGTGCAGCCGCAGCCGCGATGAACAGCACGGGAAACTCGTCAATCGCCAGCGGTACCAGCTCCGGGGGCACGCGGATGCCATGCAGTGTCGAGGCCCTCAACTCGAGGTCCGCGACGGGTTCACCACCCGCCTCGGGCCGGACATGCACGCGGATGTCCGCACCCATGAGGCGCAGGATGTCCAGCAGGCCCGTGCGCGTGGGATTGATCCCGACATTCTCGATGGTGAATCCGGCGGCGCCCGCCAGGCACCCTGCCACGAGGAAGAAAGCGGCCGATGAAAAATCGCCGGGCACCGCGATGCGCGTGCCGTGCAGCCTCTGGCCGCCCGCGAGCGACACGCGCCCTGCCCCACTGTCTACCTGCACGCCGAAGGCGCGCAGCATGCGCTCGGTGTGGTCACGGGTCGGTGCAGGCTCCGTCAGGCGCGTCGTGCCTTCAGCCGAAAGCGCGGCCAGCATGATTGCCGACTTCACCTGGGCACTCGCCATGGGCAAGGCATACTCGATGGCCTGCAGGCGGCTCACCGGATGAATGCTCACGGGCGGCTTGCCCTGTGTCGTGTCGATGAGCGCGCCCATGCTTCGCAACGGACGGGCGACGCGCTCCATTGGCCGGCGCTGCAGCGACGCATCACCGGTGAGTACCGATTCAAACGGCTGGCCAGACAGCAGTCCCATGAACAACCGGATCGCGGTGCCGGCGTTGCCCATGTCCAGGACATTGGCTGGCGCACGCAACCCCGCTGCACCTGCGCCCTCGATGACCAGCTCGTGATCACCCTTCCGCTCGATCTCCACTCCCATCGCGCGCAGCGCTGCAAGCGTCGCGAGGCAATCGGCGCTGTCGAGGAAGCCGCTTACCTCCGTTCGTCCCTGCGCGATGCCGCCAAGCATCAGGCTGCGGTGGGAGATCGACTTGTCGCCGGGGATGCGGATGCGCCCGGCCACCTGCTTCGAACGGCGCACGAGGTAGTCGTTGCCTGGTCGACCGTCGGCACTGCTCATGGGCTGGCGGTGATGCAGTCCGGCAACGCCTCGAGCAGCCGTTCGTTCTGCGGGCGCGTACCGACAGTGATGCGCACGCAGCGGGGCAGCCCATAGCCCGCCACCGGGCGGACGATGATGCCCTTGCGCAGCAGGCGTTCGTAGACTGCCTGGCCGCTCGACCCCACGTCTGCCAGGACGAAGTTTCCGGCCGAAGGCCAGGCCTTGATGCCCATCCCGGGAAGTTCGGCCAGCAGCAGCTGCTTGCCCTCGTCGGCCAGGCGCACCGCCCGTTCAACCTGTGCCGGATCGCCAAGTGAAGCGGCAGCGCCAACCAGGCCGGGGATCCCGACGTTGAACGGTGCGCGGACACGATTGAGCATGTCGGCCACCTGCGGGTGCGAAACGGCGTAGCCCACGCGCACCCCCGCCAGCGCATGCGCCTTCGAGAAAGTGCGCAGCACGACCAGATTGGGAAAGCGCTCGACGAGCCCGATGCCATCCGGACATCCGTAACTGCGCGCATACTCGAAATAGGCCTCGTCAAGCACCACCAGCGTCGTCGGCGGCGCGCGCTCCAGGAAGCGCACGATGTCGACAGTCTCGTTCCAGGTGCCCGTCGGGTTGTTCGGATTGGCCACATACACGAGGCGCGTCGTGGCGTCGATGCGCGAACCCATGGCTTCCAGGTCATGGCCATGCGGCATCGGCGAGTCTTCAGGAAACGCAGGCGCCACGCGCACCGTCGCCCCGGTTGCCTTTGCGGCCAGCCCATAGATGGCGAAGGCATGTTCGGAGATCACTGCGGTGACCTGCGGCGTCAGGAAAGCTTCTGCCAGCAGGACGATCAGGTCGTTGGAGCCGTTGCCCAGCGTCACCTGTGCCATGTCCACGCCATGATGCCGGGCGATCGCAGCCTTCAGGTCATGGCCATTGCCGTCGGGATAGAGCCAGACTTCCTCAAGCGCCGCGCGCATCGCGGCCAGTGCAGCCGGGCTCGGGCCCAGCGGATTCTCGTTCGAAGCGAGCTTGAGGACATCGGTGATGCCCAGCTCGCGCTCCAGTTCGCTGACCGGCTTGCCGATCACGTAGGGAGCAAGCGAGCGCACCGCTGCGACGGCCAGCCCGGCCGGATCGTGCCCCGGCACCTGCGTCACAGGATTGCCCGTGGATAGGAGCCAAGCACCCGGAACAGGTTCGCGCGCTTCTCCAGCTCGGCCAGCGCCCGCGCCACCAGTTCATCGTCGGCATGCCCTTCCAGGTCGATGAAGAACACGTAGTCCCACTTGCGCCGCCGCGAGGGTCGCGACTCGATGCGCGTCATGCTCACCTTGTGCCTGGCCAGGGGCTCGAGCAGCCGGAAGAGTGCTCCGGACTCGCCGGTCTCCGCAGCCGATATGAGGATTGTCGTCTTGTCCTCGCCGCTCGGGCGCAGCCGCTTGCCGCCGATCACCAGGAAGCGGGTCGTGTTGTCTACCGAATCCTCGATGTGTTTTGCCAGCACGGTCAGTCCATAGATCTCTCGCAGCCACGTCGCTGCCAATGGCGGCCGTGCCCTTCTCGTCGCGCGCGCGCCGCGCGCCTTCGGCATTGCTTGCCACCGGCACGCGTTCAGCCTGCGCCAGGTGCTCGTCGAGCCAGCCCCGGCACTGCGCCAGCGCCTGGGGATGCGAGCAGACCCGCGTCACGTCGGAAAGCTGCTTCATCCGGCCAACGAGGTGGTGATGGATCCGCATCTCCACTTCGCCGCAGATGTGCAGGTGCGTGGTCAGGAAGCGGTCGAGCGTGTTGTTGACGGTGCCCTCGGCGGAGTTCTCCACCGGGACCACGCCGAAATCGGCATTGCCCGCCTGCACTTCCTGGAAGACCTCGTCGATCGAGGCCATCGACAGCGCGCGCACCGAATGCCCGAAGTGCTTGAGGACGGCCTGCTGGGTGAACGTGCCTTCCGGACCGAGGTAGGCCACCTTGAGCGGCTTCTCCTGCGCCAGGCAGGCCGACATGATCTCCCGGAAGAGACGCAGGATTTCCTCGTCGCGCAACGGGCCGTCGTTGCGCGCAAGTGCCATGCGCAGCACCTCGGCCTCGCGTTCGGGCCGGTAGAAATCAACCAGGTTTCCCGCCTTGTGCTTGGAGATGCCGACCTGCTGTGCCAGCAGCGCGCGGCGGTTGATCAGTTCGTGCAGCCCGCGATCAACCGCGTCGATCTCCTTGCGAATCGACTCGACGCCTGGCACCACCGGCTTCCTGGCTTCAGGCTTCGCGATCGCGACCTTCTTCTTCGCCATACCGTCTCCCCGCCTCAGACTATCCGTGCGGACAACACGCCCTCGATCGCGCGTATCTTCTCGCAGATGGCCGAGTCGACGTTGCCGTCCACGTCGATCAGCGTGTAGGCGACCTCGCCGCGGGACTTGTTGAGCAGGTCCGCAATGTTGATGCCGGCGCCCGCGAGGCTGGTGGAGATCTGGCCCACCATGTTGGGCACGTTGCTGTTGGCAATCGACAGGCGCGTCGTGCCCGGTACCCGCGGCAGCACGGCCTCCGGATAGTTCACCGAATTGCGGACCGTGCCGTTCTCCAGGAAGTCGCGCAGCTGCTCCACTGCCATGACGGCGCAGTTTTCCTCGGCCTCGCCGGTGGAGGCGCCCAGGTGCGGCAGCGTCACCACTTTCGGGTGATCCTTGGTGGCGTTGGTCGGGAAGTCGCAGACATAGGCATGCAGGTGGCCGGCATCGAGCGCGGCCAGCACGGCCGGCGTATCGACGATGCCGCCGCGCGAGAAATTCAGCACCACGCCGCCCCGACGCATCAGCTGGATGCGCGATGCGTTCACGAGGTTGCGCGTCGCGTCGTTGAGCGGCACGTGCACCGAAACGAAGTCGGAGCGCGCAAACAGGTCATCCAGCGACAGCGCCTGTTGCACGCTGGAGGACAGGGTCCAGGCCCGCTGGACCGTGATCTGCGGGTCATACCCCAGCACCTTCATGCCCAGGCTCTGCGCACTGTTGGCCACCTCGACGCCGATGGCGCCCAGGCCCACCACACCCAGTGTGCGCCCGGGCAGTTCGAACCCGACGAAGTCCTTCTTGCCCTTCTCGACCGCGACGTCGATGGCCGCGTCGTCGCCGGAAAGGCCGCGCGCGAACAGCCAGGCCGGCCCAAGGTTGCGCGCCGCAAGGAACAGGCTGCCCAGCACCAGCTCCTTCACTGCATTCGCATTCGCGCCTGGCGTGTTGAATACGGGTATGCCCCGCGCCGTCATCTGCGCCACCGGCACGTTGTTCGTCCCCGCACCGGCACGTGCCACGGCCCGGACCGAGGCTGGAATCGCCAGTTTGTGCATGTCCGCAGAGCGCACGAGGATCGCATCCGGGTGCCCGATCTCCGAGGCCACCTCGTAGCGATCGCGCGGCAGGCGCTCCAGGCCCTTGGTACTGATGTTGTTCAGCGTCTGTATGCGGAATGGTTCAGCCATGTCGACGCTCGAACTCCTTCATGAACTGCACCAGTGCGGCGACCCCCGCTTCCGGCATCGCGTTGTAGATGCTGGCTCGCATGCCGCCGACGGACCTGTGCCCCTCCAGGTTCACCAGGCCCGCTGCCTTCGACTCGGCGAGGAACGCCTTGTCGAGCTCCGGCCGCGCCAGCGTGAACGGCACATTCATCAGCGAGCGACACGCCGGGGCCACGGGGTTGCGGTAGAAGCCGGAGGAATCGATGGCTGCGTACAGGTCAGACGCCTTGCGGCGGTTGCGCTCGGCCATGGCCACGAGCCCGCCCGTCGCTTCGATCCACTGGAATACCAGGCCGGCCATGTACCAGGCGAAGGTCGGCGGCGTGTTGGACATCGAGCCCTCCGCCGCCATCTGCGTCCAGTTCAGTATCGACGGCGTCGTTTGCCGCGCCCTGCCCAGCAGGTCTTCGCGCACGATGACCAGGACCAGGCCCGCCGGGCCGATGTTCTTCTGCGCGCCGGCATAGATCACGCCGAACTTCGAAACATCCAGCGGCGTCGAGAGGATTGAAGAGGAATAGTCCGCCACCAGCGGTACTCCCCCGTCCGCCGGGATGAACGGGAAGGCGACGCCGCCGATGGTCTCGTTGGGTGTGTAGTGCAGGTATGCGGCCCCCGCACTTCGCCGCCACTGCGACTCGGGCGGCACGGAGTTGTAGCCATCTGCCGCCGCGTCCGCGGCAACCTGCACGCCGGCACAGAAGGCCTTCGCCTCGCCGATGGCCTTCTTCGACCAGTTCCCGGTGTTCACGTAGTCCACCGTGGAGTCCGGCGCAGCCAGGTTCAGCGGGACGGCGGCAAACTGTCCCGTCGCGCCCCCCTGCAGGAACAGCACCTTGTAGTTGGCCGGCACATCGAGCAGCGCGCGCAGTCGCGCTTCGGCGCCTTCGGCTACCGCGATGAACGCCTTGCTGCGGTGGCTGATCTCCATCACCGACATGCCGCTGTGCTGCCAGTCCGGAAGCTCCTCGCGCACCTGCTCGAGTACGGGTAGTGGCAGCGTCGCCGGGCCGGCCGCGAAATTGAATACACGCACGATGACGGAAACTCCGGCCCGTAAAGCCTCGGAAATGGCCGGCTACTTTAGCAGCTGCGGGGCAGCAGTTTCAGCGGATTCTGGCGATCGCGCGTGTCAATGGTTGTGCGCGGTGCGCATTGAGAGCGAGAACTCGATCGGCACGATGGCCTGCACATTGCGTGCGACCCCGTTGACGCGATGCGGCTTGAAGCGAAAGCGGCGCACCGCATCGACCGCCGCATCATCGAGCAGTTCGTGTCCGCAGCTGCGATGCACGCGCACCTCGCGTGGCAGCCCCTCAGGGTCGATGAAGATGCGCAGGTAGACGGTGCCTTCGGCGCGGGCACGCCGTGCCGCCACCGGATAGCGCGGGGGAACGCGGGAAAGGTACTCGACCTCGTCGACGTTCACGGGCATATCGACGTCTTCGCGTGGCGTGTCGGCCGGCGGTGGTGATCGTTCGGTCGCGACCACCGTTATCGCGGCCACCGGCACAGGCGCTTCAATCTCCGGCACTTCCACTTGCGGCAGCGCCGGAACCCGAAGCTCCACGGCCTGCAACTCCGGGGTCGGCTGGCGCGGAGCAACCACCTGGGCCTCGTGAATCAAGGCCACCTCGATCGCCTGTTCTGGCGCACGAAGCGGCCTCTCGACCATGCCCATGTTCATCAGCGCGGCGATGCCCAACGCATGCAGGCCGATCAACACGCCCATCACGGCGCCCTTGCGGGTCCAGACGGAAGCGGAACGAGGCGTACCGAGGTAGCTGCCCATACACGTGATTATATCTCTTGATGCGAACCCTATTGCAAATCAGAATTGTTCTCATTAAGAATACGATCACAACATCTGTTGCGAGTTAACAACAAGACCCGACGACACGGCCTTTCCGGAAAAAACATGACCAAGTACATCCGCCCCGCCCCTCGGTCCCCCATCGCAATGGCCGTTGCCGCCGCGCTCTGCGTTGGCGCCCACCAGGCCGCCTTCGCACAGGAGGCCCCGGCCACGGAGAGGCAGCTGGAAAAGATCGCCGTCACCGGAGAGGTCGATGGTGTTCGCGTGGAAGTCGCCTCCTCGCCCAAGTTCACGGCCGACCTGCTCAACACGCCGCAGACCATCACGGTCGTGACCCAGCAGACCATCTCCGAGCAGAACCTGCTGTCACTTCGGGATGTGCTGGGCACCGTGCCGGGCATCACGTTCGGCGCCGGCGAAGGCGGCGGCGGCTATGGCGACAGCCTCACGCTGCGCGGCTTCACTGGCAGCAACGATGTGACCATCGACGGCTTCCGCGACAGCGCCCAGTACACACGCTCGGACACGTTCAACCTCGAGCAGGTCGAAGTCATCAACGGGGCCAGTTCCGTGTTCTCGGGTGCAGGCGCGGCAGGCGGCTCGATCAACCTGGTCAGCAAGACTGCTCGCCTGGGCGACTCGAGCCAGTTCAACCTGGGCGCTGGCACCGACGGCTACGGCCGCGCCACGGCAGACGTCAGCCGCGAGATCACAGCCACCACGGCGCTGCGACTGAATGCGATGGTCCACCGCAACGACGTGCCGGGCCGCGATGTAGAGGAACTGGAGCGCTGGGGAATCGCGCCGTCGGTGGCCTTCGGCCTCGGCACCGCGACCACGGTGTCGCTGTCCTACCTGCACCAGACCGACGACAACACTCCGCAGTACGGCATTCCGACCTACCTCGGGCGCGTGATGCAGGACGTCGACCGGGAAGCCTACTACGGCTACCGCAATGTCGATCGCCAGGAGATCGACGTGGATGCCTTCACGATGCTGGTCTCGCACAGCTTTGAAGAGGGCACGACGCTGCGCAACCAGACCCGCTGGCAGCAGGTCGACCAGCTCTCCATCGTGAATGCGCCGCAGGGCTCCTTCTGCCTTTCCACCGGCACCCAGCCCGACGGGGTGGCCTGTGCCATTCCGCCTGCGGTGCCGGTAGCCCTGCAGCCCGGCCAGTACCAGCCCTCGGGTCCGCGCGGCACGACTCGCGACACACGCAATGAAATCATCGTCACGCAGACGGACCTGCTTGCCGCCTTCGAGACCGGAGCGCTGCAGCACACGATGACCGTGGGGTTCTCGCTCTCGAGCGAGTCCTATTTCCTGGACAATGGCAACTCGCTGCGCAATCCGGGGGGAACCCTGCCCAACCCGGTGCTTCCGGTCACGTTGATCGCGGATCCGGACAGCCTGTGGAACGGCCCGGTGAACTTCATCCGCACCTCGACCACCCGGGGCTCGATGGATGACATCGCAGGCTACGTGTTCGACGACATCCGGTTCGCCGAGCGCTGGTCCTTCAACGGCGGTGCGCGCTTCGACCGCGTATCCTCCGACTTCTCACAGGTGAACTACGCGACGCCGGCAACCGGCGGCGCCGCAACGCCGCTGCTGCCGGGTTCGGTGCAGAACTCGCTGTTGTCCTGGCGCGCAGGACTGGTTTTCAACCCGGTTCCGAACTCGAGCATCTACCTTGCATACGGCAACTCCGAGACGCCCTCCATCGCCACCGTGAATGGCACCTGCACCGTTTCCGGGGCGAACAACAACTGCAACCTCGACCCGGAAGAGGCCGAGAACATCGAACTGGGGACGAAGTGGGACGTGCTCGGGAATCGCCTGTCGCTCACTGCGGCGATCTCGCGCAACGAGCGGACGAACTACCGCGTCAATGACCCGGGCAATCCGGACAACCCCTCCGGCCAGCAGACGCTGGATGGCAGCGCGCGCGTCGATGCGCTGATTCTCGGCGTCGCGGGCCTGATCACCGAGGACTGGAGCATCTTCGCGAACTACACGTTCCTCGACAGCGAGGTGCTGCAGGGAGCGTCGGACTTCGTCTCCGATGCGGGCCAGGACTACACCCGCGGTGACCCGCTGCTGAACGTGCCGCGCAATGCGGCCAGCCTCTGGACGACGTGGGACGCCATCGAAGGCCTGCAGCTGGGCTACGGCCTCACCTGGCAGGACGAGGTCTACACCAGCCAGCACACTGCGCCCAGCGGTGCCTTCCCGCCCGGATCGCAGCTGCCGACCACACCGGGGTACGTCGTGCACCGGGCCATGGCCACCTGGAATTTCAACCGCAGTTTTTCGCTGCAGCTGAACATCAACAACATCTTCGACAAGCAATACCTGACGCGGGTACGCACGCAGCCCGTGGCCTGGGCCACGCCGGGCGAGGCACGTTCCTTCGTGCTCACCGCGGCCCTGAGCTTCTAGCGGTGATCCTCTCCCTACCCCAGGTCCTCATGCCCGAGCAGGTGCGCGAGGCGCGCCAGCTGCTCGACACCGCCGAATGGGTCGATGGCAAGGTCACTGCCGGCCATCAGTCGGCGCGGGCCAAGGACAACCAGCAGCTGCCGGAGGGTTCACCGCTGGCCCGCCAACTGGGGGACATGGTCCTGGCGGCCCTGGAGCGCAACCCGCGTTTCATTTCCGCGGCGCTGCCGCTGAAGGTGTTCCCGCCGCTGTTCAACCGCTATGCGGGCGGCCAGTCCTTCGGACTGCATGTGGACAATGCCATTCGCCAGGTCCGCGGCACGGGCCAGCGCGTGCGCACGGACCTGTCAGCCACGCTGTTCCTCGCGGAGCCCGCCGAGTACGACGGTGGTGAGCTGGTTGTCGAGGACACCTACGGCGCGCATGCCGTGAAGCTGCCGGCCGGCCACATGGTGCTGTATCCGTCGAGCAGCCTGCACCGGGTCAATCCCGTCACGCGCGGCGCGCGCGTGGCTTCGTTCTTCTGGATCCAGAGCATGGTGCGCGACGACGCACAGCGCACGCTGCTGTTCGACATGGATACGGCCATCCAGCAGATGGCGCAGCAGTCACCCGATCATCCCGCGGTGGTCCAGCTGACCGGCGTGTACCACAACCTGTTGAGGATGTGGGCGGAGGCGTGATCTGAAGTGGCCTGAACCTGCGGGCCGACCGGCCTAGTCGGCGGCCAGCGGATCTCCCGACTCTTCGCCCGGCGCCACTGCGCCTTCTGCGCCTTCTGCGCCTTCCAGATCCTCGCTGAGGCTCTCGACGCGCTCCACGCCCGTCAACCGGTCACCTTCGTCAAGGCGGATCAGTCTTACGCCCTGGGTATTGCGACCGACGATCGAGACATCGGCCACCGGCGTGCGCACCAGCGTGCCGTTGGAGCTGATCAGCATCAACTCGTGCTCCGGCGACACCTGCAGCGCCGCAACCGTTTCACCGTTGCGCTCGGTGACCTGCAGCGCGATGACGCCCTGCCCGCCCCGGCCGTGCACCGGGAAATCCTCCAGCGGCGTGAGCTTGCCGTAGCCGCGGGCCGAGGCGGTGAGCACATGCCCCTCGCCCACCACGATCAGCGCGATCACGCTCTGGCCTTCACCGAGCTTCACGCCGCGCACGCCGGTGGAGTCGCGACCCATGGGCCGGACCTCCTCCTCGCTGAAGCGGATCGCCTTGCCACCGCTGGTGAACAGGATCACCTCGCGCGTGCCGTCGGTGACGGCCACATCGACCAGCTGGTCGTCGTCGCGCAGGTCCACGGCGATGATTCCCGAAGCGCGCGGACGGGAGAAGGCCGACAGCGGCGTCTTCTTCACCGTGCCGTCGCGCGTGGCCATGAACACGAAATGCCCATCGTCGTACTGCTTGATGGGCAGCACCGCGGTGATCTTCTCGCCTTCCGCCAGCGGCAGCAGGTTCACCATCGGCTTGCCGCGCGAGGCCCGCCCGGCCTGCGGCAGCTCGAACACGCGCAGCCAATAGACCTGGCCGCGACTCGAGAAGCACAGCAGCGTGTCGTGCGTGTGCGCGACGAACAGCGTCTCGACGAAATCCTCTTCCTTGGTCGCCGTCGCGCTGCGACCGCGGCCACCCCGGCGCTGCGCCTGGTAGTCCGACACCGGCTGCGACTTGGCATAGCCGCCATGCGACAGCGTGACCACCACGTCCTGCGGCTCGATCAGGTCCTCGGTGGTGAGGTTCAGGTGGTCGAGCGAGATCTCGGTGCGGCGCGCATCGCCATACTGTTCGCGGATCTCTTCCAGCTCCGTGCGCACCACATGGGTGAGGCGCTCCGGCCGCGCGAGGATGTCCATCAGGTCGCCGATCTGCGTGAGCAGCTGGCTGTACTCGCTGATGATCTTGTCCTGCTCCAGCCCGGTGAGGCGGTGCAGGCGCATGTCGAGGATGGCCTGCGCCTGCGCCTCGCTCAGCCGATAGCCGCCGTCGACGATGCCCAGGTCGGATGCCAGGCCTTGCGGCCGCGAGTCGACGGCACCGGCCCGCTCCAGCATCGCCGGCACGGCGCCCGTCGGCCACGCCCTGGCCATCAGGGCCGTGCGCGCCTCGATGGAAGACGGCGAGGCCTTGATCAGCGCGATGATCTCGTCGATGTTCGCCAGCGCGATCGCCAGGCCTTCGAGCACATGCGCGCGCTCGCGCGCCTTGCGCAGGTCATACACCGTGCGCCGCGTGACCACCTCGCGCCGGTGCCGCAGGAAGGCCTCCAGCATGTCCTTCAGCGACATCAGTTTCGGCTGCCCGTCCTGCAGCGCCACCATGTTGATGCCGAAGACCGTTTCGAGCGGGGTCTGCGCGTAGAGGTTGTTGAGCACGACTTCCGCGACTTCGCCGCGCTTGAGCTCGATGACGATGCGCATGCCGTCCTTGTCGGACTCGTCGCGCAGGCCGTCGCCGGCAATGCCCTCGATCAGCTTCTCGCGCACCAGGTCGGCGATGCGCTCGATGAGTCGCGCCTTGTTCACCTGGAACGGCAGCTCGGTGATCACGATCGCCTGGCGACCGCCCTTCTCCAGGTCCTCGAAATGCGTGCGGCCACGGATCGACAGGCGCCCACGCCCGCCCTTGTAGGCGCTGACGATCTCCTGCGCGCCGTTGATGATGCCGGCCGTCGGGAAATCGGGCCCGGGCAGGTGCTGCATCAGCTGTGCGAGGCTGATCTCCGGATCGTCCAGCACGGCCAGCAGCGCATTCACCACCTCGGTGAGGTTGTGCGGCGGGATGTTGGTGGCCATGCCCACCGCGATGCCCGAAGAGCCGTTGACCAGCAGGTTCGGGATGCGTGCCGGCAGCACTGCCGGCTCATGTTCCGATTCGTCGTAGTTCGGGACGAAGTCGACCGTTTCCTTGTCGATGTCCGCCAGCAGCTCGTGCGCGAGGCGCGACATGCGCACTTCGGTATAGCGCATGGCCGCGGGCATGTCCCCGTCCACCGATCCGAAGTTGCCCTGGCCGTCCACCAGCAGGTACCGCAGCGAGAACGGCTGCGCCATTCGCACGATGGCGTCATAGACCGCCGAATCGCCGTGGGGATGGTACTTGCCGATCACGTCGCCGACGACGCGCGCGGACTTCTTGTAGGGCTTGTTCCAGTCGTTGCCCAGCTCGCGCATCGCGAACAGCACGCGGCGATGCACCGGTTTCAGGCCGTCACGGACGTCGGGCAGTGCACGGCCGACGATCACGCTCATCGCGTAATCGAGGTACGACTGCCGCATCTCGTCTTCGAGATTGACGGGCAGAATTTCGCGGGCGATTTCGCTCATCCGACGCCTTGCGGCCCCCTGACCCTAAACCGCGAATTTTAGCACAGGACACCCCTTCCCAGGCTGCCCGCGCGAGGTCCGGATCAGGGTTCCGGCGCTATACTGCGCGGGTGACTTCCAGCACCTCAACCACGGCCGATCCGGCCGAGATTTCCAAGTTCGACGATCTCGCGCACCGCTTCTGGGATCCGCGTGGCGAGTTCCGTCCGTTGCACCAGATGAACCCGGTGCGCGCGGCCTGGGTAGCTTCCCGCACCCGGATTTCCGGTGCGCGGGTGCTCGACGTGGGTTGTGGCGGCGGCCTGTTTGCCGAAGCCCTGGCCCGGTCCGGCGCCCGCGTCACGGCCATCGATCTGTCTCCGGCAATGATCGAGGTCGCGCGTCTCCACGCCGCCGAAGGCGGCCTTTCCATCGACTACCGCGTGCAGGATGCTGGCGTCCTTGCTGGCGAAGTTGCAGCTGCTGGCTCCGGTGCCCGGTTTGACGTGATCTGCTGCATGGAAATGCTCGAGCACCTGCCTGATCCCGCTGCCATGCTCGCGACCTTCACTTCACTCGTCGTGCCTGGCGGGCCAGTATTCGTCTCGACGCTGAACCGCAACCTGAAGTCCTTCCTGATGGCCATAGTCGGCGCCGAGTACGTGATGCGACTGTTGCCGCGCGGCACGCACGAGTACGAGCGTTTCATCCGGCCGTCGGAACTGGCGACCTGGGCCCGGTCTGCGGGCCTTGAGCTCACCGACATCGCAGGCCTGCACTACGATCCGCTGCGCGAGCGATGCCAGACGACCGGCGACGTCTCCGTCAACTACATCGCACAGCTGCAGTCGGGGAACCCCATCGAAGGGAATGCCCGCTGATGGCGCGTCGCGCCGATGCCGTGCTGTTCGACCTGGACGGTACCCTGCTCGACACGGCTCCGGACATGATCGGCGCACTGAACCAGTTGCGCGCCGAGCAGGATCTCGCGCCCATGGATTATTCGCTGGCCCGCACACAGGTCTCGCACGGATCGGCCGGCCTGATGAAGCTTTCCTTCCCGGAACTCGAGGGAGAGGCCTTCGAGCGGCTGCGCGAGTACTACCTCAAGCTCTACGACCGGCGCCTCGCCGACGAGACCGCCCCGTTTCCGGGTTTCGATCTCGTGCTGTCGCGCCTGGAGGATGAAGGCATGCCATGGGGCATCGTGACGAACAAGCCGGGCTTTCTCACCGATCCACTGCTTGCGGCGCTGGGCCTCGACCGCCGCGCGGCCTGTGTCGTGAGCGGCGACACGCTGCCGCAGCGCAAGCCGCATCCGGCTCCCCTGCTGCATGCTTCCACGCAGCTGGGACTACCGCCGCAGCGTTGCGTGTATGTGGGCGACGCGGAGCGCGACGTGCTGTCCGCGCGCGCCGCCGGCATGCCGGTGCTGGTGGCGATGTACGGCTACCTGGGACCAAAGGACGATCCGCAGCGCTGGGCACCGGACGCGCACATCGACTCGCCCGGGGAACTGCTCGACTGGCTGCAGCTGTCATGAACGGCGTGGCCTCCGGCACCGACACCCTGGCGGGCCGCGTCATCCTGATCACCGGGGCGACCGGTGGCATCGGTCGCGCACTGGCCATCGACTGCGTGCGCGCAGGCGCGGATGTGGTGCTGGTTGCGCGCAACGTGCAGAAACTCCAGGGCCTGCGATCCGAGCTCGAGCTGCTGCGCGCAGGCGCGGCGCTGATGGCGCCGCTCGACCTCGAGCGGGCCCTGGCCCAGGACTACGACAGGCTGGCTGCCGCGATACACGATCGCTACGGGCGCCTCGACGGCCTCGTCCATTGCGCCGCCATCCTTGGCACCATGACGCCCATCGAGCACTACGAGGTGCCGACATGGTGCCGCGTGCTCCACGTCAACCTGACGGCCGCCTTCGCGCTGACGCAGGTGTTGTTGCCTGAACTGCGTCGCTCGCCGGATGCTTCGGTGATCTTCACCAGCAGCAGTGTCGGGCGACACGGGCGTGCCAACTGGGGTGCGTACGCCGTGTCGAAATTTGGCGTTGAAGGCCTGGTGCAGGTCCTTGCCGCCGAACTGGCGGGCAACAGCGCGATCCGGGTGAATGCGATCAACCCGGGTCCCGCCCGCACCATGATGCGCCGCTCGGCCTATCCGGCCGAAAACCTCGAGTCCCTGCCGAAGCCCGAGACGCTGACAGGCCCGTTCCTGCTGCTGCTCGGACCGCAAGGCACGGGCATCAGCGGCACCAGCATCGACTGTCAGTCTTCGGGCTCGTCCACGCCTGCTTCGGTTGCCACTCCGCTGCCCAGCAGCCGCTCGATATCCTGAGGCGTCAGGGCGCGCGTATGGCCGCGCGACAGCCCACGTTCAAGCTCCAGGCCCCCCATTGAGGTACGCAGCACCCGGCTGACCGTGGCGGCCTGGCGCTCGACCAGCGAGCGCAATTCCCGGCCATTGGCGCCGGTGGTTTCGATCTCGTACCAGCGGTTCGCGCCTTCGCCGCCGCCCGGTTCACAGCTCAGCACCTGCAGCCGCTCGCCGCTGTCGAGTTCCCCTTCCAGGATCCCCGCAATCTGCTCCGGCGACAGCTCGCCGCGAATGCGCAGGCTGAAGTTCACCGGCAGCCGGCGCACGGCCCGCTGCAGTCGGGTGGCCAGCTCCCCATCGGCGGTGAGCAGCTCCAGTCCGCCGTCGATGCGCGGCATCGGACTGACGGCGACATAGCGGCGCCCGGAGCGTTTCGGCAGTCGCTCGGCCATGGCCTCGGCTTCATCCTGGCTGTCGCGCGCGCTGCGCACCAGCAGTTCACCCGGTGAGCGATGGCAGACATAGGTTGCCTGAATACGGGTTGGCGCCTGGCGAACCAGCCGGCCATCGAGGCGCACCTGGTCGCCGCCGCGCGCGCGCGTTCCCAGCGTCGACACTTCGCCATTCACGGTGACACGACCGGCGCGGATCCACTCCTCGGCCTCGCGGCGCGAAGCCAGTCCCGCGCGCGCGAGGATCTTCTGCAACCGCTCCGCTTCCTGGGTCCCGGCAGGCGAGTTGGCCGGCCCGCCAGCGCGGGACCTGCCCTCAGGCCTGGGCCGCGGTGCCGTTTGCCGCGTCGTCCGTCGATTCTTCTGTGGGGTCTTCATCTTCGACGTCTACATCCTTGGCCTGGGTCTCCGCAAGCATCGGTGGAGCAAGCACCGCGCCCAGTGGCTCCGGCAGCGCGAGCTGTGGGTTCAGGTCTTCAAGCGATTTCAGCTCCGCCAGCGGCGGCAGTTGCGACAGGGTCTTCAGGCCGAAGTAGTCCAGGAAATCACGCGTGGTGCCCAGCAGTTCCGGGCGACCCGGCAGTTCACGGTGGCCCACGACACGGATCCAGTTGCGCTCGAGCAGCGTGCGGATGATGTTCGGGTTCACTGCCACGCCGCGCACCGATTCGATTTCCGCGCGCGTGAGCGGCTGGCGGTACGCGATGAGCGACAGCGTTTCCAGCAGCGCGCGCGAATACCGGGCGGCGCGTTCCGGCCAGAGCTTCGACACCACTTCGGCCAACTCGCGCCGCACCTGGATGCGATAGCCCGAGGCCGTCTCGGCCAGCTCGATGCCGCGACCGGCATAGTCCTGCGACAGCATTCCCAGGGCCTCGCGCACCTCGTCGGTGGTCGGGCGATCGGGTGGCTCGAAGAGCTCCACCAGCTCGCTCGCGGTCAGGTTGCGGCCCGCTGCGAGCAGCGCTGCCTCGCACACATTTCTCACCTGTTCGACGCTCATCGTACGGGCTCCCGCTCGTTGGACCGCTGCGGTCCTTCCAGTTCGCTCTCCCCGCCATCCTCCAACAGGTCTTCCTCGGGAGGCTGCGGCGCCTGGAGCAGCCGTGCATCTTCCTCCTCGGCACTCTGCTGTGCCGCGCTTTCGATCAGCGCCTCGGGCTTCGGCGGCGGCGCCGCGCGCACATGCAGCGGCGCATAGGCTTCCCGCTGCACGATCTCGATCAGGCTCTCGCGCACCAGCTCGAGGATGGCGATGAACGAGACGGTCACGCCCATGCGGCCCTCTTCGGCCTGGAACAGCTGGGTGAAATCCGTGAACGAATCGGGCCGCAGCATCGCCAGGATGTCGCTCATCCGCGCGCGCACCGACAACGGTTCGCGCTGGATGTGATGGTGGGCGAACATCTGCGCCCGCATCGCCACGTCGCGGAAGGCCAGCAGCATTTCCTGCAGGGTGACCTCGGGCAGCGCGCGCACCAGCCGGCGGTCGGCAAACTGGGCGGTGGCCGGAAAATGGTCGCGCTCCAGTCGCGGCAGTGCATCGATGCGCAGCGCGGCCTGCTTGAAGCGCTCGTATTCCTGCAGGCGGCGAACCAGCTCGGCGCGGGGATCCTCCTCGAGGCCCGCGTTGGGATCCACCGCCCGCGGCAACAGCATCCGCGACTTGATCTCGGCCAGCGTCGCGGCCATCACCAGGTACTCGCCCGCGAGGTCCAGCGACAGTTCCGCCATCACGTCGATGTACTGCATGTACTGGCGCGTGATCTCGGCGATCGGGATATCGAGGATGTTCAGGTTGTGGCGGCGGATCAGGTAGAGCAGCAGGTCCAGCGGCCCCTCGAACGCATCGAGGAATACCTCCATCGCCTGCGGCGGAATGTAGAGGTCGCGCGGCATCTCCGTGAGCGGCTCGCCGAACACGACCGCAAACGGCATCTCTTCCTGCACGGCCGTCTCGTTCACGCGTCCACTCCTCGACGCGAGATTCATCGCCTCGCGCACAACCTGCATCGTTTCGCCGGCGACCGCGTTGGCGCGCTCGGCTCCCGCTGCGAGGATTTCGCGGACCAGGCCCGGATTGGCGAGGTAGGGTGCCGCGCGCTCCCGCATCTGCACCGCTTCGCCGGCGATGCGCTCGACCAGCGGCTTCTTGCATTCCAGGCAGCCGATGCCGGCGCTGCGGCAGCCCTGCTGCACCCACTCGCGCACGGGTTCGTCCGAATAGAGCTTGTGCAGGTCCCACACGGGGCACTTTTCCGGGTCACCCGGATCGTTGCGCCGCACGCGCGCCGGGTCGGTCTGCATGCCGCGGATCTTCTTCGCGATCGACTCCGGATCCTCCGTCAGGCCGATGGTGTTGCCATAGGACTTGGACATCTTGCGGCCATCGAGACCGGGCACCTTCGGCGTCGGCGTGAGCAGTACTTCGGGCGCGGGCAGCAACTGGTGCACGTCACCGGCAATCCAGTCCGAGAGCAGTTTTCGATCCGCCGGCGTCGACCCGGCGGCCTCTTCCAGCAGGGCGCGCGCCTTGCCGGGTGCCTCCGCGTCGCCGCTCTGGCCATGCGCCTTGCGCAGTTCGCCGAGCTGGCCGCGAACTGCCGGATCGAGGCGACCCAGCGCCTGCTTCACCTGTCCCGCGAACTGCGCATCCTTGCCGTAGAAATGGTTGAAGCGCCGTGCCACTTCACGCGTCATCTCCACGTGGGCGACCTGGTCCTCGCCCACCGGCACCCAGGCGGGCCGATAGACCAGGATGTCCGCGCTCTGCAGCAGCGGATAGCCGAGGAAGCCGTAGGTCGCCAGGTCACGGTCCTGCAGCTGCGCCTGCTGGTCCTTGTAGGTTGGAACACGCTCGAGCCAGGGCAGCGGCGTGATCATCGACAGCAGCAGGTGCAGTTCGGCGTGGGCCGTGACCCCGGACTGCACGAAGATCGCCGCGCGCTGCGGATCGAGCCCTGCGGCGAGCCAGTCGACGACCATCGCCCCGATATGCTGCTGCAGTGCCGAGGTGTCCTCGTAGCCGGTGGTCAGCGCATGCCAGTCGGCTATGAAGAAGAAGCAGTCGTAGCGCTGCTGGAGTGCCACCCAGTTCTTCAGGGCACCGTGGTAGTTGCCCAGGTGCAGCTGGCCGGTCGGGCGCATCCCGGACAGGACACGCGCGGGCGGCGGAGTCGTCGTCATCCGCCCATTATACGGACGGGACCAGTCCCTTGCCCTGCCGCACGACGACCGGCGGCGACACCGCGAGGTCGATGACCGTGGTCGGCTCGATGCCGCAATGACCACCATCGACGATCGCATCGAGGGCGTTGTCGAGCCGGTCGCGGATCATGTCCCCGTCGGTCAGCGGCAGATCCTCGCCGGGCAGCAGCAGCGTCGAGCTCATCAGCGGTTCGCCCAGCTCGGCCAGCAGCAGCCGTGGCACCGGGTGGTCCGGCACGCGGATGCCGATGGTCTGTCGCTTCGGCATGCTGCACCCGGCGCGGCACCTCCTTGGTGGCTGGCAGCAGGAAGGTATAGGGTCCTGGCGCCAGCGACTTGAGCATCCGGAACTGCCAGTTCTCCACGCGCGCGAAGCGGGAGACCTCGGCAAGGTCGCGGCAGACCAGCGTGAAGTGGTGGTGCTTGTCGGCGCCACGGATGCGCCGCAGGCGCTCCAGCGCATCCTTGTCGCCGATGTGGCAGCCCAGTGCATAGCAGGAGTCGGTCGGATAGGCGATGACGCCGCCTGCACGAATGATGTCCACGGCCTGTTTCAGCAGACGGGCCTGCGGATTGACGGGGTGAACTTCGAGATACAGGGCCACTCGGCTATGATAGCCGCCCCCGACCGCTTCCCATTCCCCGATGCTCGCGCTAGTCGAATTCTCCCCTTTGCTGGCCTTCGGCATCGCCTACTGGCTGGGCGGTGTGTATGTCGCCACCGCCGTCCTGATGGCCGCGATGGTCGTCGCCCTGCTGGTCGGCTGGAGGATCAAGGGCAAGGTCTCCTCGATGAATGCCGCGAGCACCGCGCTGGTGCTGGTGCTCGGCACCGCGACGCTGGTGTTGCGCAATGTGCACTTCATCCAGTGGAAGCCGAGCGTCTTTCTCTGGTTGCTCGGCGCCGCGTTCCTCGTCAGTGCCTTCATCGGCAAGCAGCCGCTGGCACAGCGCCTGCTCCAGGGCACGATTCCCGATCTCAAGGCCGGGCGCAGCCAGTGGCAACGCGTGAACGCCGCCTTCGTGCTGTTCTGTGCAGTTGCGGGTGCGGCCAACCTGTTCATCGCCTACCGCGCCTCCGAGGCGACGTGGATACGCTTCAAGGTCATCGTGCTGCCGGTGGCGATGATGTTGTTCATGTTCGCGGTGCTGATGTGGCTGCAATCGCGCCAGCAGGCGGAACCCACGTGAGCGCCAACGCCGAGCTGCTCGACGTGCGCCTGCGGGCTGCGCTGGATCCGGTGCACCTGAGCATCCGTGACGACAGCCATGCGCACGTCGGGCATGCCGGGCACGGCGATGGCTCGCACCTGTTCGTGCACGTCGGTCGCGGCGTGTTTCGCCGGCCTGCGACCACTCCAGCGCCATCGCCTCGTCTACGACGCGGCCGGCGACCTGTTGCCGGGTCGCATCCACGCACTGCAGCTCCGCGCACTGACGCCCGAAGAATTCGACCAGGAGTGATCCCGATGACAGCCCGTATACGCACCCATTCCTTCAGAACCGTGCTTGTCCCGGCCCTGGCGGCCAGCGCGCTGCTGCTGGCCGCCTGCGGCCAGAAGATTGCCGGTACCGGCGGCTCAGCCGACAATGTTGCCGTCGTCGACGGCAAGCCGATCAGCCGCAATACCTATGAACACTACGTGCAGGGCGTGGCCAGCCGGCCCGCGTCCGAGCTGACGCCGGAGCAGCGTGCTGAACTTCTCGACAACCTGATCCGTGGGGAGCTGATCGCCTCGGAGGCCGAGAAGTCGGGCCTGGCCGCAAAGGACGACACGCGCGCGGTACTCGACCTGTCGCGCCTGACGGTGCTCCAGCAGGCCTCCTCCCAGGAATACCTGAAGGACCGCAAGGCCACCGAAGCCGAGTTGAAGGCAGAGTACGACACGCAGGTGGCCTTGATGGCGCGCACCGAATTCCGCGCCCGCCACATTCTCGTGAACACCGAGGAGTTCGCGCGCAGCCTGATCAGCCAGCTCGAGCGCGGGGCGGACTTCGCCCAGCTTGCAAGGAAGGAGTCACTGGACACGGGCAGTCGCGACAGCGGCGGTGAACTCGACTGGTTCGCGCCCGACCGCATGGTGCCGCCCTTCTCGGAAGCGGTCGCGAAGCTGGACAAGGGACAGTTCACGAAGGACCCGGTCCAGACCAGCTTTGGCTGGCACGTGATCAAGCTGGAGGACCGGCGCGATGCGGCTCCGCCTCCGTTCGAGTCCGTGAAGGAGCGGCTCGTGCAGATCGTCGAGGCCAAGAAATTCCGCGCGCACACGGACGAGCTGATGGCCGCCGCGAAGATCGAGCGTACGCTGGAGAAGGCGGCGCCCGCTGCCGCGGCGCCACCGGCCACCAGCGGGCCTGCCCCCGCCCCTGCAGCACCGGCTGCGGCGCCCGCGTCACCACCGGCGAACTGACCCTCGCTCAGGCGACCTCAGGGCCGCTCGCCGCGCAGAAGCGCGGCGAGCCCCTCGCCGTCGAGCACCGCGATGCCCAGCTCGCGCGCCTTCGCGAGCTTGGATCCGGCTTCCTCGCCTGCGACGACGTAGTCGGTCTTCTTCGAGACGCTGCCAGCCACCTTCGCGCCCAGCGCCTCGAGCTTTTCGCGCGCCTCGTCGCGCGTCATGTCCGGCAGCG
Source organism: uncultured Pseudomonadota bacterium (assembly GCA_963785055.1). Taxonomy (GTDB): domain Bacteria; phylum Pseudomonadota; class Gammaproteobacteria; order Steroidobacterales; family Steroidobacteraceae; genus ZC4RG30. The sequence goes on from CAWATT010000008.1 coordinate 141,994, forward strand.
CTCCCGTCAGGACCACTGTCTTGCCCGCCAGTGGCCGCGCTGCCGGCGTGGGAGCAGGCAGGTCCGGCCAGACCACGCCGCGGGCGCGCAGCGCCTCGATGACACGTCGGTTGCCCGGCTCGGCAAGGAATGCGGCAACGTGCGAGGCCACCACCGGCCCCACATCCGGCACCTCCAGCAGTGCCGCTTCATTCGCGCCCTGCAGCGCCTCGAGCCGGCCAAAGTGCCGGGCCAGCGCCAGTGCAGTGGCTTCGCCAACCTCACGGATGCCCAACGCGTACAGGAACCGCGGCAGCGTTGTGCGACGGCTCGCATCGATTGCATCGACGAGGTTCTGCGCCGACTTCTCCGCCATCCGTGGCAGCGGCGCCAGCTGCGCCACGGTGAGCCGGTAGAGGTCGGCTGGCGTCTCGACCAGCTCCTGTTCGATCAGCTGCGCGACACGCTCATCACCCAGTCCGTCGATGTTCATCGCCCGCCGGCTTGCGAAGTGGCGCAGCGCCTCGTGGCGCTGTGCGCGGCAGCGCAGCGCGCCGGTGCAACGCGACACGGCCTCGCCCGCAACGCGCTCGATCCCCGAGCCGCAGACCGGGCAGCGCGACGGCATCTCCACGCGGCGCGCGTTGCGCGGACGCAGCCCGGGAACCACGCGCGCCACTTCCGGAATGACATCCCCGGCCCGGCGCACGATCACCGTGTCGCCTATGCGGATGTCCTTGCGCTCGATCTCGTCCATGTTGTGCAGCGTTGCATTGCTCACCGTTGCCCCGCCCACCAGCACTGGCGCAAGCCGTGCCACGGGCGTGAGCGCGCCGGTGCGGCCCACCTGGAATTCCACGTCACGCAGCACCGTCTGCGCCTCCTCGGGCGGGAACTTGTGCGCAATCGCCCAGCGCGGCGCGCGCGATACCTGGCCCAGCCGCTCCTGCTGCGCGCGCGCGTCGACCTTGTAGACGACGCCGTCGATCTGGTAGCCGAGCGAGGGACGCTGCGCGAGCATCTGTTCGTAGTAGGCCAATAGCGCCTGCAGGCCGCGCAACCGCTGCGCCAATGGCGAGGTGCGCAGCCCCCATTCGCGCAGTTGTTCCAGGATGAGGTCGTGCGACGCCGGAACCATTGCGCCTTCGATTGCCCCCACGCCGTAGAAGAACACGTCCAGCGGGCGGCTGGCGCTGACGCGCGCATCCACCTGCCGCAGGCTGCCCGCCGCGGCGTTGCGTGGATTGACGAACAGCTTGCCGCCGCGCTGCTGCTGTTCTTCGTTGAGACGCGCAAAGCCGGACAGCGGCATGAAGACCTCGCCGCGCACTTCCAGCAGCCTGGGGGCCTGCCCCCGCAGTGCCAGCGGCACTGCGCGTATCGAGCGCAGGTTGGGCGTCACATCCTCGCCAGTGCTGCCGTCACCACGCGTCGCCCCGCGCACCAGGCGCCCGTCCTCGTAGACGAGGCTGACGGCGAGCCCATCCAGCTTGGGCTCAGCCACGTAGTCGACCACGTCCAGCTCAAGGGATTCCCGACAGCGACGGTCGAAGTCCTCGACATCCCCGGTGGTGAAGGCGTTGTCGAGCGAGAGCATCGGCACGCGGTGCGCCACCGGCGCAAAGCTCGTGGAGGGTGCGGCGCCCACGCGCTGGGTTGGCGAATCCGGCGCCACCATCCCCGGGTGTGCAGCCTCGAGCTCCCGCAGCTCCGTCAGCAGCTCGTCGTAGCGGGCATCACTGACCGTGGGATCATCGAGGACGTAGTAGCGGTAGTTGTGCTGCTCGATCTGTTCGCGCAGCGCCTTTATCCGTCCAGCGGCCGCGCCGCTCACACCCCGTCTCCGTCTCCGGAGCGGGAAGCCGCCGCGATGGCGCGCCGCAATTGTGTCAGGCGTTCGGCGTCCAGCTCCTGGCCATACTCGTCCTGCACCACTGCACCGAGTCTTGCAGCCAGCGCACGGGACAGCCTCACCAGTCCTTCGAGCAGTTCCTCGTCCGGCAATGCCCCCGGCAAGACCGTGAACAGGCTCAGGCCGCGAAACTCCTGGCCGTCCATGCGATCCGGGACAAGGCTGCCGGGCCGCAGCAGGTTTGCCACGCTCGCCAGCACGTTTCCGTCCGCATCGGTGTTGTGGAAGATCTGCTGGGGGCCGGGCCGCAAGCCTGCAGCGAGCAGCGCGAGTCGAACCTGCTGTCCGGAAAGGGGCCTTCCGGCCGGGGCGGACACGCGCAGTCCCAGCACACGATCCGGCAGCTGGCCCGGCGGCCAGCGGATCGGTGGTGGTCCGGTTGCGACATCGGTGGCCACCTGGGTGTCCTCCGCCGGGACCGGACGCGGTGCAGGTCGCACACGTTCCGCAGTTTCAAGTTCCGCATCGAGCGGGAAGTCCAGCGGAGCGTCGGGATCTATTCCGAGGACCCGGGCCTCCGTGGAAGCATTCGAGGAGATCACGTCAGTCGAGGCTTCCTGCAAGGGGGCGACTGCCGACTCCACCACCGGCGGCACCGGCCTGGCCGCTGCAGGCACGTCCACCGCCTCTTCAATGGCGATGCCAATGCGCATCGATCCACCCGGCGTCATCTCCGGCAGCGACAGGTCCATGGCTGGCAGCGTACCGAAGGTCTCCCCGAACTCCCCGATCACGGGTTCGCGGCGCAACGGCTCGGTGTCGTTCTGGATATGCGGCTCTTCACGAACCGGCTCGGCTGGGGGCGGAGAACTCTTTCTCTGGCGGCCGCCGCGGCGCCATTCCCACAGGCCCAGACCGGCGACGAACACCGTGCCCAGCAGCAGCAGGGCCCAGCGCAGGTCAGCCATCACGTTCAGACGGCTGCAAGTCGCACCGCCTCGTCGACGTCCACGGACACCAGTCGCGACACGCCGGGCTCGTTCATCGTCACGCCGATCAGCTGCGAAGCCAGCTCCATCGTCGTCTTGTTGTGCGTGATGAAGATGAACTGCACGCGCGAGGACATTTCCCTGACGATTTCGCAGAAGCGGCTGACGTTGTGCTCGTCGAGCGGCGCGTCCACCTCGTCCAGCAGGCAGAACGGCGCCGGGTTCAGGTCGAAGATCGAGAACACCAGTGCCACCGCGGTCAGCGCCTTCTCGCCTCCCGAGAGCTGCGAGATCGAGCTGTTGCGCTTGCCGGGCGGGCGGGCCATCACGGCCACGCCGGCGGACAGCACATCGTCGCCGACCAGTTCCAGGTAGGCATGCCCGCCGCCAAACAGGCGCGGGAATTTTTCCTTCAGGCCGTTGTTGATGCGCTCGAACGTGGCCTCGAAGCGCGATCGCGTCTCGCGGTCGATCTTGCGCATCGCCTCTTCCAGCGTCGTCAACGCGTCGGTCAGGTCCTGCCACTGGGCATCGAGCCAGGTCTTGCGCTCGGTCTGCTCCTTCAGTTCGTCGATTGCCGCGAGGTTCACCTGCCCCAGCCGCTGCAGGTCCGCCTGAACGGTCAGCAGCTGGTCCTCGCGTTCCAGGATGCGCGCCTCGGCCGGCAGAAGTCCCAGCACCTCCTCGAGGTCGAATCGCGTCTGGGCGAACTGCTCCAGCAGTGACTCGCGCCGCAATCGCGTTTCCTGCGCCGCGAGTCGCGCGGCCTCCAGCGCCTCACGCGCCTCGCCCACACGCCGCTCGGCGCCCAGCCGGCGTTCGTCGAGCTGCCGCAGTTCCGCATCCACTGATTCCAGGTCGCGTCGCGCCGCCTGCAGCTCTGACTCCGACTTCCAGCCGCCGCGCGAGCAGGTCATCCAGCTGCTGCGCGAGCTGCTCGATCGGCGCATTGCCATCGGCCAGTTCGCCCTCCAGCTGCTGCTGCCGCAATGCCAGCTGCGCCTGCTGTTCCTGCATTCGCTGCAGCGTCGCGGCGATGGAGTTCTCGGTCGAACGCCGACCCTCGAGCTGGATGAGGATTTCGCGGGCCCGGGCCTGCGCCGCAGCAGCCAGGTCCCGGGCCTGTGTGCTTGCCGCACGCCGGTCCTCGCGTTCGTCCTCGAGCCGGGCCCGCTGGTCTTCCAGCTGTTCAAGACGGCCGGTGGCCGCGTCGAGCGCCTGGCGCGCGCGCGCCAGCGCCTCCTGGGTGCGAAGGTTCTCTGCCTGCAACTCGGCGCTCTCGCGCTGGATTCGCTCCAGCCGCAGAGCGCCGTGCTGGCTTCGGGCCCGCACGGCTTCGAGCGCGCTGCGCGCCTCTGAATGTCCGACGTGCGCTGACTGGATGCGCTGCTGCAGCCCATCGCGCCGCGCCTCGGCTTCGGCGAGGCGGGCCCTGGCCGCCTGCAGCCGTTCTTCGATGTCCGCGACCGCCTGCTCCCGGCCGTCCAGTTGGCCCGCGCAGGCCGCGGATCCGGTGTTCGCGCTCGATCACGCCGGCATGCGGATCGCCGCCGCGCGCGACGCGCAGCCAGTCGCGGCCCACCCAGACGCCTTCCGGCGTGACCAGGGATTCGTCCGTCAGCCAGGCTGACCGCGGCGCGCGAGCGCCTCGGCAAGCGTAGTCGCACGGTGCCGACGCGCTCCAGCCGGCGCAGCACCGCCGCCGGACCACGCACGCGCGCTGCAGCGTCCCTGCCCGGTGCCGACCTGCGCGCCAGCCTTCGACCAGCATCACGTGCCACCCGCCAGCTCGCCGATGCGATTCGCCACCGCGTCGATGCGACTCCACGTGCACCGCCTCGAGCGCTTCGCCGAGCACGGACTCGACGCCGCGCTCCCAGCCGCCCTCGACCTCCAGCTGTGCGGTGACCCGCGGGCGGCCGGCAAGCCCCGTCGCGGCCAGCCAGCGGCCAGCCTCGCGGTCGGCCTCGCCCAGTGCTGCCTTCTGCAACGCATCGAGCGACACCAGCTCCGCGCGCGCCGCGTCGCGCGCATTGCGCGCCTGCTCCAGCTCGCGCTCCAGCTGCTGTTGTCCGGCACGCAGCTCCTGCAGCCCGGAGAGCGTCTCCTGCAGCGAACGCAGCACCCCTTCGCTGGCTTCCCGGGCCGACTGCTCGGCCAGCTCGAATTCTCCCAACGCCGACGGCAGCGCTCTCGCCCACCAGCTGGTCGCGTTCGACCGCGAGGCGATCGCGCTGCGCGCCGAGGCGTCGCAGCTGGTCATCGAGCTGCTCGATGCGCGCCCGCTCGACCTGGGTGGTCTGGTGGGTGCCGCCGAGCTCGCGATTGAAGCCTTCCCAGCGCTCCTGCCACTGGTGCAGCTGCGCCTCGGCGGCTGCCTCGCGCTCGGCCAGGCGCGCGCCCTCCGCCTGCTGTGCGGCTGCTCGGCACCCGGCGCCAGCTCGGCGATCTCCGCCCGCAGCTGCCCGACCAGCGCTTCGTCGCGCGCCAGCTGGCCGGCAACGTCGGCCAGCATCGAGCGCGTACCTGCGCAAGTTCGTCTGCGCTGCGCTCGCGCAGCTCGCGCGTGTGCGCCAGCTGCTGTTCGGTGCGTGCGACTTCCGCGCCCTGCTGGTAGTAGCTGCCCTGCACGGCGTTCACGCGCTCGCTCGCCGCGAACTGGAACTCGCGCTGCTTCTCGACGGCCGCCTCGGCCGCGCGCTGCTCGGCCAGCTCCTGCTGCAGGACGCAGGTCGCTCTCGCGCATCGCGCGGTCGTTGCACCTCCGCGCCACTGTCGATCTCGCGCAGCCGCAGCGCCAGCACCTCGGCCGTCAGCTGCCGCTCGCTGTTCTTCAGCTCCTGGTAGCGGCGCGCCTGCGCGGCCTGGCGCTGCAGGTGGCGGATCTGCTTGTCGACTTCGTCGCGCACGTCCTGCAGGCGCTCGAGGTTCTCGCGCGTGTCGGCGATGCGCGCCTCGGTTTCCTTGCGCCGCTCCTTGTAGCGCGAGATGCCGGCGGCCTCCTCGACGAAGGCCCGCATGTCGTCGCTGCGCGCCTCGATGACGCGCGAGATCATGCCCTGCTCGATGATCGCGTAGCTGCGCGAGCCGAGCCCGGTGCCGAGGAACAGCGTCGTGATGTCCTTGCGCCGGCAGCGCGCAGCCGTTGATGAAGTAGGCCGAGGTGCCGTCGCGCGAGACCACCCGCTTCAGCGAGACTTCGGCGTAGCTCGGCGTAGCTGCCGCCGATCTTGCCGTCGCTGTTGTCGAACACCAGCTCGACCGAGGCGGTGCCGACGGGCCGGCGCGTGCCCGAGCCGTTGAAGATCACGTCGGCCATCGAGTCGCCGCGCAGGTGGCGCGCCGACAGTTCGCCCATCACCCAGCGCACCGCGTCGATGATGTTCGACTTGCCGCAGCCGTTCGGCCCGACGACGCCGGTCAGGTTGCGAGGGAAACGGTACCGCGGTCGGGTCGACGAAGGACTTGAAACCGGCGAGCTTTGATCTGGGTCAGACGCATCGGTCGCTCATCCGTGAATCGGGGGACTGCATGGCGGCGGTAGTGTAAATTAACTGCACCACCGATGAGCACCCAACCTGCGACGTCGATCGAGACCTTTCGCAATCCGGCGCCGCAGATCGCGACTACACGATCCGCATGACGATGCCGGAGTTCACCTGCCTGTGCCCGAAGACGGGCCAGCCGGATTTCGCGACGCTGAAGCTCGAATACGTCCCGGACCAGCTGTGCGTCGAGCTGAAGTCGCTGAAGCTCTACATCTGGTCGTTCCGCGACCGCGGCTGCTTCCACGAGGCGGTGACCAACGAGATCCTCGACCACCTGGCCGGCGCCGTCGATCCCCGCGTTGCATGCGGCTGACGGCGGAATTCCTCGTCCGCGGCGGCATCTACACGACCGTCGTCGCGCAGCGGCGTAAGCCGGGCTGGGCAGCGCCGGCCGGTGGTCAGCCCTGCGCGCTGACCGCTCGGTCTGCCCGCGAAACCGGCCGCGAAATCGCCCTTTTCAGGCCCTGTACAGGCCGTACAGGCCCCCTCGCCGGTATAATCCCGCGTCCTTTAACTGACCCCGAGGCTCACTCCGGGAGCCCAGATGGCGGCCAAGAAGCCGAAGCCGAAGACCGCCAAGCAAGGCCGAAGAAAGCCGGCCGCCGGCCAAGGCTAGTCGCGAAGAAGACCTGCGGCCGCCAAGCAAGTCTGCTGCCAGCCCGCCCAGCGAAATCGGTGCCCAAGACCGCTGCACTGCAAGCTCCGCGCCAAGAAGTCCGCTGCCAGGCCCGCTGCCAAGTCCGCTGCCGAAACGCGCCGTCCCGGTAGCCAAGCGCCGCGCCGCAGCGGGACGTCATGGCCACGGGCGTCCGCAAGACGCCGCTGCCGTGCCGCGCAAGGCGACGAAGGCGAGACGGGCGACGGCCTGCTCGCCGGCCCGCGCAACGTACAGCCGTACATCGCCAAGCGTGGCGAGCAGTACATGAACAAGGAGCAGCTCGAGCACTTCCGGCAGATCCTGCATGAGCTGGAAGCAGGACCTCATGGAAGAAGTCGATCGCACCGTCTCGCACATGAAGGACGAGGCGGCCAACTTTCCCGGACCCGAACGACCGCGCCACGCAGGAAGAGGAGTTCAGCCTCGAGCTGCGCACGCGCGACCGCGAGCGCAAGCTGATCCGCAAGATCGACGAAGCGCTGAAGCGCATCGAAGACGGCAGCTACGGCTACTGCCTCGAGACCGGCGAGCAGATCGGCATCAAGCGCCTCGAAGCCCGGCCGGTCGCCACGCTGAGCATCGAGGCGCAGGAACGCCGCGAACGCCGTGAGAAGCAGTACGGCGACCGGGACGACCGCTACCGCTGACACGTCACCGCTGAGCACCGCTACCGCCTCGCGGCCGCTATCGCGGCCGCTTCGCCCCCTCTCCCACGGGACCTCCTGCACCTCGGCTCGCTGGTCGCGGCCCTCGCCAGCTGGCTCGACGCCCGCGCCCATGGCGGCCAGTGGCTGCTGCGCATCGAGGACCTGGACACGCCGCGCGTCGTGCCTGGCGCCGAAGCGACGATCCTCGTCACGCTGGAGCAACTGGGCCTCGCATCACGACGGCGAGGTGCTGCGCCAGTCGCACGCGGACGCCGCTCTATCGCCGAAGCGCTGCAGCTCCCTCGCATGGCGCGCGGTCTCGCCTACCGCTGTCGCTGCAGTCGCTCGCGAAGCACGAACACCCCTACCCGGGCACCTGCCGCGACGCCCGGCACGGTCGCCAGGACCCTGCGGCCTGGCGACTTCGCCTCGATCCGGCTGCAGGCACTGACGTTCGACGACCGCGTGCAGGGCAGGCTGGTCAGTCCGCGCACCTGCGACGCTCGGCGATCCGGTGATCTTCCGTCGCGACGGCATCGCCGCCTACCAGCTGGCCGTGGTCGTCGACGATCTGGCGCAGCGGATCACCGACGTGGTGCGCGGCGCCGACCTGCTCGAAAGCACAGCGTGGCAGCTGCGCCTCATCGAGGCGCCTGGGAGCGCCTGCCGCCTCGCTACGCTGCACGTGCCGCTGATCGTCGGAGCCGGACGGCAGCCAAGCTTGCCAAGTCCCGGCGCAGCCTCCCGGTTGCGACGATCGCGCCGTCCCGGGCCCTGCACACAGGCGCTGAAGCTGCTGAGGCAGCAGCCGCCGGATGCGCTCGCCACGGCGGCACCGGCGCAGATCCTGGACTGGGCCATCGCGCACTGGAATCCGGCGGCGCTGGCCGGGCAGCACACCCTTGCGGCTCACCTGAGGGCGAGAGGTTTGGGGTTCTGCGCCAGATGGTCTAATGTAGGCTGGCCTGGTTGGAGTTCCGCGTCCCGGACAGGAGTCGGAGATGAGTGAACCACGGGTCATCAAGAAATATCCCAATCGTCGTCTCTACGACACGGTCGAGAGCCGCTACATCACGCTGGCCGACATCCGCCGGCTCGTGGTCGAGCGCATCGATTTCGTCGTCATCGACAAGAAGTCCGGCAGGACATCACGCACGCCATCCTGCTGCAGGTGATCGCCGACCAGGAGCACCAGGCGCCCGCGATGCTGAGCCGCGACTTCCTGTCGCAGGTGATCCGCAGCCATGCCGAGAATGCGCAGGGCGTGCTGGCGAGCTACCTGGAGCAGTCGATCCGGCTGTTCCGGACCGAACGCAGCGAAAGCGATCGCAACGGGGACGGGACGGTCAGCCCCGGCCCCTGAAGCAATTTCAGTTCATGTCGACGTTGCGCATCGACAGGCGCACGCGACCCTGGCGGTCGACCTCGAGCACCTTCACGCGCACGAGGTCGCCTTCCTTGAGCTTGTCGCCGACATTCTCGACGCGCTCGTCGGAGATCTGCGAGATGTGCACCAGGCCGTCGCGGCCCGGCAGGATGGTGACGAAGGCGCCGAAGTCCATCAGGCGCGCGACGCGGCCCTCGTAGATGCGACCCACTTCGACGTCGGCGGTGATCAGCTCGATGCGACGCTGGGCCTCGCGGCCCGCGGCGCCCTGGACGCGAGGCGATCTTCACCGTGCCGTCGTTCTCGATGTCGATGGTCGTGCCGGTCTCTTCGGTGATCTGGCGGATCACCGCGCCACCCTTGCCGATGACGTCGCGGATCTTCTCCGGGTCGATCTTCAGCGTGATGATCGAAGGCGCCCACTCGGACATCTTCGCGCGCGTGCTCGACAGCACCTTGTTCATCTCGCCGAGGATGTGCAGCCGGCCGTGCGTGCGCCTGCTCCAGCGCGACCTTCATGATCTCGGGCGTGATGCCCTCGACCTTGATGTCCATCTGCAGCGCGGTGACGCCGTCGTTCGTGCCGGCAACCTTGAAGTCCATGTCGCCGAGGTGATCTTCGTCACCGAGGATGTCGGTGATGACCTTGAAGCGGGCGCCTTCGAGCACCAGGCCCATGGCGACGCCGGCGACCGGCGCCTTGATCGGCACGCCCGCGTCCATCAGCGCGAGGCTGGTGCCGCAGACCGATGCCATCGAGCTCGAGCCGTTCGACTCGAGGATCTCGGACACGACGCGGATGACGTACGGGAATTCTTCCATGTCCGGCAGCACGGCGCTGATGCCGCGGCGGGCCAGGTTGCCGTGGCCGATCTCGCGGCGCTTCGGCGAACCCATCATGCCGGTCTCGCCCACCGAGAACGGAGGGAAGTTGTAATGCAGCATGAACGGCTCGCGGCGCTCGCCTTCGAGCGCGTCGATGATCTGCGCATCGCGCGAGTGCCGAGCGTGGCGGTGACCAGCGCCTGCGTCTCGCCGCGCGTGAACAGCGCCGAACCGTGGGTACGCGGCAGCATGCCGACCTTGACGCTGATCGGACGGACCGTCTTGAAGTCGCGGCCGTCGATGCGCGGCTCGCCGTTGAGGATGCGCTGGCGGACGATGCGGCTCTCGAGGTTGAACAGCTGCACGCCGATCGGCATCGGCCGTCCACTTCGGAACGCCATCGACCTGGGGAATCGCCGCCGTCAGCGGCAGCCTTGATCTCGCCCGACCTCGCGTGTAGCGCTGCTGCTTCTCGGTGATGCGATAGGCCTCGGCGAGCGGGCCTTCGCGCCTGCTTCGCAACGAAGGCCACGAGTTCGGCATCGACCGCCGGCGCGGCCCATTCCCAGCGTGGCTTGCCGGCGGCCTTCACCAGCTCGTTGATGGCCTTGATCGCCACCTGCATCTGCTCGTGGCCGAACACGACGGCGCCGAGCATCACGTCTTCCGACAGGCTGTCGGCCTCGGACTCGACCATCAGCACGGCGGCGGCGGTGCCGGCGACGACCAGGTCCAGCTGCGAGCCTTCCAGTTCCTTGCGGGTCGGGTTCAGCAGGTAGGCGCCGTCCTTGTAGCCGACGCGCGCGGCGGCGATCGGGCCGGCGAACGGCACGCCGGACAAGCGCCAGCGCGGCAGAGGCACCGATCAGCGCCGGGATGTCGGCCTGGATATCCGGATCCAGCGAGACCACCGTCGGCGACGACCTGCACTTCGTTGTAGAAGCCGTCCGGGAACAGCGGGCGGATCGGGCGATCGATGAGGCGCGAGGTCAGCGTCTCGTGTTCGCTCGGGCGACCTTCGCGACGGAAGAAGCCACCGGGGATGCGGCCCGCGGCGTAGGTCTTTTCCTGGTAGTTGACCGTCAGCGGGAAGAAGTCCTTGCCCGGCTGCGCCTGCTTGCGCGCGACGGCGGTGACGAGCACCACGGTGTCGCCCATGGAGACGACGACGGCGCCATCGGCCTGGCGGGCGAGTTCGCCGGTCTCGATGGTGACCTGGTGGGAACCGAACTGGAACGATTGCTTGGCAATGCTCACGATTGCTTGACCTCGGAGGGTGGGATTCGCGCCCTGACGCGCGCCACAAAAAAGAAACGGGCCGCGCTGAATTCCTGTTGGATCGGCGCGGCCCGGTGGTGTTCGTGATTAGCGGCGCAGTCCCAGCCGCTCGACGACTTCCTGGTACTTCTGCGGCTTGGTGGCCTTCAGGTAGTCGAGCAGCTTGCGGCGCTGGTTGACCAGCTTCACGAGGCCGCGACGCGAGGAATGATCGCGCTTGTGCGTCGTGAAGTGTCCGCCGAGTCCGGTGATGCGCTCGGAAAGCAGCGCGATCTGCACTTCGGGGGAACCGGTGTCCTTCGGGTCGCGGCGATACTGTTCGAGGACGCCGCTTTTCTTTTCGGTCGTTAGAGCCATTTACCTGTCTTCTTGGGCCTTTTGGAAAGCGCGGCATTCTAACCGCACACCCCCCGCCCCTCAAGTCGAAGTCGCGCCTAAATGATTGAATATCCGGACAGGCTGGAGATTGCCGGCCGGGTCGTGGCGCGCCGATACCGAGGAATCGGCCACTCCCGCCCGTACACCCGGGCCAGCGCCCCGGGCAAACCCGGCGCCGCCCCGGCGGCCTGGCCCTGCAGGAAGCGCAGGACCTCGCCCTCCTTCAGCGTGGCGGCGGGCAGATGAGGCAACGCAGCATCGGCCGGCAGCAGCGCAACCTCCCCCGGAGCGTCCAGGATTGCCTCCAGCGACACCAGCGGCACTTCGCCCGAAGGGCGCCACCGACAACCGGCGCAGCAGGGTCAGGTGGGCGCAGCTGCCGGCCGCACGGGCCATGTCCTCGGCCAGCGTCCGCACATAGGTTCCCTTGGAACACCGCACCTCGAGGATTGCCTCGTCCGCCTCCACCGATTCCAGCACCAGCGAGCGGATCTCCAGGCGCCGCGCCGGGCGCTCCACCTCGATGCCCTGGCGGGCCAGGCGGTACAGCCGCTCGCCGCCCTGCTTCAGCGCCGAATACATCGGGGGGATCTGCTCGATGCGTCCCGGTGAACTGCGGCAGGACCGCACGCAGCGCGGCCTCGACGTCTTCGGGGACAGGCGCTTCCTCGACCACCTCGCCCTCCAGGTCGCCAGTGGTCGTACGCCGGCCCAGCCGCATCCGTGAAACGGTACTGCTTGTCGCCTTCGAGCAGGTAGCCCGCGACCTTGGTTGCCTCGCCCAGGCACAGCGGCAGCATGCCGGTGGCCAGGGGATCGAGGCTGCCGGTATGCCCCGCCTTGACGCCCCCCAGGGCGCGGCGCACGTGCTGCAACGCGGCGTTCGAACTCAATCCCTGCGGCTTGTCCAGCAGCAGGATGCCGTGGGTCATGGATCGGTCTGGCTGTCTTTCGGACGGGTCTGCGCCAGCAGCGTTTCCATGCGCTCCGCGCTTGTCGAAACTGTCGTCGAACTCGAAATCGAGGCGCGGCGCATGGCGCAGCCCCACCTGTCTCCCCACTTCGCCGCGCAGGAAGCCGGCGGCAGCGCGCAGGCCCTCGAGCAGTTCCGGATGCGAGGCCGTGTCCTGCGCGAACGGCACGACGTAGACGCGCGCCACGCTCTTGTCCTGCTGACCACAACCTGCGTAACCGTCACGGGACCGACGCGCGGGTCACGCACCTCGCGCGGTATCAGCGTCGCCAGCACGCGCTGGATCTGCGACTCGACTGCGCTGCTGGCGATTACCGGCCATGCGCTGCGGGCTCCGTGCCCCTCAGATCGTGCGCGCGACTTCGACGCGCGAGTAGCACTCGATCTGGTCGCCGGCTCGCACGTCCTGGTAGTTCTTCACGCCGATGCCGCACTCGGTGCCGGCGCGCACCTCGCTGACGTCGTCCTTGAAGCGGCGCAGCGACTCCAGCGCCCCTTCGAAGATGACCACGCTCTCGCGCAGCACGCGGATCGGGTTGTTGCGCTTGACCGTGCCCTCGGTGACCAGGCAACCGGCCACGACGCCGAACTTGCTGGAGCGGAACACGTCGCGCACCTGCGCCACACCGACGATCGTCTCGCTGATCTCCGGCGCCAGCAGCCCGCTCATCATCTGCTTAACGTCGTCGATGGCTTCGTAGATGATGCTGTAGTAACGCACCTCGGCACCGGTGTCCTTCACCGCCTCGCGCGCACCGGAATCGGCGCGCACGTTGAAGCCGATGATGCGCGCGCGCGAAGCTGCCGCCAGCTGCACGTCCGAGGCGGTGATGCCACCTACGTTCGCGCCGAGGACCTTCACCGTGCACCTCGTCGGTGGACAGCTTGGTCAATGCATCGCGCAGCGCCTCGGCGCTGCCCTGCACGTCGGTCTTCACGAGCAGCGCGATCACGCCCGCCTTGGCATCCTCCATCTGCGAGAACACGTCCTCGGCCGTTGCACTCGGGCGGGCCACGCGACTGTCGCGCTGCCGGCCCAGGCGATGCAGCGCCACCTCGCGAGCCTTGCGATCGCTCTCGACCACCAGCAGGTCATCGCCCGCGTTCGGGGCAGCGGTCAGGCCGAGCACCACGACCGGCATTGACGGCAGCGCCTCGGTGACGGGCTTGCCGTGCTCATCGAACATTGCGCGCACGCGGCCATACTGCTGGCCGGCAAGGATCGGGTCGCCCAGCTTCAACGTGCCGCGCTTGACCAGCACCGTGGCCACTGCGCCGCGGCCCTTCTCGATGCTCGATTCGACCACGATGCCCGAGGCCAGGCCGTCGCGCGGAGCAGAAAGCTCCAGCACCTCGGCCTGCAGCAGGATGGCTTCGAGCAGTTCGTCGATGCCCTGGCCTGTCTTGGCCGACACCTGCACGAACATGTTCGATCCGCCCCACTGCTCGGAGATCACCTCGTGCTGCGCCAGCTCCTGGCGCACGCGGTCCGGTTCCGCTTCCGGCTTGTCGATCTTGTTCATGGCCACGACGATCGGGACACCTGCCGCCTTTGCGTGCTGGATGGCCTCGATGGTCTGCGGCATGACGCCATCGTCAGCCGCGACCACCAGCACGACAACGTCGGTGGCCTTCGCGCCACGGGCGCGCATCGCGCTGAACGCGGCATGGCCCGGCGTGTCAAGGAAGGTCACCATGCCCTTGGGCGTCTCGACGTGGTAGGCGCCGATGTGCTGGGTGATGCCACCCGCCTCGCCGGAGGCCACCTTGGTCCGACGGATGTAGTCGAGCAGCGAGGTCTTGCCGTGGTCGACATGCCCCATCACCGTCACGACCGGGGGCCGCGGCAGGTTGTTCGCGTCGTCCCCGGCAATGCCCTGGATGTCTTCCTCGATCTCGTTGTCCCGGACCAGCCGGGCGTCATGGCCGAGCTCCTCGACCACCAGCACCGCGGTGTCCTGCTCGATGGTCTGGTTGATGGTGGCCATCACGCCCAGGCCCATCAGCGCCTTGATCACTTCGTTGGCCTTCACGGCCATGCGTTGTGCAAGCTCGGCCACCGTAATCGTTTCGCCGATGGCGACCTCGCGCTTCATCGGCGCTGTCGGCATCTCGAAGCCGTGCTTCTGCTCGCCGTCGGCGGCGACCGGGCGGCCGCGCATCCGGACCTTCTTCTTCTTGAAGCGCGAACCCATGTCATTGGCGACATGCAGTTCCTGGCGTCCGTAACGCGTGGTCCCCGCTGCTCCGCGTGCCGGAGCCTCTGCTGTGCGCTGCTCGGTACGCGGCTTTTCGACCCGCGGCTTCTCGACGCGTGGCGGCTCCACCTGGGGCGGTGCCGCCTCTGCCGGCCTGCTCGCCTTCTCGCGCTCGGCTTCCTCCCGCTGTTCCTGGGAACGGCGGTTCTCCTCGGCCTGGCGGCTGCGATTCTGTTCTTCCTCGAGGCGGCGCAGGTTCTCCTGTTCCAGGCGCTCCTGCTCGCGGCGACCCGCATCCAGCCGGTCCTTCTCGGCCTGCTGCACGGCCTCGATCTCGCGGCGCTTCTGGTCCGCGACTTCCTGGTGCGCGCGATTCTGCTCCTCGAGCACATCGCGCTTCACATAGGTGCGCTTGACGCGCACCTCGACGTTCACGGTGCGTGCGCGGCCCTGCGTGCTCGCCAGCTTCAGCTCGCTCTGCGTCTTGCGTTGCAGCGTGATCTTGCGGGGCGAGCCGGCTTCCTCGCCACTGCCATGGCTGCGGCGCAGGTGGGTGAGCAGCTCGAGCTTGGCCTCGTCGCTGATCAGGTCGTCGGCGCCAGCTACCGTGATGCCAGCCTGTTCCAGCTGCGTGAGCAGCCGGTCGACCGGGACCTTCAGTACGTCGGCGAATTGCGAGACGGTCACATGTGCCATGGTTCTTGCCCTCCGGGCCTACTTCTCGGCCTGGAACCAGATCTCGCGCGCCTTCATGATCAGCGCCCCGGCACCCGCCTCGTCCAGCCCTTCGATATCCACAAGTTCGTCAACGGCCTGCTCGGCCAGCTGCTCGCGGGTCCGCACGCCCTTGCGCGCAAGTGCCAGGGCCAGGTCCGGGTTCATGCCGGTCAGCGCCAGCAGGTCGTCGGCCGGCATCGACTGGTCCAGCGTCTCTTCGCTGGCGATGGCCTGAGTCAACAGGACGTCACGGGCCCGGTTGCGCAGTTCCTTGACCAGGTCCCCGTCGAAGGCCTCGATCGATGCCAGTTCCGACACCGGCACATAGGCCAGCTCCTCTATGGTCGAGAAGCCTTCCTGCGCGAGGATGGTCGCCACGTCCTCATCGACGTCCAGCAGCTTCATGAACATCTGCACGAGGCGCGAGGCTTCCGACTCGCTCTTGGCGTCGGCGTCCGACTCGGTCATCACGTTGAGTTCCCAGCCGGTGAGCTGGCTGGCGAGGCGGATGTTCTGGCCGCCGCGGCCGATGGCCTGCGAGAGCTTGTCCTCGGCCACTGCGATATCCATGCTGTGCGAATCCTCGTCCACCACGATCGACTGCACTTCGGCAGGCGACATCGCGTTGATGACGAACTGCGCCGGGTTCTCGTCGAAGGGGATGATGTCCACGCGCTCGCCGGCGATCTCGTTGGAGACCGCCTGCACGCGCGAACCACGCATGCCGACGCAGGCACCGACCGGATCGATTCGCGGCTCCAGGCTCTTCACCGCGATCTTGGCGCGCACGCCCGGATCGCGGGCCGCGCCGAGGATCAGGATGGTGCCCTGGCCCACTTCGGGCACTTCGAGCTTGAACAATTCGATCAGGAATTCCGGCGCGGTGCGCGACAGGAACAGCAGCGGCCCGCGCGGCGCGTCGAGCGGCAGCTTCACTTCCTTGAGGAAAGCCTTCACGCGATCCTGCGGCTTGAGTGCCTCGCGCGGAATCATGTCGGTACGCGACACGAAGCCCTCGGCGTTGCCGCCGAGGTCGACGAATATGCCGTTGCGGTCAACGCGCTTCACGATGCCACTGACGAGCGTTCCAATCCGGTCCTTGAACTGCTCGACCACCTGCGCGCGCTCGGCCTCGCGCACCTTCTGCACCATGACCTGCTTGGCCTGCTGCGCGGCGATGCGGCCGAAGGCCACCGACTCGATGGGCTGCTCGACGAAGCCGCCGGGTTCGGCGTCCTTGTCGATGTCCAGCCCGTCTTCCAGGCGCAGCTCGCGATCCGGCGCCTCGAGTTCCGTTGAATCGTCGGCAAACACCTTCCAGCGGCGGAACGTGTCGTAGTCACCCGTCTTGCGGTTGATCGCGACGCGGATGTCCCACTCCTCGCCGTGCTTCTTGCGCGAAGCCGCGGCCAGCGCGGCCTCCAGCGCCTCGAAGATGATTTCCTTTTCGACGCCCTTCTCGTTCGAGACCGCGTCGACCACCAACAGAATCTCTTTGTTCATCATTTCTTCCTGCCTTGAGGCTTCTGCCTCGACCAATCCGGTGACAGTCGGGTCTGTTCGATCTCCCGGTACTGCGCCGTCACCGGCTTGCCATCCACGTTCAGTTCGATCCCGTCCTCATCGGCGCGCACCAGCACGCCCGTGTAGCGCCGCCGCCCATCGCGCGCCGCCACCAGTTCCATCAACACGCGCTCGCCCGCGAAGCGCTGGTAGTGCGCCACCGTGCGCAGCACGCGATCCGCGCCGGGCGAGGACACTTCCAGCTGGTAGGCCACCGTGATCGGGTCCTCCACATCGAGCAGCGCCGACAGTTCGTGGCTCACCCGCTCGCAGTCCTCGACGCCGATGCCCGACTCCCTCGCCTCCACCACGTCCTCTCCGACCAGCACGGTCGTCGCGGCGCCCTGCGCAACACTTCCGACTGGCCGGTCGATGAACACCCGCAGCGTCGCCTCCGACCGTGTCGAGGCGAACTCGACGTCCACCAGCTCGTAGCCCAACCGGACTACCAGCGGCTCGACCAGCTCCAGCAGGCGCTCGCGAAGCATTCCTCTCCTTTCCCTGGTCGCCCCCGCTTCCACGACTGCGTCGGTCGCAACGTGGCGAAGGGAAACAAAAAAGGGCCCCGCGAGGCCCTCCCTTCGCCGCGTACCGGCGAAACCGCAAAAAAAAGCCCCATAGGGGCCCTCGAAAAATCACTCACCCGCCTGACCCACCAGGCGGGGCGCCGATTCTAGGCCCTGGCGGGCCGCCCGTAAATCCCTGCCGGGCCCTCGAATCCCTGCCCTGGCAATCCAGGGGCCTGTCCGGACCTGTCAGCGGGGATTGGTGTGGTACGAGTCATCCTGCATGTGGGCCAGGTCCTGGTCGAAGCAGGGCGCCGGCTCGGACATTTCGGCCGCCGACGGCTTCAGCAGCCGTGGGCGCAACTGCCAGGGCTCGGACAGGACGGCCGGATCGTCGGCCACCGCCCGGTACTCGATCCCCTCGGCAGTCCGCGTCAGCCGCTCGGTCACCTTCAGGCCGGTGGAGTGGAATGACCCGTCATCGGTGAGCCAGGTCAGGTCGTTGAAGTTGCCGGTGGTGACCACCAGCACGTCGCCATCCCAGTGACCGTGCGCATCGCCCAGGTAGCTCTCGCTCTCGTCGATGCGTTTTACGCCCGGTACCAGCGGCACAATCCGGAAGAAGGGGCCGGAGACGTCCTCGTACAGGAACACGGCCTCTCGCGCGGTCTGGATGATCTTGTCCGGCGGACCGATGCGCGGCAGCCCCGGCGGCTGGCAGCGCAACACCGGATCGGTGCTCTGCTGTCGGGCAGCCAGGTCCTTCACCTTTGCCTGCATCTCGGGCCGGTACACCGGCCGGTCAGGTGGCGGCCGCGCCGCCCGCGGCGCGGCTGGCGCTCCGGGCGCGCCACAGTCCGAGATGCACAGCGAGCCGTCCGCGCGTGTCTGCGGCCGCAGGAAGTCGATGCCACCTCCATTGTCCCAGGTGCCGTTGAAGTCCGGCTTGCCGTCCGGCAACCGCGGGATCGCACCCTCGGCTGCCAGCGCCTGCATCGAAGACAGGAGCAGCATGCCGCCGACGAAGAAGCGCAAGCCCCGCCTTGACCCCTGACTCCCGGTGATCATTCGAATTTCTCCGCTCCAGGTACCTTGTTGAACTGCACTTCCTGGCCATCGGCCAGCTTCAGCACCAGCATGTAGCCGAGCAACGGATCGCCATTGCGCGCCGGATAGGCCTGGATGCTCACCGGGCGACCGTCTCCCTGCAGCATCGGCTTGCTGAGGCCCGCCTTGCGCATCATCGCCACCGGCAGTGACTCGATGCGGTAGGTCTTGACCGCGCCCGCACCGTCCTTCACGTCCACATGGACGTAGACGTGGGGGTTCATCCAGTCGACGCGCGACACCACGCCGTTTATCGAAAAACTCTTCGATGTATCGAACTGTCCCGAAAGCGAGTGATGCGACTGGACCGCTCCAGCCCCCAGCATCGCGAAAACAAGCAAAGACAACCTGACGGTATTCATGCCCCGAACCACCTCACTGGTACTGTGTATGGCCATCTGCATTGACGGGATTGCGGTCGTTCTCGGCGCAGATGAACTCCATCAATGACCAGTCGCGCTGGCGCGCGAAGCTGAACTGCCGCTTCCATGGCTTCTCGAGCGCATCCGCGTCCTCGATGGTCATTTCGAGCAGCAGGCGATTAGGGTCCTGTGGATCCAGGCTGAATCGCTCGGAGATCTTCAGCTTCGGGCTGTGCTTCATGCCGGCCGACAACTCGGTGATCGTCTTGATGCCGACCGTCTCGACCACCAGGGTTTCTCCCTCCCAGCGGCCCACGGAGTGCCCGAATATGCCCGGCTCCAGGTCCTCCGGATGGCCACGGCCGTCCGTGTAGATCGATCGCCACTGCATCCATGCTTCATGGTGCGTGGTCACGCGACCCGGCGTGAACAGGAATTCGATCGGATACTGGCCCGTACCCATCATGTTCGGCATGCCGGGCGGCATGCAGTTGGAGGTGTCGCGGCGCGCCACGCCGTTGTTCTCGCGCACCTCCTTCTGCCAGGCCTGGTAGCGCGCAAGGTACTCGCCCTTCAGCTGCGGCTGTTCCGGCCCGGGTTCGCCCGGTGCCCGGCGCGGACGGTTAAGAACCCATACCCCGCCCCAGTCGGGCAGCGCATTCAGGGCGTCATAATGCCCGCGGGGCCATGCAGCGCCCTGTTCCTGCGCCCCACCCTCGCCGGCGATCGCCAGTCCGGCCCAGAACATACCCATTGCCGCGAAGCCCGCGAGAACGCGCATTCGAAACCCCCGTACGGAACCTTGCCTTTGCCTCTGTGTCGTATAATTGTATCTGTACAACAACGCAACCGGGGAAAGCAGGCGTGAGAATGACGAGGGCTTTTTTGACGGCCGGACTGTGCCTGCTGGCGCTTCCGGTGGTCGCGCACCATTCCTTTGCAATGTTCGACCAGACGCGCGAAGTGACGCTGAAAGGCAAGGTCGTGGACTTCCAGTGGACGAACCCCCATGCGTTCATCCACATCGAGGTGCCGGGCGAGTCCGGCAAGGCGGAGGTCTGGGAGATCGAGCTCAACAGTCCCAACAACCTCAAGCGCCAGGGATGGAGCTCCAGCAGCATCAAGCCCGGCGACGAGATCACGCTGATGGCCAACCCGCTGCGCGACCCGGCCCACAAGGGCGGGCTGTTCATCAAGCTGACGTTGCCCGACGGCAAGGTCCTGGGTGAAGCCACGCGGGCCGGTGGCGGACCCATCAACGTTCCAGTCCTTCCTCCCGAAACCCCTGCAGGAAAACCATGATGTCCCGCACTTTTGCCGCCTTGGCCCTGTTCGCTGCCCTGCCGGTCTTGGCCCACCATTCCGGTGCCATGTTCGACAGCGAGAAGACCGTCACCATCTCCGGCACCATCACCGAGTTCAACTGGACCAACCCGCACTCCTCCTTCAAGGTCGCAGTCACCAATGCGGCCGGCAAGGAGGAAATCTGGGCAATCGAGATGAACGCGCCCCAGAACCTGATGCGCTCGGGCTGGAAGCGCACGACCATCAAGTCCGGCGACAAGGTCAGCGTGCAGGTCAGCCCGCTGCGCGACGGCAAGCCCGGCGGTTCCTATCGGTCCATCACGCTGGCCGACGGCACCAAGCTGGATGGCAGCGGCCCCGGACAGAACAACAGCGACCCGGCCTATCCGGCCGCGGCATCGCCAGCCGCCACGACCCCGGCCCGGTAGTCCGGCCAGACAGTCCGGCGCGGGTCTGCCGCGCCGGACGTCGTCGGCCTACTTCGAGTCCTTCGCCCGATCCTCGATCGCCTTCTGGCCTGCGGCCGTGGAGGGCAGGTTCTCGTTCAGGTTCGGCAGGCACTCGGCTTCCGGGATGTCGCTGTAGTCCTGGCGCAGGAAGCTCTTGGAACTCTTCCACTCGCCCTTCCACATCTTCGGATCGGTCATCGTGTAGTCGATCTTCATCGTCATGCCATCGGGCGACATCGTGATCCGCTCGATGATCTCGAACTGGTCGCTGATCGGTATGCCCGAATCGATGTAGTGCTTGTTCGGCTCGAGGTAACGCGTCCGCACGACCAGCGCGTCGCCTTCCCAGTGGCCGATGGACTCGCCGTTGTAGGTGTAGACGACGGTGTCCGGATCCGTGAAGTCCCGGCCGTCGAGGTAGATGAAGCGCATGCTGTTGGTGAAACCGAACAGCATGTACACGGCGGTAGGCAGCTGGATCATGCTGGTGGGCCATACGCGCGTCATGATCATCGGCATGCCTGCCGGGTAGCACTGGCCGATGTAGTCGCGGTAGGGAACGCCCTTCTTGCGCGCCTCTTCGGCCTCGCGCAATGCCGTCTGGCCGGGTTCGAAGAACTCCGGATACGGTGGCCCGAACCGGAAATCCGCGAAGGCGCGGCGCAGGTCGACGAACCAGGTTCCCGTCATGTCGAATGGCGGCTTCGGACGCGGCTTGGCAAGATTCTGCGGCGCCAGCGCGCCGTAGTAGCCGTCATGCTTCTGCGCGAGTTCGTCCATTCGCTCCGGGGTCATTCCACCTCCGGGCGTGCGCCCCGCGGGAGGTGCTGCGGGCGCCGCAGCCTGCTGCGAGAGCGCCAGCGTCGCTGCGAACAGCAGCCCAAGTCCGGCCAGAGTCGTCTTCAGTCGCATCGTCATTCTCCGTTTCCTTGCTGTGTCGCTCGCGGCGGCGGGGCGACCGGCCGCGGCACCGGAAAGCGCTGCAGCTGTTCGCCAATCGAGGGCAACGTCGGCAATTCCGTGCGCCCACTGACCGGATTCGCATAGTGATAGGGGATGTTGAACACCACCGGGAACATCGCCACCTCACGCGTGGGCGGTGCATCCGGCGGGTAGTCGGTGCTCGGGACCCGGCATCCCGCGTCCGGCGTTCTTCGCCCAGCCGCCCTCGTAGCCGGCCGAGAGCGTGTTCCACGTGGCCAGCTTGCTGATCTTCCAGACGCCGTCTTCCTTGACGAACTCGTTCTCGTAGATCGACCCACCGATCGAAGCGCGCGGACCCTGGACATCTGCTGCATCATGCGCACGCGGACCTTGGCGGTCTGGCCGTCTGGTCGCGACGTGGATCACCGGCTGAAACTGCAGGTGGTTGCCGAGCCGCCCGGCGACGGGCCCTCTGTCCGCGCCGAACACGTTGACACAGGAAACCCGCGCACGCGCTCGTCCCTGTACACGCCGCGCTGCGCAAGCTCCATCGAGCCGTTCTTCGCGAACAAGCTCGGCGAGATCGTTCCAGAGGTTCTTGTCGAGGTAGTAGCCGTAGGCGCTCTCGAGGTTGTCGATCTCGTGGAAGTCCTTGTCGCGCGCCACCTGCGCCTCGGCTCGCAGCCAGTGCCGCTTCCGCGCCACCCTTGAGTCCTGTCGGCTTCGCGCGGCGCCTGCGGCATCAGCGCGAAGCCGCGGCGAGTGCGGCGTCGCCGGCCCGCCCACGGCCTCGGATAACGCGGCGCCTGGCCCGTCACCGGATTGTCAGGTAGTGGAATGGCGGAACGTGCGCCTTCGGATAGATCTCGTAGACATCTCGTCGGCGGACGATCCGGCGGTAGCGCGGCGTCGATCCCGGCGGCCGGGCTGCGCGTCGCTCGCCCCAGCCCTGGTCGTAGTCGGGCTGGAAGGTCGGGAAGTAATGCAGCGCCTTGAGTACTTCCACACGCCGTCGTCCTTCACGAAGCGGTTCTCGTAGATGCCTTCGCTCCACTCGCCGCCCTGCCCGTAACGTCCCGTCATGCCGAGCTCGCGGCTGCGCGAGCTCGCGCTCGGCCATCGGGCGCAACGGTCACGACGAGCTGCAGCTGCATGTGATCGTTGAGCCAGCCGGGCTCGCCGCCCTCGGGACCGATCGGTGCCGAGGAACTGCACGAATGCTGCGCGCGACCCTTGTCGACGTACCCGCTGCGCAAACTCCATCTCGATCGTGCCGTCGTCGGCGAACAGGTCGGCCATCTGCGTCCCACTGCGCGCGGTCGAGGTAATAGCCGTAGATGCGCTGCAGGTTCTCGACGTCCTGCTCGTCGGCCAGCCGCTGCAGCGCGGCGGGCGAGTCCGCGCGCGATCGCGCGTCCAGCGCCGTCGCCGGCTCAGCGTCGAGCGGTGCAGCGTTCACGGTGCAGTCCAGGCGCGACCGCCGGCAGCGGTGCCGGGATTCGCGTAGTGGAATGGCGCGATGCAGGCGGCTGGAAAACCGTCGCACGCTCGTTGCGTTCGCGATCGGCCGGATGCGGCGAGCTTGCGCGGCGCGCGCGGCGCAGCGCCCGCCGCGGAGGCCGGCGCCGCGGCGGGCGCGACCCAGCCCGTCGCGTACGGCGCGCCGAAAGCCGGAGTGGTAGTCGAGGTTCGAGATCTTCCAGACGCCGTCGTCCTTGCGCGTACGCATCTCGTAGATGCCTTCGGCCCAGGTCGCACCGCCGCCGAAGGCTGCCGAACATTGCGAGCGCGCGCCAGCGGCCCTTGGCCGTCTGCCCGCCGGGTCGAGATGCACGACGGGCTGGATGTTCATGTGGTTGTAGAGGCGGTTGTCCCCGAGGCCCACCTGCGCCCATCTGGCACGTCGCCGACGTTCATGATACAGGTGCTTGCGGATGCTGTCGTTGCCGATGTACACGCCGGCCGGATAGTTCGCGACGGCATCGTCGCGTGAAGTACTCGGCGAGGTCGGTCCCACATGCCCTTGTCGAGGTAGTAGCCGTAGCTGCGCTGCAGGCGCTTTATCGCCTGCAGATCCTCGGCGGCCTGGACCTCGGCTTCCAGCATCCCCACACGCGCTGGAAGGCTCGTCCCGGCGGGCGTTGCCGCTTCGGCATAGGCGCCCACGGCCACTGCGCCCAACAGGACGAGTGAACCGGCCACTACCCAGCGGATGGCGTGCCTGCGCGTCACGTAACCCAGTGCCAGTCCGCGCCGGATGCGTCGAGGGCGGCAGGCCGCGTGTGTGCCGGCGTTGCCCCCGTCCGGAATGCATAGGGCGGATAGGCGAGGCAGATATCGTCCAGCTCCCAGTCACCGCAGGGATCCGTGGCTCCGGTGGCCAGCACGGCGCATTGCGGCGCCGCCTGCAACAGCGAGACCGGCACCATTCCCCCGGCGGCGACGCCGGCGAACGAGAGGCTGATGCCGCCCAGGAAGCGTCGTCGCTCGATGCTGAATTTAACGGCGTCCATGGGCTCAGCTCTCGACGAACGGCGGCAACTCGTTCGCGCCGAACCAGTTGACGTGCGTGCCGCCGCGCAGGCGGAACGGCAGCTTCACGACGGCGACGGCGCCCTCTTCCATGCGCTGCGCATCGACGATGTGCGAGCTCCGACGCCATCTCTGCGTAGTTGCTCGCGATGCCCATGAGGTAGCCATCGCCCTCGGCCGTGCTGCCCTTGCGCGGCACGAAGCCAGCTTTCCTGCAGGCTCTGCACGGTGCCGACGAAGAACGTGCTCTCGGGCTCGGCCGCCGGATTCGTCACGTCGAAACGCTGGTAGCGGTTCGTGACGCGGCCCGCGCGATTGCCGCCGGCGCGCGCCGTGTCGTACGGCCGCGCGGGATCGTTGTGGCCGACGTAGCCGTAGCGATACGGCAGCGACAGGTAGCGATCGTCCATGCGCGCGAGCACGCCGTTCGCGTGCGAGATCGACTTCCTCGCCGAACGTGTCGCTTCTTCGAGTTCAGGTCGAACGTCCAGCGCTTGATCTGCGACGGCGAGCGCTCCTCGTCCGACACCGGCAGCTCCATCGTGACCTTGTTGCCGGCGTCGCTCGCGTTCAGGAAGTGCAGCGTGTTGCGCGCCGGCCCCTTGAACCAGCGCACGTCCTTGCGCGTCGCCGTCGCGCGGCAGCACGCCGACCATCGTCGGCAAGCTCGCCGTTCCATTCCCACATCGGCTCGCCGCTACTGCAGGCGCTCGAGGCTCGTGGTGCGCGAGATCACGGGAATCATGACGTACTTCTGCGTGATCGCGATGTCGTGAATGATCCCGAGGTACGGCGACTTCAGCCACACCTCTTTGACGATGTGGCCCTGCGGGTTGATCGTGTAGACGGCGATGTCGTCGGACAGATCGCCCTTGGCCTGGTAGCCGTACGCGATCATCTCGCCGGTCAGCGGATCGATCTTCGGATGCGCCGACATGCTCGTGGCCGTCCACTTGCCGTGGAAGTCCCAGCGGCCGAGCGTCTCGAGCGAGTGCGGATCGATGTGATACGGCAGCGCAGTCCTC
The DNA here is from genome assembly GCA_963785055.1 of uncultured Pseudomonadota bacterium. Taxonomy (GTDB): domain Bacteria; phylum Pseudomonadota; class Gammaproteobacteria; order Steroidobacterales; family Steroidobacteraceae; genus ZC4RG30. The sequence goes on from CAWATT010000008.1 coordinate 167,196, forward strand.
CTTGAGCACCAGCATCTTGCCGCCGTGCCAGTAGATGTGCGTGTTGGCGGCGCCGCGGTCGACGTTCGCGACCGACGGATCGTCGGTGAAGTGGTTGCGGTACACGCCCCACAGGCGCTTGCGCGCGCGCGCGCTCGGCCATCAGCCGCTCGGTCTTGACGTAGCGCGCCTTGAAGTCGACGGAGCCGTTCGCGAAACGGAACGCGCTGACGTGGCCGTCGCCGTTGAAGCCGGTGGGCCATTCGTTCTGCGGCGGGCGATACTGGAAGTCGCACTGCATGCGATAGAACGTGCCCTCGATGTCGGTCGGGATCTTGCCCCAGACCTCGCAGTCGTAGACGTCCGCTTCGAAGCGCGTCGGGCTGTTGAAGCCCGTCGCGAAACATCGGATGTCCTCGGAAATCCACTGTCATCTTGTCCCCCGGCACGGCCATTGCAGGCCGTTTGGTGTAACTTCTACCGACGAATCATAACCCTTCGACGGAATCTGCCAATGTCCCGACTGATTATGACCCTGGCGCTGGCCACATGTTCCGCAACGGGCCTCGCCCAGGCCGCTTCGCCCTCCTCCTCCCCGTCGACCCGCGAACTGGCGGCCCTGCCGACCACTGCAGGTGCCCGCGCGGAAACCAGCGCTGTCTCACCGACGGGCTTCACGATCACCGTAGTGCGGGACCTCGCCGCGCCGCCCGCTCGCGTCTACCGCCTGCTGGGGGAACCGGCCCGCTGGTGGAGCCCGGCCCATACCTGGTCTGGCGATGCAGGGAACCTGAAGCTGGAACCCAGGGCCGGCGGATGCTTCTGCGAGCGCTGGAATGGCAATGAGGTGGAGCACGGGCGCGTCATCAACGCCACGCAGGACTCATTGCTGCGGTTGCAGGCGCCCCTGGGACCCTTGCAGGCGCTGCCAGTGAACGCCGTGTTGAGTTTCGAGCTCACGGGGGCCGAGGGCCGGACGAAGCTGACCGTCAACTTCCTCGTCGCAGGCGGAGGCATGGACCTCTCCCAGCTGGCGGTGCCCGTGGAGGGAGTGATCACGGAGCAGGTCGACCGGCTCGTCCGACTCGTCGCCTCGAACTGACCGCTGCCGCAGCGCTACCAGGGCAGCTCCCGACCCCTGTAGTCGAGAAACTGGTGCTTGCGCCGACTGCCGCGCCTCCAGGACGTTCACCAGTCCCTGCACGCTTTCCTGCACGGTGAGTGGCGCCGCCGGTCCACCCATGTCCGTGCGCACCCAGCCGGGATGCAGGCTCAGCACCGTCACGTTGCGATCCCTGGCGGCCGTCGCGACGAAGCTTCGCGTCAGCATGTTCAGCGAAGCCTTGCTGATGCGGTACAGGTCGAATCCGCCGGATCCGTTGTCGGTGATCGAGCCCATCAGGGAGGTCATGAATGCGATCTTGCCCCCGTCGACCACCTGGGGCAGCAGGCGCTGGGCAAGGCGTATCGGGCCGATCGCGTTCGTCTGCATCACCCGCAGCAGATCCTCGTCGGTCGACCTTTCGATCGGACCGTGCGCGCCTGAAATTCCCGCGTTCACGAACAGCAGGTCGATGCGCCTGTCCTTGAGGCGGCCGGCAAGGGCTTCCAGTTCCTGTGGGTCGTCGATGTCGAGCGTCTCGACCACCACGCGCCCATCGCTGGCTGCAGCCAGCTGCTGCAGTCCATCCGCCTTCTGCGCATCGCGCGCCGTTCCGATGACGCTCCAGCCCCGACCGAAGAGCTCCCTGGCGAGTCCGAGACCCAATCCCCGGGATGCACCTGCGACGAGCGCAGTGGAGTTCTTCCTGATCACTTGCGGCTCATGAGGCTCTCTTCCTGGGATCGACCAGCACCTTGCACTGCGTCGTGCGATGTCGCAGCGCCTCGAACATCGGCGGCATCTGCTCCAGCTGCACGACATCGGTGACCATGGCGCGCTGCGTGTCCGGGTCCTTGTCCAGCGCGTCGGCGCAGACCTCGAAATCGCGACGGTCGTAGAAGGCGGACGCCTGCATCCGCACTTCCTTGGCGATGAGATTGAAGGGCACGAAGGTGTCGGGCTTCGAGCACAGGCCCAGCACGATCACGGTGCCGCGCGGGCCGACATAGTCGATGCAGCGACCCAGCATCCCCGGCACGCCGACGCATTCGTAGACCACATCCGGCCAGCCTCCCAGCGCCTTCACTGCCGCCTCGGGCGAGGCGTCGGCCGGATCGAGAAATACATCCGCGCCCATGGTGTGTGCGAGCGCCGCGCGGCGAGTCGAACCAGCCGTCGCGGCGATGCGCCCGGCCCCGAGCCGGCGCGCCCAGTAGATCGCCGCCAGTCCGATGGGACCGGCGCCGACCACCAGCACGCGTGAACCGGGCTTGCTCGCAGCAAGGCGCACGCCGTGCAGGCCGACGGCCATGGGCTCGACCAGCGCCCCGTCCTCCAGCGCGACGGTGCTGGGCAGCGGCACGCACTGGTGAGGCTTGGCGACCGCGTATTCGCTGTAGCCACCGCCATCGACGCGCATGATGCTGCACCAGGCCGGCTCGCCGGCAAGACAGGCGGCGCAGCGTCCACAGCTGTGGATCGGCATCACTGCGACATGGTCGCCGACCTTCACGCCCTCGGTGCCCTTGCCAAGGGCGGCGACGCGACCCGCGTACTCATGTCCGAGCACCGTGCCGCCCGGTACGCCGAAGATGGCGTCCTCGGTGAGGTGCAGGTCGCTGCCACAGATGCCGCAGCGACAGACCTCGATCACCACCTCGCCCGCGCCGGGCGTCGGGTCCGGCAGCGTCTCGATGGTGAGCGGCTTCTTGAGTTCGTGAAAGACGGCTGCGCGCATGGTGTGTGATTCCTATTGCGGCCTGGCGAGTACCTGCCGGACGTATTCGCTCACGTCGCGGATCTGGTTGGCGTCATAGATGCCGCGGAATGTCGGCATGTTGTTGCGTCCGGTGGTCGTGATGGCCTGCATCAGCGCCACATCGGGGTTCGCGATCAGCGTGGGACCGCCGCCGTGCCCGCCGGTACCGGTGGCACCGTGGCAGGCGACGCACGCCGCCTTGTAGATCGCCTCGCCGTTGGCGAGATTCAGCGGCGCAGTGGGCACCGGCAGCGCAGCACCGGCGCCTCCCGGTCCGCCCGGGCCACCCGGGCCGCCACCCGCAGCGACTGCTGCAGGCACCGGACCAATCTTGCCGTCCAGCGAGAACATCCAGATGCCGTCGCCGCGCTTGCCGTTGCGCGAACGCACCGCCGCCTGCGTGAACGACGACATGCTGCTTGCCCTTGTGCTCGAAGGTGGTCACCGTCGTGTTCACGCCCGCGTCGGTCATGAACTCCCACAGCATGCGGCCGTCGCGCTTGTCGAGCGCCGTGAGCCGCCCGTCGGCGCGGCCGACGAACACCAGCCCGCCGCCCGTGACCACCGCACCGCTGTAGCAGATCTCGCGCCACTGCTGCCGCCAGGCCAGGCGGTTCGTCCTGACGTCCAGCGCGGCGAAGACGCCGGCGATCATCGACCTGCGCCTGCGTGAAGCTGCCACCCATGTAGACCTTGTTCGGTCCCGGCGTCTCGAGCGGCAGGCGCACGACGAAGTCGCTGATGCGATCCGACGCGCAGACATAAAGCAGGTGGCTCTCGGGGTCGTATGCGCTGGGCGGCCAGTTCGCTCCGCCCATCGTGCCGGGCTTCACCGATATCGGCGTGGTCCAGAACGGCGTGAAGATGCGGCCGTCGTTGAAAAGCCTGAGGGTGGCCGGATCCAGGTTCGCCCCCTCGGGCGCGATGTCGATCTGTTGCGGCACGATCGCATCGCCCACCGGATACGGTTGCGTCGCCGCCGTCTTCTGCCGCGGCTCCTGCGGCACCGGCACGATCCTCGATGCCGAGCAGCGGCTTGCCCGTCTCGCGATCGAGGATGTAGGCCCAGCCGGTCTTGCCCACCTGCACCAGCGCCTTGCGCATCCGGCCGTCATACGGCGCATCGAACAGGATCACCGGATTGGGCGAGTCGTAGTCCCAGATGTCGTGGTGCACCTGCTGGAAGTGCCAGCGGTACTTGCCGGTCTTCGCATCGATGGCGACGATCGAATTGGCAAACAGGTTGTCGCCGTCGCGCACGCTGCCGTTCAGGTCCGGCCCCGGATTCGCGGTGGAGAAATAGATCAGCCCGAGCTGCGGATCCACCGCCGGCGTCTGCCAGATGTTCGCGCCGCCGCGCATCCACGCATCGCTGTCCTTCGGCCACGTCTCGTGGCCGAATTCGCCCGGTCCCGGCACGGTATAGAACGTCCACCGCAGCGCGCCGGTCTTTCGCGTCGAAAGCCTTGAGCCGGCCGCGCGTGCCCATCTCGCCGCCGTTGAAGCCGATGATCACGAGGCCGTCGTAGTACAGCGGCGCGGCGGTGATCGCATAGCCGTCCTGCCAGCGCTCACCCTGCACCTCCCAGACCTTGGCTCCGGTGCGCTGGTCGAGCGCCGCCAGTCGCCCGTCGGTGACGCCGACGAAGACCTTGCCCTCGCCCAGCGCCACGCCACGGCTGGTGCGGCCGATGGGGCTGCCGGCCTTGAGGTCCGGATTGCGCGGAGTACTTCCAGCGGATGGCGCCGGTCTCCACGTCCATCGCGAACACGTCGTTCGCGCCGTTGATCACATACAGCACGCCGTCATGGGCGAGGATCTGCGCCTGGCCCGCATGGCCCGGCGTGGTGCCGGAACCCATGGACGTGCGCCACAGCGCGCGCAGGTCGCTGACGTTGTCGCGGTTGATGAGCGTGAGCGGCGAATAACGCTGGTTGTAGAGCGTGCCGCCGTTGGTGATCCACTGCGTGGTCGGCGGAGTCATCAGCTGCGCAACGGTGAATGCCGGCGTCGCGCGAATGGCCGGCGCCTCGCCAGCCAGCGCGGCCGCTGCCACTCCACAAATGACCAGGGACCCGAAGACCCGTTCGATTCGTCGCATGTCCACCCTTCGCTGCCGGCCCTTCTCGTTGTGGCCGGACTGTCGCATTATGAACTCCATGCCACTGACCCGCATGGAGCATTTCCTCGTCATGACGCATGACGTGGATGCCACGCGCGATTTCTATCGTGATGTGCTGGGATTCGGGGAAGGGCCGCGCCCGGACCTGGGCTTTCTCGGCCACTGGCTTTACCTGGACGGCATCGCCTGCATCCACATCGCCGACTGGACGACCTACACCGCCCACAGCAACCGCCTCGGCATTCCGGTGACCAGGCCGGCGCCCGGGACGGGCGCACTCGACCACGTCGCCTTCAACGGCGACAACTACGAGGAGCTCCGTGGTCGGCTGCAGGCCAATGGCCTCGCCTTCCATCCGCACGACTCCCCGGCCATCGGCTTGCGTCAGATCTTCCTGGAGGATCCGAACGGGCTGAAGCTCGAACTCAATTTCTGGTCGAGGCGCTGAGCAGCTCGCGCAACGCGGCAGCAGTCTCCGGGTGGGGCTCGGCGCCCGCGACACCGGCCCGGCCCGTGGTTCCCGTCTTGCCCATGGCGATATCCAGCGGCGTGGCACCCGCCCGGTCCTTCACGTCGAGGTTCGCGCCGGCCGTTGCCTCGCCAGGAAGCGCAAATCGGTCCAGCCCCACTGCGCCGCGCCATGCAGCGCCGTCTGGCCGTTGTCGCGCTTCGCATTGACGTCGGCTCCCGCTGCGAGCAGCAGCTTCGCCGTCTCGATGCACTGCTGCTCGTTGCGGAAGCGGCCGCGGATATCGATCGTTGTCGAGCCGATGCCCGCGGCCAGCCATCAGCGGCGTGATGCCGAGGTTGTTCGGCAGGTCCGGCAATGCGCCGTGCTCCAGCAGCAGCTTCACCGCCGGCGATGTCGCCGGCCTTGGCGGCGCGCAGCAGCGGCGTGGTGCCGACGGTCAGCATGTGAATCGCCGCCGCGGTCCTGGCCCAGCGACCGATACGGCGGGAACAGCTTCAGCTGCATGTTCGGGTTCGCGCCGCGCTCCAGCAGCATCGTCGCGATCGTCCAGCGGCGTCGTGTCATCCGGCGACGGCCGATCCGGCCGGCCGCCGCGCGGCATCGTGTTGAAGTCGACGGCCGAATACAGCGGCGTGCGGCCCCAGAAGTCCCACCGGTTCACGTTCGCGCCCGCCTCGATCAGCACCTTCGCCGTGTCGAAGTGCGCGTTGAGGATGGCCATCAGCAGCGGCGTGATGTCCTCGGGATCGGTCGAGGTCGATGTCGCGCCGCCTTCGACCAGCGCCTGCGCGCATTCGACGCAGCCTTCGCGCGCCGCCAGCAGCAGCGCCGTGAAGCCGCCGGGCGGCCGGTTCTGTGGCCGCGGCTCGGCCGTGACCTTGCGCTCCCAGTCGCTGCACCGTCGACACGACGTCGACCTCCGCGCCGGACTCGAGCAGCAGGCGCACCATCGTCGGGCTGGCTCTGCGCCGCCGCCCACATCAGCGCGGTCTGGCCGCGCCAGCTGCTCCACGCGCGTTGACGTCGGCGCCGCGCCTCGATCAGCAGCTTCGCCGCCTCGACATTGCCGGTGCGCGCCACGATCATCAGCGCCGTCTGGCCTTCGTCGTTGGGCGATTCGACGTCGGCGCCGGCCTTGAGCAGCAGCTGCGATCAGCGCCGGCATCGCCGCGCACGGCCGCCTCCTGCATGCGGCGTCGAGCCGTAGTCGTTGCGCGCATTGACGTCGGCGCCGGCCTTGATGCAGCCGCTGCGACCAGCTCGGCATCGCCGTTGTGCACGGCCCAGTGCAGCGCCGTCGTGCCGTCGCCTGATTTCTGCCGTGCGTCGGCGCCGGACTCCAGCAGGCGTTGCGCCGTCGCGGAGTCGTCGGCGCGCAGCGCATCGACAGCAGCGACGGATCGTCCGCGAACGCGCGGCAGTGCCAGCAGCGCCAGCAGGACTCGGTCAACCGCACGCATCAGACCTCCGCGAACTTGCCGGTGCTGTCGCCGAGCGTCTCGATCGGCACGCCGACGCGATCGAGCAGCGTCAGGAGCAGGTTGGCGATCGGCGTGCGGTCCGGGTAGCGCAGGTGCTGGTTGCCCTTGAGCTTGCCGCAGCCGCCGCCCGACGATCGCCGTCGGCAGCGGGAAGTGGTTGTGCAGGTTGCTGTCGCTCATGTTGCTGCCGTACAGCAGGATGCGAGTTGTCGAGCATCGAGCCGTCGCCGTCCGGCAGTGTCCTGCAGCTTCTGCACGAACTTCGCGAACTCGCCGGTGTTAGGTCTGCACGCTGCGCCAGGCGCTCGCAGCTTCTGCGGCGTTGTTCGCGTGGTGCGACAGCGGATGGAACGCGTCGGACATGCCGATGAGGTTGTAGGTCTGGTTGCTGACCTCGGCCGCCATCATGAAGCTGACGCGACGCGCGTCAGGTTGGCCTGGAAGGCCAGCGCGATCATGTCGAACATCAGGCGCATGTGCTCGTCGAAGCGGCTCGGAATGCCCGACGGCGCATCCGGCAGGCTGACGCTTCGACAGGTCGCGCCGGCAAGCTGCTGCACGCGGCGCTCGATCTCGCGCACCGTTGTCGAGGTAGTCGTCGAGCATGCGCGCGGTCGCGCGCGCCGAGGCTGCGCTTGCAGGTCGCCGGCTTCGCGCGCGACCAGGTCGAGCATGCTGCGGTTCTCGCTGCGCCAGCTGCCGCGCGCTCCTCGGCGGTATCGCCCTGCGCCGAACAGCTGCTGGAACAGCTTGCGCGGATTGTGCTCCATCGGCAGCGGCGTCGACGGGTCGCGGAACGAGATCGTCTTGCCGTAGCTGCAGCCGTAGTTGCGGTCGCAGGCGCCTTCGCCGCCCCGCTCTTCGGTGGCCACCTCGAGCGACGGCAGCGGCGTGTCCTGGCCGATGTGCTGCGCGGCGATCTGGTCGACCGTGACGCCGCCATAGGGATCGTGGCTGATGCGCGGCGGAACGCACGACAGCCAGGTGCCCGGCGTGATCGCATGCACCGGCGCCGCGATCGCGGACTTGTTCTCCAGGCCGCTGATGATCGTCAGCTGCTTCTGGAAGGGCTTCAGCGGCTCGAGGATCGGCGGCAGGTCGAAATCGGCGCCCTCCGCCTTGGGCGTCCACTGGTCCATGACCGCGCCGTGCGGGAAGTAGACGAAGCCCATGCGCGGCTTCGGCGCGGCGGCCGTCTGCGCCAGCGCCGTGCGCGGCCGGAATCATCGCGTCGAGCAGCGGCAGCGCCACGGCCGCGCCGGCGCCCCTGCAGCACGGTGCGGCGGGACAGATGCTTCTTGGTGATGAACATCGTGGTCATCTCTTGCCGCGTGCCTGCGCGGCGGTGGCTCGTGACGCGGGCTTCGTCGACCGGCACCCTGTCGCATCTGGAACGCCGGGCTGGTGACGATGCCCAGCACGAGCGCTCGAGAAGCGGTAGTCCTGCGCCGCCGCATCGCGCACGAGCTTGCGCACCAGCGGCATGTCGTAGTACTGCACCGAGCGGCCCAGCGCGTAGGTCATCAGGTTCTCGGTCAGCGTCTGCACGAACTGGTCGGGCCGCGCCGCGATGTACATCGCGCAGCGTCGTCCACGCCCGTTCGACCGGTGCCGTCGGCCAGCTTGCCCGCGGCATCGATGCGCCACGCCGGCGTCGATGTCCTTGGCGCGCCACTGGCCCGATCGCGTTGAAGTTCTCCAGCGCGAGCCCGAGCGGATCGATGACGCCGTGGCAGCCGTTGCAGGACTTCGTCGGCGCGATGCATGCTCGAGCCGCTGCGCGCACGGTCAGCTGCTCGCCGCCCTCCTGGCTCTCCGGGAAGCGCCTCGACGCCCGGCGGCGGCGCCGCCGGCGGCGTGCCCATGAGGTGCTCGAGCACCCAGGCACCGCGCACCACCGGCGAGGTGCGGTTCGCATAGGACGTCGCCATCAGCACGCGCGCCCTTGCCGAGCAGGCCCGCGCGCGCCGAGTCCTGGTCAGCTGCACGCGCCGGAACTCGCCGCCGCGCACGCCCGGAATGCCGTAGTGCAGCGCCAGGCGCTCGTTGAGGAAGGTCCAGTCGGCGGTCATCAGGTCGATGACGCTGCGGTCTGTCGCCGAAGCACGCTCCACACGAACTCGAACATCTCCTCGCTTGAAGGCCGGGATCAGATCCTCGGTGAACTCCGGGAAAGCAGGTTGGTGTCCGGGTTCACCAGGTCCAGGCCGCGCACGTTCAGCCACTGGCCGGCGAAATTCGTGACCAGCGATCGTGCGCGTCGGATCGGCGAGCATCCGGCGCACCTGTGCCTCGAGCACGCTTGGATCCTTGCAGCTTGCCCGCTGCGGCGATGTCGATCAGCTGCTCGTCCGGCAGGCCGCTCCACAGGAAGAACGACAGCCGCGAGGCCAGCTCCAGGTCGCTGATGCGGATAGGCCTCGCCGGGCTTCGCGTCCGGCGGGCGGCAGTGTGCGCGCGATACAGGAACTTCGGGCTCGCCAGGATCGCCATCACGCCCTTCTGGATGCCGTCGTCGAAGCGCCGGCCTTGCGGCCCTTCGGCATAGAACGCCATCGGCGCCGTTCAGATCCTCGTCATTCACCGGACGACGGAAGGCGCGCTTGGCCAGCGTGCCGAGGATCTGCTTCGCGCAGGGCGTCTCTTCGCGCCGCACTTGCCGGACGGCAGACGAACAGCTTGCGGCGGCTCGGCGTGTCGCTCACGCCGGCGTCCTTGCAACGGCCCCTTGATCTCGACGTTGCTGATGCGCGGGCCGCCGGAGTTGCCATTGACCATCTGCGCCATGCCGGCCACCGGCACGAAGCCGTGCAGCACCTCGTTGTGCTCGGCCGCGGTCTTCTGCTTGTAGGTGACGCCGATGCGGTGCAGGCCGGCCGGCACCTTGACGCGGATGTTGCTGAAGCGCTCGTCGATCTGCGCCGACGCCCACAGCCTGCTTCACGTCGATGGCCTCCAGGTCCTCCTCGCCGCCCATCTGCGCCTGGAACACGCGCTCGTCGTCCACCGTGACGATCAGCGTGAACGGATCCATCACGCCCCAGACATAGCCGCCGCCCACCAGGCCGCTGATGGTGATCTCGTATTCGCCATCGGCCGGGAAGCCAGTGATCGATGCAGCAGGCCGCCGCGGGTGCCCAGCGGCAGGCCCCGTGGCATCTGCATGTACTGCAGCGCCGCGGCATGCCGGAATAGACCGTGCTCGGTGGTGCGCGCCCGCGGATTGCCGAGCGCCTCGATGCTGACCTGGCGCGCGGCGGTCAGGTACTGCTCGAGGAAGGACGGCGTCACCTTCAGCACTTCGGCCACGTTGTCGAAGCCGCTGCGCTCGAATCATCGCGCGGCAGCATCGTGCTTCGCATCGATGTCGAGGTCCAGCAGTTCGCGGATGGAATTCTCGTACTCGGGGCGATTGAGCCGGTGCAGCACGACCGAGCCCGGATTCACGCGCGCTTGGCTGCGCTGTCCAGCGTCGTTCCATGGCACCGTAGAATGCCTTGCGTGTCGCGGCGTCGGGCTGTGGTTCGCCCGGCGGCGGCATCAGCGAGCCGCGCAGCTGCGCACGACTTCTTCCCAGACATCGGCTTCCGTCGCCCACGCCCTCGAGGTCATCGTGTCGAATGCGACGCCGCCGGCCCAGTCGGTCGAGTTGTGGCAGTTGGTGCAATACTTGTCGAGGAAGTTCCAGTTACCTGCCAGGCCGCCGCCCGTGTGGGGCGACACCGCCACCACCGCACCGCTCGCAGCGCCCGCGGCCGGCTTGTCGGCAGCAAGGCTCATCGTGCTGGCTGCGAGCGCAACGATCACGACACCAAGCTTCTTCAATCGCATCAGCATTTACCGTACGACCCTGCGGATTTCATTCACGTGGTACCAGGCCGTGTCCCAGGACAGGCGCAGGAACTGCGAGGGATCGCCCAACCGCGCCTCGAAGGCACTCGCGGGCTGCATGGCCAGCAGTTCCTCGAAGGTCTGCCCCTTGAAGTAAACCTCGCCAATGCGCTGGAGCACCGTGAAGCACAGCTCGGCCTGCGCCTTGAGCTCCTCGACGCCGCAGACCGCACCCCTCCCCGGCACGAACCTCGTCTGTGCATCGCTGCGGGCAATCAGGTCCTTCGTCGCGGTGTAGATGCCGCCGAGCCACCCATTGCTCGCCGGGTCGCCGATCGGCCAGGCCTCGGGCGAGACCACGCCGCCGCCAACGATGACGTTGGCATCGGGAAAGCGCACGAAGATATCGCCGTCGGTGTGGGCCTGGCCCAGGTGTCCGTACTCGACACTGCGGCCGCCGAACTCGAGCTTCTGCGGGCCGTAGTAGAAGGTCCGGTTGGGGAGCGCCGCGGCCGGCTGGGCCGGATAGACCCGGTTGTCCCAACGCGAGTTCACCTCGGTGCCGAGCCAGAGGCGGGTGTTCTCGTGCGCTACGACGTCTGCACCCCGCTTGCGCGCCGTGGCATTGAAGCCGGAGTGAGTTGCGTGCCAATGCGTGTTGAACACAGCGCCCACCGGCTTGCCCGGGAAACGCTGTGACAGCAATTTCTCGAGGGCCTTGGCCTCCTGGGCCGAGCCGCCATCCACGAGCAGCAGGCTTTCCGGACCCTCCGCAACGACCAGGTTTGCCGCCGCGCCCGTTACCCGCCAGAGCCCCTCTGCCAGGGGCTCGAAATCGAGCCGCGTCGCGGCAAGAGCCTGCCGCGGCAGCAATAATCCTGCCGGTAACAGCCCTGCGGTCGCAAGCACCCCTGAAAGAAACCCTCGCCGATCCACGCTCAAGACTGTCGAACCCCCGAAATACGGACCATGGCTGTTTGGACAGCGGATTCTAGGGAAAGTTGTGGTTTTTTCCCACGTTAGCGGCAAGCTGTCGGGATCCGGTTTACCTGCAGGGAGAGTCTGTCAATGAGTGTGCTTTCAGAGTTCAAGGAATTTGCCGTGAAGGGCAACGTCGTCGACATGGCGGTCGGCGTCGTGATCGGCACAGCCTTTGGAAAAATCGTCTCTTCGCTGGTCGGAGACATCGTGATGCCGGTGATCGGCAAGCTGGTCGGTGGCGTGCACTTCAGTGACCTTGCGATCGACCTGGGTGCCGGGCCGGATGGCATGCCGGTGCTGTTGAAGTACGGCGCGTTCATCCAGGCAGCCTTCGATTTCCTCATCATCGCCGCCGCGATCTTCATGGCCGTGAAGGCAATCAATCGCCTGAAGGCCCCTGCCCCGGCCGCCGTCGCACCGCCTCCCCCGGCCGACGTCGCGTTGCTGACGGAGATCCGTGATCTGCTGAAGCGGAACCCCTAGGGAACAGGGAAATTCCGGGGCCCGGAAGTTGCACCGCAGCCAGGGGTTTGGGCTATGATGCGCGCCCCTTCTGGTGCGGGGTGGAGCAGTCTGGCAGCTCGTCGGGCTCATAACCCGAAGGTCGCAGGTTCAAATCCTGCCCCCGCTACCAATTCAATTGATGAGTTCTTAAGGCCCGCGCAAGCGGGCCTTTTCACTTTGGCGACTCTTGGCCAAGCCGACCGGTCTGCAGAAGCATCGAGGTCCTGCTTGCCCGACATCTCTCATTGCAACTGATCCAGCGACGCGTGGAGTGACAACGTGAAGAAGCTCAAGCACGAGTCCGAGTTGTTCAAGGCCGCGCTGCAGGCTGGCGTCCAGTACGCGGAAGGCCGCAAGGCCGTGGAGTTCGAGGCGACGGATTCTGCGCGCGACAAGGCGCTCTACGTCTATCGCCTGCTGGTGCACGACAAGATCATCGCGCCGATGCCCGAGGAACAGGTTTCCGAGAAGACCGTAAGGCATCGACTGGCGACGTGGTACGCGCACCAGTTGCCCGCAGGGCATCCCCTGCTGGGTTAGCGGCCCCTGCTCAACCGCCCGGAATCGCCCGCTGCACGATGCCGAGCAGGCCGCCCGGCAGCACGCCGAGCAGCAGGATCGCCAGCGCATTGAGCACCAGCACCAGGCGCAGCGCCATCGCCCGCGTCTTTCCCGGGCGCTCGCCCGGCGCGTCGAAATACATCAGCCAGACGACGCGAAGGTAGTAGTACGCGCCGACGACGGATGCCACTACCGCGAATATCGCGACCCACAGGTGCCCCGACTCCAGCAGTGCCTCGATGACGCGCAGCTTTGCCCAGAAGCCGACGAACGGCGGAATTCCCGCCGTCGAGAACATCACCACGGCCAGGATGCCAGCCAGCAGCGGGTCGCGCGCGCTGAGACCCTTGTAGTCGTCCAGCTTGTCGGCCTCGAAGCCACTCCGCGAGACGGCCAGCACGACGCCGAAGGCCGCCGCCGTCATCAGCACGTAGACCAGCGTGTAATACAGCGCCGCCTCGTATCCCATCGCACGAAGCGGCGACGAACCCGAACAGGATGAAGCCGACGTTGGCGATCGCCGAGTAGGCCAGCATGCGCAGCAGGTTGGTCTGCGCGATGGCGATGAGGTTGCCGGCAGCCACCGACAGCACCGCGAGGATCGCCAGCATCCCCGACCATTCCTGCGATTGCAGCGCCAGGCCCTCGGCCAGCAGCCGGAAGGCCAGCGCGAACGAAGCCAGCTTCGGCACGGTGGCGACCAGCAGCGTCACGGCCGTCGGCGCGCCCTGGTAGACGTCCGGCACCCACATGTGGAACGGCACGGCGCCGAACTTGAAGGCGATCGCGGCGACGACGAACGTGACGCCGATGATGAGCCCTACCCCCGGCGTATCGGCCAGCTGGGCCGACAACGCGGCCAGGTCGAGGGTGCCGGTCATGCCATACAACAGTGACATGCCGTAGAGCAGCATTCCCGAAGCAATCGCGCCGAGCACGAAGTACTTCATCGCAGCTTCCGCCGCGATGCCGTTCTCCCGGTCGAACGCCACCATGCCATAGAGCGAGAGCGACAGCAGCTCCACGCCGACGTAGAGGGTCAGCAGGTTGGTGGCCGAGGACAGCACCAGCACGCCGAGCAGTGCCGAAAGGGTCAGTACGTAGTACTCCCCTTTCGCCAGCCCGCGTCTCGCCAGGAACCCGCCGCTGTAGAACAGCACCATGGCCGTGAACAGGAAGCCCGCGAGCTTGAGGATTCGCGAGACGTCGTCCGCGACATACTGGCCGTTGAAGGCCAGCACGCGCGTGCCCGGCTCCGTGGTGTACAGCGTCAGCGCCGCGCCGACGAGCAGGACCACCAGCGTGAACGTCCCGGTTCGCTCAGGCCGATCTCCCGCCACGAACAGGTCGAACAGCAGCACAAGGCAGATCGCGCCGGCCAGGTAGACCTCCGGCAGCGCTGTCATCAGGTCGGCAGTGGCAAAGGGCGTCATGGCGAGGGCAGCTTCGTGGTCAGGATCTGCTGGGTCAGGTGGTCTATGGAGCCGCGCATCGTGTCCAGCAGCGGCGCGGGCCAGAGGCCCAGCGCGAGCACGGCAACCGCCAGCACTCCCAGCACGAAGAACTCGCGGCCATCGAGGTCGTCGAGCTTGGCGACGTTGTCATTGGCTACCGGCCCGAACACCACGCGCTTGACGAGCCACAGCGTGTACGCGGCGCCCAGCACCAGCGTCGTGGCGGCCAGCGCTGCGTACCAGAAACTCGCCTTGAAGGCCGCCAGGATGACGAGGAACTCGCCGACGAAACCGGACGTCCCGGGCAGATCCGGCGTTCGCCATGGAGAACAGCACCATGAACGCGGCGAACACCGGCATGGTGTTGACGACGCCGCCGTAGGCGCTGATCTCGCGGCTGTGCATGCGATCGTAGAGCACGCCGACGCAGAGGAACATCGCGCCCGAGATCAGGCCGTGCGAGATCATCTGCACCATCGCGCCGTCAAGGCCCATGGCCGCGCCCGCCGGACTGCCGGTGGCCGCCACGATGCGCCAGGCCAGCATGGCGCCCAGCGTGACGAAGCCCATGTGCGCAATCGACGAATAGGCGATCAGCTTCTTCATGTCCTGCTGCATCAGCGCCACGAAGCCGATGTAGACCACCGCGATCAGCGACAGCAGGATGACGAAGCCATCGAGTTCACGGGCAGCATCCGGCGCGATCGGCAACGAGAAGCGCAGCAGGCCGTAGCCGCCCATCTTCAGCATGATCGCGGCGAGGATCACCGAGCCACCGGTGGGCGCCTCGACGTGGGCGTCCGGCAACCACGTGTGCACGGGCCACATCGGCACCTTCACCGCAAACGCCGCGAGGAACGCGAGGAAGATCCACCGCTGCTCCACCAGCGTCAGCGGCAGCTGCTGCAGCGCGGTGATGGAATAGTCATTCGACTGCAGCGCCATGTAGATCAGCGCCACCAGCATGAACACCGAGCCGAGGAAGGTGTACAGGAAGAACTTGATCGTCGCGTAGATGCGCCGCTGCCCGCCCCAGATGCCGATGATGAGGAACATCGGGATCAGCATGGCTTCCCAGAAGAAGTAGAACAGCAGCGCGTCCATCGACGCGAACACGCCGATCATCAGGCCTTCCATCACCAGGAAGGCCGCCAGGTACTGGGGCACGCGCTGGGTCACGGAGTTCCAGGAAGCGATGATCACGGGCACCGTCATGAACGCGGTCAGCAGGATCAGCGGCACCGCGATGCCGTCCACCCCGAGGTGATAGTCGGCATTGAACGGCGGGATCCACGGCAGGCGCTCCACCATCTGGAAGTCGGCCGTCGCGCCATTGAAGACGCAGTACATGCCGATCGACAGCACCAGCACGACCACCGAGACCGACAGCGCGAGCCAGCGCGCCAGTGCGGTCCGGCCCTCGCCGAGCGACATCACCAGCAGGCCGCCCAGGATCGGCAGCCAGACGAGTACGGACAGGATCGGCCAGCTCATGACCCTGCCCCCGGGATCAGTTCCAGCGGCAGCAGGTTGCGCAGGGACCAGAGCAGCAGCAGGGCCAGCCCGATGACCATCCAGAAGGCGTAGGAGTAGAGGAAGCCGGTCTGCACGCGGCGCGCGAAGCCCGCAAAGACGCCAACCAGCTTCGCCGAGCCGTTGACCAGCGCCCCGTCGATGATCGCGCGGTCACCCACGCCCCACAGCAGGCTGCCGATGCCGCGGCTCGCGCGCGCGATGACGTTCTCGTTGAACCAGTCGAAGTAGTACTTGTTCTCGAACAGCCTGACCAGCGGCGAGAACATGCGGCTCATGGATGCCGCCGCCGAGGGATTGCGCAGCACGAAGTACCAGGCCGTGGCCACACCAGCGGCCGCCAGCCAGAACACCGGCGTCTGGAACGCATGCATCGCGAAGGCAAACGGGCCGTGGAACTCCTCCTTCACCGCCTCGAGCACATCGTTCCCCGGTCGCACATGGATGGCGCCCTCAAAGAAGCCGCCGAACAGCCACGGCCCGACCGTGAAGAAGCCGATGGCCAGCGAAGGAATCGCCAGCGCAACCAGCGGCCCCTTCATGTCCCAGCCGACGTCGTGGAAATGCTCCTCGGCATGGTGGTCCAGGCGGGACTCGCCGTGGAACGTCATGAAGATCATGCGGAACGTGTAGAAGGCCGTGACGAACACGCCCAGCAGCAGCGCCCAGTAGGCGTAGCCCGAGCCCCAGCGATCGGCGTGGTGCACCGCCTCGATCAGCACGTCCTTGGAATAGAAGCCCGAGAACAGCGGCGTGCCGATCAGCGCCAGCGCGCCGATCCAGGCGGTGATCCACGTCACGGGCATGCGCTTGCGCAGGCCGCCCATCTTGCGCATGTCCTGCTCGTGGTGCATCGCGATGATCACCGCGCCGGCCGCGAGGAACAGCAGCGCCTTGAAGAACGCGTGCGTCATCAGGTGGTAGACGCCGGCCGCATAGCCCGAAGCGCCCAGCGCCGCGGTCATGTAGCCCAGCTGCGAGAGCGTCGAATAGGCCACCACGCGCTTGATGTCGTTCTGCACGATGCCCAGCAGGCCCATGAAGAACGCGGTGGTCGCGCCGATCACGAGCACGAAGGACAGCGCCGCCTCCGAGCCCTCGAACAGCGGCGACATGCGCGCCACCATGAAGATGCCCGCGGTCACCATCGTCGCGGCGTGGATCAGCGCCGAGATCGGCGTCGGGCCTTCCATGGAATCCGGCAACCAGACATGCAGCGGCATCTGCGCGGACTTGCCCATCGCGCCGATGAACAGGCAGATGCAGATGACCGTGAGCGCGTTCCAGGCCTGCCCGCCGAGGATCTGGAAGCTGGCCGCCTCGATCTTCTCCACGGCTCCAAAGGCATCGCCGTAGTGCAGCGAGCCGGTGAAATAGACGATTCCGGCGATGCCCAGCAGGAAGCCCAGGTCGCCCACGCGGTTGACCAGGAAGGCCTTCATGTTCGCGAAGATCGCGGTCGGGCGCGTGTACCAGAAGCCGATCAGCAGGTAGGAGACGACGCCGACGGCCTCCCAGCCGAAGAACAGCTGCAGGAAGTTGTTCGACATCACCAGCATCAGCATCGCGAACGTGAACAGGCTGATGTAGCTGAAGAACCGCTGGTAGCCGTCGTCGTCGTGCATGTACCCGATGGTGTAGACATGCACGCACAGCGACACGAACGTCACCACCACCATCATCAGCACGGTCAGGGAGTCGACCAGGAAGCCGACCTCCATGCGGATGCCGTCGCTGACCAGCCAGGTGTAGACCGGAGCGTCGTACACCGGTGCGCCCTGCCCGATGACCTGCCAGAACACGATGCAGGACAGCAGCAACGAGCCCGCCACGGCGGAAATCGTCACGGCGGCGGACAGCCCACGACCGATCCAGCGACCGGCAAGGCCCGCCACCAGAGCAGCCACGAGGGGCAGCAGCGGGATCGCCAGCAGCAGGGAAGGGTTCAGTGCGTTGGAACTCATGTTCTGCGGTCAACCCTTCAGCGTGCTGATTTCGGCCACATTGATGCTGTTGCGTTGCCGGAACAGCACGACGAGGATGGCCAGGCCGATCGCCGCCTCGGCAGCCGCGACCGTCAGCACGAAGAAGACGAACACCTGCCCGTCGATGTTGCCGTGGTAGCGCGAGAAGGCGACGAAATTGAAATTCGCCGACAGCAGCAGCAGCTCGATGCACATCAGCAGCAGGATCACGTTCTTGCGGTTGATGAAGATCCCGGCCACGGACAGCGTGAACAGCAGCCCCGACAGCACCAGCATGTGTTGCAGCGTGATCATTCGCGGTTCTCGGGCGGCATCTTCAGCACGCGCAACCGGTCCTTGGCCCTGGTCGCGACCTGCCGGTTCACGTCCTGAACCTTCAGGCCCTTGCGATGGCGCATGGTCAGCACGATGGCCACGATGATCGCCACCAGCAGCAGCATCGCCGCCAGCTCGAAGGGATAAATGTAATTCGTGTACAGCGCCACGCCCAGGTCATGGGTGTTGCTGGCGCCCGGATCCACCCTGGCCATGCCGCCACCCAGGTCGACTGACGCGCCCAGGCCGCGAACCAGGACCACGCCGACGATCTGCGCCGCCAGCAGCGCGGCCACTGCCCAGCCCAGCCAGTGGTACCGGGTGAAACGGCCGCGCAGTTCCTCGATATTGATGTCGAGCATCATCACGACGAACAGGAACAGCACCATCACGGCCCCGACGTAGACCAGCACCAGCACGATGGCCAGGAACTCGGCCTCGACCAGCAGCCAGATCGCGGCGGCGCTGAAGAAGGTCACGACCAGGCACAGTGCGCTGTGCACCGGGTTGCGCACCAGGATCACGCCGGTCGCGGCCGCCAGCATCACTGCCGCGATCGCGTAGAACAACAACTGGGCCAGCACCTCGTCTCCTCCCCTTCCCGGCGCTAGCGGTAGCGCGCGTCCGCGGCCTTGTCCGCGTTGATCATGGCCTCGTAGCGCTCGCCCACGGCCAGCAGCTTGTCCTTGGTCATGATGTTCTCGCCACGATGCTCCATGTGGTACTCGTGGATGCGCGTCTCGACGATCGCATCGACCGGGCACGCCTCCTCGCAGAAACCGCAATAGATGCACTTGAACAGGTCGATGTCGTAACGCGTGGTGCGCCGGGTGCCATCGTCACTGACATCCGAATCGATGGTGATGGCCGCCGCCGGGCAGACCGCCTCGCAGAGCTTGCAGGCAATGCAGCGCTCCTCGCCGTTCGGGTAGCGACGCAGCGCATGCAGGCCGCGGAAACGCGAGGACTGCGGCGCCTTTTCCTCGGGATAGTTGATGGTGATCTTGCGCCGCCACAGCGCGCGCCAGGTGACGCCCATGCCGCGCAGCATTTCGGTCAGCAGCAGGGTCTTGACGAGGCTGCGGGCGCTCATGAGAAGTGTCTCCACGGTCCGACCTTGAGATAGACCAGCACGCCTTCGACGGCGATCCAGACGATGGTCACCGGGATCAGCACTTTCCAGCCCAGGCGCATGATCTGGTCATAGCGGTAGCGCGGAAAGGTCGCGCGCAGCCACAGGAACAGGCACAGGAAGATGAAGATCTTCGCCACCAGCCACAGCGAACTCGGCTGGCCCAGGATCGTGTCGCCCAGGCCCGGGACACCCTGGAACGGGCTGAGCCAGCCACCGAGGAAGAACACCGCTGTAAGCGCGGAGATCAGGATCATGTTCGCGTATTCGGCGAGGAAGAACATCGCAAAGCCGATGCCCGAGTACTCGACGTGGAAGCCCGCGACGATTTCCGACTCGCCCTCGGCGACGTCGAACGGCGCGCGGTTGGTCTCCGCGACGCCGGCAATGAAATAGACGACGAACAGCGGGAACAGCCACAGCCAGTTCCAGGAAAAGATGTTGCCGCTCTGGCGTTCGACAATCGTTCCCAGGTTCAGGCTGCCCGCGGCCATCAACACGCCCACCAGCGCGAACCCCATCGCGATCTCGTAGGCGACGATCTGCGCCGCGGAACGCATGGCGCCGAGAAAGGCGTACTTGGAGTTCGACGCCCAGCCGGCCAATATCACGCCATAGACGCCGACCGAGGTGAGCGCCAGCACATACAGCAGCCCGGCATCGATGTCCGCAATGGCGAAGCCCGGCCAGATCGGCACCACGGCCCAGGTGGCAAAGGCCGGGATCAGCGCGATGGCCGGGGCGAGCCGGAACAGCACGCCATTGGCCTGCGTCGGGACCACCACTTCCTTGATCAGCAGCTTCAGCACGTCGGCGAATGGCTGGCCCGCGCCCGGCAGCACGCCGAACAACCGGACACGATTGGGACCCCTGCGCAGCTGCATCCAGCCGATGAACTTGCGCTCCCACAGCGTCAGATACGCCACGCAGACGATCAGTATCACGGTCAGCACGACGACGATCAGCGTCGTGAAGAGCAGTGAGCGTATGGCCTCCGGGAGGCCGTACCAGAAGCCGCTGATCCCGCTCATGCGCGTGACCCCGCGCCAAATGTCACGCCCGGACTGCGGCCCTCGCGCGTGCGCTGCAGCGACGGTGCGCGGCGCACGATCCCGTCCACCTGGTACGGCGGCACGTCCACGACGCGAATCTCGCCGGTGGCCGCGGCACTCGACACCGCGACTCCGCCGCCACGGGTACCGGCGCCGCGTGCGACCAGCACCTTGAGTTCCTCGCGCACCTCTTCGGACGTCTGCTGGTCAAAGCCTTCGAAGCCGAACAGGTTGCCGAGCACACGCAGCACCTTCCAGCCGGGTCGCGCCTGCCCGACGGGTTGCGCCGCGCCAGCGAAGCTCTGCCATTGGCCCTCGAGATTCACGTACGTGCCGGATGTCTCGGCGAAGGTGCCTATGGGCAACAGCACGTGCGCGACTTCAAGGAGTTCCGGACTGGCAAACGGAGTGGCGGCGACGATGAATCTCGTCCCGCGCAGCACTTCGTGCGCGCGCGGCTGCAGCGAATCGGCCCAGGGTTCCGCGTCCCACAACAGGCAGGCGTCCAGCGGCGCCGACAGCATCTGCGCCGCATTCATGCCGGCCGGACGGCCCGGAGCATGCGGCACGCAGCCCGCAAGCCAGGCGCCGACCGCATTGCCGCCTTCTGCCAGCACGCCAAGTTGCGCGCCGGTCGCGGACGCCAGTGCCGCCGCGGCCGCGCGCAAGGCACCGAACTGCGGATGCCTCTGCGCCAGCGCGCCGAGCCAGATCGCCTTGCGGCCGCTGCCGCGCAACTTCTCGACTATCGCGCGATGTGTGTCGTTGACCGTGGTGGCCTCGCCCGCCGCAGCGCCGCCCGCGGCGACGACCAGCGCATTCAGCTGCGCGAGTTGTTGCGCCGGCTCCACCACCAGCGTGCCGGCAACCGGAAACAGGTGCTCGAACTCCGCAGGATTGAGGAACCAGACCGCCGCCCCGGCCTTCGCCGCCTTGCGGACGCGGTGCGCCAGCAGCGGGATCTCGCGACGCAGGTGCGCGCCGACCACCAGCAGCGCCTCGAGCGTATCGACTTCGGCGATTCCGCCGCCCAGCGAAGGAAGGTCGAAGCCTGCCGCGTCGCCGGAGAAGTCCAGCTGCCGCAACCGATGGTCGATGTTCGACGTGCCGAGTGAAGCGGCAAGCTTTGCCAGCAGCGCATACTCTTCAACCGTGCCCGACGCCCCTGCGAGGACGCCCGTGCGACCCGCCTCAGCGGCCTTCAGGCCCTTGACCGCGGCCTCCAGCGCGGTGGACCACTCCACATCCTTCCAGCTGCCATCGGCCGCGCGCATGCGGGGCGACAGCAGGCGATCGGGGCTGTAGATGCCTTCGTAGCTGAAGCGGTCGCGATCGGTGATCCAGCACTCGTTGATCGAATCATTCTGCCGCGGCACCACGCGCATGAGTCGCCCGCGCAGCACGTGGCCATAGGTGTTGGTGCCGAGGCCATCATGCGGGGAGACCAGCGGCACCTGCGTCATCTCCCAGGCGCGCGCGCGGAAGCGGAACGGCTTGCTGTTCAGCGCGCCCACCGGACACAGGTCGATGATGTTGCCGGACAGCTCGTGGTCGACACTGCGCTCGACGTAGGTTCCGATCTCGTTGTGCTCGCCGCGGCCCGTGGTGCCGAGCTCCGGAAGGCCCGCGATCTCCTCGCCGAAGCGCACGCAGCGCGTGCAGTGGATGCAGCGCGTCATGTCGGTGGAGACCAGCGGACCGATGTTCTTGTCCTTCACCACGCGCTTGCGCTCGTGGAAGCGCGAGACGTCGCGGCCGTAGCCGACGGCCAGGTCCTGCAGCTCGCACTCGCCGCCCTGGTCGCAGATCGGGCAGTCCAGCGGATGGTTGATCAGCAGGAATTCCATCACCGACTTCTGCGCGGCGATGGCCTTGACCGAGCGCGTGTGGATCACCATGCCTTCGGCCACTGGCGTGGCGCAGGCCGGCAGCGGCTTGGGCGCCTTCTCCACCTCGACCAGGCACATGCGGCAGTTGGCCGCGACCGGCAGCTTCTCGTGGTAGCAGAAGCGCGGCACGAAGACGTCGTTCGCGTCGGTGACGCGGATGATCATCTCGCCCTTGCGCGCCTTCATCGGCACGCCATCGACCGTGATGGTCACCGAGTTGTCGGGGGGCTGGCCGCTCATGCCGCCTCGCGCCCGGCGCCGACCATGCTGCGGCCGCCGTGATCAACCATGTACTCGAACTCGTGCCGGAAGTGCTTGACGAAGCTCTGCACGGGCCACGCAGCCGCGTCGCCCAGCGCGCAGATGGTGTGGCCTTCGATCTTGTTGGCCACCTGCACCAGCAGGTCGATGTCCTCGCGACGGCCCTGCCCGGCCAGGATGCGCTTGAGCATGCGGTTCAGCCAGCCGGTGCCCTCGCGGCACGGCGTGCATTGCCCGCAGCTCTCGGACATGTAGAAGCGCGACAGCCGCTCGAGCACGCGCACCATGCAGGTGGTCTCGTCCATGACGATGACGGCGGCGGAGCCGACCGCCGACCCGGCCGCCTTGACCGAATCGAAGTCCATGTTCGTCTTCATCATCACGTCCCCGGGCACCACCGGCACCGAGGAACCGCCCGGAATCACGGCCTTGATGCGCCGGCCTCCCTTGATGCCGCCGGCCAGCGCCAGCAGGTCGGCGAACGGAATACCCAGCGGAACCTCGAAGTTCCCGGGCCTGGCGACATGGCCGGAAACCGAGAAGATCACCGTTCCACCGGAATTCGGCACGCCAAGCCCTGCGAACCACGCCGCGCCCTTGCGCAGGATGGTCGGAACCGAGGCATAGCTCTGCGTGTTGTTGATGGTGGTCGGCTTGCC
This sequence comes from uncultured Pseudomonadota bacterium, assembly GCA_963785055.1. Lineage (GTDB taxonomy): Bacteria > Pseudomonadota > Gammaproteobacteria > Steroidobacterales > Steroidobacteraceae > ZC4RG30. The sequence goes on from CAWATT010000008.1 coordinate 190,269, forward strand.
ATAGAGGCCGAAGTTGGCAGGGAACGGCGGCTTGAAGCGCGGCTTGCCCTGCTTGCCCTCGAGGGATTCGAGCAGCGCGGTCTCCTCACCACAGATGTACGCGCCAGCTCCGATCGCACAGTGGATGTCGACGTCGATGCCCGCGCCCTTGAGGTTCTTCCCCAGCAGGCCGGCGGCATAAGCCTCTTTCAGCGCCGCCTCGAAGCGTGGCACCGGCTCGCCGAGGAACTCGCCCCGGATGTAGTTGTAGCCCACCGTCGCGCCCATGGCGTAGCAGCCGATGGCCATGCCCTCGATGAGCTGGTGCGGATTGAAGCGCAGGATGTCCCGATCGTGGCAGGTGCCGGGCTCGGACTCGTCCGAGTTGCAGACTGCGTATTTCTGGCCCGGCGCGTTGCGCGGCATGAAGCTCCACTTCACGCCGGTGGGGAAGCCCGCGCCACCCCGGCCGCGAAGGCCCGAGGCCTTGACCACCTCGATGATCTCCTCGCGTGGCGTCTTTTCGGCCAGGATCTTCTCCCAGGCGTCGTAGCCGCCGATCCTGCGGTAATTCTCCAGCTTCCACGACTCGGGGTGCTTCAATGCCTCGAAGCACACCAGGTTCATCTTGTCTTCCCACTGGCCCATGGTGTTGCGCTACTTCAGCTTGTCGAGCACTTCATCCACCTTCGCGGGCGTGAGGTACTCATGGAAAATGTGGTCGACCATCATCATCGGCGCGCCGGTGCAGGCGGCCAGGCACTCCTCTTCCTGCTTCAGGAAGATGCGGCCGTCGGGCGTGCTCTCGCCGGTGCGGATGCCGAGCTTCTTCTCGACATAGGCGACGATGTCTTCGGCGCCATTGAGCATGCAGGCGATGTTCGTGCACACGCTGACGTGGTGCCGGCCGCAGGGATGGGTCTCGAACATCGAGTAGAAGCTCGCGACCTCGTAAACCTGGATGGGCGGCATGTCGAGGTACTCGGCCACCGCATCCATCAGCTCGGGCGTAAGGAAGCCGTTGTTCTGCTCCTGCGTGAAACGCAGCGCGCCGAGCACCGCCGAGCGCTGCTTGCCTTCCGGGAAGCGCGCGACGTACTCGTCGATCTCGTGCCGCGTATGTTCGTTCAGCAGCGCGGTCCGTGCTGTGGGCACCTTGCTCACCGATCCACCTCTCCGAACACGATGTCCTGCGTGCCGATGACGGCCACCACGTCGGCGAGCATGTGGCCCTCGACCATCTCGCCCAGCGCCGAGAGGTGCGCAAAGCCCGGCGCACGGCACTTCAGCCGGTATGGCTTGTTCGCGCCGTCCGAAACCAGGTAAACGCCAAACTCGCCCTTGGGGGCTTCGACGGCGGCATAGGTCTCCCCCGGCGGCACGCAGTACCCCTCGGTGAAGAGCTTGAAGTGGTGGATCAGGGCCTCCATGTCCTCCTTCATGTCCTCGCGCCGCGGCGGGCGAAGCTTGAAGTCGTCGATCATCACCGGGTTGCCGGCCGACCCCGGGTTCGCGCGCAACCAGTCCACGCACTGCTTCACGATGCGGTTCGACTGGCGCATCTCCTCGACGCGCACCAGGTAGCGGTCGTAGCAGTCGCCATTCGTGCCCACGGGGATGTCGAAGTCCATGTCGGCATAGACCTCGTAGGGCTGCTTCTTGCGCAGGTCCCAGGCAATGCCGGAGCCGCGCAGCATCGGCCCGGTGAAACCCAGCTGCATCGCCCGCTCCGGCGACACGACGCCGATGTTCACGGTGCGCTGCTTCCAGATGCGGTTGTCGGTCAGCAGCGTCTCGTACTCGTCGACGCAGGCAGGGAACCGGCGCGTGAAATCCTCGATGAAGTCGAGCATCGAGCCGGAACGCGCCTCGTTCAGGCGCTCGACATCCTTCTTCGAGCGCCAGCGCGACGCCTGGTACTTCGGCATCGAGTCCGGCAGGTCGCGATACACGCCGCCCGGGCGATAGTAGGTGGCATGCATGCGCGTGCCCGAGACCGCCTCGTAGCAGTCCATCAGGTCCTCGCGCTCGCGGAAGCAGTACAGGAACACGCTCATCGCGCCGATGTCGAGGCCGTGCGCACCGAGCCACATCAGGTGGTTCAGGATGCGGGTGATCTCGTCGAACATCACGCGCACGTACTGCGCGCGCACCGGGACCGTGATGCCCAGCAGCTTCTCGATCGCCAGCACGTAGGCGTGCTCGTTGCACATCATCGAGACGTAGTCGAGCCGGTCCATGTAGCCGATGGACTGGTTGAAGGGCTTGGATTCAGCGAGCTTCTCCGTGCCCCGGTGCAGCAGGCCGATATGCGGATCGGCCTTCATGATGGTCTCGCCGTCCATCTCCAGCACCAGCCGCAGCACGCCGTGCGCAGCCGGATGCTGCGGACCGAAGTTCAGCGTGAAATTGCGGATCTCAGCCACCGCTGCCCCCGGTCAGTTCGGGCGACCAGCGGTTGTCGTCGCGGATCACCCGCGGCACCAGCGTGCGCGGCGTGATTTCCACCGGCTCGTAGACCACGCGCTTGCGCACTTCGTCGTAACGAACCTCGACGTTGCCCACCAGCGGAAAGTCCTTGCGGAATGGATGGCCGATGAAGCCGTAGTCGGTGAGGATGCGGCGCAGGTCCGGATGCCCGGCGAAAGTGATGCCGAACAGGTCGAAGGCTTCGCGTTCGAACCAGTTCACGCCCGCCCAGACGCCCACCAGCGATGGCAAAGCGGGTTCGGCGTGGTCCGGGCAGAAGGCACGCAGGGAAAGCCGCTCGTTGTGCGTGATCGACAGCAGCTGGTAGACCATTGCGAAGCGTGGCCCATCGTGCGCGCCGCCATTGCCGGCGCGGTTGACGCCGCGGCCGAAGCCACTGGAGGACGCCGCGGTCGTGCGCCACTCGCTGCGACCGAACTCGTGGTAGTCGACGCCAGCAGCCTCGACGAGCATCTCGAAGCGCAGCTCCGGATCGTCGCGCAGCAGCGTGGCCACCGCGACCAGGTCCACTGCCGGAACATCGAACGCGCAGTCGGTCGACAGCGCCGCGCGCCGCGTCAGCCGACCTGCCAGCTTCGCCTCGATGCGGGCGGCCAGGCGCTCGATGTGCCCGCTCATCCGGCCACCGCCGGGGGCGACATCACGCTGGTGCGCGCGATCTTCTTCTGCAACTGGATGATGCCGTAGAGCAGCGCCTCGGCTGTCGGCGGGCATCCGGGAACGTAGACATCCACCGGGACGATGCGGTCGCAGCCACGTACGACGGCATAACTGTAGTGGTAGTAGCCGCCGCCGTTGGCGCAGGAACCCATCGAGATCACCCAGCGAGGCTCCGGCATCTGGTCATAGACCTTGCGCAGCGCCGGGGCCATCTTGTTCACCAGCGTGCCGGCCACGATCATCACGTCGGACTGGCGCGGGCTGGGGCGGAAGATCACGCCAAAGCGGTCCATGTCGAAACGCGAGGCGCCGGCATGCATCATCTCGACCGCACAGCACGCCAGCCCGAAAGTCATCGGCCACAGCGACCCGGTGCGCGCCCAGCTGACCAGGCTGTCGATCTGCGTGGTGACGAACCCGCGCTGCGCGAACGCCTCCGGGTTGTCGGGCGGAAGATCGGACACGTCTAGTCCCACTCCAGGGCTCCCTTCTTCCATTCGTAGGCAAAGCCCACGACGAGTATGAACAGGAACACGCCCATGGCCACGAGGCCAGTCGTGCCGATCTCTTCCAGCGCCACGGCCCAGGGAAACAGGAACGCGATCTCCAGGTCGAAAACGATGAACAGGATGGCGACCAGGTAATAACGGACATCGAAGCGCGCACGGGTGTCCTCGAACGCCTCGAAGCCGCACTCATAGGCCGAGAGTTTCTCCTGATCGCCGCGCTGGCGCGCGCCGAGGCTGCCCAGCACGTTGCCGAGCACCATCATCACGGCCGCGAGACCCGTCGCGACCGCAAGAAAGACCAGTACCGGAAGATAATTCGCGAGCATGCACCGTCCAGGATTCGGATCCGCCAGAGCGGATCCATGACGGGTGCGAATTGTATCAAACGAAGACCCGTGTTTGGTGCCGACGGACGGATTCGAACCGTCACACCTTGCGGCGCTAGCCCCTCAAGCTAGTGTGTCTACCAGTTCCACCACGTCGGCATTCAGGATCATTCGTAACGACAATCAATTCGTCGCAGGCGGCGTCCCGGCCGGCGCGGGTGCCGGAACCGGCGACGGTGACGGTACGGGTGCGGGCGCCGCTGCGGGCACGGCCGGCACCGACGGAACACCGCTGTTCGTCTGGACCTCGTTCGAGATGCGCTCCAGCGCGCTCTCTTCGGTGCGGATCCCCTGGGTGACCACATAGGACAGCAGCAGGCAGGTCACCATGAAGATGGCGGAAAGGATCGCGGTGGTACGGGAAAGCGCAGTGCTCGCGCCGCGCGCACCGAACACAGTGCCCGAAGCACCGGCCCCGAATCCGGCGCCTGCGTCAGCACCCTTGCCGCGCTGGAGCAGCACCAGCACGATGATGCACACCGAGCAAAAGACCAGGATCAGCATCAGGATCGTATGCAGCATTCTCGATATTTCCGTTCAGGGCGCCAGCGCGGCAGACCAGATGGCCAGGAACTCGTCGGCCTTCAGCGAAGCGCCTCCGATCAGGCCACCATCCACATCGGGCCGCGAAAAAAGCTCGCGGGCATTGCCCGCCTTCACGCTGCCGCCGTACAGCACCCGCAGGCCGGCGGCGATAGTAGCATCGTGCGCCGCCACCCGCGCGCGGATGAAGGCGTGCACGTCCTGGGCCTGCTCCGGCGTCGCCGTGCGGCCCGTGCCGATGGCCCAGACCGGCTCGTAGGCCACCACGGCATTGGCAAGCCCGGCCACGCCGGAGACCGCGATGACGGCCTCGAGCTGGCGGCCCACCACGGCATGCGTCTGGCCCGAATCGCGCTCGGCCAGCTGCTCTCCAACGCACAATATCGGCGTCAGTCCCTTGGACTGGGCTGCTGCGAACTTGCGCGCAACCAGCGCATCGTCTTCACCAAACAGCGCGCGCCGCTCGGAATGCCCGACGAGCACATATTCACAGCCGACATCCTTCAGCATCTGCGCCGCGATTTCACCCGTGTAGGCCCCCGGGCTCTCCGCGCAGACGTCCTGGGCACCGAGGCTGATGAGTTGCCCCGCCAGTTCCCGGGCGGCGTCAGTCAGGTACACGAAGGGCGGACACACAATGCATGTCACGCGCTCGTCGATACGGGCCGGCGCGAGCAAGGCCTCGAGCAGGGACCTCGTCTCGGCCCGCGAGCCATGCATCTTCCAGTTGCCGGCGACAATGCGGCGCCGCAGAACGGTGGGGTTCATTGGTTGTGGCATCGTCCGGGGGTGGCAAGGGGGGCAGAAGCGGCGCGGGATGATAGCGGCCAGCCGTTTGCGGCGCAAACGCCCGGGTGCCCCGGACCTTTACGGGCATATTCTCCCGGTTCCACGTCCCGCAGGACCACCGGCCCATGAGGCTTCTCCGGCTCGCAAAACGCCTGTTTTCCTGGGCCAGTCTCCTGGTGATCGCCGTGCTGCTCGGGGTGATCGTGTTGCGCTCACTGGGCGCGACCCGCGGACCGCCGCTGGAGCCCTGGCACACCTTTGCGCCGGACGAATGGTCGGTGGACGAAATGGACGAAGCGACCTGGCCGGAGTGGCTCGCCAAGGAACAGCGCCTCTTCACGAAAGTCCGCGAGCAGATAGGCCCCGATTACGCCGACGAGGACCGGGAAACCCTGAATCGCTACGCCCCGGCCAGTTTCGTCAATCCACAGGGTTTCAGGCACGACTGGAACCGGTCCTTCGAACTCGAGCCCGAAGGTGAACCGCGCGGCGTTGCGGTGATGCTGCACGGCCTGAGCGATTCGCCCTACAGCCTCCGGCACATCGCGCAGCACTACCGTGAGCGCGGGTTCCTCGTGATCGCGATCCGGATGCCCGGCCACGGAACTACGCCTGCAGGGCTCATCCACGTCGACCACGCAGACTGGCTCGCGGCGACGCGCCTCGCGATGCGCGAGGCGCAGCGCCGGCGTCCGCCCGGCGCGCCACTGCATGTCGTGGGGTATTCCAACGGTGCCGCGCTGGCGCTGCTGTACTCGCTGGAGGCCGACCGGTCACCCACGCAACCGCTGCCAACGCAGCTGGTGCTGCTGTCCCCCATGATCGGCGTGGAGGCCTATGCGCGCTTCGCGGGCATCGCCGGCCTGCCGGCGATCCTGCCGGCTTTCGCCAAGGCGGCCTGGCTCGATGTACTGCCCGAATTCAACCCGTTCAAGTACAACTCGTTTCCGGTGCACGCCGCGCGTGAATCCTGGGTGCTGACGCGTGCGCTGCAGTCAGGGCTGGCGGATCCCGCCCGCGCCGCCGCGCTGCCACCGATGCTGGTGTTCCAGTCCGTGCTCGACGGCACCGTCACGGTATCGGCCGTTTCCACGCGGCTCATGGACCTGCTGCCGGAGAACGGCAGCGAGCTGGTGTTGTTCGACGTGAACCGCGCGGCACATTTCGAGCGGTTGCTGCGCGTGCGCGCGAGCATCGCGCTGGGCAGCCTGCTGCCGCGCCGGCCCGCCAGATACGGCATCACGGTCGTGACCACTGCCGCCGACCCGCGCGACGGCACACGGCTACGCATCCGCCCGCCCGGCACGATGAATGAAAGCGAGAGCGCGCTGGATTCGCCCTATCCGGCCGACATGTACTCGCTCTCGCACGTGGCGTTGCCTTTCCCGCCCGAGGATTCACTCTATGGAATACGCCCGGAGCAACCGGGCGAATTCGGCCTGGACCTCGGCACGATCAAGCCGCGCGGCGAGCGCGGCGTTCTGCTCATGAGCCTGGATTCACTGATGCGGGCCAGCTCGAACCCGTTCTACGAATACATGATCGGGCGGATAGACCAGACACTGCCGCCGGCAACCACTGCGACGGACTGACCCGCTCAGGAAACGGTGCTTTCCACGGCGCGCACGATGCGCTCGGCGCAGGCGCGCGTGTGCGCCTCGTCCCGCCCCTCGACCATCACGCGGATCACCGGCTCCGTGCCGGAGGCACGCAGGACGACGCGACCGGACTCGCCCAGCTCACGCTCCACATCGGCCACGGCGGCGCGAATCTCCGGGACCTGCGAAGGATCAAAGCGCTTCGCCACGCGCACGTTGAGCAGCACCTGGGGGAAATGCGGCACGCCCGCGGCCAGCTGCGCCAGCGTCAGTCCCGTGCGACGCACCTCGGCCAGCACCTGCAGCGCGCTGACCAGCGCATCGCCGGTGGTTGCACGATCGAGGCAGAGGACATGGCCGGAGGTCTCCCCGCCGATCACGCCGCCGGTTTCCTTGAGCATCGCCAGCACATAACGGTCACCGACCCTGGCACGACGGAATCCGATGCCAAGATCGCGCAACGCGAGTTCCAGGCCGAGGTTGCTCATCAACGTGCCGACCACCGGACCCTTGAGTTCGCCGGTGGCCTGGCGTGAGCGCGCGATGATGTACAGCAGCTGGTCGCCGTCCACCACCCGCCCGAGGTTGTCGACCATCAACAGCCGGTCGCCATCGCCATCGAGCGCGATGCCCAACGCGGCATGCACGCCCGGCACGGTGAGTTGCAGCAGTCCCGGCGACGTCGATCCGCAACCATCGTTGATGTTGCGCCCGTTGGGCGAGCAGCCGACAGGGATGATCTCGGCGCCGAGGTCCGCCAGCAGTCGCGGCCCGACCTTGTAGCCTGCGCCGTTGGCGCAGTCGATGACGATCTTCATTCCCGTCAGGTCCAGTCCGCCCGGAACCGTGGAGGCGCAGTACTGCTGGTAGTCCTCGCGCATGTGATCCGCGCGCCGCGCCCGGCCGAGGCGATCCGACAGCTGCGTCAGCACGCCCTGCTCCATCTGCGCCTCGATGCGCAACTCCAGCTCGTCGGAGAGCTTGCCGCCGCCGGCATCGAAGAACTTGATGCCGTTGTCCTGGTAGGGATTGTGCGAAGCGCTGATCACGACGCCGAACGCGCGCGGGATGCGACGCGTCAGGTAGGCGATGGCCGGTGTCGGCAACGGACCGGTGAGCAGCACATCCACGCCGGCGGCGATGAAGCCGGCCTCGAGCGCCGCCTCGAAGAGGTAGCCGGAGACGCGCGTGTCCTTGCCGATCAGCGCGGTGCCCCCGTCGGGTGCGAGCACGCGTGCGGCTGCGCTGGAAAGCTTCAGCGCGAAATCCACGGTCATCGGCTCCTCGCCAACGCGCCCGCGGATCCCGTCCGTGCCGAAATACTTGCGACTCATCCCGTCTCCCCTGCCTCGATCACTGCCTGGGCCACGCGCACCGCGTCGAGCGTCTCGGCCACGTCATGGCTGCGGACGATTCGTGCGCCATTGAGCACCGCTATGGTGGCCAGTGCGAGGCTGCCCGGCAGCCGCGCCTCGACTTCGCGCCCCAGCAGCTTGCCGAGCATCGACTTGCGCGAAAGCCCGACCAGCAAGGGGTAGCCCGCCCCGGCGAGCCGCGACAGCCCCGCCAGCAGCCCGAGATTGTGGGCCAGCGTCTTGCCGAAGCCAAATCCGGGATCGAGCGCGATGCGATCGGGGCTGATGCCCGCCAGTTCGCACGCGCGGGCGCGCTGGAGAAGAAACTCCGAAACCTCGGCGACTATGTCCGCATACACCGGATGAGCCTGCATGGTTCGTGGCTCGCCCTGCATGTGCATGAGGCAAACGGCAGCCTCGCTTGCGCCGGCGGCCTCCAGGGCACCGGGCTCCTGAAGCGCCTTCACGTCATTGATCATTCCCGCGCCGGCAGCAACACCTGCGCGCATGACGCCTGGCTTCATCGTATCTATGGAGACAATGACATCCAGGTCGCGAACCAGCGCCTCGATCACCGGGAGGACGCGGTCCAGTTCCGCCTGTTCGTCAACCGGGGCCGCACCGGGTCGGGTGGATTCCCCGCCGACGTCGATGATGCGCGCGCCGGCGGCATGCATCGCACGCGCCTGCGCAAGCGCGGCCTGGCCGGTCGCGTAGCGTCCACCATCGGAGAAGGAATCGGGCGTGACGTTCAGCACGCCCATCACTGCCGGCTGCGAGAGATCCAGCTCGCGATGCACACGCAGCGCACACGCTGTCGCGGCAGCGCCCGGCGCAGCGCAGCCGCACGGCGTGTCAGCTGCGGTTGCGCGTAGCCGGACCGAATGCCGGACGGGCTTCCGGCGGCGAGCCGCCGGCGGGGCCAGGCGTACCGCCCAGGCTGCTGTCCCAGCCCGCAGGCGGCGTCGGGGGCTGCCCGTCCATGATCTGCCGGATCTGGCTGTCGTCGATGGTCTCGAAGCGCATCAGCGCGTCAGCCATGGCGTGCAGCTTGTCGAGGTTCTTCTGCAGGATGTCGCTGGCACGGTTGTAATTCGTCTCGATCACCCGCCGGACTTCCTCGTCGATCGCATGGGCCGTGACGTCGGATACCTGCTTGGTCTGGGTCACCGAGCGACCGAGGAATACCTCTCCGGACTCCTCCGAATAGGTCAGGGGACCCAGCCGGTCGGAAAGGCCCCACTTGGTGACCATGCTGCGCGCCAGGTCCGTCGCGCGCTCGATGTCGTTCGAAGCGCCAGTGGTCACTGCATCGCGGCCAAAGATCAGTTCTTCGGCGATACGACCGCCGAACAGCGTGGCGATCCCGCTCTCGATCCGCCGCTTGCTCAGGGAATAACGGTCCTGCTCGGGCAGGAACTGGGTTACGCCGAGCGCGCGACCGCGCGGGATGATGGTGACCTTGTAGACCGGATCGTGCTCGGGCACGGTCAGGCCGACGATCGCATGGCCTGCCTCGTGGTAGGCCGTCATGCGCTTCTCTTCCTCGCTCATCACCATCGAGCGGCGTTCCGCGCCCATCAGGATCTTGTCCTTGGCGCGCTCGAACTGGTCCATCGAAACCAGTCGCTGGTTGGCACGCGCCGCGAACAGCGCGGCCTCGTTGACCAGGTTCGCGAGGTCGGCACCCGAGAAGCCGGGCGTGCCCCGGGCGATCAGCGCCGGCTTCACGTCATCACCCAGCGGCAGGCGGCGCATGTGCACGCGCAGGATCTGCTCGCGGCCACGCACATCGGGCAGCGGCACGACGACCTGGCGATCGAAGCGGCCCGGCCGCAGCAGCGCGGGATCAAGGACGTCCGGCCGGTTCGTGGCGGCGATGACGATGATGCCCTCGTTGCCCTCGAAGCCGTCCATCTCGACCAGCAGCTGGTTCAGCGTCTGCTCGCGCTCGTCATGCCCGCCGCCGAGACCCGCACCGCGATGGCGGCCCACCGCGTCGATCTCGTCGATGAAGATGATGCAGGGTGCGTGCTTCTTGGCCTGTTCGAACATGTCGCGCACGCGCGAGGCGCCGACGCCCACGAACATCTCCACGAAGTCGGAGCCGGATATCGTGAAGAACGGCACCTTGGCCTCGCCGGCGATCGCGCGGGCGAGCAGCGTCTTGCCGGTGCCGGGCGAACCGACCATCAGCACGCCCTTGGGGATCTTGCCGCCGAGCTTCTGGAACTTGCCCGGATCCTTGAGGAAGTCGACGATCTCGCCGACCTCCTGCTTGGCCTCGTCGACGCCGGCCACGTCGGCAAACGTCACGTTGACCTGGTCTTCGCCGAGCAGGCGCGCCTTGCTCTTGCCGAAGCTCATCGCGCCTCGGCCACCCGCGGCTCCCTGCATCTGTCGCATGATGTAGACGAACACGAGGATGAGCAGCAGCGCGGGCGCCAGCTGCAACAGCAGCTGCGCGAGGAAGTTCGGCTGCTTGGGCGGGCGACCCTCGATGGCGACATCGGCCTTGTGCAGCGAGCCGATCAGCGCGGTGTTGTCCGTCTCCGGATTGAAGCTGCGGAACTGGGTCTTGTCCTTGCGCACGCCGAGGATGGTCTCGCCCTGGAGCACCACCGATTCAACCCTTCCCGCGTCGACCTCGTTGAGGAACGCCGAATAGCGCACCTCCGGCGTGGCGGTACCCTTGGGCATGTAGGTGCTGAACAGGTAGAGCAGCGAAACGGCCACCACCACCAGGATCACCACGTTCTTCGTCAGGTCATTCAAGACATCGACCTCAACAGTTTTTGGCCCGGATCACGCTACACGATCACAGGGTCCCTCGCCACCAAGTACCTTCACCGGTCCGCACTCGTGAATGAGGGCGCTGGGTCCCGGCTTCAAGCCTCCCCTGCCCCTCGGGCGCAGCTGGGCCCGGGGGGCGCTACAATCCGGGCCCATGGACCTTACCGAGAAGCAGCGCCGGCGACTCAGGCAGCTGGCCCACCCGCTGAAGCCCGTCATTGCGCTGGGCGGCGCGGGGTTGACCCCTGCCGTTGTCACAGAGACAAAGAGGGCGCTGCACGATCACGAACTGATCAAGGTCCGGTTTCCGGGGGTTGACCGCGAGGCCCGGGACGCTGCGCTTCAGGCACTTGCCGATGAGACCGGCAGTGCAATGGTGACCCGGATCGGACATGTGGCGGTCCTCTACCGCCCACGAGAGCCCCTGCCCCGGATCGTCCTGCCCGACTCCTGACCCCTGCCCCGGGGCGTTCCTTAACGGTTGCCAACCGTTCCTTTCGGGACTTTTCCACCGGCACATGGTCTTGTCGCTGGCCGACGACTGTCCCCGGGGGATTCCAGCACCATGCGCCTTTGCGTCCTTTCGCGCCGTCTGGCTGCGGGCAGCCTGCTGCTGGCAGCGCTCGTTCCGCTGCAAGGACTCCTGGCCGCGGAAACACCAGCAACGCCCTCCGAGGACGACGAGCTGCAGGAAGTTGTGGTTTTTGGTCGAGGCGAGCTCCTTATTGGGGTCGCCAGCGCCGCCAGCGAGGGAACTGTCGGGGGTGCGGACCTGGCAGTCCGGCCGCTGCTGCGCGTGGCCGAGCTGCTGGAGGCGGTTCCGGGCCTGATCGCAGCGCAGCACTCCGGATCCGGCAAGGCGAACCAGTATTTCCTGCGCGGCTTCAACCTGGACCACGGCACCGATTTTTCAACCATGGTCGATGGCGTGCCGCTGAACCTGCGATCCCACGGTCATGGCCAGGGCTACCTGGACGTCAACGGCCTTATCCCGGAGGTCGTCTCCCGCATCGATTTCCGGAAAGGACCCTACCGTGCGGACCTGGGCGATTTCTCGATGGCCGGGGCGGCGATCATGTCGACCATCGACGGGATTGATGAGCCCTTCCTGTCGTTGGAAGCCGGCAGCTACGACTGGAGGCGCGTGGCCGGCGGCTGGGGCACGGACATCGGCACCGATGGCGGACTCCTGATGGTGGGCCAGTGGCAGAGCTACGACGGACCCTGGGAACAACCCGAGGACCTGCAGCATTTCTCGGGCTACGCAAAGCTGCACCAGCAGACCGGCATCGGCCGTGTCTGGGCGAGCTTCTCCACCTACACGGCCAACTGGAAGCCCACGGAGCAGATACCCGAGCGGGCGATCGGCACGCCGATCTGCGCGGATCGCTTCTGCGCTCTGGATTTTTCAGCCACGGGCCAGACCTCGCGCCAGATCCTCGCCGGCGGCATCGACGCTGCACGATGGAAGGCGAACCTCTATGTCCAGTACTACGACTGGAACATGTATTCGGATCCGACCTACGACTTCCAGATCCGGCAGTGGGACCGTCGCTTCACCTATGGCTTCCGGGTCGAGGGCGTGCTCGCGGACAGCAGCACGCTGCGCTGGACGCTCGGCAGCGAGGGTCGATACGACGACATCCCCAAGGTGCAGGTCGATCACACGCTGGATCGTGAGTTCGTGGAGTACGTCACCGCGCATTCGGTGGAGGAAGGGTCGATTGCCGCCTATACCGAGGGCCAGTGGAATGTCGCCCAAGACGTGCGCCTGCTCGGCGGCCTGCGTGTGGACCAGTACCATTTCGAGGCCCGTGCAACGCAACCGCAGTTTGGTTCGGGAACGGCCAGCGACAACCAGTTGTCGCCGAAAGTGGGTGCCGCCTGGACCGTGACGCCGGAAGTCGAGCTCTATGGCAACTGGGGACGCGGCTTTCATTCGAACGATGCGCGCGGCGTCGCAGCCACGCGACCCACCGGTGCCCGGCCTGGTGCCGGGCGAAGGCAAGGAAGTCGGCGGACGGCTGCAGCGCGGCAGCCTGAGCCTGACGGCCACGTACTGGTGGCTGGACCTGGACAGCGAACTGAAATTCGTCGGGGATTCCAACTCCGTCGAACCGGGCCTGCCGAGTGAGCGCCGGGGTTACGAGCTGGTGGGCTTCTGGCGTCCGCTGCCCTGGCTCGCCATCGATGCCAACTGGACCGGCAGCCACGCGCGATACGTCGGCGCCCCGGGGGAAGACCGGATTCCGGGCGCAGTGGAAAGTGCAGGCGAACTCGGCGTCGCCGCACTCCACGGACCGTGGGAACTCAGCGCGCGCCTGCGCCACCTCGGGCCCTATGCGCTGATCGAGGACAACTCGCGAACGCGCCGGCAGCGAGCAGGTGGTCAACCTGCGCGCGGCGCGAAGCTTTCGGCAGCCTGATGGTGTACGGCGAGCTGCTGAACGTGTTCGACAGCGACGGCAAGGACATCGTCTACTGGTACGAGAGCTATCTGCCGGCCATCGACTCCGGGCCCACCGAAGGTCGCATGAGCCGCTCGATGGAGCCGCGCACGCTGCGGCTCGGCCTCCGCTACCACTTCTGACAGGCTTCCCGCGGGGCGCCCGGCGAATCTTCCGGCTCCGCTTGAAACCCTTTCTCTTGTCTGCTACCTTTATCTCACAAGGTACTATTCCAGAGAAACATGACCGAACCGAGCGAGAAATTCGGCCCCCTGCGAAAAGGCCTGCTGGAGTTCGTGATCCTGCGCGTGATCTCCTCGGAGAAGCTCTACGTCGCCGAGATGCTGCAGCGCCTGACGGGCACCGAGTTCGCCACGCAGGAAGGCACGCTATACCCCCTGCTGAGCCGCATGCGGCGCGAGCAGCTGGTGGATTACGAATGGCAGGAGTCCGAAGCGGGCCCGCCCAGGAAGTATTACCGCCTCACCGACGCGGGGCGCAGGGCACTCGCCGAGCTGCAGGCTTACTGGCAGCACCTCACCGACACACTCAACCGGCTTGGGAACTGAAATGCGCAAGGTCACCACGATCAGCCTGAACAGCAACGCCTACGCCATCGAAGAGGAAGGCTACGAGGCGCTGCGCAGCTACCTCGCAACGGCGGAACGCAACCTGGCCGGCAATCCCGACCGCACCGAAATACTTGCGGACCTGGAGCAGGCCATAGGCGAGAAGTGCCGCTCCTGCCTGGGTGCACACAAGACGGTTGTCACGCACGAGGAGGTCGCGCGCATCCTGGCCGAGATGGGTCCGGTGGTCTCGCCCGCCGAAGGCGCTGCAGCTGGAACCACGGGCACTGCGTCGCCAGGAGCCGGTTCAGCTTCGTCCGGCGCTACCCGCAAACGGCTCTACCGGCTGGAGGAAGGGCGCATGTGGGCCGGTGTCTGCACCGGCCTCGGGGCCTATTTCGGCTTCGACCCGGTGTGGGTGCGCGTGGCGTTCATCCTGCTGACGATCTTCACCTCCGGCATCCTGATCCTGGTGTACATCGGCCTGTGCTTCGTCATCCCGACTGCCGAGACCGCCGAGGAACGCGCAGCCGCCCATGGCGCACCGTTCAACGCACAGGAACTCATCGACAGCATAAAAAAAAAATCTGACGGGCTGAGGGGCGGATCCCGAAGCAAGGACCGTCGGGCACGTCGACGCATGCAGCGGCATTACTGGTCAGTGGGCGAAACGGACATTGATTCGCGGCCAGGCTATGCAGCGCGCATTACCGGCGGCGTGCTGCTGCCGGTACTGACGGTGCTCTCGGCAGCCTGGTTCGTCACGATGACGATCGCCCTGCTGGCCGTGTGGGGCGGCCACATCTATCCGGAACTGGTGGGTCCCTGGTCTGCTTTTTCCTGGGAGCCATGGGTGCCGCGCTGGGCGGCAATCGCGCTCGTACTGGTGATCTTCGCGCTGGTCGGGATGCCGCTGGCAGCGGGGCGACGCGCGGCGATCTACTACGCCAACGGCGGAAGCGCGCATGGCTGGGCGCACGCCTGGTCGGGCCTGTTGTGGATTGCGCTGGTGGGCGCGGCCTTCCTGTTTGCCTGGCAGGTCGTGCCGGACCTGCCGGAAGTCATCCGCGGCCTGCTGCAGGCCCCGCCCTATTCGGCCGGCTGGATCTGAGCCGGAGAGCCGTTACCAGCAGATGGCCGGTTCGGTGCCCGATGCGGTCCGAGCCTGCGTACTGGTCAGCGTCAACACGCCGCACTTGGCGTCCGCCGCAACCGGCGTGGCGCTGATCGCCACACTGGTGGCGATGTCGCCGGATGGGCCGGCCGCCAGCGTGATCGTGTGCGTGCCGTTCTCGGAGACGTAAGGGCCACCGCCATAGCCCATGTCCGCCATGGCCGCCGTGAAGGTGTTGTTCTCGGAGTAGAAGCGCTCCTGGTTCTGGAGCACCTCGGCCAGCATCGCCTTGGCCGAAGCACGCTTGCCGCGACGCGCCTGTTCGACATAGGCCGGGTAGGCGATCGAACTGAGGATGCCGATGACGCCGACGACCGTCATCAGCTCCATCAGCGTTACACCGCGTTGCCGCTTCATGATCCTGCCTCCGCTACCCGTTGATCAACGGGCGATGATCTGCAGCACCTGGGGCAGGTCGCCCTGCTGCGAGGTGCGCAGCGTTACGCTGCTGCCGTTCTTGAGGGACTCGATGCCACCGGCCACTGCCGGCTTGCGGTCGTCCGAAAAGCCGACGGCTGCCGGATCGAAGCGGTACGTTCGTCCGCCCGCGACCAGCACACCGCGCTTCACGTCGATGCTGGAGATGACGGTATTGACGACGTCCCCAGCGTTCTCGGTGGTATTGACCACTGCGTTCTGCCCGGCATGCGTCACCGCCATCGCACTGGTTGCCGCACAGGCAAGGCCGATGGCCGTGGCCGCCGCGAGAATCGTGTTGCGCATGTTCATCTGCTCACTCCTTGCGATCCTCAGAAGATCTGCCGCCACGAGGTGCGGCGATTCGCCAGCGGCTCGCCGCTCTCGAGCACGCGTGCGATGTTGCCATTGGACTGGTTCAGGTACTTGTTCTCGAGCGCGCCCTCATCACCGAATCCGCGTACCACCGAAGGCGAGGATGCGATCGCGTCGATGCGCACGCCCGCGGCATGGCTGGTACCGGAGGTGAAGGCAAGGATGTCCGAGCCGTCGATCGTGCCGTCGCCATTGACATCGAACACCGCCTGGTTGAGGCGGGCGCCGCTCTGGTAGTCGATTTCCATCAGCCAGGAGGAGCCGCCAGCGGCGCACGGGTCGCTGTTTGGAATCGTCGTCGGGACGATGAATCGCCCGTTGCGCAGGATGGGGTCCACGACGACGCGCTCGCCGGACACGGGCAGGTCCATGTACCAGCCCTTCTGCGTGGGGTAATTGACAGTGTTGTTGGAAACGGCCCGATAGGTCTGGCCGCCCGCGATCTCCGTGTCGGTCACCAGCTGCACCTGCAGGCTCGCCCGGCCGGCTACGACCGCGCCGAAATCGCGCACGCCGTACAGCGACTGCACCTGCGTCGAGGAGACGTCGGAGGTCTGGATGTACTGGCCCGTCCCGAAGAGGATCATGAGGCCGCCCTGCGGGTGGCGCGTGACCTCGACCACCGAGGTGATCGGCTGGAAAGTGCCGAAGCTGTCGGTCGCCGTGAACAGCGGCGCACCATAGGCCCGGTTCCAGGTGGCGCTGTTCGTGGAGGTCAGGTCGAACTTCCAGACGTTGCCCTTGAGGTCCCCGGCATAGGCGTAGTCGGCCGTGCCGTTGCCGTCCAGGTCGACCACTGCCGGCGTCGACAGTCCATTCGGATCTCCGACCGTGCCGACGCCCGTGTCGATCTTGCGGATCAGCGCACCTGTCTCCGCATTGATGATGAACAGCACGGCGCGACCCGTTCCCGTGTTGTTGTAGCCATTGCCCACCACGACAGCCGGCGAACCGTTGTTCATGCGGATGATGGTCGGCTGCGCAAAGGTGAGGCCGAGCTCGCTGTCGTCGCTGGCGGTGAACTCCCAAAGGACCGTGTTCCCCGGCGCGGACTCATCGAAGGAGTCCGGGTCCGTCACGTCCAGTGCGAACAGACCCCGGCCGCCGCCAGCCAGCCCGCCGACCAGCAGCGTTCGCCAGCCGCCGCTCAGCTTGATGTCCGACGCGACCGGGCTGCCGTCAACCAGGTACTTGTGCTGGAAGCCCTGGGCGGTGACGCCCGACAGTCGCGGATAGACGGGCGATGGCACAAAGCCGAGGAGCTCAACGCCGTCGGTTGCCCGGAAGCCATGCAGCATGCCGTCGTTGGAGCCGACGTAGATCATCGGCGTGCGCGAGGCGTAGGTGTTCTTGAACGTCACATAGGTCGGGTCGATCAGGTTGCGATTCGGCCCGCGGACGTAGGCCGGCGAAGAGTTGACGATGTCGCCGAGCTTGCTGACGTTGCGCTTGCGGAAGCTCGTCGCGGTGTTGCCTTCATTGGCGCCCGAGCCGCGCACATACTGCAGCCGCTGGGAGCCCATGCCGTCATTGACCGACAGGATGTTGGTGTCGAGCGCCAGCACCTGGCTCGCGCTGAGCTCGTTGACGGTTGGCGTAGCCGGTACCGCCGGCCAGCGGAACGCAATGGCGCGATCCGACACCGGGTTCCACGAAAGGATCGTGCGCCCCGTATTCCAGTCCTGCGCAGTGACCTTCTGCCCGGCATCCCAGACGCTGGCGCTGATCGCACCAGTATCCTCGTCGATGTCATAGGCGTGCAGCTCGCCGGACCAGTCGCCCGTGTTGAACTTGGCCTGGAACAGGCGCGAGTCGGTCTGGATCGAGCCGCTGTTGAGCGCCACGGCGCCCGCGGCACCCGACTTCATGAGGATGTCGTTGAACACCTCGTTCAGCTTGGCGACGAGATCGTCTTCCTTCTCGGCGTAGTAGGACGAGACAGTGCCACCCGCCGCGGCAATGGTATCCAGCTGAGCCGGGTCAACGCCGAACGGCAACGCAAACCCGACGACGTAGTTGAGCACTCCGCCCGTATTGACGGCCGCTGCCGCCGTGGTTGCATCCGCGAGCATCGCTGCGACATTCGAAGACGCCACGCCGGTTCGCGTGACCGACGGCAGGCCGTTGGTCAGCAGCACGGAGTAGTTCTTGCCGCAGGAGTTGGGTGGCGCCGGCAGCGGGCCACCGCGCGCGGCATCGCTGACATTGCCGGCGAAGTAGTCACGGATCGTATACAGCGTCCCCTCGAGCGGCGTCAGCCCGGCGTTCTGCAGCGGCAACAGGGGGTTCGTCGGCCCGTTGGTGACGAACTGCGAAGTCCCGAGCTTCGTCTTCATCCGGTTGGCCTGGGCCGCATCGACGTTGGCGACGCGGACATGCACGTAGCCGCCACCCGGAGAGCCGTTGTTGAACCAGGTGGGCGACACATAGCGCCAGGCCATGAACCGGCCGAAGTCGGTGATGCCCTGGCCCAGGTCGCTGTCCGTCGGTGAGAAGGTGTAGTTGCCGAAGTTGGTGATCCAGCCGTTGGGTCCATCCTGGAGGTTGACCAGCGGCAGGACATTCGACGTGGTGTTCTTGGTGCGGAAGCAGCGATAGGCGTCCCAGGGACCGGCCGTCGGATGCTCGCCGTTGTTGAACGCGTTGGCCGTACGGGAATAGCAGAAGGCGTTGCCTTCGTTGACGCCCGAGTAAAACGGCAGGTTGACGTTGAAGTAGATGTAGTTGCCGGGCCAGCTCGCGTTGGGTTCCCGGAACTTGCGGGTCGGCCCCGTGCGCGGGCCCGTGTACGTCGGGTCGTAGTCGGCCGGATCGAAGCTCACGTCATAGGGGCTCGAGTGCAGGTGACGGAATGCCACTGCGCCCTGCTGGAAGGCCATGAGGCCCATGTTCAGCGCGCCGCCGTAGTTGTCGATGAGGTTCTTGCCCACGCGCCGCGAGATCTCGGAGCGGCTGTTGGGCGCTGCACTGCCCACCGCCAGGCCGGTGGCATCCTCGTCCATGCTGTTGGAGTTGGCCATCGTGAGCATCACGTTCGGCTTGAGGCCAGAAGCGACGAACAGCGGGATCTCCGACACCACCAGTGGCGCGGGTACTGCCAGTGGAGCTACGGAAGCCAGCGCGGCGCAGACCGCCATGGCGATGGCCGGGTGTTGCGTGACTTTCATGCGTTTCATGGCTCGGTTCCCTGCGTTACTGCTTGACGTAAACGCTCTGCAACATGACCTGGGTGGTGTCGCGGCGGCCCCAGCCGCGCGAAGTGATTCGATAGCCCGTGCCGCCCGAGGTCGATGAGCGGGCATTGGCGTTGAGTGAATTGCCCGCGCCGGCCGGGATGTCCGGCAGCACTTCGATGATGTAGCGCGGCGGCTGGTCCACATCGAGCGGGTAGGCGCCCGCGCCAGAGGCTGCGCCATAAATGCGCGAGGTGGCGCCAGTCCAGGGCACCGCATTCCAGTTGGGCGTCGCTACGGTCGCCGGAATGCACAGGCCGGCGGTACAGGCCGCGTCAAAGGCGCTCGCCGTGGTGATGTTGGCCAGGATGTCCTGCTCGGCGTCGCGCAGCGCCGCCTCGGCAGCCTCGAAGGCCACCGCACGGTCGCGGTCATTGCCGGCCATGCGCTCCTGCACAGTCGAGGAGCGCACGGTCACGAGGCCCAGGATCGTCAGCACGATCAGGAACATCAGCGCGATCACCAGGGAGGCGCCACGCTGCGATGCAAAATGTCGATGGCCGGGAATCATTGCGTGCGGTTGCGAAGCTGGATGGAAACGTTGAACGGCCGGCGCAACCGGTCGTCCGCCGCGACGATGCCGGTGGTGCCGTTGAAATCGTAGGTCTGGGTGTTCTGGGCCGCGTTCTCGAGCTTGCTGCGCATCAGCAGGCTCGCGCGCACCGAAACGACGCGCCGCCAGTCGGCCACCGCATCGGCGGCGACGAACAGGTCCGCAAAGTTGTCTGCATCGGTGTCGACGCCGTACTGGATCTGGAATTCCTCGACGCCCTCGGCGATCTGCTCGGAGTTGGCAGCACCGTCCACCCTGCGGTAAAGGGACCGCGTCGTCCCGACGCCATTCGGCGCGAGGTAGTACGTCAGCGTCGTGAACGGCACCACCATCGCATCGGGCCCGTAGGCGCGCGCCAGGTCGTTGGAAGCATTGGTGCCGACGCTGGCACCGTGCTCGAGTCCACCCGTGAGGCCCGTCACGTAGAAGGCGGTCGACTGCGCGCAATCCCCGACGATCGCCCTCCTGCCTGCGGCAAAGCCTGCCGTCGAGAACACCGGGATCACGGCCGTACCGGCCGTCATCGTTGCCGACAGTGACACCGGCTCGCCAGCCGGAACGCGGACTGTCAGTGCATCGCTGTCGGTCAATGCAGCCGGATTGGCGCCCGCGAGCCCGGCGTCGGCTGCGGGCGTGAATGACGCACCCGTGCCTTCGAAACCGATGAGGAACTGGTCCAGGTTGTTCAGGTAGCCCGTCGGCGTGTCGATGGTGTTGACCAGGGCCCCCGATCCGAGCAGCCGATTGCTGTTGCAGCCGATATAGCCCGCCGAACGGACGTCGCGCTGCAGCATGTCGAGCGCCACCCGCCCCTGCTCCTGGATCTCGTTGACCGTCTGCGTCACGTTGCTGGACCGGGAGGCGCGTCCGAACACCGACACGATGATGGCCGTCATCACCAGTGCCAGCGCGATGCCGATCAGCAGTTCGACCAGCGTGAAACCCTGTTGACGGCGCCCGCGCATGCTCATGGCCTCACCGTCACGACCAGCCGCATCGGTGCCGCAGCCACGCCACGCGTGGCACGCTGGTCCCAGAACACCTTCACGGCATAGGCATTGCCCGCGCCATCGCAGGCGGGTGCTGCGGCCGTTCCATCATTGGGCGTGTTGTCGAGGCACACCGCGCCGTCGCCGCCAGGCAGGCTCTGCTGGATCTGGTCCTGCCAGTCCAGCATGTCGTCTGCGGCCAGCTGCTCCGGCGTGCAGGCGGCAGGCACGCCCACGACAGAGGCCGCGTACACGCTGCGACAGGAATTGTTGGCCGGCGCCGGATCGTCGTAGCCCACGCCGGGCGTACCGTCGGCCGCGCCGAGGTTCGCGCGCATCCGGTCGGCCATGTCGAGCGCCAGCACGGTGGCTTCGCTGCGCTGGTTGGAGATCGAGGTGGAGGACAGCGCCACGGTCTGCAGGCCGACCACGCCGAGCATTCCGATGGCGAAGATCAGCACCGTGATCAGCGCTTCCACCAGCACGTAACCACGCACGGCGGCCACCGCATCGCCGCGCTTTCGTGTGGGGCTCAGCATACGGTCGCCGTCCGGTCGAGCGTCGCCGACCCGCTGCGGAAGATGTTGACGACGCGCTGGTCCTGGCCCGTGACACAGAGAGTGATCGTGCCGGGACCGGCAAGCATGCCGTTCTGCGCGTAGCTGATGAAGTTCGCCGCTGCGAGGCCGGCGGAGGCCGTCGTGACGGCGTCATTGAGCGGTTCGGTCTGCGAGATGATCTGGTCACCCCCATCGATGACACCCACGGCGCCCGCGTCGAGGAAGACCAGGCGTCCGTCGTCCCAGCTGGCGTTGGCGCAGGCGGCCATGTCGGTGCTGGTGCACACCGTGACGCGCTGCGCCCGCAGCGCCGCCTCGCTGCGCGCGAGCTGGAAGTCCACGATGAAGCCACGCGCGCTGCCCGACAGGTTCGACGCTTCGACGAAACTGTTCAGCGCCGGCACGGCAAGGCCGAGCACGATGCCGACGATCGCTATCGCCGTCATCATCTCGAGCAGGGTGAAACCCCGTTGCTTGCTGGCACTGGTCATGGCAGAGGATTCTTTCACAGCGGCACCACTTTACTGTGATGGGGTGGGCGAATGTCCCCGGACGCCGACAGGCTGCTCACGACTGTGACCCGGTTCACGGAAACCCGGGTCCCGGGGGCCTGCAGACCCCCTCGGACTCAGTCGTAGCGCACCGCGATTATTTCATAACTCCGGGCCCCGCCCGGAGCGGCCACTTCCACTGTGTCGCCTTCCTGCTTGCCGACCAGCGCGCGGGCGATCGGGGAACCGATCGAGATCCGGCCAGCCTTGATGTCGGCCTCATCCTCGCCAACGATCTGGTAGGTCACCTTGGCGCCGCTGTCCTCGTCCTGCAGCTCGACGGTGGCACCGAATACCACCCGGCCCCCGGCATCGAGTTGCGAGACGTCGATGATCTCGGCACTTGCGAGCTTGCCTTCCAGGTCCTGGATGCGTCCCTCGATGAAGCCCTGCTGGTCGCGGGCCGCGTGGTATTCGGCGTTCTCGGACAGGTCGCCGTGGCTGCGTGCCTCGGCAATCGCCTTGATGACGGCCGGCCGCGACTCGGTCTTGAGCTTGCGCAGCTCGACGCGCAGCGCCTCGGCGCCACGCAGCGTGATGGGTGCGCGCTTCATGTTCCCAGCTCGCGATGCAGGTCCTGCAGGCGGTTCACGTCTTCGTCTCCCAGGTGATCCAGTGCCTCGCAGCTGGCCAGGCCGGCCGCGAGCGTCGTGTAGTAGGTTACGCGGCGCGCCACGGCCTCGCGGCGTATCGCCTGGGAGTCGCGCGTGGCCTGGCGACCCTCGGTCGTGTTCACGATCAGCACGATCTCGTCGTTCTTGATCATGTCGACGATGTGCGGCCGGCCCTCCCGCACCTTGTTCACGCGCCGGCAGGCGAGCCCCGCCGTGGCAATCTCCTTCGCGGTGCCTTCCGTGGCGACGATCTCGAAGCCGCGGCCGATCAGGCTGCGGGCCAGCTCCACCGCGCCGGGCTTGTCGCGCTCGCGCACCGAGAGCAGCACCGTGCCGCGGCGCGGCAACTGGACGCCCGAGGCGGACTGCGACTTGGCGTAGGCCTCGCCAAAGGTCCGGCCCGTGCCCATCACCTCGCCCGTGGATTTCATTTCCGGGCCGAGGATCGGGTCGGATTCCGGGAATTTGGCGAACGGGAACACGGCTTCCTTCACGGAGAAGTAGCCCGGCACGATCTCCTTCGTCGCTCCCAGCTCCGCCAGCTTGCGGCCGGTCATCACCAGCGCGCCGGTCTTGGCGATCGGCCGGCCCGTGGCCTTGGAGACGAACGGCGCGGTGCGCGAGGCCCGCGGGTTCACCTCGAGCACATAGACGATGCCGTTCTGGATCGCGAACTGGATGTTCATCAACCCGACCACCTTCAGGCCGAGCGCCAGCTTGCGGGTCTGCTCGCGCAGCTGCTGCTGCAGCTCGGTGGACAGGCTGTTGGGCGGCAGGGAGCAACTGGAGTCACCTGAATGAACACCGGCCTGTTCAACGTGCTCCATGATGCCGCCGATCAGCACGTCGGTGCCGTCGCAGATCGCATCGACGTCCACCTCGATGGCCTGGTCCAGGAACCGGTCGAGCAGCACCGGGCTGTCATTCGAGACGCGCACCGCGTCGGTCATGTAGGTCTTGAGGTCCTCCTCCGCATAGACGACCTCCATCGCCCGGCCGCCAAGCACGTAGGAGGGCCGCACCACCAGCGGGTAACCCACCTCGCGCGCCATGCGCAGCGCCTGTTCCTCGGTGCGCGCCGTGGCGTTGGAGGGCTGGCGCAGGCCGAGGCGGCGGACCAGGTCGGAGAAGCGCTCGCGATCCTCGGCGACGTCGATGGCGTCCGGCGTCGTGCCGATGATCGGCGCGCCGTTGGCCTCCAGGGCACGGCACAGCTTCAGCGGTGTCTGGCCGCCGTACTGGACGATCACGCCCTCCGGCTTCTCCTTCGCGATGATCTCGAGCACGTCCTCGAGCGTCAGCGGCTCGAAGTAGAGCCGGTCGGAGGTGTCGTAGTCGGTCGAGACAGTCTCGGGATTGCAGTTGACCATGATGGTCTCGAAGCCCGCCTCGCGCAGCGCCAGCGAGGCGTGCACGCAGCAGTAGTCGAACTCGATGCCCTGGCCGATGCGGTTCGGGCCGCCACCGAGGATCATGATCTTGCGGCGCTGGGTGGGCTGCGCCTCGCACTCTTCCTCGTAGGTCGAGTAGAGATAGGCCGTGGAAGTCGCGAATTCCGCAGCGCAGGTGTCCACCCGCTTGTACACCGGGGAGATGCCCATCGAGCGGCGCCGGTCACGCAGTGTCTTCTCGGTCTGGCCGACCAGGCGTGCGAGGCAGCTGTCGGAGAAGCCCTTGCGCTTCAGGGAGCGGAGGCGCGCAGCGTCCAGGGCCGGCAATCCGCCGGCGGCGACCGCGGTTTCCTCCCGGACGAGGTCGGCGACCTGCGCCAGGAACCACGGATCGATGTAGCTGCGCTCGTGGATGCGCTGCAGCGTCCAGCCGGCACGGAAGGCATCGGCGACGTACAGCAGGCGATTGGCACCGGGATAGCGCAACTCGTGCGCCAGCTGCGACTCGGCGTCCTCACCCGCGAGCGGCAGCGGCATCACGCTGCCCAGCCCGTCAAGGCCGGTCTCCAGTCCGCGCAGCGCCTTCTGCAGTGACTCCTGGAAGGTGCGGCCGATGGCCATCACCTCGCCCACCGACTTCATCTGCGTGGTCAGGCGGTTGTTGGCGGCGGGAAACTTCTCGAACGTGAAGCGCGGCACCTTGGTGACGACATAGTCGATCGACGGCTCGAAGGAAGCCGGCGTCAGCCCGCCGGTGATGTCGTTCCTGAGTTCATCGAGCGTGTAGCCGACGGCGAGCTTGGCGGCGATCTTGGCGATCGGGAAGCCGGTGGCCTTGGAGGCCAGCGCGGAAGAGCGCGAGACGCGCGGATTCATCTCGATGATGATCATCCGGCCGTCGGCCGGATTGATGGCGAACTGCACGTTCGAGCCACCGGTCTCGACGCCGATCTTGCGCAACACCGCGATCGAGGCGTCGCGCATGCGCTGGTATTCCTTGTCGGTCAGCGTCTGCGCCGGCGCCACGGTGATCGAGTCGCCCGTGTGCACGCCCATCGGGTCGAGGTTCTCGATGGAGCAGACGATGATGCAGTTGTCGGCGCGGTCGCGGACGACCTCCATCTCGAACTCTTTCCAGCCGATCACCGACTCTTCGAGCAGTACCTCGCTGGTCGGCGAGGCATCGAGCCCGCGCGCCACGATGGTCTCGAATTCCTCGCGGTTGTAGGCGATGCCGCCACCGCTGCCGCCCATCGTGAACGATGGCCGGATCACGACCGGGTAGCCGAGCTCGGCCTGCGCCGTCATGGCCTGTTCCATGGTATGCGCCATGAACGAGCGCGGCGTATCGAGGCCAATCTCGGTCATCGCGTTGCGGAATTTCTCGCGGTCTTCCGCCATGTCGATGGCCTCGCGCGAGGCAGCGATCAGCTCGACGCTGAACTGCTTCAGCACTCCTTCGCGCACGAGGTCGAGCGCCGTATTGAGCGCCGTCTGCCCTCCCATCGTCGGCAGCAGCGCGTCGGGCCGCTCCTTCTCGATGATGCGCGCCACGGTCCGCCAGTTGACCGGCTCGATGTAGGTGGCATCGGCCATCTCCGGGTCGGTCATGATGGTTGCCGGGTTGGAGTTGACCAGGATGACCCGGTAACCCTCCTCGCGCAGGGCCTTGCAGGCCTGGGCCCCGGAATAGTCGAACTCGCATGCCTGGCCGATCACGATCGGGCCAGCGCCGATGATCAGGATGCTCTCGATGTCGGTGCGCCTGGGCATGGCTTACTTTCCCGGCCCGGCCGGCATGCGCCGTTCGCGCAGCTGGTTCTGCAGGCGCCGCACCATCAGTTGCGCAAAGCGCTCGAACAGCGGCAGCAGGTCATGCGGGCCGGGGCTGGCTTCGGGGTGGCCCTGGAAACTGAAGGCGGGCTTGTCGGTCAGCTCGAAGCCCTGCAGCGAACCATCGAACAGCGAGACATGCGTGACGCGGACGTTCGCCGGGAGGGTGTCGGCATCCACCGCGAAGCCGTGGTTCTGGCTGGTGATCATCACGCGGCCGCTGCCGAGTTCCTGCACCGGATGGTTGGCGCCATGGTGGCCGAACTTCATCTTCACGGTCCGCGCACCGGTGGCCAGGCCCAGCAGCTGGTGGCCCAGGCAGATGCCGAACAGCGGCAGGTCCGTGGCGAGGATTTCGCGGATCGCGGTGATTGCGTAGTCGCACGGCTCCGGATCGCCGGGGCCATTGGAGAGGAACACGCCATCCGGCTGCAGTGCCAGCACCTCGGAAGCCGGGGTCTGCGCCGGGACCACGGTGATCCGGCAGCCCACGTCGGCGAGCAGGCGAAGGATGTTGCGCTTGATGCCGTAGTCCCAGGCCACGACGTGCAGGCGCTGCTGCGCTTTCAGCGCAATGCGCGCGCCCTCGCGCCAGATGCTGCCGTCGTTCCACTGATAGCGTTCGCGGCTGGTTACGACCTTGGCCAGGTCCATTCCCTTGAGGCCCGGAAAGCGTCGGGCGGCATGCACCGCCGCATTGGGATCGACGTTCTCGCCAGTCATGATGCAGCCGGACTGCGCGCCCTGTTCGCGCAGGCGACGCGTCAACTTGCGGGTGTCGATGCCCGCGATGGCGACGATGCGCCCTCGCTCGAGGTAGGACTGCAGCGACTGGGTGGAACGCCAGCTGCTCTCGAGCAGTGGCAGGTCGCGGATGACGAGGCCGGCCGGCGCAACCAGCGAGGACTCCTGATCCTCCGGCGTGGTGCCGGTGTTGCCGATGTGCGGATAAGTCAGCGTGACGATCTGACGCGCATAGGACGGATCGGAAAGGATCTCCTGGTAACCCGTCATGGCGGTATTGAAGACGACTTCGCCGGTGGTATTTCCCTTGGCGCCGATGGATTGACCCAGGAAGACGGTCCCATCAGCCAGTGCCAGAACGGCGTTCACACTCACTCACCGACCTCCACTTGCCCGTGGCGGCAAATCATCACTGGCTCACCGGTTTGCAGGACCTAGATGCACAAAGCGGGAGGGAGTCCTGTTAGGAACGCCCTCCCGCCTTGCGCGGACTAAACCCGAAACTGGATGGATCGGATTCGCTGCAAATTCTAAGGATCCGGGCTATCCGTGTCCATGTGAACTTGCCCCAAAACCTCTGTTTCGATGGATGGGTAATTCCTGCGATAAGTTCTGCAATCTATTGTTTACTAAAAAGAAAATCAGACATTCGGTACCGGCCAGGCCGCTGGCTGGACAGCCAGCGCGCGGCTGCGATGGCTCCACGGGCGAACAGCGCGCGGTCCGTGGCGACATGGCCCAGCCGCAGCTGCTCGCCGCTGCCAAGGAACCGGACCTCGTGTTCCCCGATGACATCCCCGCCCCGGACCACCGAGAAGCCGATGTCGCCGGCCTGACGGGGTCCCGAGCGGCTTCCGGAGCGCCGTTCCGGGCCATCGCCCCTGCCTTCCGCGGCGGCATCCGCAAGGGCCAGCGCCGTTCCCGACGGCGCATCGACCTTGTGCCGGTGGTGAGCCTCGAAGATCTCGATATCGAACTCCCGGGGCAGCGCGGCAGCAGCCTGCCTCACCAGCTCAAGCAGCACGTTCAGGGCGAGGCTGGTGTTGGCGGCGACCAGGATCGGTATGTCGGCAGCGGCCTGTTCAATCCGGCGGATCATGGCCTCGTCCAGTCCCGTGGTCCCGATGAGCAACGGCACGCCTGCCGTGGCGCAGGCCTCGGCATGATCACCGGCGGAGTCGGCCCGGGAGAAATCCACCGCGACATCGAGCCCGAGCAGCGCCCGGTCCAGATCCTGGCCGACAAATACGCCCGAGGGTGCTCCGCCAATCAGCGTGCCGGCATCCTGGCCAACCACCGTGCTGCCCGCGCGGTCCAGTGCGGACGCGAGCGTGAGGTCAGGTGATTCGTCGATCGCACGCAGCAGGGCGTTACCCATGCGTCCACCGACACCGATGATGCCGACCCTTTTCGCCACGCGACCCCCTGTTGAATACGCTTCAGCTGCTGGCGCCGGAGAAGAACCGCTTCACTCCGGCAAAGAAACTCTCCTCGCGCGGCGCATGTCGCGACTCGTCTTCCCGGATGGAAGCATCGAATTTCTTCAGCAGCTCCCGCTGCTCCGACGTCAGCCGGACCGGAGTCTCGACCATGACCTTGCAGAACAGGTCTCCGCGCGAACCGCCACGCACCGGCTTCACGCCCTTGTCGCGCAGGCGGAATACCCGGCCGGACTGTGTCTCGACCGGAATCTTCAGCGATACCTGTCCATCGAGTGTCGGCACGATGATGGTGCCGCCCAATGCCGCGGTGGCAAAGCTCACCGGCACCTCGCACGAGAGGTTCTCGCCCTCGCGCTCGAAGATCTCGTGCTCGCGCACGCGCACCTCGACGTAAAGGTCGCCCGCCGGCCCGCCATTGCGGCCTGCTTCGCCCTCGCCACCCAGGCGGATGCGGTCTCCGTTATCGACACCCGGCGGAATCCTCACCGAAAGCTTCTTCGTCCGACGTATCCGTCCCTGGCCGAGACAGGTGTCGCAGGGATTCTTGACGACCTTGCCGCTGCCACGGCAGCGCGGGCAGGCCTGCTGCAGCTGGAAAAAGCCCTGTGACACGCGCACCTGGCCACTGCCGTGGCAGGTCTCGCACTCCTGCGGCGTGTGTCCCTTGGCCGCGCCATTGCCATGGCAGGTCTCGCATTCGACGAGCTTGGGGATGTCGATCTCCACGCTCGTGCCGAACACGGCCTGGCTGAGGTCCAGCTCCAGGTCATAGCGCAGGTCGGCGCCACGGAAAACCTGCGAACGCCCGCCACGCCGGCCGCCACCGAAGATGTCGCCGAAGACATCACCGAAGATGTCCCCGAAGGCCTCGCCCGGATTGAACCCGGGACCACCCGCGCCACGCTGGGCCTCGAGCCCGGCATGGCCGAACTGGTCATAGGCCGCGCGCTTGTTCGCGTCGGTCAGGACCTCGTAGGCTTCCTTGACCTCCTTGAACTGCTCCTCGGCATCCTTGTCGTCGGGGTTGCGGTCCGGATGCAGCTTCATGGCAGCGCGCCGGTAAGCCTTCTTGATGTCGGCTTCCGGCGCGTCGCGCGCCACGTCGAGGACCTTGTAGTAGTCGCGTTTGGCCATGCTCCCCTTGTCCGGTCCTGGCTAGCGGTCAGCCATTGCCGTTTGGCTTGTACTGCTCAACCTGATTCGGCATCGCGTGCGTCACGCCTTGGGGTCCTTGTCGCGGACTTCCTCGAATTCCGCATCGACGACGTTGTCGTCTTTCGCGCCACCACCAGCCGCCTGTGCCTCGCCAGCTGCGCCAGCCGCGCCCGCAGCGCGGCCTGCGCCGCACGCTCGACGATGCCGGAAGCCGCCTTGGCCAGCTGCTCGGCCTTGCGGTCGATGGCCTCGCGGTCATCGCCCTTCAGCGCGGTGCGCAGGTCGGACATGGCCGACTCCACGCTGGCACGCTCCTCGCCACCGATCTTGTCGCCCAGCTCCTTGAGCGTCTTGTCGGTGGAATGCACCAGTGCATCGGCGCGATTGCGGGTCTCGACGAGCTCGCGGAATTTCTTGTCCTCGGCCGCATGCGCCTCGGCATCGACCACCATGCGCTTGATCTCGTCTTCCGACAGGCCGCTGGAGGCCTTGATGACGATCTTCTGCTCCTTGCCGGTGGCCTTGTCCTTCGCGGACACGTGCAGGATGCCGTTCGCATCGATGTCGAAGGACACCTCGATCTGCGGCATGCCGCGCGGTGCGGCGGAGATGTCCGACAGGTCGAACCGGCCCAGCGACTTGTTGTCCGCGGCGCGCTCGCGCTCACCCTGCAGCACGTGGATGGTCACGGCCGTCTGGTTGTCGTCCGCGGTGGAGAACATCTGCGAGGCCTTGGTCGGAATCGTGGTGTTCTTCTCGATGAGCTTGGTCATCACCTGGCCCAGCGTCTCGATGCCCAGCGACAGCGGCGTGACGTCGAGCAGCAGCACGTCCTTGACCTCGCCGGCCAGCACGCCACCCTGCACCGCGGCGCCGACGGCCACCGCCTCGTCCGGATTCACGTCGCGGCGCGGCTCCTTGCCGAAGAAGTCCTTCACGTACTTCTGCACCAGCGGCATGCGGGTCTGGCCACCGACGAGGATGACCTCGGCGACGTCGTTGCCCGTGAGGCCGGCATCCTTCATCGCAATGCGGCAGGGCTCGATGGTCCGCTTGACGAGGTCCTCGACCAGCGACTCGAGCTTGGCGCGCGTGAGCTTGACGCTCAGGTGCTTGGGGCCCGACGCATCGGCCGTGATGTACGGCAGGTTCACGTCGGTCTGCTGGCTGGAAGACAGCTCGATCTTCGCCTTCTCGCCAGCCTCCTTGAGGCGCTGCATCGCGAGCGGATCCTTGCGCACGTCGACGCCGGATTCCTTCAGGAACTCCTCGGCCAGGAAATTGATGATGCGCAGGTCGAAGTCCTCGCCGCCGAGGAAGGTATCGCCGTTGGTGGAGAGCACCTCGAACTGGCGCTCGCCATCGACTTCGGCGATCTCGATGATCGAAACGTCGAACGTGCCGCCACCGAGGTCATACACGGCGATCTTGCGGTCCCCTCCGGACTTGTCCATGCCATAGGCCAGCGCGGCCGCAGTGGGCTCGTTGATGATGCGCTTGACCTCGAGGCCCGCGATGCGGCCGGCGTCCTTGGTCGCCTGGCGCTGCGAATCATTGAAGTAGGCCGGCACCGTGATCACCGCTTCGGTCACCGGCTCGCCGAGGTAGTCCTCGGCCGTCTTCTTCATCTTGGCCAGCACGCGCGCGGAAACTTCCGGGGGCGCCATCGGCTTGCCCTGGGCCTCGACCCACGCGTCGCCGTTCTCGGCCGCGATGATCTTGTAGGGCACCATGTCGATGTCCTTCTGGACCACGTCGTCCTTGAACTTGCGGCCGATGAGGCGCTTCACCGCGAACAGCGTGTTCTTCGGGTTGGTGACGGCCTGCCGCTTCGCGGACTGGCCCACCACCACCTCGCCGTCCTTGGTGAACGCCACGATCGAGGGCGTGGTGCGATCACCCTCGCTGTTCTCGATGACGCGCGGCTTGCCGCCTTCCATCACGGCGACGCAGGAGTTGGTCGTGCCCAGGTCGATGCCGATGATTCTTGCCATGTCTCTCGTCCTTCGGAAGCAACTTCCGGAAAATGCGGTTGGATTGCCTCTATCTGGGCGCGAGCAGGACCGGCTTCAAGGCCCTTCCGGTGCGCGCGACACGATCACGCGCGCCGGGCGAAGCAACCGGCCGTTGAGTTCGTAGCCGG
Organism: uncultured Pseudomonadota bacterium; assembly: GCA_963785055.1. Taxonomy (GTDB): domain Bacteria; phylum Pseudomonadota; class Gammaproteobacteria; order Steroidobacterales; family Steroidobacteraceae; genus ZC4RG30. The sequence continues at coordinate 221,561 of CAWATT010000008.1, forward strand.
GCTGCACGACTTCCAGCACGGAGTCGGGCGCTGCAGTCGCGGACTCGCGCACGGCAATCGCCTCGTGGCGTTGCGGATCGAACGGTTCGCCCCGCGGATCCACCAACTGGATGGCAAACCGGTCGAAGGCCTTGGCCAGCAACTTCAGCGTTGCCTCCTGGCCGGCGACGAGGCTCGCGGCATCGGCCCTCGGTCCGTTGGCTACCGCCAGTTCCAGGCTGTCGCGGACGGCCAGGAGTTCCTGGGCGAATTTCTCCAGGGCAAAGCGGTGCGCCTGTTCGACCTCGCGTGCGGTGCGCTTGCGCAGGTTCTCCATCTCGGCAGCGGCCCGCAGCGACTGGTCACGGCTGTTCGACTCGACAGCGGCCAGTGCCGCGCGCAACTGCTGCAGTTCCTCGTCGACCCCGCCCGGCGGGAAATCGTCCGGATCGGGTCGCAGCGTGTAATCGTCGGCCTGTTCTGACATCTATAATTCTTATATATCAAGTAGTTAGGTTATATACTTAAACACAACTGTCGATCTCCTCTGGAGATCGCAGCCGTTAGATGGAGGTCGGCCTGCGGAAATTCAAGGCTGCTCCGAGCAGCCGGGCGGTCATGTCGACCACCGGGATCACCCGATCATAGGCCATGCGCTGCGGGCCGATGACACCCAGCACGCCAATGACTCCATTGCCGGCGCTGTAGGGCGCGGCCACCACGCTGCAGTCATCCAGCGTCTGGTAGCCGGATTCCTGTCCGATATAGATCTGCACGCCCTGCCCCTTCAGACTGAGGTCAAGCAACTGCAGGATGTCGCGCTTCTCGTTGAAGGCCTCGAAAAGGCGCCGCAGCTTGTCCACGCTCGACAACTCGGCGAATCCCATCAGCTTGGTCTCGCCCGCGATCACGAAGTCCGGATCCGCGCGCTTGGGCTGCTCCACGAAAACCTGTTGCGCAACGGAAATCGTGTCGACCATCCCCTGGTTCAGGTGTTCACGCATTTCCGAGAGCTGGTCGATCAGGCCCTGGCGCACCTCCGCCAGCGTCCGGCCACGGAACTGCTCGTTCAGCACGGCCGCGGCACGCCTGAGTTCCTCCGCCGGAAAGTGCCGCCCGAGCTGCACCACCCGGTTGTGCACCTCGCGGTCGTCGAAGACCAGGATGGCCAGCGCCCGGTCCTCGGAAAGCGGCACGAATTCGATGTGCGAGAGTGACGCCACTTCAGCACTGGGCATCGTCACGACACCGGCCATCTGCGTGAAGTTGGAGAGCATCTGAGAGGCCGTTGCGACGAGCGACCGGGCATCCTCGGCGCTGGTGAGCTGCCGGCGCATCTGGTCGGTAGCCTCCTCCTCCAGCGGGCGCACGCGCAGCAGCGTGTCCACGAAGAACCGGTATCCCTTCGCGGTTGGTACCCGGCCCGCCGAGGTGTGGGGCGAGCTGACAAAGCCGAAGGCCTCCAGATCGGCCATCACGTTGCGGATCGTGGCCGAACTCAGGGACAGCCCCGATTCCCGCGAGAGGCTGCGGGACCCGACAGGCTGGCCGTCGCGCACATAGCTCTCGATCAGCAGTTTCAACAGCTGCTGTGCGCGCTCGCCGAGCGGATTGTCTTCTCTTCTGTCTGTGCTCATCGTTTTCGCCGGGGACGCTAGCCGTGGCTGACGCTTGACGTCAAGCGGCCCCTTGCCGGGGCCGCCCGCCCCGGCCAACGGGCATATCGCGGTCAATCCGTGAAGTAACGGTCTTTGGCGTCCCCACGGCCCGTGCTAAAAGTGGTCCGCAGGATGGATACCTGCGCCCTTCTGGGCCGATTTGACGAAACCCCGGTGGCCGAGTCCGCCGCGATGCTGTTGCCGCACCTGCGGGCGCGTGGCCTCGTGACGCTCGTCCAGGAAGGCGCGGCCGCCCATCGCTTCGCCGACCTCGCAACCCCGGTTCCAGACGAGGAGCTGCGCCGCAGGGCGCAGCTGTGCATCGTGATCGGCGGTGACGGCTCCCTGCTGTATGCCGCCCGACTGATCGCCGGCAGCGGGATGCCGGTGCTGGGCATCAACCGCGGGCACCTGGGCTTTCTCACCGATGTCATGCCCCAGGACATGCTGGCCAGCGTCGACGCCGCCCTGGAGGGTCGCTGCGAGCGGGACGAGCGCCCGTTGCTCGAAGCGCGCATCAGCAGTCCCGACGGAAGCATCCGCAGCCAGCTTGCGCTCAACGACGTCGTGCTCTCCAAGTGGGAGACGGGCCGGATCCTGGATTTCGAAACGCGCATCGACGGCCGTTTCGTCAACTCGCATGGTGGCGACGGCCTGGTGGTGGCCAGCGCGACCGGCTCGACGGCCTATGCGCTGTCCTGCGGCGGCCCGATTGTCGAACCAGGACTCGACGTACTGGTGGTCGTTCCCATCTGCCCGCACACGCTGGCCGACCGCCCCATCGTTGTCTCCCGTCGCAGCACGATCACGGTGCTGTTGCACGAGCGCTTCGACACCCGGGCCCAGGTCACCTGCGATGGCGTCGTGCTTGGCGGAGCTGCACAGCGCGGACCGGCTGGAGATCCGCCCCTCCGCGCACCGCATCACGCTGCTGCATCCCCCGGGATACGACTATTTCCGGCTGCTGCGCTCCAAGCTCCACTGGGGCCGGGCGGCGCCGAACACCAACGGTGAGGCCAGGGTAATTCAATGCTGACGCACCTTCAGATCCGTGACCTGGCGATTGTCGACGCGGTGGAACTGGACTTCTCCGGTGGCCTGACCGTGCTCACGGGCGAGACGGGCGCCGGCAAGTCCATCATCGTCGACGCACTGATGCTGATCGGAGGCGCGCGCGCGGCGGCCGACCAGATCCGCGCGCGGTGCCGAGCGTGCCGAAGTCGCGGCCACTTTCGACATCCGCCGCATGCCGCGCGCGCTGCGCGACCTGCTCGAGGAGCAGTCGATCGCGGCCGATGACGAGCTGCTGGTGCGCCGCCAGATCAACGCGGACGGCCGCTCGCGCGCCTGGCTCAACGGCCAGTCCGTGCCGGTGCAGCTGCTGCGCGACGTCGTCGGGCAACCTGCTCGACGTGCACGGCCAGCACGAATTCCAGTCGCTGGTGCAGCGGCGCTGCGCAGCGCGACCTGCTCGACGCCTACGGCCGGCACGAACCGCTCGACGGCGCAGGTGCGAGGCCGCGCACCGTGTCTGGCTTGCGCTGCTGAACCGGCAGCTGGAACTCGAAGTCAGGCTGCGCGACCGCGACGCGCGCATCGAACTGCTGCGCTTCCAGGCCAGCGAGCTGGAGGCGCTCGGCACTGCGCCCGGAGGAGTTCGCCGAGCTGACGCACGAAGCGGCGCGGCTGGGCAACCGCAGCCGGCTGCTCGAAGGCCGCGCAGCAGCGCCGCTCGACCTGCTCTACGACGGCGAAGGCGAAGTCACGTCTACGGCCAGCCTCGCCCGTTCGCAGTCGGCAGCTCAAGCCGCTGCAGGCCGTGGATCCCGGCGCTGGCGCAGTGTGACGCCGCTGCTCGAGGAAGCCTCGATCCGCATCGCCGAGGCTGCACGCGAGCTGCGCCGCTACACCGAAGGGCTGGACCTCGACGACGCGCGCCAGGCCAACGGTCGAGAAGCGCCTGGCGGCCATAGAGGAGCTCGCGCGCAAGCACCGCGTGCTGCCGGCGCGAGCTGCCGGAGCGCCGCGCGCATATCGACGCGGAGCTCGCCGGGCTCGAGACCGCCGAACAGGACATCCTCACGCTGCGCCGCCAGCAGGGTGAGTCGCTGGCCACCTACCGCGAACTGGCGCACGAAGCTGTCGGCCGCACGCGCCACCGCTGCGCGCGCGTTCAGCAAGGAGATCAGTGTCGCGCATGCAGACACTCGGCATGACCGGCGGGCGTTTCCAGGCCGACGTGTCGCCGCACAGCTCCGCCGAGCCCCAACCCCACGGCCTGGACCAGATCGAGTTCCGCGTCACCGCCAATCCGGGCCAGCCGTTGCGGCCGCTGGCGAAGGTGGCCTCGGGAGGCGAGCTTTCGCGCCTGTCGCTGGCCGTGCAGGTTGCGTGCACGGCCGCGGAGGACCGCAGCATGGTCTTCGACGAAGTCGATGCCGGCATCGGTGGCGCCGTGGCGGAAATCGTCGGCCGCCAGCTGCGCGCGCTGGGCAATCGCGGCCAGGTGTTCTGCGTCACGCACCTGCCCCAGGTGGCCTCCCAGGGCCATCGCCACCTGCGCGTCGTGAAGCTCACGGATGGTCGAAGACCACGCGCACCAGTGTTGTCGAGCTCGGCGATGAGGAGCGGGTGCGCGAACTGGCACGCATGCTGGGTGGCACGCAGGTCACCGCCAAGGCAACGGAGCACGCGCGCGAGATGCTGCAGGCCGCCAGCGCCGAGCCTGCAAGCGAAAGCCCGCGCGGCCGGCGGCCGCGCCAAGGCTGAGTCGGGAACCCTAGATCTTCGGGATCTTGCCTGCGTTGTGGCCCGGGCAACCCGGGCGGCGGCAATGGCCGTAGATCACGAGCGCATGGTCCGAGATCTCGTAGCCCCGTTCGCTGGCAATGCGCTCCTGTCGTTCCTCGATGCCACTGTCGACGAACTCTTCGACCCGTCCGCAGTCGATGCAGACAATGTGGTCATGGTGAGCGCCTTCGTTGAGCTCGAACACGGCCATGCCGTTCTCGAAGTGATGTCGCGTCACCAGCCCGGCCGCCTCGAACTGCGTCAGGACGCGGTACACGGTGGCAAGCCCGATGTCCTCGTTCGAGCCGAGCAGCGCCTTGTAGATGTCTTCAGCGGACTTGTGGCGCACGCCGCCACCCTCGAGAATCTCGAGGATCTTCAGGCGCGGAAGCGTGACCTTCAGCCCTGCCTTGCGCAGATCCTTTCCTTCCAATTGGGCGTCTCCTGACTTTGTTGGTCGGGTAGAATGCTGCAGTCTACCCCTGCCGTCACTACCGATGCGATCCACCCTGTTCCAGACCGCCAGGACTGCCCGGCCGCCGGCCGCGGCTATCCTCATGCTTTGCCTCGCGGCCCTCTTCTCCGCGGGCTGCGTTTATCGCATGCCGATACAGCAGGGCAACCTGCTCGACCCGTCGCAGGTGGCGCAGCTGGATGTGGGCATGACGCGCACGCAGGTCTCCTTCCTGCTCGGTACGCCGATGGTGCCGCCCGGCTTCGACGACAGCCGCTGGGACTATTTCTACTTCGTCAAGGTTCCGCAGCTGAAGGAGCCGCTGACGCGCCGGCTGACCGTCTTCTTCGAAGACGACAAGGTCGTCCGGTTCGAGAAACTGAATATCCCGGAGGCACCCAGAACAGCGGTGGCAACGGAAGCAGCGGATGCGGTCAATCCCGGCGCACTGAAGGTCGAGCCCCCGAAGGACGTCAACCCCACCGAGGCGCCCCGGCCGGTAGTCAGGCCCGAAGTCTCAGACGGCGGCAACGCCGTCGCCCCGGGCGCGCCCAGCGAAGGCGTCGACGAGTGACGCGGCCGTGCGCTCGAGCAACGGCCCGAGCGCAAGCCCCGCAAGTCCTCCCGCCGTCTCGAAGCTGAGGGACAGCTCCACCCGGCATCCCAGGACTTCCCCGCTCGCCGGAGCAGTGACCGGCGTGAGCGTCCAGACGCCATGCAGGGACTTCAGCCGCCCCTCGACCAGGTCCATCGTGATGCGATGGTGGGGCTCCAGCGTGTTGCGCGTCGTGAACGCGGTGCGCAGCCGCCCGCTACCGACCTCGAGCCGGGCCTCGATGTAGCCGGCGCCGCGATCCACCACCTGAGCGGCCGTGCAGCCCGGCACGAATTCCGGGTATCGCTCGATGTCGTTGATCAGCTCGTACATGCGCTCGGGCGTCACCGCGACGAGCGCCGAGCGGTGCAGCTGGCGCATGGGCCGGATTGTTGCATCCCGCTACAATGCCCGGGTGGCAAAGAATGAACGCGACGACGGCAGTGCACTGATCGCGGAGAACCGCAAGGCGCGACACGAGTATTTCATCGAAGACCGCTTCGAGGCCGGCCTGTCGCTGCTGGGATGGGAGGTCAAGTCGCTGCGTGCCGGTCGCGCCCAGCTGACGGAATCCCATGTCCATATCCGCAAGGGCGAGGCGTTCCTGCTCGGCGCGCACTTCGCGCCGCTGAATTCGGCCTCCACCCACGTCATCACCGATCCGACCCGCACGCGCAAGTTGCTGCTGAACCGCAGCGAGCTGGACCGCCTGGTGGGTTCGGTGGAGCGTGCCGGTTTCACCATCGTACCGCTGGAGCTGTACTGGAAATCCGGCCGGGCCAAGCTGCGGATCGGCCTTGCCAAGGGCAAGAAGCAGCACGACAAGCGCGCCACCGAGAAGGATCGCGACTGGGCACGCGACAAGGCGCGCATGCTGCGCGCGCGCTAGCGCGAGCAGGCGATGCAATCCGCCACGTTGCGGCTGGCCAGGTTCCGCGAGCTGTGGATCCACACCGGCACGGCCTGCAACCTCAGCTGCCCGTTCTGCCATGAAGGCTCGAGGCCGGGCGACACGCGCCTGCCGGCCATGACGCTGGCCAGGGTTGCACCCTGGCTCGACGAGGCCGCAGCCAGGGGTGTCGGGAGTTTTGCCTTTACCGGCGGCGAGCCACTGATCCTGCGCGAGATCCTGCCCATCCTGAAGCACGCCCTCGCGCTGCGTCCCGCACTGGTGCTGACCAATGGCATGGCGCCGTTCATCCGCAAGGCGCACCTGCTGGCGCAACTGCGCGCCACGCCCCATGCACTGCGGTTGCGCGTCAGCATCGACTGGCCCGACGAGGCGCGGCATGACGCGGGTCGCGGGCCGAAGAGTTTCCGCAAGGCAATGGAGGGGCTGCGCCTGTTGCACGAGGCGGGCTTTGCAGTCGGCATTACGCGCCAGATCGAGGCAGGGGAAAAGCGGGAATCCGTCGAGTCACGCTTCCGCACGCTGCTGCGCCGCCAGCAACTCCCGGAAGACCTTCCGCTCGTTGCACTGCCCGACCTGGGGCTGCCGGCAACACCGGGACAGGACTTCCCTGACACGCCGCTGGCAATCACGGGAACGACTTCCATCGCCCCCGCCTGTACCCGCAGTCGCATGCTGCTGCAGCGCCCGGAAGGGCTGAGGTTCGCGCCTTGCCCCCTGGTCGACGACAACCCTGCACTTGACCTTGGCGACACGCTCGCCTCGGCGCTGCCGGCACCCGCCCGACTCCTGCATGCTCGCTGCCGCATCTGCGTGGAACAGGGAGTCGACTACGCTGGCGACTGACGCATTGTCCGGTCCGCCCTGCTATCGTCGGCCTGCAGAAGAAAAAGCCGTATCGGGGGGAAATGATGGCATCACCGGCAGTGGATCCCGCGGAGCGCGACCCTTGGCCCTCCGCGGCCCGCGGCTGGACATTCGTCATCCTGTTCGCGCTGGCCTCGATGGCCTCGCAGTTCGATCGCACTGTCGTCAACCTGATGATCGAGCCGATCAAGACCGAGTTCTCGCTGAACGACACGCAGTTCGGAATGCTGCAGGGACTGGCATTCGGCCTCTTCTACGTGCTCGCCTGCGTGCCCATCGGCCGGCTCGTCGACCGCTATGCGCGCACGTGGGTGCTCGGTCTGTCGCTGGTACTGTTCAGCCTGTTCGCCATGGGGTCGGGCTTCGCCCGCAATTTCTCGCAGTTGTTCCTGACGCGCGTGGGCGTCGGCGTGGGCGAAGCCAGTGTCACGCCCGCCTCGCTGTCCATGCTCAGCGACCTGTTTCCACCGGAACGCCTGGGTCGCCCGGTCAGCGGCTTCCTGATGAGCGCACCGATCGGCCAGGGCATTGCCTTCATCGGTGGCGGTAGCCTGTTGCACTGGTTGACCGGCTCGAGCCTGCTCACCACTGGCTGGCTGTCCGGCCTTGCACCCTGGCAGGCAGCCTTCGTCCTCATCGCCGCACCCGGACTGTTGCTGGCGCCGGTGTTCCTGCTCATCCGTGAGCCGAAGCGGCGCGGGCCCGGCAACGCCAATCCCCTGCCCGTGGCGGAGGTCGTGCGCGTGGTGCGCAGGCGAGCCCGCGCGCTGGTCCCGATGTTTGCCGGGTTCGCGCTGGTATCGCTGGTCTCCTATGCGTTCTTCATCTGGACGCCGGCGCTGTTCCAGCGCGTTTTCGGCTGGAACACCGGCCCAGGTGGGCCTGGGCTTCGGCCTGGTGCTGCTGGTGTTCGGAACGGGCGGAGTCTATTTCGCCGGCTGGCTCAGCGACCGGCTGGCCCAGCGCGGCAAGCTCGATGCGCTGCTGACCGTCGCCGCGTTCGGCTTCGTCGGCTGCGGCCTGTTCGGCGCATTGGCGCCGCTGATGCCCACCGCGCCGCTGGCACTCGGAATGCTCGGACCGGCCATCTTCCTGAGCATGATGCCGTACTCCTGCGCCGCCGCCTCGATCCAGTTGATCGTGCCGAACCGTGCGCGCGGCCAGGTCACCGCGCTCTACATCACGGTCACGACGCTGGTCGGGCTGACCATCGGGCCACTGATCGTCGGCCTGCTGACGGACTATGTGTTCCGCAACCCCGCGGACATCCGCTACTCGATGGCGCTGGTTGTCGGCCTTGCCGCGCCACTGATGTGCGTGCTCGTGCTGAGCGCCCGGCCGCACTACCGGGAGCTGAGGTTGAACCCGCCCTGAACCGCGCGGGTTACAGCCGATCGTCGATCGGCGTGCGCACGAAGCCTTCCGGAAACTCCTCCACCTGTGTTGCCGACGATGGTGTATTCCTTGCTGCGCCCGCTGAACGCGACCTTCCAGCTCCATGTAGCTCTGCGGATCGAACAGCGGCGTCGCGCTCATGCCCATGATGCCGGTCGCATCGACCTTGTCGCAGGTGTAGAGGCTGCCCTGCTGCGCGAAATTGCGCTTGCCGTGCTCGAGCATGCCGTCCATCGCGGCCTTCAGCGTGTAGTGCATGGTCAGGAAATTGAAGCCGAGCGGATAGATGTCCTCGACGGTGACTTCGGCCACGCCATCCAGGCCGGCGACGTCCGGGATACATCTTCCAGCCCGGCACGCGCTTCGCGACGTACTTCGCGTCGTCGAGGTTCGAGAGTTTCACGACCGTGGTCATCTCGGCGCCCAGTTCCACGGCCTTGCGGCAGCGCTCGATGCCCTCGTCCAGCTGCGGTCGCCGGGTCGGCATTGGTGCGCGCGATCAGGATGCAGTCGGTGCCGTCGAGCGCGGCGAGCGCGGCGCGCACCTTCTCGTAGTATTTCTCCCGCGGCAGCAGCTCGCGTGGATTCCTCCATGTCGCTGGCAGTCCTCCAGCTGCAGCGCCTTCGCGCCCGCCATCACCATGCGCCGCGCCGAGCGGTAGACGGCCAGCGGGCCGCCGAATCCATCCTCGATGTCCGCGGCCAGCGGGATGCCCGAAGTCTGGCTGATGCGGCTGGTGATCCACTCCAGGTCGGTGAGATTGGTGAAGCCGTAGTCGATGACGCCGTTCATCGCGATCGACACTTCGCCACCGCTCAGCATCATCGCCGGGAAAGCCGACCATCTCGACCGCCCGTGCCGAGGCACAGTCATAGACGCAGGGCGCCACCACGCAGCGGTCTGGATTCGCGCAGCAGTGACGCGCAGGGATTTCGAGCTTCTGGCCATGTGGACCTCGATGGGCGAATGCCGCTTCGTGGCGGCTTCGAGACCGGACGATATCAGAATGGCGTGGCGGGCAGCGGCTTGCCCTCCAGGAAGGCGTCGAGGTTGGCCAGCACCAGGTCAGCCATGCGCCTGCGCGTTTCGATGCGTCGCGCTGGCCACATGCGGCGTCAGCACGGTACTCGGAAGTGGTCGCACAGCGCCTCCGGCACGTGCGGCTCGTTCTCGAACACATCGAGCGCCGGCGCCGGCCAGGCGGCCCGCGGCCAGCGCCGCGACAAGCGCCGGCTTCGTCGACGACTGCGCCACGCGAGATATTGACGAGGTAGCCCTCGAGGCCCAGCGCCTCGATCACCCGGCATCGACCAGATGCGCGCGGTGGCCGCGTTGGCGGGACAGGCAACGACCAGCACATCGCTGGCCGGCGCCAGCGCAGCAGCACGTCGTGGTACTGCGGCCAGGCGACGGGCTTTGCGCCGCGGGCCCGTCCACAGGATACCGGCCCGAAAGGCGCCAGCCGCTGCGGCGATCGCCGAAGCCGATCTGGCCCAGACCCAGGATGCCGAAGCGCCGACCGCTCACCTTGCGACCGAGGGGACGCTCGCCGCGCCGGCCATGCGCCGGCTGCTCACGTAGGCATCGCCTGGCGGGATATCGCGCAGCAGCGCGATGATGAGTCCCACCGCGAGGTCTGCCACGTCCTCCGCCAACGCCCCGGGAGTGTGCCCACGGCGATGCCGCGGCTTGGCGCGCGAGCGTCGAGGTCCACCTTGTCGAGTCCGACGCCGTTGATGGCGATGACGCCGCAGCGCCGGCAGTGTCTGCATCAGCGCAACGCGGGCAGCCACACGTGGCCGGCCGTCACGACCGCGCGGATATCCGCGGCGCGCGCGGCCAGCAGCGACTCGCTGTGCGGTCTCGTCCAGTTCGAACCAGCGGACCACTTCGAATCGCTCGCGCGAGGCCCGACTCCAGGTCGGCGGAGAACGGACACATCTGCAGGGCGATGGATGGATCTGCGTCATGCTCAGATGACGGCGGTGATGCCGCCGTCCACGTACAGCATCTGGCCGTTGACGAAATCCGAGGCGCCGGAGGCCAGGAAGATCGACCGCGCCGTGCAGGTCCTCGAGCCGTCCCCATCGGCCGGCCGGCGTGCGCTTGCGCAGCCAGCTCATCGAACTCCGGATTCTCGACCAGCGCCTTGTTCAGCGGCGTATCGAAATAGCCCGGGCCAGATGGCATTGACCTGCAGGCCGTGGCGCGCCCAGTCCGCGCACATGCCCCGCGTCAGGTTGCGCACGGCGCCTTTCGTGGCGGTGTAGGGCGCGATGGTCGGCCGCGCCAGCTCGCACTGCACGCTGCCGATGTTGATGATCTTGCCGCGGCCGCGCGGGATCATGTGCCGTGCCACGGCCGACCGACGAAGAACACGCTGTCGAGGTTGTGGGCGATCAGGTCGCGCCAGTCCTCGTCGGTGAACTGGTCCAGCGGCGCCGCGTCGCTGGATGCCGGCATTGTTGACCAGGATGTCGATGGGGCCGAACGTCGCCTCGATGGCGTCGACGCCCGCGTTCACCTGCGCCGGCGTCGGTGACGTCGAAGGAGCTGACATCTCACGCTGCGCGCCGTGCCGCGAATCAGCGCGGCGGCTTGCTGCGAGCGCAGCCTCGGTGCGGCCGTTGATGATCACGCGTGCACCGGCCGAAGCCAGTGCCGTGGCGATGGCGTGGCCGATGCCACGCGAAGCACCGGTGATGAGCGCGCGTGCGGCCCGGAGAGCTCGAACGGATTCACGCGTGAATTCTAGCCATGCCAGAGGCCTTTTGTTACCGTGAACATCGCGAGCCCGGCGAAGAATGCTTGCCGCCGTCTGTCACGGAAAGAAGGACCTGCGCATCGACACGCTGGGGGACCGGCCGCTCGCGCCGGACGAGGTGCGCGTGCGCCGTCGCGTTTGGCGGCATCTGTGGCTCCGACCTGCACTACTTCCATCGCGGCGCCGTGGGCGATTTCCGCGTCCGCGAGCCGCTGGTGCTGGGCCACGAGATCTCCGGCATCGTGCTCGAGACGGGCCCGCAGGTGCAGGGCTCGACGCCGGGCACGAAAGCCGCGCTCGATCCAGCCCGGCCCTGCCTGCGGTGCCGCTACTGCCGCGCCGGACGCAGCCAACCTGTGCATCGACATGTGGTTCCTCGGCAGCGCCGGACGCTATGCCTCATGTCGCAGGGCGGGTTCGCCCAGCACCTGGTGCTGCGGCAGGACCAGGTCATCCCGGTGCCGGCCGACACCGACCTGCAGCGGCTCTCGGTGGCCGAGCCGCTGTCGGTCGCCCTGCATGCGGTCAACCGGGCCGGTCCGCTGTACGGCCGGCGCGTCATCGTCACCGGGTCCGGTCCGATCGGCCTGCTGACCTGCACGCGCCGCGCGCTTCGCCGGCGCGACTCGATGTGGTCTGCACCGACGTCGAGGATGCCCCGCTTGCCGTCGCCGCGCGATCACATGGGCGCAACCCGGATCGGTCAATGTCGTCGCGAACCCGGAGGGGCTGGCGCGCCTATGCGGCGGACGGCGGCCATTTCGATGTGGCATTCGAGGTCATCGGGCTCGCCCGACGCGCTGACCTCGCTGTTCCGCGTGTTGCGGCGCGGCGGCCGCATCGTCCAGGTCGGCATGCTGCCGCCGGGCGCGCACCGCTGCCCGTGAACGTGCTGCAGTCGCGCGAGATCGAACTGCGTCGGCGCGTTCCGCGCCAATGACGAGTTCCGCCTGGCCGTGCGAGCTGATCGTCGACGGGCGCATCGATGTCGCGCCGATTCTCTCGGGCACCTATCCCCTGTCGTCGGCGGCCACGGCCCTGGAAATCGCGGGCGATCGCAGCCGGCACATCAAGCTGCACCTTCAGATCGACGACAGCGCCTCGTGAGCGGCGCCGTCGTCATCATGGGCGTCAGCGCCAGCGGCAAGTCGACCCTCGGCGAGGCACTGGCCCGGCGACTGGGCTGGACGCTTCGTGGAAGGCGACGCGCTGCATCCACCTGCCAACGTCGCGAAGATGTCGGCAGGCATCGCGCTGGATGATGCCGACCGCGAGCCCTTCCTCCGTGCCGTGGCCGAGGCGATCCGCGCGCAGCGCGCAAGCGGCGTGGTCTCGCCTGCTCCGCACTGAAGCGCCGTTACCGCGATCTGCTGCGTGAACTGGCCGGGCCGGTGCTGTTCGTCCATCCGCAGGTCGAGCGATCGCAGCTGGTCGAACGGCTCGGCATCGCGCCGCGATCACTTCATGTCTCCCTCGCTGCTCGACAGCCAGCTGGCGACGCTCGAGAGTCCCCACCACCGATGAGCAGGTCGCTGGCCATCGATGGCCAGGCACCCACCACGCAGCAGGTCCAGGCGGTGCTCGCCGTACTGGCCAGCTGCGAAGTCGGCGTGATCGGGCTCGCCGTGATGGGCGAGAACCTCGCGCTCAACATCGAGAGCCGCGGCTACCCCGTCTGCGTGTACAACCGCACGGCAGCGCGCGTGATGGATTCATCGCAGGCCGCGCCCAGGGCAGGCGCTTCTTCGGCGCCAGACGCTGGAGTCCTTCGTGGCCGCACTGCATCGGCCGCGGCGCATCCTGCATGATGGTCAAGGCCGGCGCGCCGGTGGACGCGCTGATCGGCCAGCTCCTGCCGCTGCTCGACTCCGGCGACATACTCGTCGATGGCGGCAACAGCCTGTACACCGACACGATCCGTCGCACGAAGCAGGTCGAGTCACACGGGCATTCTGTATGTCGGCTGTGGCGTCTCGGGCGGCGAGGAAGGCGCACTGAACGGCCCGTCGCTGATGCCCGGGCGGCAGTGCCGCGGCCTGGCCACGGCTGCAGCCGGTGTTCGAGGCCATCTGCGCGCGCACGCCCGATGGCGAACCCTGCTGCCGGTGGATCGGCAGCGACGGCGCCGGTCACTACGTGAAGATGATCCACAACGGCATCGAATACGCCGACATGCAGCTCATCGGCGAGACCTACGACGTGATGCGTCGCGCACTGGGCCTGTCCAACGACGCCATGGTCGGCCGTGTTCGCGCAGTGGAACGCCGGCGAGCTCGACAGCTACCTGATCGAGATCACCCGCGACATCCTCGCCTTTCGCGACGCCCAGGGCGAGGCGGTGCTCGATCACATCCTCGACGCCGCCGGCCAGAAGGGCACCGGTCGCTGGACAGTGAACGCTGCGCTGGATGAAGGCGTGCCGCTGCAGTTGACCACCGAGGCGGTGTTCGCGCGCAACCTGTCGGCAGCACGCGAGGAACGGCTGGTCGGCCGCAGACCGCGCTGCCGCCTTGCCGCCGCCCACGACCGGGGTCGCCACACCGACGTGGTCGAGGATCTGCGCGCAGCCCTGTATGCCGCCAAGATCGTCAGCTATGCGCAGGGCTTTCGCGTTGCTGCGCGCCGCGGCCAGGACCCAACAGCTGGCAGCTGGATCCCGGCGGCATCGCACTGACCTGGCGTGGTGGCTGCATCATCCGCTCGGCCTTCCTCGGTGAGATCCGCAAGGCCTACGCACGCGACGCGGAACTCACGAACCTCGTGCTGGACGGGTTCTTCACCCAGGCGCTGGCGAGCCGGGAGGCGCGCCTGGCGTCGCGCACTGATCGCGGCGGTCACCGCCGGCATACCGGTGCCCTGCCTGTCCGCCGCGCTGGCCTGGTGGGACGCCTACCGCTGCACCGGCCTGCCGGCCAACCTGCTGCAGGCCCAGCGCGACTTACTTCGGCGCACACCAGTACGAGCGCATCGACCGTCCGCGCGGGGAGTTCTTCCACACGGACTGGACCGGCCACGGCGGCGACACCACCTCCCGCGCCTACTCCACCTGAGCGTCGGACCCGCTGCGAGGCCGGATCGCCGGCTCTTTACATGCCTTGGATGCCAAGGTATCGTTACCTCGTAATCCGAGGTATACGCGCATGGCAGGCGGAAACAGCAATTTCCTCTCCGGGGTGCCGGAACTGATGGTCCTGCGGCTGCTGCAGGATCGCGAGATGTATGGCTATGAGATCGTGCAGGCGATCCAGGCCCAGTCGTACGGCGTCCTCAGCTTTGGCGAAGGCGTGGTCTATCCGGTGCTGCACGGGCTGGAGAAGGACGGCGCCCTGAAGTCCCGGCGCCGCACGGTGTGCTGGCCGCTCCCGGGTCTATTACAGCCTGACCTCGCGCGGGACCCGCCGCCTGTCAGCCCTGGCAGACACCTGGACCACCACGACACAGGCCATCCAGACCGTGCTGAAGGGAGGGCTGCATGTCCGCCCCGTTTGAGGCCCTTGAAGACAGGCTCCTGCGGGGCGGCATCGCGCCCCGGCATGTGAAGCGCTATCTGCGCGAGCTGGACGAACATCTGTCCGACCATACCGAAGCACAGGCCGCGGCCGGGCAGGACGCGCCAACAGCCGCTGCCCGCGCCCGTGCCGCACTTGGCCCCGACGATGAACTGGCCGACGCCATGCTCAAGCGGCGCGACTTCCGCTCGCTCAGTGCCCGCTTCCCATGGCTGGTGTTTGGCGTGTTGCCGGTGCTGGCCCTGTCGCTGGCCATGCTGTGGCACATCCTGGTGCTGGTTGTCCTGAAGAACCTGAGCGCGCCAGCCCTGTTCCCCTCACTGGAAGAGATGGTGTTGTTCACGGGCAATTTCATCCTGGTTCCCGCCATCGTCCTGCTGTTCGTGTTCATCGCACGACGGCAACGCCTGTCGCTGGCGTGGCCGATCCTCAGCACCGCCATCATCCTCTTCCTCTCGCCCCACTGGGACAACCAGCCCGTTGCGGGCTTCCCCCCTGGCTTCAGCGCGTTCACCTCCTGTATCACTATTCCGACGAGACAGTCCGCAGCAGCATCACGCCGCTTTTCCTGGGTGCCTGGTGGCGCTGATCGCGGTGCAATGGGCGACATTCACTGCGCAGTACCTGCTGATCCTGTTGCCGCTGGCCTGGCTGCGTTCGCCGTCATCGCAGGACCGAAGCAATCGCATGAAACGCCTTGCCCTGTTCGCGCTGCTGCTTGCCACGCCCGCGCTCGCGCAGGACACGGAGCAGGAAACCGTCACCGTCCAGGGCAGTTCGCTGGTGGGTGTATGGCATGGCACGCTGGGGCAGTCCGGCTTTCGCGGCCTCTTCGGCAACCTGACGGGCATGACCCCGATGAAGTTGGGACAGATTGTCGTGCTCTATTGCCGCATCGCTCCGGCAGGAAACGAACTGGAAATGTCCTGCCCCCAGTTTGGAACCATGGGCCGCGTGACTGTCGCGGATGGCCTTGTCCGGATTGGCGGTCGCCGCATGGCCTTCGAGGGCGAACAGCCAGACGTCAACAGCTTGCGCGGGCATTTCCGCAGCCGTTCCTGGCTGGGATTGAGCCAGGACAACCCGGTCGTCGCCGAGGCTGTCCGCGTCGTGCCGCAGGCGGACGCGCCTGACAGGGCCGGCAAGGCGGCGCTGCTGCGCCGGATTCTCGAACAGGGCCTGGCAGCTGCTGCCGCAGGATGCAGAAGCCATGAAGAAGAACGGCTCCAGGCTCACTCTGCCGAAGGTTGGCCTGGTGCAGAGCATTTCCTATCTGGGGCAGGAAACCAAATGGGACTGGCCGCCACCGCCCGGGACCAAGGCGGACATCATGAATCTTCCCAACCGCCCTGATTTCTTCAGCGTCTACCTGGTGCGTTTCGCGGATGGCGAGCTGCTGTGCGGCCTGCACCAGCGCGATGACGGCGTGCTGGATGCCATTGGCTGCGTCTGAGACCCTGGACGGTGTATACTTGCGACGTTTCTGAGGGGGCGACCGGCTTCGACGTGGGTTGCGAAACTTCAGGGGCGTACCGAGGTGCATGGGTCCTCGTTAAACTCTTGTGCAAACTTTAGTTGCCAACGACGACAACTACGCTCTGGCGGCTTAACCCCGCCTAACCTCCGACCCGCTGGTGCCTGTGCCACGGAACCGGGGGACGCGCTCACAGGATCGCGATGCATCGTGCTACGGGATGCATCGTTAAGAGACACCGTCAGCTGGCCAAGCGTCTTCCCTGCTGCTCGGGTAGCGTGAGGTGAGAACCCAAAGAGACAGCTACGTACGTAGATCCTGAAATGTAGGGCTTGCGGACGGGGGTTCGATTCCCCCCGCCTCCACCATCAAAAGGGCTTCCCGGAGAAATCCGGGGAGCTAGCGCCGGGCGCTGACCCGCTGCAGCGTGTCAGCCGGCAACAGGCGGCGGTGGTAATCGAACAGCCCGTCGCCGTCAGAAAGGCGCATGACCACCAGCTCGAGGTCCCGTTGCTGCCGGCGGGCCTTCTCGACTATCTCCTGCAGGGCCTGAAGGGATCCGGGACGCTGGTCATCGATGCTGTACAGCAGGTCGTAAGCGCGCAGGTCGCCAGCCTCGGCCTCGGAACCCGGCTCCACGTGGTGAACCATCAGCGCGGCCGGCGTGGCAAGCACCGAGGAGATGCCCAACGGGGTGGCGGCAAACAATGCACCGGTGACCAGAAGGCCTTCGCGCTCCAGCACGCGGTCGGCTGGCGGCCAACTGCCCGAAACCTCGATGACCTTCCCTTCGCGTTCCACGGTCAGCACCAGCGCGCCCAGGTGCCCGCGCGCCGAATGGACGAAATCGCCCTGGGTCGCAATGCGCCTGCCATTCAGCGCCAGGATCGTGTCCCCGGTCTGCAACTGCACCGCTCCGTCAGGCAGCCGGCTGTTGGCAATCGTCAGCGTGTGTTCGTCGCCCAGGTCGATGGCAAAGGCGACAAGATTCTCGGGTGGCGAGGGATCCTGGCCGGCCTGCAGCAGCTCCAGGAGGCGACAGGCATACACCGTCGGAACGGCGAAGCCGATGCCGTCGGCACGCTTGTCGTTCTCCACGGCAATCGCGGCGCTGATCCCGACCACGGAACCGTCCTCCAGGCTGATCAGTGGTCCGCCGGAATTGCCTTCGTTGATGGGCGCGTCGGTCTGGATCATGTCCGGCCCGAGGCGCGAGGTGATGGCCGAAGTGATGCCGCGCGTGCCGGTGAAGTAGTAGCCCCACGGATGACCGAAAGCGCCGACGGGGCGGCCCGTTGGCGGCAGGTCGCCGCAGGCCAGCCGCGGAACGCCGGGCGGTGCAAGCAGCGCCTTCGGGTCATAGCGCAGCACGGCAAGGTCCAGGTAAGGGTCCACATACACCTGCCGCGCCTTCATCGGCTTGCCGCCCTTGAAGGTAACGGTCAGGTTGGCATGGGAGTGCGTGGCAACGTGGGCGTTCGTCAGCACCCAGCCACGCGCAGCGTCGACGACGAAGCCGGACCCCATGAACGAAGTCTGTTCATCTTCGATGAACGGCAGTTCCACCGCACCGCGGACCACCACCGTCCAGGCGGCCGCGTCGGTGAACGCGCTTTCGGCGTGCGACTGGGCCGGCAGCCGCGCCGAGGCCAACAACAGCAGGCCAACAGGCAGGAGGTTGCGCAGTCGCGCGCCGCTCACCACACCTTCACGCGCTGGTCCGGCGCCAGGTAAAGCTTCTCGCCCGGCTGGACGCCGAAGGCTTCGTACCAGGCATCGACATTGCGCACGGTCTGGGCGCGGTAATGGTCCGGCGCGTGCGGATCGGCCAGCAGCGCATTGCGCAACGCCGGCTCACGCTCCTTCGCGCGGTAGGACTGCCCGAAGCCGAGGAAGAACCGCTGCGCGGGCGTGAAGCCGTCCAGCACCTGGGGCGGCTTGCCCTCCTGCGAAACCTGGTAGGCATCCCAGGCGGTAGCCAGGCCTGCCACGTCGGCGATGTTCTCGCCCAACGTGAGCCTGCCATTCACGCCGAGGTCCGGAAACGGCCTGTAGCCGTCGTACTGCTTCGCCAGCGCGTCGCCGGCCTTCTCGAAGCGCTTCTGGTCTTCCGGTGTCCACCAGTTGTGCATCCGGCCCCGCTCGTCGAACAGGGCGCCCATGTTGTCGAAGCTGTGGCTGATCTCGTGGCCGATCACCGCGCCCATCGATCCGTAGTTCACCGCGTCGTCCGCGGCACCATCGAAGAACGGCGCCTGCAGGATCGACGCCGGGAAGATCATCCGGTTCTCGAGCGGCACGTTGAGCGCGTTGACCTCATGCGGCAGCAGGAACCACTCCTCGCGATCCACCGGCTTGCCGAGCTTTGCGAGGTTGCGCTGGTACTCGAACAGGCTCGACCGCTGTGCGTTGCCGAGCGCGTCGTCGGGACGGATCTCCAGCGCCGAATAGTCGATCCACTTCGAGGGATAGCCCATGCCGACCCCGATGCCGGCGATCTTCGCCTTGGCGGTCTCCTTGGTCTCTGGCGCCATCCAGTCGAGCGCATCGATGCGCCGCGCGAACGCCGCGACGACGTTCTTCACCATCTCGTCGGCGCGCGCCTTGGTCTCCGGCGAGAAGTGCTGCTCGACGTACAGCTTGCCCACCGCCTCACCCAGCTGGGCGTCAACGGCGTTGAGGCTGCGCTTCCAGCGATCCCTCTGCTGCGGGGTGCCGGCCAGCACCGTGCCGTAGAACGCGAATCGCTGGTCGGCAAAGGCCTTCGGCAGGAAACTCGAGGCACGGTCGATCGCCCGCACCGTCAGATAGTCCTTCCAGACCTCCAGGGGCTGGGCTGCGGCGAGCCGCGAGATTCCTGCAATCGCCTTGGGCTGCCAGACGATGAAATTCGGCTGCGCGGCGAGCTGCGCACCCTCGAAGAAGGCATCCCATTCCAGGCCGGGCGCCTTGCGCGGGAAATCGGCGCGCTGCCACTCGTTGTCGCCCTGGCGGACGTCGTTGGTCTGCTCCTGTGTCGCATGCACGCGGGCGATTGCAGTCTCCAGCGCAAGGATCCGTGCGGCACGCGCTTCCGCGTCGTCGATTCCCGCCAATGTCAGCAGCTTCGCGACGTGCGCCTGATAGGCCTTGCGGATATCGACCATCTTCCCGTCAGCGAGGTAATAGTCGCGGTCCGGCATTCCGAGGCCACCCTGCACCAGGTACGGCGCGACCTCGTCCGGGCGGTGCAGGTGCTGCGTGACCCAGAGCCCGAACAGCCGGTCCGTGTAGGTATCGGTGGCGTTCAGCAGGTCCACATCCGCGCGCAGCGATTGCCCGAACAGGCGCGCCAGCGCCGTGCGGTCGTCTATTGCCGCGATGGCCTCCAGCTCGTGCTTCAGCGGCGTGAGGCCCAGCGACTCGATGCGCGCCTCGTCCATGAACGCGGTGAAGGCATCGCCGATCTTGCGACGATCGCCGGTTGCGGCCGTATCGCTCGCCGCGCCCTCGACGATTGCGCGCACGTCCCTCTCCACGCGCTCATGGATCATCACGAACGTGCCGTAGCTCGCCCGGTCGGCAGGAATTTCCGTGTTCCTTACCCACGTCCCGTTGACGAACTCGAAGAAATCGTCCCCGGGCTTCACTTCGCGGTCCATCCCGGTGGCGTCGAAGCCGAAGCTGCCGAGCTGCGGCTTCGGAGCGGTTGCCGCCGGTGGCGACTCGACCGCGGATTCAGGCGCACTGCGCGAGCAGCCCGAGCCCGCCAGAAGGAACAAAGACAGCGCCGCGGCAGCGGCAACCCATTGCGGGCGTTGAATGGTTCGCATCGCGCGATTCTAGCGCGAGGCCGGCAATCCTTGCGAAATGCGCTATCTTCCCGCCCACGACGGCACGGGATTGCGCATGAACAGGATGGCACTGGCGGGACTGGCCCTGGTTGGAGTTGCGGCCGGCGCTGGCGTGGCGCTTTGGCAAGGCAAGGGTTCTCGGATGGCAGTACCGCCTCCAATCCCCGGGACCGCCTTTGCCCCGACCATTCCGGATGTCGTCGCGGCACCGACCGCTGGCCCGGAAGGCATGCAGTGGATACCGGGCGGTGAGTTCTCGATGGGTGCCACGGACCCTCCCGGAAATGATTCCAACGAAGTGGGCATGCAGGCGACCCGCGACTCCCGTCCCGTCCATCGCGTCCACGTCGACGGATTCTGGATGGATCGCACCGAGGTGACGAACGCGCGGTTTGCCGATTTCATTGCCGCAACGAAGCATGTAACCGTGGCCGAGAAGCCGGTAGACGAGGACGAGCTGCCAGGCTCGACGCCGGAACAGCGTGCGCCAGGCTCTGCGGTATTCAACCGGACTGACGGCCCGGTGCCCCTCGACAACGCGCTGCAATGGTGGCGCTGGGTGCAGGGTGCGGACTGGCGCCACCCCGAAGGTCCCGGTTCCTCCCTGGCCGGTCTCGAGGACCATCCCGTGGTGCACGTCGCCTGGGAAGACGCGGTGGCGTTCTGTGCCTGGGCGGGCAAGCGGCTGCCCACCGAGGCCGAGTGGGAATTCGCAGCTCGTGGCGGCCTTGCCGGCAAGG
Source organism: uncultured Pseudomonadota bacterium (assembly GCA_963785055.1). Taxonomy (GTDB): domain Bacteria; phylum Pseudomonadota; class Gammaproteobacteria; order Steroidobacterales; family Steroidobacteraceae; genus ZC4RG30. The sequence goes on from CAWATT010000008.1 coordinate 242,530, forward strand.
CATACCCCTGGGGCGATGAATTCCTGCCGGACGGTCGCTGGATGACCAATGCCTGGCAGGGCCACTTCCCGGACCACGACACCGCCCGCGACGGGTACACGGCTACGGCTCCGGTCGCATCCTTCCCTGCCAACGGCTATGGCATTTTCGACGTTTCCGGCAACGTCTGGGAATGGATGGGTGACTGGTACCGGCCGGACTACTACGTGGAACTCGCCGCCGCGGGTGCGACGGCGCGCAATCCACAGGGACCGGCCGACAGCTTCGATCCCGACGAACCGGGCACGGCCAAGCGCGTGCACCGGGGTGGCTCGTTCCTGTGCACCGAACAGTACTGCTCACGCTACATGGTTGGCACGCGAGGCAAGGGCGAGGTGCGAAGCAGCACCAACCATCTAGGATTCCGTTGCGCGAAACCCGCTGTGGAGGCAGCCGCGGCGACTACTCCTTCTCCAGCTTCAGCTTCAGGTTCAGCGCCGACGCACTGACGATCTCCAGCGCGAAGTTTGGGGTCTTGCCGGCTTTCTTCAGCACCACGTCCTCGCCGTCATCACGCTCGGACTTGAACCCGCCCTTGGGAAGTTGCAACTTGAACGCCGACACGATGGCCTTTGCGGCCTCGTTTTCAGTGTTGCCCTTCTGGATGGGTACGGTCACGTCGGTCGCCGTCCCGTCCTTGGGGGTAATCCGGAACACGATCGCGCCATCGGAATCGGCCTTGCCATCCACCTCGATGCGCCATTTGTTGGAGAGCTCAACCTTCGCCTCGGAAGCAGACGCGGCGGGTGACCAGGCCATTAGGCCCGAGGCGGTCAACAGCGTGGATGCGGCCAGCGCAAACAGGTATCGGCGTTGCATGACAGGGACCTCCATATTCCGTCGAACGACAAGGTGTGCTCCGGACTGTAACGCAGCCGGTCCCGACCGGGCAAAAGGACAACGCATGGGTTCGCGCGGGCCCCGGTGTGCATGCTAGCGTGCACGGCCGCGATTCGCGGCGCGGAGGATCGAAGCCGGAATGCTGGACTCGCTGCATGTCCTGATGGTCTCCACCGGCGTCGTGGCCCTCGCGGAAATCGGCGACAAGACCCAGCTGCTGGCTTTCGTGCTGGCTGCGCGCTTCCGACGCCCCATGCCCATCATCATGGGCATCCTCGCGGCAACCCTGCTCAATCACGCGCTCGCCGGCGCACTCGGCAGCTGGATCACGACCACGGTCTCGCCCGAAGTGATGCGCTGGATACTCGGCCTCGGATTCCTGGCCATGGCCGTGTGGACGCTGATACCCGATTCGATCGACGAAAGCGACACGCGCGTCGCGCATCGCTTTGGTGTATTCGGCGCGACGTTCATCGCTTTTTTCGTCGCCGAGATGGGCGACAAGACGCAGATCGCGACGGTGGCGCTCGCCGCGCACTACCAGGCGCCGGTGGCCGTCGTGGTCGGCACGACGCTGGGCATGCTGATCGCCAATGTCCCGGCGGTGATCATCGGCGACAAGCTGGCAGGCCGCATCCCGATGCGGCTGGTGCATGGCGTGGCCGCGGCGATATTCGCCCTGCTGGGAATCGCAACGCTCACTGGACTGGGATCGCGCTTCGGATTCTGATTCAGGCGACGAGCCGGCAGCGCAGCACGAGGTGCCCGATGCCGGCCTCAAGGAACTCCTTGCCTTCACGGCGGTAGCCAAGGCGCTCATAGAACGGCACCGCAGACAGCTGGGCATGGCACCAGAGTTCCTGCAGGCCGTGCGCTGGCGCAATCGCGTGCAGCGCCCGCATCATCGCCTTGCCCACGCCGTGGCCACGGTGCTCCGGCAACACCGCCACACGGCCAAGCTTTCCGCCCTGGACGATGTCGAGGCGTGCGGCGCCCACCGGCACGCCGTTCCGGGTGGCCAGCAGGTGCAGGCACCCGGGATCCCGGTCATCCTCCTCGAGTGCGGCGGGCACGCCCTGTTCCTCGACGAAAACCTTCGTGCGGACGCTCATCAGCGCCGGACGCGCGACGGACCACGCGACAGCGCGCACCTCGAACCCGGTGGCGGATATCTCCGCCGCCATCCTCAGAGTCCGAGTTCCGAGAGCGAGGGATGGTCGTCGGGACGCCGGCCCAGCGGCCATCGGAACAGCCGCTGCCCGTCCGTTACCGGCAGGTCGTTGATGCTCGCGAAGCGCCGCTGCATGTAGCCTTCGGCGTTGAATTCCCAGTTCTCGTTGCCGTAGCTGCGATACCACTGCCCGGAATCGTCGTGCCACTCATAGGCAAAACGCACGGCGATGCGGCTCTCCGTCCAGGCCCACAACTCCTTGATGAGCCGATAGTCGAGCTCCCGCGCCCACTTGCGCATCAGGAACGCATGCACCTGTTCGCGTCCGCGCGGAAACTCGGCCCGGTTGCGCCACAATGTGTCATCGGTATAGACCTTCACGACACGGTCGGGATCGCGTGAATTCCAGGCATCCTCGGCAGCGCGAACCTTCTGTTTCGCGGTGTCGGCGGTGAACGGCGGCAGCGGCGGTCGGGTCTCCATTCGGTCCTCCCTTGTGAGGTTCCAGTCTACCGCTTCGATGTTTCAACGGAGGTCGGCCATGGCAACGCCCGGCGAACTCGAAGCCGCTTACCGGCAGAGTAGCTACATTGTCGAAGCACCCAGGGGGAACGTGCTGCTGGGAGTGGGACAAGCCAGCCCGGAGCTGGACCTGCTGCTGGAGAGCTTCGGGGCGACCGTGGCGGCCATGATCACGGCCGCAAATCCACGCAGCCGCAGGTTGCCGGCAGCGGAAAACGCCAGCAGGCGTGAACAGCTGCTGGCGCGAATTCCAGCCGGGCATCACATGGTGCCAACCGTGGCGCAGGATCCGCGCGGCCAGTGGCCCGACGAGCACGGTATCCTGGTGTTCGGCCTCGCCCAGGACGAGGCCATCGACCTGGCTCGTGCGTTCGGCCAGTACGCGATTCTCTGGTGCAGGGCCGGCGAACCCGTGCAACTCCTGTGGGCCAGTGCTCCACCCTCACCTGCCGCTGCGCATCTCGATCAGCATGGCGCTGAGTACGGCGGCGAGACATAGCGTGAGCACGGTGAACGGTGAGCCCCCGTTGAACAGCGCCAGAGCCTGCACCGCCAGCGCCGCCTGCGCCTGCTGTGCGAATCCCAACAGTCCCCAGGCGGAGCCCAGCTGGTTTCCCGCGCTCAGCACGGCACGCGCGGAGACAGCTGGCAGCGCAAGGCCAAGGCCGAAGTTCAGGATCAGGCCTGCAGGCAGGAACATGGACAACGGGTGCCAGAAACCCGCAAGCAGCAGCAGGAAGCTGCTCGCGCACGCGACGCTCGCGATCCGGGATCCACGCAGCACGAGCTGGTGCGGCGTCAGGGCGCTTCCCAGGTGAATGACATAGAGATTGCCGAGCAGGTAGCCTGCCGGCAGGAAGGCGAAGTACAGCGCGAACTCGCGTGGCGGCCGATGGAAGCTCTCGACCATCAGGTGCGGCGCTGTCGCGACGAAGGCCGGATAGGCGCAGTACAGCAGGCCCACCTGCAGCATCAGCAGCCGGAACGGGCCCCGGCCCAGCAGTTCGAACGCGGGACGCAGCAGGCTTGTCCGTGGCTGCGCATGGCCGTGCAGCTTGCCCGGATGAGTCTCGGGCTGGCGCCACGCGACGAGAACCAGCAGCAGCACGCCCAGCAGGCTGGCGAACCACTGTGTTGCCCGCCAACCCCCGATGCCGATCACCACGTTGCCCATCAGTGGCGCCGCGGACTGCGCGATCACGTTGATCATGGTCACCTGCGCGACTTCGCGCGCCAGCAGTGCCCGCGGCGAGGTGTCCGCCACCACGGTACGCGCACTGATGAAGACCAGCGCGGCCGCTGCAGCCAGTGCAAAGCGGGCAACGGCCATCACGGCGAGACTGGGTGCGATTGCCGCGAGGGCCGAGCCCGCGGCGAAAACCGCAAGGCCCGCCAGCAGGCAAGGCCGTCGACCGTAGCGGTCCGACAACGGGCCGAGCAGCAACAGCCCCAGCCCGAAGCCCAGCAGCGAGAGACTGACGGTGAACTGGACCTGCGAAACATCGGCGCCGAAGTCCTGCTGGACCAGCGGCAGGGCGGGCAGGTAAAGGCCCAGTGCCAGCGGGCCAGCCGCCGTACAGGCCCCCAGCAGCAGGACCTGGTCTAGCCGCCGGGCCATGTCCGCACTGGATTGATCAGGCTGGACCCGGGCCGATCCGGAATTCGAGCGGTTCCAGGTTGTCGATGCCTGCAGAGACCTCGTCGCCCGGAACCAGGGCGGAAACCCCTTCCGGCGTCCCCGTGAAGATGAGGTCCCCGGCCTGCAGCGTGACGAGTCGCGACAGCGCTGCGATTACTTCCGGCACGGGCCAGATCAGCTGGTCCAGCGTCGAGCGCTGCCTTTCACGTCCGTTCACCTTCAGCCAGATCGACTGCGCGTCGGGCATTCCAAACTGCGCAGCGGGCGTCAGCGCCCCCACCTGCGCGGAGGCATCGAATCCCTTGGCCATGTCCCAGGGCAGGCCCTTCGTGCGCGCCTGCCCCTGCAGGTCCCTGCGGGTCAGGTCATTGCCCACCGCATAACCCCAGACATGCTGCAGTGCCTCTGCTGCCGCGATGTTCGCGCCTCCCCGCTGCAAAGCAACGACCAGCTCCACTTCGTGGTGCAGGTCGGTGGTTCCCGGCGGATAGGGCACGATGCCGCCCGCGCCAGCGATGGCATCGGCCGGCTTGCTGAAGAAGATCGGCGGTTCACGCGACGGATCGCCACCCATCTCGCGCACGTGATCGGCGTAGTTGCGACCAATGCAGTAAATGCGACGCACCGCAAACCGGTCCGCGCTGCCGTGCACCGGCAGCGCCGTGCGCGGCGCCGGCGCGATGACATAGCTCGTGTACACGCTGCTCAGGCCCTGGAGGCGCGCGCCGCGTGCCAGGCAGCGAACGTGCTGCCGGACTCGGCCAGCTGCTTCAGCAGCGCCGCCGGCTCCCAGTCACGCGGATTGCCCTGCTTCCCGTACCTGATGAGGCCCGCCAGCACCGTGTCCAGCCCGATCTCGTCGCCATGGAACATCGGTCCACCACGGAAGCGCGGGAAGCCATAACCGGCCGTGTAGACGGTGTCGATGTCACCAGGCCGAAGCGCAATGCCTTCCTCGAGAATGCGGGCGCCCTCGTTGATCATCGAATAGATGCAGCGCTCCACGATCTCGGTGTCGCTGATGGGACCTGAACGGGCGATGCCCAGGCGCCGACCCTCTTCGGACAGCAGCTTCATCGCCTCATCGTGAGCCAGGCGCTCGCGCGAACCGGCCTCGTAGCGGTAGTAGCCCTTGCCGGACTTCTGACCCAGCCAGCTGTTGTCGAACAGCACCTGCGAGGCACGGTAGAAGGTCGGGTCGTCCTTGGGCTGGCGGTCCGGGTTCGCCCTGCGTGCCTTCACGCCGACATCGACGCCAGCCATGTCGTACACGGCCAGCATGCCCATGGCCATTCCAAAGCGCTCCAGCGCGCCGTCGACCTGCGCAGGCGTTGCGCCTTCCAGCACCAGTCGCTCGGCCTCGCGTCCATAGGGATCCATCATCCGGTTGCCGATGAAGCCGAAGCACACGCGCGACAGCACGCCGACCTTCTTGAGCTTCTTTGCCAGCGCGAACGCAGTGGCGACAACGTCGTTGCCCGTAGTGTCGGTGCGCACGATCTCCAGCAGTCGCATCACGTTGGCCGGACTGAAGAAGTGCAGGCCCACGACATCCTGCGGTCGCTTCGTCGCCGCAGCAATGACATTGATGTCCAGCGTCGAGGTGTTCGTCGCGAGGATGCCGCCCGGCTTCATGACGCGGTCGAGTTCGGCGAATATCTTCTTCTTGAGGTTCATGTCCTCGAAGACCGCCTCGATCACCACGTCGCACTGTGCGAAATCCTCGTAGCGCGTGCTCAGCTTGATCATCGCGATGCGCTTCTCGACATCGGCAGGCGTCATCTTGCCGCGCTTGACCGTCTGCTCGTAGTTCTTGCGGATGGTGGCCAGTCCGCGGTCGAGCGCGGCCTGGTCCACGTCCAGCAGCACCACCGGGATGTCGGCGTTGACGAAGGCCATCGCGATGCCGCCACCCATCGTGCCGGAGCCGATGATGCCGGCACTGCCGATCGTGCGCGGCTTGTCGTTCGCGCCGATACCAGGGACGTTGGTCACCTCGCGCTCGGCGAAGAACAGGTGTCGCATGGCGCGCGACTCGGGCGTCTGCAGCGAGCCGTCGCTGATCGCGCGCTCCAGCGCGAGGCCCTTGTCGAACGGCAGTTCCCAGGCTGCGCGCACCGCGAGCGATGTCCAGTTCGGGCGTGATGACGCCCTTGTGCTGCTTCGCCGCCTGCGCGCGGATTTCCGCAAGCCGCGACTCCGGAATCGGCGTCGACGGGCATGTCGCGCACGCGACGCGGACCCTTGCCCGCAGCCACCAGCCGCTTGGCGCATAGGCGATGGCTGCTGCCTTCAGGTCACCGCTGGCGATCTCGTCGATGAGGCCCAGCTTCTTCGCGTCCTCGGCTCCCACCGGCTTGCCATCGAGGAACATCTGCAGCGCCTGCTCGGCTCCGATCAGGCGCGGCAGCCGCTGCGTACCCACGGCGCCCGGCACGATGCCCAGCGTGATTTCGGGAAACCCCAGCCGCGCCGCGCTGTCGGCAATGCGGTAATGCCCGGCGAGCGCCACTTCCACGCCGCCGCCGAGCGCGGTGCCGTGCAGTGCGATCACCACCGGCTGCGGCAGCGACTCGAATTCGGTCAGCACATTGCGCAGTTCCGGTGGCGCCATCACGCCGCCGAACTCGCTGATGTCCGCGCCCGCCATGAAGGTGCGGCCGGCGCAGTGCATCACCACGGCCTTGACCTGCGTATTGCCCGCTAGCTCCCGGGAGATCGACAGCAGGCCGCGACGAATAGCTGCAGAGATTGCGTTGACGGGCGGGCTGTCGATGGTGATGACGGCGATTTCGCCTTCGATGGCAAGGCTGATGGGCTGGTTCACGGATTCGGCTCCTTCGAAAGGAAAGATGGGCGGCTGGGGCTGCCCGGCAAGGGACGCGGATTCTATACCTGATTTGGCAAGTCAACAGACGCGATGGAAGCGGACGATGGCCTCGTCGACGCGCCGCTCGGCCTCGCCCAGGAAGAGCGCGCGGTTGAGCCATTCGTGCGGTCCACGCGGCGCCTCGAACTCGGCAACGGTGCGGAAGTAGTACTCGCGTGGATCCACCGCCTCGCCGCGAAAGATTCGTTCCAGCACTTCCTTTGGTCCGTGCCGCATCCCGCGGTTGATCACCTGCACCAGCGTGTCGTCGGGCATGCGCAGCGTGTAGCGGGCCTCGAGTTGCAGCACGCCGTCGGCACGCACCACCTGCCAGTCCGCGCCGCCCGGCAGGACTTCGGCCTCGAAACCGGGGCCGCTGCAGCGACCACCCAGGATGGGCACGATGCGGCGCAGCCCGTTCGGCCCGTCGCCGACGACCAGCGGCGGGGCCACGCGCACGCGCGCTTCGAACGCGAATTCCAGTGCCACGCTCATGGCTTGCGGCTGTCTTCGGCCAGGAAGTTCATCAGGCGCTCGACCACCTGCAGGAACATGCGACGCTCTTCCAGGCTCAGCAGGCTGATGAGTCGCGCCTGGTGCTCGCGCGCCACCGGCAGGATCTGCTCGAACAGCGCCCTGCCAGCGGGCAACAGGTTCACGACCACCCGCGGATTCACACCCGCGCCACGTCCTGCCGCCTTGCGCTCGACGGCCGGCCCCACTTCGACCAGGCCACGGCCCTGCAGTGAGCGCAGCGTGCGACTCACCTGTCCCTTGTCCATCAGCGTGCGCGCGGTGATGTCGGCGAAGGAAACCGGGGAGCTCTCGGCGATCAGCGTGAGCAACCGCCATTCCGGAAGCGACAGGTTGAAGGGCTCGAGGTAGCGGCGCGAGACACTCGCCTTGGCGTAGCCCGCGAGACGCTGGATGTGGAAGGTCGGGAACTGGACGATGGCCAGGTGCTCGCCCTTCTCACCGGGATCCTCCCACCCGGACTCGAACAGCGGATTGCGGCTCAACTCCGCACCGCAGGAGCAGGCAGGGATTTCACCGCTGCGAGCGCCGATGCGGAAAGCCCGGCGCCGCCGTCGGCCGCGTACTCGATGATCGCTGCGCGCATGCGTGGTTCCCAGTAGCGGGAGATGTGCAGTGCAATGCTCGACGGCGCTTCCTTCGGACCCAGGTCGCCGTCAAAAAAGCTGCCGATGTCGTTGGCCATTGAAACAAGGTGTTCGATGTTCATGACAAGCGTTCCGGATGTGCGTAGACGACCTGCTGCTGTTCCCGCGCAAAGCCTACCAGCGTCAGCCCCGACTCGCTCGCGAGCTGCACGGCCAGCGCCGTCGGCGCAGACACGGCCACCAGCATGCGGATGCCGACGGTGGCGGCCTTCTGGACCATTTCGTAGCTGGCGCGGCTGGTCACCAGCGCAAAGCCCTGCTGCAGGTCGGCGCCGCCGCGCAGCAGTGCGCCGATCAGCTTGTCGAGCGCGTTATGTCTGCCGACATCCTCGCGCACCAGCTGGATCGCGCCGTCCCAGTCCACCCAGGCCGCCGCATGCAGGCTGCCGGTATCGGCATTCAGCACCTGCCGCTCGCGCAATGCGCGCAGGGCCTGCGCCAGCGCCTCGCGCGCGACGCTACCGCCGGGACTGACCGGCGCGGGATGCCGGATCGCGTCTTCTATTGTTTCCGCGCCGCAGACTCCGCAGCCCGTCCGGCCGGTCAGGTTGCGCCGCCGGTCCAGCACTGCCGCGAGCTTGTCCTGTGTTATCGAGAGCGCGACGATGGGGCCGGCATCGCTCTCTTCGAGCCTCACATCCCGAATTTGCGCAGCGCCGTCCACCAGCGCCTCGCTGACCGTGAAGCCGTAGCCCAGGTCAAGCAGGTCGGACGGCGTCGCCAGCATCACGACGTGCGGGATGGAATTGTAGGTCAGCGCCACCGGCACTTCATTGGCGACGCGGTCGCGCGCTTCGCTCCATTTTCCGTCGCGCCACCGGCGAACCGGCAATTCGACCACCGCTTGTCGTTCTGCAGTGGACATGCCTGTTGCCCCGGATCGCGCGCCGCCCGCCGCGCGGCTCAGCGCGGGTCCGATCCGAGTTCGGCGCCGGCGCGATGCAGCAGGTCCAGTTGTTGCCTGTCCTGCTCGAGGAAGCGCTTCTGCCACTCCGAGGGCTGCTGCACACGGTCGACCTGCACCGCGGTCACCTTGTATTCGGGACAGTTGGTCGCCCAGTCCGAATTCTCGGTGGTGATCACGTTGGCGCCCGACTCCGGGAAATGGAACGTGGTGTACACCACGCCCGGCTGGACCCGGTCGGTGACCGTCGCGCGCAGCACCGTGGTGCCGGCGCGGCTGGAGACGCCAACCCAGTCGCCAGTGGTGATGCCGCGGTCTTCCGCATCGTGCGGGTGGATCTCGAGGCGGTCCTCGTCATACCACTCGCTGTTGGGCGTGCGCCGTGTCTGCGCTCCGACGTTGTACTGCGTCAGCACGCGCCCGGTCGTGAGGATCAGCGGGAAGCGCATGTTGACGCGCTCCTTGGTGGGCACGTACTCGGTGACGAAGAATCGGCCCTTGCCGCGCACGAACTCGCCGACGTGCATGGTCGGCGTGCCCTCCGGTGCCTGCTCGTTGCAGGGCCACTGGATGCTGCCCTCGCGGTCCAGCTTCTCGAAGGAAACGCCGGTGAACGTGGGCGTCAGGCGCGCGATCTCGTCCATGATCTGCGAGGCGTGGGTGTAGTTCATCTCGTAGCCGAGCGCCTTGGCGAAGCGCACGGTCACTTCCCAGTCCGCCAGCCCCGCCAGCGGATCCATCACGCGCCGGACGCGCGAGATGCGCCGCTCGGCATTGGTGAAGGTGCCGTCCTTCTCGAGGAACGAGGCGCCGGGGAAGAACACATGCGCGTACTTGGCCGTCTCGTTGAGGAACAGGTCCTGCACGACCAGGCATTCCAGCGACGACAGTGCGGCGGTGACATGCTGGGTGTTGGGATCCGACTGCGCCGGATCCTCGCCCTGCACGTACATCGCCTTGAAAGTGCCGTCGATGGCGGCCTCGAACATGTTCGGGATGCGCAGGCCGGGCTCCGGATCGAGCGTCACGCCCCACTCGTTGCCGAACAGGTTGCGCACGCCCTCGTCGGAGATGTGCCGGTAACCCGCCAGCTCGTGCGGGAAAGAGCCCATGTCGCAGGAACCCTGCACGTTGTTCTGGCCGCGCAGCGGGTTCACGCCCACGCCCTCGCGGCCGAGGTTGCCGGTGGCCATGGCGAGGTTCGCGATGCCCATCACCATGGTGCTGCCCTGGCTGTGCTCGGTGACGCCCAGGCCGTAGTAGATCGCGCCGTTGCCGCCGGTGGCGTACAGCCGCGCCGCGCCGCGCACCAGTCGCGCCGGCACGCCGGTCACGGCCTCCATGGCCTCGGGTGAGTTGCGCTGCTGCGAGACGAATTCCGCCCAGCGCTTGAATGGCGCCGGCTCGCAACGCTCGGCCACGAAGGCCTCGTTCACCAGGCCCTCGGTGACCACCACGTGGGCCAGCGAATTGATCAGGGCGACGTTCGTACCCGGGCGCAGCTGCAGGTGGTAGTCCGCCTGGATGTGTGGCGTGCGCACCAGGTCGATGGCGCGCGGATCGGCGACGATGAGCTTCGCGCCCTCGCGCAGGCGACGCTTCATGCGCGAACCGAACACCGGGTGTCCATCGGTGGGGTTGGCGCCGATCACCAGCATCACGTCGCTCTTCATCACCGAGTCGAAGGACTGGGTGCCGGCGGACTCGCCCATGGTGCTCTTCAGGCCATAGCCGGTGGGCGAATGGCAGACGCGCGCGCAGGTGTCCACGTTGTTCGTGCCCAGCGCGGCGCGAACCAGCTTCTGGACGAGGAAGGCTTCCTCGTTGGTGCAGCGCGAGGAGGTGATGCCGCCCACGGAGGTGCGGCCATACTTCGCCTGGATGCGCCTGAACTCGGAGGCCGCGTACTCGAACGCCTCCTCCCAGCTCACCTGCTTCCACGGATCGTTGATGCTGCTGCGGATCATCGGCTTGGTGATGCGGTCCGCATGGGTCGCATAGCCATAGGCGAAGCGGCCCTTCACGCAGGCATGGCCGCGGTTGGCCTTGCCGTCGCGGCTCGGAACCATGCGCACGACTTGCTGGTCCTTGACCTCGGCCTCGAACGAGCAGCCGACGCCGCAATAGGCGCAGGTGGTCTTGGCGACTTCGGTCGGCTGGCCGACCTCGATCATCGACTTCTCGACCAGCGCGCCGGTCGGGCAGGACTCGACGCAGGCACCGCACGACACGCACTCGGAATCGAAGAACGTCTCGGCCTGGCTGGCGACGATCTTCGAGCCGAAACCGCGACCCTCCACGGTGAGCGCGAACGTGCCCTGGACTTCGCCGCAGGCACGCACGCAGCGCGAACAGACGATGCAGGCCGCCGGGTCGAAGGTGAAATACGGGTTGCTCTCGTCCTTGCAGGCCGAAAGATGGTTCTCGCCGTCGTTGCCGTAGCGGGTCGCGAGGCCGATGCCAAGCCCGTCGGCCACCTGCCGCAGTTCGCTGCGCGACCCGGCGGAGCACTGTTCCGGATGATCGGACATGTACAGCTCGACGACGCCCTGGCGCAGCTTCTCCAGCCGCTCGCTATCGGTGCGCACCTTCATGCCCGGCGCGACCAGCGTCGTGCAGGACGCAGGAAAGCCGCGCTGGCCTTCGATTTCCACGAGGCAGACGCGACAGGAGCCGAACGCCTTGAGCGTGTCGGTGGCGCACAGCTTCGGGATGGCCCCGCCGGCGACGGCCGCCGCGTGCATCACGGACGTGCCGGCCGGAACCGTGACCTCCGCGCCGTCGATATTCAACGTGACCGGTGCGCCTTCGACAGCCGGTGTCCCGTGGTCGTGGTGGTTCAACGCGTACATCGTGCTACTCCGCAGTCGTCAGCGGTTGCGCTGAGAAATCTTCCGGGAAATGCTTCAGCGCACTCACCACCGGGAACGGCGTCATGCCGCCCAGGCCGCAGAGCGAGCCGTACTGCATCGTGTCGCAGAGGTCCGTGAGCAGCGCGATGTTCGAGTCGCGCCGCTCGCCGGCAATGATCCGGTCGAGCACCTCCACGCCGCGCGTCGAGCCGATGCGGCAGGGCGTGCACTTGCCGCAGGACTCGACGGCACAGAACTCCATTGCATAGCGCGCCATCCTCGCCATGTCGACCGTGTCGTCGAAGGCCACGATGCCGCCGTGCCCGACCAGCGCGCCGATCGCGGTGAAGGCCTCGTAGTCGAGCGGCGTGTCGAACTGTGATTCGGGAATGTACGCACCCAGCGGGCCGCCCACCTGCACCGTGCGGATCGGCCGGCCACTGGCCGATCCACCGCCGAAGTCGTACAGCAGTTCGCGCAGCGTGACGCCGAATGCCTTCTCGACCAGGCCGCCGTGCCGGATGTTGCCCGCCAGCTGTATGGGCAACGTGCCTCGCGAGCGGCCCATGCCGAAATCACGGTAGAAGGCAGCGCCGCGCTCCAGGATCACCGGCAGGCTCGCCAACGAGATCACGTTGTTGATCACCGTGGGCCGTCCGAACAGGCCCTGGATGGCCGGCAGCGGCGGCCGGAAGCGGACTTCGGCGCGCTTGCCCTCCAGGCTCTCGAGCAGCGAGGTCTCCTCGCCGCAGATGTAGGCGCCGGCGCCCATCCGGACCTCGAGCTCGAACACCTTGCCGCTGCCCATCACGTCGCGACCGAGGAAGCCGCGCTGGCGCGCCGTCGCGATGGCCGCGCGCAACGCCACTTCCGCATGCGGATATTCGATTCTGAGGTAGATATAGCCCTGCGTTGCGCCAACGGCGACGCCGGCTATCGTCATTCCCTCGATCAGGCAGTACGGATCGCCTTCCATCAGCATGCGATCGGAGAACGTGCCGGAGTCACCCTCGTCGGCATTGCAGACCACGTACTTCTGCTGCGCCGGCTGGTCGTAGACGGTCTTCCACTTGATTCCGGTCGGAAATGCCGCGCCGCCGCGGCCACGAAGGCCGGAGTCGGTCACTTCCTTGACGACCTGCTCACCGCCGAGGCCCAGTGCACGCTTGAGTCCGGCATATCCGCCATGCGCCTGGTACTGGTCGATGTCGAGCGGATCGATCAGGCCGACGCGCGCAAAGGTCAGGCGCTCCTGCTTCGCCAGGTACGGCAACCTGTCGACTGCGCCGAGGCGCCTGGCGTGCGCGCCACCCTTCAGCAGGCCGGCGCGCAGCAGCGAGTCGACTTCTTCGGCCGCTACCGGACCATAGCCGATGCGCTCGTTGCCTATCACGACCTCGATCAGCGGCTCGAGCCACACCATGCCCCGGGAGCCCGTGCGCACGATCTCGATGCTCTCGCCCGCCGCAGTCGCGGCCCGCTGCAGCGCAGCGGCCGTTTCGTCCGCGCCCAGGGCGATGGCCGCCGCATCCCGTGAGACGAACACGCGCACGCTCACGACTGCTGCCTCCACTGGCCCAGCAACTGCTCGAGGCGCTCGGGAGTCACACGCCCGTAAAGCTTCTCGTCGATCATCATCGAAGGACCTGCGGCGCAATTACCGAGGCAGTACACCGGCTCCAGCGTGAAGGCGCCGTCGGCGCTGGTACCGTGGTAGTCGACACCCAGGCACTGCTTGGCATGCGCCTCGGTCGCTTCGCCTTTCCAGGCCTGGCAGGCCTCGGCACGGCACAGCTGCACCACGTGGCGGCCGGGCGGGTGCGTGCGGAAATAGTGATAGAAGCTGATGACGCCGTGGACTTCGGCGCGCGAGAGGTTCAACCCATCGGCAATGCGCCCCACGACCCCGGCAGGAACGTGTCCGAGCTCCTTCTGGACAGCGTGAAGGATCGGAAGCAGCGCCCCGGGCTGGTCCGCATGACTGGCCACGATGCGATCAACGATCGTCAGCCAGGCTGTATCGATTTCTGCCATGAACCCTCGAAGCGGCCAGGAAAAACGGGGTACGCAAAACGGTCCCCGATCTTAAGGCTTTTCCGAGAGTTACGGCTACTTGTGCGCTGCTGACGGCGTCAGCGACTGACGCCGTTTGCCACGTCAGGCGCCTCCGGCACGCGCGAGGAAGCCCAGGAACTGTTCCCACTCGACTTCCGTAAAGCGGCTGCGCACGCGCGACTCGATGGTGCCCGCCTGCTGCTGAAGCTCCTGCAGTGCGCGGGCGCCCTCGCCCGTAAGGTGCAGTCCATGACGGCGACGATCCTTGGGGTTGCGACGCCGGATGAGCCAGCCGAGCGCTTCGAGTCTATCCACAAGGCCGACGACACTGGCCTTGTCGACATCCAGCGCGGTGGCGATCTGCACCTGCGCGACACCGGGTTGGGCTGCGCAGTGAGACAGAACACCGTACTCCGCCTGGCCGACGCGTCCTTCGGACATTTCGCGCAGGCCACCCCGCTGCAGTGCCAGCTGCACACGCCGCAGGCTGAAGCTCAGCGACTGGCCCGGCAGGTTGCCCTGTGGTCCCGGCGGGGTTGACGCAACCGGACCCGGACCGGCCGGCGCACGTTTGGGAAGATCTACGCCTTCGGCGTAGCCATTCGATCGGATTGGACTGATTGCACTCATGGCAATGGTCAAGCAATTCCCGTGCCATGGCGAAGACCCCCATGCATTCAGGGGCCAGAGCGCCCTGTGCCCAACCTTGGAGCCGATCGCCGGCGCGATGCACCAGCGAGGCACGCCTGCGGTCGGCTCCCCGGGGAATCAGTAGACGACCACCGAGCGGATCGACTCGCCGTGATGCATCAGCGTGAAGGCATCGTTGATCTTTTCCAGCGGCAGCCGGTGCGTGATCAGCTCATCGATGCGGATCTTCTTCTCCATGTACCAGTCGACGATGCGCGGCACGTCGGTACGTCCACGCGCCCCGCCGAAAGCCGTGCCCTTCCAGACGCGACCGGTCACCAGCTGGAACGGCCGGGTCGCGATCTCCTGGCCCGCCTCGGCCACGCCAATGATGATCGACTGGCCCCAGCCACGGTGGCAGCACTCCAGCGCCTGCCTCATGACCGTCGTATTGCCCGTGCAATCGAAGCTGTAGTCCGCGCCCCCGCCGGTGAGGTCAACGACGGCTTGCACGACCTTGTCGCCGCCCACGTCCTTCGGATTGATGAAATGCGTCATGCCGAACCGCTCGGCAATGTCGCGTCTGGCCGGATTCAGGTCGATGCCGACGATCTTGTCGGCCCCGGCCAGCTTCGCGCCCTGGATCACGTTCAGGCCGATGCCGCCGAGTCCGAACACCGCGACATTCGCGCCCGGCTCGACCTTGGCGGTCCAGATCACCGCGCCGACACCGGTGGTCACGCCGCAGCCGATGTAGCACACCACGTCGAATGGCGCGTCTTCGCGAATCTTCGCCAGGGCGATCTCCGGAAGCACGGTGAAGTTCGAAAAGGTCGAGCAACCCATGTAGTGGTAGATCGTCTCCTTGCCCAGCGAGAAGCGGCTGGTGCCATCGGGCATCACGCCCTTGCCCTGGGTGGCACGGATCGACGTGCAGAGGTTCGACTTGCGCGAGAGGCAGGTCTTGCACTGCCGGCACTCCGGCGTATACAGCGGGATCACGTGGTCGCCGGGCTTCAGTGTCGAGACACCCGGCACCGACATCCCTCACGATTCCCGCCCCCTCGTGCCCGAGGATGGAGGGGAATAGACCTTCGGAGTCCTTGCCCGAAAGCGTGTACGCGTCGGTGTGGCAGATGCCGGTGGCCTTGATCTCCACCAGCACTTCTCCCGGCCCGGGACCGGCCAGGTCCACTTCATGGATTTCCAGTGGCTTTCCCGCAGCCACCGCGATCGCAGCCCTGGTCTTCATTGCCCGCCCCCTGTTCGCTTGCACGGTTTGTGCCGGCCTCAGGGACCTGGCCTGCGCGCGCCGGCGAAACGCAACGAGGCGGTGGAAATCCGGATCTCGATCAGGAAACACCACAGCGCCCCGACCAGCGAGACCATGGCGACGATGAACACCACCGCGATCGAGGAGCCCAGCGGAAAAGCCAGGAAGGCCGCCGCAAACAGCAGCGCGACGATCGCCGCGACCAGCAGCGCCGCGAAGGTCCCCAGCGTGATCGCGCGGTTCATCAACCGCGCGCGGCGACTGATCACGCCGATCTGCTGGCGCAGTTCCTCGGCCTTGTCCGTGGTGGCCGTGGGCAGGTCCAGTTCCATCATGCGCGCCCGGTCGACGATGCGCGCCAGCCGACTGGTCAGCACGCCGAGCAGGACACCCACGCCGTTGAGCAGGAACACCGGGGTCAGCGACAGCTGGATGGCGTGCGCAACGTCACTGGCCGGCATCTGCGCGAACTCGAGACCGGGAATCGCCATCAGGACTCCCCACCTGCAAGGATCAGTCGCTCGACCCGCGCCAGGTCTTCAGGCGTATTCACATCCGGGCCTGGCGCAACCTCGTGCCTCGGCCACACGGATTGACAGTCCCGCTTCAAGCGCCCGCAGTTGCTCGAGCTTTTCGATCTGCTCCAGCAGGCTCGGTGGCGACATCGACAACCGGCGCAATGCCTCGACCCGATAGGCGTAAAGGCCGACATGGCGCCTCGCACCGGCAAAGCCGCGCTGGCTCGCGAGGCCCGCCGGCGCCGAATCGCGGCCCCAGGGTATGGGTGCACGGCTGAAGTAGAGTGCCCGGCCTTGCGCGTCGGTGATGACCTTGACGACGTTCGGGATCAAGAAAGGCGTTCAACGTCGCGACCTTCGACGCCAGCGTACCGATCGCGTCCTGCGGATGCGATTCGAGCAGTCCGGCCACCTGGTCGACCAGCACCGCGTGGCATCATCGGCTCGTCGCCCTGCAGGTTCACGACGACGTCTTCGGGCGCCCAGCCGGCCCGTTCGGCAACCTCGGCGATGCGGTCGGTGCCCGGACTGGTGCGTCAGCGCGGTCATCACGACGCGCGCTCCGAAGCCGCGCGCGGTATCGGCGATTCGTTCATCGTCGGTGGCCACCAGGATCTCGGCGGCCGCCGATTGCATTGCCCTTTCATGCACCCACTGCAGCAGCGGCTTTCCCGCCAGCAGCAGCAACGGCTTGCCGGGCAGGCGCGAGGAACCATGGCGGGCCGGGATGACGACGCGGAACATCGATCGGACCCTAGCCGCTCGAGCAGCGGGTCGTCGCTGAGTTCAGCGGGTGGGCTTCGCCCTCGAGCAGTACCGGGATCCCGTCGCGCACCGGGAAGGCGAGCCGGTCGGCGCGGCAGACCAGCTGGTCCGTGGCGCGGTTGAACAGCAGCGGTCCCTTGCAGAGCGGGCAGGCCAGGATGTCCAGCAATCGTGGATCAAGCACTCTTTGAAGGGCCTCCGCCCGGCAACAGCTGCGTTATCCGTTCCATGATCCGCTCGGCGTCGGCCGCTGCGAACACTGCTTCGGCCGGCACGCTCCACAGCCTGCCGTCGGCGAAGGCCTCGCATTTTACGGCATCCTTCTGCGGTCATGAGTACGGGCCGCGTATCTCCGAACTCCAGGTCCGTGCGCACGAAGGCGTGGTGGTCGGGAAAGGCGTGTTCCACCGGATCGATGCCGACGGCCGCCAGCGCAGCGAAAAACCGCCGCGGGTCCCCGATGCCCGCCACCGCATGCACCGGACCTGCGGCGAAGTCGCCCAACGGCCGGCGCGCACCGCCCGCCAACGCCGCCGCCTCGCCGAGTTCCAGCTGGAAGCGGATCGCCCGCGCCCGCGCAGGACCGGGAAGACCCCTGGCGGGCCCTTCGCCATTGAGCAGCACGAGTGCCACGCCTGCGAGGCGCTTCGCCGGTTCACGCAGCGGCCCGGCAGGCAGCAGTGCGCCATTGCCGAGCCCACGTCGCGCATCGACGACTGCCACCTCCAGGTCCCGGCGCAAGGCCAGGTGCTGCAACCCGTCATCACACAGGACGACCTCGCAGCCCTGTCGCACCAGCTCGCGAGCGGCGCGTGCGCGCCGGCGCGCAACACATACCGGCACGCCACTGGCACGCGCCAGCAACAGCGCCTCGTCGCCCACCTGCGCCGCCGCGTCGACCGAGGCGTCGACCAGGTGCGGTCCGCGCTCGCTGCCGCCGTAGCCGCGGCTGGCGATGCCGACGGCAACGCCCCTTTCCTTCAACCGCTCCGCCAGCCACAGCACCACCGGCGTCTTGCCCGTGCCACCCACCGTGATGTTTCCCACGACAACCACCGGTACGCCCGGATGATCCGCCGCCAGCCAGCCGAGGCGGTAGAGCCCGGCGCGCAGCCCGATCACGCCGCGGTACAGCCAGGACAGCGGCCGCAGCAACAGCGGTGCCCGGCGTGCGTGCCAGGCGCGCTGCAGCCACTGCCCGGCGACTTCAGGCATCGAACTGCAGGCGATGCAATCCCGCGTAGATGCTGGCGCGGGCGATCAACTCGGCATGGGTTCCCGACTCGGCGATGCGCCCATCCTCGATGACGAGGATGCAGTCGGCCTGCTCGACCGTCGAGAGCCGATGCGCGATCACCAGCGTGGTGCGCCCATGCACCAGCTTCGCCAGCGCATCCTGGATATGGCGCTCGGATTCGGAATCCAGCGCAGAGGTTGCCTCGTCGAGAATCAGGATGGGCGCGTTCTTCAGTATCGCCCGCGCGATCGCGACGCGCTGGCGCTGTCCGCCGGACAGCAGCGAACCGCGGTCGCCCACGGGTGTATCCAGTCCCTGGGGCAGTTCAGCGGCGAACTCCATAACGTGCGCGGCCCGCGCAGCCGCCTCGACGGCCTCGTTCGGCACTTCGCCAAGGCCAAAGGCGATGTTGCTGCGGATCGAATCATCGAACAGTGTCACGTCCTGGCTGACGTAGGCGATCTGCCGGCGCAGGTCGTGCAACGGGTATTCGCGCACATCGGCGCCGTCGAGCATCACGCTGCCCTCGGTAGGGTCGTAGAAGCGCGGCACCAGTCCCACCAGCGTGGACTTGCCGCTGCCCGAACGGCCGACGATCGCCAGCGTCTGGCCACGGGAAACGGTGAAGTCGATGCCGGTCAGCACGCGTTCGGCCGTGCCCGGGTAGGTGAAGCCGACGCCGCGGAACGCCAGGTCGCCGCGCGCGCGCTGCAGGGGCCGCGTTCCTCCCGGCGGCTCCGCCGGCTGGTCGAGCACCTCGAAGATGCTGGTGCCGGCGGCGATGGCCTGCTGGATCTGCCCGCTCACATTGACCAGCCGCCGCAGTGGCCCCATCAGCATCAGCATTGCCGCGATATAGGAGAGGAAGCCGTCGACGGCGATCTGGTTCTCGAGCACGCTGCGGATCGCAAGCGCCATCACCGCTGCCAGCCCGAAGGCGGCGACCATCTGCACGACCGGCGAACTGATCGCCTTGGCGTTGATCAGCTTCTCGTTGCTGCGGCGATTCAACTCGTTGACCGCCTCGAAGCGCTGGCGCTGCGACTCCTCGGCCGTGAACACCTTGATGACCCGCTGGCCCTCGATCGACTCCTTCGCCACGCGCGTCACGTCGCCCATCGACGCCTGGATGCGCGTGCTGTAGGCGCGGAAGCGCCGGTTGATCACGCGCATCACCAGACCGATGAGCGGCGCGGCGACCAGCACCAGCAGCGTGAACTGCCATGACAGGAAGAACATGAACACCAGCAGCGCCAGCAGCGTCAGCGTATCGGTGATCAGCGTCTTGATCGAATTGGTGGTCGCCTCGGCCACCTGCTCGACGTTGTAGGTCATCCGCGAGAGCATCAGCGCGGGCGACTCCCGGTCGTAGTAAGCCGTCGGGAGCTGCTGGTACTTCGCATGCAGGTCCGAGCGCAACGCCTTGATGACATGGCGACCGACACGACCCGGGAAATACGTGCCGAGGTAGTCACCGATGCCGCGCAGCAGGAACAACACCAGCAGGCCGCTCGGCACTGCCCACAGCGCGCGGGGATTCGGATCGACGAACGCATCGCGGATGAAATACTTGATGAACAGCGCGAAGGCCGCGTCGGTCAGCGCGAACAGCGCCATGCCAAGCACGCCCACCATGAACAGGCGGCGGTGGGGCTTCACGTAGCCCAGCAGGCGACGGTAGATCGCCGCTCCTCCAGCCACCGCCGCCGCGCCCTTCGGGCGGCTCAAGGCGCCGCCACCGGCTGCTCGACCGTCGCGACGTCGATCTGCGAGAAACCCATGCGGCCGAGAACGTCCATGGCCGTGACCACCGACTGGTAGGCCGCGCGCGCATCGGCGCGCAGCACGATGCGTGCGCCGCGGGACTCACCCGCGACCGAGGCCACCGCGCTGCGCAGCGTCTCGCGGCTGGTATTGACCAGTTCGCGGTCGTTGACCCGGTAGCCACCCTGCTGCGTCACGGTGACGACGATGCGCTCCGCATTGCGGGGCGGCGCCGGCTGTTCACCGGCTGCCGGCAGCCGGATGCGCATCCGCCCCTCGCTGATGAAGGTCGAGGAGAGCATGAAGAAGATCACCATGACCAGCAGCACGTCGATCAACGGGATCAGGTTGATCTCCGGATCTTCCGTCCGTCGGTGGCTGAGGTTCACGCCTTGACCAGGTGCGCGCGTGCCAGTGTGCTTGCGATGCCCCGCTCGTCGAGCGCATCCGTGAACTGCAGCACATCCTTCTCGATCTGCACGACGATCGATTCGACGCGACCACGCAGGTAGCGGTAGGCGATATAGGAAGGAATCGCCACGCACAGTCCGGCCGCGGTGGTCACCAGCGCCTCGGAAATGCCGCCGGCGAGTGCCTGCGGGTCGCCCATGCCGCCGGCGTAGATGGCGTTGAAGGCCTTGATGATGCCCGCCACCGTGCCCAGCAGCCCCAGCAGTGGCGCAATGCCGGCAATGGTTCCCAGCATGTTGAGGAACCGGTCCAGGTCATGGGCTACGTGGCGCCCGGCGTCCTCGATGCGGTCCATCATCACTTCCCGGGGCCGGTCGCGGTTGGCAAGGCCCACGGCAAGGATTCGCCCCAACGGAGAATTGGCTTGCAGCGCGGTGAGCGTACGCTCGTTGACCTGCCCCGCCTCGACCAGCTGCCAGACCCGCCGCGTCAGGTCGGGCGGGACGATGCGTCGCTGCTGCAGCGTCCACGAACGCTCCAGGACAATGGCCACTGCGATGACTGAACACAGGATGATGGGCCACATGAATAGCCCGCCTGCCGACACGATTTCCCACATGCGCGCGCATGATAGCCGAATGCCCTTCACTGCTGGCCCGATTGGGAGGAGCCGCAGGTTGCATCAGGCATCCGACCGGACCAGGCGCCCCAGCGCCAACGATTCAGGGGCTCCAGGTCCACCCGCTCCGGGACACCGATGTGCACACGCAGCCCTGCAGCGGTCGAGGCATCGACGAGCAGCTGGCCGGCGGGCGCGTCGATATCCCGGGCGCCCGCGGTATCCGCCGCGGCCGGTGGCAGCATCACGAAATCGTGGCGAACACCCTGCGCCCGCAGCGAATGCCAGCCGGTTGCATCCACGTCCAGCGTGAGCAGCGCGGAGGCACCACCGGTGCGGATATGCAGCGCGCAGCCCCGTCCCGCGCCGGGCGTGCCGAGCCGGAAACCCACATCGTCCCATTTCCACTCCCGCTCACTGCAGTCACCGAGTTCCGGCGGCAGCGGCTGCCCCGAGGCATCCCCGAGGATCATCACTCCGGGCCAGCGCGCCGCAGCGGCCGTGGCTGCAGCCAGGCGCTCTGCCCGTGGCCGGCCCGACACGAGTACGGAAACAGGCGGGCCTCCTTCGCGCTGCAGCCGGTCGATGACACGCGAACGAAAGCGCCGGCCGTCCCCGCCATGCACTTCCCCGGTGCCGAACACGAGTCGGTGCGAGGCGGTGGTCACGATCACACTGGTCTCGGCGCCGGCGCCGAGGATGGCAAGCTCCGCCCGACCGGGGTCGGGGAGTCGGCCCGTGACCGCGAATCCGCTCACGGCCAGGACCAGGGCCGCGACCCGCATTGACGGGCGCAAAGGCAGCAGGCAGCACAGTACCGCGAGCACGGTCAGCGCGAGTTGCGGCAGCGTCATTGCGCCGAGCCAGTTCGCCGCACTCCACTGGGCTGCGCGCCCCAGCAGCGGCAACATCCAGGCGGCTGCCATCCCGGCACAATCGACCAGCAGATCGCCCACGGCCCACGGCAATTTGCCTGGAAGCAGATAGGCGACCGTAGCCAGCAACGCGCCCGGAACCAGCACGAATCCGAACAGCGGGATCGCCACGACGTTGACCAGCAACCCCGCGAACGAGAACGAGCCGAACAGCAGCACGGTCAACGGCAACAATGCCAGGCTGACCGCGAACTGCACGCGCGCACCGCTGCGCAGCGTCCCCTCCTCGCCCAGGCGACTGCCGGGCAGCAGCAGAATCGCGGCGACCGCCCCGAAGGACAGCCAGAAGCCGGCGCCCAGAATCGCCAGCGGATCCAGGGCCAGCACCGCGCACATCGCCACGGCAAGACTCCAGCAGGGCGCCGCAGCCCGCGCATATTCGCGCCAGAGGATGAAGGTGCCGAGCATCAGCAGCGTCCGCTGGGCCGGAACGGAGAAGCCGGACAGCAGCGCGTAGCCAGTGGCCAGCACAAGCCCCGCCAGGCCAGCCAGGCGTTCCCGCCCGACCCGCCCCTGCAGCCAGGTGAGGTGGTTCCACAGCATTCGGACCAGCGCCATGACCAGCAGCGCGAAGAAGGTCACATGGGCGCCGGAGATCGCCACGAGGTGCGTGATCCCGGTGGCGCTGAAATCGCGCCACTGCCGGGAGGTCACCTCGCCAGTGACGCCGACGGCCAGTGCGGCCAGCAGCGCACCCGCGGAAGGATCCGTCGCGTGGCGCTGGATGCGCTGCGCGACGCGCTCGCGCAGGCCGTCGAGCGACCATGCCGCGGGCTCGATACGATGATTCAACGGCGAGCGCAGCGCACGTGCACTGGCCTGCCTCCGGTCGCGGATCGCAAGCCGCAGCGGATCGACACCGCCCGCCACTTCGGTGGGGATCGGCTGGTAGCGCAGCAACAACTGCCAGGTCTCGCCGGCTCGAGGGCGTGCCGGGCCGAACCCCGGCAACTCGACCATGGCAGTCAGGTCCGCGCGCCCCGGCTGTCGCGGATGCTGCACGCGGGCCTCGAAGCGCCAGCCGCCGGCACTGCGGGATGGCACGTCCGTGACCTGGGCCCGGGCGAGCACGCGCTCCTCGCACCGCACCTGTGCGTCGAGGCCGGCAAACACCAGTGTGCGAGTCAGCGCCGCTGCGGCCACCATCACCAGTGCCGCTCGCACCCGGCCTGCCAGTCCCGCCGCACCGATGATGATTGCGGCCAGCACCAACAGGAACGGCTCGATCTGCGACGGGAGGATCGCGCCGAGGCAGATGCCTGCCAGCAACCAGAGGCTGCGCATGCCGGGGACTCCGGTGAAGGTCTCAGTTCCCGACGTGGCGCTGCCCGGCCGGGAAGCGCCTTGCTATTGTCGGCACCGCATGCCGCGCCGAATCTTCGTCAAGTTGCGTCCGTTCAGTGAGCGCATGCGCCATGGCTGGGCATTCCAGGTGCTCGGGCCCCGCATCCGCGACTCGCGACTCTGGGCGCTGAACCGCCGGGCGATCACCAGCGCCTTTGGCGCCGGCATTGCCATCGCCTTCATCCCGGTGCCGGGGCACCTCGTGCTCGGGCTGGTCACAGCGGTGATCTGGCGCCTCAACGTGCCCACCATTGTCGCGACGGTGTTCCTGGTCAATCCGCTCACGGCCGTGCCGATCTATTACCTGGCCTATCGGGTGGGCGCGTTGCTGCTCGGCCACACGCCGGGCAAGTTCGATTTCGAGCTCAGCTGGACCTGGCTGCAAACGGGCCTGGGCGACATCTGGCAGCCGTTCCTGCTGGGCAGCCTGGTGTGTGCCGTGGTTGGCGGGCTGGCGGGAAAGTACCTGCTGGAACTGGTGTGGCGAATCAGCACGCTGATCAGGCTAAGCGCCCGTCGCAACGGCGTCAGGAGCTGATATCGGGCGCGTTCAGCGCAATTTTCCGTCTTCGAGCGTGAGGATCCGGTCCATCCGCGCGGCCAGCCGCGGATCGTGCGTCACCACCACGAGGCTGGTTCCGCGCGTGCGATTCAGTTCCAGCAGCAGGTCGAACACCTGGGCCGCATTGGCGCCGTCCAGGTTTCCCGTGGGTTCATCGGCAAGCACCAGCCTGGGCTCGGCCACCAGTGCACGTGCAACCGCCGCGCGTTGCCGCTCGCCGCCGGAGAGCTGGTGCGGCCGGTGCGTCAGTCGCTGCTCCAACCCCACCTGCGTCAGCACGGCGCGCGCGCGCGCCGTCGCCTCGGCCACCGGTGTACGCCGGACCAGCAGCGGCATCGCGACGTTCTCCAGCGCGGAAAACTCCGGCAGCAGGTGGTGGAACTGGTAGACGAAACCCAGCGTGCGGTTGCGCAGCTCGCAGCGACGACGCTCGTCGAGCGCATGGATGTCCTGGCCATCAACCTGCACCGAACCACCGTCCGGGGCGTCCAGTCCACCCAGCAACTGCAGCAGTGTCGTCTTGCCGGAGCCCGAAACACCGACGATCGCCAGGCGCTCGCCTGCCTCGACGCGCAGGTTGAGGTCCGTCAGCACGGCCAGCCGCGTGTCGCCCTCACGAAACGAGCGGGACAGCCCGGAGGCAACCAGCACGGCCTCAGTCATGGCGCAACGCCTCGGCAGGGGCCACGCGCGACGCGCGCCAGGCGGGATAGGCCGTCGCCAGCGCGCACAGCACCAGTGCGACGAGGCCGATGCGCCAGACGTCGTCGAGCTGGACGCTGGCCGGGAGGTCGCTCATGAAATACACCTTGGCATCGAGGAAGTGGACGTTGGTCAACCGTTCCAGCAGGTGCACGAGGCGCTCCAGGTTCATCGAAAGCAGCACCCCCAGCAGTATGCCGGACACGACGCCCGCGGCGCCGATCAGCGTGCCCTGCACGAGGAAGACCGAGAGGATGTTGCGTGGCCCGGCGCCAAACGTGCGCAGGATCGCGATGTCCTGCTGCTTCTCCTTCACGACCATCACCAGCGTGGCCACGATGTTGAAGGCCGCGATCGCGACGATCATCGACAGGATGACGAACAGCATCGACTTGGTCATGCGGATCGAGCTGAAGAAATTGGCATGGTTGCGGGTCCAGTCGCTGACGTAGTAGCCGCCACCGAGGTCCACCGCCAGCTGGCGCACCATGGCCGGCGCTTCGAGCGGATCCTCAAGGGCCAGCCGGACACCGGTCATCGCGTCCCCGAGGCGGTAGAGTCGCGCCGCGTCCTCCGCATGCAGCAGCGCCAGGCCCCGGTCGTACTCGTACATGCCGGAACGGAAGATCCCGCTGACGGTGAAGCGCCGCAGCCGCGGCGCGATGCCACCGGGTGTCACCGTTCCCTCCGGGGCGATCACGACCACGGTATCGCCGACACCAACCGCGAGCTCCCGGGCCAGCGCCTCGCCCAGGATGATGCGCCAGCTGCCCGGCTGCAGGTCCGCCAGTGACCCGCTGGTCAGTGCCTGGCCCACGCCGACTGCCTGTTTCTCCTCTTCAGGCAGGACGCCGCGGAGCTGCGCACCTGCGATGCGGCGGCCGGCGACCAGCATGGCCTTCACTTCGACGTAGGGAACCGCCGCAACCACGCCGGGCATCGCCTGCGCGCGGTCGCGGACCTCCCGCCAGTCCGGCAATGGACCCTCCAGGCCCATCAGCGTCGCGTGCGAGGTGACGCTGAGGATGCGGGAGCGCAGCTCCTTCTCGAAGCCGTTCATCACCGAAAGCACGACCACCAGCACCGCGACGCCAAGCATCAGCCCGAGCACGCTGATGGTGGTGATGAACGAGAGGAATCCACGCCGGTGCCCCGAGCGCAGGTAACGCAGGCCGAGCAGCCACTCATAACGTTCACGCAGCGCCATGCGGCTACTCGTAACGCAAGGCTTCGGCCGGCGGCACGGCCGCCGCGCGCAGGGCCGGATAGATAGTCGCCAGCGCGGTCACAACCAGCGCCGCAATCGCAATCAGGACCACGTCTTCGCGGTGCAGTTCGGAAGGCACCTGGGTGATGTAGAACACATCGGCGTCGAAGACGCGCATGCCGAAATTCCGGTCGATGAAATTCAGCACCGCGCTGACGTTGCGCGCCAGCAGCACGCCGAGCAGCACGCCTGCTGCAACGCCTGCCCATCCAATGATCAGCCCCTGGGTGACGAAGGCCCCCGCAACGCGCCCGGGCCCGGCGCCCTGCGTCCGCAGGATCGCAATGTCGGTGCGCTTGTCCGTCACCACCATCACGAGCATCGCCACGATGTTGAAGGCAGCGACGGCGACCACCAGCAGCAGGATCAGCGCCATCATCGTCTTCTCTATGCGGATGGCACGGAAATAGCTCGCATGGTCCTGCGTCCAGTCATGCACCGTGGCTTCCTGAACGCCTTGCCGCTGCAGTTCCGTGCGGATCCTCTGCGCGAGCTGGGGTGCCTGGAGTGGCGCCGCCGTATCCACCGCAAGTCCGGTCGACCCGGACTGCGCGGCGCCGAGGGCTTCCAGCGTCGCCAGCGAGGCATAGGCCAGCGTGGCATCGTGCTCCTGCAGTCCGGCCTCGAAGCGCCCAGTGACGACGAATTCGCGCAGCCGTGCCTCGGGAACGCCTGTCGTGCGAAGGTCCGGCACCAGCAGAGTGACGGTATCCCCGACACTGACGCCCAGCTGGGCTGCCACCAGATCTCCCACCACCAGGCCCTCACCGGGCAGTTGCGCATCCGACGCGGCGTCGAACACCAGGTGGCGCATCGCCTCGAAGGCCTGCGCATCGACTCCCCGCAGCATCAGGGGCAGCATCTCCGGCTGGCGCACTGCGAGGACCTGCAGTTCGGCGTACTGATCGACCGCCTTGACGCCCTCGACCGCCGAAAGCACCGGGCGCAGCGCCTCCAGCTCAGCCCCGTCGCCGCCGGCCACTTCGACGCGCACCGGCGCGGACAGCGACAACAACCGCGAGCGCAGCTCCGACTCGAAGCCGTTCATCACCGACAGGATGACGATCAACGCGGCGACGCCGACCGCGACGCCCGCCAGCGACACCCATGTGATGAAGGAGACGAAGAACTTGTGCGACCGGGCGCCCGCATAGCGCAGGCCGAGGAACAGGGAAAGCGGGTGGAACATGGGATAAGCGCATTTAAGCACGGCCCGCCTTCCGGCGGCCGAATCCGCGAACTGGATCACGAAAGCGGGAAGGTCCTGCACCCGGGACACTACCCGTGGCGGTCCGGCTGGTATATTCGAGCCCATGAAGCCGTTGCTCGCACTGGCTGCCCTCTGCCTCGCGGCCCCCGCCATTGCCGAGACGATCGTCGTGGGTGCGCAGGTGGAACTGAGGCCATCGACGGTTCAGACGCCGCCACGCGGCGCGTTGATGAGTACTGTCGAGGCGAATTTCGGCGAGCCGCGTGCCCGGCATGCGGCGGTGGGCCAGCCCCCCATCACGCGCTGGGACTATGACGGCTTCACCGTCTATTTCGAACACAACCACGTGATCCACGCGGTGGCCACGGCGCCCTGAGGCGCGGCCGACCTGCCCCCGCTCCTGTCGATTCCGCACGGCTGTGCAGCCGCGCGCCCGCCGGCTATGCTGCGGCGCCCCGCGACCGCCCTGCCCGACGGATGACCGACCTCCCGCACCTGCCCGTTCCCGCTGCTGGCGAACAGTGCTGGCCCGCCCTGCCTGGCAGCGCGCGCGCGCTGGCGTTGGCAACGGCGGCCGCCGGGGACCCGCGGCTGTGGGTGCTGGTCGCGGACGATGCGCGCAGCGCCGACCTGCTGCGACCGGAGCTTGAATTCTTCGCCCCGCCCGGCCTGGAGGTGTTGCAGCTTCCGGACTGGGAGGTGCTGCCATACGACCGTTTCTCTCCCTTGCCCGACCTGGTCTCCGAGCGCATCGCTACGCTGGCTCGCCTGGCCTCCCTGAAGCGCGGCATCCTGATCGCCAGTCCCGAGACGCTGATGCAGCGGCTCGCGCCCGCCTCCTTCATCGACGGCCGCTGCTTCGACCTGGCGACCGGCGACGCGTTTCCGCTTGAGGCCGCGCGAGCGCGACTGGTTGTCGCAGGCTACGTCCCGGTTGCACAAGTGGCCGCGCCAGGTGAATTCGCGTTGCGCGGTTCGCTGTTCGACCTCTTCCCGATGGGCAGCGAAGCGCCGGTGCGCATCGACCTTTTCGACGACCGCGTCGACAGCATCCGCCTGTTCGATCCGGAATCGCAGCGTTCCCTGGAACGGCTGGAGAAGCTGCGCCTGCTGCCGGCGCGTGAGTTCCCGCTCGACGAGGCAGCCTGCCGTGAGTTCCGCCGGCGCTACCGCATCCGCTTCGAGGGTGATCCCTCGCGCTCGGCAATCTACCGCGGCGTGCGCGAAGGCGTCGGCCCGGCCGGCATCGAGTTCTACCTGCCCCTGTTCTTTGAATCCACGTCCACGCTGTTCGACTATCTTCCGGCGCAGCGCGTATTCGTGACGGACGCCCAGCTGCCGGTCGCATCCATGCGCATCGAGTCCTCCATCGCGGCCCGGCACGAGGAAATGCGCCACGACATCGAGCATCCCGTGCTCGATCCGCACGAGCTGTTCCTCGGCGCGGCCGAACTGCTGCAACGCATCGATCGTGAAACACGCGTGACCACCGGCGCGACCCCCGGACCCGGCGTCGCGATGCCGTTCGCTTCACCACCGTCGCTGCGCCTCGATGCGCGCGCCGAACAGCCCTTCGCGCCGCTCGCCACGGAACTGCGCGAATTCCCCGGACGCGCCCTGATTGTCGCGGACTCACCTGGCCGCCGCGAAGTGCTCGGGCAGTGGCTGCGTGCCGCCGGCATTGTCCACGTCCCCGTCGCCGGATGGCAGGCATTCCTGAATTCCCCGGCGCCAGTGGCGCTGGCCACCGCAACGGGCGTCGGCGGACTGCGGCTGCTGGATCCACCCCTGGTCGTCTATGCCGATGGAGAACTCTTCGGCCAGCGCGCGCCGCAGGAACGTCGCCGCCGGCGCACGCAGCTGGATCCACAGGCCATCCTGCGCGACCTGCAGGACCTGAGCGACGGCGCACCGGTGGT
Organism: uncultured Pseudomonadota bacterium; assembly: GCA_963785055.1. Classification (GTDB taxonomy): domain Bacteria; phylum Pseudomonadota; class Gammaproteobacteria; order Steroidobacterales; family Steroidobacteraceae; genus ZC4RG30. Next base: position 271,758 of record CAWATT010000008.1, read on the forward strand.
GCATGAGCAGTACGGCGTAGGCCGCTACGCCGGCCTGCAGAAGATGGTGATCGCCGACCAGGATGGCGAGTTCCTCATCATCGAGTACGCGGGTGGTGACCGCATCTATGTGCCGGTTGCAGCGCTGCACCTCGTCAGTCGATACACTGGCGCCTCAGCCGAAACCGCGCCTCTTCACAAACTCGGCTCGGACCAGTGGGCGCGCGCCCGGCGCCGCGCCAGCGAGCAGGTGCGCGACGTGGCCGCCGACCTGCTCGACCTCTACGCGCGCCGCGAGGCGCGCAAGGGCTTCGCGCTGCAGTTCGACGAACGCGAGTACCAGGCCTTCTGCGCCGGATTTCCCTTCGAGGAAACGGCCGACCAGGCCGAAGCCATCCGCAGCGTGCTCACGGAACTGCGCGCCGAGCGGCCGATGGACCGGGTTATCTGCGGCGACGTTGGCTTCGGCAAGACCGAGGTCGCGATGCGCGCGGCCTTCGTCGCCGTGCAATCGGGCAAGCAGGTCGCGGTGCTCGCACCGACCACGCTGCTGGCCGAACAGCACCTGGCGCGATTCCGCGACCGCTTCGCCGAGCTGCCGGTGCGCGTGGAGTCGCTGTCGCGCTTCCGCAGCGGCAAGGCCTCGGCGGCAATACTGGAAGACACCGCCGCTGGCCGCATCGACATCCTGATCGCAACCCATCGCCTGCTGCACGCCGACGCGCAATTTCGAGAACTGGGACTGCTGGTCATCGACGAGGAACACCGGTTCGGCGTGCGCGACAAGGAGCGGCTCAAGGCGCTGCGTGCCGAAGTGCACGTGCTGACGCTGACGGCCACGCCGATTCCACGCACGCTGAACATGGCGCTCGGCGGCCTGCGCGACCTGTCGCTGATCACCACGCCGCCCGCGGGGCGCGTGGCGATAAAAACCTTCGTCAGCGAGTGGAATGACGCTTCGATCCGCGAGGCCTGCCTGCGCGAACTGCGGCGCGGCGGCCAGATCTACTTCGTGCACAACGAGATCAGCACCATCGACAAGGTGGCCGCCGACCTGCAGCGCCTGCTGCCGGAGGCGCAGCTGCGCGTCGGCCATGGGCAGATGCGTGAACGCGAGCTCGAACAGCTGATGGTGGATTTCTACCACCGGCGCTTTGACCTGCTGCTCTGCACCACGATCATTGAAAGCGGCATAGACGTGCCCACTGCCAACACGATCATGATCAATGCCGCCGACCGGCTCGGCCTTGCGCAACTGCACCAGTTGCGCGGCCGCGTCGGACGCTCGCACCATCGCGCCTATGCGCACCTGATCGTGCCCTCGCTGAAGGGGCTGTCAAAGGACGCCGCGCGACGGCTGGAGGCCATCGAATCGGCAGAGGAACTCGGCGCCGGCTTCGTGCTGGCCACGCACGATCTGGAGATCCGCGGCGCCGGGGAGTTCCTGGGCGAGGCCCAGAGCGGCGAGGTCCAGGAAGTCGGCCTGTCGATGTACCTGGACATGCTGCAGACCGCAGTGAGCGCGCTGCGCGAGGGCCGTGAGCCGGACCTCGACCGTCCGCTCTCGGCGGCCACCGAGGTGAACCTGCACCTGCCCTGCCTGCTGCCCGACGACTACATCGGCGACGTGCATACGAGGCTTGGCCTGTACAAGCGCATTGCCGCGGCGCCGGACAGCGCGTCGCTCGACGAACTGACGGCCGAGATCATCGATCGATTCGGCGCGCTGCCGCCCGCTGCGGAGCGACTGCTCCAGTCTTCAAGACTGACACAACGCTGTCGGCAGATGGGGCTGCGGCGCCTCGACGTCTCCGCGCAGTATGCCCACGTGACGTTCCAGCAGGACAATTCGGTGGATCCGGCTGCCGTGATCGCACTGCTGCGCAAGGATCCGCGCCTGTACCGCATGGAGGGCGGCCTGAAACTCCGGGTCGCCCGCGGCGCGCCGGATGAGGTCCGCTACGAGTTCGCCAGCCAGTTGCTGGACCAGCTCGCCACGCCCGCTGCCGGTACGCGCATGAAGCGGTAGAATCGGCCCATGACGTCGAAGCGCTCCGCCCTGCTCTCCGTTCTGCCGGCATTGCTGTGCCTGGTGTCGGGCCCGGCATTCCCGCAGTCCCAGCCGACCCGCTACGAGGTCGAGGTAATCGTGTTCCGCACCGGCGGGGAGCTGGAAGCCGGTGCGCCGGCGAGCACGGAATCCGGCGCTACCCTTCAGGGAACCTCGACGCCCGTGAAGCGCCTGACCGATACCGCCAGCCGTCTGCGCGCAGCCGGCGGATACCGCGTACTCGCGCACAGCGCCTGGACGCAGGCACCCGCGGCCTGGAATTCCAGGCGCGGTGTTTCTGCCACCCAGGTCGGCCTCGACAATGCCGGACTGCACGGCACGGTGATCCTGGAGCGCGGGCAGTATCTGCACCTGGGCTTCGACCTGCGCTACCGCGAGGGCGATCGCGAGGTGGTGCTGGATGAAGTCCGGCGCGTGAAGGTCAACGAGCGCAACTACTTCGACAATGCCTCGATCGGCGTGATCGCGATCGTGACGCCCGTTCCCTGACCGTCTGCATCGGCGGCCAGTTCCTGGCCTGCACCGAAGACCACGAGCGCACCACGCCGCGAGCGTTTGGCCTCTGCCAGCGCCTGCTGCGCCTGTTCCACCAGCCGCCCGGCAACCTCTTCCTCACGCCCCGGCTGCGCCGAAGCCAGGCCGGCCGTGACGGTCATGTATTTCTGCAGCGGTGAACGCGGATGATGCACGCGCATCTCGGCAATGCGCTGCAGGGTCATGTCGGCATGCCGGATGACCGGCCCCACCTCGGCGGCATTGCGGTGAACGGCCAGCACGGCGATGCCGGCCTCGCTCCAGCGACCGACCACGTCGGTGCCACGACGGAAGCTGCCTGCAATGCCGCGGGCGATGCGCCGTATGCAGGCGTCGCCGGCCCCTCGGCCAAACGTGTCGTTGTAACTGCCGAGCGCGTCGATATCGAAGATCATCAGTGTCAGCAAGCGCCCCTCGCGCCGCGCCGCCTGCCATTCGCGCCCCAGCAGTTCCTCGAACCAGGCCTTTGACGACACGCCGCTGACGCGATCCTCGCGCAGCCAGGTGGGCAGGCCCTCGATGCTGCGGTCGGCCCCGCGCAACAGGTTGCCGACGTCGCGATGGAACGAAACAAAATGCTGCAACACACCGTTGGAATCGCGAAGTGGCCGCAGATGCATTTCGTTCCAGAACAACTCGCCGTTCTTGCGGTAGTTGCGCAGCAGCACGCGACCTTCCTCGCCACGGGCCAGCGTTTCCCGCAGCCGGCGCAGCGCCTCCTGTTCCCGGTCAGTCCCCTGCAGCATCCGCAGGTTGCCGCCCAGCAACTCCTTTGCGGTGTAGCCGGTGAGTTGTTCGAAGGCGGGATTGACATAGCGCACGGCCCAATCCCCGTCGCGCGGATCACAGACCACGATGCCATCCGGCGCAGCGGCGACGATGTCGCGGAGGAACGGTATTTCCAGGGTCTGCATCGCCTGGATCTCCCTCAGCCCTGCAGCCTGAGTTCCGGCGGGCGATCGCAGCGCTCGAGCCAATCCCGGCCTTCGCGCCAGGGGCTCGAGGCCAGCAGTGCCGTGCGCCCGGGAGCATCGCGCCCACGCATGAGCAGCACGCGCATCTGGCTGGCGGGGCCGGGCCTCGATCCGAGCCTGTCGAGCAGCGCGATCACGCTCTCGCGCCGGTTGCAGACCGGGAGCACATCGCAGCCCGCCTCGAGCGCGGCTTCGGCTCGCGCGACGACATCGCCCATCACGCTGGCTCCCTCCATCGTCAGGTCGTCGGCGAAGATGACGCCGCGGAAGTCCAGCTCGCCGCGCAGCAGACCGGTGACAAAGCGGCGCGAGAAACTCGCCGGCACCGTGTCGATGTTCGGATAGAGCACATGCGCCATCATCACGGCCGGCAGTTCGTTTGCGATCAGGCGACGATACGGCAGCAGGTCGGGCTCGAGGTCGGCGAGTTCGCGCCGATCCACCGGCAGCGCCAGGTGCGAGTCGGCGACAACGGCGCCGTGCCCTGGAAAGTGCTTGGCCGTGGCCGGCATGCCTGCGCGTCGCATGCCCTGCATGACGGCGATCGCCAGTTCGGCAACGTCCTGCGCCCGTGCATGGTAGGCGCGGTCCCCGATCACCTCGGAAACCCCGAAATCCAGGTCGACGCAGGGCGCGAAGGAGAAGTCGATGCCCACCGCGCGCAGTTCCGCAGCCATCAGCCAGGCCAGATGCTGCGCCATCGCCAGTCCCTGCTTCGGATTGGCGTCATATTCCTGGCCGATCCGCCGGGCGGGCGGTATGACGGAGAAGCCGTTGCGGAAGCGCTGCACGCGGCCGCCCTCGTGGTCGACCGCGACCAGCAACGCCGGCGAGCGGATCGCGCGGATGTCGCCGACCAGGGCGGCAAGCTGGTCCGGGTCCTCGTAATTGCGGGTGAACAGGATCACGCTGCCGACCAGCGGGTGGCGCAGCAGTTCGCGATCTTCGGCCGTCAACGCCTTGCCTGCGATGTCGACCATCAGCGGTCCAAGCGTCATCGGCCTGGCCTCATGAGTTGGGGCTCCCCGGACCATCTAGCACGGCCACGGACTCCACGTGGCTGGTGTGCGGAAACATGTCGACAATACCGGCATCCCGCAGCCGGAAACCGTGCGCCGTAACCAGAATTCCGAGGTCGCGGGCCAGGCTGCCCGGGTGGCAGGACACATAAACCACCCGGCGGGGCGCCAGCGCCGCAACGGCCGCGAGCATGTCGGCGGCGCCGGTGCGCGGTGGATCCAGCAGCACATGGGACCAGTTCCCTCCACCCTGCTTCGCCAGCGCCAGGCAGCGCGTCGCCGCCTCCGGACCGGAAAGGTCGGCAGCCGCGAAGCGCACGTTCGTGAGGCCATTGGCGCTGGCATTGCCGGCTGCGCGGGCTACCAGGCCGGGGTCGCCTTCGATGCCGAACACGGCATCGGCCTTTCGGGCCAGCGGCAGCGTGAAGTTTCCGAGGCCGCAGTACAGGTCCAGCACGCGATCGCCCTGCCTCAATCCGAACAGCCCCAGCACATGCTCGATGAGCAGCCGGTTCATCGGGCCGTTCACCTGGATGAAGTCGGCGGGCTCGAAGGCCAGCGTCACGCCTGCCGACGGCAGTTCATAGTGCAGCCGAGCCACCGCGCCATCGAGGGGCTCGAGTGAATCCGGCCCCCCGGGTTGCAGCAGCCACCGCAGGCCATGCTGACGGCCGAACAGCACGAGCTTCTCGCGATCCTCCTGCGTCGGTGGCGACAGCACCCGCAGCACCATGACGATCCCATCGTCGCCCGCTGCGACCTCGACCTGGGGAATGCGCTCCGGAATCGACAGTGAAGTGATCAGCGCCGAGAGTTCACCCAGGATCGCGCCGACCTGCGGAACCAGCACCTCGCATCGCTCGAGCGCCGCGACATGGCTGCTGAACCGCTCGCGGAATCCCACCAGCGAGCGACCCTTCGAGTGCACGAAGCGCGCACCCAGCCGCGCGCGACGGCGGTAGCCCCAAGGCTCGCCTGACAGCGGCGGCAGCCAGCGCTCCGGCTCCACCTTGCCGAGGCGGCGCAGCGTCTCGCGCAGCATCGTGTCCTTCACGGCCAGTTGCGAAGCCGGTGCGAGGTGCTGCAGCGCGCAGCCGCCGCAGTGGCCGAAGTGCGCGCACTTCGGCGCGACGCGATCGGCCGACGCCGTGATCACGCTGACCAGCTCACCCTCGTCGTGGCTGCGCTCGCGCTTGCGGATCCGGTATTCGATGGTCTCACCCGGAAGCGCACCAGCGACGAACACGACCTTGCCCGCCTTCACGACGCCCCAGCCGTCGTGGTTCAGCGATTCGACCGTGCCCTGCAGCGGCGGCGTCAGCGCTGCGGTGGAGCGGGCCATCGGGCCAGGAACTCGACGTGATGAGGCTCGCCCGAGGACGTGAGCATTGCCCGCACACGCTCCCACTCGCGCTGCTGGCCCTCTTCGGTAAGGTTGCCGCGCATGCGCTCGAAGGCCAGGAACACCAGCCAGGTGTTCAGCACGTCGGTTTCGCAGTAGCGGCGCACACCGACCCGGTCGCCGCCTTGCCAGGCATCCCATACCTGCGCACCGGAGAATCCCATCTTGCCCGGCAGGCCCAGCAGCGTCGCAATGTCCGCCAGGCTCGCGCGGGCACGACCGCTGAAGGCCGACAGCACGTCCATCAGGTCGATGTGCCGCCAGTGATAGCGGCCCAGGTAGCTGTTGTAGCGAAAGGCCGGGTCCTGGTCGCCATGCTCCCAGTAGCGCGCTGCCTGCACGCCGTGGCGCAGGCAGCGGTAATGCATCACGGGCAGGTCGAACCCGGCACCGTTCCAGGACACGATGTCCGGCGTGTAGCGCTCCAGCCCGTCGAAGAATCGCTCCAGCAGCTCGCGTTCCCCGCTTTGCGGATCGCCGAGGCTCCAGACCTTGAACGAATCCCCGTGGCGCAGCGCGCAGGCAATGGCAACCACGCGATGCTGTGGCAGCGGCAGGAAATCGTCGCCGGTCTTCGCGCGCCGCAGCGCGAACATCGCGCGCGCGACGTCTGCATCGGGTAGCCCTGGCGGCAGGTCCAGCAGGCTGCGGCCATAGTCGGTGTCGGGCACCGTCTCGATGTCGAAGACCAGCGTGTTCATCCGCGCCGGGCCGCCAGCATCAGCGACTTCATCTCGCGCACGGCTTCAGCCATCCCGCAGAACAGCGCCCGGGCAACGATCGCGTGGCCGATGTTCAGCTCGATGATCTCGGGAATCGCCGCAACCGCCTGCACGTTCTGGTAGTCGAGCCCATGGCCGGCGTGCACGGTCAGGCCACAGCGCGAGGCATGCTGCGCGGCGCGGCGCAGACGGTCCAGTTCGCGGGCTCGACCGGGGCCGGCGGCTTCGGCATAGCTGCCGGTATGCAGTTCCACGACGGGCGCGCCCAGGTCCCGCGCCGCTTCGATCTGGCGCTCGTCGGGATCGATGAACAGCGAAACCCGCAGTCCTGCCCCGCCCAGCCGGGCGATCGCCTCGCGCAGTGCCGGCGGACGGGCACTGACGTCAAGGCCCCCTTCGGTGGTGATCTCCTCGCGCTTCTCCGGCACCAGGCAGCAGTCACGGGATCGCAGCCGCAGGGCAATGTCGATCATCGCGGGCGTTGCCGCCATCTCGAGGTTCAGGTGCGTCTGCATCCTTTCCTGCAGAGCGAACGGATCGGCATCGATGATGTGCCGCCGGTCCTCGCGCAGGTGCATGGTGATGCTGTCGGCGCCGGCCTGCTCGGCGAGCAGGGCTGCAAGCACCGGATCCGGATGCCGTGCGCGACGCGCCTGGCGCACGGTGGCCACATGATCGACGTTGACACCGAGCGCCATCAATTGACTCATGGATGTACCCTGCGAAACTCGACCAGCGAGCGTGCGACCTCGCGCGTGCGCAAACTGCGGCCATCCAGGCAGATCGCCAGCGTACGTCGCAACAGCGGCCGGAGTTCCTCGACCACCGCCGGATCGTCCAGGTCCTCGTCAACGAGGCATTGCAGCGCCGCCGCGGAGATGTGCTCCAGTCCCAGCGGGTCAGGCCCCTCGCCTTCGCGCCGCAGGGGAATTCCGTATCCCAGCACATCGAGCAGCCGCTTCTCGAACAGCCGCAACTCCCGCTCCAGCGACGACGCCGTGCGCAGGCCCTGCAGCGCCGCCGCATAGTGGTCATGCAGTTCGGGCAGTGCGTCGTGGCGCACGGTGAGACTCAGCAGCAGTTCGTTGAGGTAGAAGGCAGACATCAGTCGATCCGCGGGCAGGCTTGCCGCACCGAGCGCCTGCGGCGCCACTTCCGCCCCGGTGAGCCGCGGCGCTTCGCCCCTCCCGGCCCAGCTGACCAGCAGCGGAACGAAGGGCTGCATCACCGCCGCCAGGCGCGCCCGGGGGCCGCGTACGCCCTGCGCGAATACGCTGAGGCGCCCATGTTCCCGGGTCATCAGCTCGAAAACGCGCCCGTTGTCCTGCCAGTCGCGCTGGTGCAGCACGAACGCGGCAACGCCGCTGGCCTGGCGCATCATGGCTGCTATTCCAGGCCCAGCTGGCGCAGCGCCTGCGCACTGTCGGCCCAATCCTCGCGCACCTTGACCCACAGCGTCAGGTGCAGCCGGCGTCCGAGCAGCTGGTTCAGCTCGTGCCGCGCCTGGGTGCCGACCCGTTTCAGGCGTTCGCCCCCCGCGCCAATGACAATGGGCTTCTGCCCCGGGCGGTCCACCCAGATCACGGCGGAGATGACCAGCTGGCCGTCCTCTTCCTGCATCGATTCGATCTCGACGGCGATTCCGTAGGGCAGCTCTTCGTTCAGCTCCAGCGTCAGCTTCTCGCGGATCGATTCGGCGATGCGGAAGGCATCACCGCGGTCAGTCAGCTGGTCGGGGGGAAACAGCGGCGGCGATACCGGAATATGCTCGGCAATCACCTGCTTCAGCCGCTCGACATCGCGCGGGTCGTGGGCCGACACCGGCACGATCTCGACGAAATCGTGGCGGCCGGACAATTCCTGCAGGAACGGCAGCAGCTTCTCGCGCGGCTGCGCGCGATCCACCTTGTTGACCACTGCGATGACCGGGCGGCCTGCGTCCGCGGCGCGTTGCAACGCGATGCGATCCTCCTCCCCGAAACGCAGCGCTTCCACGACGAACAGCAGCAGGTCCGCGTCCATCGCGGCGGCGGCGGCAGTGCGATTCATCGCGCGATTCAGCGCCCGGCCACCCTCGCGGTGCAGGCCCGGCGTATCGACAAAGGCAATCTGCGCGCCAGGCAGGTTGACCAGCCCCAGCACGCGGTGGCGGGTGGTCTGCGGCCGCGGCGTGACGATCGACAGCTTCGCGCCCGTCAACGCGTTCAGCAACGTCGACTTGCCGACGTTCGGTCGGCCGATCAACGCTGCGAAGCCGCAGCGGAAGCCTTCGGGTGCGGCCACTTCATTCATGCGTTGCCTGCCCGCAGCGCTTCGAGCGCCGCCTCGGCTGCCAGCTGCTCGGCGCCGCGCCTGCTGCTGCCCGAGCCCTGCGTGCGGATCGTCCGCGGCGGCTGCCGCTGCTCCAGCTCACAGCCCACGTGGAAAGTCTGCTCGTGCGGCTCTCCCGTCGCCGACTCGAGGGTATACACGGGCAGCGGCTCGCCGCGCGCCTGCAGCAGCTCCTGCAGGCGGGTCTTGGCATCCTTGAGTTCACCCTCGGGTCGCAAGGCCGCCAGCCGGCCCTCGAACAGTCGCAGGATGAAATTGCGCGTGGCGTCGAGGCCCGCATCGAGGTACAGCGCGCCTATCAGCGCCTCGGTCGCATCGGCAAGGATCGACTCGCGGCGGAAGCCACCCGTCTTGAGCTCGCCGCCGCCCAGGCGCAACACGTCGCCGATGCGGATCTCGGCGCCGATCTGCGCCAGGGGTGTACTGCTGACCAGGCTTGCGCGCAGCCGGCTGAGGGTACCTTCGTCCGCTTCCACGAAACGCAGGTACAGCGTCTCGGCGATCACCAGGTTCAGGACCGCATCGCCCAGGAACTCCAGGCGTTCGTAGTTGCCGGGGTCTGCGCTGCGGTGGGTGACGGCGGCCTCGAACAGTTCCAGTCGCCGCGGCTCCACGCCGAGCAGGCCCGCCAACCAGGGCTCCAGCGGCCGCAGGGTGGCGCTGTTCATGCGCGCGGGCGCTGGTGACTCATCGAAGTACCGTGGTCTTGTCGAACTTCAGCAACAGCCAGAGCTGGCCGAACAACGGCACGGTCTCCTCGTAATTCAGGCGCATCACCCAGTTGTCACCGTCACGGACGATCGGAATGTCCGCCACCGCCGGGTAATCGATGTCCTCGATATCGAAGCGGCTCTGCAGCGACCTGCGCATCGCAGTGACGTTCGGTTGCTCATCGCCGGCGAACTCGGTCGCCGTCTGCTCCATCGCCTTGCTGATCTTGAAGTACTGCATGTACTTCGGTGCGACCCGGATCCCGGCGTAGCCGACGATCGCAATCGGGACCAGCAGGATCAGCCAGCCGATGAAGGTAATACCTGATTGCCGACTACGCATTTTGTTCTCCTCCCCGACCAGAAACACGATGCCCGTTAATCGATGCGCTTGCCGATGCGGCTCCAGTCGGGCCCACCGGAGCGCTGCAGGTCCCAATTGAACCAGATGCGGCGGGCACTGCCGACCAGATTCTCTTCCGGAACGAGACCCCAGACACGACTGTCGGAGGAATTGTCACGGTTGTCCCCGATCGCCAGGAAATGACCCTGGCGGAATCAGGATCTCGGCGAAGTCGCCGCTGTCGGCCGGGACGCGTCCCTCCGGCCCGTCGTCGCAGATGTAGCCGCGGTCAATGCGCCGGTTGCATCCCGGCAGGGGTGGCGCGGCGATGCCATACGGCGAGCGGCAGGACAGCACCTGGTGTTCGCGCTGGCCGAGGCGCTCACTCGACAGCTGCATGTTCTCGTAGCAGCCGTCGTTGAACCGGCCCAGCGACTGCAGCGGCACCGGCTCGCCATTGATGATCAGCTGGTCGTCCTGCACCTGCACGCGGTCGCCGGGCAGCCCGACCAGCCGCTTGATGTAGTTGATCGCCGGGTCCGGCGGGTAAGCGGAACACGACCACGTCGCCGCGCTGCGGCTCCCCGATCGACAGGAACTTCGTGTTGGTCACCGGCAGGCGCAGTCCGTAGGCTGAACTTGTTCACCAGTATGAAATCACCGTCCTGCAGCGTCGGCATCATCGAGTCCGACGGAATGCGGAACGGCTCGAACAGGAACGAGCGCAGCAGCAGCACGATCACGCACGACCGGCACCATGCTGCGGGCGTAATCGACCACCCCGGGCTCCGGCACCGCGTCGGCACGCAGGTTGCGCGGCAACAGCGGCGCGCGGCGCGCAGGCGCCGCAGCAGCAGTGCGTCGAGCGCCCAGATGGCTCCGCCGACCAGCGACACCAGCACCAGCACCAGGCTGAAGTCGAGCCGCTCGGAGCGCAGCAGCTTGATCGCGCCGGCCACCGCGAGCACCGGCAGCACCGCATAGGCTGCACTTGAGCCAGCCCGGATCGGCGCGGACTCTGCGGCAGTGCCGCCACGCGCCGCCGCGGGCGCAGGAACATGTCGTCGACAAAGGTGATGAGGCCGATCGGCAACAGCAGCCAGGCCAGCAGGTTGATGATCTGGTTCAGCACGACCCCACCCGCGCGCGTTTCACTTCCGGCCCACCTTCAGGACGGCGAGGAACGCCTCCTGCGGAATCTCCACCGAGCCAACCTGTTTCATGCGCTTCTTGCCCTCTTTCTGCTTCTCGAGCAGCTTGCGCTTGCGCGAGATGTCGCCGCCGTAGCACTTGGCGAGCACGTTCTTGCGCAGCGCCTTCACGGTGGCACGCGCGATCACGTGCGAGCCGATCGCCGCCTGCACCGCGACCTCGAACATCTGCCGGGGGATCAGCTCCTGCATCTTGTCCACCAGCTCGCGGCCGCGCTGATAGGCGTTGTCGCGGTGCACGATGATCGACAGCGCATCGACGTTGTCGCCGTTGATCAGGATGTCCAGCTTCGACCAGCGGCGCGCTCTGGAAATGGCTGAACTCGTAGTCGAACGAGGCATAGCCGCGGCTGGAGCTCTTCAGCCGGTCGAAGAAGTCGAGCACCACTTCGGCGAGCGGCAGCTGGTACTGCAGCGATACCTGTGTTCCGAGGAACAGCATCTTCTTCTGCACGCCGCGTTTCTCGCTGCACAGCTGCAGCACCGCGCCCGACGTGCTCCGGCGGCACGAGGATGTTGGCGGTGATGATCGGCTCGCGGAGCTCCGCGATCAGGTTCGACGGCGGCAGCTTGGACGGGTTGTCGACGTACAGCGATGCTGCCGTCGGTGCTGCAGCACCTCGTAGACCACCGTCGGCGCGCTGGTGATCAGCTCCAGGTTGTACTCGCGCTCCAGCCGCTCCTGCACGATGTCCATGTGCAGCAGGCCGAGGAAGCCGATGCGGAAGCCGAAGCCCAGCGCCGTGGAGACTTCCGGTTCGTAGTGCAGCGCCGAGTCGTTGAGCTTGAGCTTGGCGAGCGCGTCGCGGAAGGCCTCGTAGTCCTCGGAGTTGACCGGGAACACGCCGGCGAACACCCGCGGCTGCACCTGCTTGAAGCCCGGCAGCGGCTGCGCTGCCGGGCGGGACTCCGTCGTGATGGTGTCGCCCACCGGCGCGCCGTCGATCTCCCGGATGCCGGCGATGACGAAACCGACCTCGCCGGCGCCGAGCTGCTGCAGCACCACCGACTTCGGCGTGAAGCGGCCGAGCTTGTCGAGCACGTGGCTGCGCCCGGTGGACATCACGCGGATCTTCTCGCCGATCTTCAGCGTGCCGTTGACCACGCGCACCAGCGAGACGACGCCGACGTAGTTGTCGAACCATGAATCGATGATCAGCGCCTGCAGCGGCGCCTCCGGATCACCCTTCGGCGGCGGGAATCGCCGCACGATCGCCTCGAGCAGCTCCGGCACGTTCTCGCCGGTCTTGGCCGAGACACCCAGGGCGTCGGTGGCGTCGATGCCGATGATCTCCTCGATCTCCTTGATCACGCGATCCGGATCGGCCGACGGCAGGTCGATCTTGTTGATGACCGGCAGCACCTCGAGTCCCTGCTCGATCGCCGTGTAGCAGTTGGCGACACTCTGCGCCTCGACGCCCTGGGCCGCGTCGACCACCAGCAGCGCACCCTCGCAGGCCGCGAGGCTGCGCGACACCTCGTAGGAGAAGTCGACGTGGCCCGGGGTATCGATCAGGTTCAGCTGGTAGCGCTTGCCGTCGTGGGCGTCATAGTAGAGCGTGACGCTCTGCGCCTTGATCGTGATGCCGCGCTCGCGCTCCAGGTCCATCGAGTCGAGCACCTGGGCCTGCATTTCCCGGTCGGTCAGTCCCCCGCACAGCTGGATGAGCCGGTCGGCGAGCGTGGATTTGCCGTGGTCGACGTGGGCGATGATCGAGAAATTGCGGATGGATTGCATTGCGGCGGCGGATTATAGCGGCGCAGGCGGCTGCCTGGGCCGCAACAGGCGTCGCAGCTCCTCCGGGTCCAGGCGGTGCTCACAGACCTTGGCGCCGCCCCACAGCAGGACCGGGACATCCAGCCCGTAGCGTCGCGCCAGTTCCGGATCCGAATCGACATCGACCCGTTGCACAGGCGGCAACGCGATCCCGGGCTCGGTGGCAAGGGCTGCCAGCGCCAGTTCGAACTCGTCGCAGAGGCCGCAGCCGTCCCGGGTCAGCAGCTGCAGTGGGATGAGGCTACTCAGGACGGACGGATTCGGCGATGGCCTTGACCGTCGCGGGCGGGACCTCGCCGACGGCCGTGACCCGGTGGCCCTCCACGCGTGCCGTATAGGCCGCCGAAGCACCCATCTGCGCTGCGCCCTCTGCCCGGCGCGGTTTGCCGTCGCCGGAAATCTGCGTTGGCACGTCCGCGGGCTCGATGAACACGGAGACCCACGCGAGCCCATCCGTGACGATGAAGCGTGCGCGCGGCTTGTCCGACGCCTCCGCGCCCGAGGGCTTCAGGTGCCAGATGCGGAACCCCGCCGGCAGCAGGTCCATGCGGGGCTGGAAACGGGCGCGCGGCATGCGCGCCTGGTCCTGCACGTCGCGGCGCAGCCAGCGGAAGCCCGTGGTGTCGACTTCGGGCTTGAGCAGCTCGTCGTCCACCTTCGAGGGCATCGACAGGCTGACGAAGGCGATCTCCTCGATGATCGTGTCACCGGAAGTCAGTTGCGTCTTCACCGGCATCGCCGTGGTTTCGTCTATCCACAGCCGGTAGCCGTATCGCAGGCCGTCACGCGGCGTCACGGTGATGAGGCGGACGGGCTTGCCCTGCTTGCGCACCTTCTGCGACGTCCCGGATCTCGTACTGCGTCTCGGCCTCCTTGCCGAGGCCGGGCAGCCCGCTGATGAAGCCCGGAGAAGCCCGGCGCTCCACGACCACGATCTTGCGGTCGGGGAAGTAGGCCACCCACTCGGAACCGTTGCGGATGAACTCCCGGCCCGGAGCCATCGGTCGAAACCAGGCGCTCGGACATGCGGCCATCAATGACGCGATGGATGATGCGCAGTGTCTCGCGGTGCCCGCCAATCTGGTGCACGAAGACACCGTCGTAATTGCGGCTGGCCAGCGTATCGTTCATCCGCGCGATCAGGTCGCGCGGGTCTTCGGTACTGCCCTGCGCGGGCAACACCGTTACGGCGAGCAGGCAAAGCAACGCGTAGCGCAGCGCGATTGTCACCCGCGACAGGCGGGCCTCAGCGATGTGCACCGATCTCGGCCTCGGTCATCTCGACGGTGTCCTGCATGATGTCCTGGCCAGCGCTCATCACCGTCGAGAGCGGGCTCAGGCGCACGGCCGAGGTGGTTACCTCGCTATGGGCAACGACGTAATTCACCAGTGGCTGGCCGAAACGCGAGCCGCTTTCGGAACCGCCCACCGGCGTGGTGTAACTCGGCAGCGCCTCCGGAACGCCTGCGCCCGGCCCCGTGGTCGCAGCCAGCTGCGCGGCACCCGCGGGCATCGAAACCGAAGGCAGGAGCGAATCAGGGTTGGGATCCGGGGACAAGGGGGCGGGCTGCGTTGCCTGCGCCACCAGAGCCGTTGACCCTGGCTGCACCGGCGCCTGGCTGCGCAGCACGACCAGCGACACGACTGCAACGCTGGCGGCAACGGCCATGCCCCATGCGCCCCTTGCAAACTGCGAGCGAGCCGCGCGCTGCTGCGGGAGCTGCCGCGGCGGCCTGCACCGAGGCTGGCGTGATGGACATTTCAGCCGACAGTCGCGCCGCGACGCGCGCGGCAACGTCGTCGCCCAGCCGGGTGCGCACGGCGAGCGGCTCGTTGCGGATCGCGGCGCCTATCAGCGCATAGCGACCCCAGCTGGCGCGCATCTGCCCGTCCTTCATCGCCCGGCGAATCACCATGCTCCGCCTGTTCCGACCGGCAGCTCGCCGTCGAACAATGCCGACAACTGACTGGGCCGCTCGTGTTCGTTCATCCCAACTCCTCGGTTCGACCCAGCCCGCCCTCGAAAACTTCGGACAGGCGTCGATCAATCGCCTCGCGCGCGCGGAAAATGCGCGAGCGAACAGTTCCAACCGGGCATTCCATTGCCAGTGCAATCTCCTCGTAGCTCATGCCTTCCAGTTCGCGCAGCACGATGGCGGTGCGCAGGTCCTCAGGCAACGCATCGATGGCGGCATTGACGGTGGTGCGGATCTCTTCCGTCAGAAGCAGGCGCTCGGGCGTTTCCGTATCCGCCAAACGTCCCTGCATCGCATTGGATTCCTCGATGTTCTGCAGGTCCAGGTCGTACTCCACCGGGTTGCGGTCCCGCGACACGATGGCGTTCTTCGCGGAATTGATCGCGATGCGGTACAGCCAGGTATAGAAGGCGCTGTCGCCCCGGAACTGGGGCAACGCCCGGTATGCCTTGATAAACGCTTCCTGAGTCACGTCTTCCGCGTCCGCCGGGTCTCGCAGATACCGCATCACCAGCTTCACGACCTTGTGCTGGTACTTGCGCACCAGCAGGTCGAAGGCAGCCTTCTCGCCCCGCTGGACACGCTGGACCAGTTCCAGATCGCTTGCGTCCGCACTCATCTGCAAGCCAGGCCTCCCATCGGGCGAGGGCCTGTCTTGCCTGCTGTATGGACTCCGGTCATTCGCGAAAGTTCTCCCCAAGCCCCTGTTTTCCCATACCCGGCGACGGGCAGGTACCCGGAGTGCGGACCGGTTCCGCCGTTGTTGTGATCCGTTCTCATTTGGCCAAACGGATCCGCGAGTCATTCTACGCCAGCGGGCCGGACAAACCCTTGCGGGCCCGGAGCCATTCTCGTCGCAGCGCAGCAAGCTGGGAGTCCGGAACGTTGCCCGGACCCAACAGAAGTCGAACCGGAGGGCCGCCCTCGCCCTCCAGGACCAGCAGCAGGTTGCGACTCCACACCAGCGTCGCCGCTGCGGCACGCACCCGACGGCAATAGCCTGAACGCAGCCTCAACTCCAGCATGCCACCACCGATCCAGGCCAGGGTTCGCGGTGGATCCGGACCGGTCAGCAGCAGGTCGGGAAGCGCGCCCCGCATCACGACCAGCCCCGACAGCAGCTGGCCGACGGCGAGCAGGAACTGCCCGTTGCGAACATGGCTGGCAAGTGCCACGGCCAGCAGCACCGCGAATGCGGCACACAGCAGGCGTGCAGCCGGCAGCGGACGCAGGAACAGGCAGCAATCAGGTCCTGCGCGCGCGGATTCCGCGCAGCTGCCGGGCAAGCGGCTCGAAGGCATCGTCGACGGCCGACTCATCCCGCAGGAGATAACCTGCGATCTGCGGGTCCGGCAATTCGAGAAAGCGCTCGAAACGCAGCCGTTCGTCAGAGGCCGAGGCTCCCCAGTACTCATCCAGCCAGCCAACGAGCAGCAGGTCCAGCTCCTTCATCCCGCGCCGGCAGCGCCAGCGCAGTCGCCCGAGCAATTCACCCTCACTCGTCAGGTTCCGCACTCAGTGCTGGCGCGAGACCATCATCCGCTTGATCTCGGCGATGGCCTTGGCCGGGTTCAGGTCCTTCGGGCAGGCTTCGGTGCAGTTCATGATCGTATGGCAGCGATAGAGCCGGAAAGGGTCTTCCAGTGCATCGAGCCTCTCCCCGGTCGCCTCGTCGCGGCTGTCGATGATCCAGCGGTAGGCGGCGAGCAGCGCCGCGGGTCCCAGGTAGCGGTCCGAGTTCCACCAGTAGCTCGGGCAGGAAGTCGAACAGCAGGCGCACAGGATGCAGGCGGAGGGCCGGTCGATCCTTTCCTGGTCTTCCTTTGACTGGGAGCGCTCGCGATCCGGCGGGTGCCGGCGTGCGGGTCTGCAGCCACGGCTTCACCGCGGCGTACTGCGCGTAGAACTGCGTGAGGTCCGGCACCAGGTCCTTCACCACCGGCATGTGCGGCAACGGGTAGATCCGGACCTCGCGACTGCCGATGTCCTCGCAGGCCAGCGTGCACGCCAGCGTGTTGACGCCGTCGATGTTCATCGCGCAGGAGCCGCAGATGCCCTCGCGGCAGGAGCGGCGGAACGACAGCGTCGGATCGATCTCGTTCTTTATCTTGATCAGCGCATCGAGGACCATCGGGCCGCAGGCGGCCATGTCGATCTCGTAGCTGTCGACGCGCGGGTTCTCGCCGCTGTCCGGATCGAAGCGATAGATGCGGAAAGTGCGCGGCTTCTTCGCGCCGGCCGGCGCCGGTGCTCGCGCCCGTTCGGATTGACGCGTGAATCGGGCGGCAGCAGGAATCGGCCATCAGTAGATTCTCGGTTTCGGCGCGACGGTCTGCACGTCGCTGGTCAGCGTGTTCAGGTGCACGGCGCGGTAGTTCAGGCGCGTCGCGCCATCAGCGGCCACCCAGCACAGGCTGTGCCGCATCCAGTTCACGTCGTCGCGCTGCGGAAAATCCTCGCGCGCATGCGCGCCGCGGCTCTCGTGGCGGTTCTCGGCCGACACTATGGTGGCGGTCGCCTGCAGCAGCAGGTTGTGCAGCTCCAGCGTCTCGACCAGGTCGGTGTTCCAGATCAGGCTGCGGTCCGAGACGCCGACGTCGGCAAAGGACGCGAAGGTCTGCGCCAGCGCGCCGACACCCTGCCGCAGCGTCTCGGCCGTGCGGAACACCGCGGCATCGCGCTGCATCGTCTTCTGCATCTCGAGGCGCAGCTGCGCGGTGGGACGGTCGCCCTTCGCATTGCGCACGGCATCGAAACGCGCCAGCACGGCGTCGGTGGCCGACGCCGGCAACGGGCGCTGCGGTGCGCCGGCCTTCACCAGGGTCGCGCAATGACGCGCCGCTTCCCGGCCGAACACGACCAGGTCGAGCAGCGAATTGGAACCCAGGCGGTTGGCACCGTGCACCGAAACGCAGGCGGCCTCGCCTATGGCCATGAGGCCCGGCACGACGCGGTCCGGGTCGCCGGCCGCGCCCGACACCACTTCACCGTGGAAATTGCAGGGGATGCCGCCCATGTTGTAGTGGACGGTGGGCAGCACCGGAATCGGGTTCGCGATTCACGTCAACGCCGGCGAATATCTTTGCCGTCTCGGCAATGCCCGGCAGGCGCTCGAGGATCACCGGCGGGCCGAGGTGCTCGAGGTGCAGGTGGATATGATCGCCGTGCTCACCGACGCCGCGGCCCTCGCGGATCTCCATCGTCATCGCCCGGCTCACGACGTCGCGCGAGGCGAGGTCCTTCGCGTTGGGCGCGTAGCGCTCCATGAAACGCTCGCCGCGCGAATTGGTCAGGAACCCGCCCTCGCCGCGGGCACCCTCGGTTATCAGGCAGCCAGAGCCGTATATGCCGGTGGGATGGAACTGCACGAACTCCATGTCCTGCAGTGGCAGGCCGGCCCGCAGCACCATGCCGCCACCGTCACCGGTGCAGGTGTGTGCCGAAGTGCAGGAGAACCAGGCGCGACCGTAGCCGCCCGTGGCCAGCATCGTCGCCTGCGCGCGGAAACGATGCAGCGTGCCGTCGGCCAGGTTCAGGGCGATCACGCCTCGGCATTCGCCGTTGTCCATCAGCAGGTCGATGGCGAAATACTCGATGAAGAACTCCGCGTTGTGCTTCAGCGACTGCTGGTAGAGCGTGTGCAGCATCGCGTGCCCGGTGCGATCCGCCGCGGCGCAGGTGCGCTGCGCAATGCCCTTGCCGTAGTCGGTGGTCATGCCGCCGAAGGGCCGCTGGTAGATGCGGCCATCCGGAGTGCGCGAGAACGGCAGGCCGTAGTGCTCCAGCTCGATCACCGCGGCGGGGGCTTCCTTGCACATGAACTCGATGGCGTCCTGGTCGCCGAGCCAGTCGGAACCCTTCACGGTGTCATACATGTGCCAGCGCCAGTCGTCGGCGCCCATGTTGGCCAGCGCCGCACTGATGCCGCCCTGCGCGGCGACCGTGTGGCTGCGTGTCGGGAACACCTTCGTGATGCAGGCCGTGGACAGCCCGGCCTCGGCGAGGCCCAGCGTCGCACGCAGGCCGGCGCCGCCGGCGCCGACGACGATGACGTCGTAGCTGTGATCGATCAGTTCATAGGCGGCCATCGACGAGGGCACTCCGCAGCAGTCAGGGGCCGGCCGCGAGCGTAATGCGCAGCACGGCCAACAGCGCCGTGGCGGCCACCGCCATGTGCGCGAAACCGGCCAGCAGCAGCGCGACTGTCTTCATCGCGGCACCGTGGACGTAGTCTTCGATCACCACCTGCACGCCCAGGTGCGAGTGCCAGCACAGGGCCAGCACGAGCAACACCATGGCCAGCGCGTTCCAGGGGCCCGCCAGCCAGGCATGGACGCTGGCCCAGGACAGGTCAGGCAACAGCAGCAGCGCGATGAGGAACCAGAGAGTCAGCGGCAGCATCGCAACGGCACTGACGCGCTGCGACCACCAGTGATGCGGACCGCTGTGCGCGGCACCACCACCGAGCACCTGGCCGAGGGGTGAGCTGGCCGCGCGCTTCACTGCGTGCTCCGGAAGAAGAAGGCCCACAGCAGCAGTGCCGCAGCCACCGAAACTGCAATGATCACCACCCGCGCGCTGCGTCGGGCCTGCACGCGCTCGAGCCCGAAGCCCGCGTCCCAGGCCAGGTGCCGGATGCCGTTGGCGAAGTGGTAAAGGAATGCGACCAGCCAGAGTCCCAGCAGCACGCGCAGCAACGGCGCCGCGGGTCCATCGGTGAAGCGCTGGTACGCGGCTTCTCCCTGCGCGACCGCCGTCAGCCACAAGGCGAGCACGACAAGCCCTGCCGCGAGGCCGATGCCCGTGATCCGGTGCAGGATCGACAGGCTCATCGTGTACGCGAAACGATAGATCGTGAGGTGCGGCGAAAGGGGCCTGCGCGCCATGAGTCCGGAACCTGGGTCAGAAGTCGATGCAGCGACCGTTTTTCTCCCAGTCGCCGAAACGCGTCGGCTCAGGGCCCGCGGGACCTCCAATCTCCCGCAGGAGGGGTTCCGGTCGCGGCGCTGCAGCGGCCTGGCCTTCTTCGGGGCCCGATTGCTCAAGGGATTGCATGGACCCAATTGTGCCAGAATCGACGCCCCTCCGCCCTGCATGCCGATGCCCGACCTCGCTGTCATTCCGCTCGAACACCTCGACGCGATCTCGATCCGCGGTCCTGACGCCCGTGACTTTCTCCAGGGGCAGCTGTCCCAGGACCTCGACCGCGTCACGCCGTCGACGCCCCGGCTCGCGGGCCTGCACGACCCGCAGGGACGTTGCATCGCGCTGCTGCGCCTGTTCGCCCTGGACACCGGGAACTGGCTGGCCGTGATGCCACACGAGTTGCTGTCCCCGGTCTCGGAACGGCTTCGCAAGTACGTGCTGCGCTCTCGCGTGCAGCTGGCTCCCGCAACCAGCCAGTGGCGCGCCTACGGCGTGTGGGGACCGGATGCCGCCGCTGCAGCAGCAACCCGCGCGCACCAGATGCTCGGCGATGTCGAGGATCGTGCACTGGTCATCGCTCCTCGCCTGGAACCACTTCCCGACGGCGAGCGAATGGCCGAGCAGCATTGGCATGCCCAGGATATCCGCACCGGATTGCCGCAGGTGTTCGCGGCAACCTCCGGACTGTTCACGGCACAGATGCTCAATCTCGACCTGGTGGACGGAGTGTCATTCACCAAGGGGTGCTACACCGGCCAGGAGATCATCGCGCGTACCCACTATCTCGGGCAGGCAAAGCGCCGCATGCATCGCTTCCACACGCTGTCGGAACAGCCGCTCGCGCCCGCAGCCACCGTGTCGCTGTCGGACGGCCGCCGCGCGCGCGTCGTGAATGCCGCACCGGCCGAAGGCGGCGGCCAGGAATTCCTGGCCGTGACGCAGGCGTACGACGCTGCAGGCGTCATGGGTTCGGCAGATGCGCTCGAAACCCTGCAGGCTGAAGAGCTCGCGTTGCCCTACGCCACGACCTGAATATCCACGCGCTCGACGTCCAGCGGCTCGATGGCCCGCCCAAGGAACACGGGGCCCACGCGCGCAAAGCGTTCCTCGCCATCGGTGACGAGGAAGCGTGCCGTTCCGGCGCCTGCGGTTGCTGCCAATCCGCGCCGGGCCAGTAGCAACGCCAACGAATCGGCGGTCGTGACAGCCGAGTCGACGATGCGCACGCCCGGGCCGGCGACCTTGCCGATGACGCCGGCGAGCGGTGGAAAATGCGTGCAGCCCAGCACCAGCACATCCGGCGCAGCAGCCGCGTCAACGAACAATGGCGACAGGTAACGGCCTGCCGCGGCCTGGGCCACGTCGCCTTCGATCCAGCCCTCTTCGGCCAGCGCGACGAACAGCGTCGCGGGTATCGCCGTGACCTGCGCCAGCGGCAGGCGCTCGATTATCGCGCGCTGGTAGGCGCCGCCGCGCACGGTTCCCTCGGTGGCCAGCACGGCAATGCGTCCGGTGCGGGAGGCGGCCACGGCGGCGGTGGCGCCAGGCTCGATGACGCCGATCACGGGCAACTGGGGATGCGCGGCCGCAAGCACGGGCAGTGCCGCGGCGGATGCGGTGTTGCAGGCCACCACCACTGCCTTCACGCCACGCCGCACCAGCTCGGCTACGGCCTGCAGCGCGTAGCGCTCGACGGTGGCGGCAGTCTTCGTGCCATACGGCAACCGCGCCGTGTCGCCGAGGTACAGGAAGTCTTCTGCGGGCAGCCGCTCCACCAGCGCCCTGAGCACCGTGAGCCCGCCAATGCCCGAGTCGAATACGCCGACCGGCCGGTTGCGCAAGTCGCCCACCCGCACGCTCAGGTACTTTCGGGCCGGACCTGCGGGAACAGCAGCACGTCGCGTATCGCCGCCTGGTCGGTGAGGAACATCACCAGGCGGTCGATGCCGATGCCCAGGCCCGCTGTGGGCGGCATGCCGAACTCCAGCGCACGGATGTAGTCGGCATCGTAGAACATCGCCTCCTCGTCGCCGGCCTGCTTGCGCTCCACCTGCTCGCGGAAGCGCGCCGCCTGGTCCTCCGGATCGTTGAGCTCGGAGAAGCCATTGGCCAGCTCGCGGCCCGACAGGAAGAACTCGAAGCGGTCCGTAAGGAAGGGATCCGCGTCATTGGCGCGCGACAGCGGCGAGACCTCCGCCGGATAGGCGTGGATGAACGTGGGCTCGAGCAGGGTGTGCTCGACCGTGTGGTCGAAGATGTGCGTCTGCAGCTTGCCGGCGCCGTCGCCGGGGGTGAATTTCGCCCCGATCCCGGAGCACCACTCGCGCAGGTAGCCCACGTCGCGCAGCCGGGCCGGATCGATGCCCGGATTGTGCTGCACGATGGCATCCTGCATGGTCACGCGCCGGAAGGGGCGTCCGAGGTCATAGTCACGCCCCTGGTAGGTCAAGCGCTGCGCGCCGGGCTTCACCACGTCGACCAGCGCCATCACCAGCTCCTCGGTCAGGTCCATGAGGTCGCGGTAGTCGGCGTAGGCCCAGTACAGCTCCATCATCGTGAACTCGGGGTTGTGCCGCGTGGACAGCCCCTCGTTGCGGAAATTCCGGTTGATCTCGTAGACCTTCTCGAAGCCGCCGACGACCAGGCGCTTCAGGTACAACTCCGGCGCGATGCGCAGGTACATCGGCATGTCGAGCGCGTTGTGATGCGTGACGAAGGGCCGCGCCGCAGCGCCGCCCGGAATGGGCTGCATCATCGGCGTCTCGACTTCCATGAAGCCACGCGCGTCGAGCTCCTCGCGCATGCGCCGCACGATGCGCGTGCGCGCCTGGAAGACGGCGCGCGCCGCGTCGTTGACGATCAGGTCCACGTAGCGCTGCCGGTAGCGCGTGTCGACATCCGCGAGGCCATGCCACTTGTCGGGCAGCGGGCGCACGGACTTGGCCAGCAAGCGCAGCTGCGTTGCCTTCACCGACAACTCGCCGGTGCGGGTGCGGAACAACGTGCCCTCGGCCGCGATGGTGTCGCCAACGTCCCAGCCCTTGAACTGCTCATAGGCACCGGGCAGCGAGGCGGCCTGCAGGAACAGCTGGATGCGACCCGGTGGGATCGGCAATGGTCGCGAAGCTGGCCTTGCCCATGACGCGCTTGGCCATCATGCGACCGGCGACCTTCACGGGTATCGCCTGCAGCTCCAGCTGCTCGGCGCTGGCGTCCGCATGCGCCACCTGCAGTTCGCCGGCGTGGTGCGTGCGGCGGAAGTCGTTGGGATAGGCCACGCCGGACGCGCGGATCGCCGCGAGCTTGGCGCGCCGCTCGGCGATCAACCGGTTCTCGTCGACCGGAGGGCTGGTGTCTTCGCTCATCGGCTACAGTCCCGCCTTCAGGCTGGCTTCCATGAACTGGTCCAGGTCGCCGTCGAGCACCGCCGTCGTGTTGCCCACCTCGACGCCGGTGCGCAGGTCCTTGATGCGTGACTGGTCCAGCACATACGAGCGGATCTGGTTGCCCCAGCTCACGTCGGACTTGGAGTCCTCCAGTACCTTGGCCGCTGCGTTGCGCTTGTTCACTTCCAGCTCGTACAGCTTTGCCTTGAGCATCTTCATCGCGGTGGAGCGGTTCTTGTGCTGGCTGCGCTCGGTCTGGCAGGCAACGACGATACCCGATGGCATGTGCCGCAGGCGCACCGCCGATTCGGTCTTGTTCACGTGCTGGCCACCGGCACCGCTGGACCGGTAGACATCCATCTCGATGTCTGCCGGATTGAGGTCGATGTTGATGTCATCGTCAACCTCGGGCGAGACGAATACCGATGCAAACGACGTGTGCCGGCGATTGCCGGAATCAAAAGGGCTCTTGCGTACCAGGCGGTGCACGCCGGTCTCGGTGCGCAACCAGCCGTAGGCATACTCCCCCTCGAAGGCGATCGAGGCGCTCTTGATCCCGGCGACCTCGCCGGCATTGGAATCCAGCACTTCGGTCTTGAAGCCGCGCTGCGCGCCCCAGCGCAGGAACATGCGCATCAGCATCTGCGCCCAGTCCTGCGCCTCGGTGCCGCCGGCGCCGGCCTGGATGTCCAGGTAGGCACTGTGGGCGTCCATTTCGCCGCGGAACATGCGCTTGAGCTCCAGTGCGCGCACGCGGCCTTCCAGCCCGGGCAACTCGCGCTCCACTTCGGCGACCGCCTCGGCATCGGACTCCGATTCGGCCAGTTCCAGCAGTTCCAGCGCATTGGAGACGCCGGACTGGGCTGCATCCAGCTGCGCAAGCTCGGTCTCGAGGCGCGAACGCTCGCGGCCGAGTTCCTGCGCGCGGTCCGGCTGGCTCCAGATCTCGGGCTGCTCCAGGTCGAGGCTTACCTCTTCGAGGCGCTCTTTCTTGCCGGCGTAGTCAAAGAAACCCCCTGAGCGAAGTGCTGCGTTCGAGCAGGTCGCGGAGATTCCGGTTCAGCTGTGCGGTTTCAATCGCCATCGCGAGGGTCGATTCCCGGCGCGCGATGCGCACCACGTCCGGAGGAGCTTGGAATTGTAGCATTGCGGAATGTCTTACACCGCGGTGGCTGTAGACACGTGTTCGATCATCAGCTGCAACCTGCGCTCACCGCGGTAGTGGTTGATGTCGAGGCGGTAGACGAGCTGCAGAGCGCCCTGCGGCGGAGCACTGAAGCGCTCGCCGTCGAGCAGGTTGAATGCGATCGCATCCAGCCGCGTGCTTGTGCCGGCAGGCCGGAGCCAGTACTTCACGTGCTTCTCGCCCACGATGCGCGCGGCGTCGACTTCAAAGTGGCCATGAAAGCTGGGCTCCGGAAACCCCTGGCCCCAGGGGCCCGCCTCGCGCAGCAGCTCGGCCGTCTCGAGGCACAGGTCCGCCGGCTCCAGCATGCCGTCTGTCCAGATCGCATCATCCGGATCGATGCGTTGCAGCCAGCGAACGATCTCCTCGTCAAAGGCCTGGGCGAAATCGTCCAGCATCGCGGCCCGGATCGTCAGGCCCGCGGCCATCGCATGCCCCCCGAAGCGCTCTATCAGTCCCGGATGGGAGACCGCCACCGCATCGAGTACATCGCGGATGTGGACGCCCGGGATGGAACGCGCTGAACCCCGCAATGTGGCATCGTCGCCCGCCGGCGCGAAGGCAATGACCGGCCTGCCGCTGTGATCCTTGACCCGGCTCGCGACGAGGCCGACGACGCCCTGGTGCCAGGCCGTGTCGAAAAGCACCAGGCCCTTGCGCTGCTGGTCGAGTGGCCGACGCGCGAGGCCCCGCACGGCGGCGAGCGCCTGGGCCTGCATGTCGCCCTCTATTTCGCGGCGCTGGCGATTCAGCGCATCCAGTTGCGCCGCCAGTGCACGAGCGCCTTCGGGGGAGTCCTCCAGCAGGCAACGGATGCCGATCGACATGTCATCGAGTCGCCCGGCGGCATTGAGCCGGGGAGCCACCGCGAAGCCCAGGTCGCTGGCCACCAGCCGGTCGGGCGTTCGCTGCGCGATCTCCAGCAGCGCAAGGATGCCCGGCACGCAGCGCCGCGCGCGGATGCGCTGCAGTCCCTGCGCGACCAGGATGCGGTTGTTGCCATCGAGGAAGACCAGGTCGGCGACGGTGCCGAGCGCGACAAGGTCGAGGAACTGACCGACGCCCGGTGCGCCCGCCGGAAGCGTGCCTTCGCCCTGCAGGTCGCGCTGCAAGGCCGCCAGCACGTAGAACGCAACGCCCACGCCGGCCAGCGCACGGCTGCCGAAGACATTGCCGGGGAGATCGGGATCGACGACGTTGGGATTGACGATCACGTCTGCGGCCGGCAGCTGGCTGCCCGCCAGGTGATGGTCGGTGATCAATACCTCGATGCCGGCTTCGCGAGCGCGCGCGACGCCCTCCAGGCTCGAGATGCCGTTGTCCACGGTGACCAGCAGCGTCGGCTCGCGCTCGCGTGCCAGCGCGACGATCTCCGGCGTCAGTCCATAACCCAGGCGAAACCGGTCCGGGACGATGAAATCCACGGAAGCGAACCCCCAGCCGCGCAGCGCACGCAACATCAGCGCGGTGCTGGTCGCACCATCCGCATCGTAGTCACCGACCACCAGGATCCGGCCGCCACGATGCCGCTTCAACAATGCCGCGGCCTGCGAAACGCCAGGCAGGGAGCTGACCGGCAACAGCGCATCGAGGCCGGTGGACAGTTCCGCGAACGAGCCGACGCCGCGCGCGGCGTAGATCCGCTCCAGCAAGGGCGCGACGCGCCCTTCGAGCGCGCCTGTTCCGGCAATCGCACGTGCGCGGATCTTCCTCGCGTGCATTGCGCTCATGCGCTCACCTGTTGCCACCACGGCTGGGGCTTGCGCCACGACAATGACCTTGGCCAGCCCCTGCCGGAAATGCGCGATGGCGTGATCTCCCAGCCCTGGCCCCCGACCCACAATCGCAGCGGGCGCAGCTCCCGCCGTCCCAACGCTTCGACCATCGGCGCGAACCAGTGCGACTCGAGCCTGTGCAGCGGCAAGTCCCGCGGCGACGTCGAGGCGGCGCTCTGCACCACGATCGTCGCCGCAGTGTCCTGCTGCAGATCTGCAAACCCGGCTGCCTCATGGGCTGCCGCACCCCAGCGCACGCCAGAGGCCATGCAGAAACGGGTCGGCTCCAAAAGCGCGGGGAAGCGCGCCTGCAGCCACGGCAGACGTCGGCAGCTCGCTGCCCTGCCCACCCCAGATCCACAGGCCATTGAGCGGCAGCTCCCCCCTGCGTTCACGCTCCCGGTTGCGCGGGTGTTCATGCAACCACATCTCGATCTCGGCGCTGGCTTTGCGAAGCGGCCTCCCGGCGCTGCCGGGGGCTGGCGCAACGGGAATGGGCGCGCCGAGAAGCAGCGCCGGATCGACGCCGCCCGGCGTGTCTGCTGGCAGGCCTTCGAGCAGCAACCCCGGGGCCAGCGCGTGCAGACGCAATCCGGAGCCCTCGAAGTCGCGATTGAAGTCACGGCTCCAGTCCTCGGCCTCTTGCGCGGACAGGCGGAGCAACCCCGCGGGATGCAGGTTCACCCGGGAAAGTCCGGCCACGCGATGTACGGGTTGTGCCAACCACAGCCCGCCAGCTTTGACGTGGTCAAGCATCCGTGCGGCCACCCGCGCCGGGGCGATCGCCGGGGATGCGGGCAAGCCCACCTCGGCAAGCAGGGCCGCGCGCCAGTCGGGAAACGGCTGCAGGCGGCGACCCTGGCGCAGCAGCGACTCCAGGGCCGGCAACGCGGGCAGCTGCTCGCCCGCGCCGCCTTCCAGGGCGGATTTCTCCAGGTGGAAATCCACCACGAACAGGCTCAATCGCATATGCCGTATCGTACCGGCGATGAAACTGCACGAGCACACCCACTCGCCGATCAACCTGATAACCGCCTATGGCGGCGGGTCCATCCGCGTGGGCGCACAGCGCTACGAGGTGCCGCTGGTCCTGGCGCCGACAGGAATGCCAGCGCCGTGGATAGCCTCGCGCGCAGCGCTCGACGCGGGGGCGCTGGAGGCCCTCTGGCCCCTCGCCCCACGCATCGTGCTGCTGGGCGCCGCCGATACCGATGCGGCGGACTTGCCGGCGCTGCGCCGGATTTGCCTGGCGCGCGGCGCGGCGCTCGAATCCATGGACCTCGGTGCCGCCTGCCGCACCTTCAACGTGCTGGCACAGGAAGACCGCGCCGTCGTGGCGCTGTTGTTTCCCTGACGCCCGGTAGCGCATAGACTGGCGGCCCTTTTTTCCCTGACCCGGAGCCCGCATGCGCATCAAAGCCCTCCTCCTGATCACCGCCTTCGTCGGCATCGCCGGCTGCGCCCAGGCGGCGCAACCGACGCCAAAGACTGACGACGAGAAGGCGCTCTATGCGCTCGGCGTGATCCTCGCGCGCAACATCCAGAGCTTCAATTTCACCGACAAGGAACTCGAGCTGGTGAAGGCAGGCCTGGGAGACGGCGCCCGTGACAAGTCCTCCATGGACCAGGCGGCCCTGGAAGCCGCACTGCCGAAACTGGAAGAACTGCAGAAAGCCCGCCTCGCCGACGCGACGACGAAGGAAAAGGCTGCCGGCAGCGCGTTCCTCGCAAAGGCGGCCGCCGAGAAGGACGCGACCAAGACTGCCAGCGGACTCGTGATCCGTACCGTGCAGGCCGGCACCGGGGCATCGCCCACCGCCGACGACGTGGTCAAGGTGCATTACACGGGCAAGTTCGTCGACGGCAAGGTCTTCGACAGCTCGGTCGAGCGCAACGAACCGGCAACCTTTCCGCTGTCGGGCGTGATTCCGTGCTGGACCGAGGCCGTGCAGCTGATGAAGGTGGGCGGCAAGGCCCAGGTCGTCTGCCCGCCTGAACTGGCCTACGGCGAGGAAGGTCGTCCGCCGCAGATGCGCGGTGGCGCGACGCTGGTGTTCGATGTCGAACTGCTGGAGATCATGAAGCCGGAAGCCGAAGCGGCGGCCGGTGCGGCGCCGAAGGCGCCGTAAGACAGTCGAGGTCCGTCAGGACCGGCAACCTGCCGCGCCAGGCTGGCGCGGCAGGCCCACCGAAGGAAGACACAGGGAAGTCAGGACCAAAGATTCTGTTCTGGCTGACCCTTCATTCGGAGCTGACAGACTCGAACTACGGGCAGGACGCTTTTTCTTGCTCTTCTATCGATCGGCTTTTTGCTTTGCTTGTATCCGTCCCCAGCCTGAATCCCCTGTGCCTTCGTCCGGTGGGCCTGCTGTCGCAAGGCGACGACATATGAACACCGATTACTGCCTCCGGCAAGTCCCCGGAGCCGTGCGGTCCGGCGAATAGGGGAATCCCCTAGGCGATGCCTGCCAGCAGCGGCACGAACGAAACCGGCCCCAGCACTTCCCGGTGGATGCCGGTCTCCCGACGGGTCAGCCGCAGCAACTGCTGCTGCCCTTCCGGCCCAACGGGAACGATCAAACGACCACCTACCGCCAGCTGCTGCACGAGTGTGTCCGGCAAGGTGAGCGGCGCGGCAGCCACGAGGATGCCATCGAAGGGCGCCTGCGTTGGCCACCCCTTCATGCCATCGCCATGCTTGAAACGCACATTGCGGATGCCCAGGCTGCGGACCCGCTCGCGCGCGCGCTTGACCAGTGGCTCGACTCGTTCGATCGAATAGACGCGT
Source organism: uncultured Pseudomonadota bacterium (assembly GCA_963785055.1). Classification (GTDB taxonomy): domain Bacteria; phylum Pseudomonadota; class Gammaproteobacteria; order Steroidobacterales; family Steroidobacteraceae; genus ZC4RG30. The sequence goes on from CAWATT010000008.1 coordinate 300,868, forward strand.
TCGACGAGCGGCGCGAGCACGGCCGTCTGGTAGCCGCAACCGGAGCCGATCTCCAGCACCTTGCGTGGCGTCGGGCCCGCCAGCAGCGCTTCGGTCATCTTCGCGACGATGTACGGCTGCGAGATCGTCTGGCCCCAGCCGATCGGCAGCGCAGTGTCCTCGTAGGCGCGGCTCGCCAGTGCCTCGTCGACAAAGATGTGACGCGGCACGGCCCGGATCCTTTCAAGCACGCGCAGGTTCGAGATCCCCTGGTCCTGCAGGCGCTGCACGAGACGGTCACGCGTGCGTGCCGACGTCATGCCGATGCCGGTATGGTTCATGGGAGCGCTCAAGCCAGCGGCCTGAGCCAATCGGCAATGGTCGGCAGCGCGGCGTGGCGCGTCAGGTCGATCTGCAGCGGGGTAACCGAGACGTAACCCTGGGCAACCGCTTCGAAGTCCGTTCCGGGGCCGGCGTCCTGCCCCTCTCCAGCCGGCCCGATCCAGTACATGCGGCGCCCCTTGGGATCGCTGACCGGAACGATGGGCTTGGACCGATGGCGGCCACCGAGTCGCGTGGCCTTGATGCCGCGGATCTCGCCGTATGGCACGTCCGGCACATTGACGTTCAACGTGAAGCCGCGCTCCAGCGGCACTTCGAGCAAGCGGCCGATCAGCGCGCCCGCCACTTTCGCGGCGGTGGCGAAGTGCCTGCCACTGTCAGGCTCCATGCACAGCGAGAACGCGACCGTCGGAAGTCCGAGGAAGCGGCCCTCGATCGCCGCGGCAACGGTGCCGGAATACAGCGTGTCATCGCCGAGGTTGGCCCCGTCGTTGATGCCCGCGCAGACGAGGTCGAACTCCGACTCGAAGTAACCGGAAATGGCAATGTGCACGCAGTCGGTCGGCGTGCCGCCGGCCACGTAGTAGGTCCCGGGGCCCGACTCGAACACGCGCAGCGGCACGTCCAGCGTCAACGAGTTGCTGGCGCCGCTGCGATTGCGGTCCGGCGCCATGATGGTCGTTTCCGCAAACGGACGCAGCGCATCGCGCAGATGCACGATGCCCTCGGCGCGATAGCCGTCGTCGTTGCTAACCAGAATCTTCATTTGAGACTTAAGCCAGGAGCCCTTCGGCGCAAATATACTAAAAATCCACGGCCCCTTTCGGACTGGACGCGCAGGAGCGCAGAGGATGATCAGCGACGAAGAACGTCGGGAGTTCCGCGAAGCCATGCGCGGCGTGCGCCGCCTGCGAAGGCCGGAGCAGGTGGCCCGGCGTCCCGCGCCGAAGCGCCATGCCAGCGCCCGGCTTACACGTGCGGATCGGCAGGCGGTGCTCGCCGAAAGCCTCGCCGACCTGCGCTCGCCGCTCGCACCGGTGGTCGAGACCGGCGAGGAAATCCTCTTCCGCGGACCACGCATCAGCGAACAGGTTTTCCGTCGCCTGCGGCGCGGCGAGTTCCGCGTCGACGCGGAACTCGACCTTCACGGCCTGAAGGCCGAGCAGGCACGCACCGAGTTGCGAAGCTTCATCGCCGCAGCGCTTGCCGAGGGCCTGCGCGTAGTACGCGTCATCCACGGCAAGGGCCTGCGCTCGGGCAGTCGCGGCCCGGTGCTTCGCTCCATGGTGAACGACACGTTGCAGCGACTGGCGGCGGTACTGGCCTTCGCCAGCGCGCGCGAGGTGGATGGCGGTTCCGGTGCCTGCCTGGTGCTGTTGCAGCGTCCGGCGCGCGCCACAGGAAAGCGCGGCAATTAGCTCGCCGGCGGCGCCGTCGCCTGCAGCGCGCCGCAGAGCACGGTAGCCTGGGCCGCGAGGCCCTCGCCCCGCCCGGTGAACCCCAGCCGTTCCGTCGTCGTCGCCTTCACATTCACGCGGTCATGGGGCAACGCCAGCATTCCTGCGATCTCCTTGCGGATCGCCTCACGCTGGTCGCCAAGCCGCGGAGCCTCGCAGATCAGCGTCAGGTCCGCGTTGAACACGGCCAGTCCGCGCCCAGCCAGCAGGCCCCGGCAGGCATCGACGAAGACGCGGCTTGCGGCGCCGCGCCAGCGCGGATCGCTGTCGGGAAAGTGCATTCCGATATCCCCCAGCCCGGCTGCCCCCAGCATCGCATCGCAGAGCGCGTGCAGCAGCACATCGCCATCCGAATGCGCGGTGACCCCCCGCGCGTGGGGAACGCGCACCCCGCCCAGCATCACGTGGTCGCCCGTCCCGAAGGCATGGACGTCAAAACCATTGCCTATGCGCAGCGCCATCCCTGCCTCCCCGCCCTGCTGAAGTATCGCCGCGGCCAGTTCCAGGTCGCCGGGTTCCGTGACCTTGAAATTGCGAACGCTGCCAGCCACCAGTCGCGGCGAGAGCCCCAGCCACTCGATGGCCTGCGCCTCGTCAGTGGGCCGGCGCCCGGCAGCGGCGGCGGATTCCAGGGCCCGTCGCAGCAGGCCGAGCGGGAACAGCTGTGGTGTAAGCGCGCGCCAGAGTCCCTCGCGCGAAGCCGTCGCGGCGACGATGACCGCCTCTCCCGCGGCGGAAGATCGCTTGAGCGTGTCGGCCACCGGCAGGGCCAGCAGTGCACCTGCCTCGCAACCCGCGCCAGTCGCCAGCAACGCGTCGATTTCCGCACTGGAGACGCAGGGTCGCGCGGCGTCGTGCACCAGCACCCACTCGTCCTCTGGCGCGTCCAGCGCCGCGAGGCCGGCGAGCACCGAATCCGCGCGCTCGGCCCCGCCGACGACGGTCCGGACCCGCGGATCGGAGGCACAGGCCAGCGCGGCGAAACGCACATCGCCGGCTGCCAGTGCCACGACGATACCCGTGCAGCGCGGGTCCGAGAGGAAGGGCGCCAGCGACCATTCGATCAGCGTGCGACCCTGCAGCGGGTGGTACTGCTTCGGCGTGCCGCCGATGCGCCGCCCGCTTCCGGCGGCGGGCATCACGAGCCTGTAGCGCATGGCGCCCGGAAGGATCAGCGCGCGGCAGTGCGCGGCTGCGGGGCAGCGCTGACCGCTTCCGGCTGCGACCCGGCGCCGACCGCGGCTCCTGCCTTGGGTACGACCTGGTAGTAGGTCTCGTTGCGCGCGATCATGCCGAGGTCGCTGCGCGCACGCTCCTCGAGCGCGCTGAAGCCCTGCTTCAGGTCGCGCACCTCGGCAGCCAGCTGCTCGTTGCGCTGCGTGAGCCGCGCGTTCTCGTCGCGCTGCGCGGCTACCGCCTCGCGCAGCTGCAGCACCTCGCTCACACCGTCACGCGAGACCCACAGGCGATACTGGATCGCCAGGATCACCCCGAGCAGGACTGCGACGAGCCATTTCACCGGATTCAGGTTAGCGGCCTACAGCTTGAAGGGAAAGGCCTGCCTGCCGACATACCTGGCATCCGTCCCGAGCACTTCCTCGATGCGCAGCAACTGGTTGTACTTCGCCACCCGGTCGGAACGCGACATCGAGCCGGTCTTGATCTGCGTCGCGGCGGTGCCGACGGCGATGTCCGCGATCGAGGTGTCCTCGGTTTCACCCGAACGATGCGAGACCACGGCGGCATAGCCGGCCTGCTCGGCCATCTCGATGGCTTCCAGCGTCTCGGTCAGCGTGCCGATCTGGTTCACCTTGATCAGGATCGCATTGGCGATATGCCGCTCGATGCCCTGCGCCAGGATGCGCGTGTTGGTGACGAACAGGTCGTCGCCGACCAGCTGCACCTTCGCACCCAGCGCCTTGGTCAGCGTGGCCCAGCCATCCCAGTCCGACTCGCCCATGCCATCCTCGATGGTGATGATGGGGTAGCGCGAGACGAGATCTTCCAGGTACTTCACGAAACCATCGGAATCAAAGCTGCGGCCTTCGCCTTCCAGGTGGTACCGGCCGTCGCGATGGAACTCGCTGCTCGCCACGTCGAGGCCGAGGAAGATGTCCTCGCCGATGCGGTAGCCGGCCTTCTCCACAGCCTCGAGGATGACACCAAGGGCGGCTTCGTTCGAATCGAGGTTCGGCGCGAAACCGCCCTCGTCACCCACCGAAGTGGCCAGTCCGCGGTCATGCAGGATCTTCTTCAGGGTATGGAAGATCTCGGCGCCGTAGCGCAGCGCCTCCGAGAGGCTCGGGGCTCCGACCGGCAGGATCATGAACTCCTGGACGTCGAGCGAGTTGTCGGCATGCGCGCCGCCGTTGATGATGTTCATCATCGGCACCGGCATCACCGGTGTGCGCGCAGTGTCCTTGCCCAGCGTCAGCAGGTAGCGGAACAGCGGCATCCGGGCGTCCGCCGCGGCCGCCTGCGCACTGGCGAGTGAAACCGCCAGCAGCGCATTGGCGCCCAGGCGTCCCTTGGTGTCGCTGCCGTCGAGCTCGATCATGCGGCGGTCGATCTCGCCCTGCTGGTGCGCATCGAGGCCGATGATGGCTCCGCGCAGGTCACGGTTCACATGACCCACCGCCTTGAGCACGCCCTTGCCGAGCCAGCGCTTGCGGTCGCCATCACGCAGCTCGACCGCCTCACGCGTGCCGGTCGAGGCGCCCGACGGCACCGCGGCGCGGCCCACGACGCCCGAGGCGAGGTGAATCTCCGCCTCCACCGTCGGGTTGCCACGCGAATCGATGATCTGGCGTCCCTTCACTTCGACTATTCGACTCATGTTGTACCGTCCTGCACGCTTCAGCCTTCCTCGTACGGTCGCGACTTCACGATGCGGTCCAGCTCGACCAGCGTCGTGAGCAGCGACTCCATTCTCTGCAGCGGCCAGGCGTTCGGCCCGTCCGAGAGTGCCTTGTCCGGGTCCGGATGGGTTTCCATGAACACACCGGCGACGCCGGCAGCCACGGCACTGCGCGCCAGCACCGGCACGAACTCCCGCTGGCCCCCGGAGGAGGCGCCCTGCCCGCCCGGCAACTGCACCGAATGGGTTGCATCGAAAACCACCGGACAGCCGGTACGGCGCATGACGGCCAGGCTCCGCATGTCCGACACGAGGTTGTTGTAGCCGAACGAGAAGCCCCGCTCGCATACCATGATCTGCTCATTGCCGGTGGCGCGCGCCTTCTGCACCACGTTGTCCATTTCCCATGGCGAAAGGAACTGGCCCTTCTTGATGTTCACGGGCTTGCCCGGGCGGGCCACGGACTGGATGAAATTCGTCTGGCGGCAGAGAAACGCCGGCGTCTGCATCACGTCGACCACCGCGGCGACCTCGTCGATGGGCGTGTCCTCGTGCACGTCGGTGAGCACCGGCACACCGAATGCCTTGCGCACGCCCTCGAGGATGGCCAGGCCCTTCTCCATGCCAGGGCCGCGGAAGCTCTTGGCCGAGGAACGGTTCGCCTTGTCGAAGGATGCCTTGAATACATACGGCACGCCGAGCCGCTGCGTCAGCTCGACCAGCGTGCCCGGCAATGTGCTCCACCAGCGCCTGGCTCTCGATGACGCACGGGCCGGAAATCAGGAACAGCGGCTGGTCGTTGCCGACCTGCGCGCCCGCCAGCTTCATGAAGCCACGGCGCCGCCGGCAGCTGCGCCGCGCGTGCCGCGCGCGCCGCCTTGATGAAGCCGGTGAACAGCGGGTGCCCGTCGCGCGGCGTGGACGTGAACTCCGGGATGGAACTGCGTCGCGACGAACCACGGATGCGCGGGCAGCTCGACGATTTCGACCAGCCCGTCGTGCGAGAAGCCCGCAGAACCGCAGCCCGGCCTGGCGATAGCCGTCGAGGTAATTGTTGTTGAACTCGTAGCGGTGCCGGTGGCGTTCGCGGATCACGTGGCTGGCCGTAGAGCGCGTGCGCGATCGTGCCCTCGCCCAGCTCCACGTCCTGCGCGCCAAGACGCATCGTGCCGCCGAGTTCCGAACCCTCCGTGCGCTGCTGCGAGCCGCGGGCCGAGTCCTGCCACTCGGTGATCATCGCGATCACCGGATTCGGCGTGCTGCGATCGAACTCGGTGCTGTGCGCCTTGGCCAGGCCCAGCACGTTGCGCCCGTACTCGATCACCGCGACCTGCATGCCGAGGCAGATGCCCAGGTACGGAATGCCGCGCTCGCGCGCGAAGCGCACCGCGGCGATCTTGCCCTCGATGCCACGCTCGCCGAAGCCGCCGGGCACCAGGATCGCGTCCATGCCCTCGAGGCAGCCGGTGCCGTTGGCCTCGATGTCGGTGGACTCGATGTAGTGCACGTTGACGCGAGTGCGTGTCTTGAGGCCGCCGTGCGTCAGCGCCTCGTTCAGCGAGATGTACGAGTCGCGCATCTGCACGTACTTGCCGACCATCGCGATGTCGACTGCGCTCTCGGGGTTCGCCTTGGCCTGCACCACCTGATGCCATTCGGCGAGGTCGGTCGGTGGCACCGTCAGGCGCAGTCGGTCCACGACGATGTCGTCGAGCCCCTGCTCATGCAGCAGCATCGGGATCTTGTAGATGTCGTCGGCATCCACGGCGCTGATCACCGCGCGCTCGTCGACATTGGTGAACAGCGCGATCTTGCGACGCTGCTCCTCGGGCAGCGGGTCCTTGCAACGGCACAGCAGGATATCCGGCTGGATGCCGATGCCACGCAGCTCCTTGACCGAATGCTGCGTCGGCTTGGTCTTGATTTCCGAGCCACCGACCACCGGCACCAGCGTCAGGTGCATGTACACGCAGTGGTCCCGGCCAAGCTCGACGCCCATCTGGCGTATCGCCTCGAGGAATGGCAGGGACTCGATGTCGCCGACCGTGCCGCCGATCTCCACCATGCAGACGTCGGCGTCGCCCGCGCCGAGCTGGATGCTGCGCTTGATCTCGTCGGTGATGTGCGGGATCACCTGCACCGTGGCGCCGAGATAGTCGCCGCGCCGCTCCTTGGCGATCACGCGCTCGTAGATGCGCCCGGTGGTGAAGTTGCTGTTGCGCCCGGTGGTCGTGCGCACGAAGCGCTCGTAGTGGCCGAGGTCGAGGTCCGACTCGGTGCCGTCATTCGTGACGAACACCTCGCCGTGCTGGAAGGGGCTCATCGTGCCCGGATCCACGTTGATGTACGGGTCGAGCTTGACCATGGAGATCTTCAGCCCGCGGGCCTCGAGGATTGCACCCAGCGAAGCCGCAGCGATGCCCTTCCCCAACGAGGAAACGACGCCACCGGTGACGAAAACGAAACGGGTCATGGGAATTCACCGCCGAACTGCAAGGTACTGGTCAGGCCGCGTGTGCGGGCCGCATCGACGGGCCGACAGACTAGCAAATCAGGCTTCCGGCCGCCACACGAAGCGGCCCCGGCGGCGCGCGCCGGGTTGCGCCTGCAGTTGCGGGTGGAGCCACAGGTCGGCGATTGCAACGATCCGCGCCCTGCCGGCATCGTCCGGCGTATCGCTGAGCAGCGGCAGCCGGTCGCGCTCCCAGGCCGGCACCTCCAGGGCCTGAAGGCGCTTGCGCAGTCCGCTGCCGCTCTGTCCGGCTTCCCGGGCGACGCCGCTGCTGGGCCAGCTCAGCCGCAGCGTCGCTGGCAACCGGGCCAGGTCAAGATCGCCCTGCGCATCGTTGCGCAGGACAAGCGTTCCCATGCCGGCGATCCGCAACCGGCGGCGACGGCGCCAGTCCCATTGCAGCGGCGGACCCGCCTGTGCGACGGGTTCACCCGGATTCACGGGACGCCCGGCTCCGGTCAGCAGCAACCGTCCCTGATGCAGGCGCAGGTGCGCGCCAGGCCACTCGATCACCGGGGCAGCGTCCACACGCGCCTCGAGCATCTTCAGCGCCTCGCCGAGTCGCCGCTCATCGGGAACGCGCTGGTTCCGCCATTGGCACCAGAAGCGCAGTACCGCCCGCTGCCGGGCTGCAGGCCAGCGGCGCAGCACCGCGGCTTCCAGTCCCTGCCCGTCCTGCGCCGCATCCAGGTCCCGGCGCGCCTGCACGCGCTCCAGCATTGCCGCTTCGGCACAATGACGCGCGCTGCGCACGGCGGTCAGCGCGCCGGACGGCCAGCGTGACCGCAACGCCGGGAGCACCTCCCGACGCAGGTAATTGCGGTTGAACCGGACGGACTCGTTGGACGGATCCTCGACCCACGACAGGCCAGCCGATTCCGCGATCGAACGCAGCCCGGCGCGTGTCTCGCCCAGCAGAGGGCGCACCAGCAGTCCCGCTCCGAACGTCGCCACGGCCGCCATGCCGGCCAGCCCTGCCGGGCCCGCGCCGCGCATCAAGGCGAGCAGGACAGTCTCCAGCTGGTCATCGGCATGCTGGGCCGTCAACAGCAGTTCGCCAGGTCTCAGCGCAGTCCGCAACGCCGCGTAGCGCGCCTCGCGGGCAACTTCCTCGGTTGAATCGCCGCGACCGACAGTGACCCGGGCCTCGAGCACCTTGAACCTGACCCGCGCGTCCTGCGCGATCCGCCTGGCCTGGCGGCGGAAGTCGCGTGCCGCAGGCTGCAGGCCGTGGTCGACGTGCAGTGCGCGCAATGCCAGCGAGCCGGGCAGGCAGGCGCGCGCCTGCACCAGCAGGTGCAGCAGGACAGTGGAGTCCAGACCGCCAGAGAATGCCACGCAGCAGTCGAGGCGCCCCGTGGGTCGCTCGGCCAGGCGCCGCAGCGTCGCGACGAGGCCTTGCGGGTCCGTCATCCAAGCCCGGGCGTCACCCGCCCTTGCCTTCGGAATAAACGCCAAATGACGCGAGCCGCAGCTGGCGCTGCTCGACCAGCATGTCGGGCGACAGCTGCCCGAGCACATCGAGGTTTCGCAGCACCGCTGCCTTCACGTCGGTGGCAATTGCCACCGGATCACGGTGCGCACCCCCCAGAGGCTCCTTCAGCACCTCGTCGACCAGCCCCAGCGATGCGAGCCGCTCAGCCGTCAGGCCCATCGCGTCTGCCGCGGCCTCTTTCTTGTCCGCGCTTTTCCACAGGATCGAGGCACAGCCTTCCGGGGAGATAACGCTGTAGACCGAGTACTGCAGCATCAGCAGCCGGTCGCAGACGCCGATCGCCAGTGCGCCACCCGAACCGCCCTCGCCGATGACGATGCTGACTATCGGCACGCGCAGCGCGGACATCGCGATGAGGTTGCGGGCAATCGCCTCGCTCTGGCCACGCTCCTCGCTGCTGACGCCCGGATAGGCGCCCGGCGTATCGATGAACGTGACGATCGGCAGCGAGAAACGCTCGGCGGTCTGCATCAGGCGCAGCGCCTTGCGATAGCCCTCGGGCTTGGGCATCCCGTAATTGCGGCGCACGCGTTCCTTGGTATCACGCCCTTTCTGCTGGCCGATGACCACCACCGGCCGGCCGTCGATCCGGGCCAGTCCGCCGACGATGGCGGGGTCGTCGCCGAACATCCGGTCGCCGTGCAGCTCGGTGAACTCCGAGGCGATCAGGCCCAGGTAGTCGAGCGTATACGGCCGCCGCGGATGGCGCGCGATCTGCGTGATCTGCCACGGCGTCAGCGCGGAGAAGATGCTGTTGGTCAGCTGCCGGCTCTTGGCACGCAGCTTGGTGATCTCGTCCTGGATGTTCACATCCGAGTCGGAAGTGAGGTGGCCGAGTTCCTCGATCTTCGCCTCCAGTTCGGCGATCGGCTGTTCGAAATCCAGGAAGCTCATGGACATGCGGGCACCAGGGCGTGTTCGTCAGACGTATTCGACGTGGCGGAGGTTAAGTGGCCGGCGCCGCGCCATGCAAGCCGCCGGGCCCGGGTGCATCGTAGAGCAGCTGCAGTCCTTCCCGCCCGACCAGCGCCTCCAGCTCCGCGACCAGCGACGCCGTCGGGCGCACGGCCCACTCCGGCGCCAGCGCGAGCGCACAGCGCGCCTCGGGCCCGCGATAGCGGATCAGCACCTCGCAGCCACCGGGCCGGCCCTTTTCCAGAATGGCCTGGAGGCGGCCAGCAAGCTCCGGCCGGATCCGGGGAATCGCCGGGCCAGCGCAATACCAGCCGGCGCGCCTGCTGTTCGCGCAGCGCGTCGAGCAGCGCCACGCGCCGGCACGCGATGCGCCAGGAATTGCTGAACTCGTCGAAACGCAGGTTGCCTTCGACCAGCACCAGCGCATCCTTCGTTATCAGCTCGCGATACTGCTGCAGCTGTTCCTCGAAAATCGTCACCTCGATGCGACCGGTGCGATCGTCGAGCACGAAGCTGGTGCGGCCATTGCGACGCCGCACTTCCAGGATCAGACCGGCCGCGCTGACGGTGCGGCCGCCATGGAAGCGTCCGCCCTCGCCTTCGGCAGGCGGCCGCTCGCTCACCAGGTCGGCAATGCGTCCCCCTACGAGGCGTGGCAGGTCTGCTTCAAACCGCTGGATGGGGTGACCGGTGAGGAACAGGCCGAGCGTGTCGCGCTCGCCGGCGAGCCGGATCGCCTCGCTCCATTCGGGCAGCACCGCAACGCGGGGCGATGTGTCGACGGCGCCGCCGAACAGGTCCACCTGTCCGGCGGCGATGGCCTGCGTCGACTGCTCGCCACCCTGCACGGCTGCATCGAGCGTGCCCATCAGCGTGGCACGATTGGGTCCCAGCCCATCCAGGCTGCCGGAGCGGATCAGCGCCTCGAGTGCGCGCCGGTTCATGCGCGCCAGGTCGATGCGCCGGCAAAGTTCGGGCAGGCTGGCAAAGGGGCCATTCGCCTCGCGCTCCGCGACCAGTGCCTGCACCGCGCCCGCACCCACGCCCTTGACCGCGCCGAGACCGTAGCGGATCGCCGCCTCGCCGGCCACGCTGAAATACAGCCCCGAGGCGTTGATGTCCGGTGGCAGGATCACGAGGCCCATCCGCGCGCACTCGTCCACCAGCGTCACGACCTTGTCGGTGTTGTCGATATCCGCCGACAGCACTGCCGCCATGAAGGCCGCGGGGTAATGGGCCTTCAGCCAGGCCGTCTGGTACGACAGCAACGCATAGGCTGCCGAATGCGACTTGTTGAATCCGTAGCCGGCGAACTTCTCGATCAGGTCGAAGATCCAGGCGGCCTGGCGCGCATCGACGCCGCGCGCCACGGCGCCCTCGACGAAGATCGAGCGCTGCTTGGCCATCTCCTCGGGCTTCTTCTTGCCCATCGCGCGCCGCAACAGGTCGGCGCCGCCGAGCGTGTAGCCCGACAGCACCTGCGCGATCTTCATCACCTGTTCCTGGTACAGGATCACGCCGTAGGTCGACTCGAGCACCGGCTGCAGTTCCGGGTGCAGGTAGTCGATCTTGCCGCCCGCGCCATGCTTGCGGGCGATGAAGTCGTCGACCATGCCGGACTGCAGCGGGCCAGGACGAAACAATGCAACAAGCGCCACCACATCCTCGAACCGATCCGGTTTCAGCCTCCTGATCAGGTCCTTCATGCCGCGCGACTCGAGCTGGAACACCGCGGTGGTGAACCCGGTCTTCATCAGCGCATACGTGGCGGCGTCGTCCATCGGCAGGCCGGCCATGTCGATGCGGCCCTGGCTTCCGGGCAGGGTCTCGATGATGCGCACCGCGCGCTCGATGATGGTCAAGGTGCGCAGGCCCAGGAAGTCGAACTTCACCAGGCCCGCCGCCTCGACGTCGTCCTTGTCGAGCTGCGTCACCACGCTGGCGCGGTCGGCTTCGCAATAAAGCGGCGTGAAATCCGTCAGCACGGATGGCGCGATCACCACGCCGCCGGCGTGAGTGCCGGCATTGCGAGTGAGCCCCTCCAGCGCCTGCGCCAGGTCGATCAGCGCGCGCACCTCCTCGTCGTCGCGGTAAAGCCTGGCGAGCTCGGGTTCCTTCTCGAGCGCATCCTTCAGCGTGATGCCGAGTTCAAACGGAACGAGCTTGGCGATGCGGTCGACGAAGCCATAGGGATGGCCGAGCACCCTGCCGACGTCGCGCACCACGGCCTTTGCGGCCATCGTGCCGTAGGTGATGATCTGCGAGACGCGCTCGCGGCCGTATTTCTCCGCGACGTAGGCGATCACCCGGTCGCGTCCGTCCATGCAGAAGTCGACGTCGAAATCCGGCATCGAGACGCGTTCGGGGTTCAGGAACCGCTCGAACAGCAGGTCATGCTCGATGGGGTCCAGGTCGGTGATGCGCAACGCGAAGGCAACCAGCGAGCCGGCGCCGGAGCCGCGTCCCGGACCCACCGGCACGTCGTTCCCGCGTGCCCACTGGATGAAGTCGGCGACGATCAGGAAGTAGCCCGCGAAGCCCATGCCGCAGATCACGTCGAGCTCGCGCTGCAGGCGGGCCGCGTAAACAGACGGGATTTCCTCGCCTTCGCACCCCCCTGGCATGGCGCGCCAGCGCTCATCGAGCCTGCGCTGCGACAGCTCGCGGATATGGTCCTCCGCCGTCCCGCCGCCAGGCACGGGATAGTTGGGCAGCCAGCTGCTGCCCAGCTGCAACTGCAGGCTGCAGCGCCGCGCGATGGCGACGGTATTGGCGATCGCCTCGGGCAGGTCGGCGAACAGCTGCGACATCTCCTCCGGTGAGCGCAGGTACTGCTCCCGGGCGTAGCGGCGGCGGCGCGCCGGATCGGCCAGCAGGCTGCGCTCGTGGATGCACACGCGGGCCTCATGCGCATCGAAGTCGTCCGGCCGCAGGAAGCGCACATCGTTCGTCGCGACCACCGGCACATCCAGCTCCGCCGCGAGCGCCACGCTACCCGCGATCTGCTGCGTCTCGCCGGGCCTGCCAAGCCGCTGCAGTTCCAGGTAGTAGCGGTCGCCGAACAGCTCCTTCCACCCGCGCAGCAGCCGCTGCGCCTGGCTGGCCCGGCCACCCGTAAGGGCTCGACCGACGTCACCTTCGCCCGCCCCGGACAATGCAATCAGGCCGGCAACCGATTCACGCGTCAGCCAGTCGCGTTCCACCAGCGGCGTCGCGCGCCGCTCGCCCTCGAGGTAGGCGCGGGTGACCAGCCTGGAGAGGTTCAGGAAGCCCACGCGGTCCTGGCACAGCAGCGTGAGCCGGCTCGGCGATTCGCGCTCGCCGCCCTCGTTCAGCCAGAGGTCCACGCCGATGATCGGCTTGACGCCCCTGGCCAGCGCCGCACGGTAGAACTTCACCATCGCGAACAGGTTGGTCTCGTCGGTCACCGCGACGGCGGGCATGCCCGCTGCAGCAGCGGCTTCGATCAGTTCGGGGACGCGCACGACGCTGTCGAGCAGCGAATACTCGGTGTGCAGGCGCAGATGGACGAAACCTGGCGTGCTCATGGACCTGCCGCGGAGCGAAGTTCCCGGACCGGCGCAAAACTGAGGCGATGCTGGGGTGACGGCCCCAGCCGGCGCAGCGCCTCGAGGTGCGTCACCGTAGGGTAACCCTTGTGCTGCTGCATGCGGTATCCGGGATAGGCGCGATCGATCGTGGGCATCAGCTCATCGCGTGCGCTCTTGGCCAGTATCGACGCCGCGCTGATCGCAGGCACCGTTGCATCGCCGCGGACAACCGCCTCGCTGCGCGCCGCCCGATCCGCGAGCATCGGCAACCGGTTACCGTCGACAACCACCAGGTCGGGCATGCGGCCCAGCAGGCAGACCGCGCGTCGCATTGCCAGCAGCGTGGCGCCCAGGATGTTCAACGCGTCGATCTCCTCGACATCTGCCCAGGCCACGCCGAAGCACAGCGCCTGCTCCCGGATCACCATTGAAAGTCGTGCGCGAGCGGCAGCAGTGAGCTGCTTGGAATCACGCAGGCCTGCAATCGGGCGCGACGGATCGAGGATCACCGCCGCGGCGAACACCGGACCGGCCAGCGGACCGCGCCCGGCTTCATCGACACCGGCCACCAGGGCGTTCATGGGCCGGCCTGCCCGCCACCGCGTGCAGCCAGCAGCGACAGGATGGAATCGGCGGCGCGCGCGGCCCCGCCCTGGCGCAACTGGAGATGGATGGCTCCGAAGCGGTCGCGCAGCCTCTGCCGGCGTGGTTCGTCTTCCAGCGCAGCACGCAACGCGGCCGCCAGCGCCGTGGGCGTTGCCGCTTCCTGCAGCAGCTCCGGCACCAGCTCCTCGCCCGCAAGCAGGTTCGGATAGGACACGTACTTGCACCTTCACGAGTCCCATGTCGCGCGCCAGAAAGGCCGTCAACGGCGCGACGCGGTAGGCCACCACCATCGGGCAGCGATACAGCATTGTCTCCAGCGTCGCGGTCCCCGAGGCGACCAATGCCACGTCCGCGGCCGCCAGTGCCAGGCCGGACTGGCCGTCAAGCAGTTGCACCGGCAGTCCCGACGCTGCCACCTGTCGCGCAAAGATCTCCCGCACGTGCGCGTTGGCCATCGGCGCGACGAATCGCGGCGCAACCGGCATTGCGGCGGACAGTTCATGCGCTGCAGAGACGAAGGTCGCCCCGAGCCGCATCACCTCGCCTTCGCGGCTGCCGGGCAGCAGCGGCGACCACCGGTGCGTCGCCGGCAATCCCGAGCGCAGCGCGCGCCGCCGCGTGGTCGACGTCGAGTGGAACCTGGTCCGCGAGCGGATGCCCGACGAACTCCGCGCGCACGTTGTGCCGGGCGTAGAACGGCGCCTCGAACGGCAGCAGGCACAGCACGCAATCCACGGAGGCCGCGATGCTGCGCACGCGCCCGGGGCGCCAGGCCCAGACCTGCGGACTGACGTACTGCACCGTCGTCAGTCCACGCGCGCGCAGGCGGCGCGCCAGGCCCAGGTTGAAGGCAGGAGAGTCGATGCCGATGAACGCATCGAGTCCGGCGATGGAAAAGCTGCGCAGCAGCCGGGAGCGCAGCCGCATCAGCCTCGGAAGGTGGCGCAGCGGCTCGACAAAGCCCATCACCGCCAGTTCCTCCGCCGCGGCGAGTGCCTCGCAGCCGGCGGCATGCATGCGCGGACCCGCGACGCCGATGAACTCGGGCCTGGGGCACCCGCTCCTTCAGGGCTTCGATCAGCGAAGCGCCAAGCAGGTCGCCGGAAGCCTCGCCGGCCACCAGTCCGAAGCGCAACACCTGCGCCATCGCGACGTCAGCGAACCAGGCTGCGCGTGGAGCGACCGATGAACTCGACGAACGGCCGCAGGACTTCCTCTCCAGCCGCCATCTCGCCCAGCCTGACCATCGCGTCCTCCAGCTTCAGGTCGCTGCGATAGAGCACGCGGTAGGCGTTGCGGATGGCGCGGATCTGCGCTTCCGAGAAGCCGCGGCGCTTGAGCCCCTCGCTGTTCACCGCACGCGGCTCGGCCGGCTGCCCGGTGGCGAGCACATAGGGTGGCACATCGCGCGTGACGGCGGTGTTGTTGCCGATGAACGCATGCGCACCGATCTTCGCGAACTGGTGGGCCCCGGCATAGCCGCTCATGATGACCCAGTCGCCGAGTTCGACATGCCCGCCCAGCATCACCAGGTTCGACAGCACGATGTGGTTGCCGAGGATGCAGTCGTGCCCGACGTGGCTGTAGGCCAGCAGCAGGTTGTCGTTGCCGATGCGCGTGACGCCATGGCCGGTGACCGTGCCGCGGTTCACCGTGCAGTACTCGCGGAAGGTATTGCGGTCGCCCACTTCCAGCCGCGTGGGTTCACCCTTGTATTTCTTGTCCTGCGGCGCGTCGCCGATCGAGGCGAACTGGAACACGTGGTTGTTCGCGCCCAGCGTCGTCGGTCCGCTGACCACGGCGTGCGCGTTGATCACGCAGCCCGGCCCGAGCGTCACGTCCGCACCGATCACGGCGAACGGACCCACCTCCACGTCGTCGGCCAGCTACGGCCTTCGGCGACACCACGGCGCGCGGATCGATGCGGGACACGGCCCGAAGCCCTCAGGCCAGTTCCAGCGGCGACGCGTTCTCCGCGTCGGGAAACAGCATCAGCTCCGCCGATGCCACCTCGGCCTCACCGACGTGCGCCACGGTCTTGAGGCGCCAGATGCCCTTCACCGTGCGATCAACCGTGGCGGTGAGCACCAGCGCATCGCCAGGCACGACCGGCCGGCGGAAACGGCAGCCGTCGATGCCCGCGAAGTAGAACTTCGTGTTCGCGTTCGGCACCTTGCCCAGCGTTGCAAACACCAGCACGCCAGCCGTCTGCGCCAGCGCCTCCAGGATCAGCACGCCGGGCATCACCGGGCGCTCGGGAAAATGCCCGGTGAAATGGGGTTCGTTGAACGTGACGTTCTTGAGCGCCTTGATCGACTCCCCGGGCGTCAGCTCGATGATCCGGTCGACGAGCAGGAACGGGTATCGATGCGGCAGGTACTTCAGGATCTGGAAGATATCGAAGGATTTGCTTGCGTCAGTCGTCATGTTCCTGTCCTGTCGCGGTGAGACCCGCATTCTTTTCGAGCGCCCGGACCCGCGTGGCCAGGACACCCAGCCGCTTGAGTCTACCGACGATGCGGCGCCAGGCACGCACCTCTTCCACGGGAATCACGCTCGAGTACATCCCGGGCTGCTCCAGCGAATTGGTGACCATACCAAAGCCGGTGATGATGATGTCATCCCCGATTTCGATCTGCCCACCGATGCCGGTGCCCCCGCCTATCATGCATCGCTGGCCGATGCGCGTGCTGCCGGCAATGCCGGTGCAGGCGGCGATCGCGGTATGCGCCCCGACCTGCACGTTGTGGGCGATCTGGATCTGGTTGTCGAGGCGCACGCCCTCCGCGATCACGGTGTCGCCGAGCGCACCCCTGTCGATGGTCGTGTTCGATCCGATTTCGACGTCATCGCCGATGCGCACCGACCCGAGCTGTGGAACCTTCAGCCAGGCTTGCCCGTCCCGGGCATTGCCGAAGCCGTCCGAGCCGATGACTGCGCCGGGATGTACCAGGCAGCGCTCGCCGATCCGGGTCCGCGCGATCACCGTCACCCGCGCCAGCAGGCGGGTGTCCGCTCCGAGTTCGACTCCCGCGCCCACCACGACATGCTCGGCCACCAGGCAGCGAGGCCCGATCCGGGCGCCGGCGCCGACTACGGCAAACGGACCGACCTGTGCAGTCGGATCCACATAGGCAGCCGGGTCAACCAGTGCCAGCGGATGTACTCCGGGACTCAAGGGCGGCGGCGGGTGCAGCTCGGCGGCAATACGGGCAAAAGTGGCGTGGGGATTCGGGTGCACCAGTACGGCAACCGGGCAGGATTCAGCCAGCCTGGCGTCGACAACCACGGCCGAGAGCCGGGTTGCGCCCAACGCACTGGCGTAGGCCTTGCTCGCTGCAAAGCCCAGCTGGCCCGGTCCTCCGTCCAGCGTCGCGACCGTCTCGATGCGCAGGTCCGGGTCACCGCGCAGCGCGCAGCCAAACCGGACGGCCAATTCTCCCAGGGTCGCGGACACTCAGGGCCCCGGCCGTTCGGGCCCGTGCCGCCGCGACGTCAGGGCTTGGTGGGGGCCGGGCGGGCGGGGGCCGCGGCCGGTGCACCGCCACGCTTGGCCTGCAGTGCGCTGAGGATGGCCGTCGTGATGTCGATGCCGCCGGTCGCATAGATGACGCCATCGGCAAGCACGAGGTCGTAGCTCTGGGCCTTGGCGTAGACCTGCACTTCCTCGACCAGCGTGCGCTGCAGGCGGGACATCTCTTCATTGCGGCGTGCATTGAAGTCGTCCTGCACCTCGGCCTGCTTCTTCTGCAGGTCGCGGTAGCCGTCGCGCAGCTCCTTTTCGGCCGCGGCGCGCTGCACCTCGGTCATCGTCGCCGCATCCTTCTGCAGCTTCTCTTCGCGGGCCTTCAGCGCCGCGCCAGTGGTCTGCACCTCGCGCTCCCGCGATGCGAATTCCGTGCGGATCCCGTCGAGCGCGACCTTGGCCTGTGGCGACTCCTGCATCAGTCGGGCGTAGTTCACGACGCCGATCTTGATCTCGGCGGCCTGGGCGGCCGACGCAAGGCCCGCTGCCAGCAGGGCCGTTGAAAGGAATAGCTTTGCGCTGCGTTTCACGATTGCACCCTCGAAAATTCTCTAGAACGCCTGGCCGACCGAGAACTGGAATTCTTCCTTCTCGTCCGGGTAGATCACGTTGTTGCCATCCTGCGCGTTGAGCGGCAGTGCATAGCTGAAGCGGAAGAGGCCCATGGGAGCGAGCCATTCAACCGCAACGCCTGCTCGAGCGCCGCAAGTTATCATACTTGAAGCGGTAGGTTACAGGCGTCAGCCCGTCCCGGCCGTAGAATTGGATGTCGTCATTGGTCGCGAACACGTTGCCAATGTCGTAGAACAGGCTCAAGCGGGCGCTGGACTGCCATTTCTGGGGCATCGGCATGATGACCTCCGCCCTGGCGGCCACCAGCAGGTTGCCGCCATACGGGTTGCCGAAGTTGTCCTTGGGGCCCAGCCGGCTCTCCCGGTAGCCGCGCACCGTATCGGGACCGCCCGCGAAGAACTGGCGGAACGGCGGCAGGCCGACGGTGTCGCCAAAGGAGTCGCCATAGGCGCCGCGAAACCGGACCAGGCCGATGAAGCGCCGCCAGATCGGGATGTAGCGCGCGAAATTGTATTCCAGCACGAAGTACTCGACGTCGCTGCCCGGTATGGACGACGACAGGGACAGCGACTGCCTCTGCCCGCCATCGGCGAACAGGCCACGGTTCAGGCTGGACATGTACCAGCCGGCGGTCAGCTCGAAAGTCGTGAAACTGGTGCCGAAGAACTCGAAGATATTGCCGAAGTCGTCAACCGCGCTGCGGCTGTAGGGGTTGCCGTTCTGCTGCACCCAGTTCTGCGCCTGGATGGCGCTGCCCGATGACGTGGTGAGCAGCTCGGAGCGCGTCGCCGTGGCACCCAGGCGCACGACCTGGAACTCGGTGATGGGGTAGCCGTACTCCAGCCCCGCCGACATCGACTTCGAGGAGAAGTCCGACGAAGCGGACACGAACTGCGTCACGTCCGTGTAGCGAAGGCTGAAGGTGCGCGACAGGTTGTCGATCGTGGTGTACGGATCGGTGTGCGAGAAGCTGTAGACCTGGCTGTAGCTTCCCACGTTCAGCTCAAGCGCAATGCGCTCGCCGGAACCCATGAAATTGCTGTCCGCGTAGTTGGCGTTCAGCATGAACGAGGACGACTGCGAATAGCCTATGCCACCGGACAGCTGCGCGCTCGGCCCTTCCTTCACCGTGAAGACCACGTCGACCAGGTCGTCCGAGCCTTCGACGCGCTCCTTCTCGAACTCGACCTTCTCGATGAAAGGCAGCTGCTGGACGCGCTGCTTGGAGCGCTCCAGCGCGATGTTCGAGACCCAGGCGCCCTCGAGCTGGCGCATCTCGCGACGCAGCACCGCATCGTTGGTGCGCTCCACGCCGGCGAAGCGGATGTGGCGCACGTAGACGCGCTTGCCGGGCTCGACCAGGAAGGTCATGCCGACCTTCTTGGTCTCCTCGTCCAGCTTCGGAACCGGGTCGACCTTGGCGAAGGCGTAGCCGTCCTCGCCAAGCCGGTTCTGGATCAGCTCCTGGGTGGCCGAGATGAGTTGCTGCGAGTAGATCTGGCCGGGCTGCACGATCAGCAGCCGGTTCAGCTGCGCGATGGGAACAATCGTGTTGCCGGCGATCTTCGAGTCGGAAATCGTGTAGATGTCGCCTTCGTTCACGCTTACCGTGATGAAGACGTCGTCCTTTTCCGGGGCGATCGCCACCTGCGCGGACTCGATCTGGAAATTCGCGTAGCCCCGGTCCTGGTACCAGGACCGCAGCTTCTCCAGGTCACCCTGCAGCGACTCGCGTGAGTAGCGGTCGTTCTGCTTGTACCAGGAGTTCCATTGCGGCGTCTTCAGCTCGAAGCTGTCGAGGATGTCCTGCTCGTCGAACTTCGTGTTGCCGACGACGCTGATCTGCCGGATCTTCGCGCGCGTGCCCTCCTTGATGTCGATCTTGACGCGCACGCGGTTGTCCGGCTGGTCCTCGACCGCCGTGTCGATGCGCACCCCATAGCGGCCGCGGCTGTAGTACTGGTCGGTCAGCGAGCCCGTGATCTCCTCCAGCAACGAGCGATCGAAGGTCTTGCCCGCCGCCATGCCTGCCTGGCGCAGCGACTTGGTCAGGTCCTCGGTCTTGATCTCCTTGTTGCCCTTGATCTCGAAGCTCTCGATCGTGGGTCGCTCGCGCACCACGACGACCAGCGTGCTGCCGTCACGGCGCAGCTCGACGTCACGGAAGAAACCGGTCTGGTAGAGCGAGCGCAATGCCTCGCGCAGCCGCTGCACCGTCAGGTCGTCGCCGATGTTGACGGGCAGGTAGTTGTAGACGGTACCTTCGGAAACGCGCTGCAGTCCCTGCACGCGGATGTCGCCGACGGTGAAGCGCTCGAACGGTGCGCCCTGCTCCTGTGCGAAAACGGCGGGTGTGGCCAACAGGGCCAGTACGGCCGCAACGGAACTGCGCTTCATTGATTCAACCGAATTGACGGACGATGTCGTGGGACAGGGGATTGCGCTTCATTGACTTAGCCGAACTGGCGGACGACATCGTTGAACAGTGCAACGCCCATCAACAGCACCAGCAGCGCGATGCCCAGCTGCTGCCCGATGACCTGCACGCGTTCCGACAGGGGACTGCCCTTGATCCATTCGAGGGTCTGGTAGACGATCTGGCCGCCGTCCAGGATGGGGATCGGCAGCAGGTTGAGGAAGCCAAGGCTCAGGCTGATGAGCACGAGGAAGCCGACGAAGGCGCTGACGCCACTGGTGGCCGAATCGCCCGCGTACTCGGCGATGGTCAGCGGACCGCTGAGGTTCTTGAGCGACACCTGCCCCATCAGCATTCGCCAGAAGACGCGCGCCTGCAGTGCAGTCATGTCCCAGGCTTCCTGCGTCGCCATCCCGAGCGAGGCCAGCGGGCCGACACGGCTGTGGCGCAGCATCGAGTCCGGATACTTCATTTCCCGGGCTGAACCGATGCCAATGCGGCCCACGCGGCGGCCGTCCACTTCCTGCGCGTCAACGTTCACGCGCAGGGCAACCTCAGCACCCTCGCGGCGGACGCCCAGCAGCACTTCCTCGCCACCGTGACGCTCGATCTGTTCGCGTAGCTCGGCAAACCCGGCCACCGGCGAACCGTTGAAGCTCAGCACCTCATCGCCCTTCTGCAGGTTGGCCTTCGCCGCCGGTGAATCCGGCATCACCTCGCCGATCAGCGCCGGCACATGCGGTCGCCAGAATCCAAAACCGAGGCCGTCGAGCAGCAGTTCCGGTTCGGTGAGACGCTTGCGCTGTTCGGCGTCGCTCACGTTGATGCGCGCTTCGCGCACGTTGCCCTGCGCATCGCGCACACCCAGCACCGCGAGGCCATCATCCGACATGTGGTCGAGCAGCCCGAGCAGCACATCGCCCTGACCGCGTACCGCGCGCCCGTTGAGGGTGGTGATCTCGTCTCCCGAACGCAGGCCAGCCTGCGCAGCAGGAGATTGCGCGGTGACGTTGCCGACCAGGGGGCGCACCTCCGTGGTGCCGTTGACGAGGAACATCACGGCCAGCAACAGGATCGCGAAGGCGATGTTGAACGCAGGGCCTGCGAGCAGCACCAGAATCCGCTGCCAGGGTGGGCGACGGTTGAAGGCGCGATGCACCTCGGCCGGATCGACCGGCGCCTCGCGCTCATCCAGCATCTTCACGTACCCGCCAAGCGGGATGGCTGCGATGACGTACTCGGTGTGATCGGGTCCACTACCGGTCCGCGACCACAGCGCGCGACCAAAGCCCACGGAAAAGCGCAGGACCTTGAAGCCGAGCTTGCGGGCGACCCAGAAGTGCCCGAACTCGTGGACGGTAACGAGCAGGCCGACGGCAAACAGAAAGGCCAGCAGATGCTGCCAGGACAGGTTCAAGCGCCTGCACCCTTCATGTGGCCCCGGCTAAACGTGTCGCAATGCAACAAACGAAGCGCGGCCGACCGCGCACCGGCATCGGCCTCGAGCACGGACTCCAGACTAGCCACCCCGCTGTGACCGACCCAACTGTTCATCACCTCTCCAATGACCCGGGATATGCCGCCAAAGTTCAAGCGCCCCTCAAGGAAGGCCTCGACGGCAACCTCGTTGGCGGCATTCAGCACGACGGGCGCCTCGCCACCCGCGCGGGCGGCCTCGACGGCAAGCCCGAGGCACGGGAATCGCGCGGCATCCGGTCGCTCGAATTCCAGTCTGCCAAGCCGCACGAGATCGAGGAATTGTACACCGGCGGACAGCCGCTGCGGCCAACCCATCGCGTGCGCGATGGGCGTGCGCATGTCCGGGGAGCCGAGCTGTGCAAGCATCGATCCGTCCTCGTATTCCACCAGGGAGTGCACGGTGCTTTGCGGGTGGATCAGGATCTCGATGCTTCCGACCGGCAGGCCGAACAGCAGCCGGGCCTCGATCAGCTCCAGGCCCTTGTTCATCAGCGTCGCGGAATCCACCGATATCTTGCGGCCCATGCGCCACACCGGATGCGCGCAGGCTTGCGCGGGAGTTGCATTCTCCAGTGCCTCGGCTGACCAGTCCCTGAACGGACCGCCCGAAGCCGTCAACAGCAGGCGCCTCACGCCGGCGGGTGCCTCGCCCAGCGTGCTGTCCGCAGGCAGGCACTGGAAGATCGCGTTGTGCTCGCTGTCGATGGGGATGATCCGTGCGCCCGATCGACGGGCTGCATCGAGCACGAGCTGGCCGGCCATGACCAGCGCTTCCTTGTTGGCCACCAGCAGGCGCTTGCCGGATTCCGCCGCCGCGAGCGTGGAGCGCAGACCGGCTGCCCCCACGATGGCCGCCATCACGCAGTCAACCTCCGGCAGTCGCGCGATGCGCTCCGCCGCGTCGGGGCCCGCCAGCACTTCGCAGCGCATTCCGGCGGCCTGCAACTGCCGGGTGAGTTGGGGCTCGAAGCGCGCATCGGCGATTCCGACCACCCGGGGCCGGTTGGCGACGGCCTGCGCGACGAGACGTTCGACATTCCGGTTGGCAAGCAAGGCCACGACGCCGAAGCGCCCGGGATGACGTTGCAGCACGTCGAGCGTGTTCTGGCCGACGCTGCCGGTGCTGCCGAGGATGGCCACGCCGGTCATATGGGCAACCGCCCGAGCCAGGAGGCACCCAGCATCAGCACCGGAGCGGCGGCGAGCAGGCTGTCGAACCGGTCAAGGAATCCGCCATGGCCTGGAATCAGCGAGCCACTGTCCTTCAGCCCTGCATGTCGCTTGAACAGGCTCTCGGTCAGGTCTCCCACCACCGAATACAGCGCGACGATGACCGTCAACACAGCCAGCGGTACGGCGGAACGGGAAAGCCAGGGGGTCGCCGCCACACCCAGGAGCGCCGCACCGGTCACCCCGCCGTACAGGCCGGCCCAGGTCTTCCCGGGTGAAACGCGCGGCGCCAGCTTGCGGTTGCCCCAGCGATGTCCGGCGAAATACGCGCAGCTGTCGGCAACCCAGACGACCAGCAGCGCGTACATCACCCACCATGAACCCAGCTGCCAGTCCATTCGCATGCGCGCCAGGGCCAACCAGGCAAAGGAGAGCGCAAGCACGCCGGTGAACCAGGTCAGTGCCCGGTTCACGGGTCGCGGAAGCAGCAGGATCCACAGGGCCGCGGCGGTCCAGAACCCGGCCGCAGTCCATAGCACGCGGTTGAGTCCCCGGGGATCGGCGGTCAAATGCCAGAGAAAGGCGCAACAGGCTGCAGTGGAAAGCAGGAACAGCAGGCGGCCCGGGAGCTCACGCCCCTGGAAGGCACTCCACTCCCAGGCACAGGCCGCAAGCAGCAGGCTGATCGCCAGCGTCGAGGCCAGCGGCGGCAGCGCGAAGACAGCCAGCATCACGAACACGACGAGGACCGCCGCCGAGATCACCCGGGCGCGGATCATGCCTGCGATGCCCCGTCGCCGGTCAGGCCAAAGCGACGTTCGCGCCGTGCAAACCAGGCGAGTGCGGAATCGAACCCGGCTTCGTCGAAGTCCGGCCAGAGCGCATCGCAGAAGTACAGCTCGGTGTAAGCGAGGTTCCAGAGCAGGAAATTGCTGATGCGCTGCTCTCCGCCAGTGCGGATGAACAGGTCCGGCTCCGGCAGCCCGGCCAGCGAGAGTTCACCCTCCAGGCTCCCTTCATCGATATCCGCCGGGCGCAGCTGCCCGCTCGCGCAGCGTGCTGCCAACGCGCGAGCGGCCCGGACTATGTCCCACCGGCCGCCGTAGCCCGCCGCGATCTGCAGGTTCAGGCCAGCATTGGCAGAAGTGCGCGCCTCGGCCTCGGCCAGGCGACCCTGCAGCCGCACGGGAAATCCCCGCAGGTCGCCGATGAATCGCACCCGCACGCCATTGCGATGCAGCTCATCGAACTCCTCGTCCAGGGCCTGGACGAACAGCGACATCAGCGCGCCGATCTCCTCGCTGGGCCGACCCCAGTTCTCGCTGCTGAAGGCGAACAGCGTCAGGGCGCTGATGCCGCGGCGCGCACACTGCTCGATGCACATGCGCACCGGGCGCACGCCCGCCTTGTGCCCGGCCTGGCGCATCTGGCCGCGCTGCACGGCCCAGCGCCCATTGCCGTCCATGATGATCGCCACGTGGCTCGGCAGCGCAGTGCCGGTACTGGAGCTCATGTCTGTCACGGTCCGCAGGAAGCCCTGACGGACTCAGACCTGCATGATCTCCTTCTCTTTCACGGTCAGCAGCTGCTCGATGTCGGCCACGGCCTTGTCGGTGAGCTTCTGGATCTCGTCCTGGCCACGGCGCTCGTCGTCCTGGGAGATCAGCTTCTCCTTCAGGGCGTCCTTCATCCCGGTAATCGCGTCGCGGCGCACGTTGCGCACGGCGACGCGCGCATTCTCGGCATCATGCCGCACCACCTTCATGAGGTCGCGGCGCCGCTCCTCGGTGAGCGGCGGCAACGGAATGCGGATCACCGTGCCGGCCGTGTTCGGCGTCAGGTGCAGGTCCGACTTGTGGATGGCCTTTTCGATCGGCGCCACCATGGACTTGTCCCACGGCGTGACGACCAGCGTGCGTCCATCCTCGACGGCGATACCGGCCACCTGGCTCAGCGGGGTGTCAGAGCCGTAGAAATCGACCTTCAGGCCCTCGATCAGGCTCGGGTGCGCGCGCCCAGTGCGCAGCTTCTTCATGTCCGCCTGGAAATTCTGGATGCACTTCTGCATCCGCTGCGCCGCGTCGGTCTTGATGTCATTGAGCATCGTGGGTTTCCTCGTCCGGCAAACTCAGTCGTGGGTCACGAGTGTACCGACGTCCTCGCCCCGCACCACGCGCGGCAGGTCGCCGGAATTGCTCAGGTTGAACACGCGCAGCGGCAGGCGGTTGTCCCGGCAAAGCACGATTGCCGTCGCATCCATGACCGCCAGCCGGTCGTCGAGCACGCGGTCGAACGACAGCCGCTGGTAGCGCTGCGCGGCCGGGTTGCGCATCGGGTCGTCGGAGTATACGCCATTGACCTTGGTGGCCTTGAGCAGCAATTCCGCGCCGATCTCGATCGCACGCAGGCTGGCGGCCGTATCTGTGGTGAAGAACGGATTGCCGATGCCGGCCGCGAATATCACGATGCGACCCTTCTCCAGGTGGCGGATCGCGCGGCGCCGAACGTAGTCCTCGGCCACTTCGTTTATGCGGATCGCTGACATCACGCGCGCATAGGCGCCCAGCGATTCGATCGCATCCTGCATCGCCAGCGAGTTCATCACCGTCGCGAGCATGCCCATCTGGTCCGCAGTGACCCGGTCCATCCCGGCCCGCGCCAGGCCGGCGCCACGGAAGATGTTCCCGCCGCCGATCACGACAGCCACCTGCGCGCCCATGCCGGTGATCTCCACCAGCTCGCCCGCGACACGCTTGAGCATGAGCGGATCGATGCCGTAGTCCGAGTCCCCCATCAGGGCCTCGCCGGAAAGTTTCACCAGGATCCGTGCATAGCGGGCTGCGCTCATTCCCTGCTCCCCATTCAAAAAAAACCCCGCCGCAGCGGGGTTTGTAACCCTTGAATCTATTTCTGGCCGCCGCTGCTGTTCTCGCTGTCCTTCCTCTTCTGGGCTTCGGCCTGGGCCTTGACCTCGGCGACGAAGTCATCCTTTTTCTTCTCGATGCCGGCGCCGACCTCGAGCCGGGCGAAGCGCAACACCTTCGCCTGCGACGACTGCAGCAGCTTCTCCACCGTGACCTTGTCGTCCTTCACGAACGGCTGGCCCAGCAGCGTGATCTCGCCCAGCCACTTGTTCATGCCGCCCTCGACGATCTTCGCGAGGATGTTGTCGGGTTTGCCCCGGTTCTTCTCGTCGTTCTTCAGCATCTCGATGCGGATATCGCGCTCATGCGCCACATCGCCCGCGGGCACTTCGGCGGCCGAGAGATGCCGCGGATTGCTCGCCGCGACATGCATGGCCAGGTCGCGCGCGAGGCTGGCGTCGCCACCCTCGAGCGCCACCAGCGTGCCGATGCGCGTGCCGTGGAGGTAACCTCCCAGCTCGCCGCTGGACTCGATACGCTCGAAGCGACGCACGCTGATGTTCTCGCCGATCTTCGCGATCAGGGCGCGGCGCCGCTCATCGACCGTCTCGCCGGAGGGCAGCTTCTGCGCCAGCAGCGCATCGGTGTCGCCGGGCCTTGCCTGCAGCGTGAGTTCCGCGACGTCCTTCGCGAAGCCCGTGAAATCGTCGCCGCGGGCGACGAAGTCCGTCTCGCAGTTGATCTCGACCAGCACAGCTGAATGACCGTCGGCGCTGCGCGCCAGGGCGATCACGCCCTCGGCGGCAACCCGTGTGGCCTTCTTGTCGGCCTTGGCCAGGCCCTGCTTGCGCATCAGCTCGGCGGCCGTATCGAGGTCGCCGCCGGTTTCCACCAGCGCGCGCTTGCATTCCATCATTCCGGCGCCCGTGCGCTCGCGCAGCTGGCGGACCGATTCGGCAGTGACGTTCATCAGCGGGTTCCCCGGCGGGCGCCAGGAGCGCCCGTGGTCGGCCTGCGACGCACCGTGCCGGTGACTTCCTTGCCACCCGGTGGAGCCTTGACGTCCACGGCCGGCTCATCCAGTTCGGCTTCCGTGATTTCGACGGGCGCAGCCACTGCTGCGGCGGGATCGACTACCGCAGCCTCACCGACCGGGGCGACCGGCGCCTTGCGACGCACCGCGGCTGCCGGGCGGGGACGACCCGGGCGGGCAGCGCGACGGCGCGGATTGCCCTGCTCATCGAGCTCGACGAATTCATCTTCGCCCACCACGACCTGCGGGACCGCGGACTTGCCTTCGAGCACCGCATCGGCAATCGCCGTGGCGTAGAGGCTGATCGCGCGCATGGCGTCGTCGTTGCCCGGGATCACGTAGTCCACGTCTTCCGGGGAGCAATTGGTGTCGACCACCGCGACCACTGCAATGCCGAGCTTCTTGGCCTCGCTCAATGCGATGCGCTCGTGGCCCACGTCGATCACGAACAGCACATCAGGCAGGGAGGCCATGTCCTTGATGCCGCCGAGGCTGCGCTCGAGCTTGTCCATCTCGCGGCGCAGCTGCAGGGCTTCCTTCTTGCCGCGCTTGTCCAGCGCGCCGGTTTCCTGCAGGTCCGTGAGCTCCATCAGCCGCTTGATCGACTGGCGGATGGTCTTGAAGTTCGTCAGCATGCCGCCGGGCCAGCGCTGGTTCACGAACGGCATGCCGCAGCGGATGGCCTCCTTCTGGATGGCCTCGCGCGCGGAACGCTTGGTGCCCACGAACAGCACCTTGCCGCCGTCAGCGACGACATTGCGGACGTAGCTGGTCGCCTCGACGAACAGCGGCTGCGTCTTCTCGAGGTTGATGATGTGGATGCGGTTTCGTTCACCGAAGATGAACTGCTCCATCTTGGGGTTCCAGAAGCGGGTCTGGTGTCCGAAATGGACGCCCGCTTCCAGCATCTGTCGCATGGACACGCTGGCCATAACTGATTCCTTCTTACGTTCGGGTTGGGGGCCTCGTACGATTCCCTGACAGCGATCCCGCAAGGGCCTGTTGGAACCCTTGCGGAACACCCGGCCGTCAGTGACGAATCGTGCGGGGGATTGTTTGCCAAAAATGGCGGCGCTTTATACCATGAACTTCCCGCACAAACAACGCCTTACAGACTTCTGTACAGCTGACCCCAGGAAGCGATGCCGATCACGATCAAGTCCCCGGAAGAACAGCAGAAAATGCGTATCGCCGGCCATCTGGCCGCGGACGTCCTGGACATGATCGAGGAACATGTTGTTCCCGGGGTGACCACCGATGAGCTGGACCGCCTGTGCCACGAGTACATCGTCGGCACGCAGCGCGCCGTGCCCGCCAACCTCGGCTACCGCGGCTTCCCGAAGACGGTGTGCACTTCCGTCAACCACGTGGTCTGCCACGGCATTCCCAATGACAAGAAACTGCGCGCCGGCGACATCGTCAACATCGATGTGACCGTGATCCGCGACGGCTTCCACGGCGATACGAGCCGCATGTACTACGTGGGCAAGCCGCCCGTGCTGGCCGACCGGCTCGCGAGGGTTTGCTTCAAGGCGATGTGGTCGGGCATCCGCCAGGTGAAGCCGGGAGCGCGCCTGGGCGATGTCGGGCATGCCATCCAGGCGCTGGTGGAAGATGAGGGCTTTTCCGTCGTGCGCGAGTACTGTGGGCACGGCATCGGCCGCATCTACCACGAGGACCCGCAGGTGTTGCACTACGGCGAGCCCGGCACCGGGCCACTGCTGCGTCCCGGCATGACCTTCACGGTCGAGCCGATGATCAACGCCGGCAAGCGGCATGTGCAGCTGTTGAAGGACGGCTGGACGGTGGTGACCAAGGACCACTCCCTCTCGGCGCAATGGGAGCACACCATCCTGGTGACGGATGACGGCCACGATGTCCTGACGCTGGGCCACGCTGACCGGGGCAAGGCTTACCCGCCAACTCCGACGGCCGGGGCACAGCCCGACCGGCCGCAGGGCTGAGTCAGTGGTTTCGATCCAGCAGGCCTCGCTCGAGGAGGAAGCCGGCACCTTCACGGAACAGCTGCTCGACTGGCCGCTGCTCGAGCGGCTGCCGAAACTGCTGGACGAGGGCGGCCACGCCCCGTCCACCTACCGCGAACTGCTGGTGCGCTCGCAGAAGGAACTGGCGGAGCGCTTCACCGCAGAGGAGCCGGTCGAATCGCTGGTGCGTGCCCGCGCGCAGTTCATCGACGCAGTGCTGCGCGACGTCTGGGCGCAGCAACTGGATTCGGAGCTCGCGGCGACGCTCGCGCTGTTCGCGGTGGGCGGTTACGGCCGCGGCGAACTGCACCCCAGCTCGGACGTGGACATCCTGGTGCTGAAACCCGCTGCACCGCCGCTGACCCCGGCGCAGGGCGCACAGCTGGAACGCTTCGTCATGTTCCTCTGGGACATCGGCCTGGAAGTCGGCAACAGCGTACGCACCGCGCGCGAGTGCGCCGAGGAAAGCGTCGCCGACGTCGGCGTCATGACCACACTGCTCGAATCGCGCCTGATCGCCGGCTCTGCCGAGCTGGTCTCGCAGCTGGGCGAAGTGCTCTCGCCGCTGAAAGTCTGGCCAGCCGACCGGTTCTTCGAAGCCAAGGTGAAGGAGCAGGCCGAGCGCCATGCCAAGGCGAACGATACCGCCTACAACCTGGAGCCTAACGTCAAGAACGGTCCCGGCGGCCTGCGCGACCTGCAGACCATTGGCTGGGTGGCCAAGCGTCACTTCGGGGCGCAGAACCTCGACGAGCTGGTGACCAAGGGCTTCCTGACCCCGGCGGAGCTGCGCAAGCTGAAACAGGCACAGGCGTTCCTGTGGAGAGTGCGCTTCGGTCTGCACATGCTCACCGGCCGCCACGAGGACCGGCTGCTGTTCGACCACCAGCTGCGCCTGGCGCAGATCTTCGGCTACGAGGACGCAAGCTACACGCTCGCGGTCGAGCAGCTGATGCAGCGCTACTACCGCACCGTGCTCGACGTCAGCTTCCTCAACGAACTGCTGCTGCAGGCCTTCCGCGACCAGATCATGCCTGGCAATGCGCCGCCGAAGCCGCTGAACGCCCGCTTCCAGATCCGCAACGAATACCTGGAGGCGACCAGTCCGGACATCTTCTCGCGGGCACCCTCCTCGCTGCTGGAGCTGTTCCTGTTGCTGGAGCAGCACCCGGAAGTGCGTGGCGTCAGCGCCTCGACGATGCGCGCGGTGGCCCGCCACCTCTGGCTGATCGACGAGGAGTTCCGCCAGAACCCGCGCCACCACCGGTTGTTCCTCGAGATCCTGCGCGCGCCGGTAGGCGTGACGCACGAGCTGCGGCGCATGAACACCTATGGCGTGCTGGGTCGCTACATCCCGGCATTCGGCCGCATCGTCGGCCGCATGCAGTACGACCTGTTCCATGCCTACACCGTGGATGCCCACACGCTGTTCGTCGTCAGCAACCTGCGGCGAATGGCAATGACGAAGTTCGATGCCGAGCTGCCCCAGCTGTCGGCAATCATGCAGCAGCTGCCGAAACAGGAAATCGCTTACCTTGCGGCACTTTTCCACGACATCGCCAAGGGCCGCGGTGGTGACCACTCCGAGCTCGGCGCGGTCGATGCGGAGGCCTTCTGCCTCGAGCAGGGCCTGTCGCCCTACGATGCCCGCCTCGTGGCATGGCTGGTGCGGCATCACCTGCACCTGTCGCTGACCGCGCAGAAGCGCGATATCGGCGATCCGGCGGTGGTCAACGAGTTCGCGCGACTGGTCGGCGACGAGTCCCATCTCGACTACCTCTACATGCTGACCTGCGCCGACGTGCGCGGCACGAATCCGAAACTGTGGAATTCCTGGAAGGCCTCGCTGTTCCAGGAGTTCTACGAGCGCGTGCGCGCGGCGCTGCGCCGTGGACTCGAGAGCGCGATCGACCAGGAACAGCTGGTGCGCGAGAACCAGGACGCCGCGCGCGCGCTGCTGGAGCCGTCCGGAATTGGTGCCGTGGCCATAGACCGCGCCTGGTCGCAGCTTCCGGCTGCGTGGTTGCTGCGCAGTTCGCCGGAGGAAATAGCCTGGTTCACCCGTCAGCACGCTGCGCGCGATCCGGGATCCGATGATCCGATCGTCGCGGTGGAGCCGCGCAGCGAGCGCGGCACGACGGCGGTGCTGATCTTCGCTCCGCATCGCCGCCAGAGCTTTGCGCGCGCCACGGCCGTGCTCGACCAGCTGGGACTGACCATCGTGGATGCGCGCATCACCCCTGCCAGCAACGGCTTCAGCCTCGACGTCTACCATGTGCTCGAGGACAACGGCACGCCGATCCATGACGCCGAGCGGATTTCCGAGATGGAGGAGTCGCTGTGGCGCTCGCTGCGGCGTCCGGAGGAATCCCCGTTGGCCGTGTCCCGCCGTCCGGCCCGCCAGGTGCGGATGTTCAATACACCGACGCAGATCACGATCTCGACGGACGAGCGCAACAACCGCTCGGTGATCGAGCTGGTCGCCGGCGACCGGCCCGGCCTGCTGTGCGACGTGGGCAAGGTGCTGTGGGAAGAGCGTGTGGACCTGCAGGGCGCGCGCATCAGCACCATCGGCGAGCGCGCCGAGGACGTGTTCTACGTCACCGACCTGGATCGCCAGCCGCTGGACGCGGCGACCGGAGAGCAACTGCAGCAGAAGCTGAACGCGGCACTGTCGCGCAACAGCTGAAGCCCGTGAACCCCAGCCTCCAGCGCCTGGTGGAGTATCCCTTCGAGCGCCTTGCGCGCCTGAAGGCTCCGCTGACTCCCCCCGCGGACCGGCCTCACATCGCCCTGTCCATCGGCGAACCGCGCCATCCGGCACCACAGGCGGTGCTCGATACGCTGCGCGCGCACCTGGGGGAGCTGGACAGCTACCCGGCCACGAGAGGCCTGCCGGAGCTGCGCGGCGCGGCAGCGGCCTGGCTGGAGCGCCGCTTCGCATTGCCGACCGGGAGCGTCGGCGCCGACACCATGGTGTTGCCCGTCAACGGAACGCGCGAGGCGCTGTTCGCCTTCGTGCAGGCGGTGGTGGATTCCGCGCAGCCGGCCCCGCTGGTGCTGATGCCGAATCCCTGTTACCAGATCTACGAAGGCGCGGCACTGCTCGCCGGCGCGGAGCCCTGGTATCTCGACACCACTGCGGCCAACGGCTATCTGCCCGACCTCGATGCGGTTCCGGCTTCGGTGTGGGACCGCTGTCAGCTGCTGTTCCTCTGCAGTCCCGGCAACCCGGTGGGCAGCGTGATGGACCTGGCCTACCTGGCTCGCGCGCTGGAGCTGGCGCAGCGCCACGATTTCGTCATTGCCTCGGACGAATGCTATGCCGACCTCTATGACGATCCACTGCGCCCGCCTCCTTCGCTGCTCAGCGCTGCCGTGGCCCGCGGCGATACGTCCTTCGCCCGCTGCATGAGCTTCCACTCGCTGTCCAAGCGTTCGAGCCTGCCCGGGCTGCGTTCGGGCATCGTCGCGGGCAGTGCGGAGCTGATCCGCCCGTTCCTGCTTTACCGCACCTACCATGGCTGCGCGATGTCGATCCCGGTGCAACGCGCCAGCATCGCGGCCTGGAGCGACGAAGCACATGTCGAGGCCAACCGGGCGTTGTACCGGCGCAAGTTCGACGAGGTACTGCCGATCCTGGCCGGTCATTTCCCGGTGCGCCGCCCGGAAGGCGGCTTCTATGTCTGGCTGGACGTCGGTGGTGATGATGTCGCGTTTGCCGCCGGACTGTATGCGACACAGAATGTCACGGTAGTCCCGGGCAGCTATCTGGCCCGCGCGGCCTCTGCCGGCAACCCGGGCGCCGGCTTCGTGCGCATCTCGCTCGTTGCCACCGCCGGGGAATGCGTGCAGGCTGCCGGCCGGATCCGGGAATACGCGAATACGGAATGGAGAACCCGACCACGATGAGCGATACCCTGCGCAAGACCATCGAGGACGCCTGGGAACGGCGTGCCGAACTGACGCCCTCCTCGATCGAGCGCTCGCTGAAGCTTGCGATCGACGACTGCATCGCGTTGCTCGACAGCGGCAAGGCACGCATCGCCGAACCGGTCGGCGATGACTGGCAGGTGAACGAGTGGCTGAAGAAGGCCGTGCTGCTGTACTTCCGCGCCAACGACAATCGCGTGATCGACTCCGGCGGCGTCCGCTACTACGACAAGGTGCCGCTGAAGTTTGCCGACCAGGACGAGACTGCGCTGCGTGCCGGCGGCGTCCGGATCGTGCCGCAGGCGACTGTGCGGCGCGGCGCCTACATCGCGCCGAACACGGTGCTGATGCCCTCCTACGTGAACATCGGCGCGCGCGTGGATTCCGGCACCATGGTCGACACCTGGGCGACGGTGGGTTCCTGCGCGCAGATCGGCCGCAATGTGCACCTTTCCGGTGGCGTCGGCATCGGCGGCGTGCTGGAGCCGCTGCAGGCGACGCCGACCATCATCGAGGATGACTGTTTCATCGGGGCGCGCTCCGAGGTGGTCGAAGGCGTCATCGTCGGGCGCGGTTCGGTGCTGGCGATGGGCGTGTTCATCAGCCAGAGCACGCGCATCTACGACCGTGCCACCGGGGTCTCCAGCTACGGGAGGGTTCCGCCGGGATCCGTGGTGGTGCCTGGCAGCCTGCCTTCCGCCGACGGGAAGTACTCGCTTGCGTGCGCGGTGATCGTGAAGCGGGTTGATGAGAAGACCCGGGCCAAGACCTCGATAAACGAGTTGCTGCGGGCCACGGACTGACGTGCTGTAGCGCTGCTGTCGATCCTGGCAGAGCGTTCAACGGGTGGCGCGGCGTGCGGTCGCGCTGTGTGGGGTTCCCGCGCGGCGAACACGCGGCCCTTGGACGTTGAGAAGACTCTTGGATTACAGAGTGGGGCCGCAAACTTGCGCGGGAACCCCACACAGCACACCCACACGCCGAAACACGTCGTGGACGCCCGGACCCGGAACCGATCAGTGCAACCACGTGCAAGGGCGTGGACGTGGTGAACAGGTTTTCGCGCGCAAGTTCGGGCCGTCTTCGGCCCGCTGTCCGCAGCGCGCGAAAACCTGTTCGCCGCGGCCGCGCCCATCCCCGAGGCTGATCTCTTCGATCCAGTGTCCTACCCGAACCGCCCGGTGATGTAGTCTTCCGTGAGCTTGTGCCGCGGATTCGTGAAGATCCGGTCCGTCGGCCCGACCTCGATGAGGTCCCCGAGGTGGAAGTAGGCGGTGCGCTGCGAAACACGCGCGGCCTGCTGCATCGAGTGCGTGACGATGCAGATGGCATAGCTGGCGCGCAGCTCGTCGATCAGGTCCTCGATGCGCGCGGTGGCGATGGGATCCAGCGCCGAGCAGGGCTCGTCCATCAGGATCACTTCCGGGTTCACGGCGATCGCGCGCGCGATGCACAGGCGCTGCTGCTGGCCGCCCGAAAGGCTGGTACCCGGGTTGGCCAGCCGGTCCTTCACCTCATCCCACAGGCCGGCGCGCTGCAGGCTGGTCTGCACGGTCTCGTCGAGTTCGGCCCGGTCCGCGGTGAGGCCATGGATGCGTGGGCCGTAGGCCACGTTCTCGTAGATCGACTTGGGGAACGGGTTCGGCTTCTGGAACACCATGCCGACGCGTGCCCGCAGCTGCACCACGTCCCGGCGGCGGTCGTTGATGTCCTGGCCGTCCATCTCGATGAGTCCGGTGACGCGCGCGCCGACGATGGTGTCGTTCATGCGGTTTATGCAGCGCAGGAACGTCGACTTGCCACAGCCGGAGGGACCGATCATCGCCAGCACCTGGTTGCGGGCGATGTCGATGCTGACATCGTGGATCGCGCGCTTCTCGCCGTAGAAGACGCTGACTTCGCGCGCGCAGATGATCGGGTCAGGCGCAGTGATCTCGCCTATGGTCTTGCATCCTTCGGGCACCGGGAGGCCAGCAGCCGGCGGCTTGGATTCAGGCATCGAAAGTCTCTCCTACCAGCGCCGCTCGAAGCGCCTGCGCAACAACACGGCGGTGATGTTCACCACCATCAGGAACAGCAGCAGGACGATGATCGCTGCAGAGGTCCGCTCGACGAACGCACGCTCCGGACTGTCGGCCCACAGGAAGATCTGCACCGGCAGCGCGGTCGCCGGGTCCGTGAAGCCGCGCGGGACGTCGACGATGAAGGCAACCATGCCGATCATCAGCAGCGGCGCGGTCTCGCCCAGCGCACGGGCCATGCCGATGATGGTGCCGGTGAGGATTCCCGGCATCGCCAGCGGCAGCACATGGTCTGTCACCATCTGCAGGCGCGAAGCGCCCATGCCCAGCGCCGCTTCGCGGATCGACGGAGGCACTGCCTTGATGGAAGATCGTGAGGCGATGATTATCGTGGGCAATGTCAGCAGCGTGAGCACAACGCCGCCGGCCAGCGGCGCTGACCGCGGCATGCCGAAGAAATTCAGGAACAGCGCCAGGCCGAGCAGGCCGAAGACGATCGATGGCACGGCCGCGAGGTTGTTGATGTTCACCTCGATCAGGTCGGTCCAGAAATTGCGTGGCGCGAACTCTTCCAGGTAGATGGCCGCCGCAACCCCGATCGGGAAGGAAAGCACCAGCGTCACCAGCAGCGTGTACATCGAGCCAACCAGGGCGCCCAGCACACCGGCCTGTTCCGGTTCGCGGGAATCGCCCTTGGTGAAGAAGCCGCGATTGAAGGCCAGCCCCAGGCTGCCCTGCTCCCGCAAGTTCTCGATCCATCCCAGCTGCTGGTCGGACAGCGGGCGCAGCGCCTCGGGGAGGTCGCGGTCGACCTTGCCTTTCAGGAACTGGTCGACGTCAGCGGAGGCGAGAAAGGTCAGGCGCTCGCGGCTGCCGATGAGTCCCGGATCGGCCTCGACGCGTCGCTGCAATACATGCGCCGCCGATCCGCTGACGAGGCCGGACAGCGCACGCCCTGCCTCCCGACCCTCGGCTTCCGGAAACCGCTCGCGCAGGGCGGCACGCACCAGGGCGGCATAGTTCGCGGTAGCCAGCGCCTCTGGCGTGCGCTCCCCGGCCAGCCCCAGCGCTTCCTCGTCGTAGCTGACGTCAAGCGTGACCTGCGCCTGGCGGAAGGCACCTGTGCCCTGCCACAGGATCGTGCCGAACAGGAAGAACACGAAGGCCACGCCAACCAGCACCGCCACCAGTCCATAGATCCGGAATCGCATTTCGGCGCGGTAACGCCGGCGCAGGCCCGCGGCGACGCGCGCCTGGGTCTCCGCTGCCGGCCTATTCATACTGCTCCCGATACTTGCGGACGATGTACAGGGCCAGGATATTCAGTGCCAGCGTGAGCAGGAACAGCACCAGGCCTAGCGCAAACGCTGCGAGCGTCTTGGGGCTGTCAAACTCCTGGTCGCCCGTCAGCAACGTCACGATCTGCACCGTGACGGTGGTTACCGCGTCCAGCGGATTGGCCGTCATCTTCGCGGCCAGGCCGGCCGCCATCACGACGATCATCGTCTCGCCGATTGCCCTGGAAATCGCCAGCAGCACCGCGCCGACGATGCCGGGCAGCGCGGCGCGTACCACGACCTGGCGGATGGTCTCCGAGCGGGTCGCGCCGAGCGCGTAGGCACCATCGCGCAACGACTGCGGCACGGCGGTGATCATGTCGTCGGCCAGCGAGGACACGAACGGAATGATCATGATGCCCATCACCAGGCCCGCCGCCAGCGCACTCTCCGAGGCAACGTTGAGCCCGAGGCCCTCGCCAAAGGCCCGCAGCGCCGGTCCGATCGTCAACGCGGCGAAAAAGCCGTAGACCACCGTCGGGATGCCCGCCAGCACTTCCAGCAGCGGCTTGGCCCAGTTGCGAAAGCGTGGATCCGCGTATTCGGCCAGGTAGATGGCGGAAAACAGGCCGACAGGCACCGCGATCAGCATCGCGATGCCCGAGATCATTGCCGTGCCGACGAACAGCGGCACGGCGCCGAACGCGCCCGAAGAGCCGACCTGGTCCTCGCGAATCGCCGTCTGCGGGCTCCAGGTGGTGCCGAACAGGAATTCGAATGGCGATACGGAGCGGAAGAACAGCACCGACTCGTACACGACGGAAAGGAAGATTCCGATCGTGATGAACACGGCAAGCATCGAACACGCCAGCAGTGCGCGCTCGACGGTCTTTTCGACGGCGTTGCGCGCACGCTGCTCGGGGTGCACCCGCGCGCGCGCCAGCAGCAGGCCGCCGATGGCAAGCGCAAGTATCACCACGGCCAGCGCCAGGCGCGCGATGCCACGCAACTCTTCGTAGCGCGCGGCGGTGGCCACCACGCCTGGCCCCGCCTGTTCGGGAGTGATATTGCCCGACAACAGGTTGCGCATGTCGTTCAGGTACAGGTCGATCTGCATGGGACCTGCGGCCTGGATCTCGGCGGGCGCCGAGGTTCGCACCAGGTGCTCGAGAATCGACTCCTGGAAGGAGCCCCAGAGCACCAGCACCAGCAGTGCCGGAAGTCCGCACCAGAGCGCGGTGTAGAGCCCGTAGTAGTGCGGCAGGGAATGCAGCTGGCGGATTCCGCGGCTTCCCCCGACCAATGCCAGCGAGCGGTAGCGGCCAATAAGGTAGCCGGCCACCACCAGGCCTGCGAGGATCAGCAATAGCGCGGAGGTGGACATGCGCGGCGAGTATACCTTCGGAGCGGATGACAACTGGCCGGCATCCCTGCCGGCCCTTCAGCTTTCCTGCTGATCAGTACTTGAAATTCAGGTCGACCTGCAACCGCTCGTAATCACGGTTGTATACCTGCCCGACCCCCGGAATATTCACGGAGCCGTCGAGGTTGGTCTGTCCGAACTGGTACCAGACGTTGATGACCCAGTTCTTCGCGGGCGCGTAGCCGAGTTTCACGGCGCTGCCGCGCTCATCGGTGTTGCCGCCGCCGAAGTCCGAATCGACGAACTGGCCGAACAGCGCCGTCCTTCTCGACGTGCTGGTAGAGGTAGCCGATTTCCCAGGTGCGCGGATCGCTGGCCCTGCCGTACATGAACCCGGCGTTCCAGGCCGTGTCGAGGCCGTTGTCGGCTTCAAGGTTCCGGTAGGCATCGGCGTACAGCGCCAGCGGCCGACCGGCCACCGGCATCGACCACTCGCCGAACAGCTGCAGCTGGTCGTAATCAAAGACCAGGCAGCTGAGACAGCCCGGGCTTGCAGTTGGCCGCCACCGTCGTGACGGTGTTGCCATTGGGCCCGGCATAGAATGGCGCCCGGCCGCGTACGTTCTGGAAGTCGTAGTAGCCGACGCCGACCGTCAGGCGCGAGGCACCGATGGTCGGCTTCCAGCCCGCCTGGCCGCCGATCATGGAGATATCGTTGTCGGTGCGCACGCTCTTCGAGCGCGTTGTAGAACATGCTGGCGAACACATCGCCGTGGCCGTAGTTGACCGCGAGGCCTTCCGGGTTGATGTCGCCATCGATCAGCACGCTCTGCCCGGGACGCAGCCAGGGCTGGCGCATCTTGCCGGCCGTGATGCGCCAGTCCGTCAGCGGCTGCCATTCGACGTAGGCCAGGTCGAGGTTGATGAGCTTGCGCGAGTTCAGGCCCGTGAGCGTCACGTTCGGCGAGCGCGGATCGTTGCCCTCGCTGGTGGACAGCTGGAACTCCGTGCGGATGGTGTCGTTGACCTTCGCCGTGAAGCCCACGCGCGCACGGATGCGGTCACGATTGCGCTGCGGTATGAACTCCTGGTCGATGGTTTCGTTGCGGTAGCGGAAGTCGCCCTTGAAATTGAAGTTCGACACCCAGCTGCCGACGCTGCTCTTCGCCACGGCAATCTGGTCGGTCTGGCGATCGTTCGTGTCGTCGACGGCCTGGGCGCGGGATTCGAGCTCTTCAATGCGCTTCTGCAGCGCCTGGACTGCGGCCTTCAGCTCGCTGACTTCATCGGCCCGCACGGCCGGGGAGGCCCCGGCCGCGGCGAGCACCACCGCGGACAGCGCCGCGGACTTCAACAGGGTCTTCATCGCGGTTCTCTTTATTTCTTGGCGGCGCCGGACTTGTTCAGCACGCTGGCACGCACCTTGGCCAGTTCGCCAGCCGGCAGCGGGATCAGCCCCTTGTCCGCCAGGTAGCCTTCTTCACCCATCGAACGCTCGCTGACGAATTCGGCCATGAACTCGCGCATGCCGGGGATCACGTCGAGGTGCGCACCCTTCACGTAGATGAACAGCGGGCGCGAGACGACGTACTTGCCCGAGGCGATCGACTCGAAAGTCGGGGCGGTGCCGTCGATCAGCGAGCCGTGGATGGTGCTGAGGTTCTCTTCCATGAAGCTGAAGCCGAAGATTCCCAGCGCCTTGGGGTTGGCCTGCAGCTTCTGCACGATCAGGTTGTCGTTCTCGCCGGCTTCGACGAAGACGCCGTCCTCGCGGATGGAATCACACACGCGCTTGAAGCGCGACTCGTCGACATCCTTGAGCGCCTTGATCCAGGCGAAGTTCGAGCAGCCGCTCTGCATCACGAGCTCGAGGAACGCATCGCGCGTGCCGGAGGTCGGCGGCGGGCCCAGCACTTCGATCTTTTCCGCCGGCAGATTCTTGTCGATCTGGTTCCAGGTCTTGTAGGGGTTGGCGATCAGCTGCTGCGGGCTGGCCGGGTCCGGCACCTGCTTGGCGAGCGCGAGGAACAGGTCCTTGCGCGTGAGCTTGAACACCGGGCTCTTGTTCGATCCCGCCACGACGATGCCGTCATAGCCGATCTTCACTTCGATGACGTCCTTCACGCCGGCCTTGGCACACGCGTCGGTCTCGGTCTGCTTGATCGCGCGCGAGGCGTTGGCGATATCGGGGTAGCCGACGCCGACACCGGAGCAGAACAGCTTGATGCCACCGCCCGTGCCGGTGCTCTCCACCTTGGGCGTCTTGAACTTGCCGGTCTTGCCGAACTGCTCGGCAACCGTGGTGGTAAAGGGATAGACGGTCGAGGAACCGACCACCGTGATGTAGTCGCGGCCCGACTGCGCGTTGGCGAGGGTGGCCGAGGCCAGCGGCACCAGGCCGGCAAGCAGCAGCAACGTGATTCTTTTCATGGCATCGACCCTTGGAATGACCAGTGATGCCGCGCACTGTAGGGGCCGAATGTTGCAGTTTCATTGCATTGCCGAAACCTGCGATTCGGCCCCTCCAAGTACTTGAACCCCAAGGCCCCAGCGCTTATAACGCGCCTCGCCACTTCAATCCCCGGAAGCCGGACATTGCAGATTCCTGACACCCTCGACCTGACCCTCGACCTGATCTCGCGCGCCTCGGTGACCCCGACGGACGGCGGCTGCCAGCAGGCGATGATCCAGCGGCTGCAGGCTGCGGGCTTCGTGGTGGAGAAGCTGGATTTCGGCAGCGTGGAGAATTTCTGGGCCAAACGCGGCTCGGGTGGCCCGGTGCTGTGCTTCGCCGGCCACACCGACGTGGTGCCTACCGGACCGCTGGAGGAATGGCGCACCGACCCCTTCAAGCCGACCATCGTCGATGGCCGGATCTACGGCCGCGGCGCCGCCGACATGAAGAGCGGCCTGGCAGCCATGGTCACGGCCACCCAGTCCTTCGTGCAGGCGCATCCGAAGCACCGCGGCACCATTGCGTTCCTCATCACCAGCGACGAGGAAGGCCCCTCGGTCGATGGCACCAAGCGCGTCGTCGAGGTGCTGCAAGCAGCGCGGCGAGCGGATCGACTGGTGCATCGTGGGCGAGCCGTCCAGCGAGAAGAGCGTCGGCGACACCATCAAGATCGGAAGGCGCGGTTCGCTACAGCGGCCGGCTGACCGTGCAGGGCGTGCAGGGTCATGTCGCCTACCCGCAGCTGGCGCAGAACCCGGTGCACATGCTGGCGCCCGCGCTGGCCGAACTGACGGCGCACGTCTGGGACCAGGGCAACGAGCATTTCCAGCCCACCACCTTCCAGGTCTCCAACATCAATGCCGGCACGGGCGCGCCGAATGTGATTCCGGGCGAGCTCAAGGCCCGCTTCAACCTGCGCTATTCGCCGGTGCAGACCCAGGAAGCGCTGCGCAGCACGGTCGAGGGCATACTCGACCGGCACGGCGTGCGCTACACCATCGAGTGGTATGTATCGGGCGAGCCCTTCTACACGCCGCCGGGCGCACTCTCGGATGCAGTCTGCGCGGCGGTGGCCGAGGTCATGGGCAAGCCGCCGAAGCTCAGCACGGGCGGCGGCACCTCGGATGGGCGCTTCATCGCCACGATGGGGGCGCAGGTCGTCGAACTCGGCGTGACGAACGCGAGCATCCACAAGGTCAACGAATCGGTGGCCGTCGAGGAGATCGGGGCCCTGCACCGGATGTACGAGGGAACGCTGCGGCGCCTGCTCGGCTGAGGCGGCCTAGCCTTTCCAGGCGCCGCGAACCTCGCGCTGCGGCCAGTTGATCACCAGGCCCGCGAGGCCCAGCAGCACCGCACAGACGAGCACCCAGCCGGGCATCGACAGGCCGAGGAAGGTCCAGTCCACCTTGGCGCACTCACCTGACCCGGTCAGTACTTTCTTGAGCACCTCGGTGAGCGGGAACACCTCGCGCATGTAGTCGAGCGTGGCGCCACAGGACGGTACCTGCCCCGGGGGCAGCGACTGTATGTAGACGTGGCGGCCCGCGACACCCGCCGCGGCACCCGCCGCAAGCGTCGTGAGCAGCGATGCGAGCCACCCCCACGCGACCGGCCGGCCCGGCAGTGCCGCCGCGATGAGGAAGGCAAACCCCGTCGCCGTGATCGCGACCCGCTGGAAGATGCACAGCGGGCAGGGTTCGAGCGCGTCGAAGCGCTGCGTGTACAGCGCAAACCCGATCATCCCGAAACAGGCCACGGCGGCCAGCAGGTTGCTCGTGCGCCGGTTGCGGCGCAACGTACCGACAAGCGAGTTCATCGGCCCGAGGTTCAGCTCGCGGCCGGTCGTCGCCCGGCAGCCTCGTTCAGCTCACGCTCGACGTCCTCGAGCTTCGTGTGGCGGACGTCCTTGCCATGAACCATGTAGATCACGTACTCGCAGATGTTCTTGGCATGATCGCCGATGCGCTCCAGCGAGCGCACCACCCACATCACGTCCAGCGCACGCCGGATCGTTCGCGGGTCCTCCATCATGAACGTGATGCATTGCCTCTGGATCGACTCGTACTCCTCGTCGACGACCCGGTCCTCGCGTGCCACACGCAAGGCTCCGGCGGCATCCATCCTCGCAAAGGCATCGAGGGAATCATGAACCATTTTGGAAACTATTCTTCCCAAATGCTTGATCTCTCTATATTTTGTCTCGGGACGCTCCATTACCGCGAGACGCGAGGCGAGGTATCCGATCTTTTCGCCTTCATCGCCAATGCGCTCCAGGTCGGTGATGGTCTTGATGATCGCGACGACCAGACGCAGGTCGCCGGCCGTCGGGGCACGCGTGGCGAGGATGCGGCTGCACTCCTCGTCGATGGCGATCTCCATGCCGTTGACCGTCAGGTCGTCGATCGCCACCGACTCGCCCAGCGCGCTGTCGCCATCGGTCAGGGCCTGCAGGGACTTGGCCAGCTGCGCCTCGACAACCCCGCCCATTTCCAGGACCTGGGTGCGCACCCGCTCGAGGTCCTCGTTGAATCGACGCGAGATGTGATGCGAAAGATCGGCGGTTTCCATTTCCTACGGGACCTCTTCAGCCGGCCGAGGCCGGGCGCTCGTTGGACTCGATTCTAGCGCTGTTCGATGACACCGGCACGACGCGGCGCACAGGAAACACACAAGTGAAGGTGCTGCCCTTGCCAGGCTCGCTCTCGATCCTGAGGCTGCCGCCGTGATGCATCAGCACATGCTTCACGATCGCAAGACCGAGTCCACTGCCACCGGCTTTGCGGGCCCGGCCAGCATCTGCCCTGTAAAATCGCTCGGTGAGGCGCGGCAGGTGCTCGGCAGCAATGCCCGGCCCGGTGTCGATCACCGCAAAGCAGGCTTCGCCGGTGGGCTCCAACCACCAGCGCAGGCGTATCGAGCCTGTCTGAGGCGTGAACTTCACGGCGTTGTCGACGAGGTTCGAGAAGGCAGACAGCACCTCGGGCTCCTCGCCGAGAAGATTCGCGGTGGTGTCGATGGCCACGGAGACCTGCGGATGGCCGGGCCGGGCCAGCACGTCCTTGCGCAGCATGGCGCACAGCGCGCTCACGTCGATCTCCGACATCGCGGCGTCGGCGACCTGGGCATCCAGGCGCGAGAGATCAAGCAGGTCCCCGACGATCCCGTTCATCCGCTGGGTCTGGCGCTGCATTTCCAGCAGCGGCCCCTGCAGCTCCTTGTCCATCGCAGGGTCGGACAGCAGTGTCTCCAGATACCCGGTCATCACGGTCAGCGGAGAGCGCAGTTCGTGCGAGGCGTTCGCGACGAAGTCCTTGCGCATGTTCTCCAGCGCCACCTGCCTCGTCACGTCACGCACCAGCATCAGTTTCAGGCCGCTTGCTGTAGGGCACGACCTGGAATGACAGCGACATCTCCGGCCCGGTCCCGCGCAGGATCACCAGCGGTTCGTCGAACTCGCCACGCGTGAGGTAGTCGCGCAGGGCCGGCTCACGCAGCAGGTTGGTGATGCGCATGCCGCGGTCGGCCTTGCCCCGCAGCCCCAGCATCCGCGCGGCCGTGCGGTTGAACCAGGTCAGCTCGCCCTGTGCGTTCAGGACGACCACGCCGTCGGGCATTGCAGCCGTGGATCGCCAGAATTCCCGGAACACCTGGCGCAGGCGTTCCTTGTGATAACGCCTGCGCCGCTCGATGCGCACCACGCGCGAGACCACATCGCCCCAGAGTCCGCGGGCCGGCGGTGGCTCCCTGCCGCGTGGATCCTTCAACCAGTAATCCAGCCAGATCAGGTGGACGAGCTGCCAGACGAACAGCACGGCAAGCACGACCGCGATGCCGGCAACCAGGTTTCCGAACAGCCATCCGATGACCAGCCCGCCGAGGATGGCGAAGCCCCAGCCTCACGAGCGCGTAGCCTGTCGCGTGCGACGCGCTCATCGGGCCTCAGCCGTCCCGCGACGAGAAGCGGTAGCCACTGCCGCGCACCGTCTGGACCCGGTGGTCCAGGGCGACGCTTTCCAGCGCCTTGCGAAGCCGCCGGATATGGACGTCGATGGTGCGTTCCTCGACA
The DNA here is from genome assembly GCA_963785055.1 of uncultured Pseudomonadota bacterium. Taxonomy (GTDB): domain Bacteria; phylum Pseudomonadota; class Gammaproteobacteria; order Steroidobacterales; family Steroidobacteraceae; genus ZC4RG30. The sequence continues at coordinate 344,746 of CAWATT010000008.1, forward strand.
TAGACGTTGCCGCCCCAGACGCGGTCGAGCAGCTGCTCGCGCGTATACACCCGCTCCGGGTGCGTCATGAAGAACTCGAGCATGCGGTACTCGGTGGGGCCCAGCGTGACATCCTTACCGGCAGCGCTGACCCGGTGACTGGAGCGATCGAGCGTCAGGCCGCCCAACTCGATCCTCTCGTCCGTCGCTCCGGCACCACTGCGTCGCAGTACTGCATTGATGCGCGACAGCAGCTCCCGGGGCGAAAACGGCTTGGTGACATAGTCATCGGCACCACCATCCAGGCCCGCCACCTTGTCACCCTCTGCCGCCCGGGCCGTCAACAGGATCACAGGAAGGTCCCGCGTGGCGCGACTCGCGCTTGATCAGCCGGGTCAGCTCCAGGCCACTCATGTCCGGCAGCATCCAGTCCACGAGCAGCAGGTCGGGCCGGCGGTCCGCCAGCTGCAGGCGCGCGCTGTGGCTGTCCTCGGCCTCCCGGACCTCGAAGCCGGAACGCTTGAGCGCAAAGGCGATCATCTCCCGGATCGGCCTTTCATCCTCGACTATCAGTATCTGTCGCAAGGGTCTGTACTCCGCACGGTTCTTTCCGGCCCTGCAGATTTCATGACAGACACGTTACAGGCATTTTACAACGGCCGTAATTCCGGCACTTTTGCCACATTGTCACGCAGATAGACCGGTTGCGCGGTCTCGGCGGCCCCAGCCTGGCGCCCTGCGGCGAGGTCCCCGGCCGCCAGCCATGCCACATCCCGCGCGTCCGGCTCGAGTCCGGCCAGCAGGCGGGTCGAGGGGATGCCGAGCCTGTCGGCCAGTGCGGGCCAGGCCGAGAACCCCGCCCCGACTCCCACCCGGGTGCCAGCACCCCCCGCACAGGTAACGCTGTCGGGTGCCCCCACCCGCTCGATGACCTCCCGGTCGTCGGGGCGACCTTCGCGCACCGGAAATTCCGCCCAGTAGACCTCCCCCATCCGGGCGTCCATGCACGCGACAACCGGGCCGGCGGCATGCCGCGGTTCCAGGCAGCGTCCAGCCTGCGCTGCAAGTGCCCGAAGGTCCGACACAGGCAATACCGGCAGCCCGGCACCCAGCGCCAGGCCCTGGGCGACACTGCAGGCCACCCGCAGCCCGGTGAACGAGCCGGGCCCGCGGCCGAAGGCGATCACATCCAGACCAGACAGCGAGAGCCGGGCCTCGCGCAGCAACTCGTCGACGAACGGCAGCAGCAGTTGCGCATGGTCCCGCGCGGTCGACACGCCGCGATGCAGGCTCCGACCGTCCAGCCACAGCGCGGCAGAACAGCGCGCACTTGCCGTATCGATCGCAAGGATCTTCATGCCCGTGCCTGGCCGGCGACGACGGGAATGCTCTCGCGCAGCGCGCGCAATCTTTCCTGTGCGGCAGCCAGATCCCGGCTGCGCTGCATTGGCGGCAGCGCATCGAGCAACCGGCGCCCATAGCCGCGCGAAGTCAGGCGCGGATCGCAGATTGCGACGACACCCTGGTCCTCTTCGCTGCGTATCAACCGGCCTACTCCCTGCTTCAGCGTCAGTGCGGCTTCAGGAACCTGGATCAACTGGAATGGATCCTCGCCCGCCTCCCGCGCCTGCGCGATGCGCGCCCGCAGCACCGGATCGTCGGGGGGCGCGAACGGAAGCCGGTCGATCACGACCAGGCGCAGCGCCGGACCCTTCACATCAACCCCTTCCCAGAAACTCGCGGTGCCCAGCAATACCGCATCGCCCGCATCGCGAAAGGCGCGCAGCAGCTTCTCTCGCGGCGCCTCGCCCTGGACCAGCATTCGTCCGCCCGCCGCCGGCCGCGCGCGCAAGGCACGTGCCGCCGCCTCGAGCGCGCGGTGGCTGGTGAACAGCAGGAAGGCGCCGCCGCCGCTGGCCGCAATCAGGCTGCGTGCGCATTCCACTACGGCATCGCCATATTCGGCAGAGGCAGGCAGTGGCATTCCCTGCGGCAGGTACAGCAGCGCCTGGCTTGCGTAGTCGAACGGGCTGTCGATGCAAAGCGTCTCGCAGCGATCGTCCAGGCCCATCCGGCGCTGGAAGTGCGAGAAGTCGCCATCCACCGCCAGCGTCGCGGAAGTGAAGATCCACGCCGCGCGCCGCGCGTCGATCAACGCGCGGAAACGCGTGCCGACTTCGAACGGGACGAGCTGGCAGCCGAAGGCGCGCCCGCCCTGGACAAGGCGCGCACCCTCGCTTGCGCCCGCACCCGCCACGGCATCGAGTTCGCCGGCCAGTGTCGCGGCCTGGGTCGCGCCTGCGTCCAGACCTTCGCCGCCACCCAGGTCGCGCAGTGAATCGGAGATTCGCGACAGCGCCGCGACCAGTGCCGCGGCAGTGGCGTCCAGTGCGCCTGCGCCATCAGGCCATTCCACGCGACCGGCGCCACCGATCGCAGCCGATTCGCGACTGAAAGCGGCCAGGGCCGCACGCAACGCCGACTCCTCGACCTGGAGGCGGGCGGTTTCGAATCCGGCTTCCGCAAGGCGTGCCGGAAGTTCGGTCAGCAGCTGCTCGACCTGGCGGCCGCTGAACTGGATGCCAAAGAACTGCGCGGCGAGCTCGGGCAGCTGGTGCGCCTCGTCGCAGGATCAGCGCGTCGGCGCTGGGCAGCACGTCGCCGTAGCCTTCTTCCTTCAGCGCGAGATCCGCCAGCAGCAGGTGATGGTTCACGACGACGATGTCGGCTTCGTTTGCCTCGCGACGCGCCGCGAACACGTGGCAGCGCGAGAATTCCGCGCAGCGCGTGCCCGTGCAGTTGTCGCGCGTCGAGGTGATGCGCTCGCGCAGCGGATGCCCATCGGGCAGGTCCGGCAGCTCGGCCAGGTCGCCCGACACGGTCTGCTCCGCCCAGTTCGCGACGCGCGTGGCCAGCACAGCCTCGCTCGGTCGAGCCCCAGTTCGCGCGGCAGCCGCAACCAGCGCTCGCGACACAGGTAGTTCGCGCGTCCCTTCAGCAGCGCGACGGATACGCCGCGGCCCAGGGCGCCGCGCAAGCAGCGGCAGGTCGCGGTGGAACAGCTGGTCCTGCAGCGTGCGGGTGCCGGTGGAGACCAGGATCCGGCGACCCGACAGCAGCGCGGGCACGAGGTACGCGAACGTCTTGCCGGTGCCGGTGCCCGCCTCGACCACCAGCTGGCCGCGCTCCGCCAAAGCACGCTCGACAGCCTCGGCCATGCGCTGCTGGCCGGCACGCGGCCGGAATCCGGGCAACGCCCTCGCCAGCGGCCCGTCGGCCTCGAAAAGTTCCTCGAGCGAAATCATCGCTGCCAGCTACCGTCCTCGTTGCCTTGCTGCCCGCGTCAAGCGCGCAAACAGGGTGGATTTTCCAGAATACTGCGTTGCACCATAATGGGCTGCGGCGTCAGCCTGTGCGGAGTGCCCAAGGTTGCCGCTGGGAACCATCGGGTCCCGGGCTTGTATACTCTCGCCCGTTCTCAACCATTTGCGACAGGACACGCGACATGGCTACAGCGCCCAGCTCATTCAGACCCGCTCCCGGAACTCTCCCGGGAGGTCGCCGAATGGGTGGCCAGCGTAGCCCGACTGACCCAGCCCGACCGCATCCACTGGTGCGACGGCTCGCCGAGCCGAAACCGCGCGGCTGCGCAACGAGCTGATCGCGCGCAAGGAACTCGCGCCGCTGAACGAGAAGACCTTCCCGGACTGCTACATCGCGCGCTCGCACCCCAGCGACGTGGCGCGCGTCGAGCACCTCACCTTCATCTGCACGACGAACCCGGAGGACGCCGGCCCGAACAACAACTGGATGGCGCCGGCCGAGGCCCACCTGAAGATGGACGAGCTGTTCACGCGGCTGCATGAAGGGCCGCACGCTGTACGTCGTGCCCTACTGCATGGGCCCGATCGATTCGCCCTACTCGCGCTGCGGCGTCGAGATCACCGACAGCGCCTACGTGGTGCTCAACATGGGCGATCATGACGCGCATGGGCCGCCCGGCGCTCGAGCGCATCGCCGCCGACGGCGGCAAGTTCGTGCGCGGCCTGCACTCGATCGGCGAGCTCGATCCGGAGCGCCGCTTCATCATGCACTTCCCGGAAGAGCTGTCGATCCAGAGCTTCGGCTCCGGCTACGGCGGCAACGCGCTGCTGGGCAAGAAGTGCCACGCGCTGCGCATCGCCAGCTACCAGGCGCGCACCGAGGGCTGGCTGGCCGAGCACATGCTCATCGTCGGCCTGAAGAACCCGCAGGGCGAGACTGCACTACGTCGCCTGCGCCTTCCCGTCGGCCTGCGGCAAGACCAACCTCGCCATGCTGATCCCGCCGGACTCGATGCCGGGCTGGGAAGTGTTCACCGTCGGCGACGACATCTGCTGGATGCAGCCTGGACCGGATGGCCGGCTGTGGGCCATCAATCCGGAGTCCGGCTACTTCGGCGTGGCGCCGGGCACCAGCCCGAAGACCAACCGCAACGCCTACGAGATGATCCGCAAGGACACGCTGTTCACGAACGTGGCGCTGACGGCCGACAACGAGCCATGGTGGGAAGGCATCGGCAGCGGCACGCCGGTCATCGACTGGCAGGGCCGTCCCTACGACGCGAAGAACGGCCCGGCCGCGCATCCGAACTCGCGCTTCACCGTCAGCGCGGTGCACAACCCGGCCTACACGAAGGAGGCCGAGAATCCGCGCGGCGTGCCGATTTCGGCGATCGTCTTCGGCGGCCGTCGCCGCGAGCTCGCGCCGCTGGTCTACGAGGCCCGCAACTGGCGCCATGGCGTGCTGGTCGGCGCGTCGGTCGCCTCGGAAACCACGGCCGCCGCCACCGGCGCAGTCGGGCGTCGTGCGCCGCGACTCGATGGCGATGAAGCCATTCTGCGGCTACAACTTCGGCGACTACTTCTCGCACTGGCTGTCGGTGGGCGCAAAGCTCAAGCACGCGCCACGCATCTTCCACGTCAACTGGTTCCGCCAGGGCCAGGACGGCAAGTTCCTGTGGCCGGGCTTCGGCGACAACCTGCGCGTGCTGTCGTGGATGCTCGAGCGCTGCGCGGGGCGCGCCGAGGCGCAGGACACCGCCATCGGCTACCTGCCGCGCCCCCAGGACCTGAACCTGGTCGGCCTGAAGATCGAGCCGGAAGTGCTCGCAGGAGCTGCTGTCCGTGAAGCCGCAGGCCTGGCGCAAGGAGCTCGCGGACATTCGCGCAGTACCTGGCCGAATTCGGCAGCCGCACGCCCGGCACGCTGTACAACGAACTCGAAGAAGTCGAGGAGCGCCTCGGCTGATCAGGCCTCTTCGCAGGCGAACCGGATCGTCTGCGGCGAATCGGCCTCTGGCACGCGCCCGAGGCCGATCATCCCCGCGCCCTTGAGCTCCATGCTGTCGCGGCGGACGAAGGATTCCTCACCGCCGTTGGACTGCACGAACGTGCCGTTGGTGCTCTGGTCGATCAGCAGGAACTGGTGACGGCTGAGCTCGATGCGTGCATGGATGCGCGAGATCAGGTTGCCGCGGATCACCAGGTCGTTCTCGTCCGCGCGCCCGATGATGATCTGCGGGCGCGTCTCGTCGATCACGCATCTCCCGATCGCCGATCTTCAGCCGCAGCCGCTGGGCACGGCGGTCATAGCCACCGGACAGCGCGATCGACGGCAGCATGCTGGTGACATCCTCGGTCTGCCACAGCACCTCGAACAGCGTCACCTCGCGCGCCCTGCCCCTTCAGCGTCGCCACGTCGATCTGTCGCACCGAGGCACGCCACTCGGGCGACAGGCTGCTCGACCGTCGCGGCGGTGGTCACGATCTGCCCGGCCTTGGCCTGGCTGGTCATGCGGTTGGCAGTGTGCACGGTGGCGCCGAACACATCCCGCGCTCTCGAGCACGACCGGACCGTAAGTGGCAGCCGATGCGCAGCGCCACCGGCTGGCCGTCGACCTGCAGGGCGGGATGCGCGGAGATCTGCCGCTGCATCTGGGCGGCCGCGTTCAGCGCGTCATCGGCCGTCGGGAAGGTGGCCATCACCTCGTCGCCCATGGTCTTGATGACGGTGCCGCGGTTCTGCTCGGTGGCGGTGCGCATCAGGTCGATGCAGAGTGGCGACGATCTCGCGGGCGCGCTGGTCGCCAAGCACCTCGTAAATGCGGGTCGAGCCGACCACGTCGGAGAACAGGACGGCCAGTTCGGATATCAGTACCCATGCGACATAAAAGTGTGAACTACGTCACAAGATTGAGGCATGACGTCAGAGAAAACAAGCCACTTACGCCAGGATTCCTTCAACCCGTTCTTCAGCCTTGCTCTGGTCACGCAGCAGCTGCGCCGCGCGCGCGAACACGTCCACGGCCACACTCCCTCCGCGCGAGCCCACGAGAGCAGATGCCGGAGCTCGCGCGCGCCGGGTCGACCCGTGAGCAGTCCCAGCATGTGTCGCGTGATGGCGTGCAGTGGCGTGCCGCTTTCGCACTCCCGCGATGCATAGGCGCCATGGTCTCGAGCACGGTCGCGGCATCCGGCGGCGTCCAGGCATCTTCGCGGGTACAGCGCCTGCTGCAGCTCGGCCAGCAGCCAGGGCCGGTGATAGGCCTCGCGACCGATCATCACGCCATCGCTGTCGCGCAGCGCCTCCGCGCGCCTGGTCGCAGCGTGCGCATGCCGCCGTTGACGACAACGGGTACGCGGGCAAGGCTGCACGCAGGCGCGCCACCACTTCGATATCGCAGCGGCGGCACGTTGCGGTTCTCATGCGGGGAGAGCCCGCCGAGCACCGCCTTGCGTGCGTGCACGACCAGCGCATCGGCGCCGGCCGCGGTGACCTGGCGGCAGAATTCCAGCAGCGCGCGCGAAGTCCTCCTCATCGAAGCGCTGCATCGCATCGGCGGCCGGCACATCGCGCGGCCGGGAGCGGTCCACGACGCCGATGCGCAGCTTCACCGTGACCGGCACGCGCACCGCGGCGCTCATGGCTGCGACGCAGTCGGCCACGCGCGTCGGGTCGAGCATCAGGCAGGCACCGAACGCACCGGCCTGCACGCGGTCACTGGGGCAGCCGCAGTTCAGGTTCACCTCGAGGTAACCCGCCTGCTCGGCCGCGCGTGCTGCCGCGGCCAGTTGCGCCGGGTCCGAACCACCGAGCTGCACGGCCAGTGGGCTGCTCCTCGGGCGAGTAGACGCAGCAGCGCGCTCGCGATCGCCGCGCAGGATCGCAGGCGCGGTGATCATCTCGGTGTAGAGCAGGGCGCGCGGCGAGAACTGGCGCAGGAAGTAGCGGCAGTGCCGGTCGGTCCAGTCCATCATGGGGGCGACTGAGACGCGGCGATCGATCGGATCGCTGCGTTTCTCGACGGAAATGCCTGTTTTTGTAGCGTTTTCCACTCGTGCCGTTTCTGCGGTATTTCTGCGTATTCCGGGCGGCGGACAGGAAGTTCAATCCATTCCTGCAGGCAAGTCCAGTTCGTGTAGCCGGCCTTATGTGGGGGCCCCGAAGGCCCAAGTCCGCCGTCATCAGGCCCCGCCCGCACTCCGAATTCCGCCCTTCCGCGCGACGACCCGGGAGAAACCAGGCACACCCCGATCCACCCCGTCGCTTCAGCGGCCAGCGGTACGCCCCTACCCTGTCCTGCAAACTCAAGGACGTGATGTGACGGCGGCTGACGTAACGACACAATCGTTCGAGCTTCTGGCGCTGTAATTTTCGCCTTGCTGCTCGGCCTCCGGCATCGCGCTGGCTGACAGCGTCTGTAGCGTGAACAGCTTCTGCCCGGCGCGTGGACCGACCGCGATCCGGCAGGTGATGGAATGGCCGCTCAGGTCATCGAGCGGCCCGGCTGTCGCCAGTCTGCAGGTACACGCCATCGAAAAGGATCATGTGGAAGTGCAACGTTACGCACCTGTTGACCCTCGCCTGCCGTGCTCTCCTGCATCCGATCGCGGAGAATCCCTGATTGTCTCGACGGACCGGGAGATCAGAACATGTCAGGGAAGTTCCTTGGGCTGTATCGCAGCGTGGTGATTGCTGCCGATGATCCGCTTGGTAGGCAGAGATTGAGGGTCAGCTTGCCGCTGGAGTCAGGCAAGAAGTCGGGCTGGGCCGAGGCCTGCGCGCAGCTGAACGATCCGGCGCCCGAGGTGGGTTCGGCGGTGTGGATTCAGTTTGAGGAAGGTTTGGTGGAGCGACCGGTGTGGATGGGGAGAGTGAGAGGCTAGGGATGACGGATGCGAGTCGATGTCCTCGATGCGAACAGAACAATGGTTGTGTGATGGCGGCCGGTCACAACGAAGCCGATCGGTGCTGGTGTGCGCACATCGAGGTCGGAGAAGCAGTCTTGCGGGAGATCGAGGTCAACGATCGTTGCCTGTGCCGCGCGTGTGCGGGACGATCGGATCAGGAGTAGCTGGCGGCAGCTGTCCTGATGCTTGTCTGAAGTTCAACCAAGGGCCCATGGAGAACGGAGTGGAGTTGACCCGCTTCCGTAGACAGGTGGTCGTCTTAGTCCCGTGATCGCGGCTAGATTGAGGCCCAGGCCGGCGGTGTGGCGGTGAAACTCATCGCCTCACCGCTGACCGGATGCGAGAACTCGAGCTTCCAGGCATGCAGGCAGAGTGGCGGCTCGTCCACGCCCAGTGTCTGCCGCGGCGATTCCTCGCTGCCATAGGCCACATCACCAACCACGGGAAAACCCAGGAACTTGCAGTGCAGGCGGATCTGGTTGGTGCGACCGGTCAGCGGCCGCGCCTCGAGCAGTGAGGTGCCATCCGGCAATCGCTGCAGCACCTTGAACACGGTGGCGGCCGGGTCGCCCAGTGCGTCGATCTCGCGCGTTCCGGATGCGCGCGCCTGCCGGCCGATCGGCGCATCACTGGCAAACTCATCGGCCACCGGATGCCCGTGCACGCGTACGAGATAGATCTTTCGCACCCGCCCTTCCGCAAACTGGCTCTGCAGTCGCCCGGCGAAGTGCCGGCTGCGCGCTGCGATCACGAGGCCAGTTGTGTTGGCATCCAGCCGGTGCGCGGGCTTCGGTTTCTGGGGCCGATAGATGGTGTTCAGTATCTGCTGCAAGGTGTTGCGCGTGTAACGGCCACCGGCATGCATGGGCAGCGGCGCGGGCTTGTTCAGCACGATCAACGCCTCGTCCTCGTGCAACACGGTGACATCGCCATTGACTGCCGGCTCAGTGGCCAGTGGCAACCGATGCAGCAGGCGTTCGCCGGCACGCACGATCTGCGTCGCGGCAAGTACCTCGTGACGGGAGTCGAGCAGGTTCCCGGCGCGGCATTCCTCTTCCCAGTAGCCCACGGGCAGATGTCCCAACAGGCGACAGAATGTGGCGAGCACACTCAAGCCATCGCACTCCTGCGGTACGCGAAGCGGGCGGAACGTCTCCGCCGGAACGCTTCCCGGCAACGGATGCGTCGCCGCGCGGATCGCATCGTTGCGTCTGCGCAGGATCTGCGCGGCCTCCTCTGCCTCGGTGCGGTGGCACCAGGGGCAGGAACGTCCGGGTACATAGCGCGCGTCCTGCTGCTCCTCCGCCGTGAGGGGCGACAGGCACTTGAAACATACTGCCGCGTCGGTCTCCTGCAGCGCAGGATCCACGCCGACGCGCTGATCGAAGACGAAACATTCACCGCGTAGTGCGCGCCGCCACATTCCTCGAAGTACTTGAGGATGCCGCCGTCGAGCTGCAGCACATTTCGAAAACCCTGGGACTCCATGTAGGGACCGGCCTTCTCGCAGCGGATGCCGCCGGTGCAGAACATCACGATGGTTTCGTCCTTGAGCCTGGGCGGCAGCCTCGCCACGGCAGCGGGAAACTCGCGGAAATTGTCCACACCGACCGGCAGCGCACTCTCGAACGTGCCCAGCTTCACCTCGTAGTCGTTGCGCGTGTCGAGCAGGGTCAGCGGCCGCCCTTCGTCCAGCCATGCTTTCAACTGCCGCGGCGCCAGCTTCGGTGAGGTACGCCGCGCAGGCTCGATGCCCGGCACGCCAAAGGCGATGATTTCCTTCTTGATGCGCACGAGCATGCGCCGGAAGGGCTGATGGTCTGTATAGCTGAGCTTCGCCTCGAGCTGTGCCAGTCCCTGGATCGACCGCAGGCGCGCAAGCAAGGCGTCTATGCCGGCCCGGGCGCCGGCCACGAACAGATTGATGCCTTCCGTGCTGAGCAGAATCGTTCCGCGCAGCTGGTGTGAACGGCAAAACGCCAGCAGGTCGGCGCGCAGGCTCGGAAGCCCATCCAGCAGGGCGAACCGGTAGGCGGCAATGTTCGCCACGGCGTCTGATTCGGGTGTCACAGGCCTTTGAAGCTCAAGCTGGAAACGATCTTCATGGGGATCCTCCTCAGGGGAGTTTACTGGATCCCCTCCTCCAGCCCGGAGCAAGCCGATGTGCCGCGCGTCTCTCGCTGCTGCACGGCATTGCCATGGCGGATAGCGTGAAGCTGGCTACCGCGCAGCGGCACGCGGCAATGCTCTGGACCCAGGATGCAGACTTCGACGGGTTGCCTGGGGCAATGTACCTCCGCTGAACTTACCTGGGCACCGGGTCCGTAGTCGACCACCAGCGCGAAGTCGAAATGGGCAAGCCCTTGAAGAACGCAAGGATGGAGTGGATCTGCCCGCCCCACACCTTGAACGCCTCGAAGGTCACCAGCGCATTGCCCTCGCCATACGATGAACCGGTGTGCCCGAAGTTCATCCACAGCAGCACCACGCCGTTCTCTTCATCCACGGCCGCCACGCTGGCGATGATGCCCGGGTGCAGGATGATGTTCTGCGCGTACATGCCGCAGTCGCTACTTCGCATGCACCCCTCGCCCGCGAGGATCGCGCCGTTCTCGACCCGGTAGGTCTCCGGCGCGAAAGGGGTTCCGCCATCGATGAAGCTGCCGATGCGCAGGCCCTCAGGGTACGTCAGCGCCGTCTTGATCATGGACTCGCGCGACTGCCTCTTGCCGGCCGGCACCGGATCGTTCATGCCCCTGATGGGTTTGTCCAGTTCAGTCGGCTTCAAGCGGGCATCCGGCGTCACGCGCTGCACCAGGGTTTCGATACCCGCGATCTTCCGGTCCTTCACGTGCAGCAGCACGGAATACAGCGCCGGGTTCGGGCCTTCAAGAAACACCACATGCGCGGCGGCGATCTGCTTTCGCACGTCCAGGTAGTCGTGACGGAAGGTGCCCTTGCCCGTCACCGACTTCCAGATTCCCTCACCCAGCTTGACCGTCCTGCGAGTCCTCGGTGACCCGGACGTTTTCCGCCAGGGGGAGCCTGGTGTGGTCGTGCGCCACGACGGCATCGACGTACTGCGTGATGAGGCCGGAAAGGCAGGCGCGGTCGCAGGGTTCGGCTGCGGGTGCGGTGGTGGAAAGGCCGATCACGATTACCGAAACGAACGCAGCAACAGGACGCATAGCCCACTCCCCTTTGGTTTTGTGGGGCTAGGGTACACAGGCTGGATGACCGGGCGGTGGTGGATAGGGGATGTACTCGCATTTGTGGGCACATTGCGGTGCAGCATGAAAGCGGGCAACGTGCCCGGCCGGGGCGGTGGCACCAGCGCGGCCAGTCGCGCCATCAGGTCCAGTAGCTCCAGCACGAAGTGCGTGGGGCCATCCCGAAACGGCGTCTTCAAGGTATAGCGCACCTGCCCTGATGCGGTGAGTGCCAGGCGATCCACCGCCACCGGCGGACAACTGACACACCACGACCGACGCCTGCCCGGCGGCACGCACGATCAGAATCGATACGCCGCTCGCAGTTCGAACCACCTGGGTTCGTTGACATACGGTCCGAGGAACCAGGCGTTCACGAACTGTGCATTGCCGAAGTTGGTGCCCGAGAGGTTGGCATTCCAGTGTCCGCCTTCGGCTTCGTAGCCCGCCTGGGCTGGAATCTGCGTCCAGAGCCATGACACTGGCGCCAACACTGGAGCACAGCAGCACCCGCACAGAACGCACGCCAGCAAGGTTCTTCATCGGGACTCCTGGTACCCGACAGCCTGACGTTCCCGCCGGAGGAATCAATCGCCTGGATCTGCGACTGGTCCGATGCGCTCGTCCCGCACCGCTGTTGTCGTCTTCGCGCGCCGAAACAGCACGGCAAGCGATATCGTCGCCGCTGGAAAAGTCACGGCCCACAGCGAGGCGATCCAGATCAACGAATGGAAATACAGCTGCAGCGCCAGAAACGGTATCAACAGGCCGTTGGCAACCAGGAAGAACCGCGCGACCCGCTCCAGCCCCCCGCCCGTGAATACCTGGGCTGCAAACAATGTCGACACGCTCATGAACGTGTACCCGAGGATGTCGACGGCATACAGGAAGGAGTCGAACGGGACAAACAGGAACGGTTCGATCCCCTCGACCCGTCCGTGCGCCAGGCGGGGCGCGACCAGGGTCAACTGGACGAAATACACCATGCTGATCAACACGGCGTATGCCGTGGCGAACGCCACGGCGACATGGCTCCACACTTTCCGGTCCTGGGGCGCCAGGTAGTGCACGCTCACCATCAGTACCAGGAAAGAAGAACCCAGCAGCAGCGAGGGAACCAGCAACACCACGATCCCCAACGGCGTACTGGCACTCTCGGGGCCACCCTCGGACCCAAGCCATCCGAGCCATTCGGCCAGCTGCCCGATGACGTACGCAATGCTGAACACCGAGGCGAACACGGCGGACCAGAAGCCGGCCGCCCTGGCAGAGGGTGAAATCGCAGTCGGAGGGGTCATGCGCGCTCACTCCTTATGCCGCCACGCGACCGGTCGAAACGGACGTTACACTACGCGGTTTAACCCCCCCGATGAAGGCGCGATCGATCCATGACTCAACGTCCGGTACTAATCGCAGGCGGCGGCATTGGTGGAATGGCCACCGCGCTTACTCTCCATCAGATCGGCGTGCCTTGCGTGGTGCTCGAATCCGTCAGGGAGATGAAGCCGTTGGGCGTGGGCATCAACCTGCAGCCCAACGCCGTGCGCGAGCTCCATGATCTCGGCATCACGGCAAGCGGAGCTCGACGGGGTCGGCTTGCCCGCCAAGGAATGGGCGCTGGTCGGCCTGAACGGCAACGACATCTACACGGAGGCCCGAGGTCACCTCGCCGGGTATCTCTGGCACCAGTACGCCGTGCACCGCGGCGAGTTGCAGATGCTGATGCATCGCAAGGTCGTGGAGCGCATCGGCCCCGATGCGGTGCGGCTCGGTGCGCGCGTCACCGGTTACCGGAAACTGCCGGACGGCGGCGTGTCGGTCCACATCACGCATTCGGACGGCACGCGCAGCGACCTGCCGGCTGCGATGCTGATCGGCGCCGACGGCATCCATTCGGCCGTGCGCGCCCAGATGCATCCCGGCCAGCCTCCGCATCCACTGGGGCGGCAGCATCATGTGGCGCGGCGTGACGTGGGCGAAACCCATCCGGACCGGCGCGTCTTTCGTGGGGCTGGGCACGCACAAGCATCGCATCGTGTTCTATCCGATCTCGCACCCGGATCCGCAGACCGGGCTCGCGCTGATCAACTGGATCGCCGAGGTCACCAGGGATCACGCCGACGAGAAGCAGCTCAGTGGCTGGTTCCGCCAGGTGCCCATCGAGTCGTTCCTGCACAATTTTGCAGACTGGACCTGGGACTGGCTCGACGTGCCGGCGCTGATTCGCGACGGCGAGGTTCGCATTCGAGAATCCGATGATCGACCGCGACCCGGTGCCGACCTGGGTCGACGGCCCGGTGGCTCTGCTCGGGGACGCGGCGCACGCCATGTATCCCACGGGATCGAACGGCGCCAGCCAGGCCATCATCGACGCGCGCGTGCTGGGCGCCGCCATGTGCGAACACGGTGCGACGGTCGCCGCGCTCTCGGCTTACGACGCGCGGCTGTGCGGACCGATCTCCCGGCTCATCCTGCGCAATCGTGGCGCCGGCCCCTTCGGGCTGCTGAACATGGTCGACGAGCGCTGCGGTGGCCGTTTCGACAATATTGACGAAGTGATTCCGCCTGCCGAACGCAACGCGTTCATGGCCGACTACAAGGCTGCCGCTGGATTCGCGATGGAGGCGCTCAACGCAGCGCCACCCACCATCGCGCCGGGCGCGCGCGTGGCGGCGGCCGCACCCGCGCTGCAGCGGGTCGGATCCGTTTAGTTCACAGGCTACTTCCTCACATGCCTGGAGAAGTAGTCGTAGATCTCCTTCTGGCTCGACGTGATGACCGGCCCATGCGTGATGCCCGGCTGCTCGAGGTACACGTGATCCATGCCGAGCTCCTTGAGCGTCTCCGCCCACAGGCGCGTGTTGGCGGGCGGCACCACCTCGTCCGCATCGCCCGTGATGAGCAGTACCGGCACACCCGCGTCCCTGATCTTCCCGAGGATCCCGGCGCGAGTGTCGTTCATCATGAACGACGCTGGCGCCACCGGCGCGATCGCCGCCCAGAGGTCGGCATGCTTTGAGCCGAGGAACAGAGCGCCCGCGCCGCCCATGGAGTGGCCGGTGAGGTAGATGCGCTTCGGATCCACATTGAACTCATTGCGCATCATGGCAAGCACGTTCATCACGTCCTGCTCGCTCCATTTCCGGATCTGCTCGTCGCTCGGGCCGGCTGGCGCAGCCGCGGGCGGCGCCGGAGGGCTCGTCGCAGGCGGCGGGACTCCCGCGGCGGGCGGGGCACCGGGTGGGCGCGCTCCCGGGCCACGACCTGGGCCCATGCGGATCACCGGCGAGCCGTACCAGCCCGTGGTGCTGTAACCCATCGGCGCCACGAGCACGTAGCCACCCTCTTCGGCCAGGTTCACGGCCGTCGGATTGCACATGATGGTGGGCGGAGCGCCCATGCCGTGAAGGGACACGATCAGCGGGGCCGGCTTGTCACTGGAGACCTTCGACGAAGCGAACACGCAGTACTGCATGTCCTGCCCGGCGTCGGCGAAGTGGTAGGAGCGGACCTGCGCGCGCGGATCCGCTGCGAAGCTGCCACCACTGCGGCCGGGCCCGGGCGCGGGGCCGGGGGCCGACGGCGCCTGCGCCAGCGCAAACACGGACCCCAGGCAAAGGGCCAGAAGTGCGGCCGTGCAGGTGATTGACCTTGTATTGCGATTCACGGCGGGGGGTACTCCTCGAATTCCGGCAACGCGGGCGTATCGCAGGACCATGCGGCACGCGATCCCACGAAGATCCTTGCCTGCACCGCAAAGCCCGGCTCATCGTCCAGCGACCCGGCAGGGATGAAGACCATGCCGATTTTCTCGATGAACCTTGGCATTCGCGAACCGCAGGTGCGGCAGAAACTGGTCGCAAAGCGCTCCGCCTGGGGCAGCTTGTAGGTCGAAATCCCTTCCTCTCCGCTCTGCCAGTCGAGCGCCCCCTTGAGGAACAGGTTGCTCGCATGGCTGGTGCCGGTAGCCTTGCGGCACCGCGAGCAATAGCAGTGATAGAACCGCCAGGGGTCACCGGTTGCCGTAAACCGCACCGTTCCACACAGGCAGCTGCCCTTGAGCGCGATACTTTCCATGGGTTCGGAAGTTCCGTGTGCTTTCAGGACACCCATTAAAGCGCGATCAGCCCACCCTGTCTCGTCCTCCGCCCGGATGGTGCTGCTCCAACCGCAAACCGGACTATTCGAACGCCCGAAGGATGCTCTGGTACTTCTCGATGTACCAGCGATTCTCGTTGTTGTATCTCGGAATCGCGACCGGGAGGAGCTCCGAGTCCACCTCCTTCCAGAGGCAGGGGCATTTCACCCGCCCTTCCTGTGAATCCTCTTCCGGCAGACGCAGGTCCTCGAGCGCCACCCCCATCCGCTTCGTGACATTGTGGAGCTTCACGACATTCTTCGGGCCGCCGTTGTATGCGGCCACGGGAAAGATGCCGAGAACCTTCATGTTGTCGAGATACGCGCTGCGGATCTCCGCCCGCATCTGGAGCAGCTCGATGTCGAACAGGCAGATCGCCGCCTTCATGGCGTTCAGGAGATTCGTCGCGCCGCGTTCGAAGTTGGGGTCAAGCCTTGCTTCCGGACAGCGCCTCACCACCAGCGCATAAGTGCCGTTTCCGCGCCTGTTCGTGAACTGCATCGGGCCGATGGCAGCGGCACTCGACACGCTGTACCTGTACGCTTCCTCCCGTTTCAGCCCGTACTGGCTCAGCGTCTCATTGAACGCACCTTCCTTCTTCTTCACGAAGTCGGTGTCATCCGTCTGTTCGATTACCGCCAGGGTCGCAATGACTTCCGCGGGCACCACATCGGCGAGCAGTTCGCCCGGATATGCCCTTGAAGGGGCTTCGGCCAGACGAAGTTCCTCGATCGCCCTGCGCGCCGTGGAAAGCAGGAAGTCCTTCCCGTCACTGACAAAGAGCGGATCGAGGGTGTCTTCGGTGAACGGCAGGTAGACAATCGGCTTCGCCGTCTCCGCGACCGCGCGCCACCTCTTCTTCGCGAGCAGGGAGCTGTCGAATACCGGGAACTTCCTGCCATAGACCTTCAGTTGTTCCCCGTCCCTTTCAAAGGCGAACATCAGCCGTTCGGCGCCGGTGCCCTTCACGTGCCGCGCCGTGATTCCGGGTGTGCGCACCCGGAACTTTATCGGCTTGCCTCCGGGTTTCCACCTGACCGGAGGACGAGGGATCTCGATATGCGCGATGGCCCATTCCATCTGCTCTTCGCTCCACAGCGCAAAGGCGACGGGGCGGCCCCGCAGGACTTCCCTCTTGCCCTTTCCTGTGAACACATACTCCAGCTCGACATCCTGGAGCAGGGTCCGCGCTTCGGACACGAGGTCCCGGATCACTTCATGTCGGTCGGGTACCTGGCCCTCGACCACCACCTCCGCGAGTTCATCGGCGCGGGAGGCACTCTCGCTGGTCTCTGTTTCGGCTATGGCAATCGGAACTTCTCCGTCCTCCGCCTCCTCCTCCACAGGGGTTTCGGGATACTCCTGGGGCAATGCCTCCTCCTCGAATGCAACGGGCTCCCCTTCCGTGGAGGATCCACCCGTAGTCGCGCAGGCGGCGCAAAGCAGGGAGAAACTGACGATCAGTGCCTGTACCGCTGCGCGACTCGCAATTGTCCCGAGAGGTTCTCCCGTCAGGCGCCGTGCGATGGATTCATTCCCGGAAGGCGCGTTCACTCAGGAGGCCTTCTGAAAGCAGCGTGTGCACGCCCGTGCCGGCCAAAACCGCAGCCATGGGCAATTTCCGCAACAGATTGGTTCGCGACCACCCGGGTTCGAGTGCTGTACGGTCCTGAAGGTTCCAGCCCATCGGCGTTGCAGCCGGTACGGGCCCGGTGTATGGCGTCTGTAACTTTCCAGCTTGCCTTTCCGCGCCTACTGTCTGAACCGTCAGAATGGAGGGAGACAATATGGCACAGGCATTGCGGAAGCTGCTGGCTCTTGCGGTGTGCGTTAACCTGGCGGGCTGCAACACGCTGCGTACCGCTCCCGACTGGCAATCATCCTCGACTCCCTCGCCCCTATCCAGCACCCATGACCTGAAGGCAGGAGAAGCGATCACGGTCACGACGAGGGATGGCCGGAAATACGAGCTGGTATTCGAGAGCCTCACCGCCGACTACCTCAAAGGATCGGCCGGCCGGAACAACAGCGTCGTGCAGATCCCGCCCAGCCAGATCAAGGAGGTCGAACGGCGGGAGTTCCGGGCATTGAAGACCGCCGGCCATGTTGCGACCGTCCTGCTGGGGACTCTGTTCGCGCTCGGCGTGAACAGCATGGTCGTCATGCCCGGGCCGTAATGAAAGCGATTCGCGCAAGCTCGAGAGCACACAGACTCCCCGCTATCGGTTGGCCGTGCAGCCCACGGCCACCTCGGGAGGCGCATGGCAACTGGGCCCGGGAACCAACCCGGGTGGCAGGCTCTCCAGGAGTCTGCTGCCCAGTGCTCGAGGGGCGCATCTCGTGCATTCAGTGGCGAGCTCGCCGCTTCTTCCACCGGTCTCCAACGCGCTCAATCCCGTCGAGCAGACGCAACATCGACTTTCCAACCGGGTCGCGCAGGAAGGGAACATCCTGGGCGATCAGCAGCAGGCCCAAGGGCAGGAATTCGATCCCCACCACCGGCAGGAACCAGAACATGCTCGAGCCGATGAACAGGATCCCCAGGGGAATCCTCACGTAGCGCGAACCGGGATCATGCAGCCGGTACAACGTGCGACCGAGCTTCGCCGGCAGCATTCCGTGCAGGCGAACGAAAGCCGATTCGAGCGGCTCGGATTCAACTGCCTTGCTTGACCGCGATGTCATGTCTCGGACGGTACCTCATGCCAGAGCCGAAAGCTGTAGGTTTCCGCTGATTCCCGCAAGGCGTCACACAGTTGGTGCCCTGTTCGGCCGCCTGCGCGTGGGCAGGGTGGGCGGCTTGTGGCAGCCGTCTACTGGATTGTCAGGCCTCCATCGATGGTCAGCGCGTGGCCGACGATGAAGCTCGCCTCTTCCGAAGCAAGGAACAGCACGACCTTCGCGACCTCCTCCGCTTCAGCCATGCGACCGATCGGATGGTCCGCGGCCATCTTCTCGCCAAGGCCGGGAATCGCAAACACCGGCTCGATCATCGCAGTGCGCACAGCCGCGGGACAGACTGCGTTCACGCGGATGCCGAGCTTGACCAGGTCGAGCGCCGCGCTGCGCGTCAGGCCGACCACGCCATGCTTGGCCGTTGCATAGGAGGCCATGTGCGGGGCAGAGACAAGCCCTGCAACGGAGGCGGTGTTGATGATCGCGCCGCCACCCGAGGCGAGCAGTGCCGGAACCTCGGCCTTGATCGAATGAAAGACGCCGGTGAGATTGATCGCGATCATGCGATTCCACTCGTCCAGCTCATACTCGTGCACGGCCTTGGTCATGGAACCCGGGATGCCGGCATTGTTGAACGCAATGTGCAGGCCGCCGAAGGCACTGACCGTGCGCGATACGAGCGCTTCGCATTGCCCGTAATCGCCGATGTCCACGCGGAAGGATTGGGCGCTTTGCCCGAGCGCCCGGATTGCGCCGGCAACGGCCTCGGCGCCGGCGCCGTCCTGGTCGGCGACCATCACGTTCGCACCCTCTGCGGCGAAAGCGAAGGCCGTCGCGCGCCCAATGCCGGATGCGCCGCCGGTGATGATGACGCTGCGTTCCGTGAATCTCGCCAAGCGCCACCTCTCCCTCGCGGGTCTTCGCAATACCGCCGCCCACCGGGACTGGGCGGCCAACCAGTCAGGCCAACCCGATTATAGGGCGAGCCCGAAGGAAGGCCGAACTGCATGCCCGGCTTCAGGTGCTGGCAGGCCTGGTTCGTGCCGCCCGGCGCAAGGTCACTCTGCCATGGCCAGCCCCGCCAAGCGTCCCGCGGAAGAAGCAGGAGTCCATCGCCAGCGTGGGCAGGCTGCGCATGGACAGGCTGGTGACCCGGGTCGCAACCTTCGGCGCTGCGCCGAAGCTCAGCAGCACGTGCCGCGCAACCTGCTCCGGATAGTCCTCGGGCGTGTCGCCTCCCAGCAAGCTGATGGTCGCCGAGATGCCCGAGCCGAGCAGGATGTCGCGGCCCACGGCGGCCGAACTGATAGTGAACTCCCCGGAGTCGATTCCCTCCTGGATCGAGTCGCTGACATGCCGGGTGATGTTCTCGCCATAGAGCATCCGCCCCACGCTGGAGTTCACGACGGCCCAGCCCCAGCGCGGGTCGATCAGCGGCGCATGCAGGTAGTAGCGCATGGCCGCGCAGGTTCGCTGCGTCGCGGAATCGAGTGAGCCGAAGGCCTCGTGTACCGCGGAGTCGAAGTCACGCGTCAACGCATCGGACAGGGCCTCCAGCACGGCCTCGATGCCGGTGAAATAGTTGTAGAAGGTTCCACGGGCGATGTGCGCGCGTGCACAGAGGTCCTCGATGCGCGTATTCCGGCCATGGGGCCTGCCGAACAGTTCCAGCGCGGCGACGAGCAGTTCTGCCCGGGTGCGCGAGCGCTTTTCTGCCCCGATCTCGGCGCGACGGGAAGGGTCTATCGTGCGTCGCGCGCGTTTCGCCATGAAGCCAATCCTAGTGCACGAGGGACTGACCCTGCCTCCACACCAACCCCCCCCCGAGCCGATGGCCTGCGCCCTTGACCCAGTCGGCAAGGTGGCCGTAGGCTCGGTCGGAATTGACATTCTGTCAGTTTGATAGAGTTGAAGAATACAAGTTCGGGGGCCCGGCATGACGGACATGCAGGAATGCGCGGATCTGGCAGCCCTGCAGCAGCTTGCCGCACGCTACTGGGCGCGCGCCGATGGAGACCTCTCCGTCCCGCTGTGCGGGATCTTCACCACGGATGCCGTTGTCATGCTGGGAACTCTCGAGCTGCAGGGCCTGCGCGGCGATCGAGCGCTTCTTCCTCGAGCGCGACGTGACGCAGCGCGAGGGCCAGCGCACCACGCGCCACATCGCCTGCAACCACCTGCTCAAGCCTCTGGAGCCCGGACGGGTGGAGATGCGCTCCACCGTTCTCGTCTACGTGGGCACGGGGGCGTGGCCCATGCAGAGCACCGCGCCCGCGGCCATCGCGGATTTCGTGGACACCTGCGTGCGCGTGCCCGATGGCCAGTGGCGCTTCGCGCGCCGCGAGGGCCGCACCGTCTTCATCGGCGCCGGCGCGGCCACCTTCGCGAAATGACCCTCGCCGCTCCGTTTGCCTGGAGGCCAACCCATCATGCCTGAAGCAATCTCCGCGGCCACCGGCAGCTATGCCGTGTGCATGCCGCACCTGCCGTTCATGACCATACAGGCGCGTGAACTCAACGCGCCGTTCTGGGAAGCCTGCTGCCGCCCGGGCGGCGGAACTGCGCGCCTTTGATCCCGAGGTGGTGTTCGTGTTCGGCTCGGACCACTACGAGGGCCAGCACATGGCCTGCATGCCCACCTTTGCGATCGGACTGGCGGCCGAGGCCATTGACGATCGCGGCGGATTTCCCGGCCAGCTGCGCGTGCCCGAACAGATCGCGCGCGCCTGCGCCAGCCATCTGGTGCGCGAGGAGTTCGACGTCGCAACCTCCTGGGCGATGCGCGTGGACCATGGCTTCAGCAGCGTCGTGCACCACCTGCTCGGCGCGATCGACGCGCGACCCGTGGTGCCGGTGTTCGTGAATGCGCTGTGCGAACCGCGACCCTCTTTCAGGCGCTGCCGCCGGCTGGGTGAGTCGGTGGGCCGCTTCGCCGCCTCGCTGGGCAAGCGCGTGGCCTTCATCGGCTCGGGCGGCCTGTCGCACGAGACCGGCGACATCTTTCCGCAGGTACACGAAGTGCGTGATCCGGTGCTGCGCGATTACCTGATCCACGGCGGCCGGCAGGGCGTGCTGACGCGCGAGCTGTGGCGCACGAACCTCAATGCCGGCCTGACGGAAATCAACAAGCTGCTGGAGGGCCGTGTGCCGGGCACCGGCGACGTGCGCCCGGCCTGGGACGAAGTGTTCCTGCGAATGCTGACTACCGGAAAGCTGGAAGCCTTCGATGCCTGGGAAGATGAAGAGGTAATGCGCACCGGTGGCAATGGCGCCGGCGAGGTGCGCGAGTGGATCGCTGCACTGGCCGCAGGAGAGGCCGCCGGCGCCGCGCGGATCCACCTTGATCATTACGAGGCCGGCACCTGCATCGGCGTTGCCGCGGCCGTGGTTCACGCAGCGGCCCTGCCCGCCGACGATCCCGCCCGCGCGTGACAGGCATTCCCCGCGACGTACTGCTGCTGCATGGCTGTGGCGGCTCGGTGCGCGCGACCTTCGGACGAACTGGCTGGATCGAGGCCATCGCGGCGCAAGGCAGGCGAGCCCTGGCGCCGGACCTGCCGGGCCATGGCCCGAACGCTTCGCACGATCCCGCCTCGTATGCGGATCTGGCCGGCCTCGTCGCGACGGGCCTGCCGGAAGGCCCGATCGATGCGGTCGGGTTTTCGCTCGGCGCGAAGCTCGTGCTTGAGCTCGCGCTGCGCCATCCCGCGCGTTCCGGCGCATGGTGCTGGGCGGCATCGGCGACAACGTGTTCGCTCCGGAAGTCTTTGCGCCGCGTGGCCGCCGAGGCGCTGGAGTCTCCCGGTTCTGCCGCCGCTGCGCATCCGGCCGTGCGCCGCGATGCTGCAGCGCTGGGAGCCGGAGCTGAACGATGCCCGTGCGGTCGCAGCCGTGCTGCGTCGCCCGCCCGAACCCGCCGTTCACCGGCGGGCGCATTGCCACGCTGGACATTCCCGTGCTGATCGTGAACGGCGCGGAGGATCCGGTCGGGCAGATGGGCGAACCAGCTCGTCATCGAACCTGCGCAATGTGCGCTGCGCAGGTCCTGCCCGGCGTCGATCACTTCGGACTTCCCGGCGAAGCAGCGTTCCGCCGGCTCGCACTCGAATTCCTCGCCGCAGAAGAAAGGGTATCGACATGAGACTGGCCAGCTTTCACGCACAGGGGCGCGACCGCATCGGACTGGCAGATCGCCGAGGGTGTGCTGGTTGACGCCGCCGAAGTGCTGGGCGCACTGCCCGACACCCCGCCCGCCGCGGACCTGGCCGACATGATGGCGGTGGTCGCGGCTGGCGCGCCGATGCTGACGGCGCTGCGCCGCGCGCTGCGGCGGCGCAGGCGGCGCCTTCGCGTTTTGCCACCTACGCGTCCGACGAGGTGACCTGGCATCCGCCCGTGCGCACGCCCTCGAAGATCGTCTGCATCGCGCTGAACAACCGCGCGCTGGATGCGGTGAAGATCAAGGCGCCCACGGATCATCCGGCGTTCTTCCTCAAGCCCTGCACTGCACTGACGGGGCACCTCCAACCGATCGAGCTGCGCCGCGCTTTCGGACTGACGCACCCGGAGCCGGAGCTGGGCGTCGTGATCGGCACCCGCCTGCGCCACGCCTCCCCGGCGGAAGCCATCGCCGGCGTCTACGGCTACACCATCGTCAACGACGTCACCTGCGTCGGCATGCGCGAGGAGGATTCCTTCACGGTGCGCACGTTCAGGCCCGGCGCGGACGGCAGCATCAGCGTGGGCGAGGCGCACACCAGCTATCCGGGCCGCTACAAGGCCAGCGACACCTTTGCGCCGATGGGGCCCTTCCTGGTGACTCGCGACGAAGTGCCGGATCCGGCGGCATTGACGATCACCTGCCATCTCGGCGACCGGCTCGTGGCCTCGGACCATACGAAGAACTACGTGTGGAGCGTGGCCGATGCGCTCTCGCATGTCTCGCGCACGATGACACTGCTGCCCGGCGACATCGTCTCGATGGGCACCGCGGTCGGCGGCGAGCGCGATCCGGATGCGCCCCAGGTGCCGGGCGTCACGCGCGCCAACCTGATCGGGCTCGCCGGCCTGGTCACGATCACGATCTCGGGTCTCGGCACGCTCGAGAATCCGGTCCAGACCACATGACCTGACCTGAGGATGACCGAATGAACCGAAGCGAAAAACGGATACTCACCACACACGTCGGCAGCCTGCCGCGGCCCTCGAACCTCGTGGCAGCCTACCGCGACGAGCCGCATCGGCTCCCCGAAACTGGCCGCCGTGCTGAAGGACGCCGTGCGCGATGTCGTGCAGCAGCAGCTCGACACGGGCATCGACGTGATCGACGACGGCGAGTTCGGCAAGCCGGTGCACGGGGAAGTGGACTTCGGGGCGTGGATGACCTACGTCGCCTCGCGCATGCAGGGCTTCGAGATCCGCATCGGCAGACCGGCATGTTCCCGGGCAAGGACCGGGAGGACTTCCACGACTTCTACTGCACGCACGCGGTGGAGATCGGCGAGATCCGGCCGGTGGAGGTGGTGTGCACCGGGCCCGTCCGCTACACCGGCCAGGCCGACATCGAGCGCGACCTGGCCAACTTCCGCGCGGCGCTGGGCGATCGCGGCACGGCCAACGCCTTCGTGCCGATGGCTTCGCCCACCAGCCTGGAGTCGCTGCAGCCCAACGAGTACTACAAGACGCAGGAGGAGTACGCGTGGGCGCTGGCCGAGGCCATGAAGCGAGGAGTACGAGGCCGTGGCCAAGGCCGGCTTCATCGTGCAGGTGGACGATCCCGGCATCTGGGTGCTGTGGGATTTCTGGTTCGCGGGGAAGAAGTCCTTCGAGGAATTCCGGCGCTTTGCCGAAGTGCGCATCGAGGCGCTCAACCATGCGCTGTCACGGAATTCCGCAGGAGCAGATCCGCTACCACGTGTGCTGGGGCAGCTGGCACGGGCCGCATGCCAACGACGCGCCGTTGTCAGGCTTCGTCGACCTGCTGTTCCGGATCAGGACCGGTGCGTACTGCGTCGAGGCCGCCAACGTGCGGCACGAGACCGACTGGAAGGTGTGGCAGCGAGCACAAGCTGCCGGAGGGCCGGATCCTGATCCCGGGCGTCGTCACCCACTCGACCAACCTGCTCGAACCGCCGGAGCTCGTCGCCGACCGGATCGTGCGCTACGCGAAACTGGTCGGCCGGGAGAACGTGATTGCGGGCACGGACTGCGGACTGGGCGGGCGCGTGCATCCGAGCATCGCCTGGGCGAAGCTGCGTACGCTGGCAGAGGGCGCCGAACTGGCGTCGAAGCAGCTCTGGGGCTGACGGCGCTTACGGCGCCGCCGGGACTTTGGCCTCCGCGTAGTCGAGCTCCATAGCCGGGGGCGCACCTCCGGTGCCCGTCAGGTAGTGCTCGATCCACTGCAGCATGCGCAGGTTGTAGTCGAGCCGCGCGGCCGCCTTGCGGTTGCCGTGGCCCTCGCCGGGATACAACACCAGGCGCACGGGTGCCTTGCTGCGCAGTTTCATGTGCCTGTAGAGCTCGCGCGACTGGCCCGGGTGGACGCGCGGATCGTCCTTGCCGTGCAGGATCAACAGCGGCGTCTTGCTCTGGCCCGCATGGTAGATCGGGCTCCGCTCGAGCATCTTCATCCAGTCCTCCCACGGCCGGTGCAGCGCGTGGACGTAGAACTCCTCGTCGGGGATGTCCGTCGTGCCGACCTTGGAGATCTTGTTGGAGATGCCGACGAACATGACGCCCGCCGCGATGCGGTCGGAATAGCGCGTCGACAGCCAGGCGGTCGCGTAGCCGCCATAGGAGCCGCCCGTCACGGCGACCCTCTCCTTGTCCACCAGCCCGCTCGCGATCAGGTGATCGATGGCGTCGATCAGGTCGTCGAACTCCTTGCCCGCCGCGTCGGCCTGGCTGAGCCTCGCGAAGGCCGTCGCCGCGCCCGGTGGAACCGCGGTAGTTGGTGTGCATCACCGCGAAGCCGCGTGCCGCGGCGGTCTGCGCCGGGGTCGCCATAGTTCGTGAGCCAGCCATTGGAGTGATGCGACTCGGGTCCGCCGTGCACATACAGGATCAGCGGGTAGCGCTGCCCCTTCTTCTCGTCGAGCGGCCGGACCAGCACGCCCTCGAGTTCCAGTCCGTCGCGCGCCTTGAACCGCACCACTTCCTGGGGCGCAAGGCGTATGCCCGCAAGCCAGGGGTTGCTGTCCGTCAGCCTCCGTGGCGCGGTCTCGCCCTGCGCCATGGCATAGACCTCCGGCGGGTGCGTCGGGGAATTCGCGACGAACGCACCGCGCTGCCCGTCTGCCGACAGCGAGATGGAAGTCAGTATCGGTCCGCCAGTCGCGACGAGCACCGTCGACTCCCCTGCCGGGGATATCCTGTCCAGTGAGACCTGAACGCCGCGGTTCATCACGCACACGATCCAGTCGACGCTCTGCCAGGCGCACGCCGCCGCGTCCCCTTCGATGCCCGGCAGCACCTCTGCCGGTGCTCCGCCCGTTGAAGGCGCGAGCATGAGGCGTGCATCGCTCGGGTCGTGGACGCCGCCCGCCGCGATCAGCGCGACGCGCTTGCCATCCGGGCTCCAGCGGATCTCGCCAAGCTTTCCCGGGTTCTCGACCTGTGCCAGCGTCTTGCCCTGAAGGTCGACGATGCGCACGCGCTTGCGCACCAGGTCGTCGTCGACCAGCGGCGAAGGCGCGACGGCCAATGCCATGCGATCGTCGACCGGACTCCAGTACACGCCGCTGACGTGGCCCTCCACGGCCAGCTTCGCAGGCCTGGCTTCATCGAACAGGTTGCCGACCCAGGGCTTCGCGGCACGCCCATCTTCCTCGTAGATCTCCTGTGCAAAGCCCTTTTCGCGCAACTTCTTGCGCTCCGGATCCTCAGGCTCGGTCGCGACCACGACAACGCGCTTGCCGTCAGGGTGCAGGTCGTAGGTGCTGATCGACTCTTCCAGGGCTTCCGCAAGGCGCGCTTCACCACCGTCGAGCGCGATCACATACAGCGAGGTGAACTTGTCATCGCCGCGCTTCTGGAGGAACGCAAGGCTCCTGCCATCGGGCGTCCAGCGCACCCCGGACACATTGGCCTTGCCCGTGACATAGGGGCGCGACTGCCCGCTGGCCACGTCGACGACGTGCAACTCCACCCAGGACTCCCCGTCATCGTCGACGAGCGGCTTGCGCGGCACCGACAACGTGTAGGCGATCCTCGTGCCGTCCGGTGACATCCTCGCGGAAGTCACGCTGCGGATGTCCGCGACCCTGTGCGCCGTCAGCACGTCGCCCGACTGGGCCGCCTGCAAGGGCGTAACGAACCAACAGACGCAAAGCGCAGGAAGCCAATGTATACCCAATCCCCTCGCCCTCATGACGCCTACTCCTTCCACCAGTCCGGGTGCCTGGTGCCGGCAAAGATGTTCCGTTTCCTGTAAAGCCACTTGCCTTCGACCTTTTCCCAGGTGGCGTACTCACGGGCCTGGACCACGATCAGCGGATTGCCGACCAGGATATTGAATGAGAACGTGTGATCTGGTCGAGGATCTCGGCGCGTTCAACAACAAGAAATGCCTGGAGAGTCTTCACTTTGTTCGCTCCGGTCTGCAGATCAGCAAGAGCCTATGGCAATCCCGCGGATCCGGCCACGGGTATGGGCAGCGAGGTCGGGGCTCCCGGTCCAACCGGCCAGCCGACCAGCAGCCACACGACGAACAGCAACGACCAGCCGGCGAGGAACGTGAGCGAATAGGGAAGCATCAGCGCGACCAGTGTGCCGATGCCCGCCTTCGCCACATACCTCTGCACGAACGCGATGATCAACGCGAAATAACTCATCATCGGCGAGATGATGTTGGTCACGGAGTCGCCGATGCGATAGGCCGTCTGCGTCACCTCGGGCGGGTAGCCGAGCAGCATGAACATGGGCACGAACACGGGCGCCATCAGTGCCCACTTCGCCGAGGCCGAGCCCATGACGAGGTTGATGGTGGCCGACAGGAGTATGAACGACAGCAGCAGCGGAACCTGGTGCAGTCCGGCTGCCCTGAGGAAATCGGCGCCTTCGACGGCGAGGATCAGGCCAAGGTTGGTCCATGTGAAGAAAGCCACGAACTGGGCCGCGAAGAAGACCAGGACCATGTAGCCGCCCAGCATCGACAACTGCTGGCTCATGCCCCTGATCACGTCGCGGTCGTTCCTGATCGTGCCCGCACCTGCTCCGTAGGCCACGCCCAGCCCGACGCCATAGACGAAGATCACCGCGACGATGCCTTTCAGGAACGGCGAGTGCAGCACGCTGCCGGTGCCGGGTTCACGCAGGAACCCGTCCGCTGGCAACAGGCCCCAAAGCAGTGGCGCCGTGAGCAGCAGGAAGGCAACGATTGCGAACTTGAGGCCCCGCTTTTCCGCGGCCGAAAGTGGCTTTGCCACATCGTTCGCATCGACATCCGTGGACCCGGTGTCCGGCGCAGCTTCGATGGCGCCGAGACGAGGGGCAACGAGGCGTTCAGTGACCCACCAGCCGAGGCCGGTGATCAGGAACGTCGAGACAAACATGAAATAGTAGTTCGCAGCCGGGCTCACGACGTAGGCCGGGTCGATGATGCGGGCCGCCTCCTGCGAAAGGCCGGATAGAAGCGGATCGATCGTGCCCAGCACCAGGTTCGCGCTGTAGCCCCCGGACACGCCTGCAAAGGCCGCCGCCAGGCCGAGCACCGGATGTCGGCCTGCCGCCTTGAAGATCAATGCCGCGAGCGGCACGAGCAGCACATAGCCCACCTCGCTGGCCGCATTCGACATCACGCCACAGAAGACCACCACGGGCGTCAGCAGGGCGCGCGGCGACTTGAGGACCAGCACACGCATCACGGCCCCGATGAAGCCCGAGACCTCGGCCACGCCAATGCCGATCATCGCGACCAGCACCGTGCCGAGTGGCGCGAAGCCCGTGAAGTTGGTGACCAGGTTCGTGAGGATCCGGTGCAGTCCTGCCACGGAAAGCAGGCTCACGGGCTCGATGATGTCGCCAGTAGTCGGGTGGATGACCGAAAGGTCGAACTGGGCGGCAACGCCCGACATCACCACGACGAACAGCGCCAGCAGCGCAAACAGCGTCGTGGGGTCGGGCAACGCGTTGCCGATCCGCTCCACGACGTCCAGGAAGCGATCAACTGCGCCACGCCGGCGGGCGGCGGCCGGGTCCTGTGTCACTTCTGGCATCGAAGGATCTCGCCTGGGAGCGCGTGATTAGACCGGAAATCGGCATGCGGCAACAGCCCACCGCGACGCGCTAGCCCATCTGCAGCAACGCCGCATTGCCGCCTGTGGCCGTCGTGTTGACCGTCAGCACACGCTCGTTGGCCAGGCGCGCCAGGTAGTGCGGCCCCCCGGCCTTGGGGCCGGTTCCGGAAAGCCCGCTGCCTCCAAACGGCTGGACGCCGACCACCGCGCCGATCATCGAGCGGTTGATGTAGACATTCCCGGCGGTGGTCAGGTCCACCGTGCGCCGCCAGGCCGATTCGATGCGCGTGTGCATGCCAAAGGTCAGGCCATAACCCGTACGCCGCAGGTCCGCGAGCAGGTCCACAAGTCCTTCCGGACTGAATCGCAGCACGTGAAGCACAGGACCGAAGACCTCGCGCTCCAGCACGCCGACGTGCGGTATCTCGATCAAGTGCGGCGGGAAGAAGCTCCCCCGGGCATGCCGCGCTTCGAGCGCACACCGCTTCACGAGCCGGCCCGTCGCGCGCATGCGCTCCACGTGCGCCCGCAGTGATTCCACCGCAGACGCGGAAATCACCGGCCCCACATCGGTGGCCGGGTCCGCCGGATCGCCGATTTCCAGCTCATCCATCGCATCAGCCAGCAATCCAATGAGCCCGTCGGCGATATCCTCCTGCACGCACAGCACGCGCAATGCCGAGCAGCGCTGGCCTGCGCTGCCAAACGCCGAGAGCAGCACGTCGTCGACAACCTGTTCGGGCAATGCGGTGGAGTCCACGATCATCGCGTTCTGCCCTCCGGTCTCGGCGATCAGTGGCAGGATCGCGCCTTCGCGTGCTGCAAGCGCGCGGTTGAGCCATTGCCCGGTGGCAGTCGAGCCGGTGAACACGACGCCCGCCAGTGCGGGCTGGCGCATCGCGGCTTCGCCGAAGGCGAGGCCGGACATGGGCAGGCAATGCAGCAGGTCCTGCGGAACGCCCGCCCGATGCAGCAGTGCCAGCGCCTCGAGCGCAACCATCGGTGTTGCTTCCGCCGGCTTGGCGACCACGGCGTTGCCTGCTGCCAGGCTCGCCGCGACCTGGCCGACGAAGATTGCGAGCGGGAAGTTCCACGGACTGATGCAGGCGATCACGCCCCGCCCGGTCAGGAAGAGTTCGTTCGACTCACCTGTCGGTCCGTGCAGCAATTGAGGCGCGCCGAACAGGCGCCGGGCCTCGGCGGCGTAGTACCGGCAGAAATCCGCGGCCTCCCGGATCTCCGACACCGCATCGGACAGCGTGCGACCAGCCTCCCGGACCAGCAGTGCCACCAGTACGTTGCGGCTGGCCTCGATACCGTCAGCCGCGCGTTCCAGAACTTCTGCACGTGCATCCGCATCTCGGCCATTCCAGTCGGCGAAGGCTGCGGCAGCAGAGGCAAAAGCGCGATCGACATCACCGGCCGTGGCGAAGCGAAGCGTCGCGAGCTGCTCACGCCGGTCCGCAGGATTCGTCAACACGACCTCTGCTCCACCCATCGACTCACCACCCGGTCCTGAAGCTGCCGGGGGAGCGATGGTGCCTGCAGCTGCGCTTGCCACGAGCGGCTCCAGTTCGCTGGCGCGGCCCATGTCCACGCCGCGCGAGTTCAGGCGCTGTGTGCCATAAATGCTTCCCGGCGATGGCAGGCCCGGATGACCAATAGACTCCAGCGCCGCCAGTGCATCGAAGGGATCGGCAACAACCTTTTCCACCGGCACCGATTCATCCATGAAGCGGTTGACGAACGACGTATTGGCGCCGTTCTCCAGCAGCCGCCGCACCAGGTATGCCAGCAGCTGGGCATGCGGC
This sequence comes from uncultured Pseudomonadota bacterium, assembly GCA_963785055.1. Classification (GTDB taxonomy): domain Bacteria; phylum Pseudomonadota; class Gammaproteobacteria; order Steroidobacterales; family Steroidobacteraceae; genus ZC4RG30. Next base: position 375,028 of record CAWATT010000008.1, read on the forward strand.
CCCACCGGCGCGTACACCCGCACCGCTGGCAGCGGCATCGTCTCGCGCGCCACCCGGAACAGCAGCTCACCCATCCCATGCAGGCGCTGGAACTCGCAGCGCGCGCCATCGGGTCGCAGCGCCAGCACGGCCGCGAGCGTGTAGGCGTTGTGGGTCGCGAACTGGGGATACAGACGCTGGCCCGCGTCGAACAGGCGCCTGGCGCAGGCCAGGTACGAAACATCCGTCGAGAGCTTTCGCGTGAAGACCGGATAGCCGGCAAGTCCGCGTTCCTGCGCCCGCTTGATCTCGGTGTCCCAGTAGGCACCCTTCACGAGTCGTACGCCCAGCTGGCGTCCGGTCGAAGCGGCCAGCGACGTCACCCACTCCACCAGCGGCAACGCGCGACGGCCATAGGCCTGCACCGCGAGACCCAATCCATTCCAGCCCGCCGTGGTCCGGTCGCGCGCCAGCGCCTCGATCACCTCGAGGGAAATCTCGAGCCTTTCGGCCTCTTCCGCGTCGATGGTCAGGGCCAGGTTCCGGCTTGCGGCCATTCGCGCGAGTTCAAGCGCGCGCGGGACCAGGCGACGATGCACGCTCTCGCGCTGGCGCAGCGAATAGCAGGGATCAAGCGCGCTGAGCTTGATCGAGATCGAGGAGCGGCTGTGCGGATCGCCACCGGCGCCTGCAAGGTCGCGTGCATCGGCCTCTGCGATCCTTGCGATGGCAGAGGCATAGCCATCCAGATAGTGACGTGCCTGTCGCTCGCTGCGCGCGCCTTCGCCCAGTATGTCGAATGAGCACAATGCCAGCGCCGGCTCGCGTGCGCAGCGACCCAGCGCCTCCTCGATGCTGCGCCCGACCACGAATTCACTGCCGATGATCTGCATGCCGCGCCGCACGGCCGTGCGTACCAGGGGTTCTCCCAGCCGCCGCGCAAGCCTGCCCAGCCAGGCCGCGGGATTGCCGCGCGCCTCCTCGGGCAATTCGACGAGCCTGCCCGTCAACATCAGCGCCCACGTCGAGGCATTGACGAACAGCGAAGCGGACTGGCCGGAATGCTGCTGCCAGTCACCGGAAGAGAGCTTTTCGGCGATCAGCGCATCCGCAGTCTCTTCATCCGGCACCCGTAGCAATGCCTCGGCCAGGCACATCAGCGCCAGCCCCTCCGGGTTGGACAGGCCAAACTCCTGCAGGAAGGCATCGAGCGGCGGCCGTTCATCGGCCCGCTCGCGCGCACGCCGGACCAGTTCGCGACCGGCGTGCAGCGCCGTGGCGCGCTGCGACTTCGTCATCGGAATTCCGAGCGAGCGCAGCACAGCCGCCTCTTCGGCTGCGAGCGGATCGTCCGTCGCGAAGGGACTCCTGCCGGGTGCCCAGGCCATGCCGGCATTGTCCTTCAATTGCCGGCCCCGTGGCGTGCCGGTCCAGCCCGCGTCGCATCATCGATCTGGCTTGGCTCAAGTCCGACGATTCGCGACTAGAATCAGGGACGGCGCAATCGGCGCAGGTCCCTGACGAAAGATGCCCCGGAAGTTGCAAGCCAAAGCCCGGAAGAAAGGTCCACCCGGGCGACCCCGCTCGGATGCGACGCGCACTGCCATCCTTCTGGCTGCCTACGAAATCCTGGTGGCCGGCGGCTTCGCGGCCTTCACCATCGAGGGCGTTGCGGCGAGGGCCGGCGCGGGCAAGGCGACGATCTATCGCTGGTGGCCGAGCAAGGGTGCGCTGGCCGTCGAGGCCTTCATGGTCGCGGTCGTACCGCGAATGGACTCCATCCGCGAGTCACGCTCGGCCATTGCCGACCTTCGCGCGCAGGTACACGTGGCCGCGCGCATCTACCGTGGGCGTGCCGGCGTGCTGCTGCGCGAGCTGCTTGCGCTGAGCCAGGAAGACGAGACAACACGCAGGCATTTGCGCAGGGATTTCCTCGATCCGCGCCGCCGGGTGGGGATGGCCTCGGTGCGTCGTGCCCTGGAAAGCGGCGAGCTGGATCGCAGTGTCGATCCCGAAGTATTGGCCGATGTCCTCTGGGGACCCATCTTCCACCGGCTGCTGGTTATCTACAGGCCCATGGACGCCCGCTCGATCGACCGGCTGCTGGACATCGTGCTGCAGGGAGCGCGCGCGCGCTGACACTGAGTTGCGTCGCTGGCGCAGGGCGCGGATCGACAGTCCTGCTGTCCGGGGCATATACTTGCGTAATCCCGACGTACCCATGCAGTCGCCGGGTGCATCGATCGACCGGCCCAGGGGAAGTCCAGAAGTGGAAGCAAGCAGTTTCAGCGTCCGGCTGTCCGAGACGGCCTTGAGCCAGGCCATCCAGGTCAACTCCTGGGCGATCCCCGCAATCCAGACCGTTCACATCATCGCGCTGGCCACCCTGTTCGGTTGCGCACTGGTCCTGGCCCTGCGCTTCATGGGACGTGGCCTGGCTGCCGAACCTTTGCAGCGGATATCAAGCCGGTTCACCCCGATTATCTGGAAGTTGCTGCTGGTGCTGCTTCTGTCCGGTGCGCTGCTGATCATTGCCGAGCCGGGGCGCACCCTCACGAATCCGGTCTTCTTCGCGAAGATGGCGATGCTCGTGACCGTCTGCGTGCTCACGTTGTGGATGTCCGGCGTGGCCCGGCGCGACACCGGGCGACTTTCCCCGCTGCACATGGTCGTTGCCTGCTGCACGCTGCTGCTGTGGAGCGGCATCATCGTGGCCGGCCGCTTCATCGCCTATGTCGAATCCTACTGAGGTCTGCCGCCGGTGAACTCCTTCTTCGAATGGCTGCAGATGACGGGGCTGGCGGTAAAGGTCAGCGAAGTCTGGTTCCCCTGGGTGGAGTCACTGCATGTGATCGCGCTGGCGCTGGTAGTCGGCACCCTCTTCATCATTGACTCGCGGCTGATCGGCCTGACCTCGCGCCACCTGCGTTTCACCTACGTCTCCGAGCAGCTGTTGCCGTGGACGTGGGGCGCGTTCATCGTCGCGGCGACCACCGGAATCCTGCTGTTCATGTCGAACGCCCAGGGCTACGTCTCGAACACGCCCTTCCTGATCAAGATGGGGTTGCTGGTCCTGGCGGGCCTGAACATGCTTTATTTCCAGCTGGTGACTTATCGCAGCGTCGCCAGCTGGGACGCGGGCCGTCCCATTCCGGCAGCGCGAGTGGCCGGCATCGTGTCGCTGACGCTCTGGATCCTCATCATCGGCTTCGGCCGATGGATCGGCTTCGTCTGAGCCGATATTCCTGATCAGCCGCCGGCGGGGGCGGCTGCGATCGTCAGCACCGGAATCGCAAAGGTGGACTGCAGCGGTCCGGTGCCGGTCTGCACGCTGACATCGAGCTCCAGATCCGCCAGCCCCTCTGCCTGGGACGTGAAGCCCACGTCAATCTGCCTGGCCTTGCCGGCTTCGAGCCCTTCCAGAACGCGCTTCGCCGTGGCCTCGTCGATCAACAGCGAGGCGCTGCGGCCGCTTATCTCGACCCTTTCCACGCCCTGATCCGCGGCAACGGTCAGTGTCACCCGGGAGGGCTGGCCCACAAGCGGAGCCGCGGGAATCTCGAACCGGATTGTCACGGGCAACACGGTCGAGCCGACCGCCACCGCAGCCACCGAGGCGGCTGCCGGATCGGGTGTGGCCGCGGTCGCTGCAGGCGCCGCCGGTGCCGTGGCTGCCTCCGCCGGCGGCCCGGATTCACGGCTGCAGGAAGCGAAAAGCATTGCCAGGACCAGCCAGGGGACGAGTCGCGTGCTGCCGCTCATGGCAGCGGACACTATCACAGGCCCGTCGGCGGCGGCTCCTCCAGCGCCTCCCGCTGTTCATGCAATTCCGTGACGTGGTTCTCCCAGTAGCGTATCTCCCCGAACCAGGGGAAGGCCCGCGGGAACGCCGGGTCGGCCCAGCGCGCGCCGATCCAGGCCGCATGGTTCAGCATGCGCACGGCGCGCAGCGCCTCCACCAGTGACAGCTCGGTCGTATCGAAATCCGCGAACTGGCGATAGCCCGAGAGCAGCTGCGACCACTCCTGTTCGCGCTGCCCGGCGGTTCCGGAGCAGAGCATCCACAGATCCTGGACGGCCGGACCGGTCAGGCAGTCGTCCAGGTCGACGAACACCGGACCCTGTGCATTCCACAGCACGTTGCCCAGGTGGCAGTCACCGTGCAGGCGGATCTGCCGCACGCTGCCGATGGACTCCCAGAGTGCGCGCACCGACTCGACCAGCACTTGCGACACTTCGGCGTACTTCTCCACCACGGAATCAGGGAGGCTGCCCGACGCCAGCAACTGCCGTCGCGCCTGCGCGCCGTACTGCCAGGCCGAAATGGACGTTCGTTGCGCGAAGCGACGCGTGGCACCCACGGCGTGCAGGCGGCCCAGCGTGCGCCCGAGCAGTTCGCGATGGCCCGGGCCATCCAGCTCGGGTGCCGAACCACGCCAGCACGGAAACAGCGCGAAGCGGAACTGCGCGTGGCGGTGCAGCGTCTCGCCGCCGGTTTCGAGCGGCGCGGCGACGGGGAGCTCCGCGGCGGCCAGCTCAAGTGCAAAGGCATGCTCCTCGCGGATCTGCGCGTCACTCCAGCGACCATCACGATAGAACTTCGCGACGACGAGATTGCCTGCAACCAGTGGCTCGGGAGCCAGTCGCTGATCGGGTTCCACGCCCACGCGGTAGACGCGGTTCTCGTAGCTGTTGAGCGCGAGCAGGCGGCCGTCGGGCTCCATCCCCTGGCCTGTCACGGCGGCAAGGACCACCTCGGGCTCCAGTCCGGAGAACGGCGTCGCGGCGCTCACGACCCTGCCCCTGCGTCAACGCCTGCGTCAAACGCGGAGCCCGTCACGACCCTTGCAACCGGGGCGGGTATCATCAACTGCCCGGAAAAACAGGCATCACGGCAGGGAGTCACGGTGGCGGAAGGATCGATACTGGTCACGGGCGGCGCGGGCTACATCGGCAGCCACACGGTACAGCAGTTGCTTGCCGCCGGCGAGAAAGTGGTCGTGCTCGACAATCTCAGCACGGGCTTCCGCCAGGCGGTCATCGGCGCGCCACTGGTGGTGGGCGACGTGGGCGACTCCGATCTGGTGGGACGCCTGCTGGAAGAGCACGGCGTACGAACAGTCATTCATTTCGCTGCGCATACCATCGTGCCGGAGTCGGTCGCGGACCCGCTCAAGTACTATGGCAACAACACCTGCCAGACCCGCAGCCTGCTGGCCACCTGCCTGCGCCATGGCGTGCGGCACGTCGTGTTCTCGTCCACCGCTGCGGTCTATGGCATTCCGGCGGACGGCATCGCCGCCGAGGACTCGACGCTCGCACCGATCAATCCCTATGGCACGTCGAAGCTGATGTCGGAATGGATGCTGCGGGATGTCGGGGCGTCCTCGGAGCTGCGGTACGTCGTGCTGCGCTACTTCAATGTTGCCGGCTCCGATCCGCAGGGACGTATCGGCCAGTCGACGCGCAAGGCCACGCTGCTGGTGAAGGTCGCCTGCGAAGCCAGTGTCGGACGCCGCGAAAGCGTCGGGATCTTCGGCACTGACTACCCGACACCGGACGGCACCGGCGTGCGCGACTACATCCATGTCGAGGACCTCGCGCGCGCTCACCTGCATGCCGTCGACTACCTGCGCGGCGGCGGCACCTCGCAGACGCTCAATTGTGGCTATGGACATGGCTACAGCGTGCGCGAGGTGCTGCGTTCGGTGGAGCGCGTCTCCGGCCGGCCGCTGGTCATCCACGAGCACGCGCGACGCGCTGGTGACCCCCCGACTCTCGTGGCCCGTTGCGACCGGATCCGTGAGGTGCTGGGCTGGCAGCCCCGCCTGGACGATCTGGACGGCATCGTCGCGACCTCCCTCGCCTGGGAGGAGAAGCTCAAGCGGGACCCCTGGCTCTGAGGCTTCCGGGTCGCCAGCCCGCGACAGTCAGCGCTACAGACAGTCCGGGGGGGCCGACTTAGAATTGGGCGGATGACTTTCCTGCGTCCCCGCTCGCTCAGCAGCCTGGTCCTGCTGGGCCTCGCGATCGTCGCGCTACCTTTGGTGGCGGGCCTGATCACGGCCGGAGTGCAGATGCGCCGACTGGCCGAGACCAGCGAGCGGATCGTCGCCGAGGGCGTGCGCGGCACGCGCCTGACCCAGGACCTGTTCACCCAGTCCGCGCAGCTGGAGCGCCAGCTGCGGCTCTACCAGGTACTGGCCGACGAAAAGCTGCTGCCAACGCTCAAGACCCAGGAAGCACGCCTGCAGGAAACGGAAGCGGACCTGCTCGGCCAGATGCGCTCCGAATCGGCACAGTCGATGTTGCGCGAGATAGGCCTGCTGCGCGAACGCGTGGACGCGCGACTGCAGGGTACGCCGCACGCGGATCTGCCGTTCGGTGAGCTGCTCACCGACACGGCGCGCATGCAGCAGCTGGCCACGGAGATCTCCAGCCAATCCAACACGCAGATCGACGCCGGCGTCGCGGCGCTGCGCGAGCAGACGGCACGGGCGCAGCAGCTGATGTTCTGGGGTTTCGCCCTGCTGATCCCGCTCTCGATTGCCGCGATACTGTTGTTCTCGTTGCTGCTGTCGCGGCCGCTGCGCGAGATCGACCGCGCGATCAGCGAACTGGGCCGCGGGGCCTTCCTGCGGCCCATCCAGATCCGCGGCCCGGTCGACCTCGAGCGCCTCGGCAGGCAGCTGGAGTGGCTGCGGCAGCGGCTGCTTGAGCTGGCGCAGGAGCGCAACCGCTTCCTGCGACACATGTCCCATGAACTGAAGACGCCGCTGGCCAATATCCGCGAGGGTACCGAGCTGCTGATGGACGGCGCCGTGGGCAAGCTGGAGCACAGCCAGCGCGAAGTGACCGGCATCCTGCGCGAGAACGGCATCCGGCTGCAGCGCATGATCGAGAACCTGCTCAGCTTCAGCGCCTGGCAAACCAGCAGCGTTGGCCTGGAGATCAGCGAATTCCGCCTGCGGCCACTGGTGAAGCAGATCATCGAGAACCAGCAGCTGGCCCTGCTCTCGCAGCGCGTGCGCCTCGAGGTCAACGTCGATGACCTGACGATTTCGGCCGACCGCGGCAAACTGCGCCTGATCCTGGAGAACCTGCTCTCGAACGCCGTGAAGTACACGCCGCGCGGCGGCACGATCGTCGTGCGTGCACGCTCCGACGTGGGTGACCTGGTGCTCGAGGTTGGCGATACCGGCCCCGGCATTCCGCCCGAGGAGCGCAAGCAGGTCTTCGACGCCTTCTACACCGGCAAGGCACCTGGCGGCCATGTGCGTGGCACCGGGATTGGCCTGTCGGTCGTGCTCGAATTCGTCATTGCGCACCAGGGAAGGATCGACATCATCGACGGGGAGTTGCCGGGTGCTCATTTCCGCATCCGGATGCCCCTGCGCACCACCCTTGTGACACCTCAGGCGCCCGGAGAGATCCGGCCGAAGCGGGATCCCACCCATGCTGCTGCCTAGACTTGTCCTGCTCGCCGGATCACTGGCACTGGGTGCCTGCAGCAGCCTGGGCGGACTGGGCCGGGCACCCCCCAGCACCGCTCCCGTGCCGAGCAACGAGGCGGTCCAGGCCGCACAGCTCACGGCAATGGCAGCGTCGCAGCAGCAACTGGTCCAGGGCAGCCCTGCCGAGCAGGCCGAAGTGCTCGCGGCTGCCAAGGCGGCCTACGAAGCCAGCCGCCAGGGGCCTGCGCTGCTGCGCTACGCGCTGATCCTGGCTGCGCCCGGCCACCCGGGTCGCGACCTGGAGCAGGCACAACGACTGCTGCGCGAGGCCCTGGCGAGACCCGAACTGCTCTCTCCGACCGAACGGGCGATCGCGGTGGTCGACCAGCAGCGCATCGACGGCGAACTGCGCATGAAGGCGGAGAACACGCGCCTGGTCGCCGAAGCCCAGCGCGATCGCGAGCGCCAGCGCAACGCGACGTCGACCGCCACCGTCGCACGCCGCCTGCAGGCCGAGCAGGAAGAGAACGCCCGGCTGCGCAAGGCACTTGAAGACGCTCAAGCCAAGCTGGACGCGATCGCAAACATCGAACGCAGCATTTCCGACCGACCGCCCGCCAACGAAGGACGTAACCCGTGAACCAGCCTGTCAGACGCAAGGCCCGCATCCTGCTGGTCGATGACGACCCCGGGCTGCTGCGCCTGCTGACGATCCGCCTGCGCGCCGAGAACTACGACGTCGAGGCGGCCGACGGGGCGGCCCAGGCGCTCGCGGCGACGACGCGCTTTCGTCCGGACCTCGTGATCACCGACCTGCGCATGGAGCCGGTTGACGGCATCGGCCTGCTGAAGGAACTGCAGAACCGCTGGCCGGGCCTGAAGGTGATCATGCTCACCGCACACGGCACGATTCCCGATGCGGTGCAGGCCACGCAGATGGGCGCCTTCGGCTTCCTCACCAAGCCCGTGGACAAGCAGGAACTGCTCGACCAGGTCCAGCGCGCGCTGCGGATTTCAGGCTTCACTGACACCACCGAGGAATGGCGCAGTCGGCATCATCACCCGCAGCGCGATCATGGAGGAACGCCTGTCGCAGGCGCACATGGTCGCCGGCACGGACGCACGCGTCCTGATCACCGGCGAAAGCGGCACCGGCAAGGAGCTGCTGGCCCGTGCGCATGCACAAGGCCAGCCCGCGGCGCGACATGCCCTTCGTCGTCTGCGGCCTGCGCGGCAAGCAGCGAAGAACTGCTGGAACGCGACCTGTTCGGCGCCGGCGACGCCCGCCGGCACCGCGAGCAAGGGAGCCTTCGAGCTGGCCGATGGCGGCACGCTGCTGCTGGACGAGATCGGCGACCTGCACGCCGCGCCTGCAGCAGACGCTGCTGCGCGTGCTGCAGGACGAAGCCGTGGCGCCGGTCGGCTCCACCGCACCTCGCCCGGTCAACGTGCGCGTGATGGCGTCCTCAAGCCGCGACGTCCCCCAGCTGATCGCCGCCGGCAGCTTCCGCGAGGACCTCTACTACCGGCTCAATGTGGTGCAGATCGAGATGCCACCGCTGGCACGCCGGCGCGAGGACATCCCGCTGCTGATCGCGCATTTCCTGGCGCTGATAGCGCAGGAGACCGGCGAGCGCAAGATCTTCCCGCCCGAAGCGCTGGAATTGCTGGCCACGGCCGAGTGGCCAGGCAACGTTCGCCAGCTGCAGAACGTCGTGCGCCGCACCGTCGCGGTGTCGCAGACGCCGATCATTCCGGTGGAGCTGGTGCAGCAGGCCATCGGCGGCGCGCCGGGCCGCCTGCCCTCCTTCGACGAAGCACGCGACGAATTCACGCGCGGCTACCTCTCGCAGATCCTGCAGATCACCGGCGGCAACGTCAGCCAGGCAGCGCGACTGGCCAGGCGCAATCGCACCGATTTCTACAAGCTGCTGGGCCGGCACCAGCTGGTGCCCGAGGACTTCAAGCAGCGCGGCTGAACCGGCCTCACGCGCGCAGTCGCCACAGCAGGAAGATGACGATCGCCGCGAGCGCGAACGTCGGCAGCCAGGCCAGCAGCAGCGGGTCCAGCGCAAAGGCGATGGTCCCGCTCTGCACCATGCGCTGCAGGATGTAGTAAGCCAGTCCGAAGATCATGCCCAGCGTCGCGCGCGCACCATTGCCGGATGAGCGCAGCGACCCGAACAGGAACGGCAACGCCAGCAGCACCGCAAACGGAATTGCCACTGCACGCGCCGGAATGGACCAGAAAGCAAACTCCCAGGCGCGCGTCTGGCCTCCATTGGCCGCGAGGTAGTCAATGCCCTGGCGCAGGTCACGCATCGAGAGTTCCATCGGGTCTGCCGTGGCCATCGACAGGAATGCCGAACTGACCGCAGTCTCAAGCGGCCTGGACTCGGCCTTGCTGGTGGCAACACCTTCGGCGCTGAAGGTCGAGGCGGCATAATCCTTGAGATTCCATCCGCCGCCAGTCCTTTCGACCGCACTGTCCGCGCGCCCCACGCCCGCGAGGCGATTGTCCGGCGTCATCTCGAATACGGTGATGCCACGCAGCAGCCCGTCACCGGTGCGCTGATCCGCCTTCAGGATCAGGTTGCCGTCGCGCACCCAGGCTCCTCCCCGGCGCGCGTAGCTGATGCTCTGGTAGCGGTCGATGGCGCGCAGTGTTTTTGCCCGCTCCGCCGAAGCCGGCGCGACGAACTCAGCCACCAGCAACCCGATGACGGTGAGGATCACGCCGGCCAGTGCCATGCTCGCGCCGATACGCAGCACCGGGATGCCGGCGGCGCGCATCACGGTCAGCTCGCTGTTGCGGGCAAGCTGGCCCATGCCCAGAAGCGATCCCAGCAGGGCCGCGATGGGCAGGAACTCGAAGAACTGCGCGGGCAGGCCCAGCAACACGTACCGCAGCACCTGCAGGCTGCCGTAGTTGCCGGTCCCCACGTCGTCCTGCTGCCCTATGAAACCGAACAGCGCGATCAGCGAAAGCAGGGTGCCCATTACCAGGCCGACGGCCCCGAAAATCGTGCCCAGGATGTACCGGTCTAGGAGGCGCATTTTCGCTAGACTCTACCCTAAAGCAGGGGCTGCAATTCCGGCCCGGAGAATCTTGCCATGATCGAATTCGACGCCACGGAACGCGGAGTGGCCGCCGCGCGCGCCGATACGCTTGTCATTGGCCTGTTCGACGACGACTCCCTGTCGGGCAGCGCGCGTGCAGTGGACACCCTCCAGAAGGGACGCCTGAAGGCGATGCGCAAGCGCGGCGACCTGTCCGCGCGCCTGGGCGACGTGACGCTGGTGCCGGACCCGGTTGGCCTCAAGGTCGAGCGCCTGCTTGTCGTCGGCCTCGGTCCGAAGAAGGACTATGGCCGTCGCCAGTACCGCAAGTCGCTGTCCGCGGCGCTGGCTGTGGTGGTGAAGTCCGGCGCAAGGCGCCTGGCGCTGGCGCTCGAGCGGCCGCCATCCACGCAACTGGACGATTACTACCTCGGCCGCACGGTCGCTGAGCTCACCGGCGCCGCGTTGTACCGGATCAACGACCTGAAGTCCGTACGCAAGCCGCGCCTCTCCCCGCTCGCGCGCATCGAGGTCCTCGCGCCAGTCGCGTCGCGCGCCGACCTGCGGCGCGGATTCGCGCAGGGTGCTGTCATTGCGGAAGGCCAGTCCGTGATGCGCGACCTCGGCAATTTGCCCGGCAACGTCTGCACGCCCCGGTACCTGGCCACGCACGCGCTGAAGCTCGCGCGCAGCGAGCGCCGCGTGCGTGTGCGCGTCCTGGCCGAGGCTGCGCTGAAGCGCCTGAACTTCGGCTGCATGCTGGCCGTTTCCCGCGGCAGCGCCGAGCCGCCGCGTCTCATCGTTGTCGAGTACCGTGGCGGCCGGCCCGGCGACGCGCCAGTCGTGCTGGTCGGCAAGGGCGTCACGTTTGATTCCGGGGGCATCTCGCTGAAGGACCCGGGTGCGATGGACGAGATGAAGTACGACATGTGCGGCGCCGGCAGCGTCCTGGCGACGCTGCAGGTGGTCGCCCGACTGAAACTGCGGCTCAACGTGGTCGGCGTGGTGGCTGCGGTGGAGAACATGCCCGGCAGCCGGGCGACGAAGCCGGGCGACATCGCGACCAGTGCGGCGGGACTGACGGTGGAGATCCTCAACACCGACGCCGAGGGACGCCTGATCCTGGCCGATGCGCTGCATTACGCGCGGCGCTTCAAGCCGGCCGCCGTACTGGACGTGGCGACACTGACGGGCGCCTGCGTTGTCGCGCTCGGCCACCATCACACCGGCGTGATGTCGCCGAGCGACGCGCTGGCGCGGGAAGTCGTCGAGGCTGGCGTGCGTGCCGACGACAGGGCGTGGCAGCTGCCGCTGACCGAGGAGTATGCCGAGCCACTGAAGAGCAATTTCGCCGACTTTGCCAACGTCGGCGGCCGTGACGGCGGCGCCATCACCGCCGGTGCGTTCCTGGCCAAGTTCACGCAGGGCCTGAACTGGGTTCACCTCGACATCGCGGGTACGGCCTGGCTTTCCGGTGCAAACAAGGGCGGCACGGGGCGGCCCGTGGGACTGCTGGCGGACTTCCTGATCGCGCGCGCGGGACCGCCGCGCTGAAGGCTGCGCGGGACACTGGTGCCGGGACAAAACGTGGTCGAATTCCATACGCTGGCGGAGGACTCCGACGCCCAGCGCCTGCGCGGCGCCTGTGCGCTGATCGAGAAGGCCTACCTTGACGGCGGTCGCGTACTCGTCTGGCTTGACGACGAGGCCTCGCTGGGCGCGTTCGACAACCTCCTGTGGACCTTCGGCGACCGCTCCTTCGTGCCCCATGAACTGCTGGCCAGTGATCCGGCGGCCTGCGAAGCCCCGGTGCAACTCACTGCCGTGGCGGAACTGCCGGCGGCTGTTTTCGATTCAGGCTTCACCGCCCTGTGTTCGCTGCGCACGCGCGGCGAGACCGCGGCGCTGCGCTTCGGACGCGTCATCGAGGTGGTCGATGCCGAGCCGGCACGCCGCGACGCCGGGCGCCAGCGCTTCCGCTTCTACCGCGAGCAGGGCGTGACGCCGCGGCATTTCGAATTGCCCGCAAGGGCCTGAGCGCAGATGGACAAGACCTACGACCCGCGCCAGATCGAGCAGCGCCTGTACCGCGACTGGGAGTCGCGCGGCGCATTTGCTCCCTCCGGCAGCGGTGCGCCCTACTGCATCATGATTCCGCCGCCGAACGTGACGGGCACGCTGCACATGGGGCACGCGTTCCAGGACACGATCATGGACTCGCTGGTGCGCTACCACCGCATGCGGGGCCAGGACACGCTGTGGCAGATGGGCACGGACCACGCCGGCATCGCCACGCAGATGGTCGTCGAGCGCCAGCTCAATGCCGCGGGCACGAGCCGCGCTGAACTCGGACGCGAGGCGTTCGTTGCCCGCGTGTGGGAATGGAAGGCGCAGTCCGGCGGCACGATCGCGCAGCAGTTGCGGCGGCTTGGCGCCTCGGTGGACTGGAGCCGTGAGCGTTTCACGATGGATGCCGAGTTGTCGCGCTCCGTGACCGAGGTGTTCGTGCGCCTGCACGAGGACGGCCTGATCTACCGTGGGCAGCGACTCGTGAACTGGGACCCGGTGCTGCTGACGGCCCTGTCGGACCTCGAGGTGCTGTCGACCGAGGAGGATGGCAACCTCTGGCACATCCGCTACCCGCTCGAGGATGGTTCGGGCCACCTCACCGTCGCGACCACGCGCCCCGAGACGCTGCTGGGCGACAGCGCCGTGGCCGTGCACCCGGAAGATGAGCGCTACCGCGCGCTGGTAGGCCAGCGCGTGCGGCTCCCGATCGCCGACCGCCTGATCCCGGTCATCGCCGACGCGTTCGTGGAAAAGGATTTCGGCTCGGGCAGCGTCAAGATCACGCCCGCCCATGATTTCACCGACAACGAAGTCGGCCAGCGCCACGGACTGCCGCTGCTCAACATCTTCACGCCCGAAGCGCGGCTCAACGACAACGTTCCCGTGCACCTGCGCGGCCTCACCCGCGAGCAGGCCCGCGCCCGCGTGCTGGAGGAGCTCGAGGCCGCCGGACTCCTCGAGCGAACCGAGAAGCACAAGCTCAAGGTGCCGCGCGGCGATCGCAGTGGCGCGATTCTCGAGCCATTGCTGACGGACCAGTGGTACGTGCGCGTGGCGCCGCTGGCTGGTCCGGCCATCGAGGCCGTGGAGCAGGGTCGCATCCGCTTCGTTCCCGAGAACTGGTCGAAGACCTACTTCGACTGGATGCACAACATCCGCGACTGGTGCATCAGCCGGCAGCTGTGGTGGGGACACCAGATCCCGGCGTGGTACGACGAAGGTGGCCAGTGCTACGTCGCGCGAAGTGAGGAAGAAGCCCGCGCCCAGGCACTCGCCCGGCACGGTCGCGAGGTCCTGCTGCGACGCGACGCCGATGTCCTTGACACGTGGTTCTCCTCGGCGCTGTGGCCGTTCTCGACACTCGGCTGGCCCGACCGCACACCGGAGCTGGGGCGCTTCTACCCGGGAAGCGTGCTGGTCACCGGCTTCGACATCATCTTCTTCTGGGTGGCGCGGATGATCATGATGGGCCTGCGCTTCACCGGCGAAGTGCCCTTCCGCGAGGTGTACGTGCACGGCCTGGTGCGCGACGGCGAAGGCCAGAAGATGTCGAAGTCCAAGGGCAACGTCATCGACCCGCTCGACATCGTCGACGGGATCGACCTGGCTGCGCTGGTCGCCAAGCGCACCACGGGCTTGATGCAACAGCACCTGGCCCCAGGCATCGAGAAGGCGACGCGCCGCCAGTTCCCGGAAGGCATCGAGGCCCATGGCACCGATGCGCTGCGCTTCACCTTTGCCTCGCTCGCCACGCAGAGTCGCGACATCCGTTTCGAGCTGGGCCGGGTGATGGGCTACCGCAACTTCTGCAACAAGTTGTGGAACGCCGCGCGCTTCGTGCTGATGATGACCGAGGGCAAGGCGCTGGCCCCGCCCGGCTCACGCAGCGACAGCGTGGTCGACCGGTGGATCGTCTCGCGCCTGGGCATCGCGCTGCGCGCGACCGAACGGGGTTTCGCCGACTACCGGTTCGACCAGTCGGCCACCGCGCTGTACGAATTCACCTGGCACGAATTCTGCGACTGGTACCTCGAGCTGGCCAAGCCGGTGCTGCAGGGCGAGGACGAGGCCGCCGCACAGGCGACGCGGCGCACGCTGCTCATGGTGCTCGAGACGCTGCTGCGCGCGCTGCATCCGCTGATGCCGTTCATCACCGACGAGATCTGGCGCCGCATCGCGCCGCTGGCCGGCGTGTCGGGCGAGACCGTGATGCTCGCGCCCTGGCCCGATGCCGCGGCGTTGCCGGAAGACGCCGGAGCCGCCGAAGACGTGGACTGGCTCAAGGGCGTGATCCTGGGCTTCCGCCAGATCCGTGGCGAGATGGATATCAGCCCCGCGAAGCGGCTGGAGCCCCTGGTGCGCGAGCCCTCGAAATCCGATACCGAACGCTTTGCGCGGCATGCCCCGTTGCTGTCACGCCTGGCCGGCATCGATGGCGCGCGGATGCTGGCGCCGGGCGAGCTCGCGCCCCCCAGCGCTTCGGCCGTAGTCGGTGGAATGACGCTGCTCGTGCCCATGCAGGGCCTTATCGACCCGGCGGCGGAGCTGGCGCGCCTGACGAAGAAGCGCGAAAAGAACGACCAGGAAATCACCCGGGCCCGGGCCAAGCTCGGCAACCCCAATTTCGTCAACCACGCACCCGCCGAGGTGGTGGCGACCGAGCGGGAGCGCATCGCGCAGTTCGAAAAGGTGAACGAGAGCCTCGCACGGCAAATCGCAATCGTGCAGGGTCTGCTGGGTTCCTGAACGGAGGACCCGCATGACGGCCCAACCGCTGACCCTGGCGCTGCGCGCCCTCGACACCATACTGCTGGGCAAGGCCGAGGCCCTGCGCATGTGCCTGGCCTGCCTGCTGGCACGCGGCCACCTGCTGATCGAGGATGTGCCGGGCGTAGGCAAGACCACACTGGCCCACGCCCTGGCCCGCGTGCTGGGCCTTTCCTGGCAGCGCGTGCAGTTCACCAGCGACCTGCTGCCGGCGGACATCATCGGCGTCTCGATCTTCGACCGCGCGACCCAGCAGTTCGAGTTCCGCAAGGGGCCGGTGTTCACGCAGCTGCTGCTCGCCGACGAGATCAACCGCGCAAGCCCGCGCACGCAGAGTGCGCTGCTCGAAGCCATGGAAGAGCGCCAGGTCAGCGTCGATGGCCACACGCACGCACTGCCGGAACCGTTCTTCGTGGTTGCGACACAGAATCCACATGAACAGCTCGGCACTTTCGCGCTGCCCGAATCGCAGCTGGATCGCTTCCTTATCCGCATCGAACTGGGTTACCCCGACGCGCGCCACGAGCGCCTGCTGCTGGCTGAACCGGACCGGCGCACGATGCTGGGCTCGATGGCACCGGCCATGACACCCGCGGAGTTGCTTGAGGCACAGCGCGCGGCGCAAGCCGTGCATGTGGCGCCGGCACTGCTCGACTATGTGCAGGCACTCATCGCCGCCACGCGCGCGAAACGCGAGCTGGCCCTGGGCCTGTCGCCGCGCGCCGCGCAGGGCCTGCTGCGCGCCGCGCGCGCCTGGGCGTTGATTGCCGGCCGCAACAGCGTGATTCCCGACGATGTCCAGGCGGTCTGGCCCGCAATCGCCAGCCATCGACTGCAGTTCCGCGACGCGGGCCAGGCTGGTGCGGGCCGGCGCCGCGACGCGGCACACGAACTGCTGGAATCGGTGCCGGTTCCGGCCTGAGTGCCGATGCGCAGGCGCTTGATGGCCTGGGCGCTTCGCCGCCAGGGACCCGACCAGCCCCCGCTGACGCTGAACGGGCGGCGGATCTACATCCTGCCGACGCGCGCGGGCCTGGCCTTCGGCGGCCTGATGGCGGTGGCTTTCATCGCAGGCATGAACTACGGCAGCGGGCTGGCCATGCTGCTCGCGTTCTGGCTCTGCGGCTTTGCCCTCGCGGCCATGATGCGCACCCAGCGTTCGATGGCCGGGTCACGGCTGCTGTCCGTGCGCGCCGAGCCGGTGTTCGCCGGGCAGCACGTTCCGGTTGTGCTGCGACTTGCTACTCGAACGGCGGCAAGGGATTTCTTCGCGACTACGCTCGACGGCGCAGACCTGAAGGCCGAAGCCACCATGAGCGGATCGCCCTCGTCGGAGAGCGAGATCACGCTGGAGTTTGCGCCCGCCCGGCGTGGTGTCTGGTCCCTGCCAGCCCTGCAGCTCGGCACGCTGGCGCCGTTCGGTCTCTTCCGGACCTGGACGTGGCTGGCGCCGCCACTGCAGGTTGCGATTTACCCCCGGCCTGAAGGCGGAAGGCCGATGCCCGAAGCCCCGGGCAACGCGAACGGCCAGGCGCAGGGGGCAGCTGGTCAAGACGAAATGACCTGGCTGCGCCCCTTCCGCGAGGGCGACTCGCCACGGCAGGTTGCCTGGAAGGCCTACGCCCGCGAGGCACCGCTGCTGGTACGCGAGTACCGGGGCAATGCGCAGCTGGCACGCGAATTCGATCCCGGATCGTTGCCAGGACTGCCGCTCGAGCAGCAGCTCTCTCAACTTTGCGAATGGGTGCTCTCGGCGGACTCACGGGGAGAGCGCTATCGTTTGCGCCTGCCCGGGGGCATCGACCTCGACGGCGCGGGAAGTGCGCATCGCGAAGCCTGCCTGGTGGCGCTTGCCCGGTTCGATGCCGGCGAAGTCCGATGAAGGCCGTACTGCCCAAGGCTGCCATGCCGCTGGTCCTGGCTTCCTATGCCAGTGCGGCGCTGCTGCACGTCGACCGCGCGCCAATCTGGTGCTCTGCCGCGGCGGCCATCGCGATTGCATGGCGTCTCGCCCACCAGCAGGGCCGCGTTGCCCTGCCCGGCAGCTTCACGCGCATATCACTGGCGCTGATGCTGACCGCATCGATACTGCTGACCTTCCGGACGCTGGGCGGCCTGTCCGCAGGCACCGCGCTGCTGATGGCGATGGGTGCCGTGAAACTGCTGGAAATGCGCGAACGGCGCGATGCGGTGGTCATCGTCCTCGTGGCCTTCGTGCTGCTGCTCGCAGCCTGCCTCGACCGGGGCAGCCTCGTGCGTGTTCCGCTGTACCTGCTGACCGGCTGGATCGGCTGCGCGGCACTGACCACTCTCGGCAGCCGCGAAACGCCGCCGCTTCGCCGGGCGTTTGCAGAATCCGGTCGCGCGCTGCTGTGGGGACTGCCGCTGGCCGTCGTGTTGTTCCTGTTCGTGCCGCGACTGCCCGGCGCGTTGTGGTCCTTGCCGAGCCAGGACAAGGCCCGCAGCGGCCTGTCCGACCAGATGACGCCGGGAAGCATCTCGGAACTGGCGCTCTCCGATGCACCGGCCTTCCGCGTGCGCTTCGAGGGCGAGCTGCCTCCTGTGCAGCAACGCTACTGGCGCGGCCCCGTCCTGCACAATTTCGACGGCCAGACCTGGACACGCGGATCGATCGGCATCCGGCTGCCCTTCGAGCCGGTTGGAGCCGCACATGACTACGAGGTGATCCTCGAACCCAGCGGCCGCAACTGGTGGTTTGGCCTTGAAACCGTCGCGAGCGTCTCGGGTCGCGGCGTGGTCCAGACATGGGATGGCCAGCTGGTGTCCTTCAGGCCCGTCACCGCTCCCGTGATTTACTCTGCGCGTTCCTGGCTGCAGGTGCGCACGCAGGGTCCGCTGCCGCTGACCACTCGGCGCAACGACACACGCCTGCCCCCCGGCCGCAATCCGCGCACGCAGGCACTGGCAACCCGGATGCGCGCGCAGGCAGCGGACGATCCGGCTTTTGTCGCCATGGTGCTCGACCATTTCAGGACGGGCGACTTCGAGTACACCCTCACTCCACCGCGGCTGGAGGGCGAGATGGTCGACGCGCTGCTGTTCGATACGCGCCAGGGCTTCTGCGGACACTTCGCTTCGGCCTTCGCCACAATGATGCGTGCGGGCGGCGTTCCGGCGCGCGTGGTGACGGGCTATCTCGGCGGCGAGTGGAACGCGATCGGCGACTACCTGCTCGTCCGGCAATCCGATGCGCATGCATGGACGGAAGTCTGGCTCGAAGGCCAGGGCTGGGTGCGCGTCGATCCGACGTCCGTCGTTTCGCCAGGAAGACTCAACACCGGCCTCGACAACCTGTTGCCGGAACAGCTTTCCACGACGACCCGGCTGCGGCGTGAATTTCCCTTCCTGCGCGATGCCATGGCCGGGTGGGACGCGGCGAACCACTGGTGGCAGGAGCGCTTCCTCGGCTTCAACTTCGCCGCCCAGCAGGGGCTTCTCCAGCGTCTTGGCCTGCGAAATGCCGACTACCGCACGCTGGCGTGGCTGCTGCTCGCCGGTGCACTGGGTTGGGCGGGCATCGTGATGTGGGCCCTGTCGCGCACCCCGCGCGCACACGGCGGCCCGGATGCGCTTGGCAGGCAGTGGGAGGCTCTGCGTGAAGCCGCGCGCAGCGCCGGCCTTCGCATCGAGGCACATGAGCCGCCGCGGGCGGTGGCACGACGGATCGCATCCACCTGGCCTGCATTGGCCGAGCCGGTGCAGCGATTCACGGACGAATACCTGCGCCTGCGATATGGGCCGGACGCGGACACGTTGCCGGCGGCACCGGAACTGCCAGCGCGCGAGCTGCAGGCGCTGCGACGCGGGATGCGCAAGCGACCCGCTCTCGACCAGTACGACGACCTGTCCGGCCGCGTCCCGCTTTACGACCGCCTCCCGGCAGACCTGCGCCCGCGCGTCGCGGCGCTCGCCTCGGGCATCGAGGCGCAGGTGCACTTCGTCGGCTGCGGTGGCCTCGTGCTTGCGCCCTTCCAGCGTCGCGCGATTGCCTTC
The DNA here is from genome assembly GCA_963785055.1 of uncultured Pseudomonadota bacterium. Lineage (GTDB taxonomy): Bacteria > Pseudomonadota > Gammaproteobacteria > Steroidobacterales > Steroidobacteraceae > ZC4RG30. The sequence continues at coordinate 394,371 of CAWATT010000008.1, forward strand.
GTCGCGGCAGTCCCGGTCGTCAACCGGGGAGCCGGACTCTATGCGGGCCTGCGGTCGGTGCTCGTCTATCCGGACGAATTCGTCGTGACGCAGGAATTCGAGGACGAGGACGGCGTGGTCACCCGCGCCACCGAGGTGCTCTCCGGCCAGACCGAGGACACGAGCCGGGTCCTGATCTCGTGGCGCGACGTCGAGCTGGGCCATGCGCGCGACGATGGCTACGACGTGGTGCTGCACGAGTTCGCACACGTGATCGACCACCACCTCGACGGCCGACTGACGCGGCGCGATGGCGCCGGCGAGCCCGGCTGGCACGATGAGCTGGAAAGCGAATACGCGATACTGTGCCGCGAGGTGGATGCCGGCGCGGAAACGCTGATCGATCCCTACGGCGCCGAGGATCCGGTGGAGTTCTTCGCGGTCTCGACCGAGGCCTTCTTTGGCCGCGCCGCAGCGCTGCGCGCACGCCACCCCGGCCTCTACAGCGCGCTGTCGCGCCTCTACCGGCTCGATCCGGCCGCCTGGCCGGAAACCAGTGGTTGAACGGGCTCGAAGCGCACTCGCCAGAGCAGCAGTCCGCCGCCAACGAACAGCAGCAGCAACGCGAGGATCGACGCGCGCGTGCTGCCGACGGCCAGCGCGGCGCCGCCCATCAGCAGCGGACCGAGCACGGTGCCGAACTTGCCGACCATGTTGTAGAAGCCGAAGTACTCGGCCGACTTGCCTTCCGGCACGAGGCGCCCGAACAGTCGAGCGCGACAGGCTCTGCACGCCGCCCTGCACCAGTCCGACCAGCGCCGCCATGAGGTAGAACTCCAGCGTCGTGGTCGAGGAAATAGCGCCCAGACCGTCAGCAGCGCATAGACGGCAAGGCCCACCAGCACGCGCGTCGCGCGCGCCGATCCGTCCGCCCAGCCAGCCGAAGGCCAGCGCGGCCGGGAAGGCGATGAACTGCGTCATCAGCAGCGCGCCGAGCAGGTCGGTGCTGTCCAGGCCCAGCGCCAGGCCGTAGTCCACCGCCATCTTGATGATGGTGTTCACGCCGTCGATGTACAGCCAGTAGGCGACCAGGAACATGCAGCAGCTGGCCGCTTGCCGCGCAGTTCGCGCGCCGGTGGCGAGCAGCTCGCGCCAGCCCGCCGTCAGCAGCGAACCGCGCGGCCGCTTGCACTGGCGGCGCGCGCGCTCGCGCACGTACAACAACAGCGGCATCATGAAGACCAGCCACCAGACCGCCACGGTCAGGAACGACAGCGCACGGCTTCGGCCGGACCAGCGAGGCCGAACAGCGCCGGCTTCACCACCATCAGCACGTTGATCGCGAACAGCACGCCGCCGCCGAGGTAGCCGAGCGCGTAGCCGAGCGAGGACACGCGGTCGTAGTCCGCGGGCCGGGCCACGTCGAGCAGCAGCGAATCGTAGAAGACGATGCCGCCGTTGAATCCCAGGGTGCCCAGCGCGAACAGCGATCGCCGCCAGCAGCCCACTCGCCCTGCTGCGACGAAATACAGCGCGAAGGTCATGCCGATGCCGAGCAGGCTCAAGCCGAGCAGGCATGCGCTTGCGATGGCCGCCGCGATCCGCCATCGCGCCCAGCAGCGGCGCCAGCAGCGCGATGACGAGGCCGGCGGCGGCATTGGCCATGCCCCAGCCGGAAGGTCGTCACCGACGGACTCCGCGCCCGCGCTCCAGAACTGGCGGAAGAACGTCGGAAAGAAGCCGGCCATCACGGTGGTGGCAAACGCCGAGTTCGCCCAGTCGTACAGCGCCCAGGACAGCGCTGGTCGCGCGCGCAAGCCAGCTTCAGGCCGCCGCAGGTCACCTGCACTGGCTCTCGCGCGTTTCGCTGAACCGCAGGTCCGGCCAGCGCTCCAGCGTCAGCGCCAGGTTCACGCGCGACGGCGCCAGGTACACCAGCGCGCCGGAGTGATCCACCGCCAGGTTGTCGTAGGCCTTGGTGCGGAATTCCGCGAGCTTCTTCTCGTCGCCGCCGTCACCCAGCGCGCGGTGTGCACGCCGATGCGGCTCGAAGGCGCATTGCACGCTGTATTCGTCCTGCAGGCGGAATGCCACCACCTCGAACTGCAGCTGCCCCACGGCGCCGAGGATCAGGTCGTTGTTGCGCAGCGGCCGGAACAGCTGCGTCGCGCCCTCCTCGCAGAGCTGGTCCAGTCCCTTCGCCAGCGCCTTCATCTTCAGCGGGTCCTTCAGCACCGCGCGCCGGAACATTTCCGGCGCGAAGTTCGGGATGCCGGTGAAGGTCAGCTTCTCGCCCTCGGTGAAGGTGTCGCCGATGTTGATCGTGCCGTGGTTGTGCAGGCCGATGATGTCGCCGGCACAGGCTTCCTCCGCGGCCGAGCGGTCGCCGGCCATGAAGGTCAGCGCATCGGCGATGCGCATCTCCTTGTCGAGGCGCACGTGGTACAGGCGCATGCCCGGCGCGTAGCGCCCCGAGCACAGGCGCATGAAGGCGATGCGGTCGCGATGCGCCGGGATCCATGTTCGCCTGGATCTTGAACACGAAGCCGGTGAGCTTCGGCTCGTCCGGCTGCACCGCGCGCTCGCGCGTCTCGCGCGGCAGCGGCGGCGGCGCATGCGCGTGAAGCTGCGCAGCAGTTCCTCGACGCCGAAGTTGCTGATCGCCGAGCCGAAGAACACCGGCGTCTGCCGGCCGGCGAGGTAGGCCTCGCACGTCGAAGTCGCGTGGCGGCGCCGCGCACCAGCTCGATCTCGTCCCGGAACGCCTCGGCGCGATCGCCCAGGAACTCCGTGGCCTCGTCGCTGTGCAGGCCCTCGATGCACGCGGTTCTCGCCGACGCGTGCCGCGTCTCGCCGGCCTCGTAGACGTAGATGCGGTCCTCGAGCAGGTGGTAGGTGCCCATCAGGTCGCGACCCATGCCGATGGGCCAGGTGACCGGCGCCACGGCCAGCTTCAGCACCTTCTCGATTTCGTCGAGCAGGTCCAGCGGCGCGCGCCCGTCGCGGTCGAGCTTGTTGATGAAGGTCATGATCGGGCGTGGCGCGCAGCCGGCACACCTCCATCAGGCGGATGGTGCGTTCCTCGACGCCCTTGGCGCAGTCGATGACCATCAGCGCCGAGTCCACCGCGGTGAGCGTGCGGTAGGTGTCCTCGGAGAAATCCTCGTGGCCCGGCGTGTCGAGCAGGTTCACGATGCAGCCGTTGAACGGGAACTGCATCACCGACGAGGTGACCGAGATGCCGCGCTGCTGCTCCAGCCGCATCCAGTCCGAGGTGGCGTGGCGCGCGGCCTTGCGGCCCTTCACGGTGCCGGCCAGCTGGATGGCGCCGCCGAACAGCAGCAGCTTCTCGGTCAGCGTGGTCTTGCCCGCGTCGGGGTGCGAGATGATGGCGAAGGTGCGCCGCCGCGCCACTTCGGCCGGCAACCGTCGCTCATCGCCGGCCCTTCCCCAGCTGCCGCGCGCAGCACCACCGCATCCTCGCGACCGCCGACCGCCTGGTAGTAGCCGCGCCGCACGCCGATCTGCGCAGAAGCCATGCGACTGGTACAGGCGGATCGCCGCCGGTGTTCGAGGGCCGCACTTCGAGGAACACGTCACGCACCTCCAGGCCCTTGGCAAACTCGAGCAGGTGCTCCAGCAGCTGGCCGCCGATGCCGCGGCAGCGCTACGGCTCGGCGACGCACAGGTTCAGCACATGCGCCTCGCCGGCGCCGGTGCTCATGACGGCGTAGCCGATGCAGCGACGTGATCGAGCTCCGACGACGCAGCAGTAGTAGCCCGACGCGCAGGCAGTCGCGGAAGATGCCCTCGCTCCACGGGAAAGGTGTAGGACTGCCGCTCCAGCTCTGCGACACGCCGGCGACATCGTCGAACCCCATGTCGCGGATCAGGATCTCCGGCACGGGCGCTCACGCCATCGTGCCGCGGCACACGCGGCGCGCGAACTTGAGGTCTTCCCAGGCCTTGCGCTTCTCGGTGGGCGAGCGCAGCAGGTAGGCCGGATGATAGGTGACCACCAGCGGGATGCCGTGCGGCCGCCGAACGCGTGCACGTGGCCGCGCAGCTTGCCGATCGGCGTGTCGGTGGCCAGCAGGTTCTGCGCGGCGATGCGCCCGACGGCCAGCATGATGCGCGGCTGCAGCAGCGCGATCTGGCGTTCCAGGTACGGCAGGCACTGCGCCACTTCCCCGGGCTCCGGGTCGCGGTTGTTCGGCGGCCGGCACTTGAGCACATTGGCGATGAACACCTGTTCGCGCGCCAGGCCGATGCCGCGCAGCATGGAATTGAGCAGCTGCCCGGCGCGGCCGACGAAGGGCTCGCCCTGCTGGTCCTCTTCGGCGCCCGGCGCCTCGCCGACCACCAGCCATCGCGCCGCGCGGTCGCCCACGCCGAACACGGTGCGCGTGCGGCAGGCCGTGCAGGCCGCATTTGCGTGCAGCCGGCGACTTCGGCGGCGACGGCGTCCCAGCTGTCGCCGGCGACGCTGATCGGAGCCGGGGCGTATCGCCGCCACGCTGACGGCACTCCCGGCCGCACCCGGCAGTGCGATCCGCGCAGCCGCCAGTCCGTCGATACCCAGCGCCTTCGAGGTATGCCGCGCTGCGATCCATGCGCTCAGTGCTGCCGTCGCCAGCGCCGCCAGCGCCGCCGGCGCCGCCGGTCGCGACCGCGACGCCGACGGTGAATCAGCCAGAGCAGCGGGCCCGACAGCGCATAGCTGCCGAAGATCGCCAGCAGGGCCATCGGCGGATAGCTGGCGATGAGCACGAACCCAGCGGCACGAGGATGAAGGTCGCGAACCGCACCGGACCTTCGAGATTGAACTGCTTGAAGCTGTTGTAGCCGAAGCGGCTGACCATCAGCGCACCGGCAGCAATGCCGTGACCAGCAGGGCAACGATCAGCCCGGCCAGGCCCGGCTCGCGCCACTCGCTCGACGACCAGATGAATGCCGGACACCACCGCCGCGGCCGAAGGGCTGGGCAGGCCCTCGAAGAAGCGCTTGTCCGCGCCGACACGCGTATTGAAGCGCGCCAGGCGCAGCGCCGCGCAGACGGCGTAGAAGAACGCGGCCAGCCAGCCGAGCGCGACCCCAGACGCCGCCGTATTCGAACAGCCGCACCACGCCCCACTGGTAGGCGACGATGGCCGGAGCCACGCCGAAGGACACCATGTCGGCAAGGCTGTCGTATTCCTTGCCGAAGGCGCTCTCGGTGCGGGTCAGGCGCGCGACGCGGCCGTCGAGGGTGTCGAACAGCATCGCCAGCGAACACCGCGAAGCCGGCGCGCTCGTAGTTGCCGTCGATGGCCGCGACGATGGCGTAGAAGCCCGAGAACAGGCAGCCCGTGGTGAGCAGGTTCGGCAGCAGGTAGATGGCGCGGCTGCGCGGCCGTCGCACGGCAGGTTTTCGGGTTCCATAGGTTGCGGCTGCATGATAGGCTTAAGGCGCTGTCCTGCGCACGATCTGCAACAGCGCCCGCAATTCCACGACATGCGCCTGTCCCGCTATCCGATCAACACCGCCAAGGAAACCCCCGCCGACGCCGAAGTCGATCAGCCACCAGCTGATGCTGCGCGCCGGCCTGATCCGCCGCCTGGCCGCCGGCATCTACACCTTCCTGCCCATGGGCCTGCGCAGCCTGCGCAAGGTCGAGAAGATCATCCGCGAGGAAATGGATCGCGCCGGCGCGCTCGAACTGCTGATGCCGGCGGTGCAGCCGGCCGAGCTGTGGCAGGAATCCGGGCGCTGGGAGCAGTACGGCCCCGAGCTGCTGCGCCTGAAGGACCGGCACGAGCGCGATTTCGTGATCGGCCCCACGCACGAGGAAGTGATCACCGACATCGCGCGGCGCGAGCTCAAGAGCTACCGCCAGCTGCCGGTGAACTTCTACCAGATCCAGATGAAGTTCCGCGACGAGATCCGGCCGCGCTTCGGCGTGATGCGCGGCCGCGAGTTCCTGATGAAGGATGCCTACTCGTTCCACGCCGACGAGGCCTCGCTGGCCGAAGGCTATGCGGCGATGAAGGACGCCTACACGCGCATGTTCGACGCGCATGGGCCTGAAGTTCCGCGCGGTGCGCGCCGACACCGGCTCGATCGGCGGCAACGCGTCGGAGGAATTCCAGGTGCTGGCCGATTCGGGCGAGGACGCCATCGCGATTTCCGACAGCGGACGACTACGCGGCCAATCTCGAACTGGCGCCCGCACGCCGCCAGACGGCCGCGCGGCCCGCGCCCTCGCAGCCGCTGGCGCGCGTACCCACGCCCGGCAGCGCGCACCATCGCCGAGGTCTGCGCAGCTGCTCGACGTCGCGCACAGACCGCTGCGTGAAGACGCTGGTGGTCGATGGCAGCGATGGCGGCGTCGTTGCGCTGGTGCTTCGCGGCGATCACGAGCTCAACGCGGTGAAGGCGCAGAAGCTGCCCGGCGTGGCCAACCCGCTGCGCATGGCCAGCGCCGCCGCGCGTGCTGCGCAGCCACCGGCACCGAGCCGGGCTTCATCGGCCCCGTGGGCCTGAGCTGCCCCGTCGTTGTCGACACTGCCGCGGCGGCACTGGCCGACTTCGTCTGCGGCGCCAACGAGAAGGACCTGCACCTGACCGGCGTGAACTGGGGCCGCGACCTGCCCGAACCCCAGGTCGCGGACCTGCGCAACGTGGTGGCCGGTGACCCCAGCCCGTCGGGCAGCGGCCGGCTGCAGCATCCGCCGCGGCATCGAGGTGGGCCACATCTTCCAGCTGGGCCGCAAGTACAGCGAGGCGCATGAAGGCCACCGTGCTGGACCCGGCCGGCAAGCCGCTGACCCCGCTGATGGGCTGCTACGGCATCGGTGTGACGCGCGTCGTGGCGGCGGCCATTGAACAGAATCACGATGAGAAGGGCATCATCTGGCCCGAGCCGATCGCGCCCTACACCGTGATGCTGGTCACGCTGAACCACGACACGCTCCGAAGCCGTGCGCACAGCTGGCGGACCGCGCTGTATGCGGAGCTTCGAAGCGGCGGGCATCGACGTGCTCTACGACGATCGCGACGCGCGGCCCGGCGTGAAGTTCGCCGATGCCGAACTGCTGGGCATTCCGCACTGCGTGGTGATCGGCGATCGCGGCATCGCCGCCGGCAGGCTCGAGTACCGCCATCGCCGCAGCGGCGAGACCGAGGAGATCGCCGATCGATGACGTGGTGGCTGAACTGCGGGAACGCATCGCGGCCTGAGCGCGCGCTGGCGCCACGTGGCGGCACCTGCTGCTGCTGCTGGCCTGCTGCTGCGCGCCGGCCTGGCGCGGCCTCGCGCCGGCCGATGCGCAGCGCGATCCGGAACTGCGCGGCATCGTCGCGCAGGCCATCACGAGCAGCCGAGTGCTTCCCGGACAAGTTACGACTCGGCGGTCTGGTTCACGATGATGGAGCCGAAGCTGCGCCGCATCGTGACGCGATCCGCGACGAGCGCATGCAGATTCTCAAGACGGCCTTCTGCGAGGCGCATCGCCCCGGCGAGCAGCGCCTGCCGCCGGGCCTGGTCATGGCGGTCATCGACATCGAGAGCCGCTTCAACCGCTGGGCCGTGTCTTCGGCCGGCGCCGTGGGCCTGATGCAGGTGATGCCCTTCTGGCCCGGCGAACTGGGCATGAAGCGCCACCAGCTCACGCAGGTCGAGGCCAACATGCGCATGGGCTGCGCCATCCTGCGCCACTACCTGCAAGCGCGAGAAGAACGACGTGCGCCGCGCGCTGGCGCGCTACAACGGCAGCGTCGGCCGGCGCGAGTACCCGGACAAGGTCGTCAACCGCTGGACCCGCAACTGGAACGGCGCCGACGACCTCGGCGTTGCCGCGCGAAGGTGAGTCGTGAGCACGGCCGCGCCGAAGATCCTCGTCGTCTATTACTCGCGCAACGGCACCACCGCGGAGCTGGCGCGCCAGGTCTGCCGCGGCATCGAGTCCGTCGCGGGCGCCGCGGCGCGCCTGCGCAGCGTGCCGCCGGTCAGCGCCGAAAGCGAACGCCCCGTCGCCACGGTGCCGGACGAAGGCGCGCCCTGCGCCACGCTGGATGACCTGCGCCGGCCGATGGCCTGATCCTCGGCAGCCCGACGCGCTTCGGCAACATGGCCGCACCGCTGAAGTACTTCCTCGACCAGACCTCCAGCCTGTGGCTGCAGGGCGCGCTGGTCGACAAGCCCGCGGCCGTGTTCACCTCGACGCAGACCATGCACGGCGGCCAGGAGAGCACGCTGCTGTCGATGATGCTGCCGCTGCTGCACCACGGCATGGTGCTACGTCGGCCTGCCCTTCACGCGAGCCGGAGCTGTCGGCGCACGCGCAGTGGCGGCACACCCTACGGCGCCTCGCACGTGGCATCGGCATGCGCCGGACGGGCGAACTGACGGACGAGGAATCCACGCTGGCGCGCGCGCTGGGCGCGCATCGGCGCTGGCACTGGCGCCGCAGGCATCACGCCGCGAAGCCAGGCTCGCTCCGAGTCACCTGCCGGATGAAGGGCACCGTCAGCCGGCGCTGCTCGCCGCAGCGACGCCGCGTCCAGCGCGATCCAGCAGCGCGTACAGGCTGCCCATGTCGCGCGCGAAAGCGCCGCTGCAGGTACAGCACCGTTTCGTCGGGCAGTTCGAAGCCCGCGCTAGCGCGGCCCGCAGCTGCAGCGCCTCGCGCTGCTGGGCTTCGTCGAGCGGCCGCAGCGCACAGTGCGGCAGCGCGGCCAGCCGCGAGCGCAAGGTCGGGCAGCCGCCAGCCAGTGGCCAGCGGGCAGCCGGCGCCGCAGCCACCACGGCGCGCGCCGCGCCCCGGCGTCGTTGTAGAGACCGGAACAGCGCGCGCTCCCAGTCCGGCATCGCCGGCCACCGCGTGACAGATCGTCGATGCGCCACCAGCGGCAGCGCCGCTCGGCACCTTCCAGCACGCCCGGGCCCAGCTCAGCGCAGCGCGGCCAGCGGCAAGATAGCGCGCTGCCCGGCACGGCCGCGCACAGCGCCTGCAGCAGGTGCGACTTGCCACTGCCGTCGGCACCGTGCAGGAACAGCACTTCCGCCACCGGCAGCGGCCAGTGCTGCGCAGCGCAGCCAGCGCCAGCGGCGTTGTCGCCCGGCGAGGAAGCTCGCGAACACCGCGCGATCGTGCAGCCGCACACCCAGCGGCAGCTGCTGCATGCATCAGCCTGTCCGCCGCGACGTCTGCGCGAACGCGCGCCGCATGAAGCGCGACACGTAGTCGACGCCGCTGGCCACGCGTGGTCACCACCATCACCACCGCCAGCGCGTCGAGCACCTCGCGCGGCGGCAGGCCGGATGGCGCTGGCGAGGATCACCGCCAGCAGATAGAGGATCTGCATGCCGGTGTTGATCTTGCTGATGATCGTGGGCCGCCCGCGCAGCGGCCCGAACCACAGCCGGTAGATCAGCGCGCCGACAGCCGATCACCAGGTCGCGCGCCACCGCCACCGCGGCCACCCACCAGGGCGCGATGTCCGAGCCAGGCGGCGGCGATGAACACCGACACCAGCAGCAGCTTGTCGGCCACCGGGTCGAGGAACCGGCCCAGGTCGCGAAGTCCAGCTGAAGCGCTTGGCGAGGTAGCCGTCCAGCCCGTCGGACACCGCCGCGATGCTGAACAGCACCAGGATGCGCGCCTGCTCGCCCGCCACCATTGCCTGCAGCAGCGGCACGATCAGCGCGATCCGGACCAGGCAGATGAGGTTGGGTAGGTGGCGCATGACGCGGCAGGCGGCGGATCCTATACAATATCCGCAGCCCGGCCAACGCCGCATGCAGAGAATCCATCCCAGCATGCAGAAACCCCCGGACTGACCTATCGCGACGCCGGCGTCGACATCGACGCGGGCGACGAACTCGTCGAGCGCATCAAGCCCATGGTCAAGCGCACGCAGCGCCCGGAGGTGCTGGCCGGCGTCGGCGGCTTCGGCGCGCTGGTGGGCCTGCCGCAGCGCTACCGCGAGCCGGTGCTGGTTTCGGGCACCGACGGCGTCGGCACCAAGCTGCGCCTGGCCATCGACACCGGCCGCCACGACCGGATCGGCATCGACCTGGTCGCCATGTGCGTCAACGACGTCGCCGTGCAGGGCGCCGAGCCGCTGTTCTTCCTCGACTACTACGCCACCGGCAAGCTGTCGGTGGACGTGGCCGAGCACGGTGATCACCGGCATCGCCGAAGGCTGCCTGCAGGCCGGCTGCGCGCTGGTCGGCGGCGAGACGGCCGAGATGCCCGGCATGTACCACGGCGGCGACTACGACCTCGCCGGCTTCTGCGTCGGCGTGGTCGAACGCAGCGACATCATCGACGGCACGCAGGGTGCGGCCGGCGACGCCATCATCGGCACTGGCCTCCTCCGGCGTGCATTCCAATGGCTATTCGCTGGTCCGCAAGCTCATCGCAGGTGGCCGGCGCCGACGAGCACGACGCAGCTCGACGGCCAGCCGCTGTTCGACCGCCTGCTGGAACCCACGCGCATCTACGTCAAGAGCATGCTGGCGCTGGCCGCAGCGCTGCCGGTGCACGGCTTCGCGCACATCACCGGCGGCGGCCTCACCGACAACATCCCGCGCGTGCTGCCCGACGGCCTCGAAGCGCGTGCTCGAGCGCAGCGCGCTGGCACCGCGATCCGGTGTTCGACTGGCTGGCCGCCACCGGCCGCATCGCGCCGCGGAGATGCATCGCACCTTCAACTGCGGCATCGGCATGATCGCCGTGGTGGCGCCCGCGCGACGTGCGACGCAGCGCTGCGCGCTGCTGGACGGCGCTGGCGAACACGCCACGCTGATCGGCGACATCCGCGCGGGCAACGCGCGGCGTCGTCATCGACTGAATGAGCCGCGCCGCGCTGCGCCTGGCGATCCTGATCTCCGGGCGCGGCAGCAACATGGTGGCCATCGCCCGCGCCTGCGCAGCAGCGGCCAGATTGCCGCCGAAGTGGCGGTGGTGATCTGCCGACCGCCAGCGGCCGGCGGCATCGAGCGCGCCCGGGACCTGGGCCTCGCCACTGCCGTGGTCGACCGCCATGCGTTTCGCGCGCGACGGCCGCGCTCGACCGCGCGGCCTTCGAGGCGGCGCTGGCCGAGGCCGATCGACGCCAGCGGCGCGCGAGCTGGTGGTGCTGGCCGGCTTCATGCGCGTCCTGTCAGCCGGCTTCGTGCGCGCGCTACGCCGGGCGGCATGCTCAACATCCATCCCTCGCTGCTGCCGCGCTACAAGGGCCTCGACACGCATGCGCGCGCGCTGGCTGCCGGCGACGCGCGAGCACGGCGCCAGCGTGCATTTCGTCACCGCCGAGCTCGATGGCGGGCCCGCTGATGCTGCAGGCGGCGCGTACCGGTGCTGCCCGGCGACGACGTCGGCCAGCCTTTCAGCCCGCGTTCATGCGCTGGAACACATCATCTATCCCGATGGTGATCGAATGGCTGGCCACGCGGCCGGCTGCAGTGGAACGGCGGCCGCGCCCATGCTCGACGGCAAGGCCGCTGGCGCCCGTCGCAGTGCGAACCGCTGCCGCATGCCTGCGAGCCTGCTGTCGCCGTGCTGGCGCTGGCTCTGCGCTGGCCGGCGCAGCCGAGGCCGCCGCCCAGCCGAACTGCAAGCCCTTTCACGCCAGCTTCACCATTGCCGTGGAACGGCATGACCGCGGGCACGCGCCAGCTGGAGCTGCAGCAGCTGCCGGACGGCCGCTGGTCCTACACATCGCGCGAGCACGGCGCGCGGCCTGTTCCGCATCGCCATGCCCGCGGAACTGACGCTCAGCGCAGCGTGTTCTCGCATTCACGACGGCGCAGGTCGTGCCCGATCAGTTTCACCGGCGACGATGGCGCACGCGCAGCGCGCAAGGACCAGCGACCTGCACTTCGACTGGGAGCGCGGCCGCGTCACCGGGATCGCGGAAGGCAACGCCGGTCGACCTGCCGCTGCAGCCCGGCGTGCAGGACACCATGTCGCGTGCAGATCGCGCTGATGCATGAACTGCTCAGTCGGCAAGCACGCCCGACGCGCTTCTGCTGATCGACAAGGACAAGATCAAGGACTACATCTACACGCACGAGGGCGAGCGAGACGCTGTCGACAACCGCGGTGGGTCCGCAGCACACGGTGATCTTCCGCAGCAGCCGCCCGGGCTCCGACGCGCGGCACCTGGTTCTGGTGCGCGCCGGCGCTGGGCTATCTGCCGGTGAAGGTGGAGCGCCGCGACGGCAAGAAGGTGCGAGTGGTCGATGACGCTGAACGATCGACGCTGACAGCCTTCGGCAGCGTACGCCCGCTGACCCACGTCGATAGAAGACTCAGGCCTTCGGCAGCGTCACGCCCTTCTGACCCTGGTACTTGCCGCCGCGGTCCTTGTACGAAGTGCCGCACACCTCGTCCGACTCGAAGAACAGCATCTGCGCCACGCCCTCGTTGGCGTAGATCTTCGCCGGCAGCGGCGTGGTGTTCGAGAACTCCAGCGTCACGTGCCCTTCCCACTCCGGCTCGAGCGGCGTCACGTTGACGATGATGCCGCAGCGCGCATAGGTGGACTTGCCCAGGCACACCACCAGCACGTTGCGCGGGATGCGGAAATACTCCACGGTGCGCGCCAGCGCGAAGGAATTCGGCGGGATGATGCACACGTCGGAAGTCGACGTCGACGAAGCTCTGCGGATCGAAGGTCTTCGGATCGACGATGGTGCTGTTGATGTTGGTGAAGATCTTGAACTCGCGCGCGCAGCGCACGTCGTAGCCGTAGCTCGACGTGCCGTAGGAGACGATCTTCTGCCCGCCGCGCTATCGCGCACCTGGCCCGGCTCGAAGGGCTCGATCATCTTCTGTCCGGCCGCCATGCGGCGGATCCAGTGGTCGGACTTGATGCTCATTGGAGCTCTCTCGACGACGATTCCGGGAAACGCGCCGCTGCGGTCACGCGGGCGGCGCGCCAGCGCGCCGGCCGTGCGGCGCGCCAGGTCGCAGATAGGCCAGGCCGCGCGGCGAGTCCGGCGCGCCGACCACGGTGGGCCGGCCGCCGTCCGATTCCGCGCGGATGCGGCGCATCCAGCGGCAGCGCGCCCAGCAGCTCGACGCCGCATTCTCGCGCCAGCGCGCTCGCCGCCGCCGTCGCCGAACAGATCGCATCCTCGTGCCCGCAGTTGCTGCAGACGTGCGTGCTCATGTTCTCGACCACGCCCAGCACCGGCACCGAGACCTTCTCGAACATCTTCAGGCCCTTGCGGGCATCGGCCACCGCGATCTCCTGCGGCGTGGTGACGATCACGGCGCCGGCCACCGGCACCCGCTGCGCCAGCGTCAGCTGCAGGTCGCCCGTGCCGGGCGGCAGGTCGATGCACCAGGTAGTCGAGCTCGCCCCACTCGGTGTCGGCCAGCAGCTGCGTCAGCGCCTGCGTGACCATGGGCCCGCGCCAGATGGCCGGCTGGTCCGGCGTCGATCAGCAGGCCGATGGACATCAGCTTCAGGCCATGGGCCTGCAGCGGCAGGATGCGCTTGTCGTCGACGGTCTCGGCCGCTGCCCCGCGACGCCCGAGCATCAGGGGCTGGCTGGGACCGTAGATGTCCGCGTCGAGCAGGCCCACCCGCGCGCCCTGCGGCCGCCCAGGCCAGCGCAAGGTTCACGGCCACCGTGGACTTGCCGACGCCGCCCTTGGCCGAACCCACCGCGATGATGTTGCGGATGCCCGGCATGGGCTTCAGGGGCTTCTGCACGCCCTGGCGGGGATGTCGGACTCGAGTCGACAGATCCAGTGTCGCCGCGGATGCCGGCGCCGTCAGCGCTGCCTGCAGCGCCGCCTGCACAGATCGGCCACGTAGCCGCCGACGGGGACCGGCAGGCGCAGCGTCAGGCGCAGGCCGTCGTCGCGGTGCACGTCCAGGCCCGCGATGGCCTGTGAGCTCGCCCAGGCGTCTGCCTGATGAACGGGTCCGACACAGGCCTCGATGGCGCGCAGCGCGCCTGCGGTCATGTCCGCCTCGGTCATGCCATGGCTTCGGGGAATGTGACCGGTTCGGAGGCCGCGGATTCTAGCAGTGCGCGCCGCGGTCGCAGCTGGCCGGCGGGTGCCCCGTGTGGCATAATCCCGCGGTCATTCAGGATGCTTGGCGCCAGATGCAGTAATGGGCTTTTTCACCAACCTGCGCTCCGACCGGCTGATCACCCAGATCAAGTCGACCAACGAGCCCCTGGGCGACGAAACCCTGAAGTCCGTCGCCAAGCTCAAGGGCCTGGGTCCCGGGCGCCATCGAGCCCGATCATCCAGGCGCTGGCCGATGCCGACAAGAACGCCACCGTCGCGCTGGTCGACGTGCTTTCCACGCTGGTCTCCAACAAGACCTTCCCGCAGTTCGTGCGAAGGCCTGTGCGACGGCGGCCCGCGGATCGTCGGCCGGCATCGCCTGGGCGCTGACCAGCAGCCGCAGCTACCCGCCCGGACCTGCTGCTGGAGGCGCTGACCGCCAAGGGCGTGTCCAAGTCCGCGCTGCTGGATGTGATCCACGCCCAGCGCGACCGCTTCAACGCTGCGCGAACTGCTGCACGGCCGCCTATGCCCAGGAGCCCAACGAGAAGGCCGCGCTGTTCCGGATCATCGGCGAAATCGCCGACGACGAACGATCGCTGGGCGAACTCACCAGCCGGCTCGAGGGCAAGGATCCGATCGCGCGGATGCACATCATCAACATCCTGTCGCGTTTCAACCAGCCGGAGGTCAAGCGCGCGCTGCAGACGCAGCTGCGGACACCAACAAGATGATCCGCTCGGCCGCGCTCGCGGCGCTGGCCCGCATGGACGGCCCGATCGATGTGCCGGCGATCTGCCACGCTGCTGCGCGACCAGCGAGATCGACGTGCAGAACCGCGCCATCGACGTGCTGATCCGCGCCAACGACCCGGACACCATCAAGCACCTGCATCGCCGTGCTGAAGGACGAGAACGAGTACGCGCGCCGCGCCGCGGTCGAGGTGCTCAACGAGATCGGCGACGCCAAGTCGGTGAAGTACCTGCTCGCGGCCATCAAGGACGACGACTGGTGGGTGCGCAGCCGCGCCGGCGACGCGCTCGGCAAGATCGGCGGCCCGAAGGTCATCGACGCCGTGCTGCAGCTGGCGCGCGACCAGGACGACGACATCCGCCGCGCCGCCATCGAGATCCTGAACCAGACCAAGGACGAGCGCGCGGTCGGCCACCTGATCGAGGCCACGAAGGACAAGGACTGGTGGGTCAGCGAACGCGCCGTCGACGCGCTGGCCGAGATCGGCAGCAAGCGCGCCGCTGCCGCGGCTGCTCGAGATGCTGCAGACCACGCCCGCCCGCTCGCTGCCCGTGGTGGTGCGCGCGATCGGCAAGCTCGGCGATCCAAGGCACGTGGAGCCGCTGCTGCCGCTTCCTGTCGCGGCCCGAGAAGGAACTCCGCATCGAGGCGATGCAGGCGCTGGCACGCGTCAGCGACGAGCGCCGCGCCGAGCATGTGCGGCTGCAGCTGCAGGCGCAGGCGCAGAACCCGGATGCGACCGATTGCCGAGCGCCGCCAGCGCGGCGCTGAAGGAACTGGCGGCGCGCCTGTGCCGGCGAGCACCGGCGGCACCATGCTGCTCGGCAGCGGCACGCGCGCGCGACCAGCCGCGACCGCCGGCCGCGCAGCGCGCCGCCGAGCCGGCGCGTCCGGTGCCCATGGACGAGGCGCGAGCATCAAGCCCATGCTGCGCGCAGGTGGAGCAGGCGCACGGCGGCCTCCGAAGCTCGACATCCGCACCCTGCGCAACGGCGACATGATCGAGGGCCGCTACAAGTACATCGAACGCATCGGCAAGGGCGCCTTCGGCACCGTGCTGCTGATGGAAGACACCGTCGTCGACGACCGGCTGATCCTGAAGTTCCTGAACCCGAACGTCTCCGAAGACGAGGAGATGATGAAGCGCTTCGTGCACGAGCTGCGCTACTCGCGCAAGATCACGCACCACAACGTCATCCGCATCTACGACTTCCTGCAGATCCAGGGCAACTACGCCATCTCGATGGAGTACTTCCCCTCGCACACGCTCGGCGCGGAGATCGTCAACGAGAAGCCGGTCGAGACCAAGACGCGCGCGTGCAGTTCGGCATCGACATGTGCACCGGCATGACGGTCGCGCACCAGGTCGGCATCGTGCACCGCGACCTGAAGCCCGCGAACGTGCTGATCAACAACGAAGGCCTGCTGAAGATCGTGGACTTCGGCGTGGCCGCCGCGCACCGCGAGGGCGACACGCAGCTGACCAAGACCGGCTACGTGATCGGCTCGCCGAAGTACATGGCGCCCGGAGCAGATCCTCGGCCGCAAGGTGGACGAACGCGCCGACATCTACGCCATCGGCGTCATCCTCTACGAGATGTTCACCGGCGTGCCGCCCTATGCCCGCGGCGACCACATGGCCGTGATGTACCAGCACGTGCAGGGCAAGGCGCGCGCCGCCGCAGGAACTGAATCCGAAGCTGCCGCCGGGCCTGTCCGACCTGATCATGAAGGCCATGGCGGTGGACAAGGCCAAGCGCTTCCAGAGCATGGAAGAGCTGCGGGCCGCGCTCGAACGCTTTGCATGACGTAAGATCGCGCCTATGGCACGCATCGACGCCTTCCTGAAGCTGGGCACGCAGCAGGGCTGCTCCGACATCCACCTGGCGGTCGGCGTGCCGCCGATGCTGCGCATGTACGGCGACCTGATGCCGATCAAGTTCCGCGACCTGCGCGACACCGAGCTGGAAGGCTACCTCACCGAGATCCTGACGCCCATCGCAGGCCGAAGCGCTTCGCGCAAGGGCCATGACCTCGACTTCTCCTACGTGTCGACGGACGGCGGCCGCTTCCGCGTCAACGTGTTCCGCAAGGAAACCGGCATCGGCGCGATGTTCCGCTCCATTCCCACCGAGATCCCGACGCTCGACAAGCTGGGCCTGCCGCCGGTCGTCAAGAAGCTCTGCGACTACCACCAGGGCATGATCCTGGTCACCGGCTCCACCGGCACCGGCAAGTCCACCACGCTGGCGGCGATGATCGACCACCTGAACACGCACGCGCAAGCTCAACATCATCAGCCTCGAAGACCCGATCGAGTTCGTCCATCGCAGCAAGCAGAGCCAGGTGATCCAGCGCGAGCTGGGCACGCACCTGCCGACCTTTGCCGAGGGCGTGCGCGCCGCGATGCGCGAGGATCCGGACGTGATCCTGGTCGGCGAAATGCGCGACGCCGAGACGATCTCCATGGCCATGACGGCCGCCGAGACCGGCCACCTGGTGCTCGGCACGCTGCACACCACCGGCGCGGTGAAGACCATCGACCGCATCATCGACGCGCTGCCCATCGAGGAGCGCGAGCAGACCAAGAGCTTCCTGTCGCAGAGCCTGCTCGCGGTGGTCACCCAGGTGCTGGTGAAGACCGCCGACGGCCAGGGCCGCAAGGCGATCTGCGAGGTCATGGTGATGACCAAGGCCATCGCCAAGCTGATCCAGACCGACCAGACGCACCAGATCCCGAGCCAGCTGCAGACCGGCCGGGACTTCGGCATGCAGATGCTCGACCAGGCGCTGCTGGCCGCGGTGCAGGCGCAAGGAGATCGATCCGGACGACGCCTACGCCTATGCGCAGCGACAAGCGCGTGTTCGCAGAAATTCGTCACCGACACCACGCTGCTGCCCAAGCTCGATGTCGCCGGCCGGCAGCGGCAGGCCTGACGCATGGCCGACGATCGACGACTACCTGCAGGAGGTCCTGCAGCGCCGCGGGCTCGGACCTGCATTTCCTCGCCGGCGATCCGCCGCGCATCCGCCTGTATGGCGATCTGTCGCCGCTGCGCGCCGGAGCGCCTGGACCGCCGACTTCGTGCAGCGAGGCGCTGTACGAGATCATGCCGCCGAAGGCACAGGCAGCGCTTCGAGGAGCACGACGGCGCCGACTTCGCCTACACGCTGGGCGAGCTGGGCCGCTTCCGCGTCAACGTGATGCGCCAGCTCAACGGCATGGGCGCGGTGTTCCGCGCCATTCCGTCCAAGGCGCTGACCATGGACGAGCTGAAGCTGCCCGAGTCGGTGCGCACGCTGGCGCGCGCCAACAACGGCCTGATCCTGGTCACCGGCAAGACCGGCTCGGGCAAGTCCACGACGCTCGCGGCGATGATCGACGACATCAACAAGCGCGAGAAGGGCCACATCCTCACCATCGAGGATCCGATCGAGTTCGTGCACCAGCGCACGCAACTGCCTGATCAGCCAGCGCGAGATCGGCGTGCACGCCCAGGACTTCGCCGCGGCGCTGCACTCGGCCCTGCGCGAGGATCCGGACGTGATCCTGGTCGGCGAGTTGCGCGACCTGGAGACCATCAGCATCGCCGTGACCGCGGCCGAGATGGGCATCCTGGTCATGGGCACGCTGCACACCAACGGCGCGGCGCAGACCGTCGACCGCATCGTCAACGTGTTTCCCGCCGACAAGCAGTCGCACGTGCGCACCATGCTCTCGACCTCGCTGCGCGGCGTGATCTCGCAGCAGCTGCTGCAGAAGGCCGACAAGCAGGGCCGCGTCGCGGCGCTGGAGATCCTGGTGAACACCCCGGCCGTCGCGAACCTGATCCGCCAGGGCAAGCTCGACCAGCTCGAGAACACCATGCAGTCCGGCGGCGCCAGTCGGCATGCGCACCATGGACAGCTCGATCCAGGCGCTGCTCGACCAGCGCATCATCTCCGGGCAGCGAGGCCTACAAGAAGGCGCATCAACAAGGCCCGGTTCGAGGCCGTGAAGGACGCATGAGTTGAGCGCACGCCCGCCGGATCCTCGTCACCAGCGCCCTGCCCTACGCCAACGGCCCGCTGCACCTCGGCCACATCATCGAGTCGGTGCAGACCGACATCTGGGTGCGCTTCCAGCGCATGCGCGGCCACGACTGCCTCTACGTCTGCGCCGAGGACTGCCACGGCACGCCGATCATGATCCGCGCGCGCCAGGACGGCATCACGCCCGAGGCAGCTGATCGCGGCCATCGGCCGCCGAGCACCAGCGCGACTACGCGGGCTTCCGCATCGGCTTCGACCACTTCCACTCCACGCACTCGGCGGAGAACCGGCGCTACTCCGGCGAGCTGTACGCAGCGCTGCGCGACGCGCGGCGCCATCACCCGCGCAGCGTCCGCCAGGCCTACGACGAGCAGGCGGGCATGTTCCTGCCGGACCGCTTCGTGCGCGGCACCTGCCCGCTCTGCGGCACCGCCGGACCAGTACGGCGACACCTGCGAGAACTGCGGCGCCACCTACTCGCCGGCCGACCTGAAGGACGCCGATCTCGACCGTCACCGGCACCACGCCGGTGCTGCGCGACTCCGAGCACCTGTTCTTCCGGCTCGGCGAGTTCGAGCAGGACCTGCGCGACTGGCTGGCCGGCAACGGCCTGCAGCCGGCCGTGCGCGCCAAGCTCGACGAGTGGTTCGAGGCCGGCCTGCAGGACTGGGACATCTCGCGCGATGCGCCGTACTTCGGCTTCGAGATCCCGGATGCGCCGGGCAAGTATTTCTACGTCTGGTTCGATGCGCCCGATCGGCTACATCGGCAGCTTCGCGGCGCTGGCCGCGAAGCGCGGCCTCGACTTCGACGCCTACTGGAAGGCCGGCGCCACGACCGAGCTGCATCACTTCATCGGCAAGGACATCAGCTACTTCCACACGCTGTTCTGGCCGGCGGTGCTGCACGGCGCGGGCTTCCGCCGGCCGACCGGCGTGCACGTGCACGGCTTCCTCACGGTCAACGGCCAGAAGATGTCCAAGTCGCGCGGCACCTTCATCACCGCGCAGCGCTACCTCGAGCTGCTGCCGCCCGATCCGCTGCGCTACTACTTCGCCGCCAAGCTCGGCAACGGCCTCGACGACATCGACCTGAACCTCGAGGATTTCACCGCGCGCGTGAATTCCGACATCGTCGGCAAGCTGGTGAACATCGCCAGCCGCTGCGCGCGGCTTCATCGAGCGCGGCGGCGGCCGGCTGGCCGACGCGCTGCCGGACCCGGCGCTGTACGCGCGAGTTCGCCGCCGCTGCGCGAGCCGCATCGCCGCGCTGTTCGAGCCGCGCGACTACGCCGGCGCGATGCGCGAGATCATGCTGCTCGCCGACCGCGCCAACCAGTACGTCGACCAGCACAAGCCCTGGGTGCTGGCCAAGGATCCGGCGCAGGCTCGCCGAGGCGCGCGCCGTGTGCACGCAGGGCATCAACCTGTTCCGCGTGCTGATGACCTACCTGGCGCCGGTGCTGCCGGACATCGCCGCGAAGGCCGGCCAGTGGCTCGGCAGCGATGCGCTTCGCGCGCTGGGACGGCGTGCACACGCCGCTGCTCGACCGGCCGCTCGGCAAGTATCCGCAGCTGGCCACGCGCCTCGATCCGGCGGTCGTGCAGCCAGCTGGTCGGCACCGCGCCCGACCGCCGCAGCCGTGCTGCCGCGATCGTCCGCGAACCAGGCCAAACCCGTGATCAGCATCGACGATTTCGCGAAGCTCGACCTGCGCGCCGCCAAGGTGCTCGAGGCCTCCCGCGTCGAAGGTTCCGACAAGCTGCTGCAGCTCACGCTGGACCTCGGCAGCGAGCAGCGCAATGTGTTCTCCGGCATCAGCGCGAGCTACACGCCGGAAGCAGCTGGTCGGCCGCTACGTGGTGATGATCGCCAACCTCGCGCCGCGCAAGATGCGCTTCGGCGTCTCCGAAGGCATGGTGCTCTGCGCCAGCGGCGCCGAAGGACGGCGGCGAAGGCGTGTTCCTGCTGTCGGCCGATGCCGGCGTGCGTCCCGGCATGAAGATCAGCTGAACGCCCGGTGAACAGGGCGAAGGTCGACGCGCTCTACTCCGCGCTGCGCGACGGCCAATCCCGAGCCGCGCAGCGAACTGGAATTCTGCACGCCCTTCGAGCTGCTGGTCGCGGTGATCCTGTCGGCGCAGGCCACCGACACGCAGCGTCAACATCGCCACGCGCCAGCTGTTCCCGAAGGCCAACACGCCCGCGGCCATCCTCGCGCTGGGCGTCGAGGGACTCACGCCGTACATCCGCCACATCGGCCTGTACAACGCCAAGGCGAAGAACGTGATCGAGACCTGCCGGCTGCTGCTCGAGCGCCACGGCGGCGAGGTGCCGCGCGATCGCGCCGCGCTGGAGGCCCTGCCCGGCGTCGGGCCGCAAGACCGCCAACGTGGTGCTGAACGTGGCCTTCGGCGAGCCCACGCTGGCGGTGGACACCCATGTGTTCCGCGTCGCCAACCGCACCGGGCTGGCGCCCGGGCGCACGCCGCTGGCAGTGGAACAGCAAGCTGCTGAAGGTGACGCCGCCGGAGTTCCTGCAGCACGCGCATCACTGGCTGATCCTGCACGGCCGGCATGTGTGCCTGGCGCGCAAGCCGCAGTGCCCGCAGTGCGTGATCGCGCCAGTGCTGCGCGTTCCGCCCCAAGACGCAAGGCGGAGGCCGCGATGATCTTCGCCAACGCAGGCCGCGACGAGCTGCGCCGGCGCTATGTCGAAGCCTGGCAGCGCAGCGCGAGGGCCTGCCGCTGGAGCCGCTCGACGCGCAGATCGCCGACGTGATCGCGCTGCATCCGGAGTACCACGCCGCTGCTGGAGGATCCGGACGCCGCCAGCCGCCGATTCACGCGTCGAGCAGGGCCGCAGCAATCCGTTCCTGCACATGGGGCTGCATCTGGCGATCCGCGAGCAGGTGGGCACGCGCCGACCGGCCGGCATCGAAGCCGTGCATGCGCGCCTTGCGCGGCAACTGGGCGACGTGCACGAGGCCGAGCACCGGATGATCGAGGTGCTGGCCGAAACGCTCTGGGAGGCGCAGCGGGCGGCCGCGCGCCGGATGAGCGACGGTATCTCGAGCGACTGCGAAGGTTGTAGGGAGGTTCATATGCGAGAATGCATTTGAATCAATTCGCCAGGTAGATCCCGATGCGTCACGTCCTCTTCCTCTGCAGCCAGAACCGCTCGGGCAGCAAGACCGCAGAACAGGTGTTCTCCGGCTGGCCCGGGGTGGAGGTGGCCTCCGCAGGCCTCGACGCCAGTGCCCCGACGCCCGTCTCTCCGGAACTGCTGGCCTGGGCCGACACCATCTTCGTGATGGAGAAGAGCCCACCGCGCGAAGCTGTCCCAGAAGTTCCGGCCTCACCTGAAGAAGCAGCGCGTCATCTGCCTGGACATCCCGGATGACTACGCCTTCATGGATCCTGCGCTCGTCCAGCTGCTGCGGAAACGCGTACCGAAGCACCTGACTGGCGCCGGGAGCGGGCCGGCCAGCACGCCGCAGAAGCGCAACGCCTGGGCGGGCAGCAAGTGATGTAGGTGCCCGCGGCCGCGGGATTCGTCCTTCCAGGGCGACTGCGGATAGTGCGGAATGTCCGGACTCAGGCATACCCACCGTTGTGCACTGGACGTCCAGATGTCCGGCATCGGCAGGAAAACCGACGGATCAACGTACACGCCAAACCTCATGCTAGCCTCGGTGCCGCGCCACCGATCTGTCGCCTGCTCGAGAGGACCCCTCCATGGTCAAGCATATCGTCTTCTGGAAACTGAAGGACTCGGCCGAAGGACGCGACAAGGCCGCCAATGCACGGCTCGTGAAGGAGCGACTCGAAGCACTGGCGGGCCGGATTCCAGGGCTGCTCAGGATTGAAGTCGGCCAGGATTTCCTACGCGGCGACACCAGCAGCGACCTCGTGCTGTATTCGGAACTGGCGAGTCGCAAGGCGCTCGACGATTACCAGGCCCATCCGGAACACCAGGCCGTCATACCGCTGATCCGGGCGCTTGACCAGCGAGCGTCGATCGGTCGACTACGAGATCTAGCCGGTGCCGAGATCGCTCGCAGCGTCGCGGCTATCGTCCTGCTGCTCGCTTCGCCGCTCGCGGCATGGCGCGACGACAGATCGATGCGCGCCCCAGTGACGGCCTGACGTTCATCTGCGGCACAGGTGCCATGGAGGATCTCGCGCCGATACCTGGCACGCGCTACCTGCTGGCCGGCGGCATGCGCTTCCGGAACCCGTGCCGATCCGGCTGTCGACACGGTGCGCGGCACGATGGAGGTTGCCTGGCCACGGCCCGCCGCCGCCCGTCTGGACCAGGCGACACTACCCCGATTGCCCCGGACCTCCCGATGCATCGCGAATGTCGACCACGCGGCCTCGCGCTGCAGTCGCTCACGCCAACGCTCAGCCGGTTCTATGCGGTGAACGAAGGCGACCGTCGTGCGATCGAGGTCTTCGAAGTCGCGCTGGCCGCTGCACCTGGAGCGCCCGCTGCACCCCGCCTGGGCTGGATCGGCTGCATCCCGATGCCCGCCGGCACGAACCCCAACGCGGTGACGCCGCTCGACGGCCGCGCGCTGGCCATCGTCAGCATGGACGATGGCGCGCCCGGACCGCATGGAACGGCACGTGGCCGGCGACGCCCTCGGCAAGGTCTGGACTGGCGCCCCGGACGAAGGCCTGCAGCCGCTGCCCGGAATCCGCCTGCGCGGCGGCAATGGCATCGCGCTTCTGCCGACAACCGGTGGCTGTATGTCAGCGCCTGGTCTGGTGCGCAACTCGTGCGCATCGCGGCGGATGGCCGCGTGCCGCCGCAGTCCATTCGACCTGCCCTTCCTGCCCGACAACGTGAAACGGCTTCCGGATGGCACGCTGCTGCTCGCCGCCCAGCGCCCGCCCGTGGCGCGCATCGCGCGTTGCACCGGCGTCCTTCCTGTCCGGCCGACTGGTTGATCGCGCGGTTCGATCCGGCAATCGCTGCGATGGACCGGGTCTACGAGGCACCGGGCAGCGACTGCCGTGAACTACGCCACCGGTGCGGTGGAACACGACGGGCGCATCTGGATCGCGAACCGCGGCGACGGCAGGATCGCCGTGGTCGACTCCTCGTCCTGATCGGGTGCAGCGGCACGCGCGCAGCGCGAATGCCGACAGCATCACCGGAATGGCCAGAATCACGCAGGTCCACACGCGCCCGACTCGGCCGCTCAGCAGCAGCCCCGCCGCCATGCGGGCCGACGAACGAGCCCAGCCGCCCGGCCGTCATCGACAGGCCCATGCCCGTCGCGCGCACGCGCGCCGGGAAAGTCGCCGCGCCGGTGGCGTAGAGCACGACCGCTGCGCCGAAGATGCAGAAGCCGACGATCACCGAGGCCAGCGACGGTGAACAGGAAACTGTGCGGCAGCGAAGCCGAAGGCGACGATCGCAAGGCCCATGGCCAGCAGCGTCGACGGTGGCCACCGGCCGCAGCGTCCAGCGCATCGTGAGCACACCGACGAAGATGCCGCCGAGGATGCCGCCGA
Organism: uncultured Pseudomonadota bacterium; assembly: GCA_963785055.1. Taxonomy (GTDB): domain Bacteria; phylum Pseudomonadota; class Gammaproteobacteria; order Steroidobacterales; family Steroidobacteraceae; genus ZC4RG30. The sequence continues at coordinate 418,680 of CAWATT010000008.1, forward strand.
CGTTGGTCAGTATCGAGATCGACAGTCCGCCGCGGTCCGAGAAGCCGGCGTCCGTGGTCAGCTGGTTGTTCCAGTTCAGGAAGAAATACGAGGACAGCATGTAGAGGAAGTACGCCAGCTGCATCAGCAGCAGGCGCGAGCGGATCGGCGGGCGCAGCAGGTCGGCGGGACTGGAGCGGGCCACCTGCGGCGGTAGGCTCCGGCATCGCGGTCGAAAGTCGGCAGACCCAGCTGCACCATCACGCGGTTCAGTCGCGCCAGCGTTTCCGCCCGGGGCTTCGCCACCATGACTTCCAGCGACTCCGGCAGGAAGAAGTACACGACGGGGATCAGCAGCGCCGACATCACGCCGCCGAACACGAAGATGGAACGCCAGCCGTAGGCGGAAATGATCCACAGCGACACGATGCCGCCAAGCACGACGCCCACGTTGTAGCCGATGGTCACGAGCCCGAGGCCGAGGTTGCGCGTCTTCTTCGAGCAGTACTCGAACACCAGCGTGCCGACGCTGGCGGCCATCGCGCCAACGCCCATGCCGGTCAGGAAGCGCAGCAGCGTCAGCTGCAGTCACCGTATCGGCGGCAGCGGACATGCAGCATGCCGATGCTCATCAGCGTGAGGTTCACGAGGATCGAATTGCGCCGGCCGACAGGTCGGCGATCGGCGACAGCAGCAGCGCGCCGGTGGCGGTGCCGAGCGGCCCGGCCGAAAGCAGCATGCCCGAGCGTCGCCGGGTCTGCAGCTGCCATTCCCGCGTGATGATCGGCGCGATCAGCGAGGCGGCGAGCAGGTCGATGCCGTCGACCATGTTGATCAGCACGCCGAGCGCGATGACCCGGATCTGCAGCGGTTGCAGCGGACGCGAGGCGATCTGCTCGTGGACATGCTGCAGCGACATGGATCCCCTGTTCGCCAGTGGTGTCTATAAGGTCGGCGACATTAATTCCAGCCAACAACGGCCGACCATGTCCCTGGCTGCCAGCACCCGCAGCACCCCCACTCGATCCGCGCGCAGATCCGCTATGTCGTGAAGGGCGAGAAGGCCATCTTCTACCCGGCCGACCGCGCGCGTTCCTACTGGCCGCCTGACGACCATGAGATGACGATCACCGATGCGCGGCCACTTGCGCGACGAGCTGTCGATCGCGCGCAATGGCTTCACGCTTCTCGAGCAGCGCAGCGCAGTCGCGGAACTTCTATCGATCCGGCGCAGGTGGAGCAGATCTTCACGCCGGAGAGATCGTCGAGCTCGCCAAGGCGCTCAACGGCGCCGTGAAGGCCTTCGCCTTCGGCCCGGTGGCACGCACCGATGATCCGGCAAGCCTGCAGGGCCGCCTGCCCTCGTTCGGCGCGCACGTCGATTACGGCCGACGCACGATCGAGGACATCACTCGCGACACGCTCGGGCAGACGAAGCCGATCATTGGCTCGGCAAGCGCGTCGTGCTGATGAATTTCTGGCGGCCGATCGAGCCGCGTTCAGCGATCGCCGCTGGCGCTGTGCGACGCCTCGACGGTGCGTGGCCTCGGACCTGCACGACAGTGAAGTGCGCGGTGGCCTGATGGACGCGAACCGCCGGCCGCTGTTCGGCTACAACCTCAGCTACAACCCGGCGCACCGCTGGTACTACGTGCCGCGGATGCGAGCCCTGGGAGCTCTACGCCTTCAAGCTCTACGACTCGGATGCCTCGCGGCCGCAGTGGACCGGGCATACGGCCATCGTCGATCCCGGAGTCACCGGCAGACGCGCCGCCGCGTCAGAGCATGGAGATCCGGACGATCTCCTTCATCGACCGACGGCCGGGAGCAGTCCTCGGCGCCAGCACCGCCGCCAGCCCGTCCGCCCTGCCCTCGATCGGCACCAGGTGCGGATACTGCAGCCCGTCGCGATAGTCGATGGTCACCGTGCGGAACCGGTCCTGGTTGCGCACCAGCAGTTCGATCGGCTTGCCGCCGTCCTTCGCCCGGGTGATCGCGTCCTTCAGCAGCTCGGCGCTGTAGGCGCGCCCGTTGACCGCCACCAGCGTGGTGTTGGTCGTCAGGCCCGCCTTGAACGCCGGACCTTCCCACACCACTTCGGTCAGCACGTTGTCGCGCGAGACGACGATGCCCAGTGAATAGCTCAGGTCGGTCGATGCGCGCCGACTTCTCGATGTCGCGGATCGCCGGCATTGGGCTTGTCGTTGTAGACGAGCCGGTACCCGGCCCGCTCGAGGCCGTCCGAGCAGCGGCTGGTCGAGTGCCGGTCACGCGCGTGCGCAGGAATCCGGCCCAGTCGAATGGCGGCGACCGCATTCAGCGAGCGCACCACATCCTCCAGTTCGTAGGTCGACACCCAGCCCGGGTCGCCGGCGCCGCGAAGAACGCCTGCGCGAAATCGTCCAGCGAGCGGCGCGCCGCCGCTCAGCTCGCGCAGCTTCGTGTCCACGTCCAGCCAGAGCAGCACCGACTCCATGTAGTAGTCCTCGGTGCGCTGCCAGCTCATCCAGGACAGCGGTCGGCGCGGAGTGATGACCGGCTGGAAGGTGGTGTCTTCCAGCGAGCGCCAGCTGCGTCCCGGACGCTTGCGGTCGAACGCCGCGGCCGTCACGGCCAGCTCGTCGCGCGCGAACTCCGGCGGCCACAGGCCCGAGCGCGCCGTGAGGATCATGCCGTAGTACTGCGTCAGGCCCTCGTACACCCACAGCAGGTCGTCCTGCATGGGCGTGTTGTAGTGCGGCGTCCACAGCCGCGCCGGACGCCGGTACTTGCCGTTCCAGGAATGCGTGAATCTCGTGCGCCAGCAGGTCGCGTCGCATCGACGTCCTGCGTCCCAGCTCGCGGAAGTAGGCCGGCGACAGCGAGTTCTCGCTGGAGCGATGATGCTCGAGGCCGATGCCGCCGAAGCTGCTCGGTCAGCGCCAGCAGGAAGTCGTAGCGGTCGAAACGCGGCGGCCCCAGCGCGGCATAGGCCTCGCGCACCAGCGCGCGGTGCATGCTCCACCTGCTCGTCGGTGGCTGCCAGGTCGGCCGCATCTTCGGCCGAACACGTTCAGTCGCACCGGCGGCGCTGCCCGCGGGCGTCAGGTCGTACTGGCGCGCAGTGCGGCCCGGCGAACAGCGGCGAATCCACCAGCACCTCGAGCGGCACGGCGATCGAACGCGCACGCGATCGGCATCTGCCGCCGCAAACTGCGGATCCGGCGCCAGCGCAGCTGGCGTACTTCCAGCCCGCCGGCAGCTGCAGCGATGGCGCTGCACGGGAACATCGCGCGCCGCGGTAGCCCACCGGATACAGCACCACCTGGTTCCACTGCAGGTCCAGCAGGCTCGGCGCGGCCACCACGCACTCGGCCCTGCTCCGCCGCCTGCGGCGTGGCCACCTGGAACTCCACCTGCAGCTGGCTGGCGCCCGCGGGCAGGATCACCTCGAAGCGGTAGACGTTGAGCGGATCGCGCTGCCAGCCAGCTCCGCGCCCATCGGCACGGAATCGCAGACCGGCGAGCTGTTCGATGGGGCCGCGCGGCGCATGGTTGCCCGGCAGCCACTGCGGGTAGTACAGCTCGAAGCGGCCCGGGCCTGCCGGGCATGGTTTCCGACCACGCGAAAGATGCGCCGCTGCACATCCTGACATCGACTTGCAGCGCGATGACGCCCGGAAAGCGGACGCGAGCGACTGCGCAAGCGCCGGCAGCGCCAGGCTCAGCAGCAGCACCGCAGCGAGCAGGCAGCGCGGACCACGGATGGCGGCGCGGCGCTGCATGGATCTCAGCCCTTCTTCGGCATGTAGAGGTCGGTGAGCGTGCCTTCGAGCGCCTCGGCCGTCATGCCGACGGTCTCGGACAGCGTCGGATGCGGATGGATGGTCAGGCCGACATCGGCGGCGTCGGCGCCCATCTCGATGGCCAGCGCCGACTTCGGCGATGAGCTCGCCGGCATTGGGACCGACGATGCCGCCGCCGATGACGCGGTTGGTTCGCGGCATCGACGAGCAGCTTGGTGAAGCCCTCGTCGCGGCCCAGCGACAGCGAGCGGCCGCTGGCCGCCCAGGGGAACGCTGCCTTGCGGATCTCGAGGCCGTCGCGCTTCGCCTGCCCTTCGGTCACGCCCACCCAGGCCACTTCCGGATCGGTGTAGGCCACCGAGGGAATGACGCGCGCATCGAAGAAGGCCTTGTGCCCGGCGGCCACTTCGGCGGCCACCTTGGCTTCGTGCGATGGCCTTGTGCGCCAGCATGGGCTGGCCGACGATGTCGCCGATGGCGAAGATGCTGCGGCACGTTGGTGCGCATCTGCTTGTCCACCGGGATGAAGCCGCGCTCGTTCACGGTCGACGCCCGCGGCCTCGGCATTGATGCAGCCTGCCATTGGGCACGCGGCCCACGGCCACCAGCACGCGGTCGTAGACATCGGCGATGGTCTGGCCGCCGGCGTCTCGAAGGTGACGCGGATGCCCTCGGGCAGCGCCTCGACCTTCGTCGACCTTGGTGCCCAGCAGGATCTGCTCGTAGCGCGCCTTGAGGCGCTTCTCGAGCGGCCTCACCAGGTCGATGTCCGCGCCGGGCATCAGCTGGTCGGTCAGCTCCACCACGCGAGACCTTCGCGCCCAGCGCGTCGTACACGCAGGCCATCTCGAGGCCGATGATGCCGCCGCCGATCACCAGCAGGCGCTTCGGCACGCCGCCGCAGTTCCAGCGCGCCGGTGGAATCGATGATGCGCGGATCATCGGGGATGAACGGCAGCTTCACCGGCTCGGAACCGGCGGCGATGATGCACTGCTCGAAGCCGATCAGCTGTCGCGCTTGCCATCGGCGCCGGTCACTTCGATGACGTCGGCTGCCGGCGAACTTGCCCGACGCCGCGCACCACTTCGACCTTGCGCTGTCTTGGCCAGCCCGGCGAGGCCGCCGGTGAGCTTGCGGATCACGCTGTTCTTCCAGTCGCGCAGCTTGTCCAGATCGATCTGCGGCGCGCCGAAGCTCACGCCATGGCGCCGACATGGCCTGCGCTTCGTCGATGACCTTGGCCGCGTGCAGCAGCGCCTTGGACGGAATGCAGCCCACGTTCAGGCAGACGCCGCCCAGCGTTTCCCAGCGCTCGACCAGCGTGACCTTCAGGCCCAGGTCGGCGGCGCGGAACGCGGCGGTGTAGCCGCCGGGACCGCCGCCCAGCACCAGCAGCTGCACGCTGCGGTCGGGCGTGGGGCCCGGCGGGCATCAGCGGCGTGGCAGCGGTCGGGCCGGCGCATGCGCAGCGGGCTGCGCGGCGCAGGCCGCAGTGCGCGGCCGCGGCCGGCGCAGCTGGCGGCAGGCGCAGGCTTCGCGGCGGCTGGCGTCGGCAGTCGCCGGCGCCGGCCGCTGCCGGCCACTCTGCGCGATCACGCTGCCCTTGCGCACCTTGTCGCCGGCCTTCACCAGCACGGCGGTGACCGTGCCGGCCGCGGTGGACGGCACGTCCATCGTCGCCTTCTCGGTCTCGAGCGTGACCAGCGGCGTGTCGACCTCGACGCTGTCGCCGGCCTTCACCAGCACGTCGACGACGGCGACCTCGTCGAAGTTGCCGAGGTCCGGAACGGCGACCTCGACCTCGCTCAACGGCACGCCGCCGAGCAGCGCCGCCGGATCGGCCAGCAGCTTCGACAGGTACACGGCGAAGCGCGCGCCCAGCGCGCCGTCGATGACGCGATGATCATAGGAGAGCGACAGCGGCAGCATCAGGCGCGGCACGAAGGCCTTGCCATCCCACACCGGCTTCGTCTGCGTGCGCGACACGCCGAGGATGGCCACTTCCGGCGCATTGATGATGGGCGTGAACGCCGTGCCGCCGATGCCGCCCAGGCTCGAGATGGTGAAGCAGCCGCCCTGCATCTCGGCGCCCTTCAGCGTGCCCTTGCGCGCGCGGTCGGACAGGTCGGCCAGCGCGCGCGGCGATGCCGAACACGTCCAGCTTGTCGGCGTCCTGGATCACCGGCACCAGCAGGCCGTTGGGCGTGTCGGCGGCGAAGCCGATGTGGAAGTACTTCTTCAGCACCAGGTTCTCGCCCGCGGCGTCGAGCGAGGCGTTGAAGCGTCGGGAATTCCTGCAGCGCCAGCACCGCAGGCGCGGACGATGAAGGCCAGCGGCGTGAGCTTCACGCCCGCGGCGGCGGCCTTGTCCTTGAGCTTCGCGCGCTCGGCTTCGAGCGTCGGTGATGTCGGCCTCGTCGAACTGCGTGACATGCGGCAGGTTGACCCAGCGGCATGCAGGCGCGGACCGGAGATCTTCTGGATGCGGCCGAGCGGCTTGACCTCGACCGCGCCGAACTTCGCGAAATCGACCGCCGGCACCTGCGGCAGCGCGGGGCCGCGGCCACCGGCCCGCCACCGGACAGGACCTGCTTGACCCAGGCCTTCACGTCGTCGTGCGTGATGCGGCCCTTGCTGGCCGCTGCCCTTCACGCGGCCGAGATCCACGCCCAGTTCGCGCGCGAGCTTGCGCACCGAGGGACCGGCATGGGCCGTGCTGAAGCCGGCTTCGCTCGACCGGCGGCAGACTGCGCCGGGCCGCGGCGCGGCGCGGCAGCCGCGGCGCGGCGCCGCGGCGCAGCGGCGCGGCGCCGCGGCAGCTGGCTGCGCGGCGCAGGCGCCGCGGCGCGGCCGCCGCGGCAGCCGCGACCACGCCGCTGAGCGTCACCACGCGCGCACCGGCGGAAACCTTGCCGCCCTTCTGCACGTGCACCTTCTCCACCACGCCGGCGGCGGTGGACGGCACATCCATCGTGGCCTTCTCGGTTTCCAGCGTGACCAGCGGCGTGTCGACCTCGACGCGTCGCCCGGCTTCACCAGCACGTCGATGACGCCGACTTCGTGAAGTTGCCCATGTCGGGCACCAGCACGTCGATGCTGCGCGGCGCGGCGGCCGCGGCGGCGCGGCGGCGCGGCTGCCGGCGCGGCGGCGGCAGCGGCGGCTGCGGCCGGCGCAGGCGCGGCTGCCGCGCCGCGCCTCGCACGCAGCGTCACGACCAGCGCGCCCTGCGGATACCTTGCCGCCCTTCTGCACATGCACCGTCTCGACCACGCCCGCCGCGCGTCGACGGCACGTCCATCGTGGCCTTCTCGGTCTCCAGCGTGACCAGCGGCGTATCGACCTCGACGCGATCGCCGGGCTTCACCAGCACGTCGATGACGCGACACTTCGGTGAAATTGCCCATGTCGGGAACGCGTACTTCGATCGTCTGCGACACGCGCATGCCCTCTAGCTGTTCAGCGGATTGGCCTTGGCCGGATCGATGCCGAGCTTCTTCACGCGCCTCGACCAGCACCTTGCGATCGATCGAGCCTTCGTCGGCCAGCGCCTTCAGCGCGGCCAGCACGATGATAGCGGCGATCCACCTCGAAGTGGCTGCGCAGCGCGGCGCGGCCATCGCTGCGGCCGAAGCCATCGGTGCCCAGCGTGACGTAGCGGCCCGGCATCCACTGGCGGATCTGGTCCGGCACCATGCGCATGTTGTCGGTGGCGGCGATGACCGGCTGCGTGCGCTGCGCCGAACAGCTGCGCCACGTACGGCTGCCGCGGCCGGCTTGCTCCGGATGCAGCAGGTTCTCGCGCTCGACATCCAGCGCCTCGCGGCGCAGCTCGCTGAAGCTGGTCACCGAGAAGACATCGGCGGGGATCTTGAAATCCTTCTCGAGCATCTCGGCGGCCGCCAGCACTTCGCGCAGGATGGTGCCGGAGCCCAGCAGCGTCACGCGCAGCTTGCCGCGCCGCCTTCCTGCAGCAGGTAGGCGCCCTTGAGGATGCCCTCCTCCGCGCCCGCCGGCATCGCCGGCTGCACGTAGTTCTCGTTCATCACCGAGAGGTAATAGAAGATGTTCTCGCTGCTCGACGTACATCTGCTGCAGGCCGTCGTGGATGATCACGGCGAGCTCGTAGGCATAGGCCGGATCGTAGGCACGGCAGTTCGGCACCGTCGTCGCGACGCAGCTGGCTGTGGCCGTCCTGGTGCTGCAGGCCTTCGCCCGCGAGCGTGGTGCGGCCGGCGGTGGCGCCCAGCAGGAAGCCGCGCGCCTGGATGTCGCCCGCCGCCCAGATGAAATCGCCGACGCGCTGGAAGCCGAACATCGAGTAGTAGATGTAGAACGGCACCATGTGCTGCCGTGGTTCGCGTAGGCCGTGCCGGCCGCGATCCACGAGCAGGTGGCGCCGGCCTCGTTGATGCCCTCTTCGAGCATCTGGCCCTTCTTGTCCTCCTTGTAGGACATCAGCTGGTCGGCATCCTGCGGCGTGTAGAGCTGGCCCACCGCCGAGTAGATGCCGATCTGGCGGAACAGGCCTTCCATGCCGAAGGTGCGCGCCTCGTCGGGCACGATGGGCACGACGTTCTTGCCGATGTTCTTGTCCTTCAGCAGCGCGTGAGGATGCGCACGAAGGCCATGGTCGTGGAGATCTCGCGATCACCGCTGCCTTCGAGCAGCGGCTTGAAGGTGTCGAGCGGCGGAATCTCCAGCGGCGGCACGTCGGTGTCGCGCCTGGGCAGGTAGCCGCCCAGCGACTCGCGCCGCGACTTGAGGTACCGGATCTCCTCGCTGTCCTCGGCCGGCTTGCGGAAGGTGAAGCTCGCGATGTCCTCGTCGTTGAGCGGGATGCGCAGGTTCTCGCGGAAGCTCGCGAGCGACTCGGCGTCCATCTTCTTCTGCTGGTGCGCGACCATCTGGCCTTCGGCCGCCTTGCCGAGGCCGAAGCCCTTGACGGTGTGCGCGAGGATCACGGTGGGCTGGCCCTTGTGCGCGATGGCCGCGGCATAGGCCGCGTACACCTTCTGCGCGTCGTGGCCGCCGCGGTTCAGGCGCCAGATGTCGTCGTCCGACATGTTGGCGACCATCTCCGCGAGTTCCGGATACTTGCCGAAGAAATGCTCGCGCGTGTACGCGCCGCCCTTGGCCTTGAAGTTCTGGTATTCGCCGTCGACGCAGTCTTCCATGCGCCGGCGCAGCGCGCCGTTGTGGTCCTTGGCCAGCAGCGGATCCCAGCGCCGGCCCCACAGCACCTTGATGACGTTCCAGCCGGCGCCGAGGAAGGCGGCCTCCAGTTCCTGGATGATCTTGCCGTTGCCGCGCACCGGGCCGTCGAGGCGCTGCAGGTTGCAGTTGACGACGAAGATCAGGTTGTCGAGGCCCTCGCGCACCGGCATGCGTCAGCGCGCCCATCGACTCCGGCTCGTCCATCTCGCCGTCGCCGCAGAAGCACCAGACCTTGCGGTCGGATGCGCGGCGCCAGGCCGCGGTTCTCCATGTAGCGCATGGAAGCGCGCCTGGTAGATGGCCATCATCGGGCCCAGGCCCATCGACACGGTCGGGAACTGCCAGAAGTCCGGCATCAGCCAGGGATGCGGATAGGACGACAGGCCGCCACCGCCGACTTCCTGGCGGAAGCTGCTTGAGCTGCGCTTCGGACAGGCGGCCTTCGAGGTAGGCGCGCGCATACACGCCGGGCGAGCTGTGGCCCTGCATGAACACCAGGTCGCCGGGATGCTGCGTCCGAAGCGCGCGCGCCAGAAATGGTTGAAGCCCACTTCGTACAGCGTGGCCGACGACGCATAGCTGGCCAGGTGGCCGCCGTACTCGGACGACACCTTGTTGGCCTGCTGCACCATGGCCACCGCGTTCCAGCGCATGTAGGCCTCGAGGCGCTTCTCGAGCGCGCGGTCGCCGGGATACGCCGGCTCCTGCGCCGACGGGAATGGTGTTGACGTAGGCCGTGTTCGGCTTGAACGGCAGGTAGGCGCCGGAACGACGCGCGTGATCGATCAGCCGCTCGAGCAGGAAATGCGCGCGCTCGCCGCCGCCGGTGCGGATCACCGAGTCGATCGATTCGAGCCATTCGCGGGTTTCTTCGGGATCCTGGTCCTGGACGTTCTGGACGTCGGTCATTGGTCCTGCCTTTTCGGCACCCCTCAACGGGAAAAAAGTCAACAGTGACGCTGTGCTACGATGCCGCCAAGCCGCCGCTTAAGGACGCGCGCGATGATCCGGTTTTAGCCCTGTTCGGTCAAGCAAACGCCACCCGTGCACATGTCGCCTGCTGCTGCCCCGCGAACGCCCGCCCCGCCTGCACGTCCGAGGCCGGGACTTCCCGGCTACCGCTTCACTGGACCGCTACGACGCCGTTCTGTTGCTGCTGCCAACCGACTGCGAAGCCGGCTCGGCGCCTGCCCGCTCGCCGCACGCTGGCAGATCGCTGCATGCGCGCGGCAAGCCTTCGCATGCCGACGTGCGCGCGATCACGCTCGACAACGCGCGGCAGATCGCTCGGCGTGCTGGGCTACTGCCGCGAGGATGCCGACCCCTTCGAGCTGCTGCGCGTCGCTGGGCAGCTGGCGCAGCGAGCTGCTGCCGGAGCGGCCGCGCGTCCGCGCGCATCGCGATCGTCGTGCAGTGCGCGCGCCGCGGCGCGCCGCCTGGCAGGAGGCCCTGTACGCCGCGCTGCTGCACGCACGGCTTCGCGCATGCCGAGCGGACAAGGCCAGCGCGCAGCCGGCTCCCACGCCGCTGCGCGTCGACGCTTTTCGGTGACTCGCAGCTCGACCTGCGCCGCGCGTGAGTCGCCACCGCCGAGGCGACCAACCTCGTCCGCCACCTGACCGCGCTGCCGCCCAACGTGCTGGATGCCGGCGGCTACCGCCGCGTGCTGCGCGACGCTGGCCCGGCGCCATGGCCTGACGCTGCGCTGGTACGACGAGCGTGCACTGCGCCGCCTGGGGGCCGGCGCCTTCCTCGCCGTGAGCCGCGGCAATGCGCGCCGCGACGCCGGCATCGCGCATCTCAGCTACGTGCCGCGGCGCAAGACGCGACGCGCCGCCACGGCGCCGATCTCGCGCTGGTGGGCAAGGGCATGCTGTTCGACACCGGCGGCACCAACCTGAAGCCACATCGCTCGATGCTCGACATGCACACCGACATGGCGGGCAGCGCCGTGGCGCTGGCCACGCTGGTCGCACTGGCGCAAGCTGCGCGCGCCCGTCGCGCGTCGATGCGTGGCTCGCGATCACCGAGAACAACATCGGCCCGACGGCCTACCGGCCGCAGGAAGTGGTGCGCGCACTGAACGGCACCACCATCCAGGTGATCCACAGCGATGCCGAAGGCCGCATGGCGCTGGCCGACACGCTGGCGCTGGCCGCGCGCGGCAAGCCGCAGGCGATGCTCGACTTCGCGACGCTGACCGGCGCCTGCGTCTATGCGCTGACCGAGCGCATGAGCGGCCTGTTCGCCAACCGACGCCGGCACTGGCCAGCCGCGGCGCTGGCCGCCGAGCAGTCGCCAGCGGCGAGCGGCTGTGGCAGTTCCCGCTGCCCGAGGACTTCGACACCGACATCGACAGCACCGATCGCCGACGTGGCGCAGTGCGCCGTCGAGGGCAAGGGCGACCACATCCTGGCGACGCGCTTCCTGAAGCGCTTCGTGCCGAAGGACATGCCCTGGGCGCATGTCGATCTTTCGTCGGCCACGCGCCGCGGCGGACTGGCGCATGTGCCCACCGAGATCACCGGCTTCGGCGCGCGCTTCGCGCTCGACCTTCGCTGCTGGACCATCACGTGGCCGCGCATGATGCGACACCCTGACGACTGCGCCAGCCGGACGACTGGCACCTGCACCTGCGCGACGGCGCGGCGCTGGCGGCCGTGCTGCCGCACACCGCGGCGCAGTTCGCGCGCGCCATCGTGATGCCGAACCTCAAGCCGCCGGTGACCACCACGGCCCTGGCCGCGCGCCTATCGCGAGCGCATCCTCGCGGCGCTGCCCGCCGGCAGCGCGCTTCGAGCCGCTGATGACGCTGTACCTGACCGACCGCACGCGATCCGGCGGAGATCGCCGTGGCGCGCGCCAGCGGCTTCGTGCACGGCTGCAAGCTCTATCCGGCCGGCGCCACCACCAACTCCGATGCCGGCGTCACCGACATCCGCCGCATCGACGCGGTGCTCGAGGCCATGGCCGACGCCGGACATGCCGCTGCTGGTGCACGGCGAGGTGACGCACCCCGACGTGGATGTCTTCGATCGCGAGGCGCGCTTCATCGACGAGGTGCTGGCGCCGCTGCGCGCAGCGCCTGCCGCAGCTGCGCATCGTGTTCGAGCATGTCACCACGCCGCGCAGCGGTGCAGTTCGTGCGCGCGCAGCGCGCAGGGCGTCGCGGCAACGATCACGCCGCAGCACCTGCTGATGAACCGCAACGCGCTGTTCCAGGGCGGCATCCGCCCGCACCACTACTGCCTGCCGGTGCTGAAGCGCGAGCGTGACCGCGATGGCGCTGCTCGACGCGGTGGCGGGCGGCGATCCGCGCTTCTTCCTCGGCACCGACAGCGCGCCGCATGCGCGCAGCACCAAGGAAACACGCCTGCGGCTGCGCCGGCATCTATTCCGCGCATGCCGCGCTGGAGCTCTATGCCGAGGTCTTCGAGCAGGCCGGCGCACTGCACGCGGCTGGAAGCCTTCGCCAGCGAATTCGGCCCGCGCTTCTACGGCCTGCCGCTGAACGACGGCAGCAGTCGACGCTGCAGCGCGACAGCCTGGACCGTGCCGGCCGAGCTATCCCTTCGGCGACGACGTGCTCGTGCCGCTGCGCGCCGGCGAGACGCTGCGCTGGCGCCTCGCCAGCCTGCAGCTGAACGGTCCCATGGCCGCACCTGAACTGGCGTCGCGCGCTTCCGCGGCTTCCTGCCCGTCGTCATCGACGTCGAGACCGGCGGATTCCATGCGCGCACCGATGCGCTGCTGGAAATCGCCGCGGTCATCATCGAGGTGGACGGCAGCGGGCCGCGTGCGCCGCGGCGCGACGCACGCCTTCCACGTGAAGCCCTTCGAGGGCGCGCGCCTCGATCCGGCCTCGCTGGAGGTCAACGGCATCGATCCCTGGCATCCGCTGCGCCCGGCCATGCCCGAGGCAGGATGCGCTGCAGACGCTGTTCCGCGAAGTGCGCACGGCGATCCGCGCGCACGGCTGCCGGCGCGCGATCCTCGTGGGCCACAACGCGGCCTTCGACCTGGGATTCCTGAATGCCGCGGTGGAGCGCACCGGCATCAAGCGCAACCCGTTCCATCCGTTCTCGTGCTTCGACACCGCCACGCTGGCCGGCGCCGCGCTGGGCCAGACGGTGCTGGCGCGCGCCGCGCAGTGGCCGGCATCGACTGGGATCAGCGAGTCGCGCGCATTCGGCGCGCCTACGACGCCGAGCGCACCGCCGACCTGTTCTGCCACATCTGCAACGCGATGCACGAGAGCTTCGTGCGCGCCGAGGAGAAGGCGCGCGCGCTGGGCTGGAAGGATGGCGCGCCGGCGCCGCTGGATCTGGTCGGAGACTAGGGCGACTGCAGCCGGCCGGATCAGGCGGCTCGGCCTCGTCGACCAGCTGCTTCAGCTCGCCGCTCTGCAGCATCTGCATGGCGATGTCGCAGCCGCCGATCAGCTCGCCGTTCACGTAGCAGCTGCGGATAGGTCGGCCAGTTGGAGAACGCTTGAGCTCGTCGCGCAGCTCCAGGTCCTCGAAGATGTTCACGGCGTGGAACTCGCGCCCACGTGCTGAGCACCGCCACGGTCTGCGCGGAGAAGCCGCACTGCGGAAAATCCGGCGTGCCCTTCATGAACAGCACCACCGGCTGGTGGCGAGTGCTGCTTGATGCGCTCACGACTTCCATGGATCCTCAGCTGTTCACGCAGTTCGTTGCGACGACTTCACGCCCTTGACCTGCGCGCAGCGCCGGCAGTGCGCGCTGCGCGCGGTCTTCACATCGCCCTTCAGGGTGACATTGCCTCGAAGGTATCGACGTTGATGGACAGCGACGGATGCCAGGCTCGGCGATCAGGCGGGCCTTGACGTCGCGGTAATGGCGCATCGGCGCGATGCGTCGGCCGAGCGGTCGTCCTTGCCGACGTAGTAGCCGCCGGCAGCCGCGCCGCCACCACGCGGCACGCAGCCACGAGGCTGCTGCAGGCGAGCAGCAGTCGATCGCAGTGCGTTTCATAAATTGAATTATGGGGTCTGCTGCCCTATTCTTCAAACGCCAAACCCAGGGGAGATCTCAGCATGAATCCACTGAATTCCGTCGCCGGCGCCATCACCACCGGCGTGATCCTGGCCCTGATCCTGATCGTCGGCATTGACGCCGAACCACTTCACGAGCTGGGCTTCGCTCGCTGGCTGCACATCCTGTCCGGCGTCATGTGGATCGGCCTGCTCTACTACTTCAACGTCGTGCAGATTCCGGGCCTCGCGGCCGCCGCGGCCGACAAGGGCGGCCCCGGCGGCGCAGGCATCAGCAAGTACATCGCACCGCGCGCACTGCTCTGGTTCCGCTGGGCGGCGCTGGCCACCTGGCTCACGGGCGCCTGGTACCTCGCGCGCGCCGGCAGTTCGTCAGCGCGCTTCACGCTCGGCAACTGCGGCCAGGACGCTACGGCCTGATCATCGGCATCGGCGCCTGGCTCGGCACCATCATGCTGTTCAACGTCTGGGTGCTGATCTGGCCGAACCAGAAGAAGGTCCTCGGCATCGTCGCGGCCACCGACGAGCGAGAAGGCCAAGGCCCGCCAGGTCGCCACGCTGGCCTCGCGCACGAACTTCGTGCTGTCGATCCCGATGCTGGCGTGCATGGGCGCGGCCGTCGCACGGCCTGCCGTTCTGAGCATGCCGCACTGGCGGCAGCTCTGCCGCCCGATATCGCGGAGCAGGTCGCCCGGGCGCTGGCCGAGGACATCGGCCCGGGCGACGTCACCGCCGGCGCTGGTTCCCGCCGCGGCGCGCGCCCGCGCCACGCTGATCACGCGCGAGGACATGATGCTCTGCGGCTCGGCCTGGGTGCGCGAGACCTTCCGCCAGCTCGACACCGGCATCGCGATCGACTGGCGCGCGCAGCGATGGCGACGCGGTCGCCGCCAACGCCGCGCATCTGCGAGATCCGCGGCCCGGCACGCGCCATCCTCACCGGCGAGCGCTGCGCGCTGAACTTCCTGCAGACGCTGTCCGGCACCGCCACCGATCACGCGCCGCTACGTCGACGGCGGTCGCCGGCACCGGCTGCCGCATCCTCGACACGCGCAAGACGATGCCCGGGCCTGCGCCTGGCGCAGAAGTACGCGGTGCGCTGCGGTGGCGGCCACAACCACCGCATGGGCCTGTACGACATGGTGCTGGTGAAGGAAAACCACATCATCGCCGCGGGCTCCATCACCGCCGCCATCCGCACGTGCGCGCCGGCGTCAGCCCCGGCATCCCGGTGGAGGTCGAGGTGGAGAACGCTGGCGGAATTCCGCGCGGCGCTGGCCGCGACGCCCGACGTCATCATGCTCGATGAATTCAGCCTGGAGGACATGCGCACGGCCGTGGCGGAGCGCAATGCGCGGCCCGCAGCGTGAAGCTCGAGGCCTCCGGCGGCGTCGACCTGGAGCAGCATCCGCGACGATTGCCGCCACCGGCGTGGACTTCATCTCGATCGGCGCGCTGACCAAGCACGTGCGCGCGATCGACCTGTCGCTGCGGTTTACTGTCAGCTGCTGAGGGCGGTCAGTCCGGCGGGCGGCGTCTTGCCGAGCCGGCTGGGCTGCGCGATGCCGTAGCCCTGCGCATAGTCGACGCCCAGGCTCGCGCAGCGTCTCGATGATCTCCTGGTTCTCGGCGAACTCCGCGATCACCAGCTTGCCGGTCAGGTGGCCGATCTCGTTGATCGAACGCACCATCTCGCGGTCGATGGGATCGGTGAGGATGCCGCGCACGAAGCTGCCGTCGATCTTCAGGTAAGTCGACCGGGAAATGCTTCAGGTAACCGAACGACGACAGTCCGGTGCCGAAGTCATCGAGCGCGAACTTGCAGCCCAGCTCCTTCAGCGACTTGATGAAGCGGTTGGCCTGCGAGAAGCTGGCCACGGCCGAGGTCTCGGTGATCTCGAAGCAGATCTTGCGACGGCATCCAGGCCGCTCTTCTGGAACTGCTCGATGACGAAGGGCAGGAACTTGTCGTCGCCCAGGCTCTGGCCCGAAAGGTTGATGGCGCACATCGACAGGCGCTCGCGCTCGTCGGCCTCGGACACCAGCCAGCGGAGGGTGTTCTCGATCACCCAGCGGTCGATGGCCGGGGTGATGTTGTAGCGCTCGGCGGCGGCGATGAAATGGTCGGGCGAGACGATCTTGCCCGCCTCGTCGCGCATGCGCAGCAGGATCTCGTAGTGCTCGCCCTCTTCCTGCGCCTGCAGCGGCATGATCGGCATGCGGTACAGCTCGAAGCGGCCCTCGTCCAGCGCCGCGCTGATGCGCGCGGCCCACTGCGTCTCGCGCCGGCGGCGCATCAGCTCGATGTCGTTCTCGGCGAAGCTGTGCACGCGGTTGCGGCCCTGCTCCTTGGCCGCGGCGCAGGCGCCCTCGGCGGCCGACAGGATCGACGCGACGTCCTCGTTGTCGGCGGTGATCGGCACCACGCCGACGCTGGCGCCGAGCTTGAAGACGCGCTCTTCCCAGTCGAAGCGGAAATTGCGCACCGCCTCGCGCAGCACCTCGGCCGTGCGCAGCGCCTCCTCCAGCGTGCAGCTCTCCAGCAGGATGCCGTACTCGTCGCCGCCGAGGCGCGACAGCGTGTCGCGCCAGCGGATCTTCGACTTCAGCAGCGCGCCGATCTGCCCCAGCAGCGCGTCGCCCGCGGCGTGGCCGCAGGAGTCGTTGATCATCTTGAACTGGTCGATGTCCAGGTGGCACAGCGCATAGGAGCCCTCGCTGGCCTTGGCGCTCTTCAGGCAGCGCTCGATGCGGCTCTCGAACTCGCGGCGATTGACCAGGCCGGTCAGCAGGTCGTGGCTGGCGTGGTAGGACAGCTTGCGGTTCAGCTCGCGGCTCTCGCTGACGTCATGGAACACCAGCACGGCGCCGCAGACACGTGCCGTGGCCGTCGCGGATCGGAGCGGCCGTGCTCTCCACGTACAGCTCGTTGCCGTCGCGGCGGATCATCAGCACCGGCCGCGACGGACTTGATCGGCCGCACGCGGCGGATCGAACCGGTCAGCGGATTCTCCAGCGGCTCGCAGGTCTCCTCGTGGAAGGCGCGGAACACCTCGTCGACGTTGCGGCCCATGGCGTCTTCGAGGCGCCAGCCGGTGAGCGTCTCGGCCACGGGATTGATGTAGTCGATGATCGAATCGGCGTCGGTGGTGATCGACGCCATCGCCGATGGACTGCAGCGTGATCTGCGCGCTTTCCTTCTCGCGGAACAGCGCCTCTTCGTAGAGCTTGCGCTCGGTGATGTCGAGTTCGACACCGACCAGCCGCTGCAGGCGGCCCTGCTTGTCGATGCGCGCCCTTGGCGCGACTGATCACCCAGCGGTATTCGCCATTGCGGTGGCGCATGCGGTGCACGCTCTCGAACAGCGGCACCGCGCCCGACACGTGCTTGAGGATGGCGTCCTGCACGCGCGACAGGTCATCCGGATGCACCAGGCCGCGCCAGTCCACGATCTCCGTGGGCCCGATGTCCTCGTAGCCCAGCATCGGCCTTCCAGCGCGGCGACAGGTACAGCTCGTTGGATCGAAGTTGAAATCCCACAGGCCGTCGTTGGCGGCCGCGTCGACCAGCGCGTCGCGCTCCTCGAGCTCCGCCAGGCGGTCGCCGATGGCCAGTCGCGCTCGAGGCCGGTGGCCAGGCTGGTGCCGATCAGCTTCAGCAGCAGCTGCACGTTCACGTCCCAGGGGCCACGCGCGGTGGCGCGCGCGCCACGGCCAGCACGCCGGCCGGGCGGCGCTTCGGCATGGAAGCACGACCAGCAGCACCGAGGCGAATGCCCAGCGCGGCCAGGCGCTGCGCTTCGGCCGGATCCTCGCGGCGCGGCAGCGCTGTGTCGCGGTACTCGGTCAGGCGCAGGTGGTCGAATCGCGAGGCCAGGAAGGGCAGGTCGGCCAGCGCTCTGCCCGCCAGCGCGCCAGGCGCGGCTCGGCTCCGATGCCCTCGGCGAGGTGACTTCGCGCGAATCCGGGTGCCGGTCGGATCCAGCATCGCGAGGAAGGCGGCGTCGGCACCGTGGCCGCGCGCAGGGTCGCGAGGCTTGCCTCGATGACGTGCCCGGATCGTCTGGCGCGTCAGGTTCTGCAGGTCGACCGCAGCCTTCGTGCAGGCCACGTCCAGGCCAAGCCCCATGCCGGCCTGCCCGAGCGCCCACTGACGGGCGACCAGCACGTCCGAGGCGCCGAAATCGTCCGGCTTGGCACTATGGGTCGAGCTCATCTGCGTTTCGAATTCCTCTGCCTGCCCGGCACTTGTACGGTGCCCTGTGCAAATCAGGCCACGACCCGCGACACAGTTTCGCAGCCTGGCCTCCCCGTTGACCAGATTCTTGTCACATCCACATTCAGTATGTGCGGCAAGTATCAGTTATGGATGGGGATTTTCACCCTTCTGCTGCCCCAGAGCTGCCCGGGCCCGCCGGTACTGCTCGTGCAGCGCCCTGCTCCATGTGTCGCTGCAGCGGCTCCAGCTGCGACCGGGTCATTGACGACAAGGCCCCGTTCCACCCTCACCGGCTCGCCGATGGCGATCGCGATGCGGCGAAGGGCCAGGGCAGCACGAACTTGTCCCAGGCGAACAGCCAGGCGCGCGACGCCGCATAGGCCATCGGCAACATCGGTCGCCCGGAGATCTGCGCCAGCAGGATCGCGCCCGGGCTTGAACGCGAAGCGCGGACCCGGTGGGACCATCCGGCGTGATCACCGGCGAAACGTTCTCCTTCACCAGCAGCTGGTAGTAGTCGCGCAGCGCGCGCGCGCCGGTGCGCGTGGAGGAGCCGCGGATCACCTGCGCGCCCAGGCGCGCGCGCAATCAGCGGCCGGCACTTCGCCATCGACTGAAGGACTGATCAGGAAGCCCAGCTTCAGGCCGCGCGGCATCTGCAGCAGCAGGTAGCGCGCGCAGAACAGCTCGTGCTGGTGCCAGTAGCAGGGCAGCAGCGACGGCGCCTGTGCCAGCGCGGCATCGAGGTGCTCCGCGCCGGTGACCGCGCACGATGCGGCAGCTGCTCCACCAGACGCGCAGCAGCCGCAAGGCCCAGCGGCGCGAGCCAGGCGCATAGACGAGCCGGCGCAGCGGCGTCAGCCTGCGCCGCTTGAGACCCGCTCTTCGGGTAGAATTTCCGGCTTCATGACGTCGAGCACTCTCCTGCCGCCCGAATCGGACCAGCGCTTCGACATCGGCTCGACGGCGGATTCGCTCGACCGCATGCGCGACATCTACGCCCAGCTCGGCGATGCCTACCGCGTCTATGCACCGGGGCGGCAGTCGCACACCTGGGTGTTCAACCACCCGGACGACGTGCGCCGCATCCTGATCAGCAACCACCGCAACTACACCAAGGGCGTGGGCTTCGATCGCATCAAGATCCTGCTCGGCAACGGCATCATAGTGAGCGAAGGTGAGTTCTGGAAGCGCCAGCGGCGCATGATGCAGCCCACCTTCCACCGCCGCATCCTCGCGCAGTTCGATCGGCGTGATCGCGCGGCGCCAACGACCGCCTGCTGGCCGAGTGGCAGCACAAGTGCGACGCGCGGCGAGCCGGTCAACGTCACCGACGACATGAGCAAGATGACGCTGGAGATCATCCTGCGGCGCCATCTTCGGCGACGACCTCGCTGCCATGGCGCGCCGAGGCCGGCGAGAATCCGTTCGCCGTGCTCACCGACGAATCGGCGCGCGACCTGCGCTTCGCCTACGAGTTCCGCAAGCTGGCGGCGCTGATCGGCAAGTGCGTGGCGCGCGCGCCGCGCCGCCGGCGGCACAGCCGGCCGGCGACCACCCGGACTACGTGTCGATGCTGCTCAACGCCCGCGACAAGGAAACCGGCGCAGGCATGACCGACAGGGAGATCGTCGACGAGATCACGACGCTGATCGTCGCCGGCCACGAGACCACCGCCAGCGCGCTGAACTGGACCTGGTACCTGCTGGGCGAGCATCCGGAGGTCGAGGCGAAGCTGCACGCCGAGATCGACGCCAGCCCGAGGATGGCCGTCGCCTCGCTGCAGGCGATGGAAGACGCTGCCCTACTCCAACATGGTGATCCGCGAGGCGCATGCGGCTGTATCCGCCGGTGTGGGTGATTTCGCGCACGCACCATCGAGGCCGACACGCTCGGCGGCTACACCGTGCCGCCCGGCACCGACGTGTTCTTCTGCCCCTATTTCGTGCACCGGCATCCGGACTTCTGGAGCGATGCCGGAGAAGTTCATTCCCGAGCGCTTCGAGCGCGCCGACGAAGACGCGGCCGAAGCTCACCTACCTGCCCTTCTCCGCCGGCGCGCACCACTGCATCGGCGAGACGCTGGCCATCTACGAGATGCTGGTGCACCTGAACCGCTTCGCGCGCCGCTTCCGGCTGCGGCGCGTCGACAACGACCCGGTCGAGTTCGAGGCGCTGATCAACCTGCGCGCGACGCGACCCTTCATCATGCGGCTCGAGCGCCGCACGCGGAACGCTGAACCTCATGACCGCCCGCACACTCACCGAACTGATGGCGCAGCAACCGCGGCGCCGACCGCGCCATCACTACCACACCGGCGAGAACCGAGTCGCGCCGCGTCACGCTACGCGCGAGCTGTACGAGCGCGCGCTCGGCATGCTGTTCCACCTGCAGCAGCTCGGCGCGCAGGCCCGGCGACCAGCTGATCCTGCTGCTGAACAACAACGAGCAGTTCATCGATGCCTTCTGGGCGCGCGGTGCTGGGCGGCATCGTGCCGGTGCCGGTGGCCATCGGCATCAGCGACGAGCACCGCCACAAGCTGCTGCGCATCGCGCGCAAGCTCGGCAAGCCCGTTCATCTACACCGATCGCAAGACGCTGGAGCGCGTCGGGCCAGTTCGCGCGACAGGCCGGCGACGCCGAGCTGCCGCGGCACCTTCGCCGCGCTGCGCCCGCGCGCCTTCTTCGCCGAGGACCTGGCGCGACCTGTCAGCGCCCGGCGACCGTGCACGAGGCGCGGCCGGACGACACCGCCTTCATCCAGTTCTCCTCCGGCTCCACCAGCGACCCCAAGGGCGTGGTGCTGACGCACGCCAACCTGATCGCGCACATGCGAGTCGGTGACACCGAGGCGGCCGGCTTCAACGAGAACGACGTCAGCCTGTCGTGGATGCCGCTGACCCACGACATGGGCCTGATCGGCTTTCACCTGGTGATGTTCGCCAACCGCGTGAACATGCACCTGATGCCCACGGAGCTGTTCGTGCGCCGGCCGCTGCTGTGGCTTGCGCATCGCCTCGCGAGCAGCGCGCCACCATCCTGTGCTCGCCGAACTTCGGCTACCGCCACTACCTGAAGGTGCTGGGCGATCGCTCGCCCGGGCAACCTCGATCTCTCGGCCGTGCGCCTCGATCTTCAATGGCGCCGAACCGATTTCGGTGGAGCTGTGCGAGGAGTTCATGGCGCGCCTGGCGGGCCTGGGCCTGCAAGCGCAATGCCATGTACCCGGTGTACGGCCTCGCCGAGGCCTCGCTGGCGGTCAGCTTTCCGCCGGTTGGCCGGCCGCTGCCGCACGCATGCTGCTCAACCGCCACCAGCTCGGCGTCGGCGAGCAGGCCGAGGTGCTGCGGCGACGGCCAGCCGCGATGCGCTGGCGCTGGTCAGCGTCGGCACAGCCGATTCCGCTGCTGCGAGCTGCGCATCGCCGACGACGACGATCGCGGCGCTGCCCGACGGCCACATCGGCCACATCCTCATCCGCGGCGAGCAACGTCACCAGCGGCTACTTCGAGGAGCCGGAAGTCAATGCGGCGACGTTCACCGCCGACGGCTGGCTGCGCACCGGCGACCTCGGCCTGATGCTGGATGGCGAGACTCTACATCACCGGCCGCGCCAAGGAGATCATCTTCGTCAACGGCCAGAACTACTACCCGCACGACCTCGAGGCCATCGCGCAGCGCGCGCCGGACATGGAACTGGGCAAGGTGGTGGTGGCCGGCGTGCGTCCGCCCGGGCGCCGAGACCGACCAGCTCACCGTGTTCGTGCTGCATCGCGGCGACCTGGCGGAGTTTCCGGCGCTGGCCACCGAGATCACGCGCCTGATCAACGAACAGGCCGGCCTCGAAGTGGCGCAGGTGGTGCCGGTCAAGCGCATCCCGAAGACCACCAGCGGCAAGATCCAGCGCCACCTGCTGGAACAGCAGCTGCTCGACGGCGAGTTCGCCGCGGACCTCGCCGAGGTCGCGAAGCACTCGCGGCGGCTTGCAGCGCGGCGCGCAGCACGCGCGGCCGATTCGATCGAAGCGCGGCTGCTGCGCCATCTGCAACGGCGTGCTGACGCGCCGCAGCAGGTCGGGCCCGACGACAACCTGTTCGAGATCGGCGCCAGCTCGCTGAAGCTGATCGAGATCCACGAGCAGATCGATCGCGAGTATCCCGGACCAGGTGGATCTCACCGAGCTGTTCGACCATCCGACGGTGGCGCGACCTCGCGAAGCATCTCTCGGCGAAGCTGGCTCAGCCGGCGCTAGAGCGCCGCGCTTGAGCTTCCAGCGGCGGTGGCCCCAGGTCCAGTCGCGCGGGCGCCGCGCGGATCTCCGCCTCCACCAGCCGCGCATAGCGCGTCGGTGAACTCGCCGGGCGCCAGCTGTCTCGCCGGCGTCGGCCAGCGGCATGAACTCGATCTCGTAGTGGCCGCGCGCGCACGCGGCGCAGCGCGACGAACACGGCGGCATAGCGCGTGGCGCGCGCCATCTGCTCCGGGCCCATGTAGAACGCCGTGTCGCGACCCAGGAAATGCACCCAGTGCTGGTGATCGCTGGTGGTCGGCTCCTGGTCGGCCAGCATCGCGATGCCGCGCACGATGTGCCGGCGCTGCAGCAGGTCCGGCAGCAGGTCCTTGGCAGGCACCAGGTGCGCGCCGAAGCGGCGTGCGCATGCGCGTACATCGCGCGCTCGGCCCACGCGGCTGCTTGATCGGCTTGTAGCCCACGTCCAGCGGATAGCCCAGCTGCAGCGCCATCGCCTGCAGCACCCACTCCCAGTTGGCCTGGTGCGCCGCCACGCAGCAGCACCGGCCGCCCCTGCGCCAGCAGCCCCTGCGGCAGCTCGAGGTTGCGCACGCGCGACGCGCTCGCAGCGAATTCCGCCGCGCGACATGCGCGCGCCGCGGATCACCTCGGCGACCATCTCGCCCAGCTGCCGGTAGTGCCCGCGACGATGCGCCGCACGCTCGCGCGGCGTCGCATCCGGGAAAGCAGCCGCGCACATTGGCGCAGCGATCACCGCAGCCGGATGCGCACCACGCGGAGCGGCAGATCCACGCCAGCAGCCCGCAGAGGGCGTACAGCACCGGCAGCGGCAGCAGCGCCAGCACGCGCAGCCAGCCAGGCACGGGCGGTGGCGGGCGACGCCGGAGCCGGCGGGGCTGGCCGTCGGTGCATTGGGCGGCGACTAGTTGACGACGTAGTCTACGGCATGCGGCCGCAGCCGCCGTCCAGCCGAGTGGTATCCTGCACGCCACAATTCACACAGCGTCGGGAAAGCAGCCATGAACGACATCAAACTGCTGATCGGCGGCGCCGACGTCGGCCGCGAAGAGCGGCGCCACCTTCGAGCGCAGGAGCCCGATCACCGGCGAGGTGGTGACGCGCTCGGCGGCTGCATCGGCCGACGATGCCCGCGCCGCCTGCGATGCCGCGGCCAAGGCCTTCCCGGCCTGGTCGGCACTCGGCCCCAACGCCCGCCGCAAGCTGCTGATGGAGGCCGCGGCGAAGCTGCGCGCCCACAGCGCGGATTTCTCGCGCCTGTGCGTCGAGGAAACCGGCGCCATCGGCGGCTGGGGCCACTTCAACACCGGCTTCGCCGCCACCATCCTCGAGGAAGCCGCCGCGATGACCACGCAGATCACCGGCGAGACCATGCCCGTCCGACCATGCCGGGCACGCTTCGCGATGGGCGTGCGCCAGCCCGCCGGTGTCTGCGTCGGCATGGCGCCGTGGAACGCGCCGGTCATCCTCGGCGTGCGCGCCATCGCCATGCCGCTGGCCTGCGGCAACACGGTGGTGCTCAAGGCCTCCGAGCTCTGCCCTGCCGTGCATCGCCTGATCGTCGATGCCTTCGTCGAGGCGGGCTTCCCGGCCGGGCGTCGTGAACTTCGTCGCGCATTCGGCGGCCGATGCGCCGGCCGTGGTCGAGGCGCTGATCGCGCACCCGGCCGTGAAGCGCGTGAACTTCACCGGCTCCAGCCGCGTGGGCCGCATCATCGGCGAGCTGTCGGGCAAGCACCTCAAGCCCTGCCTGCTCGAACTGGGCGGCAAGGCGCCGCTGCATCGTGCTCGAGGACGCCGACCTCGACGAAGCCGTTGCGGCCGCGGCCTTCGGCGCCTTCATGCACCAGGGCCAGATCTGCATGTCGACCGAGCGCATCATCGTCGTCGAGCAAGATCGCCGACGAGTTCCTGAAGCGCTTCGCCGCCAAGGTGAAGACGCTGCAGATGGGCGATCCCACCAAGGGCAATTTCCCGATCGGCGCCTGCGTGGATGCGAAGACCGTCGACCACGTGAAGGCGCTGATCAGCCGACGCCACGGGCAAGGGCGCCAAGGTGCTCGCCGGCGGCACGGGTCCCGGCGGCGCGTTCTTCGAACCCACCGTGGTCGACGGCGTGCAGAAGGGCATGCGCATCTACGGCGAGGAATCCTTCGGCCCGATCGTCGGCGTGCTGCGGGCGCGCGATGTCGATCATGCGGTGGAACTGGCCAACGACTCCGAGTACGGCCTTTCGGCCGCGGTGTTCAGCCGCAACATCAACACGGCCCTGTCGGTGGCGCAGCGCATCGACTCGGGCATCTGCCACATCAACAGCCCGACGGTGCAGGACGAGGCGCAGATGCCCTTCGGCGGCACCAAGGCCAGCGGCGTGGGCCGCTTCGGCGGCAAGGCCGGCATCGCGGAGTTCACTGATCTGCGCTGGATCAGCATCTCGACGCAGCATCGCCACTACCCGATCTGAGCGCCGGCCCGGAATTGCCCATGGGAGTCGCACTTTCCGTCGTCGTGCCGGTCTGCAACGAGGCCGAGAACGTCGGGCCCGCTGGCCCGCGAGATCGATGCCGCGCTCGCGGGCAGCGACTACGAGATGATCTTCATCGACGACGGCAGCACCGATGACACGCGGCGCAGCTGCACCGGTTGCGTGGCGGCGGGCTTCGCACGGCTGCGCATCCTGCGTCACTCCTTCCGCAGCGGACAGAGCGCCGCGGTGGCCAGCGGCGTGCGCGCGGCGCGCGGCGAGTGGATCGCCACGCTCGATGGCGATGGCCAGAACGACCCGGCCGACATCCCGGGGCTGCTCGAGGCGCGCGACATGCCGGACAACGCGCAGGTGCGGCTGTTCATGGGCAATCGCACGACGCGTCGCGACACCGGCTTCCGGAAACTGCAGTCGCGCATTGCCAACGGCGTGCGCGGCGGACTGCTGGGCGATGGGACGCCCGACACCGGTTGCGGCATCAAGCTGTTCTCGCGCGCCGCGTTCCTGCAGCTGCCCTACTTCGACCACATGCACCGCTTCATGCCGGCGCTGTTCCAGAGCCGCGGCTGGCGCGCTGTGTCGGTGCCGGTCCGGCACCGGGCGCGCGAACGCGGCGTCTCCAAGTACGGCATGCTCGATCGCCTGTGGGTCGGCATCGTCGACATCTTCGGCGTGCTGTGGCTGCGCCGCCGCTTCAAGCCAGGCCTCGTCGCCACCGAGGAATAGGCCGGTTCGACGGCCAGGAGTTGCGAATTGGACGTCACGCTTGCCACGCCCTTCGGCATCGTCATCACCTACTGGAAGCTCATCGGCTACGCCGGCATGCTGATGTTCACCGGTCGCTGGCTCGTGCAGCTGATCGCCACGCGCAGGCACGGGCGGCCGGTGATCCCGCGCGCCTTCTGGGTGATGAGCCTCGCCGGCAGCGCGATGCTGGTTTCGTATTTCATCTGGGGCAAGAACGACTCGGTGGGCATCCTCTCGAACCTGTTCCCGGCCTCGGTGGCCTGCTACAACCTGATACTCGACGTGCGCCATGGACGGCGCGAGAAGCGCGTTGCCGGTGGCTGAGTCGAGTCTGACGGCACCGCGCACGGAAGCGTGGTCCGCGCGCGACCTGCTGTGGCTGGGCGCAGCCGCGCTGTTGCTGTTCGCCACCGGCATCGGGCTGCGCGACCCCTGGCCGGCGGATGAGCCGCGCTTCGCGGTGCTGGCGCGCGACATGTTCCACAGCGGCGACTGGCTGTTCCCGCGCGTCGGCGGCGACCTTTACCAGGACAAGCCACCCCTGTATTTCTGGCTGCTCACGGCCGCCTATGCAGTGACGGGCAGCGTTCGCGCCTCGTTCCTGCTGCCTTCGCTGCTGGCCTCGCTCGGCATACTCGGGCTGGTCTACGACCTCGGCCGGCGCATTTCCGGGCGCCATGCGGGCCTGCTGGCGGCACTGACGCTGGCGTGCACGGTGCAGTTCCTGACGACGATGCGCTCGGCGCAGATCGACGCGACGTTGTGCTTCCTCATGACGCTGTCGCTGTATGGACTGCTGCGGCACCTGCTCTGGGGACCGGCGTGGGGCTGGTATGCGGTGGGTGGTTTCGCAGCCGGGCTTGGCGTGATCACCAAGGGCGTCGGCTTCCTGCCGATACTGATGCCGCTGGTCTATGCAGTGATGCGCAAGCGCGGCTGGCAGCACCTGCCGCACTTCACCGGCGGCTGGCGGTGGAGCATCGCGCCGCTGGCAATGCTGCTGGGCATCTGCGTGTGGTTCGTGCCGATGCTGATCGGCGCGGCGACGCGCGGCGGGGAATATGCCGCGTATCGGGACGAGATCCTGTTCCGCCAGACCGTGACGCGCTATGGCAAGGCGTGGCATCACCACGAGCCCTGGTACTACTTCATCGTGCAGGTGATTCCGCTGCTGTGGCTGCCGTTCAGCCTGCTGTTCGTCTGGCTGTTCCCGCGCTGGCGCGAGGCGTGGCGCGCGCGTGATGCGCGCGTGTGGCTGCCGCTGGGCTGGGTGCTCGTCATGCTGGTGTTCTTTTCGGCGAGCCCGGGCAAGCGCGGGATCTACGTGAACCCGGCGCTGCCTGCGATCGCCATTGCGGCCGCGCCTTACCTGGCCGGCCTGTATGCGCGCATTGGCGTCCAGCGTGCGGCGCTGGGGCTTGCGGCAGTGCCGCTCCTCGCCGCGCTGGCGTTTGTCGTGGCGCATGCAATGGGCGCGACCTTCGCGGCGGAGGCTGTTGCGGAGGCGAATCTTCCCAGCGCCTGGCCGCTGTGGCTGTTCCTCGTGCTCGCAGGGGCCGGCCTGGCATTCGTGTTGCGTCGCCAGCCGGTGGCAGCGTGGCCCGTCGTGCTGATGGCGCTGGCGCTGGTGCACGGCTTTTTCATCGCGCCTGCGATGAACCCGTCGCGCTCAGGAAGCGCATTCACGCGCGCGGCCATGTCAGGCGTTGCGCCCGGTGAACTGGCCGGGCTCGTGGCCTACAAGGAGCAGTTCCTGCTGTACCTCGACCGGCCCACGGTGAACTTCGGCCACCGGCGCTGGCAGGAAGGCCCCCAGGAAGGATTCGACGCGTCCGCCTGGCTCGCCGCCGCGCCAGGCCGCGTGCTGCTGGTGCCCGAGGGAGAGGCGCTGGACCGGTGTTTCGCGGCTGCCCTCAAGGAGCCGGCAGGCCGCACCTCGGGCGACAACTGGTTCCTGGTGCGCGGCAACCCCGCCCCGGACTGCGTCGCCCAGGGCGACGCCTCGCGGGCAATCCTCTATCGCCCGCCGGTGACCGACACTCCCCTTTCCCGCCCCTGATACCATTCAGGCGCGGTTCAACCGCTTCCCGTTACCTTCTCCCGCAAGCCATTCCGGAGACCTGTCCATGCGTTCTGTCCTCCGCGCCAACGTCCTCACCGCGAGCTGCCTCGCCGCCACATTCCTTGTGACGCTGCCCGCGTGGGCTGCCGGTGGAAAAGCAGATGTCGCCAATGGAAAGACGATCTTCGACCAGCGCTGCGCGATCTGCCACGCGGTGACCAAGGCGCCAGGCGGCCCGGTGGTCGGTCCGAACATGGTGGGTATCGTCGGCCGCAAGGCCGCGACCGTCGAGGGCTTCGCGCTCTACTCACCGGCACTGAAGGCCTCGGGCCTGACGTGGAACACCAAGACGCTGGACGAGTTCCTGACGATGCCGATGACCAAGGTGCCGGGAACGACGATGCCGATGATGATTCCGGATGCGAAAGAGCGCGCCGACGTCATCGGCTACATGTCCACGCTGAAGTAGCTCCGGGGAAAAAGAACCCGGGCCAGGTTGCCCCGGCCCGGGGTGCGCAGGCATGTCCAGTACCTGCGCGGGGGGAACCTTGGCGACTAGAACCGCAGGTTGAGGCCCACCGTGAAGAAGCGACCCAGGATGTCGTAGCCGCCTCCGGTCTGCCCGGCGACGCCCTCGCTGAGCACCAGCGGCGGATCCCGGTCGAACAGGTTGTTGACGTTCCCGTAACAGCTCGAGCGATCCGTTGCCGAGCGGGATCTCGTAGCCGAGGCGGGTATCCCAGTACACCGAGCTGCCGATGTCGTTGTCCGCGACGTCCCAGACCACGGCCGTCTCGCCGGTGCTGGCGTTGAGCAGCCGCTCCTGGTTGTAGCCGGTGTTGAGCGTGCCGCCGCCAAGGTAGCGCGCCTGCAGGTTCCAGCGGAACGGGCCGTTCATGTAGTTCACGCTCGCGTTGATGCGTGTCTCCATGAACTGGCGGATGACGCTGCCGGTGGAATCCACCTTGACGCCCAGCGCGCTGGTGGTCGAGTTCTCCAGCAGGTAGGTGCCCATGACGCGCACGCCCAGCCGTTCGTTGCCGCCGAAGATGGAGACGGCACGCGTGTAGCCGATCTCGGCGTCGATGGCTTCCACCTTCGCCTCGGACTGGTTCTCGTACAGCTGCGGGATGAACAGGATGTGCTGCGTGGTCGGATCGCGGATGATCTTCGCGCACTGCTCCGTGTCGCCTTCCTGGTAGCACAGGTCGACGACGCGCTGCGCCGAGCAGCTGCTCGATCGCGCCCTCCAGCGAGACGCTCACCCAGTCCACCGACATGTCGAGGCCCGGCAGCCACTGCGGCTGGTAGACGATGCCCGCGGTGAACGTGTCGGCTTCTTCCGGATCCACCAGCGGATTGCCGCCGGAGACCGTCGTGACCAGCGTTCCCTGGATCCAGCCCGGCGGGGCCGTGGGATCGTTGATCGGCCCCGTGAAACCGCCCGTGCGATCGAAGCGCTCGGCGATGTTGGCCGCGCGCGTGTCGTGCGAGTAGGTGCCGCGCAGGCGGACCTCGTCGGTGATGGCCGCGTCCAGGCCGACCTTGTAGGACCAGATGTCGCCCGAGCCCGCGTAGTCCGCCCAGCGCACGGCGCCCTGGAAATTCAGGCTCCGCATCCACGGCTGGTCCGCGATCAGCGGGAACAGCAGTTCGGTGTAGAGCTCCTTCACGTCGAAGGAGCCGGAGATGAACGGCACGTTCGAGAACTGTGTCTCGACGGTGTTCTGGTAGGGATTGCCCGGCACGCCGCGCACGCCGATGGCTCCCGGCGGACGGATGCCGCGACTGACCTGGGAGATGCAGCGGCTGTTCGTGGTGACGACATTGTCCGGGCACCAGACCGGGAAATACGTGGCGTCGGCTGCCGTGTTGCCCTGCGAGGCCCACACGTGCTGGTCAATGCTCTCCTCGCGGTAGTGCGCGCCGAGCGCCATGGACACCGCGCCCGCCCAGCCATCGAAGAGCTCGCCGCTGGTGTTCAACTCGAACACCGTCTGCTCGGTGGTCACGCGGCGGTGCTTGGCCTCGTCGCCGATGTAGCTGTACGGATCGCCATAGACCGCCGCGCCGTTGGCGTCGAAGCCGAGGAACGGATTGGTCGTGACGGCAATGCCGTCGTCGTAGCCCTTGATCCAGTCGATCGCGCCCTCGCTGGCATTGCCACGGCCGAACACATTGAGTGGCACGCAGTCGGGCACGAGGCCCGGCGTGATGGTATTCACGCGGCACTGGATGCTGCCATTGCTCGCGCGCACTGCATCGGTGGACAGGTAGACGCGGTCGAGGCGCAGGCCGCCTTCCTGCGCCGCATCCAGCCGGTTGTCGCCGTACTGGGCGTAGCCGTCGACCCGCCAGCCATCCAGGAAGCCGCCTGTCGAGCAGCGTGCTCTTGAAGCCGAGGGTGGCCGCGCTCATGACGTTGGTGTTGTCGTAATAGCCGGTGCCCCAGTCTTCGCGGTTGCCGGCACGCGTCATCGCGACACTCGTCACGGCCTCCTGGTCCATGATCGCAGCGAGGCTCGCCGGCAGGAATGCATTGTCGCGGAAGATCGTGAAGTTCTGCGGCGGCGCATTGCCGATGTCGCCCACCCTGCTGAAGGCGCGCAGCGTCTGCTCCGCGTACATGCCCTGCACGTAGACGTTGACGTTGTCCGTGATGTCATGGTCCAGGTACAGGAAGGCGTTCTTGAGGTTCCACCCGCTGAGCAGCGAGGTGTCCGTTTCGGCGAGGTTCTGGCCGCCACCACCCGGCATCACGCCGACACCGGCGTTGGGCCCGGTCCTCGGTACCGTGCGGTTGAACGGAATGGCACTGCCGTCCGACATCAGCTCGTATTGCCGAGCCGTCGCGCCAGAACCAAAGGTCACCAGGCCGTCGTAGGTCAGCTGCGTGTTGTGCAGGTTGCAGGTCGGGAGCAAACGCGGGTTATCGGCGGAATAGCCACCGTTTGCTGGCACGAAGGTGCTTGCGTTGATCTGCGGCGGCGAGCTGCCGGCGACCAGCGCTACGTTTGCCGGGACGCTGGGGTTCTGCGTCAGGCCGCATCCGTTGTACCAGTCGCGCCCGTCGTAGCCGACGATGTCGTCGCGTTCCGTGTAGCCCGCGGAGAACAGCACATGGGTCCGCTCGCCCAGGTCGCTGCCGAAGGCCATGGAGTACTTCTGGCTCCGGCCATCGCCGCGTTCGGAGAATCCCGTCTGCGCGGACGCCCGGAACCCGTCGAACTCGGTATCGAGGATGTAGTTGACGACACCCGAGACGGCATCGGTTCCGTAGGCCGCGCTGGCGCCGCCGGTGACGGCTTCAATGCGCAGCAGCACCTGCTCGGGAAACAGGTTGATGTCGGGGCCGCCAAAGGCAGAGGACGGCACCACGCGTCGGCTGTCGAGCAAGGTCAGCGTGCGCTTGGAGTCCAGGCCACGCAGGTTCAGGCTGCCGCCGCCGGGCGACGCGAAGAAGCCCACGGCGCTGAAACTCTCGGAGGTGGAGCTGGGGCCAGAGAACTGCGGCAGCTGCGTCAGCGCCGCGGTGACGCTCGCGGGCGCCATGGCCATCAGTTCGGTCGCCGACAGGGCCGCCACCGGCGTGGGCGTGGACATGCCTGTCGCCTGCTGGATGCGCGATCCCGTTACGGTGATCTCCTCCAGCGACTCCTGTGGCGCCTGGGCTTCACCGGCGAGGGACGCCTGGGAGGCGAGGATGGCAAGGCTGATGGCGGCCGCTACCGGCGCCTTTCTTGAAAAATCAAACTTTGCGCGCGTCGGACTCGCGTAACGGATGGCATTCCGGATCATCTGTATTCCCCCCTGAACAAACAGCGCATCCTTATGGCGGATGCTCAAGGGAGAACGTAGCAACGACTGCCCGGCACAAGCATTAGGGCCGGCGTCTATGCGCAGTGATCAGGATTTCCTATGGCCCAGACGCAAGTCCATGCCACCAAAGAAAAAGGCCTGGCGAATTTCTCCGCCAGGCCAATTGTATCGAGCTATCCGTGTACGTTGTTATGCGTTCGGCGCAGCGGCCTTGCGCTTGCGGCGCCGGGCGGCAATGCCCATGCCCAGCAGGCTCGCGCCAATCAGGGCCAGCGTGGTCGGCTCCGGGACTTCGGTGGCAAGGCTCGTCTTGCGGCCTTCATCCACCACCGACTGCGTGCAGTTCGAAGTGCAGCTCGGGCCGGTGGTCACGACGGTCGACGAGGCCGACACCGTCGGGGCGGCCAGCGAGTAGCTGGCGGTCGGGTCGGGCCGGCACGAGTGGCGGACGGCCCTTGGCGCGCCTTGGCGGCACGCTTCATGCACTTGTTGTAGGCCTTGAGGGCCTTCCTGGCGACCTTGGCCTGAACCTTGGCAGCCTTGGCCTCAACCTTGGCGGTTGCGGAGGCTCCACTGGCCGAGATCGGGCCAGCCGCGGCGATGCCCGCGAAACTGAACATGGCTGCCACTGCGGCGACCTTGATGAAATTCTTGAACATGTCTGCTTACCTTTCAGCTTTCCTGACACCAGGACTTGTGCCAGTTAATGCAATCCACGGGCCAAGTTACTTTTTTATCATATAAATCAGATAGTTCCGTTGATTTCCCTATGCTTCAGGATGACGGACTGTAAACCGTCCCGACACCCTGGAACTCAGAAACCTTCTGCAGTGCAACATAATGCCAGGCCGTCGAAGTCACGGTGTTCCCGTGCACACCGGAGCCCGGCCCGGTCTGCCTGCCAGTCGGCCCAGGAGGGATCCCCGCCGGTGAACAGGTCCGCGAACTCCTTTCCGGCGCCTGCCAGACCGGCCTCGAAACTGCTGCAACGCTGCGCGATTCCACCAGCAGCAAGGCAATGCGCATGCGCGTCGGAAATGCCCTCGGGAAGGGAATCCCGTACCGATCTCATGCAGGCCAGGGAGGAATCGGCTGGTCGCTCAGGGTTGCTGGCACAGGCGACCAGTGCAAGCCCCAGAAGCGCCACGCTGAGTCCCCGCATCGGCACGCAGCTACTGGCCTGCGGCCCGGAACAGTTCGTCGGCTGACGCCAGGATGATGTTGCGCAGCCGCGCCGGGTAGTCCGGTGGCAGCGTGGCGAGGAAGCGGCGCACGACATCGGCGGCCTCTGCCGCTCGTGTGGCCGTCGAGCGTGGCGTCCATCCAGCGCTTCGGGAAGAAGATGTCGCCGGTCTTCTGGATCTCCCACAGCAGGTCGAGGCTCGGCCGCAGGTACTTCGCCGACTGTGACGCACGCAGCGGGTGGTGCAGGTACTCGAGGCCGTCGAGTACCCACGCTTCGCGCTGGCGGTTGTCGACGTCCGCCAGCGACAGGAACCAGCGTTCGCGCACGGCGGCATCGCCCGAAAGCGCCGGCATGATGAAGGCGAAGCGCGCCTTGCGGTCCGGGTTGTCGATCCGCGCGAACTGTTCCGCGAGAATAATGTTCGCGCGCGGCACGTCGCGCACGGCGAGGGCCATCGCGAGTTCCGAGTAGTCGGCCTCGGCCAGTGTGAGGCCCGGCACCGTCTCGGCCTTGTCCCACACACGCGTGAGCCACGCGAGAGTACCGGGTGTGGCGCTGATGCGGCGCAGCGCGCCGAACCACGTGGACTTCTGCCCGCCGGTGGTCGCGCGGTCGAGTCCGGCGCGAAGCCCCGCTTCGGCGGCTGCCGCCCGCGATGCGCGTTCCGCCGGCGTCAGGAATCGCCACCATGCGGCGCCCAGGTAGCCGAGCACGCGGGCGCGAGCTCTGCTCGTCGGGTTCGACGGCCACCGCCGCAAGCGCCGCGTCCACGAAGGTGGTCGCCGGCACGCTGCGATCGAGCAGCGCGTCCCAGAGCGACACCCACACGGCGCCGCGCGTGAGCACGTCGGGAATGGCGCTCACGTTCCCGACCAGGTACTCACGCGAGGCGCGGTCGAGCACGAAGCCGCCGTAGGCCCAGCCGCCGCCGTTCGGCAGCACGTAGCGCGGTGCGGGCAGACCCGCCGCTTCGGTCACGACCGTGCGCGCGCCGTTCAGCGCCACCTCCAGGGTGCGCGGACCGTCGGGCAGCGCCAGCGTCACGCGCAACTGCTGCGGCCACACGAGGTCCGCGCTTCTGCGGATCGCCCTGCGAGAAGGCCAGCGATGCGATGCGCCCTTCACGCACCTCGAGTTCGGTCGTGATGACGGGCCGCCCGGCCGATTCCACCCACACCCTGCTCCACGCCGCGAGGTCCACCGGCGTACGGCGATCGAGCACCTCGATGAGGTCACTCCAGGTGGCGTTGGCGAACCGGTGCGCGCCGAGGTACTCGCGCAGGCCATCGCGGAACGGGCCGGCACCCAGCAGCGCCTCGAGGTGCCGCATCATCACCGGCGCCTTCTGGTAGATGATGGCACCGTAGAGCGAGCCGGCTTCGTTCAGGTTTTCGAGCGGCTGGCGGATCGGATTCGCGCCCGGCGTGCGATCCACCGCATACGCGGCGGGGTAGTGCGCGAGCAGGAAGCGCAGCTCGTGGTTCACCTCGGGGAACGCGGGATTCACGATCTTCGCGGCCATGAGGTTGGCGAACACCTCCTTCATCCACACGTCGTTGAACCAGCGCATCGTGACGAGATCGCCGAACCACATGTGCGCGGTTTCGTGCGCGATGACCGAGGCGCGACCAAGCAACTGGTTCTGTGTGGCCGATTCGTCGAGGAGCAGGCCGGATGCGTCGTAGAGCACCTTGCCTGCGTGTTCCATGCCGCCGAACTGGAACGCCGGAATCGCCACGAAGTCGAACTTGCCGAACGCATAGGGGATGCCCGTGTAGTCCTCCATGAAGGCCAGCGCGCGGGCGTGGAGGTCGAAGATCACGTCCCTGTTGCGCGCCACCTTGGCGGCGTCCGTCTCGCGGTGATAGAAGCGGAACGTGCGGCCGTTGCGCTCGGCCTGCTCCACCTTGAAATCACCGACGACAAAGGAAAAGAGGTAGGTCGGCAGGGGTTCGGTCTCCGCGAACCGCGCCTCCGCCGTGCCGGTCGATGAGGTTGAGCTGGCGGCGAGAGGCGCGCCGTTGCTCACGGCCTGCCAACCGGCCGGGTAGCGCAGTGTCAGCGTCCAGCGCGCCTTCAGGTCCGGCTGGTCGAACACCGGGATGGCCAGATGCGCGCGCGCCGGGACGAAGAGCGCATACAGGAAATCGGAATTGCGGTTGAGCGAGGCATCTCCGGCCGTGAACGCGATGCGCACCTCGGTCGGGCCGACGGTCAGGGCGGATGCCGGCACGACGATGTGATCCGTAACCCACGTGTGCCTGACGGTCCGACCACCGACGCTCACGGACGTCACGTGATCGGCGCCGGGCGCGAAGTCGAAGACCAGGGGCTGCGAGGCGTCGCTCAACTGGAAGCGCGCGGTCATGGTGCCGGCAATGGACTGCTGCGGGTCTCGCGGGACTGCGAGCGCCAGCTCGTAGCGCAGATCCTTGACCATGGCCGCCCGCCGCATCGCGAGATCGAGGGAGATCCCGGGGCCTGGCGTCGCCGTCTGCGCCAATGCATCGCCTGCCGCCAGGAGCGCGACGCCCAGCACCACCACCGTGAGCGATTTCGACATCCCCGAATTGTAACGGTGACTGCCACTTTCACAATTCAGTCGGCCCGCCGCTTCCCTCGTCGACATTGCGGGTTGAAGCAGCGATATTCCTGCAGGCTTTCGGGCTTTCGCAGGGGAACGCTTCATGAATCTGGCGAGGATCGCGTCGTTCGTCCACAAGTGGCTGGCGCTGCTGATCGGCCTGCAGGTCGTGTTCTGGGTCGTCAGCGGACTCTTCTTCACGATCTTCCCGATCGAGCGCGTCCGCAGCGAAAACCTGGTTCGGCCGAAAGATCCCCTGGTGATCGATACGGCAAAGCTTGCATTGCCCGCGAGCTTGCGCGGCCCCGGGGATGAACTTCCGACCCGGCTGACCATCGAGCGGAGGGAAGGTGGGCAAGTCATCGTGGCCGAGTTCGGCGCTGCGCCGCCGGCTCTGTACGACGCCGCAACGCTGCAGCGACTTTCACCGCTGAGCGCTGATCAGGCGCGCACAGTTGCACGCTCGCACGTCACGCTGACCTCGGAGCCAACCATCACGAGCCTGGTGACCGAAGGGACAGCCGAATATCGCGGCGCGCTGCCGGCCTGGCGCGTGCAGTTCGCGGAGGGCGGGCTCGCAGTCTACGTGGCGCAGAACACCGGCGCCGTGACCGCGCGACGCTCCGATCTCTGGCGCGCCTACGACACGCTCTGGGCGCTGCACATCATGGACTGGCGCAACCACGAGGACTTCAACCATCCGCTGATCATCATCGTCACGGCCATCACGCTTTTGTCGGTGATCGCCGGCATCGTGCTTGTTCCGTATCGCATCCGCTTCCGCGCGTCACGGCGGCGGCCAGCTTGACCTCGACCGTCGGTCGGCGTCTTGGCCCGGCTCCCCGTGGAACTGCTGCCATTCCCGTTTCTGGATGCAAAAAGGCCGCCCTTTCGGACGGCCTCGGATGCTCAACTGGTGCCGGAGATAGGAATCGAACCTACGACCCCATCATTACGAATGACGTGCTCTACCAACTGAGCTACTCCGGCGAGGGGCGGGATTCTAGGCAAACCGCCCCGCAAGAGCCAGCATTTCAAGCCGCGAATCGGGCGGTTCCCCGGAGAGCTGCCGGAAAGTAGCGGCGTCGCCAGACCAGCCGCGAAAAAATCAGCGCGAGGCCAGGCAGAACGAGCATTGACGTGCCTGGCAATGGGACAGCAGTGGCTTTGAGCTGCGTCGCGAGGCCGCCAAAGGAAGTGGTGAATACGGTGATTTGACCGGGGACGTTGCTTCCGCTGAGTCCGGTGTCATAGGCCGAATGCAGGCGATAGGTCTGCCCGGGCAACAGCAGGCCGGAACGGACGCCAATGCCCACCAAGGGGATCAAGGATTCATCGGCGGAATCCGGATCGAGGAAATTCCGCGACCACGATCCCCTTACTTCACGGTCGAAATAATAATTCAGCGTGAAATTGTAGGGCTCAGTGACGGAAAACGAGTCATCGGCCCGGCCACGCATCAGGAAGCCACCCGTGGCCGAGGTCCAGCCACCCTCCGGCTCCGGGACACCCGGAAAGCCATTGTAGACGGCCAGGGTGCCGTTTCCTGAAAGGGAAGTGCTCAATTGAAAGCCGGATTCTGTCTCGACGAAATTGGATTCGTAGGCCTGCTGGGCGCTCACCGTGTAACCACCGTTAGGGTTCTGGTGAGACCCTGAGGTCCCAAAGAACCCATCGTTGAGGTTCGCGGCGCAATAGGGCGGCGGCCCCCCCTGTGCGGCTCTGATGTAATTCTGCCCCCCGAGGGTCAACTGCCCCAAGCAGGTCCTGCCGATCACACCGGCTTCAACACATGTGGAAGCGGCAACGGCAAGAATCGCCGGCAAGAGCAAGGGAATCCTGCGCGCCAGTCTGGCGCTGCCCTGGCAGCCGGGATCAACCATGGACGAACCCTCTCCCTCGCGAACCGCGAGCTATACACACAGATACGCGCGTGAATGATGGCCGTCAACGAGCGCCCTGGCGCAGGCCGTCTTTCAAGGCCTCTTTCGCTGTATTCGCGGCTGATTCCGCGGCTGCAAGGACGCGTCGGGGGCGAGAGGATTCCTGCCATGCCAAGCCACCCGAACCCTGCTGCGAAATTGTCTTCGGTGCGGGGCTTCAGCCTCACCGAGCTGGTGGTCGCGCTCGGCATCAGCGCCGTGTTGCTGGGCCTGGCTACACCTGCGTTCCGCCGCCAGCTGGCCGAAGCGGCGGTGGATTCGGCAGCCAGCCAGATGCTCTCCGGCCTGGCCCTGGCCCGGCGAACAGCGCTGACCACCGGACGTACGGCCACTTTCTGCCTTACGGGCAACGGCTCGACCTGCGCCCTGGACGGCACGGACTGGATGCTGTTCACGAACCGGCCGGAAGGAGTCGATTCGCGCCGCGAACCGGATGAGCCCTTCCTCTGGCAGGAGCCGCTCCCCCGTGGAGTGCGCGTGTCCGGCACGCGCGGTTACGCCACCTATCTCGCGCGGCCCCGGGCGGCCTCGACGCTCACCTTCACGTTCTGCCACGAGGCATTGCCGCAACGTCGCCGCAGTGTCGTCGTCAGCCAGACCGGACGCCCGCGCCTCGTCCGCACTTCTGACGGGTCAGGTCGGTGCGCATGATCGCGAATTCACGCGGCCTGTCGCCAGGCGAGGCCAGCGCAGGTTTTGCCCTGATCGAAACGCTCGTCGCACTCGTGTTGCTCTCGCTGGGCCTCTTCGGCGCTGCATCGACGATGCTTCGAGGCCAGGCCGAGCTGCGGGCCACGCTTCTGGCAACGAGGGCGGCCGACCTCGCGGGTGACCTTGTCGAGCAGTTGCGCGCCGGCACGACGAGCGCGACGCGCGACCTTCTGATCCCGGCGTGGCAACAGTCGGTTCGCAATGCCTTGTCGACCGCCTCGGCGGCGGGTATCGCGGAAGGCCTCCTCGTACCGGTCGCGACGGCAGGCCGCCTGCCCGCTTCGCACGCGATCCGAATTCGCTGGTGGGACCCTGCGCTGCGCGCGCCGCGCCGGCTCGAGCTGCCAGTCGTGTTGCCACCGGAAACGGAGATCCGCTGAGTCATGCGCGGTTTCACGCTCGTCGAACTGCTCGTCGCGCTATGCATAGCCACTCTCGCGATCGCCGGCGGACTCAGCGGGTTGTCAGGAGTCCTGGAAGCCTGGCGCCTGACGCAGGTCAACGAACGCCTGCATGAGCGCGCGCTCTATGTGTTCGCGACGCTTGAACCGGAACTGCAAATGGCGGGCTTCTTCGGTTCAGGTCCGGCACCGCACTGGGCGGCTGCGAGCCTGCCGCCTGCAACGCTGGCCAGTTGCGGATCCGCAATGACGCGACTGGATGCAGGCGTCGAGTCCCACACCAGCGACGTGGCCACTGGATTGCGCAGCGCAAGGTGGTGGCGCTGCAGTGGGCAGCACCGTCCTGATCGTTCGTCGTGCAGCGGCCAACCCTGGCTTGCCTGAAGCTGGCCGTGTGCAGCTGCTTGACACGGAAACTGCCCCGGCCATGCGGCAATTGCGGTGGGATGGCGCACTCCCCGCAGAGGCCGCCGCATACCGGGACGTACTTTGGCGCGACCTGAATCTGCGCGCCTACTACGTTGCACGCTCGGCGGATGAGGACGCCACAACACCCGCGCTACGCGTCAAGACCCTGACCTCGGTCGCGGGACGCCCGGCTTTCGTGGACACGGAGGTCATGCCCGGTGTTGCGCAATTTTCGATCGAATTGCTCCCCTCGCCCGCCAATGCGACCAGCGCGAAACTCACCCTCGCCGTGCAGGCCGATGCTGCGGATACCCGCCGCGGCAAGGCTCCCACGCGTCTCACGGTCACGCGACACCTCGCGCTGCGCAATGCACGGCCGGGCTGAAAGCATGCCAAACGCGCGGCGCGGCTTCCTGCTTCCGATCGTGCTGGGGCTGCTGCTCGTCGCCGCCATGTTCGGGCTGCATGCCGCATCGGGAATTTCCAGCGCCGCAGCACTGTCCACCCATCGTGTCCTTCATCAGCGCGCCTTCGAGGCGGCCGAGCGCGGGCTGGTCGCCTTGGGACAACGACTTGATGCTGGCGAACCGCCACCCGAATCGCCGCTCGTGCTGGCCTCGGACGCACTTCCGACAGAACGCGCCACCGTCGAATACCGCGCCACAGCGGAACTCTCGCTGCCACCGGGCTACAGCAGTGGCCGGTTCGTCGAACATCGGGGCGAAATTCGCAGCGCTGCTCGCCTGGTCCGCAACAGCGAGGCACGGCTTGCCGAAGGCGTCTCCCGGATCCTGCCCCTGGAGTCGCAGCCTTGAAACGACACCTTCCATGGATGGTGCTGTTGCCGCTTCTTCCTGCAACGGTTTGCGCTGCCGCCGGCGCTCCACCTGCCTGCAAGCACGCTGAATCGGCCTCGCTGCGCATCCGCCTCGGCAATCAGGGTCCAGGCACCACCGGGATCGACGGTCGAATTTCAGGTTCAGAGCGCTTCGGCCTGGAACTGAGGGAGGCGGGATCGGGAGCGCTGCTGTGGACTGCGGGCGCCACGGCTGGCGCACTTCTGCAGGTTCCCGGATTGGACGCGCGAATCCTTGCGCGGCCAGCACCGATAGACCTCAATGGCGATGGCTGGCATGACCGCATCTACGCAGCTGACACGGCCGGAAGGATCTGGCGCATCGACCTGACCAACGGCCTGGCGCGCGAACGCTGGGCCCGCGCCACGCAACTCGCGGACCTGTCGGGGAACGGGCTACGCGGCTTTCTCGCAGCGCCCGACATCGCCCTGCACGAGTCCCGGGACCGCGCTCCCTGGCTCAGCATCGCCCTCGGCAGTGTCTCTTTCGAGGACCAGTCGGCCGCAAACCGGTTCTATGTGCTGCGGGATTCCGCCACAGCAGCCGCCCCGGACAATGTGCCTGCCGTTCCCACTGTCGATGCCGACCTGAAACTCTCGGAGGGCACGCAGGGCATCGGCAGCCTGCGCGATGACGAGCGCCTGCGGGGCTACTACCTGCCCCTCGGCGCGGCACAGGTGCTTGCACCCTCGATGACGGTGGGCGGCGTAGTGGTCTTCACCGTCGCACAGACAACCTCCCTGCAAGCAGGAGGCTGCGCCGCGCTGGCATCCGGCCTGCCGGCACGCATCGAGGTTCGTGCGGTTGCAGCGGACACCGGAGCGCCTTCCTTCGACCTGAACGCCGACGGCCTGCTGGACTCGCGCGACGCGGTGCTTGCACTCGAGAGCGCTCGTCCTGCGGACAGCTTTGTGCGCATGGCCCCTGGTGACGACGCCGACGCGCCGGGCCAGCGCCACTGCCTCGTCGGCAATGACCGGGTGCCCGGATGCACGCTAGACACCCGCCTGCGACGCCGCTACTGGCTGCGCGAGGATGCCGACTGATGCGCGGCTTCTCGCTGGTCGAGCTCATGGTCGCACTGGGCATCGCGGGCGTGCTCTCCGGCATCGCGTTGCCGACTTACCGCCAGACCGTGCAGCGCAGCCAACGACAGGACGCG
Organism: uncultured Pseudomonadota bacterium; assembly: GCA_963785055.1. Classification (GTDB taxonomy): domain Bacteria; phylum Pseudomonadota; class Gammaproteobacteria; order Steroidobacterales; family Steroidobacteraceae; genus ZC4RG30. The sequence continues at coordinate 459,533 of CAWATT010000008.1, forward strand.
CGAATCGCGCTGCTCCGGATCCAGCAGTTCCAGGAGCGCCATTTCGCCGAGCACCTGCGCTATGCCGCGCGCCTGGCAGTGCCAGCAGATCCGGAAAGCCTCGGCCTCGACGCCGTGAGCGATGGCGGCCGGTACGAACTCTCGCTGGAGTCGAACGCGGAAGGACTCGGCTACACCGCCCTGGCGCGCGCGCGCGGTCGGCAGGCCGGCGACCGCGATTGTGCCTTGCTCACACTGGACCAGAGCGGGCGGCGCGGATCCGGGACGCCAGCGGACGTCTGCTGCTGCCCGACACAGGGCAGTGCTGGAACTAGGACTGCTTGGGACCCGCCGCAGGCAACGGAACGCCCGTTCGCGGGCTGCGCAGCGGGCGCGGCAGGCTGAACACCACGTTCTCCTCGCGACCGAGGATCTCGCGCGGTGCGCTCGCCGCCCCATTCGCGCAGCCGCTCCACCACCTGCTGCACCAGCACTTCCGGCGCCGACGCGCCGGCCGTGACGCCGACCGCGCTTGCGGCCGTCGAACCACTCGCGCTGCAGGTTGTCGGGCCCGTCGACCAGGTAGCCGGGAATGCCGGCGCGCTCGGCCAGCTCGCGCAGGCGGTTGGAATTGGAACTGGTGACCGAACCCACCACCACCAGCACGTCGCAGTGCTCGCAGCAGGCGCTTCACCGCATCCTGCCGGTTCTGCGTGGCATAGCAGATGTCCTCGATGCGCGGCGCCTGCAGCGCCGGGAATCGCGCGCGCAGCGCATCGACTATGGCCTGGGTGTCATCCACCGACAGCGTCGTCTGCGTGACGAAGGCCAGGCTGTCGGGGCGCGCCACCTCCAGCCGCATCGCGCACTCGGCCACATTCTCGACCAGATGGATCGTGTCCGCCGTGGCGTGTATCGAATCGCCCCATGGTGCCCTCGACCTCCGGATGCCCGGCATGCCCGATCAGCACCACGTCGCGCGCATCGCGCGCGTAGCGCGCCACTTCCAGGTGCACCTTGGTCACCAGCGGACAGGTGGCATCGAACACCTGGAAGCCGCGCCGCCTCGCCTCCTCCTCGACGGCGCTGGAAACGCCATGCGCCGAGAAGATCACCGTGGCACCGGCCGGGCACCTCGTCCAGCTCCTCGACGAACACGCGCGCCCAGCGCCCGCAGCCGCTCGACCACATGCCGGTTGTGCACCACTTCGTGGCGCACGTAGATCGGCGCGCCGAACAGCTCGATGGCGCGCTCGACGATGTCGATGGCGCGATCCACGCCGGCGCAGAATCCGCGCGGGCTGGCCAGCAGGATCTGCATGCGCTCACTGACCTGCCTTGCGCATGCGCGCTCGCGCGCCATTCCAGCAGCGCATCCAGCAGCATCAGTCCGGCGCCGATGGTGATGCAGCTGTCGGCAACGTTGAATGCCGGGAAATAGGCGTCGCCCCAGTGCACGCGCGACGAAATCCACGACATAGCCGTAGCCGCAGGCGGTCGATCGACGTTGCCGAGCGCGCCGCTGGCGATCAGCGTCGAGGCCCAGCGCACTGCAGCCGCTGCGGCGGCCGTCCAGCCGGCGCAGCGCACCAGACGATGCCGGCACTGACGCACCAGCGCGAGCAGCGTGAAGAACCAGCGCTGCCAGCCGCCGGCGTCCGGCCAGGAAGCTGAACGCGGCGCCCGTAGTTGTGCGCATGCAGGATGTCGAGCACCGGCAGCACGGTGATGGAGTCATGCAGCGCGAGCCGCGCGAGGATCCAGGCTTGGTGAGCTGGTCGAGCAACGATGACCGCGGCAGCCCAGCGGCCAGCCAGCGCCAGCCGGAATCGCCGCCAGCGGGCAGTGCCTCAGACATGCTGCCGCACCTCCGGCCGTTCCGCCGATATTGCCCGCGCAGCGCCCGCACAGCTCCGGATGCTCCGCGATCGCTGCCCACGTCTCGGTCGCAGGTGCCAGCAGCGCACGCACTTCGTGCCGCTCGCTGCGCTCGCACCGTCAGCCAGACGCCCGGAATGACCGCGCTGCCCGTCTCGGCCACCACGGCACCTGCCGGCGCGCGAGTGCACCGCATGCACGCGCGCCGCCGAGGTGATGGTCAGGAAGCGCAGCTCGTCGCCCAGCGCCTGGATACGCGCGCGCGCATGTTCGGGCAGCGCATAGACATCCACCTGCGCTTCCAGCGGCGCGCCGATGGTGCCCGCCTCGCGCAGCTTCTCCAGCTCCCGCAGCACGGCCTGGCGCAGCGCGATCAGCGCGTCCCAGTCGATGTCGCGCTGCCGGCACCGCGGGCAACTGCATGCCAGGTCGTCAGGAACACCGACTGCGGCTCCCTCGCGCAGCCCGGCAGTGCCTGCCAGATCTCCTCGGCCGTGAACGACAGGATCGGCGCCAGCCAGCGCACCATGGCCTGCAGCGATGTGGAACATCGCCGTCTGCGCCGAGCGGCGCGGCATGCGCCTCGGCCGGCGTCGTGTACAGCGGTCCTTCAGCACGTCGAGGTACAGGCCGCCCAGGTCATTGACGCAGAAGTTGTGCACGCGCTGGTAGATCACATGGAACTGGTAGTCGCGATACGCGGCGACGATTTCCTCCTGCAGCGCTGCCGCGCGGCGCGATCGCCCAGGCGTCGAGGTCGACCAGCTGGTCCAGCGGCACCGCATCGCGCGCGGGATCGAAGCCCTGCAGGTTGCCCAGCAGGAAGCGCACGGTGTTGCGCATGCGCCGATAGGAATCGGACGTGCGCTTGAGGATCTCGTCCGAGCAGCTCATCTCGCTGGTGTAGTCGGTGGCGGCCACCCACAGGCGCAGCACGTCGGCGCCGAGCGTAGACATCACCTTGTCCGGCGCCACCACGTTGCCCAGCGACTTGGACATCTTGCGGCCCTTGTCGTCGACGGTGAACCCGTGGGTGAGCACGCTCTTGTAGGGCGCGCGCTCGTACAGCGCCTCGGACATCAGCAGCGAGCTGTGGAACCAGCCGCGATGCTGGTCCGAACCTTCCAGGTACATCTCCACCGGCGCGGCGATCTCCGGCCGCTCCTTGCCCACGCACTCGAAGCTCACGCCCGAGTCAGCCCAGACGTCCATGACGTCGGTGACCTTCGCGGTAGTGCTCGGCCTCCTCGCCGAGCAGCTCGCGCCGCGTCGAGGTCGAACCAGGCGTCGATGCCGCCCTGCTCCACGCGCGCGGCCACCTGCTTCGATCAGTTCCGCCGGTGCGCGGATGCAGCTCGTCGCGTGTCGCTTGTGCACGAACAGCGCGATCGGCACGCCCCAGGTGCGCTGGCGCGAGATGCACCAGTCCGGCCGCGTCTCGATCATGCCGGCGATGCGCTGCTGCGCCCCAGGCCGGGATCCACTGCACCTTCGGGATGTCGCGCAGCGCGTTGCGCGCGCAGGCCCTTCTGGTCCATCGAGATGAACCACTGCGGCGTGGCGCGGAAGATCACCGGCGTCTTGTGGCGCCAGCAATGCGGATAGCTGTGCTGCAGCGGCACGTGGTGCAGCAGATGGCCGCTGCCGCGCAGCGTCTCGATGAGCAGCTTGCCGGCCTCGTCCAGCTTCATGCCCGCCGACCAGCGGCGATATCGGCCTGGAAGCGGCCATCACCCAGCACCGGGTTCACCACGGGCAGGCTGTAGCGGCGTGCCGACGATGTAGTCGTCCTGGCCATGCGCGGGCGCGGTGTGCACGGCGCCGGTGCCGGCCTCGAGCGTCACGTGGTCGCCAAGGATCACCGGCACCTGGCGCTCCTGGAACGGATGCTGCAGCTTCAGGCCTTCGAGCGCGCGCCCTTCGAAGCGCGCCAGCTCGCGCGAGCACTGCTGGCGCCGTAGCGCGCGAGGCAGTCGCTGCGCCAGCCCCTCCGCCAGGACCACGCGCCGCGCGGCGCCGTCGCGCTGAACTCCACCAGCACGTATTCGATAGTCGGCGCGCAGCGCCACGGCCTCGTTGGCCGGCAGCGTCCAGGGCGTGGTGGTCCAGATCACCATCGACACCGGCGCAGTGCCGCATCGCTGGCAGCGCCGATGCGTCGCGCCGAGATCGGCGGCATCGACCACGCGGAAGGCCACGTCGATGGCCGGGCGACGTCTTGTCCTCGTACTCCACCTCGGCCTCGGCCAGCGCGGAGCGGCAGTCCAGGCACCAGTACACGGGCTTCGCGCCGATGATACAGGTGGCCGTTGGCGATCACCTTGCCCAGCGCGCGGATCTGCTGCGCCTCGATACTTCGGATCCATCGTGAGGTAGGGGCGATCCCAGTCGCCCATCACGCCGAGGCGCTTGAAGTCGCGCGCGCTGCAGCTCCACCTGCTCCGTGGCGTAGCTGCGGCAGGCGGCGCGGAAGGCGCGCGCGTCGAGCTTCTGCCCGACGCGGCCGTGCTTCTTCTCGACCTGCAGCTCGATGGGCAGGCCGTGGCAATCCCAGCCCGGGATGTAGGGCGAGTCGTAGCCATCGAGCGTGCGCGACTTGACGATGAAGTCCTTGAGGATCTTGTTGGCGGCGTGACCGATGTGGATGGCGCCGTTGGCATACGGCGGACCATCGTGCAGCACGAAGCGCGGACGGCCACGCGCGATCGCGGCGCAGCTCGCCGTAAATGTCCTGCGACTCCCACCACTCCAGCATTTCCGGCTCACGCCGCGCCAGGTCCGCCTTCATCGGGAAGTCGGTCTGCGGCAGGTTCACCGTGTGTCTTGTAGTCAGCCACCCGATCCTCATCTCTTGCATTCAATTATCCCGCGCCAGCGCCGCTGCGCGCCTCGGCCGCATCACGGTGCATCTGCTCCACCATGCGCGTCGACGCTGTCGAACTTCAGCTCGTCGCGCAGCCGCGCGACGAACTCCACTTCGATCTCGCGACCGTACAGGTCGCCCTCGAAATCGAACACATGCGCCTCGAGCAGCGGCACCGTGCCGCCCACCGTCGGGCGCGTGCCCAGGCTGGCCACGCCCGGCAGGCTCGCCTGCTGCGGCATGGCCGTTGCCAACGCCGCGCACGCGGACGGCAAAGATACCGTCCATCGGGGCTGCGGCGTCGCCCCAGCCGCAGGTTGGCGGTGGGAAATCCCAGCGTCCGGCCGAGCTGCTCGCCGCCGCACCACCCGTCCCGCGCATGGAGTAGCGCCGCCCCAGCAGCATGCGCGGCCTGCTCCAGGTCGCCGCCGGCCAGCGCCACGCGGACGGCACTGCTGCTGACCCGCATCGTCCCCCTCGAGCACCGGCTCGATCACCTCGACCTGCAGGCCCAGGCGCGGCCCTTCGCGCGCGAACCAGTGCGCCGATGGCCTCGCCCGCCGCGCGCGGCACGGAAGTCATGACCGATCACCAGCCGCCGCACGCCGGCGCCGGTCAGCAGCCCCGCGAACTGCACGGGCGGTCAGCGACCGCAGCTGCTCGTTGAAGTGCAGCACGCAGAGCACGTCCGGGACCCTGCCTGCTCCAGCAGCCGCCAGCGCTCGCGGAAATTGGTCAGTCGCGCGGGCGGATCGGCGCGGGCAGAAGAACTCCCGCGGCAGCGGCTCGAAGCGTGATCACCATGCTGGCCAGCCCGTCCTGCGCGGCAAGCGCGATGGCGCGGTCGATCAGCACGCGATGGCCGAGATGGATGCCATCGAAGCTGCCGATTGCAGCCACATGGCCCGGACCCTGGAGGTCCCGCGCATCGAGCCGGCGCAGCAGTCGCATCAGCGCGGCTCCCAGCCGCAGGTCACGCGGACGCAGGCCCAGCAGCAAACAGCACCGCGAAATAGACGGCCGCGCCGGTGGCGATGCCGAGCGACGCCGCGCAGCACACGCTCGATGAAGGGCATCTGCGCCCAGCCAGCGTGTCACCCGCGTAGCCACCACAGCAGCGCGCCATGACGAGGTTCGCGACCAGCACGCGCAGCAGGAACTTCGGCCACGCCCGCCGACGGCGTCAGCACACCCTCGCGCACCAGCCCGCGCCACAGCAGGAACGTGTTCACCGCCGCGCCGATGCAGGTGGAGGTGGCGATCAGCACATGCGGATTCGGCAAGCCGAAATGCGCGGCCGGCACCACCACCAGCAGGTTCAGGCCCGTGCTGACGGCCAGCGCGATCAGCGCGATCTTCACCGGCCGCTTCGTGTCCTGCCGCGCGAAATAGCCCGGCACCAGCACCTTCACGAGGCTGAAGCCGAGCAGCCCCCAGGAATAGGCCATCAGCGCGTAGCTGGTCATGCGCACGTCGTCCGGCGTCGAAACGGCCGTAGCCCAGGATCATGGCCGTCAGCGGCCCGGCGAAACACAGCATGCCCACCGCAGCCGGCGAGACCAGCACCATCACCAGCCGCAGCGCCCAGTCCAGCGTGCCGCGAGAACTGCCTTGAATCCTTCGCCGCGAAATTCATCGGACAGGCCCGGCAGGATCACCGTGGCCAGCGCGATGCTGAACACGCCCAGCGGAAACTCCATCAGCCGGTCGGCGTAGTACAGCCAGGTCACGCTGCCGCGTGACCAGGAAGGTGGCGATCTGCGTATCGAGCAGCAGGCTGATCTGCGCCATCGAGGAGCCGATGATGCCCGGCACCATCAGGCGTCGCCGATGCGGCGCACGCCCTCGAGCGCCGGCCGCCAGCGCGGCCAGGCTCAGCAGCCCAAGCTGCGCGACCGCCGGCAGCTGGAACAGCCAACTGCAGCACGCCGCGACGAACACGCCGATGGCCAGCACGCAGCCCCGGATTGTCCGCTGCCCTGGCGCGACCCACACCGCGGCCACGATCATCACCAGGTTCATGATCACCTGCGTGAACGCGGGGATGAAGAACCGGCCGTAGCTGTTCAGCACGCCGGAGAACAGCGACGCCAGCGAGATGAAGAACAGGTACGGGAAGGTCCAGCGCAGCATCTGCACGGCGAGGTCGAACTGCGGCGCCTGCGTCACGGCCCACTTGGGCGCGAAGACCAGGATGATCACCGGCGCGGCAATCACGCCGATCGCGCTGACAGCGCGAACAGCAACGCGCCCATCGTGCCGGCGACGCCGGCCACCAGCTCGCGCACTTCGGCCTGTTCCGCGCTGCAGCTTGTACTCGGAGATCACCGGCACGAAGGACTGCGAGAACGCCCCTTCGGCGAACAGCCGGCGCAGGAAATTCGGGATCTTGAACGCCACGAGGAAGGCGTCCGAGGCCGGTCCCACGCCCAGGGCCTGGGCCATGAAGGTGTCCCGAAGCAGACCGGTGATCCGCGAGAGCAGGGTCGCGAGACCGGTCGTCGTCGGTGCTCTTCAGGATCGGGCGACTCATCGCGCGCGGCAGACTATCAGGTTCAGCCTGAATTCCCGGACCCAACCGGCTGTTTTCGGTTGACTTCCGGCGGCTCCCTGCCCACACTACGCGGCCCTCCAGACAGGCCCCAGTGGCGGAGATTGCGAGCGTGGCGAACACCAAGTCGGCAGAAAAGGCAGCACGGCAGGCGGTCAAGCACCGCAGCCAGCAACGTGGCGACCCGTTCGCGCATGCGCACCGCCATCCGCAAGGCCACCGAGGCCGTGGCCTCCGGCGACGCCGATGCGGCCCGCAAGGCCGTCAAGGAAACCCAGCCCGTCATCGACTCGATGGTCAACAAGGGCCTCATCCACCGCAACAAGGCCGCCCGCCACAAGAGCCGCCTGTCGGCCAAGGCGAAGGCCGCCGCGAAGGCCAAGGCCTGAAGGCCAGGCACTTCCAGCACTGATCCGGAGGCCCGCAGATGCGGGCCTCTTTCGTTTCAGGCCCGGTTTTCCTCGAGGAAGCGCATCACCGCCTCGGCCAGCGCCTTCGTCCCGTCGCCGGTGGCGCCCGAGATCAGGAAATGCGGGCCCTTGAAGCGCAGTCGCCGGACGATATCGGCCGCGCGCGCCTTTGCTTCCTCCGGCGGCAGCAGGTCCGTCTTGTTCAGCACCAGCCAGCGCGGCTTGTCGGCCAGGTGCCTTGCTGTACTTCTTCAGCTCCGCGACGATGGCGCGCGCATCCTGCACCGGGTCGGCCTCGGGATCAGGCGGCGCGATGTCGATCAGGTGCAGCAGCACGCGCGTGCGCTGCAGGTGCTTCAGGAAGCGGATGCCCAGGCCCGCGCCTTCGGCCGCGCCTTCGATCAGCCCGGGAATGTCGGCCATCACGAAGCTGCGGTGCTGGCCCACGTCGACCACGCCCGAGGTTCGGGATACAGCGTGGTGAACGGATAGTCCGCCACGCGCGGCCGCGCCGCCGACACCGCGCGGATCAGCGTCGACTTGCCGGCGTTGGGCAGGCCCAGCAGGCCCACGTCGGCGATCACCTTCATCTCGAGCTTGCAGCGTGCGCTTCTCGCCGGGCAGGCCCGGGCCGAACTGGCGCGGCGCGCGATTGGTGCTCGACTTGAAGCGCTGGTTGCCGAAGCCGCCCTTGCCGCCGCTGGCCACCTTCAGCAGGTCGCCATCCGCCTTCAGGTCGCCCAGCTCCTCGCCGGTGTCCATGTCCACGACGGTGGTGCCCACCGGCACGTCGACGTAGAGGTCCTCGCCGCCGCGGCCCGTGCAGTCGTTGCCCGACCCGCCCTCGCCGTTCTTCGCCTTGAAGGTGCGCTGGATGCGGAAATCCGCCAGCGTGTTGATGCCTTCGACCGCGCGCAGCCAGACGCTGCCGCCATGGCCGCCGTCACCGCCGTCCGGCCCGCCGAAGGGCACGAACTTCTCGCGCCGGAAGCTGACGCAGCCGCGCCCGCCGTTGCCGGCCTGCACCTTCACGGTGGCTTCGTCGACGAATTTCATGACTCCGGCTTTGCACGCTCAGGAATTCAGGCTCCACAGACGCAAACCCCGGCGCGCGGCCGGGGTCTTGCGGGTTCGACCAGCGAACCGCGATGCGTTACGCGGGGATGACGCTCACGAAGGTGCGCTGCTCCGCGCCCTTCTTCTCGAACTGCCACCTTGCCGGTGACCAGCGCGAACAGCGTGTGGTCGGTGCCGATGCCGACGCCTTCGCCGGCGACGCATCGGCGTGCCGCGCTGGCGCACCAGGATGTTGCCGGCGAGCACCTTCTCGCCGCCGAAGCGCTTCACGCCCAGGCGCTTGCTGTGGGATTCGCGGCCGTTACGGGTACTGCCGCCTGCTTTCTTGTGTGCCATGTTCTTGCTTCACTCCGCCTGACGTCAGGCGATGCCCGTGATCTTCACCAGCGTGTACTGCTGGCGATGATTGCCACCGCGCTTGTAGTGCTTGCGGCGACGGAACTTCACGATGACCTTCTTCTCGCCCTGGCCGTGCTTCTCGACGGTGGCGCTGACCTCGCGCCTTCCACGAGGGGCTTGCCGACCTTGATGTTGGCGCCATCGGCGACCAGCAGGACTTCGTCGAACTGCAACGGTCGAGCCCGGCTCGGCGTCGAGCTTCTCGACCTTCAGCGTGGCGTTCTTTTCGACCCGGTACTGTTTGCCACCGGTGGCGATGACGGCGTACATGGTTTGACGGGCTCCAGCGTTCGGAAAGGCCGCGCATTCTAATGGCCAGCCCCCCTCGGTCAAACCCGTCAAATGCCGGGGTTTCCCCGGCCAAACAGCCACTTGCGCTGCCGCCGCTGACCATTCGGCCCCGGTTTATGAAGCTTGGAGCCGATGACCTGGACGAGACTCGTGCGCTGGTGGCGCGACCTCGCCGAGGTGGACCGGATCATCCGGGCCCGCCTGACCAGCCCCGTGCCCCTGGTCGGCCAGGTGGCCGAGCATATCGTGGCCGGCGGCGGCAAGCGCCTGCGGCCGCTGATCGTGCTGCTGTCCGCCCAGGCCGCCAGCCGGCGGCAGCCCCCCGCCTGGCGCCCGCCACTGCGAGGCGGCCGCCTTCATCGAGTTCATCCACACCGCCACGCTGCTGCACGACGACGTGGTCGACCACTCCTCCATGCGCCGCGGCCGCGACACCGCCAACGCGCTGTTCGGCAACGAGGCCAGCGTGCTGGTCGGGGATTTCGTCTATTCGCGGGCCTTCCAGATGATGGCGGCCATCGGCGTCGCAGCGCGTCATGGAGATCATGGCCGACGCCACCAACGTGATCGCCGAAGGCGAAGTGCTGCAGCTGATGAACGCGCAGGACCCGGACACCACCGAAGAGCGCTACCTCGAGGTCATTTACCGCAAGACCGCCCGGCTGTTCGAGGCCGGCGGCGAAGTGGCTGCGGTGCTTTGCGGCGCGCCGCCCGCGGTGCAGGCGGGCGCTGGCGGCCTATGGCAGGCATCTGGGCACCGCCTTCCAGCTCATCGACGATGTGCTCGACTACCGCGTCGGACCCGGCCGCGCGCGGCAAGAACCTGGGCGAGGATCTGGCCGAGGGCAAGACCGACGCTGCCGCTGATCCATGCGCTGCGCAACACGCAGGGCGCCGAGCGCGAGCTGATCCGCGCAGCGGTCACTGCAGGCGGGCGAACGCCACGCCGGAAAGCGACCTGGCCCGGATCGTGGCCTGCATCGACCGCAGCGGCGGCATCGAGTACACGCGCGAGCGGGCCCTGCGAGGAATCCCGGGCGGCCATCGAGGCGCTGGCACCGGTGCCCGCCTCCCCCTACCGGGACGCGCTGGCCCAGCTGGCCACCGTGTCGGTCGACCGGGACCGGTAGGCATCGACGGTCGATGACAGGCCGGGGGGCGTTCAGCGTAAACTCCCGCGCCCACGCAGTCGGGATGTAGCTCAGCCTGGTAGAGCACTACGTTCGGGACGTAGGTGTCGCAGGTTCAAATCCTGTCATCCCGACCACTTTCCCGTCACGCCAGCCCTTTTTCGCCGGCGACTGAATCGGGTCAGTTCCTGCGTCTCACCCGGCATGACTACCCTTACTCGTGCCGCGCCCAGATGGCTGCCATGGCAGCTACCTCGCCTCCGCTTTCCTTCCGAAATCCATTTCGCGCTGACCATCTCGGCCCTCTGGCTGGTCATCTACAACGTCCGCTTCTGGAGCGAGGTTTTCAGCGCACTGTGGCGACCGTCTTTCGCCGGCGTGCTTTTCGTCTTCGCGCTGGCAATCCTGGTGCTGTTTGTCCAGGCGCTTCTCCTGCTGCTCATCCCGACGCAGCGCGGCCTGCGCGCCATGGCTGCGGTGCTGTGTGTGGTGGGATCGGCACAGGCGTACTTCACATCGTCATTCGGCGCCGTGATGAATGTGGACATGGTCCAGAACATCTTCGAGACCGATCCGCATGAAGCCGGTGACCTCATATCCATGTCGCTATTGCTGCACGTGGCGTTGTTGGGCCTGCTCCCTGCATTTCTTGCCTGGCGCTCCCGGATGCCCGTGTCTTCCTGGCGTCAGGCAATTGACGCGGCGCGGCGCCTTCATCGGAATCGGACTCGCCACCAGCCTGGCCCTTGCGCTGGCCAGCTCGGCCAGCTTTGCGGTGTTCCTGCGTGAGCACAAGCCGCTGCGGTCCATGATCAGCCCGGTCAGCATGGTCTGGAGCACCGGTACCTACCTGGGCGGACAGCTTCGCGCCGGCAGCAGCCAGACGATGCTGCCGGATCCGGGCGGCCCGGCCTGGCGCGTGGCCGGCGCCATGCCCGTGGGCAATCGCAAGCCGACACTGGTGGTCATGGTCGTAGGTGAGACCGCCCGTGCGGCGAATTTCCAGTTGGGAGGTTACGAGCGCGAGACAAACCCCCAACTCGCTGCACGCCGTGACCTGTTCTATTTTTCCGATGCGAGCGCCTGTGGCACGTCCACGGCGATCTCCGTGCCCTGCATGTTCTCCCAGTCAGGCCGCGGTGAGTATTCCGCCGCCCAGGCGTCGCGCATCCCGAACATGCTGGATGTGCTGGCCTCCATGGCGGTCGATGTCACCTGGCTCGACAACAACTCCGGCTGCAAGGGTGTTTGCGCTCGCGTACCGACGATGAACCTGGGTGCCGGTCGCCAGGGCCAGGAGATTCCGGCGGTGCCGGCCTCGTGCAAGGACGAGCCGTGTTTCGACAGCGTGCTGGGCGAGGCGTTCGCAGCGCAGCTCGCGAACGGGTCCCGCTCCAGGGCGGACCAGCTCTTCGTCATCCACCAGAACGGCAGCCATGGGCCCGCCTATGCGGAACGCTATCCGTACTCCGACGAGCATTTTCGCCCCGCCTGCCACTCCAATCGACTGGACGCCTGCTCGCACGAGGAAGTGCTCAACGCCTACGACAACTCGATCCGCTACACGGACCGGATGCTGGCGGAGCTGATCACCCAGCTGGAAGCGCGACAGGACGAGTTCAACAGCGTGCTGATCTACGCTTCGGACCACGGCGAGTCGCTCGGCGAACAGGGGCTGTACCTGCACGGAATGCCCTACGCATTTGCGCCGGATGAGCAGAAGAAGGTGCCGATGCTGATGTGGGTGTCTCCCGGCTTGCGTGAAGCGCACGGCCTGGATGACGGTTGCCTCGCGACGCAGGCCCACACGGCCGTGTCGCACGACAACCTGTTCCACACGATCCTTGGTGCCTTCGGCGTGCGCAACAAGCGCTATCAGTCAGGCCTGGACCTCATTTCCAGCTGCACCGGCAGCCGGGACGACGTGAAGGTCGCACTCGGACGTTGAGCCTGCGCCGCACGGCGTGCGTTCCATGACCGCCAGGCGCGCTGGCTGAACAGGCCGGTCATCCAGGCAAGGTAAGCACTCCACACGTCGTGCGACAGGAAGTGTGCACCGCGCAGCTGCTGGGCAACGCCAAAGGTCACACCCAGCAGCAACGCCGCTCCAAGCGCGAAACGACCGAAGCGCGGATGCGTCTCGCGGAACGCGAAGAAGAGCGAGAACAGCGCATACCCCGTTGCCGCATGCGCCGCGGGAAAGCAGACCCCCGGAAGGCAATCCGGTCGGCCGCTTGGCGAACAGGCTCACGTAAGGGTCCTTGCCGCCGTACGCCACGAGATCCCATGGGCAATCCATGTGGCTGTATCGCTTGAAGACCCCCACCAGCAGCACGGTCAATCCCATTCCCACGACAGCCCCGATGATCGTCCCCGCCTGCCTGTGCAGCGTGGGGTACCGCACGGGTGAAAGTCGCCCCAATAGCGCACAGCACAGTGCGGCTACGGCAAGGACGATCACGAAGTCGCGACCACCTTTGTGCAGCACCTCGTTGGCCCAGAAGGATCCATGCGCCCGGAACTGGCCCGTTGCAGCGTCAAACGCCCAGCGGGATGCGATTGCGAGGTCAAGCTGCCAGAAGGCAAGCACTGCGATCGTTGCCAGGAACAGCGCGCTCACGCCGAATGCTTCAATGACGGGGAAGGGTTGCGTGGGTTTCATCCAGCGTTAGACGGTAGCCGGGGTGCGAATCCATCGCGAATGGTTCGACCTGCGACGAACGTCCAACCCGGCATGGTCCCGGTCTCCCATCGGCACTGGCTGCATTTTCGACTGCCGGGCGCATTTGCCTGTGCTGCGCTTTGCCTGCTGGGTGCACCCGCAGCACGTACGCAGGACTCGCTGCCCGTACCGGAACTGTCCCAGCGACCCTTGCCGTCAGACGAGGACATGCAGCTCGACGGCGCGGTGATCGGAACCATCACGATCGATGCGGGTGATGTGTTCAACGCAAAGGAGCACGACGCCCACATGCTTGCAGGCATGGTGGACAAACTTCACATCAACACGCGCGACAGTACGATCCGCAGGCAGCTGCTGTTCAACAGCGGCGAGCCCTACGAGCCGCGCCTGCTGCAGGAATCCGAGCGGATACTGCGGGCCACGCCCTATATCGGCGATGCGCACATCCACCCGGTGGCCTATCACGACGGCGTGGTCGACGTGGAAGTCCACACGCGCGATGTGTGGACGCTCGATACCAGCGTGTCCTTCGGCCGCAAGGGCGGTGCCAACAGTTTCGGCATCCAGTTGCAGGACGTGAACCTGGCGGGCCTCGGGCTGCACCTGGGCCTGGGTCGCAAGAGCGACGTGGATCGCGTGAGCACCACACTGCGCTTTGTCGCGCCAAGCCTGGGCCACCAGCGCTGGACCCTGGACGCGAGCTACTCCAGCAACAGCGACGGCTACGAGCGCGGGTTGTTCCTGGGCCGGCCGTTCTATTCGCTGGACACACGCTGGACAGCCGGCATGCTGGGCGAGGCCCATGAGCGTCGCGAATCCCGCTACGCGCTGGGCCAGATCATCGGCGTGTACGACAGCACCGGAAGCGACTACGAAATCTTCGGCGGGCATTCGGCCGGCACGCGGGCCGGCTGGGTGACGCGCTGGACGTGGGGCGCGACGGCCAGTACGCGCGATTTTCGCGAGTCGCCCGCCAGCACGGACCCGGACATCGCTGCGCTGCCGCCATGGCCGCTGCCGGAGGCGCGACGTTTCGTCTACCCCTGGATGGACTGGGAACACATCCAGGACAACTACGTCACCGAACAGAATCGCAACCAGATCGGCAAGGTCGAGGACTGGCATGCCGGCTGGTACATGCGCGCGCGGCTGGGCCTCGCCAGCCAGGCCGCAGGCTCGACCAGCGACGCCCTGATATGGCAGGCGCAGGTCAGCCGTGGTTTCAGGATGGGTGAGGGGCGCCTGCTGGATATAGGCGCCACCACCGCGGGTCGCCTCGAGCACGGCGTGCCTGTGGATGCCTTGGCTTCCATCGCCACGCGCTACTACTTCCCGACTTCCTCCCGCTCGAAGCTGTTCCTCGGTGCCTCGGCCGACTATGTGCACAACGCCGACGCCGACCGGCAGCTGCTGCTGGGCGGGGACAACGGCCTGCGTGGCTATCCGCTGCGGTTCCTTGAAAGCCCTGGCCCTGACAAGGCGCGCTGGCTGGTCACTGCCGAAGAACGCTGGTACTCGACGTGGTCGATATGGAGCGTGTTCAACGTCGGCGCGGCCGCCTTCTATGATGCAGGCGGCACGCCAGGCAGCGGACTGGGCGTGCTGCAGGACGTTGGCGTGGGCCTGCGACTGTTGAACAACCGCTCGGCGCACGCGGGCGTGCTGCACGTCGATCTTGCCCTGCCGCTGAACAGCGCCCCCGGTGTGGATGGCCTGCAGCTGCTCATCTCCACCAAGAAGACCTTCTGATCCTCAGAAGTTCCAGCGGATGCCGAGCGACGGCACCACCGGCAGCCAGTGCAACGTCCTGCCCGCAAGCTCCCCATCGCGAATGACCAGCTGCGTGCAGCATTCATTGGCGCGACCCTGCGCATTCATGACCTCGGCCGTGAACTGCAACTCGCCGACGGCAACCGGCATCGTGTATTGGGCGCGCAGGTCGATCTGCAGGAACAGCGGCAGGCGCCCGGCATTGCGCTCCCCGAGCAGCAGGCTCCCGTCCGCCTCGCTGATCAGGTCCGTCTGCGGCCAGCCGCGATGCAGGTCGATCTGCGAACCCAGCTGCCAGGGACCATGAGCCCATAGCAGGCCGCCGCTCAGCGTCCAGGTCTCGTCCCAGCTGCGAGGCGTCCACTTCCCGTCGATTCGATCGTTCGCGCGCGACCATCCCGCACTGGCCCAGGCACGCAGCTCCGGCCCGATCCAGCGAGCCCGACAGCTCCACGCCATCCACTTGCGCATGCGTGGGCCATACCGACACGCGGTCGGGCGCGATCTCCGGCAACACCAGCTGCGTGTCGAGCAGGTTCTCGAAGCGCTCGCGCGGGCTTGTCTGCACCTTGTGGAAAGCCTCCATGCGCAAGGCGATGCGGTCCGAGAGCCGGTGCTCGACGCCCAGGATCAGCTGCTCGGAGCGCTGAGGCGCGGGAAACTGGTTCACGCCATCCTCGACCTGCAGCTCGTTGATCTCGTCGATCTGGTGGAATCGTCCCCAGTTGACCTGCAACCGGGTGGCATCCGACACCTGCCAGCGCAACCCGAGGCGCGGCTCGGAAATCCAGTCGGGCGCCTGGCCTTCCGTCAGCAACCGCTGCGTGCGACCGCCGATCTCGGCAATCAGCGAATCACCGATCCTGCCGCGATACGACAGGAACACCGCGCCGCGGCGTCGATCGGCATCGGTGTCCAGGGCACGCTCGAACTGCGTCGGCCGATCGAACAGCGTCGCCACGTCGTCAGGAAACAGCGCCTCCGAGTTGTAGAGGTAATGACCCTTCTCGTCGGTGAGCTCGAAGCCGCCCTGCAGCAGGTGCCTTGGATGCAGTTGCCAGTCCACGCGCGTGCGCACGTCCGTCAACTGCGAATTGCGCCGGTCTTCCACCGAACCCAGCGCAATCAGTGGCTCGGAGGCAGTACCGGTGCGCGCCGACTCGATGCGGGTCTGGCCTACCCACAGGCTGGCTTGCAGCGTCGGGCCCCACTCGCGATCGAAGCGCAGCCACAGGTAGCGCGAGCGACCTTCCAGGTCGCCCTGCTCGTGGCTGTCCTCGTCCACGATATGGAACTCATCGCGCGCAACGAGCAGGTTGCCGGTGACGCGCAGGGCGGAGGGATCGCCCCCGCCAACCCGCAGGTACGCATCGGAGTAGGAGGGTGTACCGGCAGACGGGGCAAAGGTGGTCAGCAGCGGCTTGAGTGTTCCGACCCTTCCCGCTACCAGCCAGTCGATGGGCATGCTGCCAGGCGGATCGTCTTCGTCGCGCCCCCCGCCGGAAATCCTCGCGCTCGCGTTGAAGAAGTCGATTGCAAAAGAGCGGCGCGGAAGCGACGGCGAACCCAGGCCGTGAAGGTCGAACACGGATGACATGCGGTTGCCATAGCGGGCGGGAAAACCTCCCGTATAGACATCCGCGCCACTGACCAGGCTCGAATCGATCACGCTGAACGGGGACTGGTAGCTGGCGATGTGGAACACCTGTCGCAGCGGGTAGCCATCGAGCAGGATCAGTGTCTCGGACGATTCACCGCCACGCACGTTGCTGCGCGCCGAAACGCCATCATGCGCAATGCCGGGCAGGCGCTGCAGCGCCCGGATGGGGTCGTCGCCGATTCCCGGCTGGTTCTGCAGGTCCGTCGCGTCGAGCAGGCTCATCGAAGCAACGCTGTCCCCGACGCGGTAGCGGCTCGCAGCGATGACGACTTCACGCAGCGTCTCCTCGGGGATGGCCGCGCCAGCCCCTTGTCCCGACGTTGCGCCAGCAGAGTCCGCTGCCCTCGTGGCCGGACGGACAACGGCATAGAGGCCGGGTTGCAGCAATTCCAGCGCCAGTCCCTGCTCGGCGAGCATGGCCCGCGCCGCTTCGATGCCAGTACCCGGTGGCTCGGATTCCACGCGCAGCGAGTCCGGCAGCAACTGCGAGCTGAACACGAACTGCAGTCCAGGCCCGCTCAGCGCGCGAAGGGCATCAGCCAGCGTTTGGCCCTGCAGGTCTGTGGCCGAAACCGGTGCAACCGCTGAAGAGAGCAGGAGCAGGCAACAGCACAGGGAGGTCCGCCGGGCCCTCCGGTCCCTGCTCAAGCATTGCGTCATCCTTGGATGATAACGCGGCGTCCGCCCTGCTTTCGATTCAGCGCCGACGCACGAGCAGTTGCCGGCCATCGCCGTCAGGAACGGCCACGAAACCCGACGTGACGAGAACGGCATCCAGCGCCTGGCGCGGAGACATTGTCAGTGCCGGTCCATGCAGCACTGTTTCTCGCGCCTCGCGCACCAGTTCCGGCGACTCGAAGCGCAGTTGCAGGCCGCCCTCGTGTGCTGCCCGCTGCAGCACCGACCACAGGCTCTGCTCGTCAATGTTGAGGGCTGGCGCCAGCGTATCCACCCACGACCAGTCTTCCCCCGAAATGTCCACGCGCTGCCGTTCGATCTGCGGCACGCCAGAACCCGCCCTGTCGAGCCGACCGAACTCACCGGATTCCAGCAGTGACACTTCACCAGCTGCCTTTATCCGTACCGTGCCGTCGCGCACCTTCACGTCGAGCACGTCTCCGGAGAGCGCCACCAGGAATCGCGTACCCACATGTTCGATGCGCGCGCCGGCTGCCTCGATGGCGAGCACGCTGCCGCCATCTTGTCCATTCAGCCCGGTATCCAGGTAAACCTGCCCGCCCAGCAGCTGCAGCCGGCCCGGCGCCTGCCAGACCAGGTGGGTATCGGGAGCAAGGCGCAGGCTGGCTTGCGACGCCCCGACGCCGGATACGCGCAACAACGCGCCACCACCAGGACCGGTGTCCAGCCGATCGCCCACCGCAACCAGCGTGCCGACCCCGGGGTGCGCATCGCCCGGGGCGTTCCTGTGGCCCGCTCCGTGGATGCTCAGGCCCGCCGGACTGCGCTCGATACTGGCCACCACGGTTGGGGGCTGCGCATCGCGCGGCTGGGTTGCCCACCAGCCCCCCAGTGTCATCGTCAGGATCGATGCCGCCACGGCAAGATTGCGGCTGCGACGCTTGCGCGACAGCTCGCCGCGCCATGCCGCATGAACCTGCCTGCGAACCCGCTCCACCATGTCGGCAGGTGGAACCGTGCGCCGGCCGGCCTGCTGCAGCAGGCGCGCAACGGGATCGAAGTTGTCGAAATTCTCCATCGTGGCGTTGGACGTAGCGGCCCGGGAGAATCAGTCTGCCGTCAGTCGCCTGGATTTCTTCAGGACGCGGATCACCAGCCACGGGACGCTGAGCACAACACCCGCCAGCACCATGGCCCTGAACAGTCCCGGTGACTGCCCCAGCTGTCCGCTGTGCCACAGATTGGCCCAGGTCGCGAAGATCAACAGGCCCCACCATCCCAGCGGAGTGTTGTACTCCTTGACGATGATCCGCCGCCAATGGATGCGACCGAACCCACCGGCCAGGGATCCCAACGTTGCCCGCGTGGGGAGCCAGCGCGGCACAGCCTTCACGTATTCCCGGTACCCGGGGCCGAACTTGCCCTCCAGGAAGCGTTCCTCGGCGGCCACGATGGCCACATAGAAGAAGCCGAATGCCGCAAGGGCAACCAGCAGGCAAGTCCACGTATTCGCGGCAATCGCCAGTCCGCAGAGGATCAGCATGTTGCCCACGTACATCGGGTTCCTGGACAGCTGGTAGGCGCCACCCGTGACCAGCCCCTCCGCGTAGACGCGCCCGTTTCTCCCGCCGCGGATGATGTAGTCGTATCCGATGGTGAAGGCGCGGATCGACTGCCCGGCAAGCGC
This sequence comes from uncultured Pseudomonadota bacterium, assembly GCA_963785055.1. Lineage (GTDB taxonomy): Bacteria > Pseudomonadota > Gammaproteobacteria > Steroidobacterales > Steroidobacteraceae > ZC4RG30. Next base: position 478,550 of record CAWATT010000008.1, read on the forward strand.
GACCACAAGGCCGGCTGCGATGGCTTCCGCGCCATGGAAGAACAGTGGCGGGCCCGGCAGCAGTATCAGCAGGCTGGCGACGGGGAAGAGTGCATTGCGATAGCGGAATACCGCATCGCCGATATCCGCGATCATTTGCTCGCCACGATCCCGCAGAAGTTGTACCACTTGAAGAACACCTCGGTGCGCCTGAACCCGGCGCGCGCGAGCAGGTGCAGGTTCTCCTGCAGCGTATAGGGCACGAGCACGTTCTCGAGCGCTTCGCGCTTCTGGCTGATCTCGAGCTCGCTGTAGCCGTGGCGACGCTTCATCTCGTAGTAGAAGTCGATGAACTGCCGGTTGAAGTGCGGGTCCTCGCCGACGACTTTCTCGACCAGGATGAGGCTGCCATCCTCCCTCAGGCCGCGATATATGTCGGTGATCAGTCGCTCGCGATGAAGGGGACGCACGAACTGCAGCGTCAGAACCAGCGTCACGACGGAAGCGTTGGAAATCTCGATGCCCTGGTTCAGGTCAGCGCTTGCCAGACGCAGGGCCCTGCCTTCCCCGATCTCCCGGAACCGCGCGGCGGTGCGCTCCAGCATGTCCGGTGAGTTGTCGATTCCGACAAACTGGACGGTGGGCGGGACAAGCGGGTGCAGGGCCGCCAGCGTCGTGCCACTCGAACAGCCCAGGTCGTAGATGCAGCTGCCCTCCTCTGCGGCGGCTGCGCCGAGCTCGGCAACCATCCTCTGGATTTCAGGGTAGAAGGGAACCGAGCGCGAAACCATGTCGTCAAACACGGCGACGACTTTCTTGTCAAAGACGAAATCCAGCACCGCCTCTCGCGGATCCCGGTAGATCTGGTCGCTTCTCTGGTTCATGCCCGCGCCTCGGATGTCCTGGTTTCCGGGTGAGACGGGTCGCACCGGTCAAATCAATCGCGGCACCTGGCCGGGTTCAGTCGAGGACCCCTCAACGCGGGCGCACGAGCAGGCTTCGGCCGTCGCCGTCCGGTTCGGCCCTGTAGGCCGTGGTCACGAGCACCGCATCGAGCGCCTGGCGTGGCGGCATGGCCAGCGCCGGACCGTGAAGCACCGTTTCCCGGGCCCGCTGCTCCACCGCTGCGGATTCGAAGCGGATTTCAAGCCCGCCCTCCTGCGCAGCGCGCTGCAACACCGACCACAGGCTCTGTTCATCGATTTCCAGGCTCGGTGCCAGGTCATCCACCCAGGACCATTCCTCACCAGAGGAGCCAACGGGCAGGCGTTGCATCGGTGTCACGCCTGACTTTTCGAGGCCCATCCTGCCCAGCTCGCCTCCCTGCAGCAGCGCCACCTCGCCCGCGCCTTCGACGCGCACGGTTCCGTCCCGCACCTTCACGTCGAGGTGGGTGTCCGACAACGCGACGAGGAATCGCGTGCCCACGTGCTGAATGCGCACGCCAGCCGCTTCGAATGCAATGGCTGTGCTTGCGCCGGGCGTGGCAGCTCCGGCATCAAGATAGAGTCTGCCCCGCAAGCAGGCGCACCTGCCCTGGCGCCCACCCAGTCGATGCGGGTACCCGGTGCAAGTCGCAGGCTCTTGTTCGAGCTGGCGTCGCCCGCCAGGCGCAGGACGGCCCCGGCATCCGGGCCGGTCTCGAGCCGATCGCCAACGAGCACCGTCGCGTCCGGGTGCTGCGCGCTCACCCTGGATACTCAGTTCGGCCGAACCGCGCTCGATGCTTGCGACGACCTGCGGGGCGTTCGCACCGCGTTGCTGAAGCATCCACAACCCGGCAAACGTCAGCGTCATCACCGAAGCGGCAACAGCCAACACCCGCCGCCGCCGGCGCCGTGCAAGCTCCTCTCGCCAGACGGCATGCACCTGCGTCCGAACGCGTTCCACCATGTCGGGCGACGGAACGGCCCGCTTTCCGGCTTGTCGCAGGAGGCGTGCGACGTCGTCGCCCTCCTCCGGGCCCGGGATGCGCTCATCAATGTCCGTAAACTTGCCCATGGGCGATCCTCAGGTACTTGCCGAGGGTGGCACGAACTGGTCGAAGTCGGGCCCCGCCATCACGCGGAACGCCTCGCGAAAAGCCGACCGCGCGCGCGCGAGCATCGACTGGGTGGCCAGGACCGATTGACCCAGTCGTGTGGAGATCTCCGCGACCGAAAGGCCTTCAATGTATTTCCACTCGAGGGCATCTCCGTAGCTGCCCGGCAGGCGGTCCAGCGCGACAGTCACCAGGTGCAGCAGGTCCTCCCGGCTGCGCTGCCCCTCGGGCAGCAATCCCGGGTCGCCCTCAAGGGTTTCCAGAGCCGCTGCGATCTCCACGTCATCCTCCACGAACACTTCGACCTCATCGCGGCGCTTGCGCTGGCGCCAGTAATCCACCACGGCATTCCGCGCCATCTGGCACAGCCAGGTGAACAGCGACGCCTCGCCCCGATAGCCGTCTATCCGCCGCATGGAGCGCGCCAGGACGTCCTGGCAGACCTCCTCGGCCGCCTGCGGATCGTGGCCAACCCGGGGCAGGACGAAGCGGTAGAGCCGGGGCAGGTACGTCCGGAAATACTCGTCGAACGCCCGCTCCTCGCCCGCAAGCATGCCCTGCACTAGCCGACGGTCTGGCGATTCGTCCTTCATCCTCTGCAGGTTGGACGTTCCCAGCCCGGAAAATCAATCGGCAATGCCTGCCAGGGCAGCAGGGGGTGACGACCGTAGAATCGCCCCATGCCCAACTTCCCCACCGCATTCAATCCTGCCCGCCGCGACCTGCTGCGCACTGCCTTGGGTGCCGCCAGCCTGGGCGTGCCGATGATCAGTGTGCTTTCCCAGGCCGAAGCCCAGGGCAACCCGGGCTTCTTTGCTGCCCGGGACCTGCCCGTCGGCGTCCAGCTGTATACGGTCGGCCCGGCCGCGCAGGCCGACCTGGACGGCACGTTCAGGCGAATCGCCGCTATCGGCTATCGCATCGTCGAGCTCGCAGGCATGCACGGACACACACCGGCCGGGCTTCGCGCCGCTGCGGACCGTGCCGGGCTGAAGCTGACGGGCATCCACGTGCGCGCCGAGGGTGCGGGTGGCGACCCCGGCCTGGAGGACGACCCGGGCAAGCTTGCGGAAATCCTGAACACGCTCGGCGTTTCCGAAGTGACGATGCCGATCATGATCATGCCGCCTGACGCGAAGCCCGAGGCCGGCGAGAATTTCGGCGCCTTCCTCGTCCGTGCCGGAACCGGGATGACGGCCGACGACTGGAAGCGCAACGCCGACTTTCTCAATGCGCGCGGCGCACTGCTGCGCAAGGAAGGCATCCGCCTCGGCTACCACAACCACAACTTCGAGTTCCGGCCGCTGGGAAACACCAACGGCTGGGAGATCCTCGTTGGCAATACCGATCCGGCCGCGGTTGATTTCGAGCTCGATGCGGGATGGGTTGCCGCGGCGGGTCACGACCCCGTGAAGGTCCTCGACGCAATGAAAGGCCGCGCCCGCCAGATCCACGTGAAGGACATCCTCGCGACGACGACGCCGAACTTCGGATTGAAGCAGGATCCCACCGAAGTGGGCAGTGGCATGCTGCAGTGGAACGCGATCCTGCCGGCTGCATGGAATGCCGGCGTGCGCCGCTACTACGTCGAGCAGGAACCGCCGTTCGCGCACGACCGCTTCGAGTCACTCGCCATCAGCCACCGTCACCTGACGACGAAGGTCTGATCGCCAGCACCGCGGGCAGGCCCTGGCATCCGTGCCCCGGACCTGCCCGCGTCGCCTCAACGCGCTACCAGGACCTCGACGGTGCCGCGCTTGCCGTGCAGCGCCGAGAGCGCTGGCACGTTGATCTCGCGGACGGCGCTACCCAGCGCCGAAGTCGTGCAGGCCCGTTCCTCCCAGCCGGGAATGCCCTTGGCGGAATCGCTCGCGCCGCACACGTTGCCGGCCGCGTCGCGCAGTCGCATGTACAGCTCCTTTGCGCCATCGGCCGTCTGCGCGTCGGCGCGGCTGAACGCCACCGTCTGCGACTTCGTCTCGGCATCCTTCATCGCGGGGGATTCCGCATTCGCGAGGCTGGTGGCCACAACCACCGTCGCGATACCCATCAGTCGAGTCAGCTTTTTCATCGAATTGCTCCTGTCAGTGAGCGGGAAACATTTTCATCAACGTCGCTCAACAAGAACGACGTACCCGTTATCCACAGTGCAGGTTTCGTGCCGGTTACCGCAGTGCTAAGGATTCACTACGCATGCGCGCGACCGTCTCCACATGAAGACAGCAGGCCACGGCGGTGCAGCGCGCACTGCAAACTGCGCCGCATCAGCGCAGGAGGATGCAGGCGTCAGAATGTGTTGTCGTCAGTGGTTGCGCTTGCGAAGCGGCGCGGTCTCTCGCAAGCCGAATGCAGCGACGCATCCGACGAGCGCCAGCACCACCATCACCCACAGCGGCGCGTGCAGGCCGAAGCGATCCGCGGCCTGGCCGCTGAACAACGGCGCCAGCACGCCGCCGAGGATTTCGCTGCCGCCCATGCACAGGCCGAGCGCCACGCCGATATGTGTCACGGGCACGCTCTCGGAAGGCACCGTAGCCATGAACAGCGGCATCGTTCCGGTGAAGGTCCAGCCGACGAAGAACATCGCCGCGAGCATCCACACGGGCCCCTGGAAATACAGCGCTGCCAGCGGCAGGATCAGCGCGAGGAACGGCGCGACGATCATCACCGGGCGCCGCCCGATGCGGTCGGAGAGCCCCGTGATCGCGAACGAGAACAGCGTGGCGGCGATCCCCAGCACGCCCATCAGCCAGCTCATGGTGGTCGCGTCGAACTGGCGCTGCTGTACCAGGTAAAGCGGCATGAAGGTCCAGCACACGACCAGGTAACCGACGAACACGATGCTGAGCACAAGGCAGCGAAGCACGTTGCCATCAGCCAGCACGGTGCGCAGTGCAGCGCCCAGGCCACCGTCGGGCGCGGCGGCCCTTGCCTCGCGACGCGTCACCGGTGGCTCCTCCCGGATCGTGAATGCCATCAGCAGCGCGACGAACAGCGCCGGCACGCCGGCGAGGAAGAACGCGTTGCGCCAGCCCCAGGTGCTGGCGATGGCCACCAGCACGACGGGCGCGATGAAGGAACCCATCAGGCTGGAGCCGAAGCCCTGCACGATGCCCATCGACAGGCCCCGGCGGCGAGGATCCACCTGCGTGGCCACCAGCGACTGGCTCAACGGCATGATGCCGCCCTCGGCCGCGCCCATCAGCAGCCTGGTCACGAGCAGCGCGGCGAAGCTGGCCACGAGGCCCGATGCGACCGAGCACAGCGCGAACAGCACGGTGGCCAGGACCAGCAGCTTCTTGCGTGAACCGAAGCGGTCAGTGACAAAGCCGATGCCGAAAGCCGAAAGCGCCCAGGTCAGCGAGAGTCCTGCCGCGAGCATGCCAACCTGCGTGTTGCTGAGGCCAAGCTCCGGCTGCACGAACGGCATCAGGAAGCTCAGCGCATTGCGGTCCAGCAACACGAAGCCGAAGTTCAGGCTCAGCAGCGCCGTCAGCCACCACTGGTAGGCGTTGGATCCAACCGGCCGTTCCATGTTGCTCAGCGTCCCGCCTCGAAGCGCGAAAGCACCGGACCCGCCCACCCCATGATGGCCTTGCCACGCAGCTTCCACTGCCCGTCGACCTTCGCGACCACGTCCCGGATGTGTCCGCACCAGTGCAGGTGTGGCGGCTGTGGAGGATGGTTGATCGTCGCCCAGGCATAGCAGCGCACGACCCAGTGATCGGCGCGGCCCTGCGGATCCGGCTCGAAGACGAACTGCGCCATCTGGTGCTGATGACCGGGAAAGTCCTTACGGTCGTGGAACTTCAAGCACCAGCCTGCGGATCTCGGCGTGGCCCTGCCGCACCTCGAGCCCGCCCTCGCGCGTCTCTTCCGTGACCTCCGCGTCATCGGTGAACAACGCAACGTAGCCATCGGTATCGCCCGTATCCAGCGCCCAGCTGTAGCGGGCATAGAGCTCGATGATCTCCAGGCGATCCTGCGTGGATGGTCCGTTCATGTATCCCCCTTATTCTTGCCGACAGCATACCTGCCGGTTATCGTGCCAGCGGGGAGACTTGAAGGATGCGAGCAGGCATGATCATCGGACGAACAGCAGGGCTTGCGGCACTGGCGATGGCGACCCTGTGCGGATGCGCGAGCGTCGGGCCGCGCACGGTCCAGATGGACCGGCTCGACTACAACACCGTGATCGCCGACTCCTGGAAGGAGCAGACGCTGCTGAACATCGTCAGGCTCCGCTACATGGACCTGCCGTTGTTCGTCGACGTGTCGTCGATCGTCGCGGGTTACTCGCTGCAGACGGGCGTGACGGTCGGCGCCGGCCAGGTGCCGGCGCGGCCCGGCACCGTCGTCGGGAACGCGTCCGTACAGGGCGTCTACACCGACCGGCCGACCATCACGTACATGCCCATGACGGGTGAGAAATTCCTGCGCGGCATGGTGACGCCCATCGACCCGCGACACATCTTCTTCATGATCCAGTCGGGCTATTCCGCCGACTTCCTGCTCGCCCTGACCGTGGAGTCGCTCAATGGCGTGCGCAACCGGTCCACGCTGGGCGGAGCAGTCCGGGAAGCGGATCCGGACTTCGTGCGCGCATTGCAGTTGATTCGCAACCTGCAGGCCGCCGGTTCCGTGGGCCTGCGCATCGAGAAGGGCAGAACCAACGATTCGACGGCCGTGTTCTTCTTCCAGCGCGAAGCGCTGTCTCCGGAGATGAGCGCCCAGTCCAGCGAGGTGCGGCGCCTGCTGAAACTTCCGGACGATCAATACCGGTTCAACCTGGTCTACTCACCCATGCGCGGCGGTCCGGACGAACTGACCGTCAACAGTCGATCCATGCTGCAGATACTGATGGCCATTTCCAGCGTGGTGGCAGTTCCCGAGGCCGACGTGGCCAACGGAGTGGCCGCACCCGGATTCACCACCGCGACTCAGGACGCGAGCTGGGACGGATCCGCAGCAGCCCCGAGCGCCCGGAATCGGCGTTCACGGCCGTGCAGTACCGCGACCAATGGTTCTGGGTGGATGACCGTGACCTGGCCGCCAAGCGCGTGCTGGCTGCGGTCAATTTCTTCTTCGCCATGTCCGACGCGGGCAACGACGCCCAGCTGCCGCTGATCACGATCCCGGCACAGTAAAGGGGGCATCAGGTGACAGCTGCTTCAGGCAACGACTCGGCGGCGACCTCCGCGCGGGAAGCCAATTTTTCGCTGGTGCTGGGTGGGCCCCTGTTCAACCTGTTCCGCCGTACGTACCTCTCCGGGGAAGCGCTCGAGTACACGACTCGCCGGGTCCTCGTCGATTGCCGGCATCGCATGGTTGCCGCTGCTGGTTCTTTCGGTCCTTGCTGGCCACGCGCTGCCGGGGTCCACTGCAATCGCCTTCCTCCCGGACATTGAATCACACGCCCGTTTCCTGGTGGCCTTGCCGACTCCTCATTGGTGCCGAACGCTTCGTGCATGGCCGCCTGCTTCCACTGGTCAGGCAGTTCCTCATGCGACGGCTTGTCGTCGCCGAAAGAGATGCCGGAGTTCGACCAGGCCATCGCGTCCACTGTCCGGCTGCGCAATTCGATTCTTGCCGAGATCATCCTGCTGATCCTCGTGTATACGGTCGGACTCTGGGTGTGGCGGGACCGGTTCGCCCTGAGTGAGCCCAGCTGGTATTCACAGACCACAGGGACTCCGATGCAGATGACGCCAGCCGGTCACTGGTACCTGCTGGTAAGCCTTCCGATCTTCCAGTTCGTGCTGCTGCGCTGGTATTACCGCCTCTTCCTGTGGTTCTGGTTTCTCTTTCGCGTTTCCCGGCTGAACCTGCGACTGGTGCCGACCCACCCGGACAAGACCGGTGGAATCGGGTTTCTCGGGGGTAGCATCCAGGCCTTCTCCCCGTTGTTGATCGCACAGGGCGCCGCATTGGCGGGGCTCATCGCAAACCAGATCTTTCAATGCCGGCGAGAGGCTCCTGGATTTCAAGGTCGAGGTTGCCGGCTTCGTCGGCTTCTTTATTATCTTCATGCTCCTGCCATTGACCGTGTTCCTGCCTGCCCTGGCCGAGTGCCAAGCGAAAGGGCTTGAGACGTTTCGGCAGGCTTGGGCGAGCAGTATGCCACCCGCTTCGAGGAGAAGTGGTTCTCAGACACGCCGCAGCACAACCTGGAGATGCTGGGCAGTGCGGACATGCAATCATTGGCCGATCTCGGCAACAGCTATGACATGGTCCGGGAGATGCGCCTGGTGCCCTTCGGCCTGAAGGACGTGGCGCGCCTGACGACGATTACCTTGCTGCCCTTCCTGCCACTGACGCTGACCGCGTTCTCGCTTGAGCAACTGACCGACTACCTGATCAGGATCGTCTTCTAGTCGCAGTCAGATACCGTCGTGCGCTCCTCCACCCACTCGATCCAGTGTCGCACCGGCAGCGAAGTGGCAGTCCCGACCTGTCGCTGGCAACCGAAATTCGCGGTGAGAATCATCTCCGGACCGCCCGCTTCCAGCGCCTGCGCCTTCGCCCGCGCCAGCCTTGAGGCGATTTCCGGTTGCAGCAGGCTGTAGGTTCCGGCCGAGCCGCAGCAGGCGTGGGAATCGGCGACGACTGTGAGCTCGGCGCCCAGCGAGCGAAGCAGGCCCTCCACGGCTCCGGTGATGCGCAGTCCATGCTGAAGGCTGCAGGGCGAGTGGAATGCGATCCGGGTCGCGGGCGATCCGGCAGGCACCCGATTGGCAAGTCGCGGTGCCTCGACCGCAAGCAACTCGACCGGATCTCGTGCCAGGGAGCTGATCCGCTCCGCGCGGTGGGCATATTGCGGATCGTTGCGCAGGAGATGGCCGTACTCGCGCAGCATGCGCCACAACCGGAGGCAGTGACGATTATCGCCTCGACCCCGGACTCGACCAGGGGCCACCAGGCATCGACATTGCGGCGCACGCGCTCGAGTGCGCCTTCCGGCAACGTCAGGTGGTGATGGAGCGCGCCACAGCAGCCTGCGTCGCGCGCATTCACCAGCGTGATGCCCAGGCGTGAAAGCAGCCGCACGGCCGCGGCGTCGATCTGCGGGGCCATCACCGGTTGGACACAGCCCCTGACCAGCAGCATCCGGCGTGGGTGCGCGGGCACGGCAGACCTCGGGCTTTGCAGCCGTTGCAGGTCTGCCGGGACGCCAGCGTGCCGGCAGCACCGGCTGCACCCATCGGCCTACCTGAACGGCCGGTGCAAACAGCGGTCCCGCGAGGAAGTCCGCAAGCATCCGCCGGAAGATGCGCTGTACCCGGAGATCGCGGCACCTTGCGCTCGACCACCTCGCGCCCGATGTCCAGCAATCGCCCGTACTGCACTCCCGATGGACAGGTCGTCTCGCAGGCCCGGCAGGTCAGGCAACGATCCAGGTGCAGGCGCGTGCTGGCCGTCACCGCCTCGCCTTCCAGCGCCTGCTTGATCAGGTGGATGCGGCCACGCGGACCGTCGAGCTCGTCGCCCAGCAGCCGGTAGGTCGGGCACGTGGCAGTGCAGAATCCACAGTGCACACAACGCTGCAGGATCTCCGCCGGCCTCGGCTCCGACTGACGTACCCCGGAATTCCTCCGACAGGCGCGTCTGCACGTCAGGGCGCCTGTTCCGGGTACATGCGACCCGGGTTGAAGATCCGCGCCGGGTCGAACTCGTCCTGCAGCCGGCTCTGTATCGCGGCCAGTGGCTTCGACAACGGGGTGAACACACCCTGCGCGCGGTCGCCACCGCGAAACAGCGTGACGTGCCCGCCCAGCTGCCGCGCCCGCGCGCGCGCGACTTCAGGTGGCAGGCTGCCGCGCAACCATCGCAGGGCTCCGTTCCACTCGATCGCCTGTCGGCCTTCCAGCGCCAATGGCGCAGCGGTTGACGGCAGGCTGAAGCGCCACAGCGGCGCTTCGCCCGCAAACGCAGTGTGCTGCTGCTCGCGCACATCGCGCCACAGCTCCCGGGCGACCGTTTCGTCCACGCGCTCGCCTGCGAGTCGCCGGGCTGACCCGGAGACGGCCGCCACGGCGCCGGAGAGCCGCAGCCACAGCACTCCGTCGTGCCAGAAACTCGCGGAGAGCGGCAACGGCTGTCCTGCCCAGCGGTTCAATTGCCGCGATGGACTCGCCCTCGTCCATGGTCGAATCGCAGCGTCACCTCGGCCGGCAGTTTTCGGCAACACTTTCAACGACACTTCCAGATGATCACGCCGAGGATTCCCAGTGACCCGGCCAATGAGCGAGACAGGTCGTAGCCGGCGACGTTCTTGATCACCGTGCCGCCAAAGGCAAGCACGCGGCCGCGGCCATCGAGCAGCCGCGCACCGAGCACGGAATCGCGCAGCGCACCCTAGGCCGAGCCCGACGACGCAGCGACGCGGCCCGGCCAGCCCCGCCGCGACGCAGCCTCCCAGCGTCGCGCCTGCTCCGAAATGCGGCGGCTCGAAGGCCAGCATCTGCCCGTTCGCGGCGAGCGCGGCCTCGATCTCTGCCAGCGGCGTGCCGGCACGCGCGGTGATGCACGAGCTCGCTGGGTTCGTGGCTCTCGATGCCGCTCCAGCCGCGCGGGTCGAAGCACTTCCCCGCGGGCGTCATTGCCGTAGAAGTCCTTGGTGCCACCGGCGCGGATGCACAGGGGCCGGCGCGCCGCCGGCCGCGCGCGCACCTGCCCGATCCATCGCGTCGAGCACGGCTCCATCAGAACCTGGGCAGTTCGGGAAACGACATGGCGCCGCCCGTCACGCGCATCCGCCCGTACTCCGCGCAGCGATGCAGCGTCGGGATCACCTTGCCCGGATTCAGCATGCCCGGCAGGATCGAAGGCACGCTTGACGCCGAGGAACGCATCGAGCGCCTCGCCGGTCGAACTGCGAGCACATCTGGTTGAGCTTCTCCATGCCCACGCCGTGCTCGCCGGTGATGGTGCCGCCCAGGCGCAGGCTCTCCTCGAGGATCTCCGCGCCGAAGGCCTCGGCGCGCGCGACCGAATCCGGATCGCCGTCATCGAACAGCACCAGCGGGTGCAGGTTGCCATCGCCGGCATGGAACACATTCGGGCAGCCGCAGCCCGAAGCGCAGCTCCATGGCCTGGATGGACTTGAGCATGCGGCCGATGTGCTGGCGTGGAATGGTGCCGTCGGTGCAGTAGTAGGCAGGCGCGGCGCGACCCGCCGCCGGAAATGCGTTCTTGCGGCCGGCCCAGAAGCGCTGGCCGCTCGGTCTCGTCGCCCGAACACCTGCAGGCGCGTCGCGCGCGCGCCCTGCAGCACGTTCGCACCATGCGCGCGATCTCCGCCTCCACCTCTTCCGGCGTGCCATCGGACTCGCACAGCAGCACGGCCGCCGCATCGAGGTCGTATCCTGCATTCACGAAGGGCTCCACCAGGCGCGACTGCGGCCTGGTCCAGCATCTCGAGTCCTGCGGGAATGATGCCCCGCGGCGATCAGCGCGGCCACCGCATCGCCCGCGTGTTCCACGTCCGCGAAGCTGGCCATGATGCAGCGGGCGACCGCGGCAGCGGCACGCAGGCGCACGGTCACCTCGGTGGTCACGGCCAGCATGCCCTCGGAGCCGATCACCAGCGGCAAGCAGGTCCAGTCCCGGCGAATCGAGCGCAGCCGGCGCCGAACTGCGACTTCCTCGCCATGCAGCGAGTCAGCGCCGCGCACGCCCAGCACGTTGTGCAGCGTCAGCCCGTATTTCAGGCAGTGCACGCCGCCGGAGTTCTCCGCCACATTGCCGCCGATGGTGCAGGCGATCTGGCTGGAGGGATCCGGCGCGTAGTACAGGCCGATGGGGCGCGGCCGCCTCGGAGATGGCCAGGTTGCGCACGCCCGGCTCCACGGTCGCGGTGCGCGCGAGCGGCATCGACGTCGAGGATGCGATTGAACTTCGCCATCGACAGCAGCACGCCGTCGGCGATGCGGCAGTGCGCTGCCGGCAAGGCCCGTGCCTGCACCACGCGGCACCACCGGCACTGCTGCGCGTGGCAGAACTGCAGCACGCGCAACGCAGCTGTGCGCGGTTCTCCGGCAGCGCCACGGCCAGCGGCCGCTGGCGGATCAGCGTGAGTCCATCGCACTCGAACGGACGCGTGTCTTCAGGCTCGGTCAGCAGCGCAGTGCGCGGGCAGCAGCGCGCGCAGCGCCGCGAGGTCCACCTCGCGGTCCATCCGGTTCAGCCCGGGACCAGCAGCGTGAACGGCGGCACGTAGGCCATCAGCATGACCACCAGGCCCACCAGCGCGGCCAGCACGATGCTGTGCAGGAACACATAGCGCAGGATCGCGCCTTCCTGGCCGAACCAGCGCGTGGCCGTGGACGCCACGACGATGCTCTGCGCATCGATCATCTTGCCCATCACGCCGCCGGCACTGTTGGCGCCCGCCATCAGCACGGGGGAAAGTCCCAGCTGCTGCGAGGTGACTTTCTGCAGGCCGCCGAACAGCACGTTGGAGGCCGTGTCGGATCCGGTCACCGCGACGCCGAGCCAGCCCAGCAGTGTGCCGAAGAACGGGTACAGCACGCCGGTGGCCGCGAAGGCCAGGCCCAGCGTGGCATCGACGCCGGCATAGCGCGTGAGATAGCCCAGCGCCAGCATCGCCGCAGATGGTGAGCAGCGATGGCGAGACCATGACGAGCGACGCGCAGGTAGGTGCGCAGCGATCTGCCAGGACGCGCAGCCGAGCACCAGCCCGGCGATCACGGCCGGAGATCAGGATGGCGGTACCGGTGGCCGACAGCAGGTTGATGTTGAGCAGCGCGCGCTCGATCTTCGGGCTGCGGCCACCACCGGCGGCATGCGCTGCACCAGGCGATCGAGTCCCGGGAACGGCAGCTGGAGAGCGGAAGATGCCATCGAGCCAGGCCTTCACTTGCGGCAGTCCCCAGATGAACACCAGCACCATCAGGATCAGCCACGGCAGCCACGCCCTGCGCAGCGCAGCGCGGCCCGGTGCGGCCGCGGCGGGACCTGCGCACCAGTGGCACTTGCTCTCGTTGACGCGCATCCGCGTACTCGGCTTCCAGAAGCGCAGGAACAGCGACCAGCGAGGCGATCGAAACCAGCGAGGCGCCGATCGCCGTGAGCCACGGACCGTGCAGGTTCGAAATCAGCAAGCTGGGCGATGGCGAAGCTCAGGCCGACCACCAGCACGGCGGGCCAGCACCTCCAGCGTTCGCCGCCAGCCGCAGTAGGCCACCAGCAGCCAGAACGGCACCAGCAGCGCGAACGGCGTCATGATCCGGCCGACGACCGGACGACAGCTGCCATCAGCGGCAGGTCCGTGACGCCCGCCAGCGTCACCAGCGGCGTACCCAGCGCGCCGAAGGCCACCGGCGCGGTGTTGGCAATCAGCGAGAGCCCCGCGGCCTGCAGCGGGGAGAAGCCCAGGCCGATCAGCATCGCGCCGGTCACGGCCACCGGCGTGCCGAAGCCGGCCGCACCCTCGAAGAACGCGCCGAAGCAGAAGGCGATCAGCAGCAGCTGCAGCCGGCTGTCATCCGTGATGCCGGCGATCGAATCGCGCAGCACATCGAACTGCCCGCGCTCCAGCGTGAGCTGGTACATGAAGATGATGTTCAGCACGATCCAGCCGATGGGCAGCAGCCCGTAGGCCGCGCCGAAACCCGCGGCCGAGAAGGCCTGCTGCGCCGGCATGCCGAAGAGCCAGGATCGCGACCATCAGCGCCGCGACCAGTCCCGCCAGCGCGGCCACCGGCGCGCGCCAGCGCAGGATGGCCAGCGTGCCGAGCAGCACGGCCAGCGGCAGCGCCGCCAGCAGCGTGGAGAGCCAGGCAAGCCCAGCGGATCGTAGTTCTGCGACCAGATCATCTAGCGCTCGCCCGTACCCAGGATCCACGCGGACATCGACCTGGCTTCCTCCAGCGTCACCCATTGATTCGGCACCATGGGGACCATACCCCAGTTGCCAGCACCGCCATGGATGATCTTGCGCGCCAGCACGTCCGTCATCACCTCGCGGTTCGCGCCGTGCCGGGCCGCGATCGCGGCAAACGGCGGCCCCAGCGAGGCTTTCGTCGCGTCGTGGCAGGCGTAGCAGCGGGCATTCTCCACCAGCCTCGCGCCATCGGCACCAGGTGGCGGCGCGGTGGGCCGGTTGGCTGCAGCGGCGAGTACCGGCAGCGCCGGTCCTGCAAACCCTGGCGAGAACTTCAGCGGGTACGCGCCATCACCCGGATCCATGACCAGGGCCATGCGCGGGCCCTGCACGATATCGACGATATTCGCGTAGGAAGTGACCAGCACGCCGGTGCGCGGATCCACGTCGATCATCCGCAGGAAAGCCTGCGTGCGCGGCAGTCGGCAGGACGCCGACCTGCTTCGTGCGTGGATCAAAGCGATAGATCACATCGCCATTGGCGGTGGCAATCCACACGACGCGGCGCACCGGATCCCAGGTCGTGGCATACGGCGCACTGCCGGTATCCGGCAGGTCGTGGATCCCGATCATGCTTCGCGACTTCGTATCGAACTCCGCGATCTGGCCAGCAGCCGTACAGCGCCAGGTACAGCACGTCGTCGTCATCGATTGCGATGCGGCGCGGCCCGGCATTGCGGTCCGGCAGCTGGAACGGACCGATGTACTGCTGCTTGCCGATGTCGAAGCCGCCGAAGGTGCCATTGCCGAGCTGGCTGTACCACACCTGGTTGCGGTCCTTCGTCATCGACAGGCCATACAGCGCGGTTCGACCCTCACGACCCGGCGACGGTGGCGCAGGCCATACCTTCGAGTGCCCATCGGCCGGATCGAAATATCCGACCGAGTTGTTGCCGATGTCCGAGAACCAGATGCGTCCCTGCCGATCCGTGAGCAGCTCGTGCGAGTGACCGAAGCTCAGGTCATGGATGCCGGGGTTCTTGCCATCGGCGGTCCTGAGGGTCCATGTGCGCCATTTTCCGGACTCCGGGTCGCGGTGTGCGACAACACTGTTGAACAGCGGAGTCACCCACAGTGATCCATCCGGACCACGGTGCAGCGAATGCGGGCTCATCAGCACGCCGGAGGGCACTTCGTGGTCCTGCTGTGCGCCGCTCGCGACATCGATGGAAATCATCCGGTTCGCCGCGACATCGGCCACCCACAGTTGCCGCGGATCGCCCAGCATCAGGGCCTCGCGAATGGCATTGGGATGTGGCACTTCGTATTCGTAGATCGCCGTCGCCGGTGTGGCGACCAGCGGCGCCCCCCAGCTCGTAGCCGCGATCGTAATCCAGCCGGTCGTCGAACACGCGGGTCAGCAGGCGGGCCACGTCGTCGCCGTTGTCGACCCCGTAGACCGCATCGGTGTCGATCTTCTCGTCCTCGCTGCGGCGGCCGCGCGAGAACTCCCAGGCCGACAGGTAGTTCATGTACTTGACGATCGACTTCCAGCTCTCCGAACGCGCGAGCACCGGATCGAACGGGTGGGCATCGGCGATCGACGCGGCGTAATGGCGCACTTCGGCGGCCGGTACCTGGTGGCAGTCGATGCAGTCCATCACGAACTTCGATTTCTGCGCGCGGTCTGTGATGCGATTCAGCCAGGCCGAGGCCGGCGCAACATCGACCTGGTTCGTGGTGCGGGCCACCAGCAGTGTCACGTGGAGTGTCTGCGCGCCGGACGCAGGGTCGCGGCTGCGCGCAAACGCTCCTGTCTGTCGGTATCCCAGCGCTCGGGCCGAGAGCTGCTCCGGCTTCACCGACGTTTCTGGAAACACGTCGGTGAATCGGAAGCCTCCCCGGGGATCCGTGAATACTGTCACCACGCGGGCGCCCGGTGCTCCGGCCTCGCGCTGGAGAATCACCTGTACCTGGGAGACAGGCTGCCCGTTGGTGTCGACGACGCTCCCCTCCACTCGCATCGCGGCTGTCGCCGATGCGGTGGACCACAGCAGCGCAGAAAACACGCCCGCCTGTAGCCATGACGCACGCATGGACTGGTGCTCGAACATCATTCCCCCCGGGGCGGGCTCCAGGCACGCCGATGCTGCTTTGGCCCCCGGAGTCTAGCCACTGCCCGCCTTGAACAGAACACATTGCCGGGCCGCTATGAGTGGGCCCATCGCCTGATGATCACCGCGACTTGCGCGCTAGAGTCCCAGGTCCAGCTGCGGTGTGGTGCGTGGCGGCCGGAACTGGCTCCCATCGAGTCCCGAGTCACGACTCGCATCCAGGCCCAGGCGACGGGCGGCCAGCCGGAACCGGTCCGAGAGAAGTTGCGCCCAGGCACCCTGCCCTTTCATCCGCGCTCCGAAGCGCGAATCGTTGTCCTGCCCACCGCGCGCGTCCCGGATCAACGACATCACATGCGCAGCGCGGTCCGGCAGGTGCTGCGCCAGCCACTCCCGGAACAGGTCCTTCACCTCCAGCGGCAGTCGCAACAGCGTGTACTGCGCACGGGTGGCGCCGGCCGCCGCGGCGCGTTCGAGAATCGTCTCCAGCTCACTGTCGTTCACCGCGGGGATCATCGGTGCTGCCATCACGCAGACGGGGACGCCCGCGGCCGACAGTTCGCGGATCACCTGCAGGCGCGCCAGCGACGACGCCGAACGGGGCTCGAGGCCGCGCTTCAGGTCGTTGTCGAAGGTGGTGATGCTGACCTGCACCTCGGCGAGCCCTTTGCCCGCCATGCGCGCGAGGAGTTCCGCGTCGCGCAGGATCAGCGCGCTTCGTGTGGTGATGGAGACGGGATGGCTGGTTTCCTCCAGCACCTCGAGTATCGACCGCGTGATGCCCAGCTTGCGCTCCACCGGCTGGTACGGATCGGTGTTGGATCCGAGCATGATGAAACGGCAGCGATACCCCGGCCGGGCCAGTTCCTCGCGCAGCAGCTCCGCGGCGCGAGGCTTGTAGAGCAGCTTCGTCTCGAAATCCAGCCCGGGCGAAAGGTCGAGGAAGGCATGCGTCGGCCTTGCATAACAAAAAATGCAGCCATGAGCGCAGCCCCGGTACGGGTTGATCGACTGGTCGAACGGGATGTCCGGCGAATCGTTGCGCGCGATGACGCTGCGGCTCGCGTCGACGATAAGCTCGGTGGGGATCTGCTCAGGTTCAGGCTCCTGGTGCCAGCCATCCTCGACCGCCTCGGTCGACCGTTGCGAAAAACGGTTGCCCGGATTGGACAGCGCGCCACGGCCCTTGAAGCCTTCCGGTGGAGTACGCAAAACCATGCGGCAACTGTATATCCATACAGCTCCTGGTTCAATCCCGGGCCCGCGCCGCTAGGCCGGGGCGGCTCGCCGCGTGAGCCGTCGAACCAGGCGGTAGATGGCGAACAGAAGCAGTCCCAGCACGATCAACGCGAGGAAGGGCACGGCCAGCGCAAGCACCGACAACATCAGCGAACCGCCCAACTCGCCTGTCGCCAGGACCGGATTGGCAAGTCCCCCGGTGGTCACCGTGGACTTGGCACGCAGCAGCGACGTGACCCCGTGCGTCAGTCCCGCCGCACCACCGCCCGCAAGGATGGCTGCCGTCCACTTGAGCAGCGGCGGCAGGTCCCAGAGCGGCGCGGCCACTACAAACGTTCCGGCAACCAGCGCCAACGGTGCCGCGATGGTGTCGAGCACATTATCGACACCCGGGATGTAGTACCCGGCCACCTCCACCGTCGCCGCAATCGCCAGCATCACGATCGCAGGCAGCGTGGCCAGCCAGGACAGCGCCGGGGCCAGTGGGATCTTGCCGAAGTACGCGGCAAGGGCGACGACCAGCAGCGGTATGAACACCCGCAGCCCCACCGCGGCCGCAAGCCCGATGCCCAACGCCAGCGACAGCAGCACCTCGCCTACTTCCACGGCAATTCCCAGTGCGGCACCCACCAGCCATGCACCTGCGTGTGCAGGCGAAATGGCAGCTTCACGCGCGCCACGGGTCCTTCCTGCAGCCGCATGGCGTCGACGACCAGCAGCTCCGAGCGCATCTGCGAGAAGTCGTTCGCGACACCGACCAGCCACCCCTCGCCCTCGGGCGCGTCGCGGCTGCGCGGCACGAACTGCGGCTCGGACAGGCCGTGCGTGCTGCCGGCATAGGCGCGGTCGATGGAACCGGCCTGGTGGTCGAATCGCCACCAGCTGTTGGCCACGCGCACGGAGAGGTTTCCGCCGCGCTCGCGGTCGAATGGAACGGCCGGGTCCACGGCGAGCATGTAGCTGTACCGGAACGGCCGGCCCAGGAAGCGGTCGTCGATGCGAACCATCGACGTTCCGCGGATACCGCCGAACAGGATCTCCTCGTCCCAGTCCGTGCGCGAGGAAGCCAGATCGAAGGTCCAGCGCCGGATGGTGGGCGACACGCCCGCAACGTCAAACGGCGAACCATCGGCATTCGGGAAGAACGGATGGAAGTTCCCCGCGGCCACCGGCGCATCGAGGATCACGCGGTCGCCTTCGGTGCGCGCGTTGGTCGTGTGCAGCAGCATCGCCTGTTCCGGCGTGCCGTGGAACCAGCGCACGTCGCCCTTGCCGTCGCGCGGCAGGATCGCGACATGGCACGGCATCGTGCGGTCGTAGGTCCAGTGGATGAGGCCGGCATCCAGGCGCTCGCGGCTGGTCGTCATGCCCGTGGTGGGCAGGATGATGTGACGGTCGGTGACCGCCATGTCATGCATCATGCTGATCACGGGCGACTTGAACCACCATTCGCGCTTGAGCCGGCCGCGGCGATCGAAGATGAACACGGCGATGTCGTCAGTCGCGTCGCCGCGCGCCTCGTACGAGAACGCGATCAACTCGCCGGTGGCCAGGTCGAGCTTCGGATGCGCGGTGAAGGTCTTCGCCTTCATCTGCCCGCGGAAATCCCACTCCCCGATCGTCTCGAGCGTGTGCGGATCCACCGCCATCGGCGGGCTGTCTTCCTTCAGGCACAGCAGCCGGCCATTGAACAGCAGCGGCGTGGTGTTGCCGGTGTTGAGGCTGATGCCCGCTATCGATGGATCGTTGGTCGAGCGATTACGGTAGCGGCCTGACAGCGCACGCCGGGCGGCCCGCTCCGCCTTGTAGCGGGGGGTATGGATATAGCGCGTCCTGAAGTCCACGTGGCCTTCGGCGATGCGGAACAGGTCGACCGCCCCGTCGGCGTTGTAGGGCGTGTCGTCGGCAAAACGCGGCGGATAGCGCCGGTCGAGGCACGTGCGGTAGAAGCTCCCGCAGATCTCGGCCGGAATCTCGCCCTCGACCTCGCAGTCGTGGACGTCGGCCTCGAAGCGCAGCGGCGCGAAGAAGCCCCGCGCCGTCGGATCGCTGGAAAAGTTGACCCCCATTTGCGGGGGATTATCGCCTAAACCCCGAACCGCGCGCGTGAGATACCATGGGCGGATGGCTACCGTTCCCGGCTCTGTCTTCCGTCGCACCCTCTTCTGGGCCCACCTGTGCTGTGGCATCGCTGCTGGCGTGCTGATCCTCGTGATGTCGGTGACAGGCGTGCTGATCGCCTACGAGCGACAGATCATCGAGGCCCTGCAGCATTCAAACCGGATCGAGGTGCCGGCCGGGGCCCAGCCACTGGACGTGGACCGGCTGGTGGAGGCCGCGCGCGAAGCCGCCCCGCCAGAGGCGCGCATCAGCCTGGTGTTCGATGCGGACCCGGCCATGCCGGTGGTGTCGTCCATGGGCAGGGACCAGCAGTTGCTGCTGCATCCGCTGACAGGCGAGCTGCTGCCCGATCGCGCCGCGGCTGCCCGCGAATTCTTCCAGCTCATGGAAGGGTGGCACCGCTGGCTGGGCGGAGACTCACGGGGCCTCGGCTCGAAACTGATCGACCTCTCGAACCTGCTGTTCGTGTTCATCATCCTCAGCGGCATCTATATCTGGTTGCCGGCCGTGTGGCGCTGGCGGACCGTGCGGGGCCTGGTGCTGTTCCAGAAGCGTTACATCAACGCGAAGGTGCGGGATTTCAACTGGCACCATGTGTTCAGCTTCTGGATGCTGGTACCGCTGCTGCTCATCGCGGTGTCCGGGGTGGTGATTTCCTACAACTGGGCCAATCGCGCGGTGTTCGCGCTCTATGGTGAAGCGCCGCCGCAGCGAGGCGGTCCGCCGGCCGGACCAGGTGGCCCCGGCGGCCCCGGCGGACCAGGGGGCCGTGCGAATGAAGCGCCAGCTGCGGGGGCGGAAAGCGCCAGCTACGCGGCGCTGATGGCGACCGCGCGCACACAGTTTTCGGGATGGCAGCGGATCACGCTGCCGGTCGATTCAGGCGGCGCAACGGTGCAGCTCACCGCCGAGCTGAAATCGGCGGAACGGCGCGCCCCGAGGCAGACCCTGGTGCTCTCGCGCGCGGATGCCAGCGTGATCGAGTTTTCGCCGCCGCCGCTCCCGGGTGCTGGCGCGCAATCGCGCGGACAGCAGGCTCGCGTCTGGCTGCGCTTCGTGCACACCGGCGAGCAGTACGGTCTCACCGGCCAGACGATCGCGGCGATCGCCTCGCTAGCGGCCTGTTTCCTGGTCTACACCGGCCTTGCGCTGGCGTGGCGGCGACTGATTCGCCCGCTATTCCGTCCCGCCAGCTGACGCGGCCTCCGCCGGAACAGGGCGCCCGAACCGGCGCAGCGCATAGGCGAGCATCGTGCGAGCAAGCTCGTGCTCGCCCATCACGACGAGCCCATGGACCTGTCCCTGCAGCTTGCGCTGCTCTTCCTCGCTGTGCGTGCGGACGACCACGTCGATGCCCGGACTCATCTTTTCGGAAAGCTCGATCACGCGCCGCGCCTGGAAGGAATCCGGTGTCGCGACGATCAACAACCGGGCCTGCTGGACGCACGCGATCGCCAGCGTCCCAGGGTCCGAGCCGTCGCCGAACAGCGCCGGCATGCCCTGTGACTGCAGACTCTCGAATCGCGGACGGTCCCGCTCGATGACGATGTAGGGGATGCCATTCGCACGCAGCGCCTCGACAATGGCGCCGCCGACACGCCCATGGCCGATCACCACCGCATGGTCGCGCAGGTCACGCGGCTGCTCGCTGGCCGTCCTGGCCCTCGTGACTTCCTCCCGCTCCAGCAACCGCTCGAGCCACGGGTGGCGACGCATCCAGCGCTCGATGGCCGGCTGCAATGCGAAGAACAGCGGGTTCAGCGTGATCGACAGCAGCGCGCCGGCGAGGATCAGGTCCCGGCCCTCGCTCGGCATCAGGCCCAGCGACACCGACAACGCAGCGAGGATGAACGAGAACTCGCCGATCTGCGCAAGGCTCGCCGAGATCGTCAGCGCCGTGCCGATCGGGTGCCGGAACAGGATGACGATGATGAACGCCGCCAGCGACTTGCCGAACACGATGATCGTCAGCACGGCCAGCACGCGCAGCGGCTCGCGCAGCAGGATCGCCGGGTCGAACAGCATGCCGACCGACACGAAGAACAGCACCGCGAAGGCGTCCTGCAGCGGCAGCGAGTCCTCCGCCGCCCTGGTGGCTGAGCTCCGACTCGCTGAGGATCACGCCGGCGAAGAACGCGCCGAGCGCGAACGAGACGCCGAACAGCTCGGCCGATCCATAGGCAATGCCGAGCGCGATCGCCAGCACGCCGAGCGTGAACAGCTCGCGCGAACCGGTGCGCGCCACCTGCGTCAGCAGCCAGGGCACGACGCGCGTGCCGACCACCAGCGCGACAACGACGAACAGCGCCACCTTGGCCAGCGTGGCGCCGATGGCCAGCGGCAGCGGCAGGCTGGCCGCCGCCGTCGGCAACGCCAGCCGTGCCGAGCGATGCGGCGAACGCCGGCAGCAGCACCAGCGCCAGCACCATCGCGAGGTCTTCGACGATCAGCCAGCCGACGGCGATGCGCCCTTCGGGCGAGTCGAGCTTGCGCTGCTGCTCCAGCGCGCGCAGCAGCACCACGGTGCTGGCCACCGACAGCGCCAGCCCGAAGCTCAGCGCCGCAGGCAGGGTCCAGCCCCAGCTCATCGCCAGCAGCGCGCCGATGGCGGTCGCCGCGGCGATCTGCGCGATCGCACCCGGGATGGCGATGCGGCGCACGGCCATCAGGTCCGGAATGGAGAAATGCAGGCCGACGCCGAACATCAGCAGGATCACGCCGATCTCGGCGAGCTGGCTTGCAAGGCCCGTGTCGCCGACGAAGCCGGGCGTGAACGGACCGATCACCACGCCGGCCAGCAGGTAGCCGACCAGCGGCGGCAGGCGCAACGTGGAGGCCAGCATGCCGAACCCGAAGGCGAGGACGAACGCCGCTGCAATGGTCGCGATCAGCGTGGTCTCGTGCAGCACGCGGCGTTGGCCCTCTTTGCTGGAATGGATCGGCTAGTTCAGCTCCTCGTGCACGAAGGCCGCGACGTCCCGCACGTTCTGCTCGGTCAGCAGGTCCGGATACATCTTCGGCATCGGCGCCTTCGGATCCTTGATATACCCGACCGTGGCGGCGAGGTCGAGCCTCGAGGCAAGGTTAGCCATGCGCTTGTCGGCGATCAGGTTGCCATCGGGGCCGTGGCACGCGGCACAGACCTGGCCGAACAGCCGGCGGCCTGCCTCGATGTTGGCCGCGCCCGCGGCACCAGCCGGTCGCGCGGCTTCGGCAACAGCCGCTGCCTTGCCATCGAGCGTCATGATCACCACGCTGGGCATGCCCAGGTCACCAAACGCGTTGCGCGAGATGTTCCCGGCGGCAAAGGCGAGGTACTGCCGGCCACCCAGTTCGTAGGTGACGATGCCGCCGGCCATGGCTCCGCCAGCGCGCGCCTTGTGCAGCAGCCTGCCGGTCTTGCTGTCGAACACCAGCAGGTTGCCGGCGAGGTCTCCGGCGAAGGTAATGCCGCCCGCCGTCGGCGTGATCGCCGCGATCACCGGCTTTTCCGCGTGGTACTTCCAGCGCACCGCACCAGTCTCGGCGTCGAGCGCGGTGATCCAGCCGGTGGTGGCGCCAACCGGTTCGACCGTGCCGCCGAAGCTCACCGCGCCGGGCGAGTATTCGGTCTTGCCCAGCTTGACGATGAAGCAGACGTCCACGGCGCCGATGACCAGCTGCCGGTTCACCGGATCGAGCGCGGGCCCGTTCCACTCGACGCCACCTGCATAGCCGGGGCACATCTTCACGCCTTCGGGCGTGATCTTCTCGGGTGGCGGGAGCACCGTCGTCACCGGCGTGCGGAAAACGCGCTGCTTCGTGTCGCGGTCAACCGCGGTCACATAACCGTCCTTGCCGCCGATCACGAGCAGGTCGCGCAT
Organism: uncultured Pseudomonadota bacterium; assembly: GCA_963785055.1. Classification (GTDB taxonomy): domain Bacteria; phylum Pseudomonadota; class Gammaproteobacteria; order Steroidobacterales; family Steroidobacteraceae; genus ZC4RG30. The sequence goes on from CAWATT010000008.1 coordinate 501,752, forward strand.
GCGGCTGTCGCGGTACAGCAGCGGCGCGGCGGCGAGGTCGAGGTCCATGCGATCCGCGGGCGAGACCTGGTGCCACCACTTCAGCGCGCCCGTGCGCGCATCGAGCACGACGACCGAGTTGGTGAACAGGTTCGTGCCCGGCCGGTAGTCGCGATCGATGTCCGGCCAGGGATTGCCGACGGGCACGAACAGCTCACCGGTCGTGACATCCAGCGACATCGCGCCCCAGACGCCACCACCACCGGTCTTCGCCGACTCCGGCCTCTTCCAGGTCTCCGCGCCGGTCTCGTTGCCCATGGGAATGGTGTTGAAGCGCCACAGTTCCTGGCCAGTCAGTGCGTCATAGGCCATCACGCGGCCGCGGATGCCGAGTTCGCTGCCGGCGATGCCCATGTACACCACGCCCTGCCATGCCAGCGGCGCCGCCACGGTGGACTCGCCCAGCCGCGGGTTGGCGATCACGTTCTTCCACAGCAGTTGCCGGTCGCCGCGTCGAGCGCGACCAGCCGGCCATCACAGGTGCCGCGGAATACGCGCCCGTCCATCACCGCCACGCCGCGGTTGCCGCCGCCGCAGGGCTCCTCTTCCGGCGTGTAGTCGAATTTCCAGCGCACCGCGCAGTTCGTGGCGTCGAGCGCAAACGTCTCGCGCCCGGTGGCGGTATAGATCGTGCCGTCGACCACGACGAGGCCCGAGTGAAAGGAGGTCGGCCCGTCGATCTGCACGCGGCAGACCTCGCCCAGCTGCGTCACGTTGGCGGCGGTGATCTGCTTCAGCGGCGAGTACCGCTGGCCGTTCAGCCGGTTGTTGTAGCTGGGCCATTGCGCGCCCTGCGCGTACTGCCTCGGCGCCTCGGGCGCGAATGCCTGTCGGCGGCCTGTGCGCCGGGCAGCAACCCGGCGAGGATGGTCGTGAAGACGCCGCCAAGGATCGCCGCTCGCCGTCGGCTGTTGTCTGTCGCCATTTCCCTTCCCCCGTTGTTCCCGACCGACTCTATCCTAGCCGGCGCAGGGCGGGAAAGCGCATCAGTGCGGCGTGTACCAGACCGGCGAGGACCAGGCCCGCTCCTGTATCCAGACCGGCGCCTTTGTCTGTTCGACCGGAATCTGCAGCGCCACCGCATCGTAGGTCGAGTGCCGCGGCGTCGGGATCTCCAGCACACGAACATAGTAGAACGCGCGTTGGCGGGATCGAACTGCGGATCCTTCCAGACCACCGACAGCTGCGGCGCGCCGATGTCGTTGCGGAAGGTGGCGGTCGCGCGCATCGACGGTGTTGCCCACCGCCGGCAGCTTGCCGTCTGCGCCGATGCGCCGATCGCCCGACCAGGCAACGTCGTAGATCTTCTCGTGCACCTCACCCGCTGCGTCGAGCCAGCCCTTCACCACCTGGATGCGGTCCAGGTTGCCGCTGAGCGGGTCGCGCGCCGCCTCGATCATCAGCGTCGGCGCAGTGCCTGCCGCGGGGTGCTGCCGGCAGGTCCGAGCCCATGGGCACGCCGCGTCGATAGCCGGCCACCGAGAGGTCCTTCGCACGGCCATCACTGGCCGAGAAATCCCAGCCGGCGAACATCCGCAACGCAATGCGCGGCCCGGACGTGCCGTAGACCTCCTTGCGCCGGAACGCATCGAGAATGTCCTGGCGCGTATTGGATCTTGCCCAGACACCCGCGAGACCCGAGGCCGACAGCTCCCAGATCGGAGAAATTGCTGCGGTCCTTCGGGCGCTGCTCGGTGATCATCTGGCTGCCGAGCTTGCCGTGGTAGTCGTACTCCTCCACCGAGGACGAGGCTGTTGTGCGAGTCGGTGCTGCCCGACCATGCCGAAGCGGTAGGGATTCACGCCGATCCCGGCCTCCAGCGCCAAGCCCTGCAGCAGCGCTGTCCGCGCGCGAAGCCCGCCGCCGTCTCCTTCGACGGCGGACCGGTCAGCAGCTTGTTGCGCACCTCGAAGGCGGCGAATTCGTCGTTCGGGCGACAGCGACGGGTCAGTCTCCGACGTGCCCTTGGTCTGGGTGATCTCCATCACGACTTCCCAGCGCGACGCGATCGCGCGCGTAGTCGGCTGTCAGCGGCTTGCCGTCGCTGTCCACGCATGTCGAACATCGTGCCGTTGGACATGTTCGAGTTGTGCGGGATCGCGACGAACTGCGCGCCGGTCTCGCGGCTGGTCATGCTCGAGCCAGCGCCACAGGTCTTCCGGCCGCGAGCTCTCGATGGAGCTGAAGGGAATGAACGGCCGGCTGTCGCGGCGTCCGCCGAAGTGAAGACCACGCGATGCAGGTTCGCCCAGTTGGGCATCGGCGACCATTCCCAGCCGATCAGCGCCGTGAACCGGCCCGGCTGGTTGTACTGGTCCGCAGTCGCCACCTGCTTCTTCCAGAAGCTGCCGCGGATGGCGTCTGAATTCAGCTCCTGCTGCAGGCTCTGGTCGCTCGGCCTGGTTGATGCGCCCTACTTCGCCGAACACCGCGCGACGTCCTGTCTTCTGCAACTCGGCCAGTCGCCGCCCGGTTGCGGTGGCCATCAGGTCCGGGTCATCGTGGTCGAGCCGCACCTGCAGCCCCAGGTTCTCCGCGTGGTCGGCCACGACCAGGAAGTCCAGCGGCCGCTCGATGCGGATCTTCTCGCGCGTCACCGGATGCAGCACCGGCAAGCCCGATCGCGTAGCGGTAGGCCAGTGTCAGGGTCCGCGAAGTAGTTGCCGGTCGCGTAGGCATCGACCGAGTGCGCGGTGTGCAGGTGCGTGTCACCCCATAGCAGCTGCGGGGGCCCAGCGGCGGCGGCGGAAAGGGACGCTGCGCACAACAGCGCCGGAACGACGGGCCTCGCGTATTTCATGCGCCGGATTGCACGCGCCCGCGCCTGTCGCTGTCAATCCGTCCGCACGGATCGGCACCCATCAGCGCCTGGCTATGGGTCCTCTGTGCGCGAGGTAGCGACGCGCCCAACCCAGGCCCGCGGCAGTGTCTCCCGCCGGCATGTACTCGCAGCCGATCCAGCCGTCATAGCCCAGCGCGTCGATACGGTCGAGCAGGAAGTCGAAGGCGATCTCGCCCGAACCCGGCTCGTGCCGTCCCGGATTGTCAGCGATCTGGATATGCCCGATCCACGGCAGCAGCCGCTCGATCGAGCGCGCGAGGTCCCCTTCCATGATCTGCATGTGATAGACGTCGTACTGCAGTTTCAGGTTTGGCCGATCGCAGCGCTCGATCACTTCAAGTGCGAGGCGCGTTGAATCGAGCAGGTAGCCGGGCACATCCACCCGGGTGTTGATCGGCTCGATCAGCGCCGTCACGCCGGCAGGCGCCAGCAGGTCCGCCGCCACCCGCAGCGATTCGATGTACTGCTCGACGCAACGCCCGCGATCCGCCCCCGCAGGCAACAGGCCCGCCATCACATGGATGCGCCGGCAACGACCGGCCGCGACGTACTCGAGCGCGCGATGTATGCCCTCGGCGAACTCCGCCTGGCGCCCGGGCAGGCAGGCAATGCCGCGCTCGCCTGCCGCGCTGTTCCCGGCAGGGCTGTTGAACAGGACCCACTCGAGCCCCTCCCCGCGCAGCCTGTCGGCGATCGACTCCGGCTTCTCGGCGTAGGGATGCTGGCACTCCACGGCGCGGAAACCGGCGCGGGCCGCGGCCCCGATTCGATCGAGGAACGGAAGCTGGGTGAACATCGTGGAGAGGTTCGCGGCGAGCCTGGGCATGGGCCGGAATGATACGCTGCGGAGCAGGTCGTTGTTGGTCGGCAGAATATCCGGGGGATGGGGATGGCAATCATCGTGAGCGGCGCATCCGGCGCCTTCGGCCGCGCAGCCGCGACACTGCTGCTCGAGAAGGTGAAGCCTTCGGAGCTGATCCTGACCACGCGCAAGCCGGCGCAGCTGGCGGAGTTCGCCGCGCGCGGCGTCACGGTCCGCGCCGCGGACTTCGACCGTCCCGAAACGCTGGGCCCCGCCTTCGCCGGTGGCGACCGGATGCTGCTGATCAGCACCGCCCGCGTGGGCTCGCGCGTCGGGCAGCATCGCAACGCCGTCGAGGCGGCGAAGCAGGCCGGCGTGCGGCACATCGCCTACACATCGCTGCTGGGCGCGGCTGCGCCCGGCAACCCGGCGGTCGTGAAACTCGACCACCGCGCCACCGAGGAGATCATCGAGGCCTCGGGCCTCGCCTTCACGCACCTGCGCGACAGCCAGTACGCGGAGGCCATCGCAATGGCGGTGATCCCGCCCGCACTGGCTTCCGGCAGCCTGCCGGACAATGCGCACGACGGGCCGATCGCCTTCGTGTCACGCGATGACTGCGTGGCCAGCGCCGTGGGTGTGTTGACGTCTTCCGGCCACGAGAACCGCGCCTACGACCTCACCGGGCCCGAACTGTTGAGCTTTCCCAAGGCCGTCGCGCTCGCCGAAGAGATGAGCGGCCAGAAGATCAACTATCGCCGCGTGAGTGACGATGAGATGTTCGCGTACTTCGATTCGCTCGGCGTGCCGCGCCACGCCTCGGACGATCCGAGCACCGCCAGTGCGCCCATCCCCTGGTCGAGCGACGACATGGTCACCTTCGGCCAGTCGATCCGCGAAGGCTATTTCAACGTGCTTTCCGACAGCGTCGAGAAGCTCACCGGCCGCAAGCCGCGCACGCTGCGTTCGGTGTTCGAGCAGTACCAGTCCACCTGGCCGCAGCGGAAGTGATGATGCGATCGATCGGCCTGCGGCGCTGGCCCTGGCCTGCCTGGCAGCGTGGCCGGCTGCGGCAAGCGCGAAGCGCCAGCCTGCGGCAGCCGCGCCCGGCGCAGGTGGACGACGAACGCATGCAACGCAGCGGACGCCGAGCCGCAGAACTGGCTGGTGCATGGCGGCAACCAGCAGGCCCAGCGCTTCTCCGGCCTCGACCAGATCACGCCGGAAAACATCGCGGGCCTGAAGCCCGCCTGGTCGATGGATTTCGACACCACGCGCGGCCAGGAGGCCACGCCCATCGTCGTCGATGGCGTGATCTACGTGACGACGGCCTGGAGCAAGGTCTACGCGGTCGATGCGAAGTACCGGCAAGGCGCTCTGGCAGTTCGACCCGAAGGTGCCGGGGCCCGCCGCGGCGAAGAACTGCTGCGATGTCGTCAGCCGCGGCGCGGCGGTCTATCGCGGCAAGGTCTACGTGGCCACCTATGACGGCCGGCTCATCGCGCTCGATGCGGCGAATGGCAAGCCGCTGTGGACTGCCGCGACGGTGGATCCGGAAGCGATGTACACCATCAGCGGCGCGCCGCGCGTGGGCGGCGGCCTGGTGTTCATCGGCAACGGCGGCGGCGAGTTCGGCGGGCGTGGCTATGTCAGCGCCTACGACGCCGACACCGGCGAGCTGGCCTGGCGTTTCTTCACCACGCCTGGCGATCCGGCGCAGCCGGATGGCGCCGCCTCGGACGCGATCATGGCGAGCCTCGTGCAGCCAACGTGGTTCGGACCGCACAACGACTACCGCGGCGGCGGCATGGCCTGGAACTCCATCGTCTACGACCCGGAGTTCGGCCAGCTCTACCTCGCCACGGGCAACGGCTATCCCTGGCCACGGCTGATCCGTTCCGAGGGCAAGGGCGACAACCTGTTCATCTGCTCGGTGGTCGCGGTGGACGCGAAGACCGGGCAGTACAGATGGCACTACCAGGAGACGCCCGGCGACAGCTGGGACTACGACTCCGTCGCCGACATGATCCTCGCGGACCTCAACGTCGGCGGCGTAGCCACGCAAGGTGCTGATGCACACGCCGAAGAACGGCTTCTTCTACAGCGATCGACCGCAGGGACGGAAAACTGGTCTCGGCCGAACCATTCGTCCCGGGCGTACCTGGGCATCGCACGTGGACCTCGCGACGGGTCGGCCGGTCGTGAATCCGGAGGCGTACTACACGGACAAGCCCGTGCGGCTGAGCCCGGGTGAAGGCGGCGGCCATTCGTGGCATCCCACGGCGTTCAGCCCGAAGACCGGCCTCATGTACCTGCAGGCCAGCGCGAATGCCTCGACGCGCTACATCCCGCGCGCGAGACCTTCCAGTACGTGAAGGGGCTCGACCTGCCTGGGACTGCATCACTTCGCGCAGCACGGTCCCGTACGAGGCACCGCCGAAGCCGGACCCGAACGCGCCGAAGCCCGAGAACTACCTGCTCGCCTGGGATCCGGTAGCGCAGAAGGCCGCCTGGAAGATGCCGGGTGCCGGCAACGGCGTGCTGGCCACGGCCGGCGGCCTGGTGTTCCAGGGTCACGGCCGCGACGTGTACATGGGCCAGCCTGATCGCGCTATCGCGCGGATACCGGCGAGCAGGTATGGGCGCACGACACGCCCAACGCCATCATGACTGGTCCGGTCAGCTACGCCGTGGACGGCGAGCAGTACATCCTCGCCGCTACCGGCGCCGGCGGCGGTCGCGATCGTTTTCCGCGCCACCGGTGATGCGCAGTCGCCAGGTGGGTCGCCTCGTCGCCTTCAAGCTCGGTGGCACGGCGACGCTCCCTGCCGACCCGCCGCCCGCAGGGCCGGTGGTACAGGTCACGGAAACCTTCCCGCAAGCCACGGTCGCGAAAGGCAGCGCATATCTTCCTCGACTACTGCGCCCGTTGCCACGGGCTCGGCACGCGCGCCTCGGGCATCCTCCCGGACCTGAAGCGATCTGCGCGCGCTGACTGATGCCGCGACCTGGCGCGCCATCGTCGAGGACGGCAGCCTTGCCGACCAGCGGCATGATCGCCTGGAAGCATCTGCTGCCCGAAGGCGCGTCGGAAATGATTCGCGCTTACGTCGCCGGGCAGGCTCGCGCCGAGGCCACGGCGACGCGCTGACGCTGGCGGCCTAGAATAGGGCCATGAACGACTCCAATCTCCACGAGGCACGGGCCACGCAGGTGCTGCAATACCTGCATGGGCTGCAGGACAGGCTGTGCTCGACCTTCGGCGGCGCGCACATGGGCGGGGAGTTCCTGCGCGATGCATGGGAACGCCCGGCGATGACCGGCGCAGCTGCAGGGCGGCGGCATTACCGCCGTGCAGGAAGGCGGCGACGTCTTCGAGCGCGCGGGCGCCGCGCTCTCCGATGTGCGCGGATCAAAACTCCCGCCCTCCGCGACGGCACGCAACCCCCAGCTCGCGGGCCGCAGCTTCCGTGCAATGGGCGTGTCAGTGGTCATGCATCCGCGCAATCCGCATGCCCCGACCAGCCATGCCAACGTGCGCTTCTTCAGCGCCGGCGACGTCTGGTGGTTTGGCGGCGGCTTCGACCTGACGCCGTTCATTCCCTATGAGGAGGACGTCATTGCCTGGCACCGTGCGGCGCGCGAGGCATGCGACGGAGTCTCCAGGTCGATCTATCCGGTGGCGCGCCACCACTGCGACGAATACTTCTTCCTGAAGCATCGCGCCGAAACACGCGGCGTCGGCGGCATCTTCTACGACGACGTCAATGAAGACTCCACCGACATGCCACTGACCTGGGAACAGGGCTTCGCGCTGATGCAGCGGGTCGGCAATGCCTACCACGACGCCTACCGGGACATCATCGAGCGCCGCCGAAGCACGCCCTATACACCGCGCGAGCGCGCGCTACCAGCTCTACCGGCGCGGGCGCTACGTGGAGTTCAACCTCGTTTACGACCGCGGCACGCTGTTCGGGCTGCAGAGCGGTGGCCGGACCGAGTCGATCCTGATGTCGATGCCGCGCGGAGGCGCACTGGGCCTACAAGAGTCCGGATGCGGAACTCGACTCGCAGCTGCTCCCCTACCTGACTACGCTGCGGGGAAAAGACTGGCTCCGGATATAGGTGTCTTCCGGGACGCGGGTCTGCCCAGCGGAATATCATCGGGCCTGTGGAACGGCTGGTCATAACTGGAGCTTCAGGGCAACTCGGCCGCCTTGCTGCCGGGCACGCGCTCGCTCGCGTCGAGCCGGCGCGACTGATCCTCGTGACACGCCGACCCGATCAGCTCGCGGATCTGGCGGCGCGCGGCGCGCAGGTCCGGTTTGGGGATTTCGACGATCCAGCCAGCCTGCGCTCCGCGTTTGAAGGCGCGCACCGACTACTGTTGATCAGCGCTGTGGATCTCGCACGTCGCGTCGTGCAACATCGTGCCGCCATCGATGCAGCGGTGTCGGCTGGCGTGAGGCGCATCGTCTACACATCGATGATCTCGCCGGCAGCCCCCAATCCGGCGGCCGTGGCACCCAGTCACCTGCAGACCGAAGAGGCGCTGCGGCGGTGCGGGGTCGACTGGACACTGCTGCGGAACAGCCTCTACGCCGACTACCAGGCACCGGAAGCGCGACAGGCGATCCTTCACGGCAGTTTCGTGCACAACCGCGGCACCGGACGCATCGCCTACGTGGCGCGCAATGACTGTGCTGCCGTTGCAGCGGCAGTGTTGACTTCGAGCGGGCATGAGAACGTCGCCTACGACATCACTGGGCCCCGCACTTATGACGCGGCTGAGCTGGCAAGCCTCTACGCCAAGCTGGGTGGTCGATCCGTCGACGCCGTTTCGGTCGATGACGAAACCTTCATCGCAGGAATGCTGGGCAATGGCGGTGGCGACGGCCATGCCCGGTATGGCGCAGAACTCGTGGCCTCCTTCGGGCGGGCAGTCCGCGAGGACTATCTGTCAGCCTGCACCACCATGGTGGACGAACTCGCGGATCGACCTGCCACGACGCTCGAAACGGTGCTGCTGGAATCCTTGTGATCGGCAACCGGCTGGAGCTATGTTCCCCAACCCTTGCGGGGTTGCTGCGTACCTTCAGCGAAGTGCCAGTATTCCCGCAGGCTGCGACACCTTCCGGAAGCATCGAACTTGAGAATGAAGCAGCCGGCCAGAGTGATCGGCACGCCTCCGTTCGCAAGCGTAGTCCACCATTCGACGGCAGTCTGGTCGCCCACCGTGATGGGCGAACCGAATTTCACCTCGACAGCGGACTGGGTGGCCGTCACCCTCGACCAGTAGTCACGTACACCCTTGCTCCCGGCGAATGCATCCTGGTAAGGCTGCTCGGCATAGGTGGCGTCCTCGGTGAACAGCGCTGCCGCGGCATCGGCATCGCGGTCAATCCAGGCCTGCCTGTAGGCAGCGAGCCATTGAACTGGCGTCGTGGACATCGATCGACGCTAGCACCAACCCGGATCAGGCGTCAAACCGCTGCAAGAGCGGAGACATGATGTCCCGGCCCCTGATCAAACTGCTGCATGAACTTGGCGCCATCGGCGTGGTGGGTGGCCTGGCGGCGTGCCTGATCCTGGTTGCCACGGCACCCACCGATTCGGTCGTGGCCTACGCAGCCACGCGGCAGAACATTGCCAACCTGGTCCGCTGGCTTCTGGTGCCATCGCTGGCCCTGGTGATCGTCAGCGGCTTGCTGTCGATCGCTTTCAACGAGGCTTACAAGAACGCAGGTTGGGCATGGATCAAGGCACTGCTCGGCATCAGCATGTTCGAAGGCACGCTGTTGACGGTTGCGGCAAGTGCCCGCAAGGCGGCCGAGCTCTCGGAAAAGGCCGTGTCCGGCGCCGGCGAGCCGGCGCTGCTCGATCAGGTCCTGCGCACCGAGTGGGGTGGGCTCTGGGTACTGCTGACCGTGGCGGTGGCCAACATCGTCCTGGCGATCTGGCGGCCCCGCTTCCTGCGCCACCCATCGTAGTTCCGTGCCTCCGGGCCGCCCGGGAACACGGCACCCTTGAAACTCCCTCGACCCGCCCTACATCGCCCCTGTCTTCAACCCATGGAGGCCAGGACCATGTATCGCAGCCTGTCACCCCGCGACCTGTTCGCGGAAGTAGACCGCCTGCAGCGGGAAATGCAGCAGGCGTTTGACACCGTCTCACCCAGTATCCGGGGATACGCCCGCGGCTATCCCGCGCTGAATGTCGCCAGTACACCCGAATCGGTCGAGATCTATGCCTTCGCGCCGGGGATCGATCCCGCAACCTTCGATGTGAAGGTGGAGCGCGGTGTACTCACCATCGAGGGAAACCGCCCTCCGACCCTGCTACCGGAGGACGGGAAATCCGTCATGCATATCAACGAACGGTTCGATGGCCCGTTCCGGCGGGTCGTCAGCCTGCCTGACGATGTGAATCCGGGCGCGGTAAAGGCGGCGTACAGGGACGGCGTGCTGCACGTCAGCGTGCAGCGCAGCGAATCGGCCCGACCGCGCCGCGTCGAAGTACGTTGATACGGAGGAGCCAACCCATGACCGTTGAATCATCGACCCAGCGCGACGCTGCGCTGTTGCCCGCGGTGGACGTGCTGGAGGACCCCAGCGGTATCACGCTCCATGCGGACCTGCCGGGCGTTCCGAGGGACCGGCTGGATGTGCGTGTGGAAGGCGATACATTGCTCATTGACGCCGAACTCGTGCTGCAGGCGCCGGAGAACATGCAGGCCAGCCACGCTGAAGTGCAGCGGACGCGCTACCAGCGCGCCTTCACGCTGAGTCGCGAACTGGATCCTGCACAGGTCTCTGCCGAACTGAACCAGGGCGTGCTGCGGGTGCGCATTCCGAAGGCCGCCCACGCGCAACCGCGCCGCATCACCGTCCAGGTGGGTTGAGTCGCTGCATCAAGGCGCTGCCTTGCGGAACACCACCAGGTGTTGCCAGGGCAGTCGCCTGCTCGTTCGCTCCCAGGTGAGCGCATGTGCGCCCGCCTCGCGGCGGATCTGCCGTTCGGTCATCTTGTGCAGCGACTTGATCGGCACGTTCGCGTCTTCGCCGCGGAATTCCACGAACGCCACGCGCCCGCCGGGCTTCAGCGCGCGCACGATGCTCTCCAGCACTTCATGGGGATATTCGAGCTCGTGATAGACGTCAACCATGATGGCCAGGTCCACGCCTTGCGCTGGCAGGCGCGTATCGCCTGACGTCCCCAGCACCGGCTCGATATTCCGGTAGCGCGGATCCTCGGCCAGCTTCGCCAGCATCTCGAGCATTTCCGGCTGGATATCGACAGCGAGGACGCGACCTCCGGGCGCAACCAGCGGCGCCATGCGGCGGCTCAGATAGCCGCTTCCCGCACCGACGTCGGCGACCACCATGCCGGCCTTGAGTCCCAGCTCGTCGACCAGCACGGACGTTCGCTCTTCCCTTTCGCGCTCCTCCCGCTCGAGCCATGAGGCCGCCTGCCAGCCCATGACATGCGCGATCTCCCGGCCCATGTATCGTTTTCCGATGCCGTCCGCCGAGGCCTTTCCCTGCAGATATCCGGGCGATTGGGCAGGAAGGCACGCACCCGCAGACAACAGGCAGAGGACAAGTGCGAAGACCGGATTCCGTGCAGTCATGCAGCGGATGTTAGCGCAGGCGTCAGGCGGGCTGGATCCCGGGCCTGCCCGCCTCGATGACAAACGAGCGCAGCACGCTTTGTCCGGAGGACGCATTGCGCACGTCATCGACGGCCATCAGGTCGACGCTTGCCCGCTCGCGCCCGAGCTGGACCCGCAGGTAACCGCGGCTGCGGCCTTCAAGCAGGGAGATGTTCGGATTCCCGGCCAGCCAGCGATCGAGCGAGGGTTGAGGGCGCCCACTCGACGACAGGGATGTGGCGACGAATTCCGCGGCGAGCAGCGGTGAGTCCAGCTGTTCAGGCACGGCGTTGACGTCGCTGACCATGAAGGCATGCAGGTCGCCGGTGAAGACGATGGGGTTCGCGCTGCGAGTGCGCTGCAACGAATCCAGCAGGCGCTGGCGCGCGGCCGGGTAGCCGTTCCAGGCGTCGGACCAGTAGAGGCGGCCTTCGCCTGGTTCCTCGTCCAGGTGCGTGAACACCGTCCCCTGTCCAAGCAGGGTCCAGCGTGCCGGCGCGGCAACCAGGCCCTGCTCGAACCACCGTTCCTGTGCGGCACCCAGCATGGTGCGCGAGTCGAGCACGCGCTCGGCACAGCTGCCGTCGAGACGATTTCCTGCAAGCTGCTCGCCCAGTGCGCAGGCTTCTGGCGAGCGGTACTGCCGCTGGTCAAGCATGTGGATCGTTGCCAGGCGGCCAATACGATGCCGGCTGAAGATCGGCATCGTCGAGCCGGACAACGCCATCGACGGGGGCAACGGCAGGTGCTCGAAATACGCCTGGTAGGCCGCTGTCCTGCGGGCAAGGAACGTCGCGCGTTCGGACTCGCGGTTCGGCAACTCGCCCGCGTAATCGTTCGCGACCTCGTGGTCGTCCCAGGTGACCAGCCACGGTGCCGCGGCATGGGCATCCTGCAGGGACGGATCCGTCAGGTACTGCGCATAGCGCTGCCGATACTGCTCCAGCGTGTGGCACGCGGGACCTGAATGCCGGCGCACGCCACCATCGGCGGCAGCACCTTCGTAAATGTAGTCCCCAAGATGGACGACCAGCTCCGGCGCGGCGGCGGCAATGTGGCGATAGGCAGCATAGTGGCCGGTTTCATAGTGCTGGCAGCAAACGATTGCCAGCTGCAGCGACGCCGTGTCGGCAGCCACTGCCGGCAACGTGCGGGTGCGGCCGATGCGACTGCGGTGGGCGCCAGCAGCAAAGCGGTACCAGTAATCGCGCGCGGGCTCGAGTCCCTGGACCTCGACGCGCGCGCTGTGTGCCGCAGCAGCGGACGCCAGCGATTTGCCGCGTCGATCGATGCGGCGGAACTGCTCGTCACGCGCGATCTCCCAGTCAATCTCCACGTCGACGGGCGGCATGCCACCGTCGGTAGCCAGCGGCATTGGCGCTAGCCGCGTCCAGAGCACCACGGAGTGGTCGGTCGGAAAGCCGGAGGACACACCGAGACGGAAGGGGTCCTCCGCCAGGTGCAACGCCTGCGCCGGCAGGACCCGGCTGCGGCCAGCGGCTGCAAGGAAGGCACCGGCCTGGATCATGGCGATCCGGCGGGAGATCAGGGACCTGCGGGTCGGTGCTGGCATCCGCTCAGCCTACACCGCCGACTTGAAGGGAATGTTGCTAGGCCAATCCCGCTGACCTGAGCATCGACCAGGCGATGGGTTGCAGCTTGTGGGCGAGCAACACCAGCGCGATCGCAAGGACGATCGGAGAGACGGCGATAGTGGCCGACTCGGAAAACAGCAGTCGTGGGTTCGAGAAGCGGCCGACCAGCCAATGTGAGCCAAACCAGAATATCGGCGCGGCGATGATCAGCAGGATGTAAAAGACCGCCAGCGCCTCCATCCCGGAAGTGCTGCGAGCCGGCAGGTAGACGAGTGCCGCAGTCGCCATCGCAATGGGTATCGTTGCCAGCCGGACACTGAGCCAGGCCCCGGCCTTGCCATGCCGGAGATACTTGCGGCGTTCCCACCGCACCAGAAATCCAAGCGCGACCAGGCACAGGACCGCATACAGGATCAGCAGGACGGTGAAGGGTCTCATCGCTGTCTCAGCATGCCTGACCTCCTTCGCGAGGCCCTTGACGGTGTTCGCAGAACCGAAGACCGCAGATTGCCTCCCCCACCCCAGCCCGGTCGTCAGCCCGGCGATGCCGGCGGGGCAGCCGGAGTCCTGGCCTGGCCCTGCCACGGCAGGGCATCGAGTGCGACGTTTCCGCCGGTAAGGATGATGCCGACGCTGCGGCCGGCGACCGCGATCCTGCCCTCCAGGATCCCGGCAAGTGGCACCGCACTGGAGGGCTCGACCACGATTTTCATGCGCTCCCAGAGGAGTCGCATTGCGCTCACTATTCCGGCCTCCGTGACAGTCACCACATCGTCAACGCATTGCCTGACGATCGGGAATGTCCTCTCGCCAATCGATGCGCGCAGTCCGTCCGCGATGGTCACGGGGGCGTCGATGCCCACCCGGATGCCGGTGCGGAACGAGCGCATGGCGTCGTCAGCCTGCTCGGGCTCGACACCGATGACTGCGATGCCGCGGCGCATTCCCCTTGCGGCTATCGCCGTTCCCGCAAGCAGTCCTCCACCCCCGACCGGGACCAGCACGCTGTCGAGATCGGGCTGACTCTCCAGCAACTCCAGCGCGGCGGTGCCCTGGCCGGCCATCACGCCATAGTCCTCGAATGGATGGATCAACTGCGCGCCCGTTTCGGCGACAAGAGCAGCGGTGGTGGACTCCCGGGATGCAAGCGTGGGCGCGCACGCGACTATGGTTGCGCCATACCCTGCAACCGCCGCCTTCTTGATTTCACTGGCATTGGAGGGCATCACGACAAGGGCACGGATGCCGCGGCGGCGCGCCGCAAGCGCCAGCGCCGCTGCGTGGTTGCCGGAAGAGTGGGTCACCACGCCGCGCGCAGCAATCCCGGGCTCCAGCATGAACACGGCATTGTGTGCGCCACGCGCCTTGAACGAGCCCGTCTTCTGCAGGTTCTCGCACTTGAAGTACAGCCGGCCGCCTGTCTCGTTGTCCAGGTACGACGAAGTCAGGACCGGCGTGCGATGGACATGCGCGCCGATCCGCTGCGAGGCCTCCTGGATATCCCGGAACGCGAGTGGGAGCGATGGCATCAGCCCAGCGCGAGTTCCTTCGCATCCGCCCACACGCCATGCACCTGCTGGCTGATGCGGAACGGCAGGATCACGCGCGCGATGTCGCCCTCGCCCAGCCGCTGCGCATCGGCAATCACCAGCTCGGAGCGCATCTCGCGCGTAGTTCGACGCGACGCCGACCAGGTAGCCATCGCCCTCGACGCCCCGAGGCGCGCGGCACGAAGCTGCATTCCTGCAGCGCGTGCGTCGGACCGGCGAAGTAGCGTCTCGACCTTGCCGGTCTCGAGGTCGAAGCGGCCGTAGCTGTTGCTGGGCCGCGCCGGGCCGCCGGCGCCCATCTTTGCCGCGATCCACCGGCCGGTCGTCGTCGGTGAACAGCGTGTAGAGGTAGCGCGTCGGCAGCGTCAGCACGCGCGGGTCCACCTTGCCCAGGTCGCCCACCTGCATGGGCCAGAGGATCTCCTCCTTCCAGTTGTTGCCGCGCTTGTCCAGGTCCAGCGTGATCTTGCGGATGAAGGCGCGCGCCTTCGCCGGGTTCCACGGCGAACCATCGACCGGTCGGGAAGAACGGGAAGAAATTCGAGTCGTAGAACGGCGCGTAGAGGATGACCTTGTTGCCCTCGGAGTGCGCATTGAACGTGTGCATCATGCAGCGCTCGGGACCCTGGAACCAGCGCATGTCCTTCGCGCTGCCGCCGCGCGGCATCACGCCGATCATCGAGGGCTTGGTCTGCGTCCCAGCCCCAGTGGATCTTGCCGGCCTTGCAGCCGCTCCGCGCTGGTGACGTAGCCGCCGAAGGGAATCACCACGTGCCGGTGCGTCAGCGCCATGTCATGGATCACGCTGACGTAGGGCACCTTGACGGTGACGCTGTCGGTCACCTTGCCCTGCGCGATTCACCGTGGCGATGTACAGGTCGTCGCTGGCAAGGCCGGTGGCCTCGTAGCCGTAGGCCACCATCTCGCCGGTCAGCGGATCGAGCTTGGGATGCGCGCTGAAGGTCTGGCTCTTCCAGGCGCCGCCCGCATCCCACGTGCCGCGCGTGGCTCGAGCGTGTTCGGGTCGAGCTCGTAGGGCAGCCCGTCTTCCTTCAGCGAAAACAGCTTGCCGTCGATGCACCAGCGGCGCGGTGTTCGACACCGTGCGGCGGTTCGGGTCGCGCCGGATCGCGGATGGACTCGTCGTCGGTGTAGGGATTGCGGTAGTAGCCGTAGAGCTGGCGGCCGGCCGTCGCGGTTGCGCTCGAAGCGCTCGGTGCGCACCCAGCGGCCGCGGTAGTCGACGCGCCCGTTGCGGATGCGGAACATGCTGACGTAGCCATCTGCGTTGAGGATGGCGTCGTCGCGGAACTTCGGCGGGTAGAACCACTCCGCGCCCGACGCGGTAGAAGGCGCCGTCGAGGTCCGACGGGATCTTGCCGATGACCTCGCAGTCGAGGATGTGCTTCGAAACGCGTGGCCGGGCTCCAGAGCCCGGCTCAGCGCCGTCATCCGAATAATCCGCCATGACAACCCCCTCGTTCAGCTCGTCCAGAATGCCGAAGCGTCCCGACTGCAGGTCGTCGAAGGCGCTGATGATTTCCTGCCGCGAATTCATGACAAACGGCCCGTAGCCGACGATCGGCTCCTCGATCGGCACGCCGGAAAGCACCAGCAGCGTCGAGGGCTCGTAGGCATGCAGCCTGATCGACTGGCCTGCGTGCCGAACAGCGCCATGTCGCCGCTGGCGAGCGCGTTGCCGCCCATCGGCATGATGCGCCCGCCGAGCACCGCGACGACGCCATTGTGCCCTGCCGGGACCGGCAGCAGCGCATTGGCGCCGGCGTTCAACCGGATGTCCCAGACGTTCAGCTCGGTGAAGGTCTGTGCCGGGCCCTGCGCGTCTCCGAAGCGCCCGGCGATCACGCGCAGTCTGCCGGCGTTGCCCGGCAGCTCCACCACCGGAATCTGGCTGGCGGTGATCGCCTGGTAGCGCGGCGGGTCATCTTGTCGCCGCGCCGGCAGGTTCACCCACAGCTGCGCCATCTCCAGCTGGCCGCCGCGCTTCGTGAAACCCGGCGAGTGGAATTCCTCGTGCATCAGCCCGCGCCTGCGGTCATCCACTGCACGTCGCCGGGGCCGATGGAGCCGCCATTGCCGGCGCGTGTCGCGATGCTCGACTTCGCCGCTGTAGACGATCGTCACGGTCTCGAAGCCGCGGTGCGGATGCTCGCCGACGCCACGCGGCTTCTCGGCCGGCGGGAACCGGCGTCGGCCCTGCGTGGTCCAGCAGCAGGAACGGACTCAGTTGCGGCCCGAGCCGATCGTAGGAAAACAGCGTGCGAACCGGAAAGCCGTCACCCACCCAGTGTCCGGCCGGCGCGTTGTAGGTCCCGAGCAGCGGCTTCGCATGCCATGCGCTCACCGCGACCCACGAAGGGCATTGTCGTGGCCATTACGGTCATGTTCAGCACGTTCGCCTCCAGCGGCAGCCCGGCCATGTAGAGCACGGCCTCGGCCACGTGCTTCACGTCGAAGGTCGGTTCGGGCTTCATCGAGAAATCCGCCTGCAGCGTGCCGCTGGACATCGGAATGCCGAGGTTCGTCTGCACATTGCCGATGTCGATCTGCCCGCAGGCGATGTTGTAGCGCCGGCCCTTCGAGCGCGAGCGACTTGGTGAGGCCGGTCACCGCATGCTTGGAGGCCGTGTAGGCCGCCATGATCGGACGCGGCGTCTCCGAGGCGATGGAACCATTGTTGATGATGCGGCCGCCCTGCGGCTCTGCGCCTTCATCACGCGAAACGCCGCCTGCGCGCACAGGAACACGCCCGTGACGTTGGTGTCGATCACGCGGCGCCAGACGTCGAGCGTCCAGCTCCTCGATCGGAGTCGACGGCGCCGCCGCGCCGGCATTGTTGAACAGCACGTCGAGGCGGCCGAAGCGCGCAACCGGCGGCATCGAACATACTGCTGCACTGCGGCCGGCATCGGTGACGTCGGTGGGCACGGCCAGCATGTGCGCGCCGCCGTGGCTGGCGACCTCGGCCAGCGGCTCGGGCCGACGTCCGGCGATGACGACCGCATAGCCGTTCGCCCGCCAGCGCGAGTGGCAACGGCACGTCCGATGCCGGATCCTGCGCCCGTGACCAGGGCCACCTTCTTCTGCATCGTTTCGATCCCGGCAACGCCTTTGTGTGGGCTGCGCAAGGTTACTCCAAACCCGCAAATGACTGCGCGGTCGGTCGGGCGATAAGATCCGTGGATGAGGCAATCAACCCGTCCCGGGATCCTGGCCGGACTGCTGCCATGGCTGCTGGTCTCCCCGCTGGGCGCCGCAGGTCACCGAATCCGGGCACACGGGCGCCCGCGTTCACGGCGGCACAGCTGTCCGCACCGCCAACCACGGGATGGCTGACCAACGGCGGCACGCTGTCCAACCAGCGCTATTCGCCGCTGGAACCGATCAACCGCACCAATGTCGGCCAGCTGAAGGCCAACTGGCGCACGCACCTGCTGGGCTCCGGCGCGGGCCGCAGCACTCCGGGCAGGGCCAGCCCATCGTGTACGACGGCGTCATCTACATCACCACCGGCGCCAGCGACGTCTTCGCGCGTCGATCGTGGAGACCGGCACGATCCTCTGGCGCTACGAGGCGAAGCTCGATGCCAGCCGGCGTGCGCGTCTGCTGCGGCTGGGTCAATCGCGGCGTGGCGCTGGGCGACGGCAAGGTCTTCGCTCGGACAGCTCGATGCCCAGCTCGTCGCGCTGGACCAGCGCACGGGCAAGGTCCGTGTGGTCCGTGCAGGCCGAGGATCCCGCTCAGGGCTACACCATCGTCAGCGCCCCGCTCTATTACGACGGCCTGGTCATCACCGGCTTCGGCGGCGGCGAGCTGGGCACGCGCGGTCGCGTCAAGGCCTACGACGCCAGAGACCGGCAAGCTGGTCTGGACCTTCTACACCATCCCGGCGCCCGGGTGAGTTCGGGCACGACACCTGGCCCGCGGACAACGAGGCCTGGAAGTACGGCGGCGCGCCGGTCTGGCAGACGCCGGCGGTCGATCCGCAGCTCGGGATGATCTATTTCTCCACCGGCAACGCCGCGCCCGGACTTCAACGGCTCGGTGCCGCAAGGGCGACAACCTGTTCACGGTCTCGATCGTGGCGCTCGACGTGAAGACCGGCAAGTATCGCTGGCACTTCCAGCAGGTGCACCACGACATCTGGGACTACGACTCACCCAATCCGGTGATCCTGTTCGATGCCCCCTTACTGCGGGCAGATGCGCAAGGGCATCGCGCAGGTCTCGAAGACCGGCTGGGTGTACATCCTCGATCGCGAGACCGGCAAGCCGCTGCTCGGCATCGAGGAGCGGCCCGTGCCGCAGGAGCCACGCCAGCACACGGCTGCGACGCAGCCGTACGTGATCGGCGATGCCGTCGTGCCACAGGAAATGGACTATGCGCCCGAGGGCTTCGAGCTGGTGAACCAGGGGCGGATCTTCACTCCGTTCTGGGACAAGGTGTCGCTCTACAAGCCGCAGATGGGCGTGAACTGGCCGCCCAGCTCCTACGATCCCGAAACGCACCGGATGTTCATCTGCGGCATCGACCACGTCGCCTCGTCGGTGAGCGACCAGAAGCCCTTTGCCCCACCCGAGCCGGCCCAGCGACCGTACATGGGCGGTGGCTGGCGCGAACCCGGGTGTAGCGCGCCGCGGCACGTTCACCGCGATGGACCTGACCACCAATCGCATCGCCTGGCAGCAGCAGTGGCCGAGCAGCTGCTTCAACGGCACGCTGGCGACGAAGGGCGGGCTGGTCTTCGTCGGGTCGCAGCGATGGCCGGTTCACGGCGCTGGACTCCTCGAACGGCAAGCGTCTCTGGCAGTTCCAGACGGATGCCGGTGTTGCCGCGTCGGCCAGCACCTTCGCTCCACGATGGCAAGCAGTACGTGGTGGTGCTCTCGGCCGGCACGATGTTCGGCGGGGGCACGCAAGGGCGACAGCGTCTGGCTGTTCTCGCTGGATGGGCAGATTGGCCCGCTGCCTGCGAACGCGAATGCGAATGCCTCCGCGCGAGGCGACACCGGTGGTGCGCTGCCATCCGGGGCGCCCGATCTCGGCAAGGGTCGCGCCCTCTACACGCCAGTATTGCCTGGCCTGCCACGGTGATCGCGGCACCGGCGGACATGGCGGCGGCATGACACTGGTCAACGTGGCCGGCGACGTGCAGAAGCTCGCGGACACGGCCTGGTCCGGCCGCAACTCCATGCCTCCATTCCGCGCTATGCTTACGCTGGAACAGTTGCGCGACGTGTCGAACTACATTTCGACAGAGCTGTTCTGAACTGAACCCGGAACAAGGAACACAGAATATGGCCCGCATTGCCCGCATACTCGTTGCCGTCAAGACGCCTTCCTCGCGCCGCCAGGTGCCCATGCTGAAGGCCGCGATTCTTGCGCGCGCCACCGGCGCCCGGCTGCTGCTGTTCCATGCGATCACGCAACCGCTGATGGTCGACGCCTGGTCCATGGGCGGCGAATCGCTGCAGGACATGCAGAAGCGCTGGAAGGCGACGCGTGATGAAGCAGCTGGAGAAGCTGGCCGAGGGGCTGCGTGAGTCCGGTCTCAAGGTCGATTGCGACTGCACCTGGGATTTCCCCGCCTATGAGGCGGTGGTGCGCTGGGCGGTGAAGAGCAAGGTCGACCTCATCGTCGCGGAGCGACACGAGTACAAGCGCGTGATGCCCTGGCTGCTGCGCTTCAACGACTGGGAGATGATCCGCCGCAGCCCCGTCCCGATGCTGCTGATCAAGCGCAATACGCCCTGGCGCAAGTCCACGGTGCTCGCGGCCATCGATCCGCAGCACAGCTTCGCGAAGCCCGCAAGGCTCGATGCCGCCATCCTCGATAAGGCGCAGGTGGTTGGCCGACGCCATTGGCAGCCCGTTGCACGTGGTGCATGCCTACCCGGGCGCACCGATGTCGCATGCCGCTTCGCGGCATTTCCGGGGAAGTCAGCGAGTCCATCGAGCGCCAGGCTGCGGCCGATGCGCGCAAGGCCTTCGAGCGTGAACTGGCAAACCGCGATATTCCCAAGGCCCGGCGGCACCTGGTCGCCGGCCATCCGGTCGACGTCGTGCCGCGCACCGCCAAGAAGCTGCGCACCAGCGTGGTCGTCATGGGCGGCGTTTCACGCTCGGGGATCAAGCGACTGATCATCGGCAATACGGCCGAACAGGTGCTCGATGCACTGCCCTGCGATGTGCTGGTGCTGAAGCCCGCGGACTTCAAGGCGCGCGTACCGGCGAAATCGCGCGGCACGCAGCTGCTGGCACCGCCGCCTTACGTCTGAGGTTGACGGGCGCCGCGCAGCCGACACCAGCCGAGAGAGCGGGGTGAACGATCAGTTCCAGCACGTCATGGTGCTGATCTCGATCATCATCGGCCTGGCGATCACGCACCTGTTGACGGGCGTTGCCGATGCCATCGACCGCAGCAACGACGAAGACAAGCCGGAAATCTTCAGTCCGCTGGTCGCGTTCTGGGGGACCACGGTGTTCTTCTGGATGGTCAACTTCTGGTGGTTCCAGTACCGCCTGATGTCGATCGAGGGTGCCTGGACCCTCTGGCGTTACCTCTTCATCATCCTGTACGCGGTATCGCTCTACTCGCTGGCCTCGATCCTGATCCCGCGCGACTGGGGTGCGATCAAGCGCTACACCGAGTATTTCATGCGCAACCGTCGCTATTTCTTCGCCGCGCTCCTGCTGGCCACCGTCGCTGACGTCACCGACTCCTGGCTCAAGGGTGGCTGGGGTTACGTCCTGGGCATGGGACCATTCAACAACTCCTCAGTCCTCGAACAGCATCGAGCGGTCGACGTCGCGGACGTCATTGCAGCCGGTCAGCGCCAGCGTCACCTGCAGTTCGCGGCTCATGATCTGCAGCGCCGAGCGTGACGCCCGCCCCGCCCAGCGCGCCGAGTCCGTAGAGGAAGGCGCGGCCCGGTCAGCGTCGCGTTCGCGCCCAGCGCCATGCGCCTTGAGGATGTCCTGGCCCGAGCGGATGCCGCCGTCGAACAGCACTTCGCAGCGCCCGCCGCACGGCGTCGACCACGCGCGGCAGCGCGGAGATGCGTCGAGGCTGCGCCATCGAGCTGCCGGCCGCCGTGGTTCGACACGACCAGCGCATCGGCCCCGAGCGCCACCACGCGGCGCGCGTCCTCCGGATCCATGATGCCCTTGACGATCAGCTTGCCCTTCCAGCGCGCGCGGATCTGCTCCAGGTCCTTCCAGGTCACCGACGCATCGAACTGCGATGGCGATCCACTGCGCGAACGGTCGTGCCGCCGGTGCCGCGCCACCGCCGCGGCGAGGTTGCCGAACTCGCGTCGCTTGCCGCGCAGCACGCTCCAGGCCCAGCGCGGCTTGGTCGCGATGTCGAGCGCATTGCGCAGCGTCAGCCGCGGCGGCACCGCCAGGCCGTTCTTCGCATCGCGGCGGCGCAGGCCGGAGACCGGAATGTCCACCGTCATCATCAGCACCGGGCAGCCGGCCGCCTCGGCGCGGTCGATCAGCTCCGCGGTGTAGCCGCGGTCCTTCATCACGTAGAGCTGGAACCAGAACGGCGTGCGCGTGGCCTCGCGCACGTCCTCGATCGAGCAGATCGACACGGTGCTGAGGCAGAACGGAATGCCGAAGGCCTCGGCCGCCCGCGCCGCGTGGATCTCGCCGTCGCCATGCACCAAGCCCGCACATGCCGGTGGGGCCGATGACCAGCGGCATGCTCGCCGGCACGCCGAGTATGGTCGTGCGCCAGGCTGCTGCTGCGCGACACATCGATCAGCACGCGCTGGCGGAACTGCAGCGCGTCGAGGTCGCTGCGATTGCGCGCAGCGTGAGCTCGTCGTAGGAGCCACGGTCCACGTACTCGAAGATGCTGCGCGGCACGCGGCGCTGCGCGATCTCGCGCAGGTCCGCGATGCTGTTGATGACTTGCACGGTCGTCCTCCCTCGTCGGCCGGCGTCAGTTCACCGGCATCGTGAATTCCGGCCCGCGGCCCGCGCCCTCCGGCCAGCGCTGCATCACGCTCTTGTAGCGCGTGTAGAAGCGCAGCGCCTCGTCACCATAGGCATGGTGGTCGCCGAACAGGGACTGCTTCCAGCCGCCGAAGGAATGCCAGGCCATGGGCACCGGGAATGGGCACGTTGATGCCCACCATGCCCACCTGCACGCTGCGCGCGAACGCACGCGCCGTCGCGCCGTCCGCCGTGAAGCAGGCCGCGCCGTTGCTGAGCGGATGCGCGTTGATCAGCCGCACGGCGGCAGCCAGGTCCGGCACGCGCACCACGCACAGCACGGGCCCGAAGATCTCCTCGCGATAGATGGCGTGATGCGGTGCTGCACGTGATCGAACACGCGTGGGGCCGGTGAAGAAGCCCGGCCTCGTGGCCCGGCACCGCGCAAGCCGCGACCGTCGACGCACCAGCTGCGCGCCTTCGGCCACGCCCTTGTCGATGTATGACTCGACCCGCGCGCGATGCGCGGCGGTGACCAGCGGACCCATGTCCACTCCGGGCACGTGCCCGGCCCGACCTTCAGCGCGCGCGCGCGCGTCGAGCAGCCGCGGCACCAGCGCGATCCGCCGCTGTCGCCCACCGCCACCGGCCACGGAGATGGCCATGCAGCGCTCGCCGGCCGAGCCGATAGGCGGCGCCGATCAGCGCGTCGGCGGCCTGGTCCAGGTCCGCATCGGGCATCACGACCATGTGGTTCTTGGCGCCGCCCAGCGCCTGCACCCGCTTGCCGGACTGCGAGGCGGTGTCGTGGACATGCCGCGCCACCGGCGTCGAACCCACGAACGAGACCGCCCGGACACCCGGGATGCGCGAGCAATGCATCGACTGCCACGCGGTCTCCCTGCACGACGTTGAACACGCCGTCCGGCAGGCCCGCTTCGCGCAGCAGTCCGGCGAGCATCAGCGCTGGCGTGCGGATCGCGCTCCGAGGGCTTGAGCACGAAGGTGTTGCCGCAGGCGATGGCCAGCGGAAACATCCACATCGGCACCATCACCGGGAAATTGAACGGCGTGATGCCGACGGCGACGCCCAGCGGCTGCCGCAGGTTCCAGTTGTCGATGCCGCCGCCGACATTGTCGGAGTGCAGCGCCGGACAGCAGCCGCGGCACGCCGCAGGCGAACTCCACGATCTCGATGCCGCGCGTGACCTCGCCATCGGCGTCGGCCAGCACCTTGCCGTGTTCGCGCGGTGATCGCCGCCGGCGAGCGCGCGCGCGATTCTGCTTCCAGCAGCTCGCGGAAGCGGAACAGCACGCGCGCGCGCCGCAGCGGCGAGGTCTGCGACCACGCCGGGAAGGCCGCCGCCGCCGCGGCCACCGCGCGATCCACCATGGCGGCGTCGGCCAGGCTCGACGCGAGCCGCGACCTCACCCGTGGCCGGATTGAACACGTCGCGCGCGGCGCCCGGCTCGCCGGGCGCCAGCGGACTTCCACCGATGAAATGGCCGATGTGCATGATCAGCAGGGCTCGCGACTGGCGATAGCCCGGGATCGCCGTATTCGACGACCTCGACGCGCTGGCCGCTGCGGTACAGCACCACGCGTCCGGCGCAGTCCTCGCGCAGCGCCAGGTCCAATGCGGCCATCGGCGAACTCTTCCGCCGAGTCGATCACATCCGGCGCGATGCAGTTGACGCGGATCCTTGTGTCGCCTGCAGCGAACGCAGCGCCGCGGTGAGGCGCATGATGCCCGCCTTGGCGGCGCAGTAGGCCGGCCGGTCGTCAGGCGCCGAAGCCGAGGCCCGCATCCGCCGCCACGTTGACGATGGCACCACCGCGTCGCTTGCAGCACATCGATGGCCTGCGCGCGTCACGTGCATGGTGCCCAGCAGGTTGGCGCTGACGATGCGCGACCAGTGCTCCAGCGGATCGTCGTCCAGCCACGGCCCGGCGATGTTGAACACCAGGTCGAGTCCGCCGAATTCGCGCATCGCCCGATCGATCAGTCGCGCCACCTGCTCCTCCGCGGCCACATCGCAGCGATGCGCCAGCGCCGCGCCGCCGGCGGCGCGGATGCCCGCGGCCACTTCGCCGGCCAGCGCGTAGTCGATGTCGGCGACGACCACGCTGGCGCCCAGCGCGGCGCAGCGGCGCGCGATGGCCGCACCGGCGCCGGAACCGCCGCCGGTGACCAGCGCGACGCGGCGGTCGAGCCGGCGCAGCGGCGTGCGCGGCCACCGGATGAAGTTCTCACTCAAGCTGTACGCTTCTCGACCGGGCTCCTGGTTCAGGTCGCGCAGCGGGTGCCTCGATCTTCGCCGTCATCGCCGACGGCGACGGTCACCATCTTCTCCGGCTGCAGGTATTCTGTCGCGACACGCGCTGCACATCGCGGCGGATGACGGCATCGATCTGCGCGGGCAACGTGCTGAAGTAGTCGAGCGGCAGGTCCATAGACGAAGATCGCGCTGCCGCTGGCGGCCGACGTCGCCGTTGGTCTCGAACTGCGCCGGGCAGCGAGCGCGACACCGCAGATCCGCGGCGCAGGTCCAGTTCGTCGCGCGGTCAGCGGTTCGGCGCGCATCCGCCCGATCTCGGTGAAGATCTCGTGTCACCGCCGGCGCGGTCACGTCGGTGCGCACGCTGTGCCCACGACGACGAACGGTCCCGGGCCGCGACGGAACGCGAAGCCCGAGCCCGCGCCGTAGGTGTAGCCGTTCTTCTCGCGCAGGTTCAGGTTGATGCGGCTGGAGAACAGGCCGCCCAGCGCATTGTTCATCACCGATCAGCGGCACGTAGTCCGGCGACGCGCGCGGCACGCCGACGCTGCCGATGCGCAGCGCCGTCTGCGGCGCGGCCCCGCGGTCGACGACCAGCGATGCGCCCGCCGTTACCGGCGGCGCCGCGGGCACGGGCGCCGCGCTCGCCGACGCCACTCCAGTTGCCGAAGTGCTTCTCGGCCAGCGGCCGCAGCTCCGCCAGCGTGACGTCGCCGGCCACGACCAGCGCCGCGTTGCCCGGCGCGTAGCCCGTGCGCCAGAACGCCTGCAGGTCGTCGCGCGCTGATGGCCTTGACCGACGTCGGCCGTGCCGAGCTCGATGTAACCCGTAGGGATGCTCGACTGCCGTACAGCGCGTCGTATCAGCACGCGCTGCGCAATCGCCGTCGGGTTGTCGCGCTGCTGCACCAGCTGCGTCTGGCGGCTGGCGCGCACGCGCTCGATTTCCTCCGGCGCAAACGCCGGGTTCTGCACGACGTCGGCCAGCATGCCGAAGGCCGTCGTCGGCCGTGGGCGTCAGCGTGCGCAGCGACAGGCTGGAGGAGTCGATGGTGGAGCCCGCGCCGAGCGCGGCGCCGAGCCCGTCGAGCTCCTCGGCGATCTGCAGGCTGCTGCGCGTCGTCGTGCCTTCGTCGAGCAGGTCCGCGGTGAAGCGCGGCGAGGCCGGGCCGGTCGCAGCGGGATTGCGGTCGCTGCCGGCCAGCATCACGAGGTTCGCCGGCGACGAGCGGCAGCGTTGTGCTGCTCGAACAGCATCACGGTCAGGCCATTGGGCAGCGCGAACCGCTGGGCCACCGGCAGCTGCAGCGGCCGCTCCGGCGCCCGGGCCCGGTCGGCGTCGCGCGCCAGTCCGGCGGCGACTTCGTGATGCTGCACGTCGTCCGTCGGCGGCGAGCGCGCGCGGCACGTCGTCGATGACCTTCTCGCCCGGCACGCCATCAGCACGACCAGGCGGTTCTGCGCTGCGAGCGTACGCGCTGGCCGGCGGCCCGCACGCGACGCCGGCGTGACGCGCCGTGTACCGCGCCATGTCCTGCTGCAGGTAGTCCGGCGTGCCGAGGTAGTGGTTGTAGCTGATTCAGCCGGTCGGCGACGCCGCCACCCGCCCGAGGTCTCGAGGCCGCGGATGATGCCGCGACACCGCGCTGTTGCGCGCGCGCTCGAGCTTCCTCGGCCGTCGGGCCCTGTTCTGCTGCAGCAGCGCCAGCTCCTCGTCGATCGCCTTCTCGCAGCTGCTCGGGCGTACGCCCGGGACGCGCGGTCGCCTCGATCTGGAACACCGAGCCGAGCTGCAGCGAGGACTGCGTAGGCCGATGACGTCCTGCGCGATCTGCTTCTCGTAGACGAGCTTCTTGTAGAGGCGGCTCGCCTTGCCGCCGCCCAGGATGTCGGCGATCAGGTCGGCGTCGGCGTCACCCGGCCTGAAGAACGCGCGGCGTGAGCCAGGCACATCGTGATGCGCGGCAGCTCGACCTTGTCGGTGACGGTCACGCGCTTCTCGGCGGTGATCGGCGGCGTCTCGACGTTCGGCTTCGCGCACCGGCTTGCCGCGCCGGAATCGGGCCGAAGTACTTCTCGACCAGCGCCTTCGCGCGCGCCTTGTCGATGTCGCCGACGATCGCCAGCGTGGCGTTGTTCGGCGCGTAGTACTCGCTGGAAGAACTCGCGCACGTCGTCGAGCTGCGCGGCCTCGATGTCGGCGTGCGAGCCGATGATCGAGCGCGTAGTACGGATGTCCCTTCGGGAACAGCGTGTGGAACACCGCCTCGTCGACCATGCCGTAGGGCCGGTTCTCGACGCTCTGCCGCCGCTCGTTGCGCACGACGTCCTGCTGGTTCGTCAGCTTCGCCTGGTCGAGCGTCTCGAGCAGGTAGCCCATGCGGTCGCTCTCGAGCCACAGCGCCAGCTCGAGCTGGTTCGACGGCACGGTCTCGAAGTAGTTGGTGCGATCGAAGCCGGTCGTGCCGTTCAGGTCGCTCGCGCCGGCGCCTTCGAGCAGCCGCGAAGTGGCCGTCGCCGGGCACGTGCTTCGAGCCCTGGAACATCATGTGCTCGAACAGGTGCGCGAACCCCGTGCGCCCCGGCTTCTCGTTCGCCGGACCGACGTGGTACCAGAGGTTGACGGCGACCAGCGGCAGGCGGCGGTCCTCGACCAGGATGACCTCGAGGCCGTTGGGCAGCGTGTACTTCTCGAATCGGCAGCTGCGGCGCCGTCGGGAAGCGCGGTCTGTGCCAGGGCGGGCGCCGCAATGATCGCCAGCATGGCGGTCGACAGCAGGGCTCGGAACGGCTTGCAACATCGCGAAAGCTCCGGGGAATGACGGCAAGCCTAGGCAAGCCCGGGCAGGCTGTCCACCGCGGGCCGCGTCGCTATGCCGTTGACACTCCGGACAGCGCACGGCGATGCTGCGCCGCATGCCCCCGCGATCCCTCTCCGGCGAGCGATCGCCAGCGTTATGCCCGTCATCTCGCGCTGCCGGAGATCGGCGCGACGGGCCAGCAGCGACTGGCGGCTTCCTCGGTGCTGGTCATCGGCGCCGGCGGCCTGGGTTCGCCGGCTGCGCTGTACCTGGCGGCGGCGGGCGTCGGGACCATCGGCCTGGTCGACCACGACCGCATCGAGATCAGCAACCTGCAGCGCCAGGTGCTGTTCGCCACCGCCGAGGTGGGCGCCGGCAAGGCGGCAGGCCGCGCGCGCGCGCCTGCTCGCGCTGAATCCCGCAGCTGCAATGTCGTCGCCCACGCCGGTGAAGCTCACCGCCGCGCAATGTCGCGGCACTGTTCGCGCGCTACGACGTCGTCATCGACGGCACCGACCGCCTCGCGGTGCGCTACCTGATCAACGATGCCTGCGTGCTGCTGGGCAAGCCGCTGGTCAGCGCCGCCATCCATCGCTTCGAAGGCCAGGCCATGACCTATGTGCCGGGCACGCGGCCCCTGCTATCGCTGCCTGTATCCGGAGAGCTCCGACGACGCCTGGTGCCCAACTGCGCGGAGGCCGGCGTGCTGGGCGTGCTGCCCGGCGTGATGGGCAGCCTGCAGGCCACCGAGGCCATCAAGCTGCTGCTCGGCATCGGCGAGCCGCTGGTCGGGCCGGCTGCTGGTCTACGACGCGCTGTCGCTGTCGTTCGACGAATTCCGCTTCCAGCGCCGCGCGCGACTGCGCCGTCTGCGGCGAACACCCGACCATCACGCCATACTCGCGGATCCACGAGGAGGAAGCACTTGAGCAAGATCACCGAATGGACCCCGGCAGCAGCTGGCCGCGGAGCTGAAGGCCAGGGCGCGGAGGAGCAGCTGCTGCTGGTGGATGTGCGCGAACCGCACGAATGGGCCGCCGGCCGGTTGCCGGGATCGGTGCACATTCCACTGGGCACGCTGCCGCAGCGCGCTCGGCGAAATCCCTGCGGATGTAACACCGGTATTCATCTGCGCCGCCGGCGGTCGCAGCATGGCTGCCTGCCGCTTTCTCGCGGCACAGGGACGCGATGCCGTGAATCTCGCGGGTGGCGTGTGCGCGTGGAGCAACGTGTTCGGGGCACCGCCGCAGCCGCACGATCACATCAGCCACGGCTGCACCGGCGGCGGCTTCAGCCGTTGACGCCGACCGAGCGCTCGGCGGAGATCAGCGTGTTGTGCAGCAGCATGGTGATGGTCATCGGACCGACACCGCCCGGCACCGGCGTGATCAGCGAAGCCTTCTTGCGCACGCCTTCGAAATCCACGTCACCGACCAGCCGGCCGTCGGGCAGCCGATTGATGCCCACGTCGATCACGACCACGCCGGTCTTCACCATCTGCGGCACGATGAGCCCCGGCACGCCGGCCGCCACCACCAGGATGTCGGCCAGCAGCGTGAACTGGCCCAGGTCGCGCGGTCTTCTTGTGGCAGATGCAGACCGTGGCGTCCTGCTGCATCAGCATCAGCGCCATGGGCTTGCCGACGATGTTGCTGGCGCCGACGACGACGACGTTGCGGCCCTCGATCGCGCACGTTCTCGTGTTCCAGCAGCTTCTGCACGCCATACGGCGTGCACGGCGGGAACACCGTGTTGCCGGTGACCAGGCCACCGACGTTGTAGAGGTGGAAGCCGTCCACGTCCTTGTCCACCGCGATGCGCTCGAGCACATGCGGCCACGTTGATGTGCGGCGGCAGCGGCAGCTGCACCAGGATGCCGTGCACCGTCGGATCGGCGTTCAGCGCATCGATGCGCGCCAGCAGCTCCGCCTCCGGCGTGTGGCCGGCATGTGGTAGCAGCTCGGAATGGATGCCCGGTCTCCTTGCAGGCCCGGATCTTGTTGCGGACGTAGACCTGGGAGGCCGGGTTGTCACCGACCAGGATCACCGCGATGCCCGGCTGCACGCCGTGCTGCGACTTCAGTCGCTCCACGCGTGACTGCGTACTCGGCGCGCAGCTTGCGGGCCACCGCCTTGCCGTCGATGATCCTTGCAGTCACTTGCTGCTTCTTCGACTCAGTAGCGGTAGTGGTCCGTCTTGTACGGACCTTCCTTGCTCACGCCGATGTAGCGCGCCTGCTGGTCGGTCAGCGTGGTCAGCTGCGCGTTCAGCGTCACCAGCTGCAGGCGCGCCACCTTCTCGTCGAGGTGCTTCGGCAGCACGTACACGCCGAGCGGGTACTTGCCCGGGTTCGCGTGAACAGCTCGATCTGCGCGATGGTCTGGTTCGCGAAGCTCGAGCTCATCACGTAGCTCGGATGGCCCGTGCCGCAACCCAGGTTCACCAGGCGGCCCTTCGGCCAGCAGGATGATGCGCTTGCCGTCCGGGAAGATCACGTGATCGACCTGCGGCTTGATTTCTTCCCACTTGTACTGCGACAGCGACGCGACGTCGATCTCGTTGTCGAAGTGGCCGATGTTGCACACGATGGCGTTGTTCTTCATCGCCTTCATGTGGTCGTGCGTGATCACGTGGAAGTTGCCGGTGGCGGTCACGAAGATGTCGGCCTTGTCGGCCGCGTATTCCATGGTCACGACGCGGTAGCCTTCCATCGCGGCCTGCAGCGCGTTGATCGGGTCGATCTCGGTCACCCACACCTGCGCCGACAGCGCGCGCAGCGCCTGCGCCGAGCCCTTGCCCACGTCGCCGTAACCGGCGACCACGGCGATCTTGCCGGCGATCATCACGTCGGTGGCGCGCTTGATGCGCGTCGACCAGCGACTCGCGGCAGCCGTAGAGGTTGTCGAACTTGCTCTTGGTGACCGAGTCGTTGACGTTGATGGCCGGGAACGCCAGCTCGCCCTTCCTTGTGCATCTCGTACAGGCGATGCACGCCGGTGGTGGTCTCTTCGGTCACGCCCTTGATCTGCTTCAGGCGCGTGGAATACCACTTCGGGTCGCGCTTCAGCGTGGCCTTGATGGAGTTGAACAGCTCGACCTCTTCTTCGCTGCCCGGCTTGTCGAGCAGGCTCGCAGGTCCTTCTCGGCCTTCGTGCCCAGGTGCAGCAGCAGCGTGGCGTCGCCGCCGTCGTCCAGGATCATGTTCGCGTAGCCGCCATCCGGCCACTCGAAGATCGGTGCGTGTAGTCCCAGTAGTCCTTGAGCGACTCGCCCTTGCACGGCGAACACCGGCGTGCCGCGCACGGCAATGGCGGCGGCGGCGTGGTCCTGCGTCGAGAAGATGTTGCACGAGGCCCAGCGCACCTGCGCGCCGAGCGCCTGCAGCGTCTCGATCAGCACCGCGGTCTGGATGGTCATGTGCAGCGAGCCGGTGATGCGCGCGCCGTGCAGCGGCTGCGTCGCCTGCGTACTCCTCGCGGATCGCCATCAGGCCGGGCATTTCGCTCTCGGCGATGTTCATTTCCTTGCGGCCCCAGTCGGCCAGGGAGATGTCGGCAACGATGTAGTCGTTGCCAGCTGCCGGGTTTCACAACTGCGTTCATGGTAAACCTCTCTATCAGTGTCGGTAGTTAGAGAGCGCCGTTGAACCAGATCGGCCGGACCTGCCGAGCCTCGCGTCCTGATCGACGCTGCAGCGCTCCTCGGCGGGTCCGGCTTTCGAAAGCTATTCTACTTGCGCGATGCCGGCATCCGCAGCCAGCGCCGCGGCCTTGTCCGTCTTTTCCCAGCGTGAACGTCGGCTCGTTGCGGCCGAAGTGGCCGTAGGCCGCCGTCTTGCGGTAGATCGGACGCAGCAGGTCGAGCATCTGCACGATGCCCTTCGGGCGCAGGTCGAAGTGCTTGCGCGATCAGCTCCTCGATCTTCTCGTCCGAGATCTTGCCGGTGCCGAACGTGGTGACCATGATGCTGGTGGGCTTGCGCCACGCCGATGGCGTAGGAGACCTGCACCTGGCAGCGGTCGGCGAGGCCCGCGGCCACGACGTTCTTCGCCACGTAGCGCGCGGCATAGGCCGCCGAGCGGTCGACCTTGGTCGGATCCTTGCCCGAGAACGCGCCGCCGCCGTGCGGCGCCGCGCCGCCGTAGGTGTCGACGATGATCTTGCGGCCCGTCAGGCCGCAGTCGCCCTGCGGACCACCGACGACGAAGCGGCCGGTCGGGTTGATCAGGTAGTTGATCTTCTTGCCCTTGACCAGTTCCTTCGGCAGCACCGGCTTGATGATCTCCTCGATCACGGCCTCGGTCAGTTCCTTGTGCTCGATCTCCGGATGATGCTGCGTCGACAGCACCACGGTGTCGATCTCAGTCGGCTTGCCGTCGACGTACTTGACCGTGACCTGCGATCTTCGCGTCCGGGCGCAGCCACTTGAGCTTGCCCGCTCTTGCGCAGCTGCGCCTGGCGCTCCACCAGGCGGTGCGACAAGATGGATGCGGCAGCGGCATCAGCTCGGCGGTCTCGTGCACCGCGTAGCCGAACATCAGGCCCTGGTCGCCGGCGCCCTGGTCGAGGTTCAGGCCCTTGCCCTCATCCACGCCCTGCGCGATGTCGGGCGACTGCGTGTCGTAGGCCACGAGCACGGCGCAACCCTTGTAGTCGATGCCGTAGTCGGTGTTGTCGTAGCCGATGTCCTTGATGACGTCGCGCGCGACCGCGTGGTAGTCGATCGTCGCCTTGGTGGTGATCTCGCCGGCCAGCACCACCAGGCCGGTGTTGCACAGCGTCTCGGCGGCAACGCGCGAGTATTTGTCCTCGCGCGAGGATGCGCATCGAGGATGGCGTCGGAAATCTGGTCCGAGACCTTGTCCGGATGACCTTCGGACACCGACTCGGACGTGAACAGGTAGCTGTGGCTCATGATGTGTTCCTGATCTGCTGGTTGTCTTAATTGAGTGCGCCGAACAGCGGTCTCGATAACGCTGCCGGAACTCCGCCATCGTGAACCTGTGGTTCTGCGTGCCGCGCGATTCGATCTTGAGCGAACCCAGCAGCGAGGCGATGCGGCCGGTGGTTTCCCAGGGCAGGCCGTGCAGCAGGCCGTGCATCAGGCCGGCGCGATAGGCATCGCCGCAGCCGGTCGGATCGACGACCGCGCGCGCCGGCGCCGGCGGAATCGTCGAGCTTGCCGCCCGGCGTGTAGATGGTCGAGCCCTCGCCGCCATGCGTCACGATCAGCGCCGTCGACCTGCTTCGTGACATCAGCCTCGTTCCAGCCGGTGCGCTCGGCCATCAGGCTCCACTCGTAGTCGTTCACGGTCACCCAGGTCGGCCTGCTCGATGAAGCGCTTGCAGGTCCTCGCCGCCGAACATCGGCAGGCCCTGGCCCGGGATCGAAGATGAACGGAATGCCGGCGGCGGCGAACTGCTGTGCGTGCTGGATCATGCCGTCGCGGCCATCCGGCGCGACGATGCCGATCGCGACGTCCTTCGCATCGCCCACCGTGTTGCAGGTGCGAATGACCCATGGCACCCGGATGGAAGGCGGTGATCTGGTTGTTGTCGAGGTCGGTGGTGATGAAGGCCTGGCCCGTGTGTTCTTCGGCCACCACGCGCGAGGTAGTCGCGCGGCACGCCCTGGCGGTCGCATCCAGTCGCGCGTACGGCCCGAAGTCGTGGCCGACGGTCGCCATGACATAGCCCGGGTCGCCGAGCAGCTTCAGGTTGTAGGCGATGTTGCCCGCGCAGCCGCCGAACTCGCGCCGCATCTGCGGCACGAGGAACGACACGTTCAGCATGTGCAGCTTGTCGGGCAGGATGTGGTTCCGGAAACGGTCCTGGAACACCATGATGGTGTCGTAGGCCATCGAGCCGCAGATCAGCGCCCTGCCGGGCTTGCAGCGTCGTGGTTGCTTCACGCGGCCTCACTCGTCGTCCGCGATGCGGATCTTGCAGACCGGCCAGCTGCTCGGTGAACTTGATCTGGCAGGACAGCCGCGAGTTGTCGCGGTAGGTCGACAGGTCGCGCAGCAGGTCCGTCTCGTCGGAATGCTCGGGTGGCAGCTTGCCAGCCACTCCGGATCGACGTAGACATGGCAGGTGGCGCAGGCACACATGCCGCCGCAGACCGCCGCAACGCCGTAGTCCAGGTCGCGCAGGTTTTCCATCAGCGTGAAGCCGATGTTGCCCTCGACCTCGTGCTCGACGCCATCCCGATCCGTTACCCGTATCAATGCCATGTCGCTTGCCGTCCCGTGAAATCCGCCCTGCAATGGACCCGGCATTCTGCCGACCCGGCGACGGGTAATCCAGTCTCGGGCGCGGGTTGTTCAGGCCTCGGCCATGGTCCAGAGGTCGTTCAGCGCGGCAAACAGCACGAGCAGGCGATCCAGGCGCGCCTGCTGGCCCGGACCAGTCAGGCCCGCAGCTTCCAGCAGGGAATGGCTGCGCGATCGCAGCAGGGGGTGATAGGTCAGGAGTACCGCGATATCCCAGGCCGGATCCGTCCACTGGGCGTACTCCCAGTCCACCAGCAGGGCGGGACCCAGGATGTTCGAAGCCTGCAGGTCACCGTGATTCAGCACGGGCAAGGCAAGCGGCAGTCGGGCCGATTCTTCGACATGCGAACGAACCAGCGTCTCGACCCGGGCAAGCTGGCGCGCCGCAGCCTCCCGGCGGTCCGGAAAGGCACGGGCAACCCGCTCGACCTGGCTCGCGGCGATGGCAACGGGATCGAAAATGTGCGCCTCAGCCGGAGTGGGGAGGCCATGCAGCAACTTCAACTGGCGGCACAGCATTTCCAGGCCCAGCGGCGCCATCAGCATCCCGGGCGTCCACGCGTGTGCGTCCAGGTACTCCATCAGTATCCAGCGACCATCGGGGGCGGCGTCGAGAATCAGCGGCGCAATTCCCGCCTTGGCGGCGAGTCCATGCGCCAGCAGTTCCTTTTCGGGATCCGCGCCGGGACGATGCACCGGCTCGCAGCGCTCGCGCAGCACGAAATCGCCTGCCGGCGTGGTGATCCGCAGCACCGAGTTGACGCTGCGTCCACCGCTGAGGGCATGGACCTCAATGGGAGGATCGCCCCCCTCACAGCCCGGGACACGGCGCAGCAGCGCCGCGTCGATCACGGCTTCCGTGCCGAAATCCGGTACTGCTGCCACCAGCTGAAAAACCCCGTAACTGACAGGACGAAATAGACGAGGAACATTATCGCAATCGCCGGGTGACCTTGCACGGTGTATAGGTATAGCGACACCAGGTCGATCGCGATCCAGTACAGCCAGTTCTCGAGCTTCATCTGCGCCGTGAGCCAGCTGGCGAACAGGCCGAGGAATGCAACAAGTGAATCGGTGAACGGCCAGTCGGAACCCCCGGGGCCGCGCAGCAGCGGCGCAAGCAGCAACGACGCGGCAACGCAGGCCGCGATCACTGCAATATGTCTGCTGATGGGCCAGGTACCTACGGGACGCGGAGTGCCGCCCGTCGGCGCTCCAGCGCCACCAGCCATAGCCTGCCAGCAGGACATAACTCAACTGCAGCAGCGCCTGCATCGGCAGGCGCGAGCGCCAGGCGAGCACGGTGAGGATGCCCGAGCTCAAGCCGCCCGCTATCCAGCCCAGGCGCTTGCGGCGCAGGATCAGCAATACGTAGGCGATGCCAAGGATGGTGGCGATCCATTCAACGTGACTCGAGGCCGCCAGATCCGCGCGCAATACGGCCCAATCCAGGGCGCTGTTCACCACGGCGTGAAGGTGACGCGCACGCCGATCTGCCGCGGGTCACCGTTCTGGACATAGCGCCTTGGCGTCCAGTCCGGTGGTTCGTTGGCGAAGAAGAAGCCGTGCACGTTGTAATTCTCGTTGAACAGGTTGCGCGCCCAGAGGCTAGCCGACCAGTTGCGCGCATCGTAGCCGATGCGCAGGTTCATCAACTGATAGGCCGGCGCGCGCTCGTCATGGCTCGCGCTGAAGTAGGAACCGTCAACGGCCTGCCAGTCGGCACGCGCGAAGAAGCCCTGCCGGCGCCACTCGGCGGTGAGGCCCAGCTGGTAATGCGGGGCGTGCGGCTGGTCACGGCCATCGAGCTCACGGTCCGCCTGGGTGTAGTCGAGGAAGCGCGCGCGCAGCAACCCGACGTTGCCACCCAGGCGCAGCGACGGCAGCGCCTGCCAATCCAGCTGCGACTCGAGCCCGAAGTTCTCGCCGCGCGCCGCATTGTCGGTCAGCAGGATGAACGTGAGCGGGTCCTCGGGATCGGCCTGCCACGAACCGGCCACCTGCTGGTCGAAACGTCGCATGTAGAAGAGACTCGTCCGGGCAGAGAATCGGCGCCCTTCTGACTGGTAGCGATGACCGACTTCTGCACTCCACAGCGATTCGGGCTCGAAGGTGCGAAGCTCTGGTGGCAGAGCGATGCCGGTATTGATGCCGCCAGCCTTGTACCCCCGCGTCAGCAGCGCATAGCTGCTCTGCCTGGGCGCGAACTGCCAGTCCAGCGACAGGTGGCCCCCGGCCATGGTGTCCACCGGATCCTCCGCCAGGCCGTTGCTGTCACGGTAATTCGCATCGCTCCGTTCGAGGCGCAGGCCCAGCGACAGCGTGAGGTCGTCGCGCAGCCGGCGTTCGACCTGGCCATAGGCGGCC
Source organism: uncultured Pseudomonadota bacterium (assembly GCA_963785055.1). Classification (GTDB taxonomy): domain Bacteria; phylum Pseudomonadota; class Gammaproteobacteria; order Steroidobacterales; family Steroidobacteraceae; genus ZC4RG30. Next base: position 537,918 of record CAWATT010000008.1, read on the forward strand.
AGCGTCAGCGCGTGGTAGCGGCTTTCCAGTTCGCGGAAGACTTCGCCGTTGTACATGTCGAGGAAGTCGTAGTCCTCGGTGAGCCGCAGCGCATACAGGCCACCAACCCACTTCCAGGGGCCTTCGCCGGTCGACGTCAGCCGGAACTCCTGGCTCACGTTCTCACGGTCACGATCGATGTCCTCGTAGAAATCGTAGGGTGCCCACTCGCCCCAGAACGCATCGTTGCCCCAGTCGCCATCGAAGGAGTAGCCCATGTCGGCGCTGGCCCACGTCGAGATGGACAGCAGTCGCAGCGACTCGAAGCCGGTGTACTCCAGGCGCAGCGCCAGCGCGCGCGTCAGCTGGGTGTCGTTGCCCGGGCGATCCGATTCGGTGATTCGCGTGTTGTCGATGGACCAGGCGTCGTAACCGTTCTGCGAGTCCGCATACAGCGCCGTCAGGTCGAGCTTGAGGCCCTCGCCCAGTTGGCTGGCCAGCCGCAGGCGCAGCAGGTTCTCGTCGAAGCCGTTGGTGTCGTCGCGATCGAGGAATGCATTGCGGCGGAATCCGTCGCTCCCGTAGTGGTGTGCCGCCAGACGCACGGCGGTGCCCGAGCTGCCGATCGGGCTCGTTGAGCACCAGCCCGGCGCCAAGGGTGCCGTAGTTGCCGGCCTCCAGTTCGCCCGACATGCCGAACTCCTCGCGCGGCGCCTGTGAGCGAAGGCTGATGAGGCCTGCGAGCGCATTGGCGCCATAGACGGTTCCCTGTGGTCCGCGCAGCACCTCAGCCCGTTCCAGGTCGAAAAGGGCGGCGGGCATCGCGATGCCGGAGAAGTCGATGTCGTCCAGCAGGAAGCCGACGGATGGGTTCGGCGCACCCTCGTACTGCTCCACCTCGCCGATACCCCGCAGCTGGAAGTACCGCGGACGCGAAGTGCCACCCGCGAAGAACAGGTTGGGCACCTGCCCCAGCACATCGCTGAAGTGCGCGAGGCCGGCCTGCTGCAGCGTGCGCGCGTCCAGCACCGTGACGCTTGCGGGCAACTCCCCGAGCTTCGCGCCGGTGAGGCTCGCGGTGACGACGACCTCGTCGAGCGGATCGGCCTGCGCGGCAAGCGCCGGCGTACCGGGGACCAGTGTGACAACAAGGAAAAGCGACAGTGCAGAACGGCTCATTACCTGCTCCCTCCGCCGGTATCAACCGGATCAGGTTCAACGGGTCCGCCGGCGCATCCGGCATCTCAGGCTCAAGCGTGAGCCACCCCAAGGTGTGCACGTATGGTAGCGTCGCCGGCAGTCTTTACAACTGCCCGCAGCAAGCGATGTCACGCAGCGTCGAAGTCTTCCAGGTCGATGCGTTCACGAGCCGGCCCTTCACCGGCAACCCGGCTGGCGTCGTGCTGGGCGCCGATGTGCTCGACAGCGATGAGATGCAGGCTATCGCGCGCGAGCTGAACAACGGCGACACGACGTTCGTGTGCCGGCCGCAGTCGGCCGACCACGACATCGCGGTGCGTTTCTTCACGCCAGGCAAGGAGGCGGCGTTCGTCGGGCACGCCACGCTCGCCGCGCATGCGGTGCTGCAAGTCGCGCGAGCCCCGCGCAGTGCGCCGCCAGCGTGGCCGTAGCGGCCTGGTCGAAGTACAGGCGCTGCAGGATGGGCGATTGCGCATCCGCCAGCCACCGGCTCCGCTGGGTCGCGAGCCCGATGTCCAGGAGCTGGACGCCGTTCTTGACGCGGTTGGCCTGTCGCGCCCGCGCCTCGATCCCCGGTGCCCGGCGCGCATCGTCGGGGGCTCCAGCACTCGCCTGCTCATCGGGCTGCAGTCGTCACTCGACCTGCGCGGAGCTGGTGCCACGCATGGACCAGCTCGCCGCGCTTTCCCCACGGCTGGGTGCGCAGGGCTACTTCTTCTACACCCGGCACACCGCAGCAGCCGGCTGTGACACGGAAAGCCGGATGTTCTGCCCGGCTATCGGCATCCCGGAGGATCCGGTCAGCGGCAACGCGCACGCGATGATGGGCCACTACCTGTTCTCGCTCGGACTGCTCGATGCCGTGGCGGGCCGCGCGTCCTTCTCCGGCGCACAGGGACAGAGCCTGGGGCGACCGGGACAGGTGGATGTCGATATCGAGGCGGGCGACGACGGCAGCGTGCAGGCCGTCGGCATCGCGGGCACGGCCGTGATCGTCTTTCAGGCGCGCATCACGCTCTGACGCAGTTTCGCGGCGTAATCGCGGGCCTTCACGCGATAGGCCTCGCAGCCGCGAAGCATCCGCTCCAGGTCGCGCGGCTGCACCGCGCGCATCACCTTGCCTGGCGCGCCCATGACCACCGAGCCTGGCGGTATGACCGTATTGGGCGTCACCAATGCACCGGCCGCGATGAGGCTGCCCTCGCCTATCTTTGCGCCATCGAGAATGGTGGCACGGTTGCCGATCAGGCAACCGTCGCCGATCTCGCAGCCGTGCAGCATCACGCCGTGGCCGATGGTGACCTCGCGGCCGACCACCACGGGTACTCCCGGATCCACGTGGATGATGGTGCCGTCCTGGACGTTGCTGCCCTCGCCGATATGGATCCAGTCGTTGTCGCCACGCAGCACCGCTCCGAACCAGACGCTGGCCTCGTTGCCCAGCTTCACCGAGCCGATCACGTCCGCGCTCGGTGCGACGAAGCAGACCGGGGCCAGTTCGGCGCGGCGATCACCGTAGTCATAGATCATCGGACTCTCCGTTCCCTCAATGCTGCGGCACCAGGTCGCCGATTGGTGTTTCCGTGGACTGCCCATCGTGCAGCGCGGCGGGCCGCGCATCGACGATACCGCGAATGAGCAGGTTGGGAATCACCGTGTCACGCGCGGTGGCGGCATCGGCGGCCCAGTGCAGCACCGCCAGCTGTCGCGAGGGCACGAGCCACAGGCGCAGCTCTGGCGCGAGGTCAATGGCCACCGTGTCGCGCGCCGCAGGCAACTCATCGCCGCCGAAGGTCGCAGGTGCTGCGAGCCATTTCAGCTGCGGGGCGGCGCCAGGCTCCGGGTAATCCATGAGCATGCGCAGCCACTGTGCCGACACGATGCGCTCACCCTCCCGCACACCCTGTCCGAGCAGCAGGTCCGAGAGGCGCATCCAGTCGTCGAGCCGCGCCACCATGCAGCAGTCGAGGCGCGCATCCGTCGCCTCGGATCCCCACAGCCACGCATCTCCCGCCCCGAGCAGCTGCCAGACGCGCTGCGAGATGAACTCGGGCGCGGAAGGTGTCCATGCCTCGGCGAGGAAGGGTGCGCCGCCTGCACCGAACTTCGCCCCCGCCGCCTGCGACCAGGGATTGCGCCAGTTTCCAGGGACCTCATCCCGGAGCTGCCGCTCAATGGCCGCCAGCGCTTCGCCCGCTTCGACGCGGCCGTCTTCCACCAGCACGCCGGCGGCGATCGCAGACACCAGCGTCGACAGCCCGCCGCCCGTGACCAGCGTGTCCTCTCCCGCATCGGCGCCGAAGGTCGCGGCGACGCGATGGCCCCGGCGGTGGACGATCAACGCCCGGGACTGCTGCGCAACGGCCTGCGCGAGCGCCGCTTCGACCGCTTCGGGGGCGAGCCCCTGGTCCCCGGCGCTCGCGCGCGGCGGCGCACGCGGTCCGTCGCCGGCAACACGCACGCGCGGATCGATGTCCTGGGCCAACAGCGCGGGGCTGCCACGCGAGAGTGCCGAGGCATAGCGCTGCCAGAACGCCATGTCCCCGGCCAGGCGCAACGCCGCGGCGAACAAGACCAGTGCGGCGACCGCCGGCAATACTGTTTTCTTCATCAGCGTCCCCGCCCCTGCCGTCTCAGCGGCCCCGCGTAACGCACCGAACCCTTTCGCAGCTCGATCTCATGCGTGGCTGCTGCTGGCCACTCGGAGGAATAGTGCGTCGCGATCATCACCGTCAACCCGTCGCCGATTTCGCGTTCCAGTGCGCGCTGCAGCGCTCCCCGGGCCGTTCCCGAGAGTCCCGTGTAGGGCTCGTCAAGCAGCATCAACCGCGGCGCGGCCACTGCGGCACGCGCGAACAGCACGCGTCGCACCTGGCCATAGGAGAGCTCGCCCAGCGTCCGCGCCTCGAGTTCACCCAGCTCGTGACGCGACAGCATACGGCGAGCGCGCCTTCGATCTGCTGCAGTTGACGGGTCGCTGAGGCCGATGCTCGCGTACAGGCCGGAGACCACGGTGTCGAGCACTGTCTGGTAGCGCGGATAATCTGTCTGCAGCTGGGGCGCAACGAAACCGGTGCGTTCCTTGAAGTCGGACACCGGCACGCCAGGACCGATACCGGCGCGGGTTATCGAACCGCCCGTCGCCACGGCATGGTCACCATAAACGGTTCGCAGCAGCGTGGACTTGCCGCTGCCATTCCCGCCGTGCACGACCCAGCATTCCCGGCGGCGCAACGTGAAGGAGACGTCGCGGAGTATGGGCTTCCCGTCCTCGTAGACACTTGCCGTGTTGAATATGACCAACGGGCGCCCAGGGCCGGGGTGGCCAACGCCGGTGCGTCCTCGCGCCGGAGCCGGCCTGGCACCGCGACGGGCGCGCTCTTCGCCGCCGTCCAGCGCCGCGCGCAGCCGTGCTGCGCTGGCGCGACCGGAGTAGGTGATGCGGCCCTTCTCGAGCTGCAGCAGATGATCGACGCCCGGTGGAAGGTCCTCCAGCCGGTGCGCCGTGCTGACCAGCAGCAATCTGCGAGAACGCAGACGCGCAATGAGTCGGCGCGCGCGTTCGCGATTCTCGCCGTCCAGCCCCGTGAACAGTTCATCCAGCAGCAGCACCTGCGGACGCGTCGCCAGCGCGCGAACCAGCAACACCAGTCGCCGCTCTCCAAAGGAGAGGGTCAGGAACCGGCGCCCGGACAACCCGGCGATGCCCGCGCGTGCGAGCAGCGCCTCGGCACGGCGCCTTTCGTTGGCGCCGTAGCGCTGCAGCGGAATGTCGGTGCGGAAATGCCCGGTTGCCACAACCTGCCAGGCCGGGAAATCCCAGCCATGCCGCTGGTAGCGGTCCTGGCGCTCCGGGCCGATGTAGGCCATCGCCTCCTTCACCTGCTGTGGTTCATCGAGCCAGCGACTGCCCGGACGGTAGCGACGCGTCGGCTTTGGTGCGGGCGCCGGCCAGATGTCTGCCGCCAGCAGCTTCAGCAGCTGTGTCTTGCCCGCGCCATTGCCACCGGCGACCAGCCAGTGCTCGCCCGCACGCAGGCGCCAATGGATCCCGGAAAGGATGCGTCGGCCGCCCCGTTCCAGATCCAGTCCCGTCAGTTCGATGTCCACGCCTGCTCCCGTCGTCGCGCCCATTCTGCCCAGCGCGACAGCACGCGTCACCGGCAAGCCGCGAGGGCGTAGAATGGCATCGTGTCCTCGACCCGCTCCCTGCCGCCCGCCGTCATCGGCGCACTCGGCATTGTCTTTGGTGACATCGGCACCAGTCCGCTATACGCGTTCCGCGAGTCCTTCCATGCGGCGGGCGGCGGAGACGGCGATACGACCACCGTGATGGGACTTCTGTCGATGGTCTTCTGGGCCCTGGCGCTCGTCGTCACCCTGAAGTACGTCGTCTTTGTCCTGCGTGCAGACAACGATGGCGAGGGCGGCATCCTGTCGCTCGTGGTGCTCGCACAGCGCAAGCTGACACCGGGCAGCGCCTGGATGGGCCGCATACTGACGCTGGGCCTGGTCGGGACGGCGCTGTTCTACTGCGACGCCCTGATCACGCCGGCCATTTCGATCCTCAGTGCTGCGGAAGGCCTCGAGACGCTCGATCCCGGGCTCAAGCAGGCGGTATTGCCCGTGACGCTGGTGATCGTGGCGCTGCTGTTCCTGCTGCAGCGGCGCGGCACCGACAGCATCGGCAAGCTGTTCGGACCCATAATGTTGCTCTGGTTCTTGGCGATCGGAGTCATGGGCGCCGTGTGGATCGCGCGCAACCCATCGGTGCTCATGGCGATCGATCCGCGTCACGCCTTCGAACTGCTGATGTCCCGACCGGGACTTGCGCTGGTGATATTCGGCGCCGTGTTTCTTGCCGTGACCGGAGGCGAGGCGCTGTACGCGGACATGGGCCATGTGGGCCGGTTGCCGGTGCGCGTGGCCTGGTTCGCGATCGTCTGGCCGGGACTGCTGCTGAACTATTTCGGCCAGGCGGCGCTGATGCTGCAACCCGGTCGTCACAGCGGCAATCCATTCTTCGAGATGTTTCCCACCAGCCTGCTGCCCGTGCTGGTGATCCTCGCCACGGCTGCGACGATCATCGCCTCACAGGCCACGATTTCGGGGGCTTTCTCCGTGACGCGCCAGGCCGTGCAGCTGGACCTGCTGCCGCGGCTTCGAATCGTGCAGACCTCGGACCGGGAGCACGGCCAGATCTACATCCCGGCAGTGAACATGTTCATGTTCGTCGCGGTGGTGGTGTTCGTGCTCAGCTTCGGCTCTTCCAGCGCGCTGTCGGGAGCCTATGGCGCGGCGGTCGTCGGCACCATGCTGATAACGACCGTCATCGGCGCCATCCTGGCTCGCTCGGGCTGGGAGTGGCCAGTGTGGCGAGTGCTCGCGGTCTTCGGCCTGTTCGCGGTCATTGACCTGGCCTTCACCGCCGGCAACCTGACCAAGATTGACGACGGCGGGTGGGTGCCGCTGGTGCTGGCGGCGATGATGTGCGGGCTGTTCTTCGTCTGGCGTGATGGTCGTCGCCGGCTGCGCCAGGAGCTGGTGCGCCGCGCCGTGGGCCTGGGCGAACTGCCCGCGCTGACGGCCAGGGCCACGCGTGTTCCGGGCACCGCCGTGTTCCTCGTCAGCAATGCGGACTACGCACCGACGGCGATGCTGCGCAACCTGCAACACAATCATGTCGTGCACGAGACCAGCGTGATCCTGCACATGGAGATCGCGCGCCAGCCGCGCATCGACCCGCTGGCGCGTACGCGCATCGAGCTGCTGTTCGAAGGTGTCTGGGTGGTGCGCGCGCGCTTCGGCTTCATGGAGACACCCGACGTCGGCGAGGCGCTGCGCGACGCACGGCGGCGCGGGCTGAAGGTGCAGCCCGACGAGGCTTCCTATTTCATCGGCTGGCACCTGGTACGTCCGCTGCCCTCGAAGGGCTGGCGACGGCTGAGCACCAACCTGTTCGCCTACATGCAGCGACGCAGCGCCCAGGCAGCGGAGTTCTTCCGCATGCCCACGCAGCGCGTTGTCATGCTGGCGACCGAGGTGCCGTTGCGCTGAGCGCCCTCGCCAGGGCCGCGCGCTAGGCGTCCGGGAGGCTCGCCCCGATTTCGGCAACGCGCGCCTGGAGTCGCATGCGGTCGAGGCTCGCCAGGGGCAACGCCGCGAAGACGCGAATCCGGTGCTCCAGCACGCGGAAGGCCTGCCGGAACGCATTGGTCTTCGCGAGGTCGTCGCCTTCCACCGCAGCCGGATCCTCGACGCCCCAGTGCGCGGTGATGGGCTGGCCCGGCCAGACCGGGCAGACTTCGCCGGCCGCGTTGTCGCACACCGTGAACACGAAATCCAGCGGCGGCGCACCTGGCACTGCGAATTCGTCCCAGGCCTTGCTGCGAGCCCCTTCCGTGGGAATCCGCATGCGCTCGAGCAGCTGCAGTGCAAACGGATTGACCTTGCCCGTCGGATGGCTGCCGGCGCTGTACGCGCGGAACTTGCCGGCACCGACCTGGTTGAGCACGGCCTCGGCAATGATGCTGCGGGCCGAATTGCCCGTGCAAAGGAACAATACGTTCAAGGCTTCACCCGCGCCGTGGAATCGTTTCATCTGGCTTTCCGCATGGCGGCGGCGCGGCACGCAGTCCTTTGCACATGATTCATCGGCCTGGCTGCAACACTCGGCGCCGAGGAAATCCACGAGTGCCGACATCGTCTGGAAGTTGGCCGTGTAGAACTGGAAGCGCCCCTCCTGCCGGCTCTGCACGAGGCCCGCCTGCTCCAGCGCCTTGACGTGGAAACTGAGGATGGGTGCCGAGACGCCAAGCTTCTCGGCTATGGCTCCGGCGGCATAACCCTGCGGACCGCGCCGCACCAGAAGCCGGTAGATCTCCAGTCGCTTCTCGTGGCTCAGCGCACTGAGCGCAGCGATGACGTCCTTTACTTGCACGATTCTAGAATATCAGAATCATAACAGGTGGCAAGGTGGCAGCCCTGCGGAACCAGGAACCGGGAGGCTGTCGCGTCGCTGCTTGATCTGGGCTTGGAAGCGCTCGGTAGCTACGGTCGGCCGAGTTGATCCGCTTCCTGCAGCAGTTCATCGGGTGGGGAGAACAGCAAGCTGCAATCCGCTGTGACAACGGCCTTGAAAGTATCAGCGAGACCCTGCGGCATTGAGCCGCGGCAAGTCACCGCCACAGCCGGAGTCAATCAGGTGATGTGTTCGGTCAAGTTCCCAGCCGCGTCCCGGCGATAGTCGAAGACGTCATCCGTATGTTCATCGCTGGTGCCGCGTTTATGGATATAGGAGACGCTGACGGCCTGCACACCGGAGAGATCGGTCCGGCTACTAATCGAGCCTGCGACGGCTCCCGCAATCTGCGCCGCTTCAACCTGCATGGCGGCGATATCCGTAGTAATGTGGGGCACAAGGCGCAGAGACAGTCGTGGGAAAGGTCTGGCGCGCCCGGAGAGATTCGAACTCCCGACCAACTGGTTCGAAGCCAGCTACTCTATCCAACTGAGCTACGGGCGCTCCGTGGGCCGGGAGTGTCTCCGGACCGGGCGAAGCTGACAAGCGCGCCGGCATGCCGGCCGCCCCCGACGCGGGTAGCCTGGCACCCGGACGCACCCCGGGGTTGTCAGGCCCGGGCGAGTCAGTAAACTGACCGGCCTAGGAGTTGGCCGCCCACGGCCTGCAAGTCAATATCTCCACGGGGTCACCATGAAAAAGTCACTGCTCGCCCTGGCCTTTGCGGCCTGCATCTCCACCGCCTGCCTTCGCCGACTGCACCTATCCGCGCGCGCCGGGCAAGGCACCGGATGGCAACGCCGCAACGCGCGAGGAAATGGTCGCCGGCAAGAAGCTGGTCGATGAGTACAACGCCAAGATGACCGCGTACCTCGCCTGCATCAAGGCCGAGTACGACGATGCGCTCGCCAAGGGTGGCGCCACGTGAGCGAGGACCAGAAGAAGCAGATGGCCGACGATGTACACGCAGAAGAACGACGCGGCGGTCGACGAGCTGACCGGCATTGCCGACCGCTTCAACGAGCAGCTGCGTGCCTTCAAGGCCAAGAACGCAAGTAACCGCGCGCCAAGTACACCGATCGCGCGGGGCGTCATGCTGACGCCCGCCGAGGCCGAAGAGCAGATCGCGCAGCACCTCCCCTGCCTGCCGATCGAATCGCTGCCCGTCGGCCAGTGCGCCGGCGCGGTGCTGCGCGAGAACGTCTACGCCGAGCGCGACCAGCCGCCCTTCGATCGCGTGGCGATGGATGGCATCGCGCTCGTCCTCGGCGCAGCGTCGCAGCGGGCGCGCCGCTTGCGCATCCAGGCCACGCAGGCCGCGGGCGATCCGCCGCTGACGCTCGCCTCTCCCGACCACTGCATCGAGATCATGACCGGCGCCATGCTGCCGCCCGGCTGCGATGCGGTCGTGCCGGTCGAGCAGCATCACGCGTCGAGGACGGCTTCGCGCGGCTGCGCGGACGGACCTGCAGTCGAGCCGGGCAGCAACGTGCATGCGCGCGGCAGCGACCAGCGCCAGGGCGCGCTGCTGCTGCGAAGCCGGCATGCGGCTCGAGGCACCCGACGTCGCCATCGCCGCCGGCGCCGGCATGGCGCGCCTGCGCGTGAGCCAGCAGCCGGCGTTCATGGTGATCTCCACCGGCAACGAACTGGTCGAGCCGGGCGAACCCATCGAGAGCTGGCAGCTGCGCCGCTCGAACGCCTACGGCCTGGCCGCCGCGCTGCGCCGCCGCGGCTTCCCGCGCGTCGCCGACGATCATCTGCCGGACGAGCTGGCCGTGCTGCAGGAGCGGCTGAAGCAGCACCTCGCACAGCTACGACGTGCTGATCCTTTCCGGCGGCGTGTCGATGGGCAAGCTTCGACCTGGTGCCGGCAGCGCTCGCGGCCTGCGGCGTGCAGCAGGTGTTCCACAAGGTCGCGCAGCGCCCCGGCAAGCCGTTCTGGTTCGGCATGGCGCCGCACGGCACCGCCGTGTTCGCGCTGCCCGGCAATCCGGTGTCCACGCTGGTGTGCCTGGCGCGCTACGTGCATTCCGGCGATCGATCGCGCGATGGGCACTGCGCGAGCCGCCAGCCGGGCGAGAAGATCGCGCTGGCCGCCCCGGTCACGTTCAATCCGCCGCTGGCGGGATTCCTGCCGGTGGCAGTCGAAACCGACGAATGGGGCCGCCCCTGGGCCGCGACCGTGCCGCACCAACGGCTCGGGCGACTTCACGGCGCTGGCCGGCACCGCACGGGTTTGTGGAATTGCCTCCCGGCCCCAATACTTACCCGAAGGGTTTCGTCACCCGCCTGTATCGCTGGTAAGCCATGGACAACCGTCGCCACCGCTGGATCGCAGCCCGCAGCGACCGGCTGGGCCGGCCGCTGCGCGACCTGCGCATCTCGGTGATGGACCGCTGCAATTTCCGCTGCCCGTACTGCATGCCGCGCGAGCGCTTCCACGAGCACTACGCGTTCCTGAAGACGGCCGAGCGGCTGTCGTTCGAGGAGATCCTGCGCCTGACGCGCCTGTTCGTGCCGATGGGCGTGCGCAAGCTGCGCATCACCGGCGGCGAACCGCTGCTGCGCGTGAACCTCCCCGACCTCATCGCCGACCTCAATGCCATCCCGGGCGTCGAGGACATCGCGCTGACCACCAACGGCGTGCTGCTGGCCAAGCATGCCTCCGAACTCAAGGCCGCCGGCCTGGCGCGCGTCACCGTCAGCCTCGACAGCCTCGACCAGGACGTGTTCGCGAAGATGAACGGCGGCTTCGGCCGCGTCGGCGACGTGCTCGACGGCATCGAGCATGCGCGGGACGCCGGGCCTGGGCCCGATCAAGATCAATGCGGTGATCCAGCGCGGCGTGAACGAGGACAGCGTGCTGCGACTGGTCGAGCACTTCCGCGGCACCGGCATCACCGTGCGCTTCATCGAATACATGGACGTGGGCAACCGCAACGACTGGCGCGAGCAGCTGGTGGTGCCGTCGCGCGACCTGCAGGCGCGCATCCACGCGCGCTGGCCGCTGCGCGCCGGTGAAGCCGGACTACACCGGCGAAGTCGCGCGACGCTATGCCTTCGAGGATGGCCAGGGCGAGGTCGGCTTCATCTCCTCGGTGACGCAGCCGTTCTGCGGCGCCTGCTCGCGCGCGCGGCTGTCGTCCGACGGCATCGTTCTACACCTGCCTGTTCGCGCAGACCGGCACCGACCTGCGCGGCCCGCTGCGCGCCGGCGCCGATGACGACGAGCTCGTCGCGCATCATCCGCGGCATCTGGACGCAGCCGCGACGACCGCTACAGCGAGCAGCGCATGATCATGCGCGCGCAGCGATGCCGACGCAGCCCAAGGTCGAAATGAACTACATCGGCGGCTGACGCGCATGGCCGACAGCCGCAGACTCCGCGACTGACGCACCTGGATGCGGCCAACCGCCCCACCATGGTCGACGTCGGCGACAAGGCCGTGACGCGCCGCGAGGCCAGCGGCCGAGGCGCTGGTGAAGCTGCCGCCGGCCGTGGCGCGCGAGCTGACGCGCACCGGGCACCGCACGAAGAAGGGCCCGGTGTTCGACACCGCCATCATCGCCGGCGTGCTGGCCGCCAAGCGCACGCACGAGCTGATCCCCTTCTGCCATCCGCTGCCCCTGTCCAGCGTGAAGATCGACATCGAGACCAGCCGCGGCGGCCTGCGCGATCACCTGCGACGTGGCGGTGGAGCACCGCACCGGCGTCGAGATGGAAGCGCTGACCGGCGCCAGCGTCGCGGCGCTGACCGATCTACGACATGTGCAAGGCGCTGTCGCACGACATCGAGATCGGCCCGGTGCGGCTGCTGGCCAAGCGCGGCGGCAAGCGCGACTTCCAGCGCGGGAAGCGAGCGCAAGATGACCGCGCCGCTGCTACGGCCTGGTGCTGGCCGGCGGCCGCAGCACGCGCATGGGCCGCGACAAGGCCGCGCTCGAATACGCGCGGCCGCACGCAGCTGGAGCGCGCGTTGGCGCTGCTGCGAGCCACTGGTGGCATCGCGTGCTTCGTCTCGGTGCGCGCCGACCAGGCCGACGGATCCGCTGCGCGCGCGCTATGCGCAGATCGTCGATCGCGGCGACGTCGGAAGGCCCGGCTGCCGGCATCCGCGCCGCCCAGCTGCGCATCCCGCAGGCGGCCTGGCTGGTGCTCGCCTGCGACCTGCCCTTCCTCGACGCGGCAACGCTGCAGCACCTGATCGCGCGTCGCGACCCGACGACGACATCGCCACTGCCTTTCGCAGCAGCCACGACGGCCTGCCCGAACCGCTGTGCGCCATCTACGAGCCGGCTGCCGCGCCGGCGCTGCAGCAGCTTCCTCGCCGACGGGCCGGAACTGCCCGCGCAAGTTCCTGATCAATTCGGATACGCTGCTGCTCGACCAGCCCGCATCCGGAGGCGCTCGACAACGTGAACACGCCCGACGAACTGGCCGCTGCCCGCCAGCGACTCGCCGCGCGGCCCGTGCGCCGCCGCGCGCGCTGCGCGTGCAGTACTTCGCGCTGCTGCGCGAGCAGGCCGGCCGCCGCGACGAATCGCGTGACCACCAGCGCGCGCCACGCCGCGCGAACTGTATCGCCGAGCTGGCGGCCCGCCATCGCTTCACGCTGGCAGCCGCGAGCATGCTGAAGGTCGCCGTGAACGCCGAATTCCGCGACTGGTCGCAGCCGCTGGCGGCCGGCGACACCGTGGTGTTCATTCCGCCGGTGGCCGGCGGATGAGCTGCTTCCGCTTCACGCACACGCCCATCGACGCGGCGCCGCTGCGCGCCGAGCTGCATCGACACGCATCTGCGGCGGCTTCGCCACCTTCGAGGGCTGGGTCCGCGACCACAACGAAGGCCAGCAGGTCACGCGCCTGGAGTACGAGGCCTTCGAGGCAGCTGGGTGTGCGCGAGGGCGAGCGCATCATCGCCGAGGCCTGCGAGCGCTTCGGCGTGACGCAGGCGCTGTGCGTGCACCGCCTGGGCGACCTGCAGCTCGGCGAGGTCGCCGTCTGGGTGGGCGTGGCCGCCGCGCATCGCGACGAGGCGTTCAAGGCCTGCCGCTACATCATCGATGAAGTGAAGCACCGCGTGCCGATCTGGAAGAAGGAGCACTACGTCACCGGTGATTCGGGCTGGGTGAACTGCGAGCGCTGCGCCACGCATGCGCACGATCACGAGCACGATCACGCCCATTCGCACGGCTGAGAGCCTCGGCCGGAATCAAACCCGGGATCTATCGGGTGCCGCGCGGTCGCGCTGTGGGACTTTCCCGCGCTGCAAACATGCGGCCCTTGGGCGACGACTAACACTGAAAGGGATGCGAGTGGGGCCGCAAACTTGCGCGGGAAAGTCCCACAGCACACCCACGCTACGTCCAGCAGGGTTCGGGCGTAAATCCAGCACGAAGGTTTCGGGGCGTGGGTGTGGTGCGCGGGACTTCGCGCGCAAGTTTGCGGCCCCACGAACCAACCCGGAATTCATCGCCAACGAACAAGGGCCGCATGTTTGCAGCGCGCGAAGTCCCGCGCACCGCGCCCGCGCCCTGTCGCCAGCGCCGGGATCCTCGTTTCCGAACCCTACCCTGGTCGTACCTGCCCTGTGCCGCGCACCACGTACTTGTAGCTGGTCAGCTGCTCCACGCCCACCGGCCCACGCGCATGGAACCGGTCCGTGGAGATGCCGATCTCCGCGCCCATGCCGAACTCGCCGCCATCGGCGAACTGCGTCGAGGCGTTGTGCAGCACGATGGCGCTGTCCACTTCGCGCAGGAACTTCTCGGCCGTGGCGTCATTGGCCGTGACGATGGAATCGGTGTGCGCCGAGCCGTAGGTGCGCGATGTGTCGGATGGCCTCGTCGACGCCGTCGACCACGCGCACCGAGATGATGGCGTCGAGGTATTCGGTGCGCCAGTCCTGCTCGGTGGCGGGCTTCACGCGCGCATCGGCACGCCTGCGTGGCCGCATCGCCGCGCAGTTCGCAGCCGCCTTCCGCCAGCGCATCGAGCAGCATGGGCAGCAACGCATCGGCGCGCAGGCACTGTCCACCAGCAGCGTTTCGGCCGCGCCGCAGATGCCGGTGCGGCGCAGCTTGGCGTTCACCACGATGCTGCGCGCCATGTCGGGATCCGCATCGCGATCGACATACACATGGCACAGGCCTTCGAGGTGGCCGATCACGGGCACGCGCGCCTCGTTCTGCACGCGCTCGACCAGGCTGCGGCCGCCGCGCGGCACGATCACGTTGATCTGGCTGGTCGAGGCCGGCGAGCATCATGCCCACCGCGGCGCGATCGGTGGTGGGCACCAGCTGGATGGCGGCCTCCGGCAGGCCCGCGTCGCGCAGGCCCGTCGACCAGGCAGTCGTGGATGGCGGCACTGGAGCAGGCGGCTCTCCGAGCCGCCGCGCAGGATCACCGGGTTGGCCGACTTCAGGCACAGCGCGCCGGCGTCGGCGGTCACGTTGGGGCGGCTCTCGTAGATGATGCCGATGACGCCCAGCGGCACGCGCACGCGCTGGATCCGCAAGCCGTTCGGACGCGTCCACTCCGCCGCTGATGCTGCCGATCGGATCCGGCAGCGCGACGATCTGCTTCGAGGCCCGCGCGCCATGGACTCGACGCGCTTCTCGTTGAGCTGCAGCCGGTCGAGCATGGCGGCGACTCAGGCCGCGCGCGCGCGCGGCCTCCATGTCCCGCGCATTGGCAGCCAGGATCGTTCGCGCCGTGCGCGCGGATGCTGCGCGGCGGCGGCAGCCAGCGCCGCATTGCGCGCGGCGCCCGAGGACAGTGCCAGCGCACTGCGTGCGGCCGCTGCGCTGCGGCCGAGCGCCGACATCTGCGCGGCAAGATCTCGCGCGCGGCGGCGATGCCTGCGGCTGCGGTGCTCATCGATGCCCGCTCCTGCGGGTCCGGCAGGCGGCTGCGCAGCACCAGGTCATCGCGATGAATGATCTCGTCGCGACCGCGGAAGCCCACCAGCTGCTCGATCTCGCTGCTGCGCCGCCCCATGATGCGCAGCACATCGGCGCTGGAATAGGCGGACAGGCCGCGCGCCAGCACCTCGCCGTCCGCGTCCGGTCACGTCCACGGCGTCGCCGCGCTCGAAACGGCCCGTCGCTCCGGTGACGCCAGCCGGCAGCAGGCTGCGGCCCCGCCGCAGCGCCCGGCGGCACCCGCATCGATGCTGGATCAGGCCCGCCGGCTTCAGGCTGCCGGCGATCCACTGCTTGCGCGCGGCAACCGGCGTGGCTGCGGGAATGAACCAGGTGCAGCGCGCGCCGGTCTCGACGCGCCGCAGCGGATGCCGGGGCTGGCCGGCGGCGATGCACATGTGGCAGCCGGCTCGCGACGGCGATGCGCGCGGCGGCGATCTTGGTGGCCATGCCACCGGAACCCACGTCCGACGCCGAGCCGCCGGCCATGGCCTCGATGCGCGGCGTGATCTCGGCGACCTCGCGGAAAGAACTCGCGCGTCGGGGTCCAGGTTCGGATCGGCGGAGTACAGCCCGTCCACGTCCGACAGCAGCACCAGGCAGTCGGCGCTGGCCATCTGCGCGACGCGCGCGGCCAGGCGGTCGTTGTCGCCGTAGCGGATCTCGCTGGTGGCGACGGTGTCGTTCTCGTTGATCACCGGAATCGCGCCCAGTTCCAGCAGCGTATTGAGCGTGGCGCGCGCATTCAGGTAGCGCCGCCGCTGCTCGCTGTCCTGCAGGGTCAGCAGCACCTGCGCGACGGTGATCGAGTCGTCTTCCAGCAGCTCCTTGTAGGCATGCGCGAGGCGGATCTGCCCGACGGCGGCGGCGGCCTGCTTCTGCTCCAGCGGCAGCGGCGCCGGCCGGCAGGCCCAGGTGGCGCCGGCCCAGCGCGATGGCGCCGGAGGAGACCAGGATGACCTGCTGCCCACGCCGTGCGCATGCGGCGCAGATCCTGCGCCAGCGCCTCGAGCCAGGCCCGGTTCAGGCGGCCGGACTGCTGGTCCACCAGCAGCGCCGAGCCCACCTTGACGACGACGCGCCGCGCTTCGGCGAGCGGCGAAGGGCGTGGTCGATCGGTTGCGACTGCGGCCTTGCATGCAGCCGCGAACTATAGCAGTCCGCCGGCGTTGCCCCGCCGTTATGGCGCGACCTAATATCGACAGCGGCAACAATGGATTGGGGAGCGACCGTGGGCAGAGATTACGAACCGGTCAAGGGCCAGTGGTACGAGAACGTCGAGGACGATGAAACCTTCCGCGTGCTGTCCGTCGATGAGGATGCGGAACTGGTCGAGATCGAATACCTGGACGGCGACATCGAGGAGCTGGACCTCGATGCCTGGCACGAGATGGACCTCGACCGCATCGAGGAACCCGAAGGCTGGGCCGCTGCCGAAGAAGGCAAGGACGAGAAAGAACGGATGAGGATGAGGACGACGACGACTGGACGAGGACGACGAGGATGAAGATGACGACGACGATGACGACGATGAGGACTGGGACGAGGACGAGGAAGACGACAACCGCTACTGAACAGCCCGAATCACGTCTTCTTTATTGATTTTCTTGGATATTATCCCCTTGAATAGTGCCCTGACGAACCCCAATATCGTGCCACGATGAAACGCATACTCCTGTTCCTCGCGACCAACATCGCGATCGTCTTTGTCCTTTCCATCGTCGCCCGTCTGCTCGGCATCGACCGGATGATGGCCGAGCAGGGCGGCATGGGCGGCTTGCTCGTGTTCGCCGCGCTGTTCGGCTTCGGCGGCGCGCTGATTTCGCTTGCGCTGTCCAAGCGGATGGCCAAGCGGTCGATGGGCGTGAAGCTCATCGAACAGCCCTGCCAGCCAGACCGAACGGTGGCTGGTCGAGACGGTGCGTCGCCAGGCCGAACAGGCCGGCATAAGCATGCCGGAGGTCGGCATTTTCGATTCTCCACAGCCCAATGCCTTCGCGACCGGCGCTCGCCGCGACGCGGCACTGGTGGCCGTGAGCTCAGGCCTGCTGCGCTCGATGAAGCCCAACGAGGTGGAGGCCGTGCTCGGCCACGAAGTGGCCCATGTGGCCAATGGCGACATGGTCACGCTGACCCTGATCCAGGGCGTCGTGAACACCTTCGTGATTCTTCCTGATCCGCATCATCGGCCAGGTCATCGACCGGCGGTGTTCCGCAACGAAAGCGGTCGCGGTCTCGGCTATTTCATCTCGGTGATGGTCACGCAGATGCTGCTCGGCGTCCTGGCCAGCATGATCGTCATGTGGTTCTCCCGTCAGCGTGAGTTCCGCGCGGACGAGGGCGGCGCCAAGGCTGCTGGCACCAGCAACATGATCGCTGCACTGGAGCGCCTGAAGGCAGGCTCCAACGAACCGCTGCCCGAGGGCATGAGCGCCTTCGGCATTGGCGGCGGGGCAGGCGCCGGGTTCAAGCGGCTGTTCATGAGCCACCCGCCGCTTGAGGAGCGTATTGCCGCACTGCAGGCCTCGGACAGGGTCTGAACAGCTGACGAGCTGTCGAAGCGCAGCTCGGAATCTTCTGGGATCTCAAGCCTGTACTGCTGGAAGCTCGCGACCATTCTCCACGCCGGATCAACCCGCTCCAGCGCCCCGGGCCGCCCCCGGGGCCTTTCCGGCACTTGAAATCCGCGCCGATTCCCCAGCATCCTCGCGCACCGGGAGGGGGAGCTTCAGTACCGCGCCGATGAACACGACCACCAAGCCGACGATCATTCCCGATGACATGGAGCGGGAAACGCACGCCCAGTCGGGTCTGCTGGCGCGAGTATCCCGGCGGGGCCTGATCGCGCGCCTGGAGCGCCTGCAGGACGGCGAGGTCACGATCGTCGAAGGCGGCGAACGCATGCGCTTCGGCCACCGCACCGCACGCTGCGGCCTGGCAGTGACCATCCACGTGCGCGATCGCGCAGTTCTGGCCGCTGGCCGCTTCGGCGGCACGGTGGGCGCTGGCGAGTCCTACATCCATGGCCACTGGCGCTGTGACGACCTCACCGCGCTGGTGCGCATCATGGTGCTGAACCGCCACGTGCATGGAGGACCTGGAGAGCGGCGTCGCGGCGCGCGGCCAGGGCGCTGGCGCGCCGGCGCTGCACTGGGCCAACCGCAACAGCAAGGCGCGGCAGCGCGCGCAACATCGCCGCGCACTACGACCTGGGCAACGACGCTGTACCAGCTGATGCTCGACGACACCATGGCCTATTCCTGCGGCATCTTCCTGCACGAGGACGCCACGCTGCACGAGGCCTCGCATCGCGAAGTTCGACGCCGTCTGCCGCAAGCTGGCGCTGACCAGCCGGCCGATCATCTGGTGGAGATCGGCACCGGCTGGGGCGGCCTGGCGATCCATGCGGCCGAGCACTACGGCTGCCGCGTCACGACCACGACGATCTCGCGCGAGCAGCACGACTTCGCGAAGGAGAAGATCGCCGCCCGCGGGCTGTCGGACCGCATCACGCTGCTGTTCGAGGACTATCGCGACCTCAAGGGCCAGTACGACAAGCTGGTTTCCATCGAGATGATCGAGGCCGTGGGCGCGACGCTACCTCGACACCTACTTCGCGCAAGTGCTCCGTCGCTGCTGAAGCCCACCGGCGCCATGCTGCTGCAGGCCATCACGCTGCAGGACCAGTACTACGCCCAGGCGCTGCGCTCGGTGGACTACATCCAGCGCTTCATCTTCCCGGGCAGCTTCATTCCCTCCGTCACCGCGATCACCGAGTCGGTGACGCCGCGTCACCGACATGAAGCTGTTCAACCTCGAGGACATCGGCCCGCACTACGCGCCGACGCTGCGGCATGTGGCGCGAGCGCTTCTTCGCGCAACCTCGCCGAGGTGCGCGCGCTGGGCTATCCGGACAGCTTCATCCGGCTGTGGGAGTTCTACCTGTGCTACTGCGAGGGCGGCTTCGCCGAGCGCCAGCTGGGCGACGTGCAGATGCTGCTGACCAAGCCGGACTGCCGCCGCGCTGCGATCGCCGCGGCCTGAGCCGTGCGCGCCGCCGCCATGGACGCGGACGCCCGGCGCAGAGCCTTGCGGGAGCTGCTCGGCGATCCGGCGCGTGCTGACGCAGCCGCGGACAGTCGCGCCCCTTCCTCACCGACCATCGCCGGCTGTACCAGCGGCGCGCGCGCTGGCAGTCGTCGCAGCCCGCCTCCACGCGAGCAGGTCTCGCGCGTTGCTGCGCCTGGTGCAACGCGCAGCGCGTCGGCGTGGTGCCCCAGGGCGGCAACACCGGCTACTGCGGCGGCGCGACGCCCGATGACTCAGCGGCCACGCAGTCGTGCTGTCGCCTGCGCCGCATGAACCGCATCCGCGCGGTCGATGCGGCCAACTTCTGCGCTGGTCGCCGAGGCCGGCTGCACGCTGGCCGCCGTGCAGGCAGGCAGCCGCCGCCGTGGATCGCCATGTTTCCGCTGAGCCTGGGTTCCGAGGGCAGCTGCCAGATCGGCGGCAATCTCGCCACCAATGCCGGCGGCACGGCCGTGCTGCGCTACGGCATGATGCGCGACCTGACACTGGGCATCGAGGCGGTGCTGGCCGATGGCAGCGTGTTCTCGCAGCTCTCGCCGCTGCGCAAGGACAACACCGGCTACGACCTGCGGCACCTGCTGATCGGCAGCGAGGGCACGCTGGGCGTCATCACCGCCGCCTGCCTGAAGCTGTTCCCGGCGCTGCGCAGCCATGCCACGGCCTGGGTCAGCGCTGCCCGATCCCGCGTCGCGCCATCGCGCTGCTGGCGCTGCTGCGCGAAGCGCAGCGGCGATCGCGCTCACCGGCTGCGAGCTGGTGCCGCGCGGCGGCGCTCGAGCTGGTGCTGCAGCACGTGCCGGGCGCGCGCGATCCCGGGCGGCACGCCCGCGCCCTGGTACCTGCTGGTGGAACTCACGAGCTCGGCGCGGGAGACCTGGACGGCCTGCTGGAGCGCGCTCTGGCCGCAGGCCGTGGAATCCGGCATCGCGCATTGACGCCGTGCTCGCCCGCAGCCGCGACCAGCGCGAGGACTTCTGGCGGCTGCGCGAAACCGTGCCCGAGGCGCAGCGCAGCGCGGGCGGCAGCCTCAAGCACGACATCAGTCGTGCCGGTGGCATCGCATGCCGGCGTTCATCGAACGCGGCGGCGCGCTGGTCGCTGCGCCTCGTCCCCGAGGGATTCCTGGTCGCCTACGGCCATGTCGGCGACGGCAACCTGCATTTCAACGTGAACCAGCGCCCTGGCACGGACCGCGGCAGCCTTCCTCGCACGCGAGCCGGCACTGAAGCGCGCGATGCACGACCTGGTGGCCGAATCCGGCGGCAGCTTCAGCGCCGAACATGGCATCGGCCAGCTGAAGGTCGGCGAACTGGAACGCTACGCGCCCGCCGGCGGAGCTCGACGCGATGCGCCGCATCAAGCAGGCGCTGGATCCCAACGGCATTCTCAACCCCGGCAAAGTTCTCAGGAGAACACCATGACAAAGCCCCTCCGGAAACTGATCGGCATCGGAGTGCTGGCGCTGCTGGCGGCAACCGCACAGGCCGGCGCCTCGCTCAACGGCGTGCGCATCGGCGCGAAGGACGTCGCCGCGCTGGCGAAGTTCTACCAGGCCGCGCTGGGCATGAAGGAAGTGCAGCGCATCGAGACCCCGGAGTTCCTCGAGGTGATGCTGAACTTCGGCGCAACGGTTGAAGCCGCGCAAGCGAACTCCGCCGGCGACCTGGTGATCATGCAGCGCCCTGCAGACGACGGAAAAGACACCATGCCGCACGTCGTGTTCGACGTCACCGACATGGCCGCCACCGTGAAGGCCTGGAAGGCTGCCGGCGGAAAGATGGAGCGGGAGCCCTTCGAGTTCGGCAATACCGGCATCCACATCGGCATGGCCATCGACCCGGCGGGCAATCACATCGAGTTCATCCAGCCGAAGAAGTAAGCGGCCGGATGCGCGCATTCGCCTTCGCCCTGCTGCTCTGTGCGGGCCTGCCGCTGCGGGCCGACGCATTGCTCGACGCGCGCCTGGACGCGCTGGCGGCAGAGCTCGATCCCCGTGCGGCCGCCGCCCTCGTGGCGATCGACGGCACGGAACGGCGACTGCTTGCGGCCCGTTCGTATGTGCGCAGCTCAACATCACTTGCGCAACGCTGGAGCTGGGATTCCGCGCAAACCGATGCTTTCCTGCAGTCTCCCGCCAGGATCGAACTGGATGCAGCTGTCGCGCAGGTCGTCTGCCAGTTCCAGCGCAGCAATCCGGAGCACACGCTGTTCGTGAATCCGGAGTTCCGCACTCTCGAGCGACAGGTCGAGCGCTGGAACACCAATGATTCAGTCGCTCAGGCCGCCGCTGACCTCGCTGCGAAACTGCGATTGGCCTCCACGGGTATGCCGCCCGGGACAACAGAAGAAGGCCGCCGGCTGTTCCGGCAACTGCTCACAGACACGCGGCCCTCACCAACCCCGACACTTGCCGCGCCAGGCCTCTCGCGGCACGGCCAGATGGGAGCCATCGATTTTCAGGTCATGAAAGGCAACGAGCTGGTTGCCGGCACGGAGTCTGGTTCGGCGAAGGAGCAATGGGACGAAGCCGGCTGGACCTCAAGGCTCCGTGGCGCCGTGGAAGCCGCCGACGCGGGATTCACCGGACCCTTCAGGATCCCTACGAGCCCTGGCATTACGAATTCACTCCGCGGTCGGGTCAGCGGCGGCTGCGATCCAGTGCCGTGATGCGTCCGGCCCACGGCCGTTCGCGCTCTGGAACATCGAGTCGTTGCCCCGGAGCAACACGGACCGGCGGCTCGTTGACATCCAGGACAGCCAGGAACAGCATCCTCGCGCAGTCTCTCTCCGGAATGATTCAGGAGGCGACCCATGCAGCGAACCCGGATGAACGCAAGGCACATGCGGCTCCGGTGTGGGTTTGCCAGTTCCGGCGTTGGGTGTCGCTGGTACTGCTGCTACTTCTGGGGGGATGCTCCTCGGGAGATTCCGATAAGCTCATCTGGCGCCGGCAACCCGATTCCTTCCATCACTTCGCTCTCTCCCTCTAGCGTCAACGCGGGAGGCGCGTCGTTCACGCTGACGGTCAACGGCACGAATTTCGTTCCCGCTGCGGTGGTGCAATGGAAAGGCGTAATCCGAACGACGACATTCGTGAGCAGCACGCAACTTGCCGTGACTGTCACTGGTGCCGATATCGCTTCGCCAGGAACTGCCGACGGTCGGCGTAGTCAATTCCGCGCCTGGCGGGGGAATTTCCAACATCGCGACATTCACGACAGGCAGCGCAGCACCAGCCATTTCGGCGCTCTCGCCTTCCACCATAGCTGCGGGCAGCGCACCGTTTACGCTGACGGTGACCGGCACGGGCTTCCTGGCGCCCTCGATCATCCGGTGGAACGGGAGCGATCGATCGACAACCTTCGTCAACAGCACGCAGCTTTCTGCGCGCATTCCGCGTG
The DNA here is from genome assembly GCA_963785055.1 of uncultured Pseudomonadota bacterium. GTDB lineage: Bacteria > Pseudomonadota > Gammaproteobacteria > Steroidobacterales > Steroidobacteraceae > ZC4RG30. The sequence continues at coordinate 560,534 of CAWATT010000008.1, forward strand.
GCGGACGTCGCCACTCAGGGTACCAGCCCAGGTAACCGTTACGAAGTCCCGGCCCGAGTGGCGGCACTTCGAGCGCGGCGCCTTTTGCGATCACTGTCGCGCAGAGCCCGGTACCGGCAATCACGTCAATCGCACCGACGAGTGTTGCAACGGAGCTCACCGGCCTCGCCCTGACAGTGAACGGCACGGGCCTGGTAGCCGGATCGGTCGCGCAGTGGAATGGGGCCAGTCGAGCCACCCTCGTGAGGAGCAGCACCCAGCTGCTTTTTGCTCCACTGCCCGCGGACAATGCAGTGACCGGGAGCGCACTGGTGAGCGTGCTGAATCCCGCTCCTGGCGGCCTGTCAGGTGCGCTGAGCGTGTCCGTGGATCCGCTGGCAGCAAATGTCACCGGAGTGACAGACCGGCTCAGCGTGGCAGGCGATTCAGCCGAAGCAAATGACGGCAGCTCTTCTGGAGCGGTCAGTGCTGACGGTCGGTTCGTTGCGTTCACGTCGAATGCCAGCAACCTTGTCCCCGGTGACACAAACGGACTCCCTGACACCTTTCTCCGTGACACCTGTCGTGGTGTGGCAGCCGGCTGCACGCCATCGACCGTGCGGATCTCCATTGCCAGCGACGGCAGCCAGGGAAACGGCTGGAGTTCCGCCCCGGCATTGAGCGCGAACGGTCGATTCATTGCGTTCACGTCCACGGCGACAAATCTGTCCGTTGGCGACAACGACGCCGCTGAGGACATTTTCGTGCGGGACACCTGCACGGGTGCCAGCAGCTGCACACCTGCGACTGTCCTGGTGTCTGTCGCCAACGACGGCAGCGCGTCCAGCGAACTGAGTTGGGCGCCCGCAATCAGCGCGGATGGGCGCTTTGTGGCTTTTGTCTCGTCGGCGGCAACCCTGGTTGCAGGCGATACCAATCGAGCTCGAACGACGTGTTTGTACGGGATACCTGCTTCGGAGCCAGCAGTTGCCTGCCCACGACCGCCCGGGTATCCGTCGCGGCTGACGGCAGCCAGGCTGGCGCCGCCAGTTCCGTCCCTTCGATCAGCGCGAATGGCCGGCTCGTTTCTTTCGTGTCGGCGGCAACCGACCTGGTCCCGGGTGACACCAATACCCAGGATGACATCTTCATCCGTGACACCTGCATCACCGTCAGCGGCTGCACGCCCACCACGATCAGGGCCTCCGTGGACTCGGCAGGCTCGCAGGGAAATTCGGCGAGCTTTCTGCCGCGGATCAGTGGCAACGGGCGCCATGTCGTGTTCTCTTCCTGGGCGACAAACCTCGTTGCCGATGACACGGGCAATAACCACGACGTCTTCGTGCGGGACACCTGTTTCGGCGCCGGTGGCGCGTGTACTACCTCCACCTTGCGTGTTTCCGTCGCCAGCAACGGAAGCCAGGCAGACGCGCCCAGCGGAGGTCCCGCCACTCAGGGCGCCTCGATCAGCGCCGACGGCCGCTTCGTCGCGTTCGGATCACGCGCCACCAACCTGGTAACCGATGATACGAATGGGATGTTCGACATCTTCCTGCGTGATACGTGCGCAGGCGCAAGCAGCTGTACACCGGCAACCAGGCGCATGTCGGTCTCCGTTTCGGGGACGCAGTCGCTCACCGCAGAGCGCAGCGATCAACCGTCCCTTTCCGCGGACGGCCGGGTCATCGTTTTCATGTCCGATTCGACCGTGCTTCTTCCGGGAGATTCGAGTTCGGATGTCGACATCTTTCTGGCCCGAACCGGCGTCCCCTGATCGCGGATGCAGGACAACCGCAGCGGCTCTTGCTGCTGCACTGCCCTGTCCTTAAGGCTGGCGCGTGCCACCCGCCGTCGCGCGCAGCAGTCCCTCCTGCGCCGTGCTCGCGACAAGCACTCCCTCGCGCGTGAACAGGCTGGCGCGCGCAAACGCCCGTGCGCCCGCCGCCACCGGACTCTCGATCGAATAGAGCAGCCACTCATCCACGCGCACCGGCCGGTGGAACCACATCGCGTGATCGATGCTCGCGACGACGATGCCCGGGCGTCGCCATCGTGATGCCATGCGGCCGCATGGCCGTGCCGATCAGGTGGTAGTCCGACACGTACGCCAGCAGGCAGGCGTGCTGCACCGGGTCATCCGGCAGCGCATCGACCGCGCGGAACCAGAGGTCCTGGCGCGGCGTCTCGCGCTCGCGGCCGCCGCAGATCCGGCACCTGCACCGGGCGGAACTCGAACGGTGAATCGCCGGCCAACAAAGCGCTCGCAGCGCCGGCGGCAGCGGTGCCTGCTGCGCCTCGAGCAACTCGCGCAGGTCCGGCAGCTGATCCGGCGGCGGCACTTCCGGCATCGGCGATCTGGTGGCTCAGCCCGTCTTCCGGCACCTGGAACGACGCGGCCATGTGGAAGATCTGCTCGCCATGCTGGATCGCGACGACGCGTCGGCTGGAAAAGCTGTGGCCGTCGCGGCTGCGGTCCACCTCGTAGACGATCGGCGCGTTGAAGTCGCCGCGGCGCAGGAAATACGCATGCAGCGAATGCACGACGCGGCCTTCCACCGTGGCATACGCGGCGCGCAGCGCCTGCCCGAGCACCTGGCCACCGAAGACCTGCGGGCTGCCGATGTCGCGGCTCGCGCCGCGGAACAGGTTGATCTCCAGGCGCTCGAGTTCGAGCAGCTGCAGCAGTTCCGCCAGTGGCAGCCTGCATCGTGGTGCTCAGTCGGCCGGCGCGTCCGTCACGCCGAGCCGCTGGTGCATCACCGGGCTGGTGGTCGTGTACTGCAGGAACTGGCGCTTCTCGCGGATAGAGATAGTGCTGGATGCCGAAGGCTGCCAGCGCGGCCTCGTGGAAGCCCGACAGGATCAGCTTCTTCTTGCCCGGATAGGTGTTGATGTCGCCCACCGCGAAGATGCCCGGAACGCTGGTCTGGAATTTCTCGGTATCGACCTTCAGCGCGCGTCTTCTCCAGCGCGAGGCCCCACTCGGCTATCGGGCCGAGCTTCGGGCGCGAGGCCAAAGAAGGCCAGCAGGTCGTCCGCGTCGAGATCATGCAGCGTGCCGTCGTTGCCCTTCACGACAACGCCCGTGATGCGTCCTTCGACGGTGACGCAGCGACTGCGCGACGCCCTCGATGAAGCGCATCTTTCCGTCCGCAACCAGCGCCTGCATCTTCGCCACCGATGCCGGCGCGGCGCGGAACTCGCGCGCGTCGATGCACCAGCGTCAGCGAGGCGACCTTGTCGGCCAGGTCCAGCGTCCAGTCGAGCGCCGAGTCACCGCCGCCGAAGATCACCAGGTGCTTGCCGTGGAATTCCGCCGCCGTCTGCACGCGGTAGAAGACCTGCGTGCCCTCGAAGGCCTCGACGCCCTCGACACCGAGGCGCCGCGGCTGGAACGAGCCGACGCCGCCAGCGATCACGATCGCGCCGGCATCGAACTGCAGGCCGCCAGCCGTCGTCACGATCGAAGCGCCCGTCGTCCGCTTGCGCACCTCGGTCACTTCCTGTCCGAAATGCATCTGCGCCCCGAAGGGCTTGATCTGCTCGAGCAGCCGGTCGACCAGTTCCTGCGCGCCGCAGACCGGCAGCGCCGGAATGTCGTAGATCGGCTTCTCCGGATACAGCTCGGCGCACTGTCCGCCCGGGCTGGCCAGCGAATCGAGCATATGCGCCTTGATGCCCAGCAGCCCCAGCTCGAAGACCTGGAACAGGCCGCAGGGGCCCGCACCCACGATGACGACTTCGGTCTGGAGTCATGGGAAATCCGAGTCGTCAGGCGCGGCCGGCGTTCGAATCAGTCGGCGTGTGGTAGTACTCGCTGTCGGCGGCGAGTTCCCTCATCAGCCGCTTGAGCTCCTCGACTCGCGCCTCGGCGGTGCTGATCGGCAGGCAATCCGGGCAGCGCGGGTCGCCACAGGGCTGGCGCGAATACAGCCAGTACTGGACCGCCCCGGCCAGCAGGCCATCGGCGATGTCCCACAGGTCGGCGTCCTTGTCCTTGTCGGCCAGGCTGATTGCCCAGATCCACTGCCTTGGCGAAGGCGGACTCAAAACTCTCGGGGGTCGCGCTCATCTCGAGGCAAATTATACGCGGTCAAGCACAAGGCGGGATTGACTATGATTGCCTATGCAAATACTGTCCGCATTATGAGCATCGAAAAACCACCTGCCGGCGAAGCCCAGAAGTTCTACAGCGGCGATCGCTGGTCGGCTGAGGAGTCGGTCGGCTACCTGTTGCGCCAGACCATGTCCGCCCTGAATGCGCGCGGCCGAGACCGAGATGCGACCGCACGGACTGACCGCCGTGCAGTGGGCGCCGCTGATGATCATCTCGCGCGGCGGCAACCCCACTGCCGCGAGCCTCGCGCGCGACCTGAACACCGACACCGGCGCCATGACGCGCATGCTCGACCGCCTGGAGGCCAAGGGCCTGCTGACTGCGCAGCCGCAGCGTGCAGGATCGTCGCGTCGTCGTGCTGACGCTGACCGACCAGGGTCGCGAACTGACCACGCGCATCCCGCACCATCTCGCGCGCGTGTACAACCAGCACCTGACCGGATTCACGCAGGAGGAATTCGTGCAGCTGAAGAGATCCTGCGGCGGATCATCGCCAACCGCGATCACGCCTCGGAATAGCGCGGCTACTGGTAGCCCGCGCCTGCAGCGTGAACAGTCGCGCGTAGACTCCGTCGCGCGCCATCAGCTCCTCGTGGCTGCCCGCTCCACGAGCCGCCCGCCGTCGAGCACCACGATCTGGTCCGCCATGCGCACCGTCGAGAAACGGTGCGAGATCAGGATGGTCATGCGCCCGGCCGCGAGTTCGCGGACATGCTCGAACACCTCGACCTCCGCCTCGCGCATCCATGGCCGCGGTCGGCTCGTCCAGCACGAGGATGTCGGCGTCGCGGCGCATGAATGCGCGTGACAGCGCGATCTTCTGCCACTGCCCGCCGGACAGTTCGCGCCCGTCCAGGAACCACTTGCCCAGCTGCGTGTGGTAGCCCTGCGGCAGCTGCTCGATGAAATCGGCCGCCCGGCCCAGCTCCGCGGCCTCGCGCCAGCGAGCCTCGTCCTCGAAGTGCGCGCTCATCGCCCGCGCCGATGTTCTCGCCCACCTGCATCTGGTAGCGCACGAAGTCCTGGAAGATCACGCCGAAGCGCGCGCGCAGCGCCGTCTCGTCCCAGTGCACGAGATCCCGGCCGTCGAGCAGGATGCGCCCCGAAGTCGGGCACGTAGAGCCGCGTCAGCAGCTTGATCAGCGTGGTCTTGCCGGAGCCGTTGGCGCCCACCAGCGCCAGGCTGTCTGCCCGGGGCGGCAGGTGCAGGTTGATGTCTGACAGCGCCGGCGCTCCGTGGCGCCCGGATAGGTGAACCCCACGTGCTCGAGCCCAGTCCGTCGCCGGGCTTCGGTCCGCGTGGTCGCCGAGCCCATCTTCGGGCGGCACCGGCGTATCGAGGTACTCGTACAGCGTCGAGAGGTAGAGGTTGTCCTCGTACAGGCCGCTGATCGCGCCCAGCGCGCTCGCTCACCGCGGCCTGGCCCTGGCGGAACAGCATCAGGTACATGGTCATCTGGCCGACGGTGATCGCGCCGTGCACCGCACTCACTGCCACCCAGCAGTAGCCACCGTAGAGCGCGAGCGTGGCAAGCAGGCCGAGCGCAAAGCCCCAGCTGTCGCGGCGGATCGCCAGCTTGCGGTCCTGCGGCATACAGCCTGCCGAGGATGGCCTTGTAGCGATCCAGCAGGCGCTCGCCCCAGGCCGTAGAGCTTGACCTCCTTGGCGTGGTCTTCGCGCGCGATCACGGTCTCGAGATAGGCCTGCATGCGCCGTTCTGGCGAGCGCCAGCGGAACAGCCGGAACGCGTCGTTGGAGAACTCGCGCCTCGGCGATGAAGCCCGGCAGGCCCGCGAGCACCAGCAGCAGCACCGCCCAGGGCGAGAAGCCGAACAGCAGCACCGCGAAGCTGACCAGCGAGACGAGGTTCTGCACCAGCGCGAAGCTGCGCATCACCATGCGACAGCGGCCGCTGCGAAGCTTCGCGCCGCGCGCGCGTCATGCGGTCGTAGAACTCCGAATCCTCGAAGTGCTCGCAGGTCCAGCGTGAGCGCCTTCTGCGAGGATCAGCACATTGACGCGGAAGCCCAGCTGGTCGCGCAGCAGCGTCGTGCCAGCGACAGCCCGCGCATCGCCAGCGCAAGCAGCGCAACGACCAGGCCCTCCCAGCGCCACCAGCACCAGCACCGGTCCGGCGGGTCCGCCATTCATGGCGGCCGTGACCACCGCGTCGACGATGCGCGCGCCGATGAAGGCAATCAGCGCCGGCAGTGCGCCGACCACGACGGTCAGCATCGCGAGCCAGACGGTCAGGCTCCGGCTGGTGAGCCAGACCAGGCCAAGGGCCTTGCGCATGTAGCGCAGGACTTCGCGGAACTCCCCGGGCAGCCGACCCAGGTCGGCCGGCGCGGGCGGCGGCACCGGTGAAGGCCGGCTCACTCGGACGGCGGCTGGGATTCGAGCGCGCCGGCCTGGATCAGCCGCGACTCGATGTTCATGCCGTTGACGCCCTGCACCTCGATACAGCGCCTCCCACCCCCTGGGCGCGGGTGCCTGCGCACCGAGCTGCACGAGCCGCCCGGGATCGGCGGCGATCTCGGCGGCCTGCATCAGGCCGGTATCACGCGTGCCGGCAATGACGAGATGCGCATTGCCGGCCGGACCGGCGAACGTCGACAGGTACGCATAGTCGCGATAGCGCTCCGCATCGCGGTGCGGCTCACCGGCCTCGCTGACCCAGGCTTCACCCGTGTCGCGATCGAGCAGTTCGTCGTAGGAACCGCCGAAGGCATAGCGCGAGCCGGCGAACGCCATGTCCTGCATCATGCCCAGCGCGCTGAGGTAGCCGATGTAGACGATATGCGTGGTCTTGACGATGGAGGGATCCAGTTCGGAGGCCAGCGTGAGGCGTCACCGGCTTGCCGGATGCAATGACCACCGGCAGTATCTGCGCAGCGCCTGTGCACTGGATGTGGGCAGGTACCCGAGGTTCAGGTCCGCGAACCGCGCGGCCAGCGCCGGATCGGCAAGGAAGCGCTGCTCCAGGTCCTGCGCGGGAGTTGACGTCGAAGTCCCGCACCAGCCGCTGGATCTGCCTGCCGGGCTGCCCGCTCGCCGAAGATGTAGTAGTCGCCCAGCACGACCTGGATGGGCAGGTTGTCCGCCATCAGCGGCGCCCAGAGCGCGGACTCCCGCGCCGCGCGGCTGCGTGCGTCGGGCCGCTCGATGCAGCCAGTCATGCAGCAGCAGCCCGATACAGGCCACAGCCAGCAGGCCACAGAGCATCCAGGCCCAACGCTCCCGGTTACCGGCACCTCGGGCACGGAGGGCACCTGGGCGTCCCCGGGTTCGGAGCGGTGCTGCGACGGCGGATTCGCGTCCTTCCAGCAGGAGCCGGTACTCGCCCCGCGGAACGACGAGCCGCCACTCACTGCTCCGGGGCCTCCAGGCGGTAGAGATCCTCCAGCCGGCGGCGCAGCTTGTGCGCATGCACGCGCACCGTCGCATCCTGCGCCGACATCAAACCCGGCGCTGCGGCCAAAGGCATCGATGGCAACCTCGACCTCCTTCGGCACACGTCCCTGCTGCCTGGCAGCCACCAGGAAATCGAACAGCCGCTGCAGCCTGTCGTGAGCGCCCCAGCGCGCCGCTGGCGCGCAGGCGCTCGACTTCCTCGCGAAAGGCGTCTGCCGGGGGCTGGAACTGGTGCGCCGGCAATCAAGCATCTGGCCGATTCTGAAGCGCGCAACGGGCATCGCGCCGAAACTGGTACTCTCGCGGCCCTTTTTCCCCGGGCGCCGCCGCCCTCCAGGCCCCATGCAACGTCCGATCCGCAACATCGCCATCATCGCCCACGTCGACCACGGCAAGACCACGCTGGTCGACTGCCTGCTGAAGCAGTCCGGCACCTTCGCCGCCCACGAGAAGATGGGCGAGCGGATCATGGATTCCAACGCCATCGAGAAGGAACGCGGCATCACGATCCTGGCCAAGAACTGCGCCATCGACTACGGCGGACGTCCGCATCAACGTCGTCGACACCCCGGGCCACGCCGACTTCGGCGGCGAGGTCGAGCGCGTGCTGTCGATGGTCGACGGCGTGCTGCTGCTGGTCGATGCCGTCGAAGGCCCGATGCCGCAGACGCGTTTCGTCACGCGCAAGGCGCTGGCGCTGGGCCACAAGGCCATCGTCGTCGTGAACAAGATCGACCGTCCGGGCGCGCGCCCAGGCTGGGTCATCGACCAGACCTTCGACCTGTTCGACAAGCTCGGCGCCACCGACGAGCAGCTCGACTTCCCGGTGATCTACGCCTCGGCGCTGCAGGGCTGGGCGAGCCTCGATGCCACCGCGCAGCAGCCGGACATGGCGCGCGCTGTTCGAGGCCATCCTGAAGTACGTGCCCGAGCCGCAAGCGCGACGCCGAAGGCCCGCTGCAGATGCAGATCTCGACGCTGGACTACAACTCCTACGTCGGCCGCATCGGCATCGGCCGCATCCGCCGCGGCACCGTGAAGCCCGGCCAGAACGTCGTCGCTGCGCTATGGCGAGGAGGACAAGGGCACGCGGCAAGATCGCGCAGGTGCTGGCCTTCCAGGGCCTGGAGCGCGCAGCCGGTCGAAGCCGCGACCGCCGGCGACATCGTCGCGATCACCGGCCTGCCGGACGTGAACATCGGCTATCACGGTCTGCGATCCGCGAAACCCCGAGGGGCTGCCGCCGATCGCCGTGGACGAACCCACGCTGGCGATGAATTTCCAGGTGAACACCTCGCCGCTGGCCGGTCGCGAGGGCAAGTTCGTCACCAGCCGCCAGATCCGCGAGCGCCTGGCGCGCGAGCTGGAGAGCAACGTCGCGCTGCGCGTCGAGGAAACCGGCGATGCCGACGTGTTCCGCGTCTCCGGCCGCGGCGAACTGCACCTGACCATCCTGATCGAGAACATGCGCCGCGAGGGCTTCGAGCTCGCCGTGTCGCGTCCGCAGGTGCTGCTCAAGCAGATCGACGGCGTGACGTACGAGCCCTACGAGGCGCTCACCGTCGACGTCGAGGAAGCCCACCAGGGTGGCGTGATGGAAGCCCTCGGGCAGCGCCGCGCCGAGATGAAGGACATGCGATGGACGGCCGCGGCCGCGTGCGCATCGACTATCGCGTGCCGGCCCGCGGCCTGATCGGCTTCCAGGGCGAGTTCATGAACCTCACGCGCGGCAGCGGCCTGATGAGCCACGTGTTCGACGGCTACGCGCCGCTGAAGGGCGAGATCGCCGAGCGCCGCAACGGCGTGCTGATCAGCATGGAGAACGGCGATGCCGTGGCCTATGCGCTGTGGAGCCTGCAGGAACGCGGCCGGCTGTTCGTCAGCCACAACGAGAAGCTGTACGAAGGCATGATCATCGGCATCCACCGCCGCGAGAACGATCTGGTGGTGAACCCGATCAAGACCAAGAAGCTGACCAACGTGCGCGCCGTCGGGCAAGGATGACGCGCATCCTGCTGACGCCGCCGATCGAGCTGACGCTGGAATACGCGGTGGAGTTCATCGCCGACGACGAACTGGTCGAAGTGACGCCGAAGTCGATCCGCATCCGCAAGCGCTACCTGACCGAGAACGAGCGCAAGCGCAACTCGCGCGCGGCCGAGGCGGCGTTCGCGGAGTAGTCATGCAGGGGCTGACGCCGTCGTACGCACGCTGCTGATCGCCTGCGTCTCGGCGTTCGGCGCTGCAGTGGCTGCTGGGCGACCGGCTAGACGCTTCCGTTCGCGCTCTGGCCGCTGGGGCCCGACACGGCTGCGGCTTCAAGCCCTGGCAGCTGGTCACCTACGCCTTCCTGCACGGCAGTTTCGCGCACCTGTTCTTCAACATGTTCGCGCTGTACATGTTCGGCCCGGAGATCGAGCGGCTGCTGGGCCGGAACCGCTTCATCACCTACTGGCTGGTGTGCGTGGTCTGCGGCGGCGCTGCTGCAGCTGTGGGTGCAGCACGTCGAGCAGCGGCCCGGCCGCGCCGACGGTCGGCGCATCGGGCGGCATTTTCGGCCTGCTGCTGGCCTTCGGCATGGCATTTCCGAAGCGCAAGCTGATGCTGGTGTTCCCGCCCGATCCCGATGCCGGCGTGGCTGTTCGTCACGCTTTACGGCCTGCTCGAGCTGTATCTCGGGGTATTCGGCGAAGGCGGCAACGTCGCGCACTTCGCGCATCTCGGCGGCATGATCGGCGGCTTCGTGCTGATGCTGTACTGGCGGAGCAAGGGTCAACGGCACCTGACCTAGGTTCCTCCCGCCCTGTTCCGCTGGCGGATCGAGTCTGCTAAAACGACACCATGCAAGACCGATCCGTAGCCCTCTGCCTCATGGTCATTCCACTTCTGCTGGCCGCCTGCCAGCCGCCCGTGGAGATGATGCCTCCGCCCACGCTGTTCGTGAACGGCGAGTACAACCTGTTCGGCGCCAACGCGAACCTGGATCGCAGCAACGAGATCCAGGTGTTCTATGCCACGAACCGGATGCCGGTTGGCCCGGTGGGCACCTACACCATTTTCCCCGACGACCAGCTGCACATGGGCGTCGCCTCCCTCAGCATCGGCGGCGGCAACCGCAGCTGGGATTGGCTGTACAACGTGTCCACCGGCAACACCGAGGAAGCGCCACCGCAGATCCTGCTGAGTGCCATTGACCGGGAGGCGTCCGTGCGCGTGGGCACTCCGGTGGACCGGCTGGGCGACGAGGCATTGTCTTTCTTCCGCTCGATCGACGCAGCCCTGGCCACCGCCGCTGACAAGGATCTCACCATCTACGTGCACGGGGCCAACACCAGCGTCGGCCGGGCCACGGGACAGGCCGCACAGTACCGGCATTTCACCGGCCGCAACTCGGTCGTGCTGTCCTACATCTGGCCGTCGGCAGAGAACTTCCTGCGCTTCGGGCACGACGTCAATTCAGCGGCGAGGACGGCGCCGGCCTTCGCGCACCTGCTCCGGATGCTGGCTGCGCACACCCGCGCGGAACACATCGACGTGATCGCCTACAGTTCGGGTGCAATGGTGGCTTCCCCGGGCCTCGCGCTGCTTGGAACGGTGAGCGCTGGATACGATCCGGCCTCCATGCGATTGGGCGAGATCTACTATCCGGCGCCCGATGCCGACTTCCGCAGGTTCGTGAGCGAACTGCAGGTCTACCACGCGTATCCGCAGCGCGTGACGGTGACGGCGAACCTGCATGACTCGGTGCTCGTGCTCTCGCGCCTGCACCAACGGGGCTCGCGCGCCGGTCGACCGGATCCGGACGAGCTGAGCGCCGAGGATTCGCAGTGGATGATCGAGGCCTCGAACAACCTGGGCTTCGACCTCCTGTCCGCCAGATCCGAGGATCTTCCCGGCATGGATCGCCGCTCGCATATTTTCTGGTACGACCATCCCTGGGTCAGCAGCGATGTGCTGCTCAAGATGCTGTTCCACCTCTCGCCGCAGGATCGCGGCCTGCTCGAGAACTCCCGGGAAAGCGGACTGAAGTACTGGACGTTTCCCGAGGACTACGAGGAACGCCTCAAGCAGGTCAGGGATGAACTGGTGGAAACGGTGCGCAGTGCACCCGGGGAAGGGGATTCGCCGCCCGCGCCCTTGAGCCCCTAGACCCCCAGCGCCGACAACTCCCGGTGCAGGCCCTTGGCCTCGGCTTTGGACTTGCCGGCCCAGGTTGCACCCTCCACCGCTTTCTCGGCGATCATCTGCGGCACGCTCTCCGACCGGCAGGTCCGGCCGGATTCTGCCTGCGTCGAGGCCGCGATGTTCCGCACCCACGCCTTCCTGCCAGTCGCAAAGGGCAACATAGGCGACCTTCAGGGTGTCCCGGAAATCCGCATCACCGGTGTGAAGCAGGCGCCAGCGCAGCGCCCTCTTGATCGTTTCCTTGGAGCAAGGCAATTCCCTGACGTCTGCCACGCAGCCGGGTGTCGGCGCCGACCGCTCCAGGTGAAAGAGGTATGCAGACACCACGTCCTCGAAATCGTCCGGTGGAATGTCGACCGCGGCTGGCTGGTTCATGCGAATTGAATGCAGGCTGTTGCGTAAATTCATGATGGTCTCCCGATCCTTGGGAAGACCCCGATCTTTACAGAAGGTGCCCGGCGAGCTGTGACAGCCGTCTCACTTTGCCTGTATATAGCCTTTGTCTGACAAGCCCTGAAACATGCCTCGAGCGGCGAGAATCACTTCATGCGAGAGACCCCCGGTTCCGAAACCAGGCAGGCCATCGGCGCAATGGCAGCAGTGCTGCTGTTGGCTGGGTGCCAACCCCCGGTGCGGTTGATGCCACCCCCGACACTCTTCGTCGGTGCCGATCAGAACCTGTTCGGGGCGAATGCCAGCCTCGAGAAGAGTCCCGAATTGCAGGTCTTCTATGCGACGAACCGCAGGCCCGCAGGCCCGGATTCGTACACCATCCATCCGGACGATAACCTGCACATGGGCGTCGCTTCGCTGCGCATCGGCGACGGCGCAACTGGGACTGGCTGTACGAAGCGTCCACGCGCAACACCAATGAGTCGCGACCGCAGATCCTCGTTTCCGCCATGGACCGCCAGGCCACGATACCGCTGGCCGCTCCGCTGGATCAGCCCGGGGAAGAGGCACTGGCGTTCTTTCGTGCAGTCGACCTCGCGCTGGCCAGTTCCGCCAGGACAAGGACCTGACGATCTACGTGCACGGCGCCAACACCGGCGTCGGCCGGGCCGCCGGCCAGGCCGCGCAGTACCGCCACTTCACTGGCCGCAACTCGGTGGTGCTCGCGTACATGTGGCCGTCCGCGGGCAACTTCCTGCGATTCGGCCACGACGTGAAGGCGTCCGCCGCCACGGCCCCCGCGTTCGCGCAGATGGTGCGCTTGCTGGCCAGACACACACGCGCGGAGCACATCAACGTGATCGCCTACAGCTCGGGCGCCTCAGTCGCCTCACCAGGCCTTGCGCTGCTGGGTACGCCGACGGAGGGCTACGACCCGCACTCGGTTCGCCTCGGCGAGGTCTACTTTCCCGCTCCGGACGCCGACTTCCGCAGCTTCGTCAACGACGTCAAGGTCTACCAGCCGTACCCGCGGCGCATAACGGTCACCGTGAACATGAACGATACGGTGCTGGCGCTCTCGCAGATGCACCAGCGTGCATCGAGGGTTGGCCGGCCGGATCCCGACGAGTTGACGGAAGAAGAGTCGCGCTGGGTGATCGACGCATCCAACGAGCTCGACTTCGACCTGCTCTCGGCACGCGACGAGGACCTGCCCGGCATGAGCCGCCGCTCGCACGTCTTCTGGTACGACGACCCCTGGGTCAGCAGCGACGTGGTGCTCAAGATGGTCTTCCATCTCCCGCCAAAGGATCGCGGACTGCTGGAGAACCACCGGGACAGCGAGCTGGAGTTCTGGACGTTCCCGGATGACTACGAGGAGCGCCTGAAGAAGACCCGGGAGCGATTCGTCGAAGTGGCCAGATAGTCCGGCCGCTTACGAGGCGGCCAGCGCCTCCGAGTTGTCCGCAAACTGCAGCTGCGCCAGGCGCGCATAGAGTGAATTGGTTCTGCAGCAGCTCCGCGTGCGTGCCCACCGCGACGATCCGCCCCTGGTCCATCACGACGATGCGGTCGGCCTTGAGCACGGTGGCCAGGCGGTGGGCAATGATCAGCGTGGTGCGCGAGCCATCAGCCCTTCGAGCGCCTGCTGCACCAGCAGTTCGCTCTCGGCGTCCAGGCTGCTGGTGGCCTCGTCGAGCAGCAGCACCGGCGGATCCTTCAGGATGGCCCGCGCGATGGCGATGCGCTGGCGCTGGCCGCCCGACAGGCGCGTGCCGCGCTCGCCGAGGAAGGTGTCGTAGCCCTGCGGCAGCTTCAGCGATGAACTCATCGGCCGCCGCCGCGCGCGCGGCGGCCTCGATCTCCGCGTCGCTGGCGCTCCGGGCCGCCCATAGCGGATGTTCTCGCGCGCCGTGGCGCCGAACAGCACCGTGTCCTGCGGCACCAGGCCGATGCTGGCGCCGCAGCGCCACGGGATCCAGCTGCCGGATATGTCCACGCCATCGAGCAGGACCGTGCCTGACATCGGGATCGTAGAAACGCAGCAGCAGCTGGAAGGTGGTGCTCTTGCCGGCGCCCGACGGACCGACGAAGGCCACGGTTTCGCCCGGCGCGATGGTCAGGGAGAAGTCGATCCAGCGCCGGCGTGTCCGGCCGCGACGGGTAGTGGAAGTCGACCTGCTCGAAGCGCAGCGCGCCACGCGACGCGCTCGCGGCAGAGTCTGCGGGCTTCGCAGGGGCGGCGATCGCCGGCTCGCGCCTGCAGCAGCTCCACCAGGCGCTCCATGGCGCCGGCGGCACGCTGCACCTCGCCCCATTGCTCGATGAGCGCGGCGGCCGAACCGGAGACGAACACCGCATAGAGCAGGAACTGCCCGAGCTGGCCGCCGGTCATTTGCCCGGCCAGCACGCGACGCGCGCCCAGCCACAGCACGAAGGTGATGGCGGCCATCACCAGCATCGTGCCGAGCGCGGTCAGCAGCGCGCGCACGCGATTGCGGCGGATCGCGGTGACGAAAGCTCTGCTTCCACGGCCTCGCCGTAGCGCCGGCTCTGCAGGTCCTCGAGCGTGAAGGCCTGGATGGTCTGCATCGCGTTGAGCGTCTCGCCGGCCAGGCCCGCTGGAATCGGCGATGCGATCCTGCGCATGCGCGCGACAGCTGCCGCACTTTGCGGCCCACGGTGAACAGCGGCAGCATGCACCAGCGGGATCAGCACCAGCATGACGCCCATCAGCTTGCCAGCTGGTCGCCGCCCATCATCACCAGCGCGCCGATCAGGTTCAGCGCCGAACGCAGCGTGATCGAGATGCCGACGCCCGACATGGACTGCACCAGCGTCGTATCGGTGGTGAGGCGCGAGAGCACTTCGCCGGTGCGCGTCACCTCGAAGAAGGTCATGTCCATGCGCACGACGCGCGCGGTAGACGGCCTCGCGCACGTCGGCCACCACGCGCTCGCCCAGCCAGGTCACCAGGTAGAAGCGCAGCGCCGCGAACACGCCCAGCACGACCGCGGCGACGAGGAAGCCGAGGAAATAGCGGTTGATGGTGCGCGGAGTCGCCCGCCAGCCATGCCATGGTCGATGAGCTAGTCGCACGGCCACCGGCAGCGCCAGCAGCGCGGCGGAGGCGATGACCAGCGCCAGCAGTGCAAGCACCAGCGTGCCAGCGGTACGGGCCGCAGGAACGGCCACAGCGCACGCAGTGGCTGTAAGCGAGCGTCCCTTGGGACGGTCCGAGGGGGATTCAGGCATGGATCTCCTCAGGCGAGACGGTTCAGGCCATTGTAGGCGGCGATCCGATAGGCCTCGGCCATCGTCGGGTAGTTGAACGTGGTGTTGATGAAGTAGCGCAGGTTGTTGAGGTCGCTGCTGGCCATGACTGTCTGGCCGATGTGCACGATCTCCGACGCATTGTCGCCGAAGCAGTGCACGCCGAGTACCTCCAGCGTCTTGCGCGTGGAACAGGATCTTCAGCATGCCGACGCGCTGGCTCGGTCATCTGCGCGCGCGCCAGGCTCTTGAAGTGCGTATGGCCGATTTCGTACGGCACACCGGCCTCCTGCAGCTCGCGCTCGGTCCGGCCCACCGAGGAGATCTCCGGGAATCGTGTAGATGCCGCTCGGCGATCAGGTCGCAGCGCCGGGCGGCTGATGCTCCGGATCGAGGATGTGCTGACCCGACATGACTGCCCTGCTGGTAGGCAGCGCTGGCCAGCGCCGGCGGACCGATCACGTCGCCGGCCGCGAAGATGTTCGGCACCGCCGTCTGGTAGTGCTCGTTCGACCGCGATCTGGCCGCGCTGGTTGGGCGCGAGCCCCACCGCCTCCAGGTTCAGCCGTCGGTATTGCCCGTGCGGCCGTTGGCCCACAGCAGCAGGTCCGACTTGATGCGGCGCCCGGACTTCAGGTGCAGCAGCACATCGTCGCTCGCGCGCCTCCAGGCGACTCGAACTGCTCGTTGTGGCGGATGATGCAGCCCTGGTCGCGCAGGTGATACGACAGCGCCTCGGCGATCTCCTCGTCCATGAACGACAGCAGCCGGTCCTGCGTGTTGACCAGCGTGACCTTGCAGCCCATGTTGAGGAAGATCGAGGCGTACTCGCAGCCGATGACGCCGGCGCCATAGATGGTCACGCTGAAGGGCGTCTCGGCGTAGCGCAGGATGCGTGTCGCTGTCGCAGCACGCGCGGATGGCGAGAAGTCCAGGCCCGGCGGATGATAGGGACGCGAGCCGGTGGCGATCACGAACTGCTCGGCGCGCACGCTGAACGGGCGCCTCCTGCGCGCGGCGTGATCTCCAGCGTGTGGGCATCGACGAAGCGCGCGCTGCCTTCGAGCACCGGCACGCGGTTGCGGTCATAGAAGCGCCGCCGCATCTGCACCTGCGCCTCGATCACGCCACCGGCGGTGGACAGCAGTTGCGGCGAAGCGTCACCGTGCAGGCAAGCGGAGATGCTTGCCGCAGCAGCGGATTCGCGCGCACGTCGCTCAGCGTCTTCACGGCATGCCGCAGCGCCTTGCTGGGAATGGTTCCCCAGTGCGTGCAGCCGCCACCGACTTCGGTGTAGCGCTCCACGACGGCCACCTTGCGGTGGTTCTTCGCCAGCATCATGGCCGCGCCCTCGCCCGCGGGGCCGGTGCCGATCACGACAACGTCAATTTTCCATGGCGGTCAATGCTAGCGGCTGCGCGGCCAAAGTGCAGCCTTGCGCTCAGTTGCGACGTGGTTCAATCGTCGCGGCTGCTGCCCGGGAACAGCACGTCCTGGAAGCCGAAACTGGGACATGTCGCGAATGCGCATCGGATAGAGGATGCCGTCCAGGTGATCCACCTCGTGCTGCACGACGCGGGCATGGAAGCCCTCGACCGTGCGATCGATGGCACCGCCCTGCGCGTCGAAGCCCTGGTAGCGCAGCCGCCGGTAGCGCGGCACCACGCCCCGCATGCCTGGCACCGAAAGGCAGCCCTTCCCAGCCGTCTTCCTCTTCCGTGCCGAGCGGCGTCAGCACCGGATTGATCAGCACGGTCCGCGGCACGGCCGGCGCATCCGGATAGCGCTCGTTCTGCTCGAAGCCGAAGATGACGACGCGCACGGACACACCGATCTGCGGCGCAGCCAGGCCCCGCCTCCGTTGGCCGCGTGCATGGTGTCGTCCATGTCGGCCAGCAGCTCGCTGCAGCCAGGGCGTGCCGAAGGTCTGGCGACTTCTGCGGCGCGCTGCAGCAGCAGCGGATCACCCATGCGCAGGATCGGTTCTGACAGCCATGACGCTAGCATGCTCACCGATCGGGTGCCGCAAACGAAAAGGGCCCGGCATACCGGGCCTTTGTCATGCGTTCGAGTGATGAACGCGCAGCGGCGATTACCAGCGGCCGCCACCACCACCGCCGCCGCCACCGCCACCGCCGCCGCGATAGCCGCCGCCACCACCACCGCCGACCCCGGACAGCCGACCACCACCGCCACCGCCGTGCGGGGCTTGTCCTGCGCTTCGTTGACGCGCAGCGGACGACCGCCCATCGAGTAACCATTCAGCGCCTGGATGGCGCGCGCGGCATCTGCCTGCGGCATTTCCACGAAGCCGAAGCCACGCGGGCGACCCGTTTCCCGGTCAGTCGGCAGCGCAACGGATTCAACCGTGCCGTGCTGCGAGAACAGCGTACGCACCGCAGCCTCGTCCGCCGAAAACGGGAGGTTGCCAACGTAAATCTTCGCCATGAGTAGCAGATCTCCAATCATTAATAGACTGTTCAACCTGATCGGAGACCCTTCCACTAGAGCTCGCGCGCTTGAAGGCACGACAGACAGAAGCCGGACGACCAACGATCGGCGGATATTCTATCACGGCGATCTTGCGGGGAAAGAAGCCCTTTCTGCGCTTGTCAACCCCTGCGCTGATGCAAACGCTAACAAGCTGCCGTGGCAGCGTGTTGTTTTGGCAATCGAAGACGCGTCGTCTGTGCGTCGAACTGCTACGCGAGCGGCGCGATGTGGAACACGCGTTCTCGGCATTGCCGTGATAGAGCTTGCGCCGATCTGCTTCGTCGGAGACTTCCACGCCATCCATGAACGCCACGGCCGGTGCGCGTCGGCTGGTAGGGGTAGTCGATGGCCCACAGCACGTTGTCGATGCCGAGCTGCCGGATCGAGAAATCCAGCGCCAGCGGCGATTCCTGGCCACTGGTGGTGATGACGAAATTGCGCCGCAGGTATTCGCTGGGCTTGAGCTGCAGCCTCGGCGCGCTCGGCGCCCTGCGCCCGTGCGCTCATGAAGTCGAGGCGCCACGACCAGAAATGCACGGCTTCGCCCATGTGTCCGAGGCAGATCTTCAGGCGCGGGATAGCGGTCGAACACGCCGGACAGGATGAGCCGCACGGCATGTGTCGCGACTTCGACGCCATAGGCCCACAGCGCGGCGAACATGCCGTAGTCACGCATCGGACCAGCCAGCAGTCTCCGACGGACCGCGCGGATGGATGTAGATGCAGCGGTCCAGCGCCTCGGCAGCCTCGAGGATCGGGCCAGTACTTCGGATCGTCCAGGTACTCGTTGTTGGTGTGCGAGTTGACGACGAAGCCATTGAGCTTGAGCTGGCGCACGGCGCGCTCCATCTCGCGCACCGCGCGCTTCGGCGAATGCGGCGCGAAGCGCGGCGAGGCCGGCGAAGCGCGTCGGATGGCGCGCGATGACTTCGGCCAGCCGGTCATTGGCGACCGTGCGCCAGCTCGGTGGCGGTATCCGCATCGAACATCTGCACGCCAGGCGCGGTCAGCGAAAGCACCTGCATGTCGACGCCATTGGCATCCATGTCGCGCAGGCGTTCGCCTTCGATGTCCAGCAGCGGCGCGAGGAAGCGGGTCTGGTAGCCCGCGACGTCGCCATAGATCTTCCGCACCAGCATCATGTCGATGCTCTGGCCCGGGCCATCGCACAGCACGCGCAGGGCGTCTGCGACTTCCGGGATGGAGAAGGCCTCTTCGGTGGCGATGCGTCGCAAGTGTCTTCCGGGATTCATCGTTCCCCCATGCTTTGACTTTGGCCGCTGTGCCGTGCAATCGTCGCGGCGCGCCGCCGCGGCGCGAGCAAGGACATCATCAAGATGGTCAAACGCACGACTCTACGCAGTTCCACAGGGACGAAACTCTACGCGGTCCGCGATGCTTCCGGGAAGTTCAAGGACATCCAGACCTACGCCCGCGCGCATGCGGCGGACGTCCGCCGCACGTCGAAGGCTGAACTCGCCGCCAAGGCGAAGGTGAAGGCGAAGGGCAAGGCCAAGAGCAAGAAGAAGGCCAAGGCCAGGAAAAAGGCGCCTGCGAAGAAGAAGTGAACGGCGGGGCCCGCCAGAAAAGGCGGGCCCCTCGTCCCGGCGGCAAGCAGTCAACCGCCCGGCTTTGCCCCGGCGGCAGCGGCGGAGAACCGCTTACCGAGCCAGGCCGAGATATCGAAGATCTCCGGCCGGCACAGGCTGTGCCCCATCGAATACATCGCGCCACTCCACCGGAAGTCCGGCCGCGAGCAACGCATCGCGCGACAGTTCGCCGAAGGCCGGCAGCACCACGACGTCGTCCCGCCCATGGCACATGAGGATCGGCGTGGCGCGGTTGGCCGGCGTCCGATTCGGCGGCCAGCCGGTCGCGCAGCGGCAGGTAGCAGGACAGCGCGATGATGCCGGCGAGCGCGCTCGGCGTGCCGCAGCCCGACATGCAGCGCGACGGCACCGCCCTGCGAGAAGCCGGCCAGCACGATGCGCCGCGACGGCGATGCCGGCCGCGCGTTCGCCGCGCAATGTAGCCCTTCGATGCGCGCGCGCGTCATGTCCAGGCCTGCCTCGTCGTCGCGACCCTCCGGCGTCAGGTCGCGGATGTCGTACCAGGCGCGCATCGCGTAGCCGGCATTGACCGTCACCGGCCGCACCTCGGCATGCGGGAACACGAAGCGCACGCGCGCACTCTCGGGCAGGTCGCAGCTCCGGCACCATCGGCACGAAGTCGTAGCCGTCGGCACCCAGGCCATGCATCCAGATCACCGCGGCATCCGCCGGACCATCGGCCGGCGCGACGATCACCGCGTCCTCGTCCGCTCGGTCATCACGGTCCGCATGGTTCAGCCAGGCCAGCTCGCGCGGGCGACTTCAGCGCCTGCTCGATCAGGAACAGGTCGGTCAGCAGTGCGCGCAGGTGCACCGAGGCATTGAGGTTGTCGACCAGCAGCGAGGGAATGCGCTCGCGGCTCAGCACGAGGCCGATCGCCCCGCGCGCCGCGACGCACATCACGCTCCACGGCGTCGAGTGAAGTCGCGCGATGCCGAAGGACCGCGGATCGCAGCCGGCGAACGCCGCCCGCAGCGAACCCTGCATGTCGGCCAGCGCCTCGTGCATGCGGACGAGCGTGTCGCGCAGCTCGGTGCCGGCGTCATCCTGGCGTGCCCTGCGCCGCATAGGCCAGCAGGAATTCGTAGCCGCGCTCGATCGTCTCGATGCGCTCGCGCCAGCAGCAGCGCCTCACTCACCGCGTTCCACCCTGCCCAGGTCGTGCTCGCGGCGCCAGGTCGCCGCGCGCGGAATCGTGCCCGGACAGCATCGCGCGCAGGTAGGCGCGCTTCTCCGGCAGGATGGCCGAAGTACACATGCACCAGGATCAGGAACACCGACAGCAGCGCCGCCAGGTCGTGCAGCAGCGTCATGCACGCCCCAGGCCTGCCAGCGAACGCACGTAGGGATCGCGCTCGAGGAACGGCACGCCCGCCTTCTGCATCAGCAGCCAGCCGGTGACGATCGCGACGAGCATCGCGACCGCCCAGCCCAGGTGCATCAGCTTCTGCGGCAGCGTGTACTTGCCGGGCAGGCGTCGGCCCTGCATTTCACCGAAATCCGCGCCGCGGATGGCCATGATGCGCGGGCTCTGCCAGAACAGCGCGCGCACGACGTGCAGCAGGATCAGCAAGCGTGAGGACCACGCCCGCGATCCAGTGGATTGCCATACCAGGCGAAGCGCACGCCCAGGATCGGCAGCAGGCTGGTGACCAGCAGCACGATCATCGTGGCGGCGGTGACCCAGTGGAACAGCGCGGTCGATGCCGGCGTGGCGCAGGACCGATCCTTGTCGTTGCGCTGCCATGTGCTTCAGCCCCCGCCCTGGCGGTTGGCACCGCGCCGTCACTGCGCGCCAGACCAGATGCACGACGATCACCGCGACGCCGGCCCAGAAGGCCACCGGCAGCAGGTCCCAGGAGACGCCATTGACGATGCGCTCACCGTACGTGTCGTGTCCGAAACGAAGGATGTTCATGCTCCACCTCCCCGGACCGCGCGGCGAACGAGGTTTTCCAGCAGCGGGATCTTGAAGCCGTTGAAGTTCAGCGGCTGTGCGCCCGCGGCGGCCAGCGCCGCGACGCGTTCGGCGGTCGCCTCATCCCGCGTGCCACCGCTGCAGCGCGGCTCCACTGCGGTGAGTCGCGCAGGGCACGCAGGCCACCGCCCCGCAGACCAGCCGCGCCTCGCGGATGGTGTCACCGTCGACTTGCAGCGCCGCCGCGATGCTGACCAGCGCGAAATCCCAGACCGCGCGGTCGGCCACCTTCTCGAAATAGAACTGCCGCGCCGGCCCAGGTCGCCGGAATGCGCACCGCGGTCGAGGATCTCGCCCGGCTCCGAACGCGGTCATGCGCCGGATGTTCACCTCCGGGCCGACGAAGAACTCGGCAGCCGGCACTACACGCTCGCCACCCGGGCCGCGCGATGCACCATGCTCGCATCGAGCGCGACCAGCGCGTTGGCCGTGTCCGACGGCGTCACCGCGACGCAGCGGCTGGCGCCGAAGATCGCGTGTTCGCGGTTCTGGCCCTGCGGGCGTGTCCGCGTAGCAGATGTTGCCGCCGGCGCGATAGCAGTCGACGCCGCCGCGGTAGTACCAGCAGCGCGTGTCCTGGCAGCAGGTTGCCGCCCAGCGTGCCGGCATTGCGGATCTGCGGGCTCGCCACGCGCCCGGCCGCCTGCGACAGCAGGCCGTAGCGCTCGCGCACCAGCGGGTGATTCTCGACTTCCGTCAGCGTCGTCAGCGCACCGATCTGCAGCCCGCCATCGGTTCCGCGCACGCCCTTGCAGCGCGTCGATGCCCGAGAGGTCGATGACAGCGCGGCGTGCGCTTGATGCGGTTCTTCAGCCAGTCGAAGCTGTCCTGGCCGCCGGCCGACCAGCCAGCCGTCGTCGCCGAGCCGCGCCTGCCAGGTCGAGCGCCGCATCCACGCGTGTCGGGCTGGTACAGATCGAAATGCGGCATCATGTCTTCGAGCATTCCGGTCTCCTTACTGGCAGTTGACCTGCAGCGGGCCGTGCGCCTGCGGCCGGCCAGCAAGGTGGTTGAGGATCATGTCCGGCACCACGGGCGTGCGGTTGAAGACATGGCCACCGATCGCTTCGGAGATCGCGCACAGCACGCGCGGCGGCCGCGCAACCGAGCAGCGGCTCGCCGATGCCCTTCGTGCCCAGCGGGCTGGAAGGATCGGGCTTGTCCACCGCGCTGGTGCGGAAGCGCCGCGCCACATCGCCATAGGTCGGCGGCTTCGCCTGGTAGAAGCCGACGCTGGCCGGCAGGCCGTTCTGCGGGTCGTAGACGATGCGTTCGAGCGCCGGCGACGCCGAAGCCCTGCACCGCGCCGCTCTTGATCTGCGTCTCGAGGCCCGCCGGATGGATCACGGTGCCGCAGTCGGCGACGCCCACGTAGTCGATGATCGCGTACTTGCCGGTTTCCAGGTCGAGCTCGATCTCGACGAAGCGCCGCCGCGAACGCCGACGGCGCGCCCGTCGAGCGGCAGGTTGTCCTTGGCCACGCCGACCAGGCCGGTGCCGGCGAGCGCCGTGGCCGAGCGCCTTGCGTCATCGGGTTGATGTCCTCGGGCAGCTCGTGGCCGTCGAACTTGCCGCCCAGCTCGATCGCCCGCTGCGCCGCCTGCGCCGTAGGTCATGCCCGGTGCCCGGGCTGCCCTTGCGGAACACGCGCTCGCCGTCGACGTCGTAGTCGTCCGGCGCGCCGCCGAAGCGGCGCGCGGCGATCTCCTTGAGCTTCGTCCACCGCATCCATCGCCGCGACGAAGTTCGTGCGCGCCATCGTGAAGTTGGTGTTGCTGCCGAACTGGCCGATGTTCCACGGCAGGTGGCGGCGGCTGTCGCCGCGCTCGATGACGCAGTCGTCCCAGTCCACCTTCAGCACCTCGGCCGCGATGCGCGACGTGCTCGAGTGCGAGAACGTGCCGAGGTTGCCGACACCGGTGTGGATGTGCACCTTGCCGTTGGGCATGATGCGCACCAGGCCGTCGAAGCCGGCGAAGCCGGCCGGGTGATACGCCTGGCCGACGCCGACCGCCGTGACCTTGCTGCCATTGCGCTGGCCATTGCGCTTCAGGCGCTCTTCCCAGCCGAAGATCTGCGGCGCCCTTGCGCCAGCGCCTCCTTCAGGTAGCAGCTGGTGACCGGCCGTGCGCTGCGGCGCCGAACGGCGCCGTGCATGTCCGGCGCATTGCGCAGGCGGATCGCGAGCCGGTCGATCTTCAGCTCGCGCGCCGCCTTGTCGAGCAGCGGCTCCATGATGTGCGCACATCTGGTTGTAGCCCGGGCCGCGCTGCGCGCTGCGCAGCGGCGAGTTGGCGTGCACCGGCACGCCGCGCCAGCGCATGGCCTCGGGCTGGTACAGCATCGACAGCGCATCCGGCGGCGTTGCGGAAATCCCAGAAGCTGTTGTAGGCGCCGTTCTCCTGCACGATGTAGATGTCGGCGGCCAGCAGCTTGCCGTCCTCGGCAAAGCCCAGCTTCACCTGGCCCTGGAAGCCCAGTCGCGCGCGAGCCGTGGTAGTACTCCTCGGCGCGGCTGACGCGCATCATCACCGGGCGGTTGATCTTCTTCGACAGCAGCGCCGGCAGCGCCTGCAGCGGATAGGCGCCGCCCTTCGAGCCGAAGCCGCCGCCGCAGTACTCGGCGATCACCACCAGGTCGGTGGGCGGAATGCCGATCATGCCCGGCCAGCGCCGGCGCGATGAAGGACTGGCTCTGCGACGACACGTGCAGCGATGCACTTGCCGTTCTGCCAGTAGGCCATCGCGGTGCGCGGCTCCATGCTGTGGTGCGAATTGCTGGCGTGCACGAAGGTCTCGTCGAGCACCAGCTTGCGCCTTCGCGAAGCCGGCGTCGACGTCGCCGAACGACCATTCCTGCGCCGGCCTTGCCCATCGGCATGCGGCCGTGCCGGCGTTGTCGAAGTCCTCGCGCGTCCACTTGAGCGTCTGGAACTCCACGCCTGCGGCGCCGACGTTGCCGTCGGTGCGCGCATTGGGCGCGTCCGGATGCAGGCTCGCCAGCGGATCGACATGGAACGGCAGCGGCTCGTAGTCGATGCGGCACCTTCTCGAGCGCGTCCTGGGCGGCGGTTTCGTCTCTCGGCGGCCAGCAGCAGGATGGGCG
Source organism: uncultured Pseudomonadota bacterium (assembly GCA_963785055.1). Classification (GTDB taxonomy): domain Bacteria; phylum Pseudomonadota; class Gammaproteobacteria; order Steroidobacterales; family Steroidobacteraceae; genus ZC4RG30. Next base: position 585,084 of record CAWATT010000008.1, read on the forward strand.
CGCCGACATAGCCCGGCTCGTTGGTCAGCAGCGGGATCTCGGGCGCCGGCGGGTTCTTCACGTCGGCCGGCAGCAGCACGCCGACGACGCCGGGCATCTTCATCGGCCTCGGACACGTCGATGTTCTTCACGCGCGCATGCGGATACGGGCTGGACAGCAGGCGCGCGAACACCATGCCCTCGACGCGGAAGTCCTCGGCGTACTTGGCCTCGCCCGTGACCTTCGCCACCACGTCGTGCGGCAGTGAAATCCTGGCCCAGGTGCTTATGCGCCATGGTGGATCTCCGCCGTGTTGCCGGCCGCGCGCATGATGGCGTTCAGGTAGTTGTCGTAGGCGCCGCAGCGGCACAGGTTGCCCGACATCGCGTGGCGCGCCTCCTCGCGCGTGGGCTTCGGATTCTTCTGCAGCAGCGCCACGGCCGCGACCACCTGCCCCGGCGTGCAGAAGCCGCACTGCGGACCCAGCTCGTCGACGAAGGCCTGCTGCACCGGATGCAGCTCGCCGTTGCGGGCCGCGCAGGCCCTCGATGGTCACCACCTTGCGGTTGCGCACGCTGTGGGTGAGCGTGGAGCAGGAGTAGTAGGTGGTGCCGTCGATCATCACCGTGCAGGCGCCGCATTCGGCGCGGTCGCAGCCGAGCTTGGTGCCGGTGAGGCCGAGCTTGTAGCGCAGCGTCATCGCCAGGGTTTCCTGCGGCAGCACGTCGACGCGGCGCAGCTGGCCGTTGACGTCGATGGAGATCAGCCGTTCGACCGACGCCGGCGACCGGCCGGCGCGCGCGGCGTGCAGCCGGCGATGCCGCCCATGACGAAACTTGCCGACGAGGCCACCGCGCCCGAGGCGATGACGCGCTTGATGAATTCGCGGCGCGAAACGCCGGCCTGGGCTTCCGGTCGACCTGCGACGCATGCTGAATCGGTCATGTATCCCCCCTTGCGACGCGCGCCGGAAGCGTACGCGCCGCGCGGCAGCGGCAAGGGCGCCAGGCGGCTGAATGCGTCCCGGCCAAGCGCGCTGCGATTCCTGACGCTCCATGGCACAGCAGCGCTGGACCCTGCAGCGTCAATGGCGCAGCCGCACGAGGTGCGACGCGGCCGCCGATACGCCGCTGCTCTACGTCCTGCAGAACGACCTGGCGCCTGAAGGGCCCGCGCTTCGGCTGCGGCCTCGCCCAGTGCGGCTCCTGCTCGGTGCTGGTCGATGACCGCGAGATGCGCGCCTGCGTCACGCCGCGTCAGCGCCGTCGCAGGCCAGGCCGATCACCACGCTGGAAGGCATCGCCGCCTGGTATGCGCAGCGCCGGGCCTGCGCCGGGCGCCGGCGATGCATCCCGTGCAGCAGGCACTGCTGGACGAGCAGGCGCCGCAGTGCGGCTACTGCATGAACGGCATCGTGGTGAAGGCCGCGGAACTGCTCGACCGCAATCCGCATCCCGGCGAGGCAGCAGATCCGCGACGGCCCTGAATGGCCACCTGTGCCGCTGCGGCACCTACCCCTCCATCCTGCGCGCCATGCAGCAAGGTCGCCGAAGACGTGAGCGCGACGGGCCTCACCGGTCGACGCGAATTCCTGCGCCCGGGTGGCGCCCTGCTGGTCGGGCTGTCCCTGGCCGGCTGCCGTGACTCACCGGCCAAGGGTCAAGCGCAGCCGACCGCCAGCGTTGGCCAGAGGTCGCTTCGGGTACCGGTCGCGGGACCTCCGCCACCGACGCTCGATCGACACCTGGCTGGCCATCCATGAGGACAACACCGCCACGCTGTACATGGGCTTTGCCGAACTGGGCCAGGGCACCACGACCGCGCTGCTGCAGGTCGCGGCCGAGGAGCTGGACCTGGGAATGGACCAGATCCGCGCCGCGCCGCTCGATACGCATCTCTCGCCCAACCAGGGCGGCACCTATTCCAGCGCCTCCGTCCAGCGCGGCCGCCCGCAGATTGCGGCAGCCGCGGCGCGAAGCACGCGCCGCGCTGCTGGCGCGCGCCGCAACGCGGCTTGAGTGCGCCGATCGAATCGCTGCAGCGTCGAGCGCGGACGTCGTGTTCGTGATCGGCAAGCGCCGGCGGGCGTCACCTATGGCGAACTGATCGGCGGCGAGCGATTCGATGCTGGCCATCACCGGCAAGGCGCCCTTGAAGCCGGCACCGCGAGTACCGCCTGGTGGCGCAGCGCCAGTCCGCGCGTCGACCTGGCCGCGCAAGCTCAACGGCACGCACACCTACATCCAGCAGCTGCGCCTGCCCGGCATGCTGCACGCGCGCATCGTCCGGCCCCGTGGCCAGGCCGCGTATGGCGCCGGCGCCCGCGTCCTGTCGCGTGGACGACTCGGCGCTGGCGGCCATTCCCGATGCGCGATTGCTGCGCCGGGGCGATTTCCTCGGCGTGGTGGCGCCGCGCGAATGGGATGCGGTGCGCGCCGCGCAGGCCGTTCGCGTCGAATGGGAATCGCCGCCGACCCTGCCCGGCAGTCGGCGGCGCTGCATGCACAGATGCGTGGCGCCAGCGACCATCGACAACGTCGTGCTGGAACGCGGCGATGTCCGCGTCGCGGCCTCGGACGAGGCTGCCGTTACCGTCGGCGCAGCGAGGCGACTGCCCCATACCAGGCCCATGCGCCCTTCGCACCCAACTGCGCGCTGGCGGACATCCGGCCCGGCGAGCGGGCTGGTCATCTGCTCCTCGCAGGATGTCTATGCACGCGCGGCGCAGCATCGCAGCGCTGCGTGGGCCTGCCCCGGAGCAGCTGCGCGTGCAGTACGCGGAAGGCTCGGGCACCTATGGCCACAGCTGCTATGACGATGCGGCGCAGGCCGCCGCCCTGCTCTCGCAGCTGGCCGGCGCACCGGTGCGACTGCAGTTCATGCGCGGGACGAGCACGGCTGGGACACCTACGGTCCGCCGCATGTCGGCGAAGTGCGCGTCTCGGCCGATGCACCGACGGCAAGCTCGATCGCCTACGAGTACCACGGCTGGCAGCACAACTGGAGCCTGGTGGAGACCACCACGCAGCTGGCTGGCGCCGCGCCGGCCACCGAATGGCCACCCGTCGCCGTGCAGGGCGTCAACCCGCTGGTCTGCGGCGGCATGTACGACATCGCCAACGTGAAGCTGGTGAACCACCGGCTGCCGGGCCTGGAATATCTGCGCGGCGGCGTGGCTGCGATCACCGCTGGATCTGTCCTTCGCCTTCGTCTCCGAACAGGCCATCGACCAGCTCGCCGTCGCAGCTGGGCCGATCGACCCGTTCGAATTCCGCCGCCGCAACATCAGCGACGCGCGCTGGCGTGGCGTGCTGGAGGCCGCGGCCGCGCGCCGCAGACTGGAGACGCGCCGCGCGCGCCCGGGCGACTGACCCAGCGAGCGCCTGCGTCGCGGCCGCGGCATCGGCCTGGGCACGCATCTGATCTCGCATGGCGCGGCGGTGGCCGATATCGAAGTCGACATGGACACGGGTCGCGTGCGCATCCTGCACCTGTATGGCGCGCTCGATGCCGGGCTGGTCGTGAACCCGCTGATCGTCGAGCACCAGATCGAAGGCCAGCTGGTGCAGACCGCCAGCCGCATGCTGCTCGAGGAAGTCCACTTCGACACGCAGCGCGTGACCAGCCTCGACTGGCAGGGCTATCCGATCCTGCGCTTGGAGGACTGCCCGGCCATCACGCCGGTGGTCGTGCAGCGGACTGCGCGAGCGCTCCACCGGCGCAGGCGAGGAGACCATGGCCGCCGCCGCCGCCGCCATCGCCAATGCCTTCTTCGATGCCACCGGCAAGCGGATGGACCCGCTTCCCCTTCACCCCGGATCGGGTGCTGGCGGCCCTGGGTGCCCGCCTGAAGAATCTTCTAATTTTGTGCGCCAGGTCGCTGTTTCACAGACGACTTCCCCAGGGCACCCGGACCGGGTTACCTTCGAACCTCCGACACCCTGAAGGGGAGCTATCGACATGGCCACTGTGGGAAAAACCCGGACGCGGCGCCGATTCGATGCCGGCCAGCCCGAACCCGATTCCGTCGGCCAGTACCGGCCCGCGGCCCCAGCCCCCGCCTGCCCAGGGTTATGCCCCGGCTGGCCTGAATACTGAACCGGCCAAGGTCGCCGAAGGAGCGCACTGACATGAAAGAATCCATCATCGCATCGGGTCTCGTCGATCGAAGGCAAGATCATCGGCAGCGGCCATGTGCGCGTGGCCGGCAAGTTCAAGGGCGACGTCCAGGTGGACGGCAACCTGCACATCGACTCCGGCGCCAAGGTCGAAGGCCAGGTCCGCGCCAGCGAAGTGATCGTCAGCGGCGAACTGCAGGGCAACATCGAGAGCGCCAAGCGCGTCGAGCTGCAGCAGGGCGGCGCGATCACCGGCGACGTGAAGGCCGGATCGCTGACCGTGGCCGCGGGTTCGAAGATGCGCGGCACGGTCGAGTTCGGGTGGGATGAAGGCGCCATCGCCAGCAAGCCCGCCGCGATCCATGCCGACAAGGGACGCAGACAACGTCGCATGATCGGCGGCACGCGCGTGTCGCGCAGGCCGGTGCGACCCGCACCTGCCCGCACTGCCGCGCGACGATCCTCGAAAGCGCGGTCAGTCTGCCCGGGCTGCAGGCATCACCTGCGCTTCGACAAGGATGCGAAGACGGGTGGCGCAGCCGCCACGCACACCGCGTGGCAGGTGGAGGGAACGCTCGACGCCGAGCGCACCGACGCGGCCTCCGAGTACATCCATCCTCGTCATCGTGCGCAACGAGCGCAACGAGGAGATCGCGCGGCAGGTGGTGAACGTCGGCGCGCTGCAGGGCACCGAGCGGCGCACCTTCTCGCTGTCCATCGAGGTGTCCGACCCGAAGACCGGCCCTGCGCTGCGCCGCCGCTGAGCGCGGCGTGATGCAGACCGACACTTCCGCGGCCGCCGAGCGCAACAAGCAGCCCATCCTCGACGCAGCTGCTGGAACTGCTGCCCGCGAACGGGAAGCGTGCTCGAGATCGCCTCGGGCACTGGCCAGCACGTCGTGCATTTCGCGCGGCAGCTGCCAGCGCTCCGCTTGCAACCCACTGATCCCGACGACGCCAGATCTCGCCTCCATCACCGCACGCCGCGCGCAATCCGGGCTGGCGAACATCGAGGCACCGCGCCTGCTCGATGTGATGCAGGACGACTGGGCAACTGCCTGCGGAATTCGACGCAGTGCTCTGCATCAACATGATCCACATCTCTCCGCCGGAGACAACGCCGGCGCTGTTCGCCGGTGCCCGGCGCGTGCTGCGGCCGCAAGGCGCCGGACTGGTCTTGCTCTATGGACCGTTCCGCGAGGGCGGCGTCACATACCGCCCCATCGAACGCAGAGTTCGACGACTGGCTGAAAGCCACGCGATCCGCGCTTTGGCGTGCGCAACCTCGACGAGGTCGAGCCAGGTCGCGCGGGCAGCACGGCTTCCGGCGCGTCGGACCTCGCGCGCTGCCGGCAAACAACCTGCTGGTGGCGTTCCGCCTGGAGTCCGCAGCGTCGTAAGCCTGCCGCGCGCGGATCAGGGGCTGGACTGGACCACCGTGTCGACACTGCCCGCTGGTCACCGAGTGATAGCCAGGCCGGACCTTCGCGTAGATGCGCGTCGCGTGCTCTTGCCCCAGTCGCCCTGCGCCATCAGGTCGGTGAACAGCGGCAGCACGAACTTGCGCCGACCCAGCGCTCGTCAGGAAATCGCTCCAGCTGCGGGACTGCAGGCGTCATAGCGGTTGGCGATCGCGAGGCGCAGCCACGCGAACGTCACCTCGCTGTTGTTCTGCTTGTCGAGATCCAGCAGTTTGCGCAGTGACTCGAGCTGCGCTGCGACCGACATCTTCCGCGGCAGCCGGTTGAGGAAGCGCACGCGCTCGGGAGTGCTCCACTTTGCGGGATCCCCCTCCATCGGATTGCCGGCGGCAAATGCCGCCGCGTCGCTTGTCGATGCGCTCCAGCACGGCCGAGCGGCGATGGACGGCATTGTCGGGCAGGCCGGGCTCATAGACCCACGTGTCGAGTTGCAGTTGCGCTTCCAGCGCCGCGTCATCCCTGATCAGGTGCTCACGCAGGTCGGCAAGGAACCCCGCTGAGGTCTGCGGCTGGAAGGCATGGCGGTCGAAGTAGCTGCGCAGGTACGCGTCCCATCGCTCGCGACCCACGGCTGCCTCGATGGTGCGCAGGAACATGGCTCCCTTCTCGTAGGGAATATTGGTCATGCCGTCATCCGGATTCCGCCCGCCAGATCGATGTGCAGCATCGTCTCCGGCGAAGATTGCCCGCCGAGCTCCTCGATCGTCGCCTGCAGGTCGTCCCAGCTCAGGTCGGCTGCATGTCGGCTGAATTCCTCGCCGTAGACCGCCTCCATGATGCGGTTCTCGAAATAGTCGGTGAAGCCCTCGTTGAGCCAGAAATCCGCCCAGGTGGCATTGGTGACCAGGTTGCCGGACCAGCTGTGCGCGAGTTCATGCGCGATCAGACGCGACCAGCGACCGGTCGCCGGCAATGATCGTCGGCGTGACGAAAGTCAGGCGCGGGTTCTCCATGCCGCCGAACGGGAACGAAGGCGGCAGCACGAGCAGGTCGTAGCGACCCCACCGATAGGGGCCGTACAGCGCCTCGGCAGCCTCGACCATCTTCTCCATGTCGGCGAGCTCCCAGGCGGCTGCCTTCAGCATCGAGGGCTCGGTCCAGACGCCGGTGCGCTCACCCATCTACTGGAAGGCGAGATCACCGATGGCGATGGCGATCAGGTAGGGCGCGACGGGCTGCTCCATCCGGAAGCCCCACGTGCGCGTCCCCGGTGTCTTGCCCGGCTCGGGGCCGAGCATCTCGGCGCTCATCACGACGGTCAGGTCCGCCGGGGCGGTGATCCGCGCACTCCAGGTCTGGCTGATGCCGGGACTGTCCTGCGTCGGAACCCAGCTGCGCGTCAAGATCGCCTGGCCCTGGCTGAAGAGATACGGCTTGCTCTTGCCGGCGGTCTGGGCCGGGTCGAGCCACTGCAGGGCCTCGGCCTGCGGTCGCGTGCGGTATTGCACCGAAACCTTGCGCGCGTCGCCGAGCGTGATCCTCAGCGGCGCACCCATGAACTCGACTTCCTCGCCCAGGGCGAAGGGCAGCGCGTTTCCCCTCGCATCGGTCACGGATTCAATACGCAGGCCACGCGTGTCCAGCGTCAGGACCGGTTCATCGCCATCGGCCTCGACCTTGAGCGTCGCAGTGCCACCCAGGGTGCGTTGCCCGAAGTCCGCAGTCAGGTCCAGGTCGACATGCGTCACGCGGGCAATTCCCGGCTCGGCAAACGAATGGATGTCGCGCAGCTGCTCTGGCGCTGGCGGTATAGCCAACACCGCGCCGGGTGTCGTCACCGGCGCAGCCGGGGATTCGGCAGCCGGCTTCCCGCAGGCGACGAGCATGGCGGAGACCGCGAGGAACAGGAGCGGAGATGGACGATTTCATGCCGCGAAAGATACCCCGGCCAGCTTAGAATTGCCCGGTGCCGCCGATCCTGTCGATCCAGAACCTAAGCAAGACCTACCCCGGCGGCCTTGCGGCGCTGAAGGGCGTCAGCCTCGACATCGCCCCGGGCGAGATCTTCGCGCTGCTGGGCCCCAATGGCGCCGGCAAGACCACGCTGATCGGCATCGTCTGCGGGCTCGTCAACGCCAGCAGTGGCCGGGTGCATCGCCGCCGGCCACGACACGGTCCGGGACTTCCGCGCCGCGCGCGCGCTGATCGGGCTCGTGCCACAGGAAATCGCCAACGATGCGTTCGAGTCCGTGCAGGCCACGGTGCGCTTCAGCCGCGGCCTGTTCGGCCAGAAGCCCGATGCCGGCCGTGCTCGAGCGCGTGCTGCGCCAGTTGTCGCTGTGGGACAGGCGCGAGGCCAAGATCATGACGCTGTCGGGCGGCATGAAGCGGCGCGTGATGATCGCCAAGGCACTGGTGCACGAGCCCACGCATCCTGTTCCTCGACGAACCCTCGGCCGGCGTGGACGTGGAACTGCGCCGCGACATGTGGGCAGACCGTGCGCGACCTGCGCGACGAGCGGCGTCACGGTCATCCTCACCACGCACTACATCGAGGAAGCCGAGGAGATGGCCGACCGCATCGGCGTCATCAACAAGGGCGAGCTGATCCTGGTCGAGGAGAAGGCCACGCTGATGCGCAAGCTCGGCCGCAAGGAACTGCGCCTGCACCTCGTCGAGCCGTTGCAGCAGATCCCCGCGCCGCTCGTCCCTTTCGGCCTGGCGCTCCAGGCCGACGGCCACGACGCTGGTGTACAGCTTCGAGTCCGAGGGCGAGCGCACGCGCATCACGCTGCTGCTGCGGGAACTCAACCAGCTGGGCCTGGACGTTTCGCGACCTGCGAGACCCGCAGAGCTCGCTCGAGGACATCTTCGTGTCACTGGTGCACAAGCCCTGATGAACACGCACGGCAGTCCGCGCGATCTACCGCTTCGAGATGGCGCGCACCTTCCGCACCGTCGTGCAGAGCATCCTCGACGCCGGTGCTGACCACCTCGCTGTACTTCGTCGTGTTCGGCTCGGCCATCGGCTCGCACATGACCGACATCGGTGGCGTGCCCTATGGCGCGTTCATCGTGCCCGGCCTGATCATGCTGTCGGTGCTGACCGAGAGCATCGGCAATGCCTCGTTCGGCATCTATCTTTCCGAAGTGGTCCGGGCACCATCTACGAGCTGCTGTCGGCCCCGGTCTCGACTGCGGAGATCCTGCTCGGCTACGTCGGCGCCGCGACGACCAAGTCCGTGATGATCGGCCTGATCATCCTGCTCACCTCGACCTTCTTCGTGCCACTGCACATCGAGCACCCGTTCTGGATGCTCGTGTTCCTGTTGCTGACGGCGCTGACCTTCTGCCTGTTCGGCTTCCTGCTGGGCATCTGGGCCACCAGCTGGGAGAAGCTGCAGTTCGTGCCGCTGCTGGTCATCACGCCGCTCACCTTCCTCGGCGGCGCCTTCTATTCGATCGACATGCTGCCCGCCGCCGTGGCGGACGATGACGCTGTTCAATCCGGTGGTCTACCTGATCAGCGGCTTCCGCTGGAGTTTCTTCGGCAAGTCCGATGTCGACGTGGTGCTGAGCTTTTCAATCATCCTGGTCATGCTGGTAACCTGCCTGGCGCTCATCAGCTGGATGATCCGCACGGGCTGGAGGATGCGACACTAAAATGGCTGAATTCAGACCAGTCAATCCCTGGCGCTGGCAGGACCCGCTGGATTTTTCCCAGGGCGTGGTGGTGCATGCGGCGCAGCGCCAGCTGCTCTGCGCCGGCCAGACCGCGGTGGACGGCGAAGGCCGGGCGCAGCACGCCGGCGACATGGCTGCCCAGCTGGAACTGGCTTTCGACAACCTCGAGAAGGTGCTCGCTGCGGCCGGCATGTCGATGCTCAACGTCGCGCGGCTGAACTACTACGTCACGGACCTTCCGGCCTTCTTTGCCGCCTCGGCGGTGGTTTCGCGTCGCCTGCAGGATGTGCGGACCAAGCCCGCAGGTACGCTGCTGGGCGTGGTGTCGCTGCACCAGCCGGGCCTGATGGTCGAGATCGAGGCAACCGCCCTCGACTGAATCAGCGCGCGACGGCGCCGGGCTGCTGCTCGCCCGGCGCACCGCCCGGGTCCTTGCAGCGGTACGGCTCGAACGACACATCGGCAACCAGGACCACGTCCTGGCCGCGCCAGGCCTCGGCCATGTACTCAGGGTCCTCGGCCACGAAGCTGCGCGTCAGCTTCGTGCCGGTGGGGTCGAGCGTGAACCGCTCGGTGACCTTCAGCTGCGATCCATGCAGCATGTAGGCGTCCGCGTTCAACACTCCCGGCGCGAAGTGGTCCGTGACGACCACCAGCGTGTCGCCCTCCCATCGGCCCACCGAATAGCCGGCCAGGCTGGCTTTTGCATCTGCCGGCGACGCCTTGCGGTCCAGGTGGATCACGCGCTGCAGGTCCATGTGGCCGTAGTGCATGCGGATCTGCGTTGGCGTCTGCGTGATGCGATTCACCACCGAGTCGAAGGTCCAGTCGAAGAGGATGTTGGTCGGCTCGCAGCGCAGTCGCGGGTTCTGGCGGGTGGAAGGATCAAAGGACTTGCGAGCCTGTTCCCCCTTGGGGGTCAGCTTCACCGGCGTCGGCCTGGCCCAGGCAGCCTTGATCGGATCTGATGCGAGCGAGGCGCTGGAGCCGCGCGCGCCGGGGAAGGGCTGCTGGCCGGCCGGAAGTTCCCCGGGCTTCAATTTCGCCGCATCGCTCAAGGGCACCAGCGTGCCGAGCTGGCCGCGTGGATCGCTCATCACCCGCTGTTCGGCAGCCCATTCACCGCCAAGGTTAGGCTGGCCACCGGGCAGCCGCGCCGCACGCGCCGGAATCTTCGCAGTGGCACCCGCAGAAGCCGGGAGCTGGCGCTGCCCGTAGCGATCCATGTGTGAACCGTCGGCGAAGGTGATGGTGCCGAGGTAACACCAGTTGGCCTTGGTGCGCTCCGGTGAGCCGGTGATCGTGATCGTGCTGCCCAACTTGAACATGTCCGTGGTCCAGCCCGAGCGGCGCAGCGCGTTGGCCGAACGCATCTCACAGCGCCATTCCCTGCTCTTGCCGTCCGCACCCTTCACGTCCAGGTAGATCCACGAGTGCGGGTTGATCAGCTCCATCTTCTTCAGGGTGCCGGTGATCGAAAGGTCCTTGTTCAGATCCCAGTTGGAGATGCCGTGATGCGCCAGGACCTGCCCGGCGAGGCCTGCCAGCAGGAATGCTGCGGCAGTGGCGATGATTCTGTTGTCCATCCTCGACCCCCTTGACTCTCCCACTGCGTCAGAGTCTAAGGTCTGCCCATGCCGAAGCATACCGTCAGACAACTCGCCCGCCTTTCCGGCGTCTCGGTGCGCACCCTGCATCACTACGACCGCATCGGGCTGCTCAAGCCGGCCAGCGTCGGCGGGAATGGCTATCGCTACTACGGGGAGTCCGAGCTGCTGCGCCTGCAGCAGATCCTGCTGCACCGGGAGCTGGGTATGCCGCTGGCGGAGATCGGGCCGCTGCTCGCAGCGGAGGCTGAAGACCGCATCACGCAGCTGCGGAGACACCGCGAACTGCTTGCCAGCCGCGCGGAGCGCTATCGCGAGCTGGTCTCGACCATTGATCAGACACTGGCATCACTTGAGGGAGGCAGCATCATGGAACCGGCAGCGTTGTACCAGGGCTTCTCCGCGGAGAAACAGGCAGCGTATGAAGACTGGCTCATCGAACGGCATGGCGAGTCCATGCGGCGGGACATCGAGGTCTCGCGTCGTCATCTGGCTGCCGGATCACCCGGGGATCTGCAGGCTCGCCTGCGGGAGCTGTCCGCGCTGGAATCTGCGCTCGCCGCGCTGTGCCGGGAACAGGTGTCGCCAGCGGACGCCCGACTCGTCCCGCTTCTGCGCCGGCACTGCGATTGGGTGGCCTCGATGTGGGGCAAGCCCTGCCCGCCTGCAGCCTATGCGGGATTGGCCGAGCTCTACGAGACGCATCCGGATTTCCGCAGCCGCTACGAGGCGCTGGCACCTGGATTCGCGGATTTCCTGCCGCGCGCGATGCGCAGCTGGGCGGCTCAGGCCGCCTGACCCTTGGCGCGTGCCGCGCCCAGCGGCACCACGTCCGCGGCAGCGGGCACTGGCGCAGGTATCGGTGCGGGGGCAGCCTCCAACACCGGCAGCACTTCCAGCAGGGGGAAGGGCTCACCGCCGCTCAGCCGGCGATGACTGTTCAACAGCCAGGTCTCGATGTGCGCGCGAAAGCGCGCGATGGCTTCGCGCCGCAGCGAATCGAGTGCGACTTCGCCACCGACGCGCAGCTGGCCGTTGCCGGCATGCCACCACCACTGCAGGCGGTCCAGGCGCCCGCCGTCCAGATAGGTCAGCGTAATCGTGAACCGGCGTGCATCCCTGCCCGAAGGCAGTTCGGCAAAAGCGAAATAGGCCTCGAGTGGTCGAGGCAACTCGATATGCGTCATCAGCGAAACAGGACCCCCGGCTTCTGATGCGTTCCTTCGCAGTAGAGGATCGTAGCATTGCGGACGAAGCTGCGGTCAAATGCAGGACATGCGTCGCCCCTTGCCGTACCTGACCCTGCTGTTCCTGCTCGCGCCCGCAGCGGCGCTTGCCCATGGCGTCTCGACCGAGGATGCCGGTTTCGTCGCCGGGGTGGAGGGCGTGCACTTCTGGCCCTTCGTCTACCTCGGCGCCAAGCACATGGTCACGGGCTACGACCATCTGCTGTTCCTGGCGGGCGTGATCTTCCTGCTCCGCGAACTCAAGGATGTCGCGATCTACGCGACGTTGTTCGCCATCGGGCACTCGGTCACGCTGCTGGGAGCCGTGATGGCTGGCTGGCATGCCAACCCCTTCCTGGTGGATGCGGTGATCGGCTTGTCCGTGGTCTACAAGGGCTTCGAGAACACAGGTGGCTTCCGCGAGATCGGCTGGAAGCTGGACCCGCGCGCTGCGGTGCTCGGCTTCGGACTCGTGCACGGACTGGGCCTGGCCACGAAGCTGCAGGACCTGCACCTGTCGCAGGACGGCCTGTTCATCAACCTCGTGGCATTCAACATCGGCGTGGAACTCGGCCAGATCGCGGCGCTGACTGTGATGGTGCTGTTGTTCGGGCTGTGGCGGCGCACTGCTCACTTCGACCGTGCCGTTTATCCGGCGAACGTATTGTTGATGTGCGCCGGTTTCGTGCTTTTCGGCTATCAACTCTCCGGCTTGAGGCTCCCATGACTGACCAGACCGACAAAGGCTCGCGTCGCCGCATCTTCCGGGGCCTGCTGATCGCGGCGGCGGTCGCGGCCGTGCTGCTGTTCACCGTCGTGCTGCCCGCGGAACGCGGCTGGGACCCCACCGGCATCGGGGGAATGCTCGGCCTCACCGCGATGAATGCGCCGGCAGCTGCCGGCGGGAAGGCACCCTCCATCGACGAGGTGATCACGGACGTCACTGGCGGCAACGAGAACCTTGAACCCGCCGAAACCGGTGGCTTCAACGAGCCGATCCCGTTGCCGAACCCGGCGATTCACCAGTCAGAGGCACAGCCGGCGCGAACGGCGCACTTCGAAGTCACGCTTCCTGTCGACGGCAAGACCGAGATCAAGGCCGTGATGAAGAAGGCCAAGGCCCTCGTGTACGAATGGTCGGTCGACGGAGGCCAGGTCTATGTGGACTTCCACGGCCACGACCCGGCCAAGGGCGACAACTTCTGGGTGCGCTACGAGGAGGGAGATGGCGTGACCGCAGGCAAGGGCTCGCTGGTTGCACCCTTCGACGGCGAGCACGGCTGGTTCTGGCTGAACGTCAGCGACAAGCCCGTGACCATCCGCCTGACCGTGACGGGCTTCCAGGACCGGATGATGGACTACGGGCTGCTGCAGTAAGGCACTGAGCCGGCCCCTGGGTTTGTCGCGGAACCCGAACTGTCCGCGGCCTCGTCAACGCGCCAGCCAGCCTCCGTCAACGGGCAATATCGCGCCGTTCACGTAATCCGAGGCCGCACTGGCCAGGAACACCGCTGCGCCACCCAGGTCCTGCGGCGTTGCCCAGCGGCCCTGCGGGATGCGCGCGAGGATCTCGCGGCTGCGCCCTTCATCCTCGCGCAGCGCCTGCGTGTTGCGCGTGGCCACATAGCCCGGCGCGATCGCATTGACGTTCAGTCCGCGACCGGCCCACTCGTTGGCCAGCCCGCGCGTGATGCCCGCGATGGCGCTCTTGCTCGCCGTGTAGGCGGCCACGCGGATGCCGCCCTGGAAGGAGAGCATCGAGGCGATGTTGATGACCTTGCCCCGGCCCCTCGCCAGCATCGGGCCGGCGACGGCCTGCGTGAGGAAGAAGGTCGCATCGAGATTCAGCGTGAGCACGGCATCCCAGTCCTCGCGCGACATGACCGCCGCGTCGGACCTGCGGATGGTTCCGGCGTTGTTGACCAGCACGTCGACCTGGCCGCTCAGGTCGAGCGCGGCCGCCGCGACGGCCGGCAAGCCCTCGATCGCGTCGAGGCTGGCCACGATATCCAGATGGCGCCGGCCGTGTGCACGCACGGCTTCCCCGGTAGCGGTGGCGGGCGAGCGCCCGGCAGTCACGATGTCTGCGCCCGCCGCGGCCAGTGCCTCCGCGATGCCGCGGCCGATGCCGTCATTGGCGCCCGTCACAAGAGCGGTGCGCCCGCGCAGCGAGAAGAACTCCAGCGAAAAGGCCGGCTCGCCTGCCATCAGCGCATGTCCGCCGGCGCAATGCCCGCCATGTCGCCGTAGTCCTGGTTCTCCCCGCCCATCGCCCAGATGAACGAGTAGCGCGCGGTGCCCACGCCGGTATGGATGGACCACGGCGGCGAGATCACGGCCTGTTCGTTCGCCACGACGATGTGACGTGTTTCCTGCGGCTCGCCCATGAAGTGGAACACGCGGTGCTCGGGCGCAAGGCCGAAGTAGAAATAGGCCTCGGAGCGCCGGTTGTGGCGATGGCAGGGCATGGTGTTCCAGACGCTGCCGGGCTCCAGCTCGGTGAGGCCCAGCAGCAGTTGCGAGGACTTGCAGATCGCCGGGTTCACGTACTGGTAGATGGTGCGGTCGTTGGAAGTCGCCGCGCCGCCCAGGCGCTTGGGCATGGCCTTCTCGACGGGAATGCGCACGGTCTCGTAGCGCGCATGGGCCGGCGTGCTCACGAGGTAGAAACGCGCCGCGTCCTGCGCGGAATCGGAGGAAAACTCGAGCTTCGTCGCGCCCATGCCCACGTACAGGCCATCGCGCGCGCGCAGCGGATGGACTTCACCGTCCACGACCACGCGCCCCGCCCCGCCGATATTGACGATGCCCCACTCGCGCCGGTCCAGCGCGACCTCGGTGTATTTGCCGGGACCCGCCTCGATGACCACGGATCCGTCCTGCGGCAGCACGCCACCAATCAGCATCCGCTCGACATGGCTGAGTACCAGCCGGGCCTCGCCCGGCTTGAAGAGGTCTTCCAGCAGGTGCAGGCGCCGCAGTGCCGCGGTGTCCAGGCTGCGGGAGCTGTTCCGGATGGGTGGGGTAGCGGATCTCGATGGCCATGGGCATTCCTCGTTGGGAAGCTGATTTTAGCCGAAAATGCCGCTGGAGGTAACCGGTGTCATTTCCTTTTGGGAGGCGCGGACGATGCACGCTCGATCAGGTGCGGGATCACGAAGACCGCATCCTCCACGGCACCCTCCTTCGCATCGCGGATCAGCCTCGAGGCGGCCAGGCGGGCCATCAACCGGATGGGCAGCCGGATGGTGGTCAATGGAGGCCAGAGGCGGGAAGCGATGGGGCTGTCGTCAAAGCCGACCACGGAGAGTGCTTCCGGTATCGCGATGCCGCGCCGATAGGCCGTCTGGTACACGCCTGCCGCCATCTCGTCGTTGCTCGCGAAAATCGCCGTCGGTCGATCGCGCCGCGAGAGCAGCAGCTCGCCCGACTCCAGGCCGGACTCGAACGTATAGCGCCCGGACACGATCAGGTCCTCCGGCGTGGTGATGCCCTGGCGCTCCAGTTCATTGAGGAAGCCCAGCCGACGTTCGATCGGGCTGCGATGTCCTTCCGGTCCGGTGATCAGGCCGATGCGACGATGCCCCAGGCCTGCCAGGTGCGCGGCGAGCTCGGCACAGGCATCGCGGTCGCTGGAGACGATCTGGTGCGTGGCGCCCTCCACCTGCACCGAGGCAATGCTGGCCTGCGGGCAACCGATCGACTGCAGCGCGGCGAGCAGTTCCGGGTTCTCCGACAGGGGTGGCAGCAGGATGGCGCCGTGCAGCTTCTGGCGCTCGACGAACAGCCGCACGCCGTCGACGAATCCCGGGCTGCGCCGGTCGCACGGATGCACCACCAGTTCATAACCCGTGCCGCGCAACGCATCCAGCGCCCCGTACTGCATGTTCACGACGAACTCCGCGTTCGGGTTGTCGTAGATCAGTCCGATCAGGAACGAACGCCGGAAGGCCAGGCCGCGCGCCTGCGGATCGGGCACGTAGCCGAGCTTGCCGGATGATCTCGCTGACACGCTGGCGCGTGTCCGCCCGTACCGAGCGGCGATTCGTTGATGACGCGCGAGACGGTCTTCTTCGATACGCCGGACAGCCGCGCGATGTCGTTGATCGTCGGATTACGGGTTCGGTCGACCTCGCCGGAACCGGTCTTCGATTCCTGTCTGGTCGCTGCAGGACTGCGCCGGCGCGACATGGTTCATTATCACACAGTCAGCGCATCACCGCGGGCAGCCACAGGGAGAGCTGCGGCACGAACACGACGAGCATGAGCACGATGAAAGCGGCGATGTAGAAAGGCCAGATGGTGCGCATGGCCTGCCCCACCGTTATGCCTCCTATCGCCGTGCCGACGAACAGCACCGACCCGACCGGGGGTGTGATGAGGCCGATGCCGCCCGTCAGCACGATGATTACGCCGAAATGCACCGGATCCACGCCGAACGCCCGCGCCACCGGCAGGAAGATCGGCGTGCAGATCAGGATCAACGGACCCAGGTCCATGAACGTCCCGAGGATCAGCAGCATCGCGGTCAGGATCAGCAACATCTCCCAGCGGCTTTGCGCCAGCGCCTGCAGCAGTTCCACGGTGACCTGCGGGACTTCCAGGTAGGCCAGCAGCCAGCCGAATGCCGAGGCAGCGCCGATCACGAACAGGATCAGTCCACTGGTCCTGGCGGCGCCGACAAGCGTCTCGCGCAAGCGGGACACGGTCATCGAGCGATACAGGACGAGCGTCACCAGCAGCGCATAGGCCACGGCGACGGCCGCGCTTTCCACCGCGGTGAAGATTCCGGAGCGGATGCCGAAGAAGATGATCGCCACCAGCAGCAGGCCGGGCAGCGCGGAGATGAAACGCCGGCCGACCGCACGCCAGCCCGGGAAGGCCTCGGTGGGCAACCCGCGCCGCACTGCGATGATCCGGTTCACCGTCATCAGCGCCGCAGTCATCAGCAGCGCCGGGATGATGCCGGCTGCGAACAGGTCGAGGATCGACACCGAGCCGCCGACCGAGGCCGAATAGAGGATCAGGTTGTGCGAAGGCGGCACCAGCAACGCCACCAGCGCCGCGGAGATCGAGACGTTCACCGCGAAGTCGACCGCGAAGCCGCGCTTGACCATCTGCGGGATCATCGTGCCGCCCACGGCGGACACATCTGCAAGCGCCGAGCCGGATACGCCGCCGAAGAACAGCGAGGACAGCACGCTGATCTGCGCGAGACCACCGCGGAAGCGACCCACCAGCGAGGCCGCAAGGCCGATCAGTCGATCCGAGATGCCGCCGCGAAGCATCAGTTCGCCGGCGAAGATGAACAGCGGGATCGCCACCAGCGTCGGGCCACTCGCGCCGGCGGCCACCTGTTGTGCCACGACAATCGGCGGCAGGCCCAGCGACAGCGCCGTCGCAAAGGATGCGGCCAGCAGCGCGAAGGCGACCGGCACGCCCGCCAGCATGAGCAGCAGCAGCAGGCCCATCAGGATTGCGATGCTCATCCGCCCACCTTCCGGCCCTGCAGCGTCGACCAGGCGCGCTCGAACGCGAACACGGCGATCATCAATCCGCCGAGGAACAGCGGCGCATACACCAGCCCCTGCGGCAGGGGCGCGCCGGCGACCTTCACGGCCCACGTACCCGCCATGAGCCGCAGGCCGTACAGCGAGATGGCCAGCCCAGGATCACCGACCAGCAGTTGTCCGAGCATGTGCATGACGCGCGAGGCCGCCGGCGGCAGCCGGTCGATACCGAGCGTGAAGCCGAAGTGGGCACCGGCCTGCACGCCGCCGGCTGCACCGAACATCATCGCGGCGTTCATCAACAGGATCGAGATCGTCTCGGTCCAGCCCGGAGTCACGTTGAACAGGTAGCGCCCGATGACCTGCCAGAGCTGCGTGAACACGAGGCCAGCCAATGAGAGCGCGGCGATGGCCCAGTGCCAGCGAGCCCAGACGCGCGGTGACCGGATGACCGGCGGCGTGAGCGCAGGTTCCGTCATGCCAGGTCCCTGATCTGCGCGTGCAGGCGCGCGATCTCGGGGTACTTCAGCTGCTCTGCCATCAGCGGCTCCGCTGTGCGGCGAAAGGCGTCGCGGTCCACTTCCACTTCCTTCACGCCAGCGTCCAGCGCCTCGCGCCGGGCCTTTTCCTCCTGGACGTCCCAGAGTCCGCGCATTTGCGTGACGGACTGCAGCGCCAGCTCGCGCAGCAGCTCCTGGTCCGCCGGGAGCAACCCGGCCAGCACGCTGGCCGAGATCATCAGCAGGTCTGGCGCGTAGGAGTGCCGCGTATCGGACCAGTAGCGCGCCACTTCATAGTGACGGCTCGACCGGAAGCTGCTCCAGTTGTTCTCCGCCCCGTCGATCAGGTGCGTCTGCAACGCGCTGTAGGTCTCGGAGTAGGCCAGCGGCGTGGGATTGGCGCCAAACGCGCGGATCATGTCGATGAACAGGTCCGAAGGCGGCACGCGCAGCTTCAGCCCGTGCAGCTCTTCGGGAGTGGAAACCGGACGACGCGTGTTGTAGATGCAGCGTCCGCCCGCATCATAAATGGCAAGGCCCACCAGGCCTCGCACGTGCAGCGACTCCCGCACGCTTCGACCGGGCTCCCCATCCACGGCACGGCGCAGGTGCGCGGTGGAGTCGATCACATAGGGCAGCGCCAGCGCGCGCGTGGCCGGAACGGCATTGGCCATCACGCTGATGTGCACGCGCGTCATGTCGATGACGCCGTTGCGCACCAGCTCCACCGCGTCGCTCTCGCGACCCAGCTGACCGGAATGGAACAGCCTCAGCGTCAGGCGGCCGTTGGTCTGGCGCGCGAGCTCTTCGCCCATCCATTGCTGCGCCATGACGGTCGGATAGCCCGCCACATGAACGTCGGAACCGACGAGTCGCCTGGACGCGGGCGCGCCCTCGGCGTGCGCAGCCGCACCGGCCACTCCGGCCATCAGGCTGCCCAGCATGTGGCGGCGAGTCAGCATGGACCTATCGTGGAAGCAACGCGTCGACGCGGCAACGCACCGT
The DNA here is from genome assembly GCA_963785055.1 of uncultured Pseudomonadota bacterium. Taxonomy (GTDB): domain Bacteria; phylum Pseudomonadota; class Gammaproteobacteria; order Steroidobacterales; family Steroidobacteraceae; genus ZC4RG30. The sequence continues at coordinate 604,135 of CAWATT010000008.1, forward strand.
GCCGTAGCCGAAGAACTCCACTTCAGCGCACCTGCCCGGGCTTGATCACGTGGATGCCCGTTGTCGCACCCGTGCAGACATGCTGGCCCGGGCGCAGCGGCCTGCCGCGGCTGGCGCAATGGTTCAGGGCGAACGCGAGTGCGGCCAGTGGACCGCCTGGCACCAGCGATGCGCCGCCCTCGCCTGCGGGGCGCCCGTCGATGCGGGTCTGGCAACGCAGCTCTGCCAGCGCCTTGCCACGCCAGTCCGGAATCGAAGGTCCCACCAGCAGGCCGGCGTTGTTGCCGAAGTCCGCGATGATCGCACCCGGGACCGAGATCGTTGATCGCCGCCATCGGGCTGCTCGCGATCTCGACGCCACCATGCAGCGACTCGACCGCTGCGGCCGCGTCCTGCGCAGTCCAGTCCGTGCGCCCGATGGGCACGCCCACGCCGATGCGGAACACGAACTCTGCTTCCACCGCAGCGAATCCCCCCGGGTAGACGTGCGCGCTCACCTCGGCACTGCCTGCCTGCTGCAGGACGCCGGAAAACACGGGTCCGGCGAGTCGCTCGATGCCAAAGCGGGTGCGCCAGGGCTCTCCGACCGCGCCCACTTTCCAGCCCACCACCGGTTGCGGCCACAGTCCGATGGCCGCCTCCTGGATTGCGTAAGCGCCTGCGGCTGTCGCAGGCACCGCAAGCGCGCTGGCGGACAGCGTCGTTGCCGCGCGTCGGGCCCCGACCAGCATCTTCGCCGAAGCCAGTACATCACTATCGACCATGTTGCCTTCGATGCTCATATCAGATGCTGCCCGTGCGCCTCGATGTCAGGGTGGCGAACCAAGGTAACCGGTGTCAACATGCACACCTGCGACAGTGCCGGGAGATCCAGATGTTCCAGTTGCCAGCCTGCTTCCGAAATCCATCCCGCCTGATTCCTGCCGTGCTCGCCGGCCTGGTGCTGGCCGCAACGCAAGCGCCCGCCGCACAACTGGCTTTTCCAGGCGCGCAGGGCTGGGCTGCCAACACACCCGGCGGTCGCGGCGGCAAGGTCATCCGCGTCACGTCGCTGGCGGCGCAAGGCCCCGGAACGCTGGCCGAAGCCGTTGCCACACAGGGCCCGCGCATCGTCGTGTTCGAGGTCGCGGGCGTCATCGATCTCGACAGGCAGGTCCTGCGCATCGAGCAGCCGTTCCTGACCATCGCCGGCCAGACCGCGCCCTCGCCCGGCATCACGCTGATCCGCGGCGGCATCGACATCGTCACGCACGACGTGATCGTGCGGCACATCCGCGTGCGCCCCGGCGAGGCCGGCGCACCGAAGCGCGGCGGACCGGACTTCGATGCAATCTCCACCATCGGCGCGCGCGACGTGATCGTGGATCACTGCTCGCTCACCTGGGCAACTGACGAGAACCTCTCGGCTTCCGGACCGCGCTTCACCGGCAGCACGCTCGCCGAATGGCGCAATGGCACTTCCCACCGCATCACCTTCAGCAACAACCTGATCGCCGAGGGCCTGGCCTATTCCACCCACGTCAAGGGCGAGCACTCGAAGGGCTCGCTGATCCATGACAACGTCCAGCAGATCCTGATTGTCGGCAACCTGTACGCCAACAACGCCGAGCGCAACCCGCTGTTCAAGGGCGGCGTGCAGGGTGCCATCGTGAACAACCTCATCTACAACCCTGGCCAGCGCGCCGTGCACTACAACCTGATCGCAGAGGAATGGGGCACCACACCTCCGGTGCCCGGCGAGATGACGCTCGTCGGTAACGTGCTGCGAGCCGGTCCGTCCACGCCACAGGACATCGCGCTGCTGCAGTTCGGCGGTTCGGGCGACCTGCTGCTTCATGCGCGCGACAACCTCGCGGTGGACCGGCTGGGTCGGCCGCTGCCAATGCTGGCCCGGTATTCGACGGCCCGTGCCCGCGTAATCGAAGTGGATGCGCCACCAGGCGGCGCGGCGCCGGGCATCGCCGTGATGGCGATCGAAGACGTGCAGGACCGGGTGATCCGCGAGGCCGGCGCGCGTCCCTGGGATCGGGATGCCCACGACAGCCGCATCGTCGCGGACGTGATCGAGGGCCGCGGCGAGATCATCGACAGCGAGCAGGAAGTCGGCGGATACCCGACGCCGGCGCCAACGATGGCGCCGTTCCGCGCGGAAGAGTGGGACATGCTCACGTTGACACGCCGCGCTCAGAACTTGTAGCGCGCCCCGACGAAGTACTGCCTACCCGTGTGGTGGTAGAACGAGAGGCGGTCACCCACCGAATCGACCCACTGGTCGTCGAACTCATCGGTCAGGTTCAGCGCCTCGACGGTGAGCGCGAGGTTCGCGTTCACGTTCCATGAGGCGGAGAAGTCGATGTTCAGCGTCGACGTGGTGCCTTCCACGTTGTTGCCGTTGCGTCCCGGCACCGTGGTCAGGTAGTCGTCACGATAGGCGGCGGCCACGCGCGCGCTGAACGTGCCGTTGTCGAAATACAGCGTCGCATTGGCGGCATTCTCGGAAAGGCCGGTGAGCGACTCCTCCGCAACCACGACACCGGCGGAGTTCAGGTAGGTGATGTCGGAAGTCACGTACGTGTAGTTAAGGATGACACCGAGGTTGCTGAACTGGCCGGGAAGGAATCGGAACGGCGTCTGGAAGGAGACTTCCACGCCCTGGAGGTCGCCGCCCGGCGTGTTGATCGGCGTGTCGAAGTTCCAGGAAGCCGACGGGCTGCACCCGACCACGGTTCCACACGCGGCGATGGCCACGCTGTCCGGCAGGCCACTCGGATTCTCGTTGAACGGGCCGGTCTCGCGGGCAGTCTGCACGAACGAGTCGATGTCCTTGTAGAACAGCGCGAGGCCGAGCAGCGCTTCCGGAGCGAAGTACCACTCGAATCCCAGGTCGTAGGCCGTCGCCCGGGTGGGCTCGAGCGCGGGATTGCCGCTTGCAACCGTGCGGTTGTTTCCGGAAACGGTGACCGCCGCGCCAGGATTGAGCAGGCCCAGGCCCGCACGCGACATGACCTTGGAGGCGCCAAGGCGTACGAGGAAGTCTTCCGTCACGTCGTACACCAGGTTCAGGGACGGCAGCGTGTCGGTGTAGCTTTCCTCGACCGTCGACAGCAGCGGAGCACCGGCAGTAAACGTATAGCCACTGGCGGTCTGCTCGGTCTTGACGTAGCGAAGGCCCGCATTGCCGCGCAGGCCGCGGCCAAACAGCTCTGTGCTGAAGTCGGCCTGCAGGAAGGCGCCAGTGTCCACTTCCTCGACCGAGTAGTTGTTGCCGAGCGCCGGCTCGATGCCCAGGGGAAAGACGCTCTGGTCGTAGAGGTTCCAGAGGTCCGCGGCCACTTTCAGGTCGGGAACCACCCACTGCGACGGCGTTCCGGCCGGCATGCCCAGGCCATTGAGCGACACCAGCTGCGCGTACTGCGATGTGGGAGTCGCCGTGGTGTTCGCCGGCCGGATCGCCTCCTGGTTCGCCGTCGTGCCGTTGGAACGGCGCAGCTCGCTGGTGTCGAACTCGAACTTCTTGTATTGCAGCCCGCCGGTCAGCGAGAAGGACTCGCTCGGCGACCAGGTCAAGTCGACGAGGGCGTTGGTGAACGTATTCTCGACCGTTTGCGGGCGCAGGCGGATTTCCGAAAGCGACCAGATAGCCGGGTCCGTCACGGCCGTCGTGCCGTAGGAAAGCAACGGCAGGCGCGAGTTGTCGCGGTAGTCGTAGACGTAGTTCTGGATGTCGGCCCGGTCCCACAGCAGAGTCGTCTGGATCGGGTTGTCGAACTCGCTGCTGGCATACCCAACCAATCCGCCGACGGACCACGTTTCCGAGAACTCATGCTTGCCGTCAAGCGTGACCTGCATGAACTCCGTCGACAGCTCGTCGTAGCGCTGCTCGCTGCGGATGTCCACGTCGTTGAACCGACCATAGACCAGCGTATTGGTGCTGTCGATCTCCGCCTCCAGCACGTCGACCTGGTTGAGGCCCGCACTGCTGAAGTTGGGCGACTGCAGGAACATCTCGGTGCGGCTGCCGTCGAGGTGCGAGTACAGCGCATCGAGGCTGAACAGCGTGGAATCGCTGGGTGCGAACTGCAGCGAGCCGCTGACGCCGAGGCGATCCTGCTCGTGGGCGTAGAGGTCATAGCGCGGAATACGCGGCCTGAATGCGTTGTTGACCTGCGCCAGGGTATAGCCGGTGGCGGGCGCCACGGTCTGGAAGCCGGCACCGTTCTGCCAGCGCACGGTGCTCGAGCCCTGGTCGGCGAGCTCCAGCTTCGAGTAGGCCACGGACAGCAACGCGCCGAAGCGCCCGTCGCCGAACACATTGCTGACCAGGAACGAGGCGCGCGGGTCGAAGGACTCCGAGAGGTCGTTGTAGCCCACCTGCCCTGCGGCCGCGAGCGTGAACTTGTTGTAGTCGAAGGGCCGCGCGGCCATCAGGTCCACGGTGGCGCCGAGCGAGCCTTCGTCCACGTTGGCCGATGCAGTCTTGCGGACGGTGATCTGGTTGAACAGGTCCGAGGCGAAGATGTTGAAGTCGAAGGCACGTCCGCGGTTCACGCCGCCCGCCGCATCGGTGCCGCCGCCGGTCGTTATGGCTTCCATTCCGTTGATGCGCACGCGCGTGAACTGGGGACCCAAGCCGCGCACCGAGATGTTGCGACCCTGGCCGGCCGAGCGCGAGATCGACACGCCGGGCAGGCGCTGGATCGATTCGCTGAGGTTCATGTCGGGGAAATCGGCGATGTCCTCGGCCATGATCGTGTCGGTCGAGCCTGCCTCGGTTCGTTTGACATCCAGCGAGGCGCTCAGGCTCTGCCGGAACCCGCTGACGACGACCTCCTCAAGGTCGCTCGCTGCCCCGGGGGCGCTGGCTGACTGCGCCTGCGCTTGCGCGGCCGCAATGCATGCGCACACCGCAAAGGCCACGCTGACCTGCCTGGATCTGATTGCCACTTTGTCCATCGCCCCCTCCGGAAGATTGTGCCGGTCCCCACTTCGGGATGACACCGGTATCATTTTCGAATCGCCGTTCGCCGCGAACCTGTGCCACCGACAACGGCAGCCCGACATTTGTGTGATTACCCCGCCGGCATTAGTATGACACCGGTGGCAAAGAGACTAGCAAGCAAAACCGGCGATGACAAGCCACGGACGGTGGTGTGCGAGGGCGAGTTGTTGTTGAGGCTCTCGGCGCCGTCGGCCGAGCGCCTGTTCCAGGGCGGGGATTTGCGCTTTCACGTCGGCGGCGCCGAGGCCAATGTCGCGGTTGGCCTGGCGAAGCTGGGGCACCGGGCTCGCATGCTCAGCGCAGTGCCGTCGTCTTCCGTAGGCTGCGCCGCGATCGAAGCGCTGCGCCGGCACGGGGTGGACACCCGGGGTGTCGTCCAGCGGCCCGGCCGCATGGGCCTGTATTTCCTGGAGTCCGCAGCAGCGGGTCGCTCCGGAGAAGTGGTGTATGACCGCGCTGGCAGTGTGTTCGCGCGCAGTGCCCTGCCCCGTGCATCGATTGACGCCGCCCTGGATGGGGCGGCGTTGCTGCACTGCTCTGGCATCACTTCCGCACTCGGGCCCGTTCCACGGCAGGGCCTTCGCACCCTCTGGCGCATGGCGCAGGCGGCCGCCATTCCCGTTTCCTTCGACTGCAACTACCGTCCCAGCCTCTGGCAGGGCCGCCTGGCGGAAGCCCGGCGCGAGCTTGCGGCCGGGCTTTCGGTAGCGACAATCGCGTTCGCCGATGCGCGCGTTCTCGCGCTGGTGATGGGCGAAGCGGCACCTCGCTCCGGAGAAGAGGCCTTCGCACGCCTCGCCCGCAAAGCCTTCTCCCGTTACCCGGGCCTGCAGCAGATCGCGGCGACCGGACGCCTGGAGCAATCGGCCAGCCGCCACGAACTCCGCGGCATGCTCGCGACAAGGGATGGAATCATCACCAGCGGGCCACTGGTGGCGGAGCCGATCGTGGACCGCATCGGCACCGGCGATGCCTTCGCAGCGGCCCTGTTGCTGGCGATGCTCGAGCGCCTCCCGCCACGCAGGGCACTCGACCTGGCCGTTGCAGCCTGCGTGCTGAAGCATTCGTTCCAGGGCGACTTCAATCTGGCCACGCGCGCCGAGATCGAGGCGCTCGCGGACGGCAATTCGGGTGGCATCCGGCGCTGATGACGACGAGCCTGAACGCCGCACTCGGAGAGAGCCTGAAGCGCTGGCGGATCCTGCCCGTCGTGAAGGTCGACGACGTGGCGCAAGGGCTGGCCGTTGCGCAAGCCTGCCTGCGGGGCGGCCTCTCCGCGATCGAGATCACGCTGCGCACTCCGGCCGCGCTTGATGCCATCGCTGCCGTGGCCTCGCGTCTGCCCTCCATGGCAATTGGCGCTGGAAGCGTGCTGGAGGCCGGTCAGATGGCGGCGGCAAAGCGCGCAGGCGCTGCGTTCGCGGTATCGCCGGGCAGTCTTCCGGAACTCTTCGAGGCCGCCGACTCGTTGGCAATGCCGTGGTTGCCAGGCGCCGCGACGGCGAGCGAAATCCTGTACGCGCGCCGGGCAGGTTATCGCGTGCTGAAGTTCTTTCCCGCCGCGACCGCCGGCGGCATCGCCGCCTTGCGGCAGCTCGCCGGCCCCTTCACGGACGTACGGTTCTGTCCCACGGGCGGTATCGGCGCCGACTCTGTGGCGCACTACCTCGCCTTGCCCAACGTTGTCTGTGTCGGGGGGTCCTGGATTGCCGACGAAACAGCCATCGAACAGGGGCTCTGGGACCAGATCGCCTCGCGGGCAGCCGCCGCCCTGTCAACGCTTCCGCCCCCGCCCCGTTAGTTCAGGCAGGCGCCAATTCCGGCGCGAGAACGGGAGCTGACATATGACGACCCGCAACAGTTTGTGGCTGGCAGGCGTGCTGGCTGTGATGGCCCTGCCGGCGCTGGCGGACACCAACCCCGCCCCCGACGCCGGCGATCGCGTCAACAACCATCTCGATCGCCGCGGCGAGCGCATCGATGAGCGCCGCGACGACCGCGGCCAGCGCATCGATGATCGGCTCGACCAGTACGGCCCGCGTGCCGATCGTGTGGGCAATCACGTCGAGAACCGGATGGACCGCCGCGGCAATCGCGCGGAACACCGCCTGGACCAGCGAGGTGACCGCTTCGATCGTCGATTCGATCGCCGGCATGCACGTCGGGGTTGAAATAGACTTCGACGCGTGTCCCGATCCGCGCCGTCTCCCGCCAGCCTCGATGCCTTCCTGGCTGGCGTGGAGCGCCGCGCTCTGCGCCGGGCGCAGCTCGCGACGCGGGACCCCGACGAGGCCCTCGACCTGGTACAGGACGCGATGCTGCGCCTTGCGCGCAGCTACGGCTCCCGCCCGCCGGACGAGTGGCCGGCGTTGTTCCAGCAGATCCTCATCAACCGGATCCGCGACTGGCATCGCAGCCAGGCCCTGCGTCGCCGCGTGCTGTTCTGGCGACCTGCCCGACCTGCGGAGCAATTCGAGGAGGAGGACCCGCTGGACCTCATCGCCGACCCGGCTTCGCCCGAAGGGTCCAGCGCGCTGGCGGGAGAGCAGATGAGTATGCTGCTCGAGGACGCGATCGCGGGATTGCCCCCGCGGCAGCGCGAAGTGCTGGAGCTGCGGGTCTGGGAAGGCCTCGACGTGGAACAGACGGCGCAGGCGATGGGCTGCAGCGCCGGCAGCGTGAAGACCCACCTCTCGCGGGCGCTGGCGATGCTGCGAAGCCGGGTGGAAGGAACAGGCCATGAGTGAGTTCGAAGAACTGACACCTGACGAGGCACGCCTCGCCGCCCGGTTGCGGCAACAGCTGCGTGCGGGAGAAGAACTGGATGAGGCCAGCCGCAGCCGGCTTGCCGCCGCGCGCGCCTACGCACTCGAAGCGGCCGCGCCACGCCGCGGCGGTCCGCTGTTCGCCGCAGCGGGGAGCCTGGCTGCCGCCGTGGTGCTGGCGGTGCTGATCTTCATGCCCCAGCCAGACAGCCCCGAGATCCAGGCCTACGATGCAATCGAAATCGTCACCGATGAATTCGAGCCGGAGTTCTACGAAGACCTCGACCTCTATCGCTGGATCGACGACCCCGGTGCCGGTCGTGTTTGAGGCACTGCTGCTCGCGGCGGCCCAGGCCACGGCCCCGGCGCATTCTTCTTCGCCGCCCGCGGCGAAGGCACCACCGCCTTCCGCAGAACTGCTGGAATTCCTTGCCGACTGGAGCGAGGAGGAAGCCGGATTGATTGACGAGATCTCGCCGCCCGCCGAGTCACCGCAGTCGCCCGCTGCACGCGCGCCCGCTGCCAAGCCACCTGCCGGCACGACAAGGCCATGAGGACCGCCGTGAAAAACCTGCTGATCACCGCAATGCTGCTGCTCTGCGCGACGCTGACAACGCCGGGGCAGGCCGCCGCGCCGGCCTGGAACGATCTGACCGAGGAACAGCGCAGCGTGCTGCAGTCGGTCAAGGAAAACTGGGACCGGATGCCGGAGGATCGACGTGCGCAATTGCTGCGCGGCGTGGAGCGTTGGCAGGCCATGACTCCCGAGCAGCGGCAGCGCGCGCAACAGCGCCTGCAGCAATGGCGCTCGCTCACGCCGCAGCAGCGACGGACGATCCAGCAGCGCCGAGAGGACTTCCGCAGGATGACGCCGGAGCAGCGAGCGCAGCTGCGCCTGCGCTATGAACAGCTGCAGCGGCTTCCGCCGGAAGAACGCCGTCGCATCCGCGAGCGATTCCGCGATCTGCGCAGCCAGCCTGGTGGCATCGAGCGCGCCTGCCCGGGCGACGCGGAGCAGCGGCTGGACTGCCTGGGCGTACCGCGAGCGCCGTAAGCGCTCCGCGGGCCGCGGCCCTCAGCTCGCCGGCACTTCGGCCACGCGCGCAGGGTTGCTGCGCTCCAGGTCGATGCGCACGTGGAAAGAGGCAAGCCAGTAGAACAGGGCCGCGACTGCGTAGGCGAGTACGCAGAAAGCCAGTGCGCGTACCAGCCCCTGCTGCGAAGCCTCGGCGCAACGATCCATCAGCTCCGGGGCGATCCGCCCCGGCCGGCACAGCGTCAGGTAGTCGCCGCTGCCGAAAACACGCATGGCGGAGCGGTCGCTGGCGAAGCCGACGAAGGTCGGACCGAGGCCAGTGCCGGCCAGTGCGTAAAGCATGGCGAACACCGCAGCGGCCGACGAGCGCATGTTCACCGGCGTGAGATTCTGGACCAGGCCGACGGTCGGCCCGTAGTGGATCATCGCGCCGACGCAGCCCAGGGCTATCAGCGTGACCGCGACGACAAGATCCGGCGAGCGGAAGCCGATATTGAAAAACAGCGCGGTCAGCAGCAGCGCAATTGCCGGTGCGAGCACCCACCAGCGCGGGTCACGGACGGAGGCACGGTCTGTGCCGAATCCGCCGGCAAGCAGTCCCACCGACAGCGAAATGCCGGAAATGACGCCGAACAGCGATGCGGCAGCGCTGATCGGCATGTCGAAGGAGCGGACGAAATACAGGGCCATGAACTGCGCGACGCCCTGGATGCCGATCGCGCAGATGGCCCCGCCGATCACGATCCAGCGCAGGGTCGGTGTACTCCAGAGATGCGAGAACACCGCCGAGAGGGGTGGAACGCTGGCTGGCATCCCCCTGCCACCGTCAACCAGGCCGCGCGGCGGATCCGACAGGTAGCGCCAGACCAGCAGCGCAACGAGGATGCCCGGTATTCCGAAGGCATAGAAACCGGCCCGCCAGCCCCATTGCTGCGCGATCAACCCGGCGCCGACTGCGCCGACCATCGAGCCGAGCGGCAGGCCAAGCATGATCAGCGACATGGCCGAGGCACGTCGCTCGCGCGGAAAATGGTCGGCAACCAGCGAGCTGGTCGGCGCGGTGAAGCCCGCTTCACCCATGCCGACGCCGATACGCGTCAGCAGCATCTGCGTGAAGTTCATCGCCGCGCCCGAGAACACCGTTGCCACGGACCAGAATGCCGTCGCGATGGCGATGATTCCGATGCGGCTGCGCCGCTCCGCGAGCCGGCCGATCGGCAGCCCGAGGCCACCGTAGAGCAGCGCAAACGACAATCCCTGCAGCAGGCCGATCTGCGTGTCCGAAAGCCCGAGGTCAACGCGGATCAGCGGCGCGAGCACCGAGAAGACGGCCCGGTCGGCAAGGTTGAAGAAGCAGACGATGAACAGGATCAGGACGAAGCGACGCCGGTAGCTGTCGCCCAGAAGCGGGTGCGCGGAGTCCGCGTTCATCCGCAGACCTTTTTCACGAAGCTGGCCAGCAGCGGCCCGAGGCTGTCGGATGCGCTCCCAACCTGCATGACGCTGGAAACGTGGTTTTGACCGGACAGGAAGTGCATTTCCGGATAGCGCTGGCGGGTCGCCCACCTTGCCGCCACCAGCGCGGCGGCCTGCGCCTGGAAAATGGCGGGTTCAAACTCACCTATGGTGAACAGGCAGGGCACCTGCGTTGCCGCAAGCGCAGCGATCGTGGAACGCTGCGGGTGCAATGCGCGATCGGTGCCGTAATAGGCGTCGTGCATGGGCGAGGGCCCGGAGAGCGCCAGGTCATAGATGCCCGACAGCATTGCGGCACCGGCCAACTGGGCCGTGCTGCCGGCCGGACACCCTTGCCGCGCAAGCCAGCTCGCCACGTGTGTCGCGCCAGCCGATTGCCCGACCAGCACGATGCGCGCCGGGTCGCCGCCATATGCGGCAATCTGCGCGCGCAGGAACAGCACCGCCTGTTCCACATCCTCCGGTCCCGCAGGCCAGGCGTGCGCGGGTGCCAGCCGATAGGTCATCGTGACGCCGACAAAACCCTCGCGCACGGCCCATGCGCCAAAGTTGTTGAAGAACGGCGCTCCCGCGTCGCCCTTGTCGCCCTGCACGAACCCTCCACCATGCACGAATACGACGACTGGCAGTCCCTGCGCTCCGGACCGGTAGAAGACATCGAGTCGGTTGCGCTCGGACGGTCCATAGCGCAGGTCACGCTTCACCTGCGCACCGACATCCGCGGGACCAGGCACCCGTGGCGCAAACAGCTCACGCGTCCCGGCGATCTGCTCGGGCGTGAAGTCCACGCCCAGCGCGCGCAAGCGCGCAGATACATCACTCATCGGCGGTCACTCCTGCAGGATGGAAAGCACGGGCTTGATCACAGCCCCGGTGCGACAGGCCTCGAAGGCTGCGGCGATATCGCCGAAGGGAAACAGGCGGATGAGTCGTTCCACCGGGAAACGCCCCTGGCGCCAGTAGTCGAGCAGCAGCGGGATGAAGGTCTGGGGATCCGCATCGCCGCCGACCAGGCCGCGCAGCGATTGCCCGCCCACCAGCAGCGGATACAGAGGGAATGCAAAAGGCTGCGGCGTACCGGAGACGAACCCGAGCACGCCGCGTGCGCCGAGGACCCGCTGCCCCGCCTCGAAAACCGCCGGCACTGTCGTCGTGTTCAGCGCGAAGTCGACGCCGTCCGGACAGACGGCACGCACCGCTGCGACCGGATCGCCCGCTGCCGGATCGACGACGTCGGTCGCGCCGAGCTCCAGCGCCAGCTCTCGCCGCCAGGCCAGCGGCTCGACCGCGACGATTCTACGCGCACCTGCGATTCGCGCGGCCATTACGCGCTGACAGTCCCACGCCGCCCGCGCCAAACACCGCGAAGTCCTGGCCGGCGCGCAGCCCGTACGAGCGCAGTACGGCACCCGCGCCCGTGATCACGCCGCAGCCCAGCGGCGAGGCGACCTCGAAGGGCACGTCATCCGGCAGTTTCACCGCACCGCGCGCGTCCGCGACCGCATAAGTGGCGAAACTCGACTGGCCGAAGAAATGGCTGTGCACGGCCTCCCCGCCATGGTGCAGGGCCATCGACCCATCGAGACGCGAGGCCGCGAAACTGCGATGCATGCCTTCGACGCAGTAGCTGGGCAGGTGAGCGCGGCAGCGACTGCACTGGCCGCAGCTCGACCCCGAAAGCACGACTCGGTCTCCCGGCCTGACGTGCCGGACGCCCTCACCCACCGCCTCGACGATGCCCGCTCCCTCATGCCCGAGGACCACCGGTTTGGGGGTCATGGCGATCACCCCGGAGTGGGCGCGCAGATCTGTGTGGCAGATGCCGGCCGTGGCGATGCGCACGAGGATCTCGTCGGCACGCGGGGCCTCCAGCTCGAGTTCCTCGAGCCCTGGCGCCACTTGCGGGTCGCGTGAAACGGCTGCTGTGATCCGCATCGCTGTCGGAAGATCCGCCCCCTGTATGCCTGTCGTTGTGGGGCCACAATTTCAGTTGCCCTGCCGGGTTGTCAACCATTTCACCCTGCGCCGCAGTCCTCCCTTCAGGGGACCCGCCACTTGACGTAACGCACGTTTCGCCGCTTTCCCGGGTGCTAAGGTCAGCCAATGGATTTGCGACGCCTGATCGTCGTGGCAGGGATGGTCCTTGCGCCGCTGATGCTCGCCGCCCTGGCCGCTGCCGGGGAGGCAGCCACCCCTTCGCTGACCGGCGCGGCCGCGCTGGTGGAGCAGGCGCGCGCCTCCCAGAAACGCAACGAGGAGGACAGCCGGCGCTACGCCGAGCAGGCGCTGGCGCTGCTGTCTGCCGCTCCGGACGTGGACCAGGAATTCCAGGCCCGCCTGGTGCTGTGCGAGTACTTCGACGAGCGCGATCCGGCTGCAACCGCGGCCCAGATCGAGACCCTCGAGCTGCTGGTTCCGGCACTGACACGCAAGGGCCTGCGCGCCGGACTGCTGACCTGTCGCGGCGAGAGCCGCGAGATACTTGGCGACACCGCCGCGGCAATGACCGACTACGACCAGGCGGTCTCCCACGCGAGCGCGGCGAACGACGAGGAGATGCTTGCGCGCTCGCTGTATTCGCGCGGCTTCCTCTACAGCCTGCAGGGCGAATACGCCCAGGGCCTCGCGGACCTGCGCCGCTGCGAGAGTCTCTATACGAAGATCGGCCAACCGCTGCAGGCCCAGACCGCACTTGACGGCATTGCGTCCACCTACGACCGCATGGGCGACGTCGAGCAGGCGCGACAGATTTACGCGAAGTCGCTGCAGATCCTGCGCAGCGAGGGCCTGATCCGCGAACAGGTGATCGCCGAACACAATGTCGGCCGCGCCTTCGAGCGCATGGGGAACTGGGCTGCCGCGCGCCGGTCATTCGAGGCGACGCTGCGCCTGGCGCGTGGCCTGGACTATTCCCGCGCCGAGGCCTACGCGCTGCGCGGCCTTGCAGCGACCGATGTCGCCATGGATCGGCCACGCGATGCGCTGGAGAAGCTGAGGCGTGCCCGCGAACTGAACGCCACAACGCGCGATGCGCGGCTCACGGCGCTGATTTCGCTCACCGAAGGCATGGCGATGCGCAGGCTCGGCGATCCGGCAACGGCCCGCCTGCGCTTCAACGACGCACTGGCCGCGTTTCGCGACACCAGCCAGCGGACCGAACTGGTCATGACCTACGAGCAACTTGCACTGGTGGACAGTGAACAGGGGGAGTGGCGCCGCGCGTTCCAGTGGCAGCAGGCCGCCAAGAGCACCTCGGAACAGCTGCTGCGCAACCAGATCGACCAGCGCTTCGCGGTACTGAAGGTCGAGTTCGACACCGCGGCGCGCGAAAAGGAATATGAAGCCCTGCTTCGCGAGAGCAGCGCGAACGCGCGCGCGCTCGAGCAGTCAGACCGGGCACGCCGGCTGCAGTACCTCGTGATTGCCCTGATCGTGCTGGTCGCGGCCATGTTTGCCGCGCTGGCCTGGCAGCTGAGCCGAGCCTCGCAGCGAATGCGCCGGCTGGCCCTGACGGACGAACTGACCGGCGCGCCCAACCGTCGCTCGGTGCTCACGTTGCTGCCCAATGTCCTGAATGAATCCGGCAGTCGCAGCGCCGCGGCCCTGCTGCTCGATATCGATCATTTCAAACGCATCAACGACACTTTCGGGCATGCGACCGGCGATCGCGTGCTGCAGCTGGTGGCCACCCAGATTCGCAGCGCCCTGCTTCCGGGCGAGTTCTTCGGGCGCGTGGGTGGCGAGGAATTCCTGATCGTGCTGCCCCTGGCCGACCTGCGCAGCGCGCACCTGCGCGCGGAGAACATCCGCTCCCGCATCAGCTCGACCGACATTTCAGGGATTGCCCCGGAACTGCCGGTGCTGACAGCAAGCATCGGCGTTGCCATTTCCCGCCAGGGCGACTCGACCCGCACCATCCTGCAGCGCGCCGACGCCGCGCTCTATCGCGCCAAGAGCTCCGGCCGCAACCGCGTGCTGGGCGAGAACATGCAGGATACGGCGACGCTCACTGCGATCCGCCCGGCCCCGGGTCGCTGATCGCCCCATACACGAGCGCGCGCAGGCGCCCGAAATCATCGACGTCGCCCGCCGGAATCGTCTGCGTGAGCTGCACTACAACCAGCTGTTCCCGCGGATCGACCCAGTAGCTGGAGTGATAGGCGCCACCCCAGCCGAACTCGCCAACCGTACCCAGGTCCCCGCGTGCGCCGAGGTCGCGCAGCACCGAAACGCCCAGGCCGAAGCCGCTGCCCGGCTGGAACCGGTCGCCGACATGGTTCGAGGTCATGAGTTCGACGCTCTTGCGGGAAAGGATGCGCGCGCCGTCCAGCTCTCCGCCGTTCAGCAGCATCTGCAGGAAGCGCGCATAGTCCGTGGCCGTTGAAGTCAGGCCGGCGCCACCGGAAAAGGCCTTGCGGGGACCTTCCACGTACGCGCCCTGGCTCACCATGCCGCCGGTCACCGGCGCACGCTCCAGGCCACCACCTGGCCTGGCTGAATAGACGACGACGAGGCGATCCGACTTGTCGCGTGGCAGGTAGAACTGCGTGTCGACCATGCGCAACGGCTCGAGGATCCGCGTGCGCAGGAACTGGTCCAGCGGCTGCCCCGAGGCACGCTCGATCACGGCGCCGAGGATGTCGGTATTGAAACCGTAGACCCAGCGTTCGCCAGGCTGCGCATCCAGTGGCAGCGCACCCATCTTCGCAACGGTGGTGGCGATGGGCTCGTCACGGTCCGCGAAGTACCAGTTCTGGATGCCCGCCTTCTGCCACTCCGCGGCGCCCGGGCCCGTCCCATAGGAAATGCCGGAAGTGTGCGTAAGCAGATCGCGCAGCGTGATCGGCCGGTTCGCCTTCACGAGCTCGTAACCGCCCTCTGCGCGCGGTACGGCCACCTTCGAATCGCGGAATTCCGGGAAATACCTGTGCAGTGGATCGCTGATCAGCAGCTTGCCCTCCTCCTGCAGCATCAGCACGGCCACGCTGACGATCGCCTTGGTCTGCGAGGCGATGCGGAAGATGGAGTCGGCGTGCATCGGGCTTCCGGACTCGCGGTCGCGCATGCCCACGGCTTGCAGCGTCACGACCCTTCCATTGCGCGCAACCAGGGTCACGGAGCCGGCCAGTCGGCCGTCGGCCACATACTGTTCCATCAAGGGGCGGATCGCCGCAATGCGCTGTGCGGACATCCCCGACTGGTCCGGCGTGGCAGTGGGCAGCGCATCCGCCGCGGCGAAGCTGGCCAGGCCGGCCAGCAGCAGTCCAGCAACAACGTATCGGTGCCTGCGCATGATTCCCCCCTTGATTGCCTGCGTTACAGTATCGCAGCCGATGGCATCGAGGGGGAATCGGGAATGCACCGCAACGGGCACCTGCCACGCAAACTGCTTCAGTTGTGCATTCTGGGCGGGGTGCTCGCGGGCGCGAACGCCCAGGCCGCCAATGCCATCACACCGGGTCGCGTCGAGTCCGATCCGCCCACGCTGATCGCGCTTGGAGTCGCCTGGCAGGTCGAAGGCGACGACAATCGCAATGCCAGCGTGCAGGTCGAGTATCGCCGCAAGGGGGATTCGCCCTGGTCGCGCGGCCTCGACCTGCTCCGGACCCACCACGAGCAGATGTTCCTGCGCGGCGCCTACGATCTCACGCTCGGCAACCAGTTCGCCGGCAGCCTGTTTGACCTGGCCGAAGACACTCCATACGAGGTCCGCCTGACGCTGGCAGACCCCGACGGCATCAACGGCGAGGCAACCCGCCTGCTCGAACTGCGTACGCGCGCCGAGCCGCGACCTGCCACCGGCGGCCGGGTGTTCCACGTCTATCCGCCCGGCTACACCGGCCCGCGAGAACAGCCTGCGTTTTCCGGCCTGCTGGAGGCCTATTACATGGCGGCACTGGGCGGGGACTGGAGCCGGGCCTCGCCCCCGCGAGTACGCGCCGGCGACACGATCAAGGTGCATGCCGGCCTCTACCTGAGCCGCCACGACCATTACTCGCACGAAATCAACTCACGCTATGCCACCTGCTGCGGCACGCCCTGGGACGGCACCTACTATCTGACGCAGGACGGCACTGCCGACGCGCCGATCGCGATTGTCGCCGCCGGTGATGGTGAGGTGGTTTTCGATGGCGACGGCAATGCCGTGCTGTTCAACCTGATGGCCGCGGACCACCACTACTTCGAGGGCATCAGCTTCCGCAACACCGGCATCGCGATCGAGGCCGGAATCAAGGGGATTGCCGGCAGCCGGGGACTCACCGTGAAGCGCAGCCGCTTCTACCGACGTCGGCACGGCCGTGCATTCGGACTGGGGCGGCTCGGCGGGCTTCTACATTGCCGACAACGACATGCTGGGGCGAGAAAGCCTCGACTACGTCTTCACGTGGTACGCGGTCGAGCCCTGGGTCAGCCGGCCGGACTTTGCCGAAAAGGCGAAGATGAAATCCTTCTACGCCGTATCCCTCTACGGCAGTGGCCATGTGATGGCCTTCAACCGCGTGCGCGGATTCCATGACGGCCTCGACCATGTGACCTATGGCGCTCCTGAAGGCTGGCCCGACACTCCAGCGGATCGCCTGCCCGCCGCCATCGACATCTACAACAACGATGTCTCGGTGATGCACGACAACTGCTTCGAGACGGATGGCGCGGTGCGCAACATCCGCGTGCTGCGCAACCGCTGTTTCAACGCCGCGCTCGGCGCGATGAGCCCGCAGCCGATTTTCGGCGGCCCGGTCTATTTCATCCGCAATGTCGTCTACAACGCCTGGTGGGGACCGGTGAAGATCCACGGTGACCCGTCGGGGATCCTCTACCTGAACAACACGTACGTCGGGGAGTTCAGGCAGCTGACGCCGGCCTCGAACCTGCACCTTCGCAACAACCTGATACTCGGCCAGGGAACCCAGGAGCGCGTCTTCGCCGTGGACACGTACACGAACTACAGCAGCTCGGACTACAACGGCTTCCGCCCGAATGAAGGGGCGGGCACGTCATTTGCCTGGAACTCCCCGCCCTTCGGCACGCCGAGCGATTTCCTGCCTGCACGCAGGACCGGCAGCCCGGGCCAACCACCGACGCTGGTGCAGCGCAGCTTTGCGACGCTGCGGGACTACTCTCGCGCCACGGGCCAGGACCGACACAGCATCACCGTCGACTACGAGATGTTCGTGCGCGCGCCAAAGCCGGATTTCTCGGATCCGACGCGGGTGGTGCCCGTCGAGTCCATCGACCTGCGGCTGCGCGCGGACGCCCCGGCCATCGACCGGGGCACGGTGTTGCCGAACGTGACGGACGGATTCCGGGGCCGGGCGCCCGACCTCGGCGCCTACGAACACGGCGTGCCGTTGCCGCACTACGGTCCGCGCTGATCCTGCCTCGCGATCATGCCGCGCACGAGTTCCAGCCCGCTGGCTGGGGCAGGCGGCAGTTCCGCATCACTTGTGCCCAGCGGCGTCACCCGGTCTCCCCAGCGCACCAGATGCGCGCACCAGGTGAGGCCGGCGCCGAAGGCGGGCATCAACAGCAACGAGCCCGGATGAATGCGGCCTTCCTCCAGCGCCTCGACGAGGGCAACCGGCACCGTGGCCGCAGACATGTTCCCGTAGCGCTGCACGTTCACGAACACACGCTCCATCGGCACGCCCGCGCGTTTGGCGACGGCCTCGATGATGCGCAGGTTCGCCTGGTGAGGAACGACCAGGTCGACGTCGCTGGCCGAAACCCCTTGCGAGGCCAGCACATCGGCGCAGGCCTGCCCCATTCCGAGCACGGCGCGCTTGAAGATGTCCTGCCCTTCGAAAATCCACTCCGTTTCGCCGTAGCGGCGCTGGAAGTCCGCATAGCGCGTGCCGATGCCCTGGATCACCAGGGAGCCGCGACCTTCGACATCGCACCCGAGCTTCTCGCCTAGCAGCCCTTCGACGTTCCCGGTCGCCTGCAGCACGACCGCTGCGCAGCCATCGCCGAACAGCACCGCGACATTGCGGTTGCGCCAGTCCATGAAGCGGCTGATCACCTCGCCGCCGATGACCAGCGCATTGCGCACGACCCCGGTGCGGATGAGCGCGTTCGCGGTGCTGAAGGAGTAGAGGAAGCTGGTGCAGGCCGTATTCACGTCCATGGACGCTGCGCGCGAGGCGCCGAGTGCAAGTTGCAGCCCGGAAGCCTGGTTGGGAGCCTGGTCCTCGTAGCTGGTCGTTCCGAAGACGATCAGTTCGATGTCGGCGGCCTGCAGGCCCGCCGCGGCGAGTGCGCGCCGCGCAGCCACCTCGGCCAGCTGCCCGAGGCCGACATGCGAAATGCGTCGCTCCCGGATGCCGGTGCGCGTCGCGATCCATTCGTCGCTGGTGTCGAGGAAGGTGGCCAGTTCGGCGTTGGTCAGCACGGCGGGCGGCAGGCACTTGCCCCACCCCGTGATCGCTGCATGTGTCATCGGCGGCTCCTGGGCAGGGCTCTCAACCGCTTCGCGGCACCTTGCAGCTCAGGATCGTCGACTTGTTCAGCCACTGCCCATCCGGGAAATAGGCGAACAGGTACTGCCCTTCCTTGATCGTATCGATCAGCGTCCTCGCGATTTCCTCGCGTACCGCCGGACACCCATGGCTGCGCCCCACGCCACCGCGGACCTTCACGGTCGCATCGCTGACATAGGAGGCGCCGTGGATCACGATCGCGCGTTCCCGCGCGCGATCATTGAAGCCAGGATCCAGTCCCTCGAGTCGCAGCGAATAGCCGTTGCCACCCATGTAGGTCTCGCGGGTGCGGAACAGGCCGAGGCTCGACTGGTGGCTGCCCGGCCGGTTTGAAAAATGCTCTGAAAGGTTCTCCCCCGTGCCACGCCCGTGCGCGACCCGCTCCAGGTGCAGCAGCTTCGCGGCGGACAGGTCAAAGACCCACATGCGCTGCTCGGACGAGGGCTTTGAATAATCGATCACGGCGAGCCGGCGGACGCCGTCGTCCCCCTCCTGGGTGGCGCAATGCAGTGCATTGACGGCCAGCGCCAGCACGCCCGGATTGATGCCGGGGGCGGCCTGGACCAGCCGGGACACCAGGTCCTGCGGACTGGCCCATGCAGCGGAATGGGCGATCAGCAATGCCAGTGCCAGGAAGCTGGTGGAAGTCGCGCGCCTCATGGCTGCTCCGGTCAGGAATCGAACCTTGAACTCTACACAGGCTGGCTAGAAGGGAATTCCCCAATTTCACAGGTCTTGACAGTCGATGATTGCTTTATGATATCATCCTGATACCAAACAAGGGGAGCGACCATGGCTAGCCGGAATCAGTCGACTGTCTCGCGCGAGATCCCGATCAGGGCCTTCAGCGGCTGGCTGGCGCTGGCCTTCCATCTGCTCTGGATCCTGGGCGCGATCTGGCTGTTCCTGGACAGCGCCCCGAATCGCTACGGCCCGGGAGTGGCGCTCTCGTTTCTGGGCTTCGCCATCGCCTTCCTCATGCTGTTCGGCTACTTCACGCTGCAGCCCAACGAGGCGCGCGTGCAGATCCTGTTCGGCAACTACAAGGGAACGGTTCGCGACAGCGGCTTCCACTGGGCCAATCCGTTCTACTCGCGCAGTCGTGGTCCGACGGCCCGGCGTGGTTCGCATTCGGCC
This sequence comes from uncultured Pseudomonadota bacterium, assembly GCA_963785055.1. Classification (GTDB taxonomy): domain Bacteria; phylum Pseudomonadota; class Gammaproteobacteria; order Steroidobacterales; family Steroidobacteraceae; genus ZC4RG30. The sequence goes on from CAWATT010000008.1 coordinate 624,025, forward strand.
CCGCATGGCCGCCCCGGCAATGACCTGAAGGCCATCATGCAGGCCGCCACCGCCGACAGCGCGGAGCGCTCGACGAAGCTCTCGCTTCGTGCGCACAACTTCAACAGTGAAACGCTGAAGGTGAATGACAAGCGCGGCAATCCCGTCGAGATCGCCTCGGTCGTGGTCTGGCGCGTGGACGACACCGCACAGGCTGTGTTCGACGTCGAAGACTACAAGAGCTACGTGCAGGTGCAGAGCGAGTCCGCGCTGCGCGGCATCGCGAGCCGCTTCGCCTACGACCATGGCGAGCACCACGAGCCGACGCTGCGCGGCAGCGCCGACGAGGTTGCACAGGCGCTTACGGAAGAGCTGCAGGTGCGCCTGGCCAAGGCGGGTGTCGTCGTCGAAGAGTCCCGCCTGACGCATCTGGCCTACGCACCTGAAATCGCCTCGGTCATGCTGCGTCGCCAGCAGGCCGAAGCCATCGTCGCGGCACGGCAGCAGATCGTCCAGGGTGCAGTGAGCATGGTGCACATGGCACTGCGCGAGCTGGAGGCGCAGCAGGTGGTGCAGCTCGATCCGGAACGCAAGGCCGCCATGGTCAGCAACCTGCTGGTCGTGCTGTGCGGAAACTCGGACGCCACGCCGGTGATCAACACCGGCACGCTGTACACCTGATCCGTGCCGCCGGAGCCACGCAAAGCCTACCTGTTGCGGGTCCCGGAGGACCTGTGGAAGGAGATAGAGAAGTGGGCGGCGGACGACCTGCGCAGCGTCAATGCGCAGGTCGAGTTCCTGTTGCGCCAGGCGGTGACCCGACGCAAGGGGCCGGGCCAGGCACCACCCGCGACGTGAGCCTCAGACGTCGTCGTCGCCCGCCGGCCCGCCCTCGCCTTCCCATTTGTTGACGGCGCGAACGTCGCGCCTCGCATACTTCAGTCGTACGCCGACGCCACCACCGTTCTCGGGGATGAAGACTGCCCCGCCTTCCTCGAGCGCCTCGCACACCCTGGTCTTCGCGATATCACCCGGGTCGGTGACCCTGGCCTCGAAATCGGCAATCACCTTCACGTCGAGGCCTGCCCGGCGTGCAACCTGCTCCATCGACCATTCGACGAGCGCGCGTGCCGCGCGGCACTGGGGCCCGGTGATGATCATCGTTTCACCCTCCTCTTTCGTGGCACCTGAGCGTATAGCATAAGCAGCAGGTTTCCTGAGGGCTGCGCCGTGTGTGGCCGTTTCGTCACTTCGATCGACGCCGCGCTGGAGCGCGAGTTCCACCTGACGCGCGGCTGGGTGCAGTTCTTCACCCGCTACAACGTCGCGCCCACACAGGCCGTGCCGGTAGTGACCCTGCGCGACGGCCAGCGTGCAGGCGAGATGATGCGCTTCGGCCTGATCCCGTTCTTTGCAAAGGGCGAGCCCGGCGCGTACTCGACCATCAACGCCCGCATCGAAACCCTGCGCACCTCGCCGGCATGGCGTGGCCCCTGGAAGCGCGCCCAGCGTTGCCTGGTCATTGCGACCGGCTTCTATGAATGGCAGACACAGGGAAGTGGCAAGCAGCCGTGGTTCATCCACTGCGCGGACCAGGAGACGTTTGCATTCGCCGGCCTGTGGGACAGCTCGACCCCACCGGGTGGCGAGCCGATTCTCTCCTGCGCAATCATCACGCTTCCGGCGTCCCCGTTGATGGCGCAGATCCACAACACGAAGCTGCGCGAGCCGGCCATCCTGCGCCGCGACCAGCACGAGACCTGGCTGGGCGGCTCGCCGGAGGAAGCCTTTGCATGCCTGCAGCCCTATCCGGACGAACTGCTCTCTGCCTGGCCGGTCTCGCGCAAGGTCAATTCACCTGCGAATGACGATCCGTCGCTGATCGAAGCCGTCGGCTGAATCAGCACTCCTTCCCTGCGACTGCCAGCACGGCATGCCCGTTGCAAGGGATGCAACGGGTACTGGAGTTGTGAACGGCGCATGGACCTGGACCGTCCCCTGCGGATAATCAGGTTCGTCTGCCCCAGGTCTGTCGAGGTACGCCTGATGGATACACCGGACGGTGGCATGGTGATGCCGGTCAGCAACCTGACCGAGTTCTTTCGCGACGCGCTGGACGAAGCGCTGGCGCACCAGAAAGTGGCACTCGACGCGCACAGCGCACACTATGTGGTCAACCTGCTGACGCTGTTTTCGCGAGTCGAGCATTCGCATGCGGAACTGAAGCCCGGCTGCCGCTGGATCAGCCTCGCCGACCTGCTGGCACAGGCGCAGTCTGCGCAGACTCCGGCCGAACAGGTTGCGGCCCTGCAGAGACTCGGCGATGTCTCGCTGTTCATGGCCGGATTCTGCGCCCACGGATTCGCCCGCCGCCTCGTCGACGTCGACTATCCCATCGCAATGGGCGGCCGCGCGTACGGCATGCTGGCCGGGCAGCTGACACGCGGACCCCGACGCGCGCTGGGCGAGGTTTTCGCCGAGCTGGCGCGCAAGTTCCAGCCGGTGGTCGACGCACTCGGCGAGATCGCCGACTCCGCACGCAGCTGGTCGCAGGACGACGTGCTTCGCCTGTACGAGATATGGCTCAAGACAGGCAGCAGGCGCGCCCATGCGGTGCTGCGGCAGCTCGGCGTGCAACCGCACGCCGTGCCATTGCACACGCACTGAAGGGCGACCGTGCTGCACCACCTGCAGCAGTTGCTGGCCGGCATCTACGACACGCCGCACGGCGGGGACGTGCGCGACTTCCTCTTCACGCAGCGCAGCGACCTGCCGCGTGCCCGCCACGCCGGTGCCCAGGACGAGGAGCTGGTTGTCGTCGAGGAGGCCGATGCAGTGACCATCGGCGTGTATGTCGATGAGGCGGTTCTCGCCCGCCTCGCCGCGCACAGCCCGCTCAAGCGCCTGCACGGAGGAAACCTGGCCGACCTCTGGACCGCGCTGGAGGGCGTGAGCCATTTCGCCTACCTCGATTTCAATCTCGGCCACGACCGCCCCGTCTCGCACCTGGAGCTGGAGCTGCAGGCCGAGATCGACAAGTTCATCGTCACGTTCTGGCTGCTGCGCGCCCAGCATCCACGACACTTCCCGCGGGAGCTGCATTGGCTGCTGTTCCAGCGGACGCATATCGCGCCACAGCTCGACGCGGCGGCGCAGCGCCTCTATCGGCTCGCGAACCGGTATGCCTCGTGCTACTGCGCGCGTCTTTCACGGGAACTGGCCTCGGACCGGCGCGTCACGCGCTCCGGCGCGCTGTCCACGCTGCGGCGCCTGTACCGGGCGACCGGCGCGCGCAAGCTGCGGATGATCGAGACGCTCGCGCCGGCTTAACCCCGTTTCCAGTGCTGCCACGCATGTATGAGCAGGTCCTGGATCAAACGAGGAGCTGCTATGCGAACTTTATGTCTTGTGGCGCTGGCCGGCCTGGCCGCCCAGCCCGCACTGGCCGTTGGCCGCCTGGCCGACGTGACAATCACCGACCGCGACAGCGGCGAGACGCTGACGCCGTACGTCCACCGCGGCGAATACTGGGTGGCCGGTAGACCGGGCGCCCGATACGCGATTTCAATCCGCAACCAGTCCGGCAACCGGCTGCTTGCCGTCACATCGGTTGACGGCATCAATGTGCTGAGCGGACAGGGAGCCGCCGCCAACCAGCGCGGCTACGTGTTCGATCCCTGGGTCGGCTACGAAATCGACGGCTGGCGCAAGAGCAGCAGCGAGATCGCGGCCTTCACGTTCACGGCCCTGCCCAACGCCTACGCGGCGCTCACGGGGCGCCCGAAGAACATCGGCGTAATCGGCGTCGCGCTGTTCCGCGAGCGCCAGCCCGACCCACCTCCGGTTGCTTCGGGACAGGTCTCGGCCGAGGCGCGCAACGAAGCCGTCGCGGAACGCTCCGCCGATTCGGCCGGCAAGGCCTCCGCAGCCCGCGCACCCTCCGCGCCCGTCGCGCAGGCACTCGGCACCGGCCATGGTGAACGTGAGTTCTCCCAGGTCGTGTCGGTGCCGTTCGAACGGGCGCACTCCCGGGCGGACGAGACCATCCGTATCCGCTATGACAGTCGCGAGAACCTGGTCGCACTCGGCGTGATCAAGCTGCCGAAGCCGCGCCACGTCCCCGATCCGTTCCCGGGCAACGCCAGGATGGGCTATGTCCCGGATCCCTGAGCGCGGCGCGGATGGCGACCGCCTCGGTGATAATGCCGCGGATGCGATCTCCCCGCGATGAGCTCAGCGGCCCGGATGTCGCCAGTGACGAAGTGCTGATCACGCGCTACGCCACTGGCGACGTCGCTGCATTCGACCAGCTGTATGCGCGCCACGAGTTGCCGGTCTGGCGATTCCTGCTTCGCCAATGCAGGCAGCGCGCCACCGCGGAGGAACTGCACCAGGAGACCTGGCTTGCCGTGGCGCGCGAGGCGCCACGGTTCCGTGCGGATGCCCGGTTCGCAACCTGGCTCTATGCAATAGCCCGCCATCGCCTCATCGACCGGCTGCGGGCCACGAAGCCGCAGGTCAGCCTCGATGCTGCGGTTGGCGACGATGGCGAGCCTGCCGTGCACTCGCTGCGCGATGAGCAGAACCCCACGCCTGCGGAATCGGCCGAACGCCTCGAGCAGGGCGAAGCCATCATTGCTGCGCTTGCGCACCTGCCTGCGGACCAGCGCGAGGCCTTCCTTCTCCAGGCCGAAGGCGGCCTCAGTGTCGAGGAGATCGCAACGGCAACGGGCACGGGATTCGAGACAGCCAAGAGCCGGTTGCGCTATGCGCGCGACCGGCTGAAGCAGATGCTTCAGGACTACGCATGAACAACCGGGATGACAATCGCGATGACCGCCTGGTCGAAGACTATCGTCGTGCAAGCGACGCCGAGGCGGGGCGGCCCGGTGACTCCACGCGCAACGCAATCCTGGAAGGCGCGCGTGCCGCTGCCCGGAGCCGGCAGCCTGCCGCGAACGATTCACGCTATGCCTGGAGCGCTGCCGCCGGCATTGCCGTGCTCGGCATCGCCTTGCTGTTGTGGCGCCAGTCGGATCCGGACCTGGTCGCGACCGCACCCGCGAGCCCCGCTGCTGCCGAACGCGCCCAGTCGCAGGAGCAACCTGCTGTCGCGCAAGTGGACCAGACTGAGACTGCAAAGTCGGCTTCAGGCGTTGTGAGCGCGAGGGCTCCCGCCGCCGAAGCGCGAAATGAGGCGGTCGCCGATACGGAGATTGACGATGGCGCCCGAAGACTCCGTGACCGATTCCCCGAAGCCTGGGCAAGTCCGTCACCGCCAGCCATGGTCTGGATCGTCGAGGATGCTGAAGGCAGCTTGCTGCGACAGGGCATGCTCGCCACCGGCGAGCCGCTGCCAACGCTGCAGGCGGCGACTGCGGGCTGGACCCTGCAAACCGCAGTCAACAGCGCAGGCATTCCGGTGCGAATCGCGACAGCGCGCGAGGAACCCGTGGCGCCGGCTGCAACAGCTGCACCGGCCGAGGCGGATCGCTGAAACTACCTTCCGGGTGCAACGCACTCGAAGCTGTCAGCACTGGCAGGGTCGCCCTTGCCCCGATAGCGCGGCCAGCCCGGATACTGGCAAAGCGGCCGGGAGAACTTCACCTCACCGGACTTCGCATCGCGCTTGACCGCTGTGAGCGTGCCCGGCCCACGACCGGTCTCGACCCACTCCATCAGTGCGCCAAGCGCGTCAAAGCTGTCCGCGCCGTCGCCCCCCGAACAATGGTTCACACCCGGTGCGATATAGAGTCGCGTCGCCGCTGCCGCCGTCTCCGGCCCCGCCGCGTCGGTCACCTGGCGCCAGGTACGGATGGTGTCCTTGTGCGAGAGCATGGCGTCATCCGCACCATGCCACACGAGCGCCTTGCCGCCGGACTTGAGGAACTGCACCACTCCGGGCACCGTTGCGCTGAACTGGTACTTGTCATCGATGACCGCGGAGATCACGGGCAGCGCGGCCTCGGGGTCGAAGCCCTCTGGCGTCCACTGCGCATCATTCAGCACGATGTTGCGCATCTGGCCAGAACCGAACAATCCGAATGACGGTGCACCCAGCGACAGGTCGCCAGTGCCGAAGCCGGAATAGATCACGCTGCCGTCGCTGCGTTTCATGTCCTGCATGATGTTGCGCACGGCAGCCGCCTGCTCGGGCTTCAGCCCGATCGACTTCGGTGCGTCGCTCACCGGATCGAAATCGCAACCCGCCCAGTCCGAGACAATGCCGTCCTTCAGGCCATCGCGCGCATCGCACTTCGCCACCGCCGCCGCATGCAGTTGCGTGAACTGGGGCCCGCTGGGCAGAGGCAGCGCGGCGGCGCTGGTCCAGCGCGCAATCTGTCCCGTGAGATTCAACGTCGGCGCGGCTGCGATGACCCCGTCGAACTCCGGGCCGTACTTGGCAGCGGCGTTGAGCGCACCACGACCCCCGTTGGAACAGCCTTCGTAATAGACGTACTGCGGCGCGCTGCCGTAGTAGGCCTGCGTTACCGCCTTGCCAAAGCGCGTGGCGCTGAGGATCGCGCCGTGCGCGTAGCGCTCCACGGCTCGCGGATTGTTCAGCAGCACCGCGCCACCGGGATCCCTGTGGCCCCCGTTGTTCGCGCCCTGGACGGCACCGGCGCGCAGCGCCGCCGCGGAAAGCGCCACGGGCGGAATGCTGCCGTCGAATCCGCCGCCGCCACGCTGCACGTACCGCTGCAACCAGCGGTCCGGCAGGCGCACCTCCAGGTCATGCTGCGTGCCGTTCTCCGTGCCGTTGACCTTGCAGAATGCAGGCACCGCGCCGTTGGCCGGCACGTGCACGGCCGAGGAGATGGCAATGTTGTAGTAGGAGCGGCCTGCCAGCGATTCGCAGGCAACGGCCGGCGCGACAGCGACGAGGTCGCGCGCAGGAACCGGTGTCGCCGCGCCCATGAAGGCAAACGCCATGGCGGCACTTGCGCGCCACCCCAGTTCACGAACCCTGATCATTGTCTTTCCCCCGCGTTTGGCGCAGGTTATCAGACGAATCAAGGAGCGGGTCAATGCAGGTCGAACAGCGCGAGTACGTGGGTTTCTGGGCGCGCGTGCTCGCAGCCCTGGTCGATTCGATACTCGTGCTGGTGATCCTGCTGCCGTTGCTGCTGTTGATCTACGGCAGCGGGTACATGGATCCGGAGCGCACGACGCTCTTTGCCGGGCCGGCCGATATCTTCCTGAACCTCGTGGCTCCGGCAATTGCCATCGTGCTGTTCTGGATCTACCGCAAGGCCACGCCGGGCAAGATGCTGATCGGCGCTGAAGTCATCGACGCACAGACCGGCGCGGCGCTGACGGTGCGGCAATCGATCGGCCGCTACCTCGGGTACTACGTTTCAATCCTGCCGCTGCTGCTGGGACTGGTGTGGGTCGCCTTCGACCCACGCAAGCAGGGGTGGCACGACAAGCTGGCCGGCACCGTGGTGGTCCGCGCAAAGCGCGGAACGGCTGCCGGCCCCTTGTCGGAAGGAAGCTAGAACTTCCAGTTGAAGGTGAGCTTGAACCCGTCCTGGCTCGGCGTTCCGGTGGCACTGCCGTAGTCCGTCCAGATGTACCGGTAGCTGGCTTCCATCGCGAAGGTGCGGCTGAAGTCATACCGGCCACCCGCGGCCAGGCCGTACGAGAAGCCGTCCATGGTGCGCGTGTTCTGCCAGCTTACGCAGATCGGGCCCCACCACGGATCCCACCAGCAGCCGGTCTGCGGCGGCTCGGTGGCGATGTTGGTGTCGGTCCACGTCCAGCCGAGCAGGGCACTGCCGAAGATATTGAACGGCCCCTGGTCCAGGAAGTAGTAGGTGGCGTCGCCGAGGAACCGCATGTTCTCGAGCGAGCCGCGGATGTCGTAGGTCACGTTCTGGTTGGTCGATGAGACCAGCGTGGCGCTGTAGCTCGGGCTGTCGTATTCGAACGTGCCACCGAACGACAGGCGGTCCGAGGTGTTGTACGACACGCCGAACGCAAATCCCCACTCGCTGTCCACGCGCGCAGAGGAGCCACCATCGAAGCCCGAGTCCCAGGACCCGTTGTACAACAGGCCGAACTTGCTCTCCCAGGTGCCGGCACGATCGCCCGACTGGGCCATCGCCCCGCCTGCAGCCACCAGTGCCGTGAACGCGATAGCTAGCCGCGCCACCGCATGAAACGTACGCCCAAATGCCATGATGTTGCCTCCTGCAGCAAGTACCCGAATATGTCGGGCCGCGATCTTACTCGAAAGCCCTGTCCAGCGCCGGCGAGCGGTCGCTGTATCCCCGGGAGGCGCTCACGCGCGGGATGCCGGCGGGCACGGCGTCTGGCTGGTAGCCCATCCGGGCCGGTCCGCTTCCTTCCCCGCCGCAGGAGGACAGGATTCCGCCCATGACGAACAGGATCACGATCGCGATGTTGCGCAGGCAAACCGGGCTCAACCATCTCATGCGACAGCTCCTCCAGATTCGATTTGCCGAACATTGATAAGCTCTTCGCAGAGCAGAAGAAACGATGGGAACCCGATCTTTGAATGCTGATTCGCCGAGGAAGGGCGAAATCGGCGTGAGCGGATCTCGCGCGGCGGAGCCTGCTGCGTCCCCGTTGGCCCATCGACCGGATTTTTGCCTGGGGGCAGCCACCGTCCGGCCCTCCCTTCGGTCCGTGGAGGGGCCGGACGGGAGCATTACGACCGAACCCCGGGTAATGCAGGTACTCCTTGCCCTGGCTGACGCCGGTGGAGCGGTATTGAGCCGTGACGACCTGATGCGCCTCTGCTGGGGCGGCGCAGTTGTCGGCGACGACTCGATCAACCGGGCAGTTGCCGAGATCCGGAGACTCGCGCGCACGACCGGAGCCGGTTTCGGGGTCGAAACGATTCCGCGTGTCGGCTACCGGCTGACGGGGGGCACTCCCGCCAACGTTGCCGCAGCTGCTGTCCCCGAATCGCCACGCCCGGATCCGGACTCTCCCGTGCCACCCGATAACGTGCCAACCCGTACGACACGTCGGCAGTGGGTGGTTGGTGGCGCCCTCGCCGTTTCGGCCGCAGGGTTGGCAGGCCTCTGGGCGACCTACAGGCCACGGCCTGATCCACGCTATCTCGAACTGATGGATCAAGGCAGGCAGGCCCTTCGGTTGAGCCTGCGCGAGTCCAACATGCGGGCCGTCGACTCCTTCCAGGAAGCCGTCACCCTCAGGCCAGATGATGCCGAGGCCTGGGGCTTGCTCGCCCAGGCGCGGTTCAGGATTGCTGACACTGTCGCCCAGAGCGACGTGAGTGCTGCCGTGCAGGCGAGTGAACAGGCGGCGCGGCGCGCACTGGCCCTGGATCCACGCGAACCCAATGCGCTGACTGTACTGGTGCTGTTGCAGCGAACCCTGGACGACTGGTTCACGACCGACCGGAAGTTGCGGGATATCCTTGCCATCGCACCCGACAACCTGTCGACCCTGTCCTCGCTTGTCGAAATCACGCAGTCGGCGGGCTACGTCCAGGAATCCTGGGATTTCAATGAGCGGGCTGTTGCAATCGACCCCATGCGACCGGTCGTTCAACAGCGCAGGGCGTTGAAGCACTGGATCATGGGCAGACCCATTGAAGCCGACAAGGTCATTGTCCGCGCATTCGAGCTCTGGCCAATGCATCCCTACGTCTGGACTTCGCGATTGATCATCCATGCCTTCAGCGGCCAGGTGCTGGCGGCCCGCAACCTGATTGATCATCATTCCGCTGCGCCAGCCATGCTGCGGCCGGAGGGTGTCGCAGCCTGGAGGATTTTCCTCCAGGCTCTCGAGAGTCGCTCGCCTGCCGATATCGATGCGGCACGCACGGCAAGTCTCGAGGCGGCTGCGAAGAGCTCGCAGCTCAGCGTGCATGCGATCATGGTCCTGTCCGAACTTGGCGAGGTCGATGCCGCGTTTTCGATTGTGGATGGTCTGGTGCTGAGGCGCGGCCCGTTCCTTTTCCAGTTGCATTCGGAAGAAGGGCGATCACCTGCGCAGGACCCTCAATGGCGCCAGACACAGTGGTTGTTCACACCCGCGACTGAGCGATTGCGTGCTGATTCCAGGTTCGTGGCGCTCACCGAAGCGATCGGACTGGCAGAGTTCTGGCGGCGCCGCGGAATCGAACCTGACGAGGGCCTGCCCCGCGCCGAGAACCGGGTCTCAAGCCTCTGATGGGTAGTGATTCGTCAATGAAGGGGGATTCCAGCGCGAGCGGCGCGCGCGCCGGGGAGTTGGCCGCATCGCCCCTGGCCCATCGCCCGGATTTGCGCCTGGGGTCAGCCACCGTCCGGCCTTCGGTTCGATCGATAGAGGGGCCGGACGGGAACATCGCGACCGAACCCCGCGTGATGCAGGTGCTGCTTGCGCTGGCTGACGCCGGTGGGGCGGTACTGACCCGTGACGACCTGATGCGCCTCTGCTGGGGCGGCACGGTGGTAGGTGACGACTCGATCAATCGGGCGATCGCCGAGATCCGGAGAATCGCGCGTGCGACCGGTGCCGGATTCGGGGTTGAAACGATTCCGCGCATTGGCTACCGGCTGACAGGTGGCACAACCGAACAGTCTGCGCCGACTCCCCCCGCCTTCCCGCCCCGGATACCACCAACGACGATCACACGCCGCGGGTGGATGATCGGTGGCGCCTTGGCCCTGGCCAGCGCGGCGGGGATCGGCATCTGGGCGACGTTCAGGCCCCGACCCGATCCACGCTATCTCGAATTGATGGAGAAGGGTCGGCAGGAACTGCGCCTGGGCCTGTCCGACTCCCGGCGCAACGGGGTCGCGTCCTTCCGTGAGGCAACGACGCTCGAGCCCGATTCCGCTGCTGCACAGGGCCTGCTCGCCCTGGCGCTGTACCACGCAGCCGAACTCGGTCCGCGGTCGGAAGCCGGTGCTGCAGTCCAGGCGAGTGAACAGGCGGCACGCCGCGCGCTGGCCCTGGATTCACGCGAGCCCAATGCATTGGCTGCACTCGCGCTGCTGCAGCGCTCGCTGGACGACTGGATTTCGACCGACAGGAAATTGCGGCAGATCCTGGACATTGCGCCCGACAATGCGGCAGCGCTGGACTCGCTGGTCGCGTTGCTGCAGGCCTCCGGCTATGCAAAGGAATCCTGGGATCTCAACGAACGCGCGATGGCTTTCGACCCATTGCGACCCTTGCCACAGCAGCGCAGGGCCTGAAGCACTGGAACATGGGCAGGCCGGAGGAAGCCGACAAGGTCATCGCCCGCGCTTCCGAACTCTGGCCCACGCATCCCAACATCTGGAATGCCCGTTTGCTGATCTATGCCTTTACCGGACAGACGCAGGCGGCCCGCCTGCTGATCGAGGATCACGAGACCGGCGCCAACGCCCTGAGCGCAGACGGCGTCGCGACCTGGAGAGACCTCACTCAAGGCACTGGAAACCCGCTCGCTCGCCGATATCGCCGTCGCGCGCGATGCCATTCTTGCCTCCGCAACGCAGAGCGCGCTGCTCAGCGTGCATGCCATCCTGGTCCTGTCCGAACTGGGGGAACTCGATGCTGCGTTCTCGGTCATCGACGGCTTGCTGCTGAGGCGCGGCCAGCTGATCACGCAGTCGCGTACCGGCGAGCACCTGACGCCAGCGCAGGACCCGATCTGGCGGCAGACAATGTGGCTGTTCACGCCTGCCACGAAAGCGCTTCGGGCCGACCCCCGCTTCGGGGCACTCACGGCTGCAATCGGCCTGGATGACTACTGGCGCAGCCGTGGCATCGAGCCGGACGACAGGCCTGCCCCAGACCTAGAGCCGCACCTCGAACCCGAGGCCGTACTGCCTCGGGTCGCCTGCCGTGCCGCGCATGGTTGAACTGAGCGACGTCAGGTAGAACGTGTCGAACACGTTCCTGACATAGCTGAACACCGTCCACTGCCCACTTTCATAACCTGCACGGGCATCCAGGACGGCCGTACCCGAGATCCGGAGATCGGCCCTGTTGGCGTCGTCACTGAAATACTCGCTGTTGTACCGGCCCTGGGCTGACAGTCTCCAGCCCGCAAGAGGGCGCCAGTCGATCGCAGCGGAAGCCGTCACGGCCGGCGAACGCTGGAATTCATTGCCACGCAGGGTTTCCCTGTCCGGCGTCGGCTCGACGATCCGGGTATCCAGCAGCCCAAGGCCTGCCCGCAACACCAGGTCCTTGCCGAGGCGCCACGCCAGTTCCATCTCGAGGCCATGGCTTTCCGTCCGGGGGAAGTTGTCGATCTCGGCCCAGAAGGCCGTTGCGCCGCCTGGCACCGTATAGGCTCGAAGACGGGCACGCTGGGCGTTGTCGAAGTCGTTGTAGAACACGTTCGCGGCAAGCGTGACGCGACCGCCGGCGAGCACGGTGCGGAGGAACAGTTCGTAGTTCCAGAGCGTCTCGGCACCAAACTCGTCCTGCTCGCCGGTGTCGAAGTTGAGCGTCGTGCCGCCCGGGTTGTAGGCACGCTGGACCAGCGCGCCGAAGCTGAGATCCCTGCTGAACTCATGCGTGACCGAGACCTTCGGAAGCCAGGCGTCGAAAGTCTCGTCGAAGTCGATCGGGTATCCGCTGGCGGTCGTGCCGAGCAACCCCTGGCGTTCCTGGCTGTCCCGCTGGTAGCGGATGCCCGCGGTCACCGGGAGCCGGGGCATCGGCCGGAACGTCAGCTCGCCAAACAGCCCCAGGCTCTGCTGTTCGTCGGCAAAGGAGCCCTCGCCCAGCACGGCGGAGAGGTTGATGTCCTGGTCGAGTCGCGAGCGCAGGTAGTGGACACCTCCCAGCGCGCGCATCGGTTGATCCGGCACCCAGCGCAATACCGATTCCGCCGAAAAGTCGCGCGAGTGATTCTGCGCCTGGCCCAGGCCCGGTGGCGCAAATCGCTCGATCCGGGCATCGCCGAACGAAAGGGTCGTCGTCGAATCCAGGGCAGGCGCCAACCTGTAGTCGAGCACGCTCGTCAGCGAATCGACATCGGTAGAGAACACGCCGTAACCCCCCACGGGATCCTGGCGAGCCTCGAACGGCGCACGGACACCTTCGATCTGGGGCATCTGCGAGTCGACGTGCGTGTAGGTGGTCAGCAGCCGCAAGCCGGGCACCGCCTTCGGCTCGGCCAGCAGCTTGATCCGGACCAGGCCGTAGTCGTCGCGGTTCGGATCCGCTCCCTCGACGAAATCCGCAATCTCGATCGTGGTGCGGCTGCGCCTGACGTCTCCGGCAATCCTCAAGGCGAGCTGTTCCTCGACCAGTGGACCGGACACGACACCCGAAGCCTGCCACGTCTCGTAGTTGCCGCCTGACAGGCGAACGCGACTCTCCCACGCATACGCAGGATCCTGCGTCTCGATGAATATCGCCCCGGCGATGGAGTTGCGTCCCTGGGTCGTGGTCTGCGGGCTGCGAAATACCTCGATGCGATCGACGTCCCAGACGGAGGTGAGTCCAAAGACGAACTCATTGAAGCTGACCGCCCGACCATCGACCTGCAGCGTCACGCGCGGACGCGTTCCACCGAGAAACGCCGGCAGGTCGCGAAGCACGCCGGTCGAATCCTGGCCCCGGATGGTCGGCCCTTCGCCACCGGAACCAGCCTGGACGTTCGGCACCAGGGCAAGGACGTCCTCGATGCGATCAGCCCCTGCGAGCGCCTCGTTCATGTCCGCCGTGATCACCACGACGCTGGATGCGGTTTCCGAGAGCGGTCGCGACAGGCGCTCTCCGGTGACGACAACCTCCTGCAAGGCCATGTCTTCCACGGCCTGGCCCAGCGCCACGCCAGGGCAGGAGCCCCCCCATGCCGGCGAAGATTGGCAGCCAACTGCCACGCTGAAACTATCGGTGATAATCGCATGCAGCCTGCAAAGGAAGCCTGACGGCAACCTTGGCATGCTACGGGAATCCGGGTGGGGCCCGAATCGGACCTTCCCTGATTCGCCAGGGGCGGCTTCCCGGGCCAGATGTCCTCCCGATGTGAACCGGTTGGAGGCACGACTGGCGGCAACCCTGCTTGAATGGGGCCCGCGGGAATCAGCAAGGCGATACAAACATGAAATCAGTCAACTGGCGTTCCACCGCAGTAGCCTTATTGGCACTGGCGGTCCTCAACTCCGGATTCGTCAACAGCGCCCACGCGGGCATTGTCGAAACGGCGGTCATGGTCAGGTCCGACCGTGGCGCACAGCTTGAAGCCGTTCAGGCCCAGCTCAATCGTGCGGATGTGCGGGCTGCCTTTGCGAAGCTCGGCGTGGACCCCGCTTCGGTTGACCAGCGCGTCGCAAGTCTCGACGAGAGTGAGCTGGAGGCCCTCGCACTGCAGATGCAGGACGCACCGGCGGGTGGTGATGTCCTCGCACTCATTGGCGTGGTCTTCGTCGTGCTGCTGGTCCTGGAACTGGTCGGCGTCATCGATATCTTCAAGAAGATCCCCTGAAGGCACGGGCGAAAAGGCAGGCGACTGGTCCCGGGCTGGTCGCCTGCCTGCTGCTTTTTCTGGGCGGCTGCGCCACGCATCCCCCGCTGATTGATCCTTCCACCGCACCGGTGGAACTCGTGGACACCCCCTTCCATCCGCAGGATCGCTACCAGTGCGGACCTTCGACACTGGCAATGGTGCTGGGCGCATCCCGGGTCCAGGTAGCGCCCGAGGAACTGGAACCCCTGGTCTATCTGCCCGGGCGCAAGGGCAGCCTGCAGATCGAGATGCTGGCTGCACCTCGCAGTTACGGTCGCCTCGCCTACCGGATTCAACCGGAGCTGGCAGCCATCGTATCGGAGCTCGGCGCGGGCCGACCGGTGCTCGTGCTTCACAACTATGGCCTGCCGTCCTGGCCGCGCTGGCACTACGCGGTTGTCATTGGCCACGACCCGGCAAAGGATCAGCTCCTGCTGCGCTCGGGACGTGAGCACCGTGAGGTCTGGTCATCCCGGAACTTCATGCGCGCCTGGGACAACGGGGGTCGCTGGGCGATGGTGGTACTTCCGCCCGGCGAACTTCCCGTGGCGGCGGACAGGATCCGCTACCTGGAGGCGGCAGCGGCGTTCGAGAAGGTGGCTGCGCCGCGCGATGCCTGGCGCGCCTTTGATGCGGCGGCTGGCGCCTGGCCCGATGAACCGGTGGCCTGGATTGGCCGGGGAACGGCGATGTACCGGGAAAAACAGTTCAGTGCGGCGGCGGCGGATTACGGATCAGCACTGCAACTGGACCCGGACAATGCCGGAGCCCGCAACAACCTGGCGATGGCCCTGCTCAAGCAGGGTTGTCCACACTCGGCCCGAAGGCAGCTGGACAGGATTGACAGGGCATCGCTCGGCGATTCCTTGCGCGAATCCATCGCTGACACCAGCCGCCTGATCGAAGCGGGCGTGTCACATCCGGACTTGCCCTCCTGCGATCCCGATCTGCGTTGACCTCTCCATGGATAGTGGCTCTGCTGGCCTTGCTGCCAGCGCGAGGCCCGCCTGGATGGCCACGTAGGCCGCGACCACGAAGAGCATCCCCGCAAACGCCCTCTCCAGCACGCGCCGGCGGGAAGCAAGCCGTGTCGAAAGCCAGACGCCCAGCGCTCCACCCACGACACCGCCTGCCACCAGCTTCATTGCGATCGACCAGTCGACCAGGCCGGAAACGGCGTAGCTCGCCGAGGTCGTGAATCCAAACGCACTGACTGCAAAGAGCGAAGATCCGATCGCGTTGAGGATCGGCATCCCGCTGCCCAGCATCATCCCGGGGACGATCAGGAATCCCCCGCCGATGCCGAAGAATCCGGAAAGCAGGCCAGTGACGAATCCGACACTCAGCAGTCGTGCCGCGATGGCCGGGTTGATCCGGACCCCTGGATCGCCCGCGGTGGATCGTGGCCGCAACATGGCCACGCCCACGGCCACCATGACGAACGCGAACAGGAACATGAGCAGCTGGCCGTCGAAATTCTTGCCGAGCGTGGACCCGGCTGCCGCTCCCAGCACTCCCGCCACGGCGAAGGCCGTTGCACAGGGCCATTTGACGCTGCCGCGCCGCCAGTGCCCCATGAGATTTGTAAGCGCATTGACGCCCACGGCAAAGGCACTCGTTCCGATTGCAACATGCGGGTCGGACACGCCCACGACATACATCAGCAGCGGCACGGCAAGTATGGATCCACCGCCCCCGATGACTCCGAGCGAGAGCCCCACGATTGCTCCGGAAAGAATCGTCAGCAGTGTCTGCATGCTCCTGCGCTCCCGCTAGCGTTGCGGCGGCACGTCGGGGCTCCATACGAAACTGTCGCGGTTCGGCATCTTCACCTTCGGCAACGTGGTTGCGTCAACCACCTCCTGCTGCCCGACGATGCCGTTCAGGTAGAGCAGGTAAGCCGTCAGCGCATACACCTCGCCATCCTGGAGCGATCGGGGTTCCTGGTAGGGCATTGTCCGCCGGACGTAGTCGAACAGCGTCGTGGCATAGGGCCAGTAGCTTCCCACGGTCTTCACCGGGGCTTTCGAGGCGAGGCTGCCATGGCCGCCCACCAGGCGATCGTGCAGGCCATCCTGCCCTTTCTCGCCATGGCAGGCCATGCAGCGTGCCAGGTAGATCTTCTCGCCGGCGACGGCCGTGCCGCTGCCGGCGGGAAGTCCGCTGCCGTCGGGCGCGATGCTGATGTCCATGGCGGCAATCGTTGCAGGCGATGCCGGCACACCGAGGCCAGGACCTTCGCGCAGCGACCGCTGCGGCGCAAAGGCCCAGCAGCAGCATCGCGGCCAGTGTCGCGCGCTCAGGCGTAGACATGTGCGATCTCCCCTTTCTCCGACACGGACCAGCAGGTGATCGCGCTGTTGTGGTAGTTGAAGTTGTTGCCCATGCGCTCCAGCAGCTGCGCGCGACTGACCTGGATGTTTCCCTTGTCGTCGATCGCGCGGCTCATCAGGACTGACGGACCGCCACTCCAGCGCCAGGGCATCCGGAAGCGGGTGGTTGCCTTGTCCGCGACCACATCCGCCAGGGCCGCCTCGGCCCAGCTGCGACCCGCATCGGCCGAAACCTCCACACGCCGGATGCGTCCATGGCCGGACCAGGCAATGCCGGAGATCTGGTACAGGCCAGGGCCCTGCATGGAATGGCCGAACGAGGGGTTCGTGATGACGGACTTCGGGTCCATCGTCAGCGTGAACATGCGTGAACGCCCGTCGGCCATCAGGTCGGTGTACTTCGAGGTCTCGTCCTTGGTCATGGTCGGGCCGGCGGTGAGCTTGATCCGTCGCAGCCATTTGACGCTGGTGTTGCCCTCATAGCCCGGCAGCAGCAGCCGGACGGGATAGCCGTTGGCGGGCCGGATGGCCTCGCCGTTCTGGTAGAGCGCCACCATGGCGTCGTCCATGGCCTTGGCCAGTGGCACGCTGCGGCTCATCGCGGCAGCGTCGGCGCCTTCGGCGAGTATCCACTGGGCTGCAGGTTCGACCCCTGCTTCATCGAGCAGCACCGACAGCGGCACTCCCGTCCATTCACTGCAGGAAAGCAGCCCGTGCAGCTGTCCGGCCAGCGCCTGCGCGGGAACCGCTGCATTGAGTGAGCTGCTGTTGCCGGAGCATTCGATGAAGTGGACACGCGACACCAGCGGGTAACGGTGCAGCGAATCGAGACTGAACTCCAGCGGCCGGCGTACCAGGCCATGGATGAACAGCCGATGCTGCTGCGGATCGATCTCGGGAATTCCCGAGTGATGGCGTTCGAAATGCAGCGCACTCGGCGTGATCGTGCCCTCCAGCCGCTCGAGCGGCGTCAGCGAGACCGCCGCATTCGGTACTGCGCCGCGTCCCGGTCGCGGTGTCCTTGCCACGCCCGCTTCGAACCGGGAGCGATCGCCGTAGGCGGAAGCGGCCGCGCCCGGTGTTCGCATCCACTCGGGGAAGTCCGCCGGTTGCGCTGCCCCGGAGGGCCTTGCGGCCAGGAACCCCGTGCCGAGCAGCAGCGCACCCCGGGTCAGCAGTGCCCGCCTGTGCAGCAGTCCATTGCCGGCCACGGGCACCAGATCCTCCGACTCCCCCGGTTTGTGCATGGCGCTATTCCTGGCTCTCGACGACCTGCGACACCAGCTCGCGCTTGCCTGTGAGCGAATTGGTCACAAGGCAACCGTGCTCGGACTTCTCCATCAGCTTCTTCGCGCGTTCTGCATCGGTGCCCGGCGGCACACGCAGCGTCGCATGCGTGACAAAGCGCGTGAATCGCGTTACGCCCTCCTCCCGCTCCAGCGTTCCTTCCACGCTGCACTCCAGCGACAGCCATTCAAACTTCGAGGCGCGGGCTATCGCCCGAAAGGTCAGGAAGAAGCAGTCGGCCACCGCGGCGCACAGCATCGTCTCCGGTGACCATACGCCACCCGGCCCGTCGAACTCGGGAGGGGGAGCGGAAGGCAGGTCGACGAGCCCGGGCGAGGTGACGGTGAGCATGCCGGTGGGGCCGCCGGCGGCGCCGGCCTTGTACAGGTGCGGGTAGGGATGCATGTGTTCTCCTTGGTCAGGTGGCGGTGCCGGGGCAGAAGAGGCGGTGCAGCAGCCTGGCCTGCGCGCGGGCACCGGGTGAAGCCAGGCTGTAGTGGACGGACTGCGCATCGCGACGGCGGCGGATCAGGCCTTCGCTCTCCAGCACCGCGCCCTGCTGCGACAAGGCAGGGGCCCGAAGGCCCGCGCACTCGGCCAGCTCGCCGGCGGTCTTTTCGCCATCCAGCAGCGCGCATACGATGCGCAGGCGCGCCGGATGCGCGAGGGCCCGAAGGAAGCCGGCGGCCTGTTCGGCAGCTTCTGCAAGCTCATCCATCGTGTTCTGTGATTTCATAATTGCGAAAGTACGAAATATAGAATCATACTGTGCAAACCCGCAGGAGGAGAATACTGATGGCAAAGAAGCAGAAGGCCGTGCCCGAGATCGACATCGGCATCAAGCGAGGCGATCGCGAGCGCATCGTGCAGGGACTGTCCGCGCTGCTGGCCGACAGTTACACGCTTTACCTGATGACGCACAATTTTCACTGGAACGTCACGGGCCCGCAGTTCAACAGCCTGCACCTGATGTTCATGGGCCAGTACACCGAGCAATGGAACGCGCTGGACCTGATCGCCGAGCGCATCCGCGCACTGGGTCATCCGGCACCGGGCACGTATCGCCAGTTCGTGAAGCTGGCGTCGATCAGGGAGGTCGATGGCGTGCCAGAAGCCAACGACATGATCCGGCACCTCGTGGCTGCGCAGGAAGCCACCGCCCGCACGGCGCGCAAATTGCTGCCACTCGTGGCCGATGCCAATGACCAGCCCACTGCAGACCTGCTGACCCAGCGCCTCAACGTGCACGAAAAGACGGCGTGGATGCTGCGCAGCCTGTTGCAGGGCTGATCGACCTGCGCAATGAAACGGGCAGTGCTTGCCATTCTCGCCGTGATTCCTGCTTTCGCAGCCGCGGCGGAACCGCCTGAGGCGGCGCAACAAGCGCAGGCCCTGGCTGCGCGCTTCCAGTCCCTGCTGCAGACGCGCCTGCTGGCTGCCATGGGCACTGGCGGCCCTGCTGCTGCCGTAACCGTCTGCCGGGACGAGGCCCCCGCAATCGCCAGCCAGCTGTCACGGGAATCAGGCTGGCAGGTTCGCCGCGTCGGCACCCGGGTGCGCAATCCGCTGACCGGAAGTCCCGATGCGTGGGAGCAGGTACAACTGGCGACATTTGCGCGCCGCATCGAATCCGGCGAAGCCGCGGAGAACCTCTCGGTGTGGGAAGTCGTGGACGAGCCAGCGGGCCGGGCCATGCGGTACATGAAGCCCATCATGACCGGGCCGTTGTGCCTGACCTGCCATGGCGAGGTCGCCACCCAACCCGCGGCGCTGCGTGACGCGCTGATGCGCGAGTACCCTCACGATGCTGCGACGGGCTATGCAGCCAATGAGTTGAGGGGTGCGTTCTCGCTCAGGCGGTGAACGCCGCCATACGCTCCCTGTTCCCTATCGACTCGCAAGGGCCGATTCGGCCCAGCGGACGATGTGGTCGGGATGCGCGAGGGCGCCATTCTGCCGCGCCAGCTCGCGACCACCCGAGAACAGGATGAGCGTCGGGATGCTGCGGATGCCGAATCGGCCAGCAAGATCAGGCTCTGCCTCGGTGTCGATCTTGGCGAGGCGCACGCGCGGCTCCAGCCGCGAGGCGGCCGCATGGAAGGCCGGGGCCATCATCCGGCAGGGACCGCACCACTCGGCCCAGAAATCGACCAGCAACGGCACGTGACTCTGCGACAAGTGCCTTTCGAAGGTCGCAGCGTTCAATTCAAGTGGCGCGGACGTGAACAGCGGCTCATGGCAGCGACCGCAACGCGGCGCATCGCCCAGGCGCGCGGCTGGCACGCGATTGATCGCCCCATCATGGGGACACACGATCTGATGCAGTTCACTCACCTTGGCTGATCTGCGGGCCGGTACCCGTCATTTCAAGTCCGCTGCCTGATCCGCGAGGGCCTGGTACACCAGCGTCTCGAACTGGGCCGCCATGCCCGGGCCGTCCGGCGCACCCATCTTCTGGATCATGAACACCGCGACCAGATCCTCGGCCCGATCCACGAAGAAATGCGTGCCGGCCGCGCCCGACCAGCCGAACGTCCCGGCTGATGTGAGATTGCCGGCCTGCGCAGGATCGGTCACTACGCGCACGCCCAGGCCGTAGCCTTCGCCACGAGCCGTGCCGCCACCGGCAGCCCCTCGCATTACGCCAGCCGGCAGGTGATTGGAATCCATCAGGTCGATGGTCTTGCGTGAGAGGAGGCGCACACCGTCGAGCTCGCCGGAATTGACCAGCATCTGCGCGAATCGGCCGTAGTCGGCGGCGGTGGCCGAAACGCTGAACCCGCCCAGCACACGCGAGGCTGCACCGGGCTCATCGAGGGCCCCGGAGGGCGTGAGCTGGTTCTCGGGGTTCACGCCATAGATCACGGCGAACTGGTCCTTGAGCGCATCCGGGCGACCGAACACGGTGTGCTTCATGCCCAGTGGTTCGAAGATCCGCTGCCGCACGAATTCGTCGAACGGCATCCCGGACAGCACCTCGACCAGCCGCGCCTGCACATCGTGCGAGACCGAGTAGATCCACTGCGTGCCGGGCTCATACGCCAGCGGCAGCGTGCCCAGTCGACTGGTGAGATCCGACAGCGTGCCACCCAGCACGTTGGCTTCACCATAAGCCTTGTCGACGCCCCGATCGCCACCAAACCCGTAGAGAAAGCCGGCGGTGTGGCGAAAGACGTCCTGTACCGTCGGCTGACGCGCCGGGTCCCGCAGGATCATCCGGCCGTCGGGCCCGTCACCGGCGTACAGCTTGAGGTTGGCCAGTTCCGGCAGATACCGGGCGATCGGGTCGGTCAGCTGGAAGCGACCCTCCTCGTACAGCATCAGCAGCGCCACGCTGGTGATGGGCTTGGTCATCGAGTAGACGTAGAAGTAGGAGTCCTTCGTCATTGGACGCTTCGCCGCGATGTCGGCAAATCCGTAGGCATCCTCATGGACGACCTCGCCGCGGCGAGCGATCCAGGTGACGACACCGGCGATCTTTCCCTCGTCGACCATTCGATGGAAATGTTCGTCCAGGCGCTGCAGACGCTCCGTGGACATCCCGGCCCGCGTGCCAGCCGCCGGGGCGGGCGTGTCGGTCTTCGCCTGGCAACCGGAGAGGCCGGCTGCCAGAAGCACACCCAGCGCCATGCCCGCCAGTTTTCTGCCCGCCGTGGACGCTGCAATGACCATGGTTCCCCCTTTTTGATTCCAGTGCCGTGCGCAACATGATACGGGCACTGGTGATGGTTGGGGCTACTCGCCGCACCACCGCGTCATTTGCGCGCCAGTGGCTGACCAGCCATTATTCCGGGACACCATTCGGGAAATCAGGGGGAGTCGATGACACGTTCCATTCGCTTGGCTTTCGCAGCCGCACTGCTCGCGCTGGTGGCGCTGCCCGTCGCCGCGCAGATGCGCGCGCTGTCCGATCCGGTCGTGGCGCATCCCGATCCGGAATCGCTGTTCACCAGCAAGGACCCGAAGCTCCATCGCAACAAGCAGGCCGCGCTGCACATCATGCGCGAGCTGCTCCAGTGCAACCAGTGGGACCGTGCCGGTGAGTGGCTGACGGATCGCTACGTCCAGCACAACCCGATGGCGGCCTCGGGCCTTGCGGGCGTGAAGAACTACTTCATCAACGTGGCCAAGCGCACGCCGACGCCAACCTGCACGAAGCTGACCAGCCCGGTGGTCGCGGTGCAGGCCGAAGGCGACTTCGTCACGGTGCTGGCGGTACGCGAGATCAAGTACGCCGATGACGCCGACCAAGTCCTACACCACCACCTGGTTCGATACCTGGCGCTTCGTGGACGGCAAGGCCGACGAGCACTGGGATCCGGCCACGCTGCCCGTTGCCGCACCCGCCGGCGGCCGCGCCGGTCGGCTCATGTCGGGCACGCCGGAAGATCGCGCCGCGATCGAGAAGCTGATGTGGTCCTATGATCGCATGCTCGATACCTACAACGCCGACGCCTACGCGAAGCTGTTCACCGCGGACGGCGCCTTCGGCCAGACCAAGGGCCGCGAGGCGCTGCACAAGATGGTGGCGGACCTGCGGCAAGGGCCACGAGGAGCGCCGGGCGAAGGGCGAGAAGATGCGCGATGCGCCACTTCACGATGAACCAGTACCTGGAGTTCACCGGCCCCACGACCGCGCGCTACCACTACTACCACCAGACGATGTTCGGCACCGGTGGCGCGACGTCCGCCGGATCCGCGCGCGCATCGCGGCGGCAGGCAATGGCGTCGACGACCTGGTGAAGGTCGACGGCCAGTGGCTGATCAAGTACCGCAACGTCGCGGCGGTGGACGACAAGTAACTCCGCAGCAGCGAAACGCTAAGGCCCGGGTTGAGGCCAGCCTGCCCGGACGGCCTCATCGACCGTTCGGTAGAATTTCCCACCCAGCGCGGCCATCACGCCGCCGCGCTCCAGCGGATCACGCAGCCCACTGATCGCGCCGCCTATCCGCAGGTCTATGCCGCGCTCTGCCAGGGTCCGCGCCAGGCCCTGCAGCGACTCGACGGCGGTGAGGTCGATGTCGATGATGCCCGACGCGTCGAGCACCACATGCTGCACCGGCGGAGCGGCATTGAGCACCCTGGCCTCCACGCGTTGTGCAAAGCGCGAAGCATTGGCGAAGAACAAAGGGCCCGAGAACCGGTAGACCAGCACGCCGGGCAGGGTCCGGGCCTGCGGGTTGCGCTCGATATCCCCGAACTCGTCGCTGTCGGGAAGTCGCCCGAGTTCGGCGTCGGCTGGCACGGAAAGGTGCTTCATGACCAGCACGACGCTCAGCCCCACGCCGATCAGGATGCCTTCAAGCATTCCGACGGCGACCACCCCGATCATCGTCGCGATGGCGACCAGCAGGCCGACGCCGCGGAAGCGCCACAGGCGGCCAAACTCACCGAAGTCGCAGAGATTCCATGCGGCGGCGAACAGGATGCCCGCGAGCGCAGCCATCGGCAGTGGCCGCAGCAACGGGGTCATGAACGCCAGTATCAGCAGGACTGTCAGCGCGGCAACGATCACGCATAGCGGTCCCCGTCCGCCAGCGGACTCGGCCACTGCAGTGCGCGATCCGCTGCCACTGACCGGCAGGCCCTGGGTGAATGCGCTGGCTGCGTTGGCAAGCCCGAGCGACATCAGCTCGCGATTGCCGTCGACGCGCGCGTTGTGTCGCGCTGCAAAGGCACGAGCCAGCACCATCACATCCGAGAATGCCAGCAGCGATCCCATCAGGGCGATCGGCAGCAACTGGCGCAGCAGGTCCAGCGAAATCACCGGCACCTGTGGCGACGGCAAACCGGAAGGGATGTGCCCGATGACCTGTACACCCTTTTGCTCCAGCCCGAGCGCCAGCACCAGAAGCGGGGCGGCGACGAGCACGATGATCTGGCCTGGCACCCGGGGTATCCAGCGCCGGCAGGCCAGGATCAAGGCGAATGACAACAACGCGATTGCGGCCTCGAACAGGTTCGCCTCGCTGGCCTTGTCCAGGATTTCCAGTACCTTCCCCCAGGTACTGTCGCGCCCACTGCCCACGTCGATGCCCAGGGCCTTGGGAATCTGGCCGATTGCGATCACGACCGCGGTGCCATGCATGAAGCCGACGATGACGGGTTTGGCCAGCAGATCCGCGAGGAATCCCACGCGGCACAGCGCGCCAACCACGCACAACACGCCCATCATCAGGCCCAGCAGCCCGATCATCTGTGCGAAGGCCAGTTCGCCCAACCCCACCGCCAGCGGCGCGACGGAGGCTGCAATCAGCGCGGACATCGAGGCATCGGGATTGACGATCAGCAGCCGCGAGCCACTGAACAACGCGAACACCACAATGGGGAGGATCGAGGCATACAGCCCGGCCATGGGCTGGCCCGCAAGCGAACCGAAGGCCAGCCCCACCGGGATCATGACGACGCCTATCGTGATTCCGGCTGCCAGTTCCGCAGGCAACTCGCTGGCCTTGTACTGCCGCAGACGGTACAGGCCGGGAAGGAATCGCTGCAGATTCATGGCGAAACGGGAATATCGCTAAGCGCGGCTGCTACGCGGCCCGTGTAAACCGCGCGTGATGCAGGGACGAGCCGGTCAGAGGTCGAGACGGGTGATCCGCGTACCGTCCAGAGTAAGGCCCGCCATCAGCCCGCCGTTCGAAAGCACGTAGCCCACCACGGGCTGTTGAACGGTGCTGGTGTTGGCCTGGGCGTTGGCACCGGCGGAAAGCATGGTCACGGAAGCGTTTGCACCGGCGGTCCAGCCGCTGCTGCTGTTGAAGCTGTCGAAGGCTTCCTTGGTCATGAACAGGATGAAAACCGCCTGGGATTGGGCACCGGCCTGCAGGCCCCATGAGCCCCCGGTCTGGCGATAGAAGCCCGTGGTGCGGCCGCCCTGCCGCATCGCCCCTTCGCCACGTGAAGCGCCAAATACGAAGCCGGCTGAAATCACGGCCGGGAACACCAGTACGCCCCGCGCGTTGTTCACCATCTCCCTCGAACCGGGTACCTGCCTGTAGAGTTCGGCCAATGCGTTGTCCACGCCGGCGTTGATGTTCTTGCGGCGCAATTCCGGATCCTGCCCGCCCGGGGAAGTGACCGTGCAGCCCGTCACGACGAGCAGCATGCTGAGTATTGCGGGAACAAGCCTTGTCTTGAACATGGGAAATCCTTTCACACCAAGGTGGCAACGAAGTCTGCCGGCACTGCCGGAAACCAAAATTCTAGCCGAATGCCAGGCACGCGACACGTCCGCCCACCGCCCCTTGATCCCTCTCAGCAGGCGGAGAGTCGATCGTTCAGACTATCGCGATGCGCCTTCCGGTCACCCCCTCAGCCCGACGCCTCCTTCCGGCACTGGCATTGCTGCTTGTCACTGTTTGCGGCGCGCAGGGATTCATGGGCAGGCGCATCGAGCAGAACGACCCGCCTCCCACCGAGTTCGTGGCCGCTCGCTGGCACTTCGGCACCAACGGCTACATCGGTCACATGGGCTGGTCGCACAACTACCCGCAATCGGACCGCCACCTCAACGAGTTCCTCGGGCCGCGTGACGCGCCTCGACGTGGAAGAGAATTCCTACCGCATCGTCGAGCTGGGCAGCGAGGAAGTGTTCGATTACCCCTTCGCGTATGTCTCCGAGCCCGGGGAAATGGAACTCACCGACGACGAAGTGAACAACCTGCGGGAGTTCGTCAGCCGCGGCGGGTTCATACTGATGGACGATTTCGACGGACCGGTGCAGTGGGAGCAGATGCGCTCACAGGTGCGTCGCGCCTTTCCCGGAAGCGACTTCGAACCGCTGCCCATCGATCACACCGTGTTTCGCACGTACGCAGTGCTCGAAACGTTCGAGGACATGGCCGCCAACGTTCCCGGCGGCAGCATTACCTACCATGGCCTGTTCACCGAAACGGGCCACCTCGCCATCCTCGCCGGCCACAACAACGACCTCGCGAATTTCTGGGACTGGTACGGCGACGGCAGCATGCCGCTGAAGCCCGCGACCGATGCATTCCGCCTGGGGACGAATGCAGTGATCTATTCGATGACCACTATCGATGACCCACTAGGGCGCGCCGACTCTCCCGATCATCCATTGCTCGGTGGCCAGGGCCTCTTCGAGCAACCATTGCCTGAACCTGCGCACCTGCGGCCGCAGCAGTGCATCAGGGCGAAAGCGCACCTGGAAAGCATGTGAAGTCCACCGCCCGGTGGTCAGTGGAAACGGCAGGGACAGGTCGCCCGCCTCGAGCTGGTTCCGTGCGAGCGCGATGCCGCACATCGCAAAGCCAGCACCTTCGGACACCGTTTCAATCGCCTGCGCGACACGCGTGAATCGGATGCCGCGCTCGGGTGCTGTTCGCCTGTATCCCTCGCTCGCGACCCACTGCGGCCATCGGGGGGCCTGCGGATCTTCCTTGTAGAAGTCGACATGAAACAGGGCGAGGCCCTCAAGCCGCTCCGTCACGGGACGGCCGGCAACACGTGCGTCGAGCTCGGGCGAACTGATGGGCAGGACAAAGTCGCGGAACAGGACATCGACCTTGCGCCCATCGCGCGGCGACGCTTCCACCGGCCCAAAGGTGATCTCACAGTCGCTGCGCCCGACGCGCACCGGCGCGGTGCCTTCGCCATTGACGCTGAGCCGGATGTTGGGATGCGAAGCGACAAAATCAGGAAGCCGGTGCCGGAGCCAGAGGTCCGCGAAATCCGGTGTTGCCGCGATGTGGAATTCCTGGCCTCGCTGCA
Source organism: uncultured Pseudomonadota bacterium (assembly GCA_963785055.1). GTDB lineage: Bacteria > Pseudomonadota > Gammaproteobacteria > Steroidobacterales > Steroidobacteraceae > ZC4RG30. The sequence continues at coordinate 650,798 of CAWATT010000008.1, forward strand.
GGTCGAGCAGCCCGGTTGCCACGTGGAGCTCGCGGAACGCCGCCTCCAGGTGCGGCAAGGCGGCAGCCAGTGCCGGCGTGGCCTGAAGGCCCGAACGACCGCGCGACCAGCAAGGCAATGCCGAGATAGTCCTCCAGCGCCTTTACGCGCTGCCCTGCCGCCGCTGGCGTGATGGCCAGTCGCTCGGCCGCACCCTTCAGCGACCCGGTGCGCAGCGCCAGCTCCAGGGCCTGCAACGAGCGCAGGTGGGTGGGACTGTCCATTCGCTGACGATAAGGATTTTCTTTTCCTTCAGCAAGAATCTTTAGCTTTGAGGATTCGCAGCGAACCTGAATACTCACTCCGTCGAAACACACGGGGAGAAGAAGATGACCAAGCTCAAGCGTTACATGATCGAGCGGGACATCCCGGGCATCGGCGGCATGTCCACCATCGAACTGTGCGGGGCGGCGCGCACGTCGAACCAGGCCATCGCCAAGGTGGGCCCGGGGGTGCAGTGGCAGCACAGTTACGTCGCTGGCGACAAGACCTTCTGCGTGTACCTCGCCGACGGCGAGGACAGCATCCGCAAGCACTCGGAGCTGAGCGGCATTCCGTTCACGAAGATCACGGCGATCCCGTCGGTGATTGATCCGACCACGGCCAACAACTGACGCGGGGGCCCGCCCTGTGCGGGCCTTCTTTCTCAATCCCCTTTGTGCAGCTGCCGCCGCCCGACCTCTTCCTGCTCAAAGACATGCTCGCGGTGCCACGCCAGATAGACCCCCTGCTCCGCGCAGAACGGTCGGCCCTGACTTGTCTGCGCAATTCCCCAGCGCTCCAGCACCACCCTGTTCAGCCATCGCGATACCAGGAGCCTGCCGTCGTCGGAGAAGGAGATGTAGCCCTGCTCGAACAGGTGTTCGACATGCGGTGACAGCAGCAGGCCGTTGAAGCCATCGAGCTTCTCGACATCGTTGCACTCCCGCCACGGCTTGATATGGGCCGCCCGCAAGTGACGTCGATCCAGCACTCCCGTGATACGGCATTCCTGTTCCACATTCTCGAGATTCGAGCGGTAAACGCCCTGGCCACGACGGGCATTGATGAGCATCTCCTTCGCGGTTCGCGTCGATGTCGGTGCGCTGTCGAATGGCCTCTACTGCCTGAGACTCCAGCATCTCCCTGACGGCCCGACGATCCGCCCCGATCCGCTCCGCGGACGCCTGCTCCCTCCAGTCGGGGCCACTTGTCCAGCACATGGGTGATCACGTTTCGCGCATCACGCTCGGTCTGCACGCGGATCTTCAGTTCCTTGCCCTTGTTGCCTGGCGCAACTTCGGGGAACAGTCGCTGAAATTGCCCTGCCGTGATCTTCAGGGTACGGACCCCCAACGGCCGCACATGGAAGAGCAGGTCCTCCTGGTTCGGGACAAAGGCAAACGGCCACCCTTCTCCATTGACTGGCTTGAACCGGACATCCCTGACGTGTCCGTGCTTGCCAGGGGCCACCGCAAGGTGGTCCGCCGCAATTCCATAGGCCACCAGCGAATCGAATGCCGCCAAAGCCTCCCCGGCCCGAACCCGCGCCCGGCGCTCCGCCATCAATGAGTCATTCCATTCCGGCCCGCGCATCGCCACAACTCCCCAGGGAGACTCAACCGGTGATCTCCGCTGCGGGCACCTTCCCTCACGTTCCCGCTCCCGCCCCGGAACTGCCTCACATTCCGCGGCGAAGGCGTTAGTCTGTTCGGCTCGTTCCACCGGGGAGCAGTGGCGGATGCAGACGATGGCTGGCGAAGAAGTGGTGATGTCCTGGCTGGAGTCGATGCGCTCCTCGCTGGAACCCTGGCCCTGGGCCTATCCCATGGTCGTGCTCGGGGCGTTGCTGCTGCTCGCGTGGCTGGCCAACTTACTGACCAAGCGGATCCTGGTGCGCGGCCTGCGCCAGATCATCTGGCATTACGCACGGCACGGCGCAGGAGAGGAACCCTACAAGTTGAAGGTGATCCCGCGCCTGGCCAATGTCGTGCCAGCACTGGTGATCCTGACCGGCATCGACTGGGTGCCCGGCCTGCCGCCGCCGGTAGTCACCTTTGTCCAGGGCGCCTGCAAGGCCTGGATTGTCCTTACGGTGGCATTGGCGTTCTCGCATGCGCTCGATCTGCTCAACCACCTGTACGAGCGCCGCCCGGACGCGCACCGCAAGCCGATCAAGGGCTACGTGCAGGTGGCCAAGATCGCTGTCTTCATCCTGGCTGGCCTGTCGATCATCGCCACTCTCGCCGGGGTGCGCATGCTTCACCTGATCACCGGCCTGGGAGCGGCCACCGCCATCGTGATGCTGGTGTTCCAGGACACGATCCTGTCGTTCGTGGCCAGCGTGCAGATCAGCAGCGACGGCCGCGTGCGGGTCGGCGACTGGATCGAGATGCCCAGCCAGAACGCCGACGGCGACGTTGTCGACATCGCCCTGCACACGGTCACCGTGCAGAACTGGGACAAGACCGTGACCACCATTCCCACGCGCAAGCTCATCAGCGAGTCGTTCAAGAACTGGCGCGGCATGACCGAATCCGGTGGACGCCGGATCAAGCGCGCGTTGTACCTCGACCAGGCCAGCGTGCGCTTCATCGACAGCGAGGAGCGCACACGGCTGAAGCGCTTCGTGGTGCTGCGCGACTACCTGGAAGGCAAGGAGCGCGAGCTGGCCGAATGGAACGCCGGGCTCGGCGCCGATGGCGACCTGCCGGTCAATGCGCGCCGCATCACCAACCTGGGCACGTTCCGCGCCTACGTCGAACGATACCTGCGCCAGCACCCGCAGGTGCACCGCGACATGACGCTTCTCGTGCGCCAGCTGCAGCCCGGCGCGACCGGCATTGCGCTGGAGATCTACTGCTTCACCAACGACACCGCCTGGACCGCCTACGAAGGCATCCAGTCGGACATCTTCGATCACCTGCTGGCGATCCTGCCGGAGTTCGGCCTGCGCGTGTTCCAGGAGCCCGGCGGCGCGGATTTCCGCGCGCTGCTGCGCGAGAGTCCGGGTACTTGAGGTAGCCTTTGGCAGTGGCACCGGAATCACCGCGCGCAGTGAAGGCACCGTCGTACCTGGATGCGGCCATCCCGCTGGTGACCCTGGTGGGACTGGTCGCCGCGTCCGTCGCGCTGTTCGGACTCGATGCGGTCAGCGGCCCGATGCAGGCGGGCATGATCCTGGCCACGATGGTGGCGATTGCGGTCATCCTCAAGAACGGACACCCCTGGGAAGCGGTAGCCGAGTCCGGGCGCAAGGGCATCGCCACGGTGATCGGCGCGATCTACATCCTGCTGGCGGTGGGAGCGCTGATCGGGACATGGAACCTTTCGGGCACGATCCCGACGCTGGTGTACTACGGCATCCAGCTGATCAACCCGGCCTGGTTCCTGCCGGTGGCGTTCATCGTCTGTGCGATCACCTCAGTGAGCATCGGCAGCTCCTGGACCACGGTCGGCACCATCGGCGTGGGCCTGGTGGGCCTTGCGCACATGCTGGGCCTGTCGCCGGCGATGACCGCCGGTGCGGTGATTTCCGGGGCCTACGTGGGCGACAAGATCTCGCCGCTGTCTGAAAGCACGGTGCTGGCTGCGCAGTTGAACGGGGTGGAGCTTTACCGGCACATCCGCACGCAGGCGTGGACCACGCTGCCCTCCGGTGCAGTCGCGCTGCTCGTGTTCCTGGTGCTGGGGATCGACCAGAAGGGTGCGTTCGACAGTGCAGTGACCGGCGCGGAGCTGACGAGTTTCGACGGCCTGTTCCACATCACGCCCTGGAACCTGCTGCCGCTGGTGTTCCTGCTGGTGCTTTCGGTGCGCAAGGTGCCCGCGCCGCTGGCGATCATGTGCGCAGCGCTGCTGGCCGGCGTGATGGCCGCCGTGTTGCAGCCACAGGCGGTGGCGCAGTTCGTTGCCGAGCCGGACCTGCCTGCGCCGGTGGCCGCGATCAAGGGCGTATGGCTGGCCATGGCCAACGGCTTCGAAGCCACCACGGGCATGCCGCAGGTCGACGCGCTGGTCTCGCGCGGCGGCATGGACAGCATGCTGCTGACGATCTGGCTGATCATTGGCGCGGTGACGTTCGGCATCCTCGTGGACGACTTCGGATTGCTGGGCAAACTGGTCACGCCGCTGCTGCACAAGGCCACCAGCACGGGCAAGCTCTTCGCCTCCGTGGTCGGCACCGCGCTGGGGCTGAATATCGCAGCCGGCGACCAGTACATTGCGCTGCTGTTGCCGACGCGCCTTTACAAGGACGAATTCGCCAAGCGAGGACTGGCACCAGAGAATCTGTCGCGCGCAGTAGGCGACGCCGGCATCGTCACCTCGCCGCTGGTGCCGTGGAATTCGTGCGGCGCGTACATGTCTGTGGTGCTGGGCGTGTCGACGATGGCTTACCTGCCGTTCGCGGTGTTCAACTTCGTCTCGCCGCTGCTTACGCTGCTGCTGGGCATCACGGGTTGGCGAATTGTCCACCTGCCAAACCGGCGGCCCGTCGCGGACAAGCCACTGTAATCAGATCGGGGTAACCTGTGCCCATGCACACCAAACGCCTGCTTGTCCTCCCTCTCATGCTGGCCGCTGGCCTCGCCATCGCCCAGATTCCCGCGGTGCAGCCGATTCTTCCCGAATCATTGCGCTGGACCTCGCCGCCCAACCTGCCGGGCCTCAAGGGGGCTTGGGTTCTGGGGAGCGAAAAGGCGCAAGGCACCTACGTGCAGCGCGTGGAACTGGCGTCCGGCACCCGGATCGCACCCCACACCCATCCGGATACGCGCAATTCGACGGTACTCTCCGGCACGCTGTACGTGGCATTCGGAGAGCGCCCTGCGGATGCCGAATTTGTGGCCATACCGACCGGAGCGGTGTACGTCGCGCCGGCCAACCAGCCCCACACGCTGTGGGCGCGTGACGGGAAGGTCGTGTATCAGGAAGCTGGTATCGGCCCCACCGGCACGAATATGCTGCGCTGAGTACCAACCCGGCCCGAGGCAAAGGATAGCCCGTTCAATGAACCGCCAGGAAATCACGTTGCTGCAACAGATGCGCTCGATGCCGAGCGTCACGATCACGCTCCCGACGAATCGCACCTCGCCCGACAACAGGCAGGATTCGATCCGGCTGAAGAATCTGGTCATTGCGACAACAAATCGCCTGCTCAAGGACTTCACCAAGCGCGAGGCGGAGCCGGTCCTCAAGCGGCTGGATGCGCTGGTCGGGAGCGTGGACCATGAGCACAACCTCGAGGGGCTGGCGCTGTTCGTCAGCGCAGACTTCGCGCGCGCCGTGAAGGTGCCCTTCACGCTCAAGGAGCGCGTCGAGGTTGGCGAAGGGTTCGCCACGCGCGACCTGGTGTTCGCCCTCAATCGCACGCCGCGCTACCGGGTGTTGTCATTGAGTGAAAAGCCGACGCGCCTTTTCGAGGGATCGCGCGACGATCTCGCCGAGATCACCGCCGGCAAGTTTCCAATGACGCACTCTCTTCCAGGCGGTGAGACGCGCCTGTCAGGGGGATTGGGCGTCAATACGAGCTTGCAGGAAGACCGCTACCACGAGCAGTTCTTCCGCGCGGTCGATCAGGAATTCGACAAGGTGAGCAAGGACGATCCTTTGCCGTTGGCCGTCCTGGGCGTTGATCGATATCTCGCTTTTTTCCGGCAGGTCTCCACGAAGAACGACGTGGTGGCCGAGATCAAGGGTAACCACGATCACCTGAGCGCCCACGAGATGGGCAAGCTCGTGTGGCCAGCGGTCGAGGAAGCGCTCGCCGGGCGCAGGGCCAAGGTGTTCGACCAGCTCGACTCCGCCGTTGGAGCCGGCAAGGTCGCCTCGACGATTGGTGAAGCCTGGCGCAATGCGCATGAGGGACGTGGAGCCCTGTTGCTGCTCGAGGAGGGCTACCACGCACCAGCCCGGCTCAGTGACGACGGCATGAACATCCTGGTCTCCGATCAGCCCGAAGACCTCGAGGTCATGGACGATGCCGCCGACGTGATCGTCGAGGAAGTACTGCAGAAGGGCGGGCGTGTCGTGTTCGTGCCGGATGGATCACTCAAGGACCATAGCCGCGTGGCACTGATCCTGCGATATTGACCCGGCAATGCGCTGAGCCGAGGGGTCACCGATGACAGCCGGAACCGGCGCGAGCCCCCAGGAACTTCGACACCTCGACGCGTGGTGGCGAGCGGCCAACTACCTGTCTGTCGCGCAGATCTACCTGCTCGACAACGTCTTCCTGGATCAGCCGCTCCTGGACGCGCACATCAAGCCGCGCCTGCTGGGGCACTGGGGCACCACGCCGGGCCTCAATTTCATCTATGCGCACCTGAACCGGCTCATCGTGCGGCGCAAGGCAGAAGTGCTGTTTGTGGCAGGCCCGGGTCACGGCGGGCCGGCGCTGTGCGCCTGCACGTGGCTGGAAGGCAGCTGGTCGGCCCACTATCCCAACGTTGGAGCGCGATGCCGAAGGCGCCCGCACGCTGGTCCGCCAGTTCTCGTTTCCGGGCGGCGTTGGCAGCCACGTCACACCCGAGGTGCCGGGGTCGATGCACGAGGGAGGTGAACTCGGCTACGCGCTGTCGCATGCCTATGGCGCCGCCTTCGACAACCCGGAGCTGGTCGTGGCCTGCGTGATCGGCGACGGCGAGGCCGAGACAGGCCCGCTCGCGGCGGCCTGGCACTCCAACAAGTTCCTGAACCCCGTGCACGACGGCGCGGTGCTCCCCATCCTGCACCTCAACGGTTACAAGATCGCCAATCCGGCCGTTCTCGCGCGCATTCCCCGTGAAGAGCTGGCGCAGCTGATGCGGGGCTACGGGCACGAACCGATTTTCGTCTCGGGCTCGGATCCGGCCGAGATGCACCGGGACATGTCTGTCGCGATGGACCGGGCGCTTGCTGCCATCCGCGCGATCCAGCGCACCGCTCGCGCAGGCAGCAGCTGCGCGCGGCCCCGCTGGCCGATGATCGTGCTGGAATCGCCCAAGGGATGGACCGGTCCCAAGTTCGTGGACGGCAAGCCCTGCGAAGGTCACTTTCGCTCGCACCAGGTGCCGTTCCTGGACGTGAGAGGCAATCCGGCGCGGTTGCGTGAGCTGGAGGCATGGCTGCGCAGCTACCGGCCGGAGGAGCTCTTTACTGCAGCCGGTGTACCGGTCGCCGATGTGCTGGCGCTCGCCCCGCCGTTGCCGCGCGCCATGGGCAACAGCGCCCACGCCAATGGCGGACTGTTGTTGCAAGCCCTGGACCTGCCGGACTGGCGAGCGTACGCGGTGGACGTGCCCGCACCGGGCGCCTCGATTGCGAGCGCGACCGGCGCGATGGGGCAGCTGCTGCGCGACGTGATCGTGCAGAACGCCCGGCGTCGGAACTTCCGGCTGTTCGGCCCCGACGAGACGGCCTCCAACCGCCTCGGCGCGGTGTTCGAGGCAACGAGCCGGGCCTGGGTTGCGGAGGTCCGGCCCGACGACGTTTCGCTTGCCCCGGATGGCCGCGTGATGGAAATCCTGTCGGAACACACCTGCCAGGGCTGGCTCGAGGGCTACCTGCTCACCGGCCGCCACGGCCTGTTCAGCTGTTACGAGGCGTTCATCCACATCGTCGACTCGATGTTCAACCAGCACGCCAAGTGGCTGAAGGTGGCAGGCGAGATCCCGTGGCGCCGGCCGGTGGCGTCGCTGAACATCCTGCTCACCTCGCACGTCTGGCGACAGGACCACAATGGCTTCTCGCACCAGGACCCCGGCTTCATCGACCACGTCGTGAACAAGAAGGCCGATGTGGTCCGCGTGTACCTGCCGCCCGATGCGAACTGCCTGCTGCACGTCACGGATGCCTGCCTGCGGTCGCAGAACCTCGTCAACGTCATCGTCGCGGGCAAGAACGAGCAACCGCAGTGGCTCGATGCCACGGCCGCGGCGCGCCACTGCGAGGCCGGCATCGGCATCTGGGACTGGGCGAGCAGCGATGCCGACGGTGAGCCGGACGTCGTGCTCGCAGCAGCCGGCGATGTGCCCACCATCGAAGTGCTGGCGGCAACCAGCCTGCTTCGCGAGCTGCTGCCGCAGATCAAGGTCCGCGTGGTTAACGTGGTAGACCTCATGACGCTGCAGTCGCACGAGGAACACCCGCACGGATTGACGGATCGCGACTTCGACTCGATCTTCACCACGGACAAGCCCGTGATCTTCGCCTACCACGGCTATCCGTGGCTGATCCACCGCCTGACCTACCGCCGTACCAACCACGGCAGCTTCCATGTGCGGGGCTACAAGGAGGAAGGCACGACGACCACGCCCTTCGACATGACGGTGCTCAACGACCTGGACCGCTTCCATCTGGTCGCGGATGTGGTGGATCGCGTGCCCGGGCTGGGCTACCGGGCCGCGCGCGTAAAGCAGGCCATGCAGGAGAAGCGCTTCGCGCACCGGCAGTACATTCGCGAGCACGGGCAGGACATGCCGGAGATCCGCGAATGGCAATGGCCGCAATAAGCACGCCCTGGCAGGCGCAGGAGGCAGCTCGGCGCCCCCGCGGGTAGCCGAGCCTGCCTGTGCTCTTCTGGACGGTCAGTGATTCCTGCCGCCCGAAGAGTCCTCCAGATCCCGCATCACCGCATCGAGATTGAACGACGCCGGCTTCTGGCGCGGCGGAAACTTGCTGAAGTTCTCGATCTGCTTTGCTACCACCGCCTGCATCCCGTAGATGATGTAGGCATGCGAGATCACCCAGTCCCAGTAGGTATTCGAGTTCTCGTCAGCACGCTCGAACGGATCGCGCCGCAGGTTGAAGATCTTGGGTGCGCGCAGCTTCACAAACGGCTCGAACCAGCACCATAGCGTCTTCGCGCGCTGCTCCATCAGCACGACCTTCCAGTCGCCCATGCGAATTGCAAGGATCTCCCCGTCGTCGCTGATGTAGAAGAACGAGTTGCGCGGACTCTCCTTCGTCTCGCCAGTGAGGTACGGCAGCACGTTGACGCCGTCGATATGCACCTTGTAGGTCCTGCTTCCGACCTTGTGCCCCTTGAGCAGCTTCTCGGCGATCTTCGGCTCGCCGGCCGCAGCCAGCAACGTCGGCAGCCAGTCCTGGTGCGAGACGATGCCATTGACGACGGAACCTGCCTTGATCTTGCCCGGCCAGCGCAGGAACGCGGGTACGCGCCATCCGCCTTCCCAGTTGGTGTTCTTCTCGGAACGGAACGGCGTGATGCCGGCATCGGGCCAGGTGTTGTAGTGCACGCCATTGTCGGTCGAGTACATCACGATCGTATCTGTCAGCAATGCCGAGCTGATCGAGCTTCTTGAGCATCTTGCCGACGTTCTCGTCGTGCGCGACCATCACATCGTTGTAATCGCCCTGCCCGCTCTTTCCCTTGTGCTTCTTCGCCGGATGGGTGCGGAAATGCATCGCCGTCGTGTTCCACCACACGAAGAACGGCTTGCCGGACTTGTGTGCCTTGTCTATGAACGTGAGCGCGGCCTCGGTGGTCTCTTCGTCGATCGTCTCCATCCGCTTCTTGGTCAGCGGACCGGTGTCGACGATCTTCTGGCCGCCCTTGCCATCCGCCCAGCAATGCAGCACCCCGCGCGGTCCGAAACGCCTCCTTGAAGGCGGGATCCTTCGGATAGTCCGGATCCTCCGGCTCTTCCTCGGCATTCAGGTGATAGAGGTTGCCCATGAACTCATCGAAGCCGTGCATGGTCGGCAGAAACTCGTCCTTGTCGCCAAGGTGGTTCTTGCCGAATTGGCCTGTGGTGTAGCCCAGCGGCTTGAGCAGCTCGGCGATCGTCGGGTCCTCCTTCTGCAGACCCACTGACGCGCCGGGCATGCCGACCTTGGTCAGGCCGGTGCGAATCGGATTCTGGCCGGTGATGAACGCCGCACGTCCCGCCGTGCAGCTCTGCTGCGCGTAGTAGTCGGTGAATGCGACGCCCTCGTTGGCGACGCGATCGATATTGGGCGTGCGGTAACCCATCTGGCCGCGGCTGTTGTAGCTGATATTCCACCAGCCCACGTCGTCTCCCCAGAGGATGAGGATATTGGGTTTCTTTTCGGGCATGTCTGACTCCTTTCTTCCTGTAGTTCCGATCATGTTCTGCTGCTTTGGAATCGGTCTTGTAGTAAGAAGCGTCGCCATGACAGTCGCGAAACGATCGCTTGCTGCCACAGGGACAAGTTGCATCGGGCGGGCGCCTGGCATCGAGCCCGGCAATCGTTTCCATGATCTGCGCCGGAGCGAAGCCCTTCTGGAACAGCTGCGCCATCGTGTTGAACGTCGGGCCGGTGTGGTTGAAAAAGCGCTCGAAACCCGGGCACAGGTAGTTCTGCCCGGGTTCGCCGTCGCGCGACAGCGCGAAGCGGTCCTTCGGACAGCCGCCATTGCACCAGTTGCGCACCCTGCACTCCCGGCACTGGCGGGTCAGGGTGTCGCGCTTGTCCAGCCCGAACTGGCGCTGTGCCGGGAGAGGCCACGAGCGCCGCCATATGCGTCTCGTGGATGTTGCCGAGCTTGTATTTCGGCTCGACGAAGTGGTCGCAGGAATACAGGTCGCCGTTGTGCTCGAGCGCCGGGCCATAGCCGCAGGTCGGCGCGTGGATGCACAGCAGGTGCCGGCCGAAGAACGCCTCCAGCGTCACGTCGAACAGCTGCACGAACACCTTGCCGACATCGCGCCGCACCCATTCCTCGAACACATCGACGAGGAACTGGCCGTACTGCAGGCCGTCCACCGAACGCTCGGTCACGAGGTTGCCTTCCTGCGTGTACAGCAGGCGCTTGGTGCCGGCCCGTTCGCTCCAGCCCTGGTTGGCGATGTCGATCGTCTCCGCGGTGGCGCGCTCGACGATCGGGATGAACTGCACCCAGGTCGCGCCGAGTTCGTCGCGGAAATACCGGTACACATCGCGACCGTGGTGCTGGTTGGCCGCGTTCACCGTGCACAGGATGTTGAAGTCGACCCCGTGCTTCTTGAGGTAATCAAGGCCGCGCATCACCAGATGAAAGGTGCCCTTGCCGCGCCGGTCGACGCGGTAGGTGTCATGCAGGGCCTGCGGGCCATCGACGCTGAGTCCGACCAGGAAACCATGCTGCTTGAAGAAGGCGCACCAATCGTCATCGAGCAGCAGGCCGTTGGTCTGGAAGGTGTGCTGCACCTGCTGGTCGGGCCGGCGGTATTTCTCGACCAGTTCCACCGCATGGCGGAAGAACTCCAGCTTCATCAGCGTCGGCTCTCCGCCCTGCCACGCGACGGTGACCTGCGGAACGCGATGCGACTCGAGCAGCTGGCGGATGTAGGCCTCGAGTGTCGCCGCCGACATGCGGCTCTTCTCGTTCGGGTACAGCGCTTCCTTCGAAAGGAAGAAGCAGTAGGTGCAGTCGATGTTGCAGGTCGAACCGCTGGGCTTCGCCAGAAGATGGAAGCCGGGAGGACCGGAAGCGGGCATCTGCAGTTCGGCGTTCAATCGGTCCCCTCCATGATTCCGATTATCGTGTCTTTCCGTGACCCTCGTATTGTCATTTGCTGGACAGGAATCAGTTGCGTTTATCGCTGCGCCGCCAGGCCTCGAGTGCCTGGCGCAGGTTGAAGAACCTGCGCTCGGGTCCCACGGCAGCGCCAAGCGTCGAACGATCGATGATCTTGAGCAGGTCGGGATTGACCGCTATGAGCCACAGTTCCACCCCGCGTTCGCGCAGCCTCTGCTCGGCATCGGACAGCATGACCAGCGCCGTGTACTCGATGTCGGGAATGCCGCTGCATTCCATTGCGATGACCTTCGGTTGCGCTTCCGCAACCAGCGCCTGCACTTTCTCACTGACGTTCGTGGCATTGGCGCAGGTCAGGCGCCCCTCCGTCCGCAGGATCAGCAGGCCCGGGAATGTCTCGTCGCTGGCGTCGTCACCGACACGGCGGAAGACCTCCTTCGCGCGATTCCAGGCCACCGCATAGACGGGCGGATGGTTCGCCTGGTAGATGATGGTCAGCACCGAAACGACCACGGCGATCAGGATGCCCTGAAGCGTACCGAGCAGCACCACACCCGCCAGGGTCACGATCGCCCAGGCCCATTCGTCCCGGCGCACCCGGGCGATGGCACGGAAATCCTCCAGTTTGATCATGCCGAGGGCCGCCACAATGATCACCGTCGCCAGGGCGGCCTTGGGCAACATTCCGATGAGGCGCGATAGAAACAACAGCGTGACGACGACCACCGCCACGTTGACCCACTGAGCCATCTGCGAGCGCGTACCCGCCGCATTGGCAACGGCCGTCTGCCCCGTACCGCCACCGGCAGGCATTCCGCCCACGAGAGATGAAGCAATGTTCGCAGCCCCGACTGCGAGCAGTTCCCGGTTGGCCGTGACCGGCGCGTCATCGCGCCCGCGGAAGGTCCGGGCTGCCGCCACCGATTCCGTGAACGACATCAGCGCAACGCCCAACGCCGCCGGCACCAACTGCATGGCAAACGACACGTCTGGCAACGCCAGCGACGGCAAGCCGGCGGGCACTGCACCGATGGCCTTTATGCCGAGCGCGCCCAGGTCGAACACGGCAAAGGCGGCGATGCTCAAGGCGATCCAGACGAGCGATGCCGGAACCCTGGGCAGCAGCCGCGGCAGGTACAGCAGTATCGAGACTCCGGCGACCGCGACGAGCATCGTTGGTACGTGCGCCTGGGGCAGCAGGGCGGGCAATTCCCGCAGGATGCCGAGTGTCGTGTGGCTCTGGACCGGAATGCCCAGCACGGACTTCAGCTGCCCGACGATGATGACGATGCCCAGTCCGGCTTCGAATCCGACGAGCACCGGCTTCGAGATGAAATCGGCCAGGAATCCCAATCTGAGGAGCCGCGCGAGTATCAGGATTGCACCAACCATCAGGGCCAGCGTGGAGGCCAAGGACGCGGCGCTGATGCCTGATGACTCGGCTGCGGACATCGCCACGACGGTCGCCGCGGTCAGCATCGCGAGCGCGGAAGTCGTGGAAACACTCAACACGCGCGAGCTGCCCAGCAGCGGGTAGATCAGCATCGCGGCCAGGGCCGTATAGAGTCCCGCCTCGACGGCAATGCCGGCGATGGCCGCCAGCGCCATTGCCTTGGGAATGACGACTGCTGAAGTAGTCAGTCCCGCGATGGCATCTGCGCCAAACCACTCACGGCGATAGTTGCGAAGCCAGCCTCTCCCCTTGCTGGCACTCATATCAGCAGTAACAGCCTGAGCAAAATGCTGGCCTTTGGGGGATCTGGCGCGCCTGGAGAGATTCGAACTCCCGACCTTCTGGTTCGTAGGCGCGTTGGTGGATTTTGAGGTTCTGTGTTTTCAACAAGTTAGCAGGCTCGCCCTCACTCGAAACCTGCATAAAGGCGCACTTTCAGGCACCAAATGCTACGTTTTCGCTACGTTCCCGTGGCGCGGATAGGAATTTCAAACCATCCCCGCAGGTAAGTCTAGTTCGTGTAACTGGGCTTATGTGGGCAGCCCCGGAGACCCGAGTCGGCGCTCACCAGGCACTGCACGGCAAACCCCGCGACCAGGAATACCTCCGGAGCCGCAGATTCCCGTCCTCCCTCTGAATTGCGCCCTGCCCCATGCCGGCCCAGGGGAAGCCGGGCATACGCCGACCCACCCCGCCGCTTCAGCCCACAGCTCCCCCAGCCCGCTGGATACTCAAACCAGCATTACGATCAGCCGATAGCTACCGTCTAATAGCCAGATGTTCCAGTACTACCGCTTCTCCTTCATCTTCACCGCCATCTGTCTCGCCCTGGCGGTCTGGTACGGCTGGTTCAGCACCGGCACCGTCGCCGGCACCGCACAGATGCTGTGGATCATCGTGGTGCTGTCGGTGCTCGAGATCTCGCTCAGCTTCGACAACGCGGTGGTCAACGCCTCGGTGCTCAAGGAGATGGACGAGGTCTGGCAGAAGCGCTTCCTGCTGTGGGGCATTGCCTTTGCCGTGTTCGGAATGCGGATCGTGTTCCCGCTGGCGATCGTGGCGATCGCGGCCGGAATCGGGCCGATCGACGCGGTCACGCTCTCGCTCACCAATCCGGACGAATACGAACGGATCGTCTCCACCGCCCAGGTCGGCATCGCCGGCTTCGGCGGCGCGTTCCTGGCGATGGTGGGGCTCAAGTTCTTCTTCGATGCCGACAAGGAAGTGCACTGGATCGGAGTGATCGAACGCAGGCTGGCGGCGGTCTCGGCGGTGAAGGCAGTCGAGATCGGCGTGCTGCTGCTGGTGCTGTGGGGCATCTCGCGCCTGCTCGAGACCGAGGATGCGCTGACCTTCCTGGTGGCGGGCATTCTCGGCATCGTTACCTTCATCGCGGTCGAGGCGGTCAGCACCGCGCTCGAAATCCAGGACAAGAAACGCCGGCTGGCGGGCACGATGGTGCGCTCGGGGCTGGGCGGGTTTCTCTATCTCAACGTGCTCGACGCTTCGTTCAGCTTCGACGGAGTGATCGGGGCCTTCGCGCTCTCGAACAACATGATCGTGATCGCACTGGGCCTGTCGATCGGCGCGATCTTCGTGCGCTCGATGACGGTCCACCTGGTGCACAAGGGCACGCTGGCGGAATATGCCTTCCTCGAACACGGCGCGTTCTGGGCGATCATCGCCCTGGGCGGAATCATGCTGTTCGGCGCAGTGGCGCATGTCCCCGAAGTCATCACGGGGCTGATCGGCGCGGTGCTGATCGGCCTGTCACTGTGGTGGTCGATCCGCCACAAGCGACTGAATCCCGGACCCGTCGAGGAGTCCGGGCGAGGCGATTAGACGGCGGCCAGCCTTATCGGCTGACCGTTATGCTGGCTTGCAGATCCGTTGGACGAATGATCTGGCATGACCGGAGGCTGCGGCCACCAGTTTGACCCAGAGGGCATCCCCGTCCTTGAAATAGGACGTCTCGTTCGCCTTGCGCAATGCGTCCATGCTGCGCTGTTCCGTTCCGGAGGCTGCCTTGGTGAAACCCGGCAGCTCAAAGATGACCCATGAGCCCTTGTCCATTTCGGCCAGGCTGAGAGTGACTTCCGGTCTTTCGGTTTTCACCTGGATCTCGGTGCCGGCCTTCACAGTGCTCTGGTCGCCGGAGATCTTGAATTCCTTGCCGTTGCGAACAAGCGCGATGGGCGCCTGCGGAGCACGACGGGAAAACAGAGCGGCACGTTGGGCCTGAACGAGGGGAGTGTTTGGCAGCATTCCCGCCACCGATCGAAGCCAGCAAAGCGAACCGGGCGGTCCGCGATTCGAGATCGACCGCGCGCGGAAGTTCTCCTCTGGCGTCGGAGAGATTCAGGCGGCCGACATCACCCTTGCACACAGAGGCGTTCCAGGTGGGATGAATCTCGCAGGTGTCGTCGGTGACGACGCTGTCGTTCTCGCCGTCGTGCAGCATGACGTGGGAATCGGGGATGCCGGTCACCGAACCGTCCAGGTCGCGGAACGACAGGGTCCGATATGCGTTGCCGCCGCGGTTGTCATTATCGAACCGGGTATCGAATTTCGGGAAATAGACCGGCTTGGCGTTGACGAATTTCGCACCGCTGATCGTGCTTCCGGTACTGAGCCCCGCGCTCGTGAACAGCAGGAAGGAAAGCGCGCCTGTCTTTCGCAGCTCGTTGTCCTGGAAATTCACGAATGTCGTGTTCACCACATCATCGCGGTAGTCATAGTATTCGTAGCCGCGGATGGGGAAATCCGGAATCGGCGGCTTCGGCAGGCTGCGGCCGTAGGCCATTTCCTCGGGCGTCGTGGGGTTGCCGATATTGTCGGTCTCGCCCACGACCAGCGAATCAACCAGCCGTGAACTGAACCGTGAGGCTGCCGATGTCGCCAGCGGCCTGCGTCATGCCAATGGCATTGTCAGCGAATTTCGCGTTGCTGTAGACGTAGAGGTCGCCCCGGCCCCAGAGACCACCATTGCGGTTCTTGTAGCTGGTCAGGTTCTCGAAGTGCGTCTCCAGCACTTCGCTCTCCAGATCGTTGGGATCTGTCAACGGCAGCAACGGAATGGAGGCCAGACCGAAGGTGTTGTCTTCGTTGATGTGCCGGTCGATCATGAACCCGTCGAAGTTGGAATGGGACACGTTGCCCCTGAATGCGCGCAGCGGCGTTCGGCGCGGCCAGATGGTCTTGCTGACCTCCGAGTCCTGGAACTGCACCTTGCGGGTGCATCGGCAGGGAAAACCAGAAGCCGGTCTGATCGGAACCGGCGGCCACGTTGTCGATGAAGGAGTTGTCCGGGTTGGTGATCCAGTAAGCCGCCACCGTGTTGTCCGAGGGCAGCAGGGTGTCCTTGCCGGAAAAGCTGGCTTGCCTGATGGCCTGGCGATTCCCGCTGATCTCTCCGTTTGCGGCGAGATTGATCGGGACGCAGGGCTTGGTCGGATGGCACTTGATCTGGATGGCGAGGTTCTTGACGAACTCGTTGCCGTGCTCGATGCCGTCTTCGAGGAAGAAGCAGTGACCGACGATGTTGTAGGTCACGTTGTTCTCGACGCGCAGGTTGTTCGTGCCGTGCACCGTCACGCAGCGGTTGTAGGTGTCGTGGATGGCCGCGTTCTTGATGTACTGGCCCTTGCGCGTCGCCGACCAGGTGCCAGTGGATCGGATAGCGGGCCAGCGTCATGTGCTGGCCCATGCGGTTGAGCTCGACGCCCGCGACGATACATCTTGCTCGACGGCCATCGCCATGATGTGGCCGCCGAAGTAAGACTGCGCCGCATCCTCCGATGCCTGGATCTTGATGTTGCGCGTCAGCAGGCCGACTTCGCCGCGCTCATCCACGTCGAAGGTGATCTTGCCGAAGTGCATGTAGTCGAGCTTCTTGTCGAGCGTGATCGTGTTGCCGCTGATGGCGGCGATCGTGCGCCGCTCGGCCTGGCGGGGATCGAAGTCCGTCGACGCGAGGACGATCTCGTCGCCGACCGCCAGCCGCGCGGCATTCAGCACTTCGATCGAGGTGCTGCCGGCTTTGGCCGTGCTTCGCCAGCTTGGTCCAGGTGTTGGTGCGGTCGCCGTGCAGGTTCAGCGTGCCGCCCGAGAGCATGATGCCGCGGTCACCCATGCCGACCATGACGTCTTCGTCCTTGACGTTGTCGGTGAGGGTGATGGTGGCCTTGCGCGTGTGGGGCTTGGCTTCGGTGCCGATCTGCCAGTTCGCCGTGCAGCATGATCCACTCGGTGGTCAGCTCCAGGTCGCGTCGTTGTCGGCGAAGCGTGAGCTTGCCGTCGATGGTGAGGCCGCCCAGCGCTGGCGGGCTGACGTCGAGGATCACTTCCTTGTCGTTGGCGATCGTCGACCTTGTCGCCTGCGGCCGGCACCTTCTTGTTCGGCCAGGTGGCGGGATCCGACCAGTTCGTCGGCTTGGCGGCGATCCAGCACTCTGGGCCTGCGACGGCGAATACGCCGCCGAGGAGGAATGCCGGAACCAGCGAATAAAGCACGACTGACCGATTCGCCTTGCTCATGACCAACCCCCGAACTTATGAAAATGCCCCCGAAACCAGGCGGGAGAGGATAGCGCGAATCTCCGGCGCCGTTCCGCGACAGTCAGGCTTGTGATGATTCATCAACGCACCGGCCAGCCCGTCGGCTGCCGTAGGGCAGCATCACCATCTGCGCGACGATGTGCGTGATCTTGCCCGCCGCGATGCGGAACGACTCGGTCATCGCCATCGAATTCGGATAGACGATGATGCTGGTCGGGTCCTTGTACTGCTTTTCCCAGAACGACGCAGACCCGTGACGTTGCCCGGGTGCTGGAACATCACCATCGCGTGCACGATGCCGCGCTCCTCGTCGACCATCAGGATCCGGCGCGGCCGGATCGCGTGGATGTAGCCGGAACATGCCGCTGTTGAAGGTCTCGCGGATGCTGATCGGCGCGATACCACGGCCGACACCGGTCGCGGCGCGATGCGGACGCCGTTCTCGACGCGACTGGTCTCCGGCGTCACCGGCACGATATCGCCGTTGGACTTCTCGATGCCGTCGAAGTAAAGATTGGCGATCCGCACCAGTTCCGCGCGCGGCAGGCGCTCGGCCTGCGGCAGGGCCTCGGTCCAGCAGCACTCAAAGCGGCGGTGGACGTCGAACTCCCCAATCTGCGCCCGGCCCCGACGCACGATCAACTGCTCGATCTCGGTAATCCGCCGCGCGCCTGTGCTTCAGCCGCACGCTGAACAGCACGCCATGGCCGTTCTCGGTCGCGGCACCGTAGAACGCCACCTGCGCGGTCGCAGGGTCGGCGATCACCAAGCGCGAGGTGCTTCGGACTGGCTGCCGCGATCTATGGTCTGCCAGAAGACGTCGCCCAGCGCGACCGCCACGGTGTTCTCGGTGAAGTTCGCACCGCGCGCCAGGGGCAGGCGCTGCGGGTCGTGCGCGTCGAGCGCGGCAGGTAGCGATCCATCTGGACCGACAGGCAGGCGCGGTCACAATCGGCGGCACGCGCGGGTGCGCCCTGGAAGAACACCGCGGCAGTCAACGCAACGATGGTCAATACCTTCATGAATCCCCCTCGCTCAAGTACCCACTAAGCAGCCGTGGACATTACCAGCACTTCGATTCCCGGTACGCGGCGCCCCTGCGTACCGCCAGGTTTCGGCGCGTACGATCGACCTCGAACGCTCCGTCTGGGAAGAGTGAGGGTCACATCATGGGTTCCGACCGATATCACAAGCACAAGGTAGGCAACCGCGTCCTGCACCC